>NZ_JAKOIW010000009.1 GCF_022206305.1 Gordonia sp. 'Campus' | reverse complement strand
GCGCCCCGACACCCCCCGCGCGGTGTCGGTTCCCGGCGCAAGGCTGAGGATACGTCGATCCTCGATCACATGTGAGTCGAACGACTGAAATTGGTCCGTCCGGGATGTCGGCGAGCTCGGCGACACCTCGGATCCGACAGGGGCGAGGACCAAAGGCCCTGTCTTCGAAGCCCCGTCTGCACCGACCATGTAGGTGGCGGCATCACGTCTTGCGGACCACCTCACCGGACATCAGGAGGCGGACATGCTGAGGTTCCTCGCCCGTGAGCTACACAGCTGGCGATTCATGCATGCCTCGTCGAACGGTCTCGTCCGGGCCGGAGATCGGTTGGAAACCACCGTGCTGTCGGCACTTTCGCTGGCCGCACTCGCCGGTTTGATGGTGGCCCTGACCGTCGGCGGTGACACCTATGCCGCCCACCGGGCCGCGGCCGCCGAGCAGAGTCCGCGGCATTCGGTCAGCACGACGGTGGTCCGCGCACCCGAGAGGGAGGGCGACGACACCACGGTGGCGTGGAAGGGCCCCGACGGTCGCCGACTCACCGCGACGGTCCCCGCGGACCGCCTCGACTCGCCCGGCCGGGTCCGGATCGTCTGGATCGACGACGCCGGGGCGGTGGTTCCGCCTCCGCTCACCAACGCCGACGCGGTGGTCGAAGGCATCGTCGCCGGAGCCGCCGTGGCGATGCTCGTGGCGCTCGGCTGGTGGGGCGCGAGTGCACTCGTCCGCGCCGCCGCTGATCGTCACCGCTCCCGGCGTTGGGACGCCGCGTGGCGCGACCTCGACGTCGGCAGCCATCACTGACCGAACTCCGCCGGACCCGGGGTTCGCGTTCAGAGTTCGTTCTGCACGACCATCACCGGACATGGCGCCACCTGGACGACCGCTTGACTGACCGAACCCAGCAGCAGTCCTCGGAAGCCGCCGCGCCCCCGGGTCCCGAGGACGACGAGTCGCGCCGACTCCGCGGCGTCGGCGATGTCGGCTGCCGGTGCACCGATCGCCACTCGCTTCTCGACCCGCACGTCGGGAAAGTCCTCCGCGTGACCGGCGAGCTGTTCACCCAGCATGGCCTCGGCCTCGTCGCGCAACTGTCGGATGACCTGCTGCCCCTGGCCGTGGAATGCGGCGCCCGAGAACCCCCCGAAGCTGTGCACCGCCAGCAGCGACGTGCCCAGCGGATCGGCTTGACGAAACGCATGAGCGATCGCGGCGTGAGACGTCGGCGAGCCGTCGACCCCCACGACCACCGGACCCGTGTCCGGCGCCGGACCCCCGACCAGCACGACAGGACACTGCGCGTTCGCCGCAGCATCGGTGCTCACCGAGCCGAGGAGCAATCCCCGTACACCCCCGAGTCCCCGCCGGCCGACGACCAGCATGTGCGCCTGCGCCGACGCATGCCGTAGCGCCAGCGCAGGCGACCCGAGGACGATCTCACCGTCCACCGCGGCCACGATTGGTGCGGAGGGATCTGTCGATGAGCCGATCATCGCGGCCTCCAAGGTCGTTCTCTTCGGTGTCGCCATTTCTGGATGGCGCAGCACCCCCATCGTCACCGCGGCGGCGACGAAAAGGCATGGGGCCGGACGTCACCGGCCGAGTGCCGAAGGTCCCGGCACGAACTCCTCAGCCGCTGACGACCGCCCAGATGACGAACGCCACCCAGGCGACGGCGCCCAGGATGTTGATGACGAGGGCCGTCGTGGTGAGGGCGTCGCGGCGGCCACCGGCGCGGGTGATCCCCACGACCGTCAGCACCAGACCGATGATCGTGCCGAGGCACAACGGGAAACCGAGGATCCCCACCACGAGACCCGCCAACCCGTAGGCATTGACCTTCTCCGGCGCGCTTCCCTCCGAAAACGGTTGCGCAGCAGCGGGAACGGCCGCGGGAGGAAGTGGTCCCGGCTGGGGGTGCGCGAGGTAGGGCTGCTGCGGCGCCGGGGTGTGCGGCGGGACCGGGGTGTGCGCCGCCGGAGCGGTGTACCGGGGCTGCACCGGTGAGACCACCGCCGGCTCGCGGTGGAGTCGGGGCCACTGGTCGGGGCGGAGGTCGACGGGACCGATGGCCGCGAAGACCACACCGGGCTGTGCGACGACGCCCGCACGCAGGTCCAATCCGTGTACCGTGCCGGCGACCGGCGCATCGATCGTGACCCGTCCCGCCGAGGACTCGACGGTGGCCAGTGGCTCGCCCGCGCCGACGACCTGCCCGCTGCGCGCCGCGACACCCGAGACGACCGCGCCCGCGGGCAACGCCGGGAACGCGATCCGTCGCGCCGTCGTCTCGGCACTTGCCGTCTCGACGTCCCCGCCGGGTACGACGTTGGTGGATCGCAGGAGACCGCCCTGCGCGACGACCACCTTGGGATCGCCGATCCGGGCGACGCGACCGACTGACGACAACGCCGACTGCAACAGCGGGATGCTGCTCGTCCCGCCGGTCACATAGACGGTGACCGCACCCGTCGGCCCCGATCCGGCCGCATCGGCGCGGGCGATGGCGTCCCGTGTCAGCTCGACGGCCCGGTCGACGAAGGGCCCGATCATGGACTCGAATTCGCGCCTCGTCAGGAGAAGGGTGTGTCGGGTTCCGGGCAGTTCGATGACGGCCTGTGCGGTGTCGGACAGTGCTTCCTTGGCCGCCCGCACATGGTCGGCCAGCGCGATGGCCGCCGCCGGTGTGCGCAGTTGCCGGGGAAGGTCGGGATCGAGCTCGGCGGCCTCGTCGTGCACCCAGCGGATCATCCGGGCATCGAGATCCCGTCCGCCGAGGTGGTTGTCGCCGCCCGAACCGGTCACGGTGAAGCCGCCGCCACCGTCGCGGACGAGCACCGCGACGTCGCACGTGCCCGCTCCGAAGTCGAACACACACATGCGTTCGTCACCGCTGACGTCGTGCCCGCGGTAGACGTAATACCAGGCCGCGGCGAGCGATTCGGAGGCCAGGCGGAGCCGGTCGGCACCGAATCCCGCACGTTCGGCGGCACGTCGCAGCACCCCCTTGCGGCGTTCGCTCCACCGGTCCGGGTGGGTCAGGACGATCGAGTCGAAGCCGACGGACCCGCTGTGCCGCAACGCGACCCGGTGCACGTGGCGCAGGACGGCCCCGATGAGATCCTCGACGGGCCAGAACCGGTCGCCCAGTTCGATCTCCCCGTCGTCGATGCGCGACTTCGGGGTGTCCTCGAAGGCGTCGGGAGCTTGCAGGCGCCGGACCACCGCATCGTGGCCGACGACGATGGCCCTGTCGTCGGCGAACACGGCCGAGGGCATGGCCGGGCCGCTCGGACCCAGCGGGACGATCACCGGCTCGCCCACCCCGATGCGGTACGCGGCCGCGGTGTTACTGGTGCCGAAGTCGATACACAGTCGCCGTCTGCTCTCCTGTGTCACGCGGTCACCTCCTCAGCTGCAGATCGTCGCACATCAAACGCGTGTTCATCCGGTGGGCGCCCGGAGAATCCGAGCGACGGCCTTGCGGACATTGTCGACCGCGATGATCTGGTTCCGCAGGTCGGCGGCCGTCTTCTCCCGCTCGGCGGCTGACTTCTTCGACTCGGCCACGGCGTCGTTCACGATCTTCGTCGATTCGGCCAGCAGACGCTCGAGCAACTCGTCGTAGGCGATCTGCAGGTCGCCACTGGCCTGGGCCTTGATCGACTGCAGCTGCGACCGTACGTCGGCCTTCATGTCGTTGACCGCCTTGGTGAGCCACTTCCGGTGGTTCTCCTTGCCCACCTTCGACGCGCGGAATCCGACGACGACACCGGCCCAGACGGGCACGGCCACCACGTTGACCACGGGGATGATGGCCAGCGGGCCACCCGCGGCGACGATGGACAGCAGGATGGGGTCGACCATGTTCTTCCACGGCGAGATCTTCTCCTGCTCACGCAGTTTCAGGTCACCGGCGCCGCCTGCGATACGGTCGACGAGTTCCGACGAGATCGCGGCGTCGGCGAACAGCGCGTCGGCGATCCGCTCGATGCCGGCCACGAACGACGCACTCACCTCCCTCGCGGCCGCCTCGAGGTCGACGGTCATCTGCGCGATGAGTTCCTGACCCGCGCGGTGCGGCTCGTAGAAGCGGAGTCTGTCGATCCGCGTCGACCACTGGCCGAGCAAGCTATCGAACCGATCTCGCATGAGGTCGTCGGTTCGCAACGACGCCGCCGTGATGTCCTGGGTGAGGCGCGCCCGCCATTCCCGGCGGCGATCCTTGAGGCGTTGCAACCGATCTCGTTCGGCTTCGATGTCGGCGCGTTCGGCAGGGGTGGCGGTCGAGGCCTTCATCTCCAGAACGAGTCGCGCGCGGACGTCGTCGAGTCCGGCGAAGGTCAACTGCAGCGCGTTGCGTACCGGCGAGGCCGCCCCCTCGCGCACGAGGGGGGTCAGGGCGTCGACGAGTTCGGGGATGCCCGACGCGGCGAGGGCACGCTGCCGGCGGTCGGGGTCGTCGATGGCGCCGGCCTGTTCGGCGATGCGGTTGGAGACGCCGATGATCGGGATGTGCGCGAAGCGAGGTGCGTTGGCGCCGATCAGTTGTCGGTTCTCGGCCACGACCGTCCGCCACTGCCGCATCACCAGATCGGTCTTGGTGACGACGAGGACCACGGAAGCGATCTCCTCGCCGACGCTGCGCAAGAAGTCGAGTTCCGGTGCGCTCAGGGGCGCCGTCGCGTCGCACACCATCACCAGGACCGACG
Organism: Gordonia sp. 'Campus'; assembly: GCF_022206305.1. Taxonomy (GTDB): domain Bacteria; phylum Actinomycetota; class Actinomycetes; order Mycobacteriales; family Mycobacteriaceae; genus Gordonia. The sequence goes on along the minus strand of NZ_JAKOIW010000009.1, from coordinate 171,830 downwards.
CCCCGCGGGCCGCGCTCACCGCGGCTTCGACGTGTTCGGGGACCAGTGAGCCGACCCCCGGGGTGTCGACGACCGTGACACCCGGCAACAGCGGCGACGCCACTCCCACGCGCGCCGAGACCGGCGGCACCAGAACGGAATCGACCGGCGTGCCCGGTGCGAGCCGCTCCGCGGGAACCCCGGCCGCGAACCGGCCGCCGACGGTGACCCAGTCGGCGAGTTCGGTGGCGGGGATGCGGTGCGTGGCGCCGGGGAATTCGACGAGGGCGGTTCCGGCCGGCAGGTCATCGGTGGCGGGGGTGAACCGCACGTAGACCGACGTCGTGATCTCGGTGTCGACAGGTGCCAGCCCACTCACCCCGACGAGCGTGTTGACGAGTGAACTCTTGCCTCGACTGACCTCTCCGATGACCACGACCGTGCCCTGCGGCGCCGGGCTCTCGCGGACGCGGAGCGCACGGTCGGCGATGGCGTCCTCACCGTGTTTGCGCAACATCTCCACCGCGGTGCGCAACACCGCGTCGGGGGTGGGCGTCGCGGCCTTGGCCGGTTCCTTCGACAGTTTGTCCGTCATGAGGTCCACGCTCCGCGTCGCACCAGCTGGAAGGTCTGTTCGAGCACCAGCAGGGCCTCTCGTTCCGCCGAGGTCGCGGCGAAGGCCCGTCGGGAACGGCAGTCGGCGGCACGAGCGCGTGCGGCGTCGACGATCTGGGCGGGCGCGACGTTCGGCGGCAGCGACAACAGCACGCGCACATCTCGACTCGCCACCACCCGATTCAGTTCGCCGACCAGGTCGCTGTCCGGTTGCCAGCGGGCGAGGGCCTCGAGCGCGCCGACCTCACGGAGCCGGTGCAGCGGCGGAGACGTCTCGGCCTCCTCGATGGCCTCCAGGAAGTGCTCACGTCGCACACTCCGGTAGGCCGCGTCGCGCAGTTCGGCGAGTACGGTGCGCGCCTTGAGGACATCACCCACCGCGAGAAAGCGCCGACCGATGGCGAGCCGTAGCTCGTCGATGCCCGAAACCCGATGCAGCCAATCGCAATACGCCCGCGCCCCCTGCCGGGCGACCTCGGCGCCGGCATCCAGGGCATAGGTGCCGACGAGATCCTCGAGCCGACCGAGCTCGTCGACGTCGACGCCCGGCGGCGCGGGCGCCCCACCGTCGAGGATGGTCAGCAGCTCCCACGGTTCGAGCTGTCCGCGCCGCGAGATCTGTGCGGTCTCGCGTTCGGTGACCCCGCAGACACCCGCCTCGGCCATCAACCCCGACACCGCGACCACCGCCCCCGCGATCGCCGGGAACCGACGCCACACCCGGCGAGCGATCTCCTGCGCCTTGAGCATCGGATTGTCGGCGGCGATGAGGTCGGCCTGCGAGATCACCAGGATGGTGTTCTGCGCCGACGCCCCGGAGCCGGTCAGGAACTCCACCTCGTCGGCCTTGGGTCCGGCGGCGTCGTCGAGCAGGAACAAGATGACGTCGGGGCGGGGCAGTCGGCCGTCCCGCCCCGTGCCGGTCCGGCCGAACACTCGACGGGTGGCCGTCTCCGCGGTGTCGGTGAATCCCGACAGGCCCGGGGTGTCGATGACCTGGAAACGCTCACGAAGCAGGCGCGACGGGGTGTGGACGATCGCGTGGTCGATCTCCTCGGGTGGGCGTCCGAGGTCGCCGCGCATCGGTCCCGGCAGTTCGGTGACGGTCCCGTCGAGTCCGACGACCTCCACCCGTTGCGGGGTGCCCTCGGTGTACAGGGCGGCGACCCGGGTGCACTCGGCGCGATCGGTGGGAGCGACGCGGTCGCCGACGAGGGCGTTGAGCAGCGTCGACTTGCCGGAGCTGACACGCCCGACGAGCGCGACGGTCAGCGGTTGGGCCATCTGACCGCGGAGCGCGTCGATGATCGCGGGGTCGGACGACAGCGGCGCGACGTCGGCGAGCAACTGCTCCACGCGCCGCCGCACCGTCATGCGTTGCTCCACGCGATCGCCCTCCCGCAACTTTCTCGGACCCGGCGGGAACATTCCGGGTTCGCCGCGACTCCTAGGTACGTGACGGGAATTCTCCACCTTCGTCGACGCCACGGCAGTCGACCGGATGACAGTATCCGTGTCGACCACCCGCGCGTCCCTGTTCTGAATGACCCTGTTCTGAATGACCCTGTCCTTGATGAACCTGTCCTTGATGACCCGGTCCGGAATGGCCCGGGTGCGAACCACCCCGACGCCACGAGAGGCGGACGATCATGACCGACGACTTCGACGACTGGTTGCGCGACAACGACCCGCCGGGTGACCTGGCGGTCCCCGACGCCGCATGGGATTCCGCAGTCGAGACGGCCTTCGACCCGTCGTACGATCTCCCGACCGATCTCACCGCAGCAGCCGGGCCGGACCCGCTCGACGAGGAGTTCGGTGGGGATCTCGAGGGGGTCGCCGGGGTCGACGGTGTCGACGGTGTCGACGGTGTCGACGGTGTCGACGACTCCCCCATCGACGACGGCACCATCGAGGACGCTGGCATCTTCGGCGCCGACATCTTCGGGGCCGACGACGATGTCACCGACGAGGTGTCGTTCGAGGAGACGACGCCCGATGACGATTTCTGAGCCGTTTCGCCCCCACCACCAGGACTTTCGACACCCGAGGCGCATCGGATCCGACGACGGGCTGACCCTCCCGAACCCCCGCCCTACGATGAGCGGGTGCATTCGTTGATCGACGAATCCTCCTCCGGCGCAGACCTGCTCGAGCGTGCTCGCGCCGGCGACCAGGCCGCGTTCACCACCCTCGTCGAGCAACATCGGGATCGTCTGTGGGCCATCTGCTTACGCATCACCGGCAACCAGCCCGACGCCGAAGACGCCATGCAGGACGCATTGGTCGCGGCGTGGCGGGCCATCGGCGGTTTCCGTGGTGACGCGCAACTGTCGACATGGCTGTACCGCATCGGTTCGAATGCCGCTCTCGCACGCATCCGCAAGCGATCCGACACCGACGACATCGCCGATCACGACCCGATGAGCAACCTGGACGTCGCCGCGCAGGTCGTCGTGTCCGACCGGGTCGCCGAGGCCCTGGCGCAGGTACCCGACGCCTACCGGGCGACCTTCGTGCTGCGCGTGTACGGCGAACTCAGCTACTCCGAGATCGCCGAGGCGCAGGGCATCGGGCTGCAGACCGTGCGCAGCCGGATCTCGCGCGCGCGGTCCATCTTGTCCGAATTGCTTGCAGACCTTCGATAGTCGCGTCCCGACCGTGGTCGTCGCCCGGGTGAATGACCTCACCGCGACTTCGGAACGGACGGGAACAAACCCCGGCACGCTCGACTCCAAATAACCAGAACCGCACACGCCGCCCCCGGCACCCTCTCCCGAAAGGACCCCACCATGAGCACCGAGATCCCCGCCGACGCCGTTCTCGTCGACACCGATGGCGACGGCATCGTCGACGCCGCACTCACCGACGTCGACGGCGACGGCACCACCGACGCCGTCCTCGACACCGACGGCGACGGCCAGGCCGACTCCATCGCCTACGACACCAACGCCGACGGCGAGATCGACATCATCGAAGCCGACACCGACGCCGACGGGTACACCGACATCGCCGTCGCCGACACCGATGCCGACGGCACCTTCGACACCGCCGTCGACGACGAGGGCAACGTCGAGGTCGGCGACTTCGGCAGCATCGACGGCGGCGACGCCGTCTGACCCCACCCGCACATCCATAGCCCGAAGCCGCGGTCACCGCGGCTTCGGGCTATAAAACGGTGTGGGAACGATCGGCGGAATCGAATTCGCGGTACCGGTGTGGGCCACCGCCACCGCGCTGGTACTGGTCCTGGTGGTCTCGTGGGTGTTCGGCCTCGTCGCCCGGTGGTCGCTGCGCAGACGCGCTCGGCTCGACGCCACGACGGCGATGGTGCTGTCGATCCTCGGCACCGCGCTCGGCCTCTACATCGCCGGGCTCGTCGACAAGCACCTCCGGGTGTGGAGCCTGACGACGGTGCTGCTGGGACTCATCAGCTCGGTCGTCGCGGTCGGCGCCTACGGCCTGCTCGCGGCGCGGTTGCAGCGGCAGTCCAATGCCACTGTCGCCCAACTGCTCTCCGACGGCGAGTCCGACCGGCTCGAGTTCAAGTCGACCGCACGCGTCAACCTGCGCAACGGGGAGAAGGACCCCCGCATGGAGCAGGTGATCGTCAAGACGGTGTCGGCCTTCCTCAACTCCGACGGCGGGACACTGCTCATCGGGGTCGCCGACGACGGCACGCCCCTCGGTCTCGATCCCGACTTCGGGACTCTGAAGGTGCCCGACGCCGACCGCTTCGAACTGTGGCTGCGTGATCTCCTGACCACCACGCTCGGGCAGAACACCGCGGCGGCAGTCGGGATCGTCGTCGAACCGGTCGCCCGGCCCGGGGAGGCAGGGACGGTTCCGGTGTGCCGCGTGACGTGCTCGCCGTCGCCGCGACCGGTGTACCTGCGGGCCGGGAAGAACAACCCACCCGAGTTCTGGGTGCGCGCGGGCAATTCCACCCGCCAGCTCACCGTCGACGCCGCCGCCGACTACGTCATGCACCGCTGGCCCCTCGGTACCGGACGCGCGATCGCAGCCCAGGTCCGCGCCGCCGTCCGCTTCTCGGCCGGCTGAAATCTCGTCCACCTCAGCGGGCCCGAAGGGCAAACTGCCCACCGGTACCCGTCAGATGGACGAGAAATCAGCGGCATCGGCCGGACCGGATGAAACCGGGTGCCGGTTCGCTGCGTCCAAGCAGACATGACCTCGGACTGTGGCGTCTTCACGCTGAACGAACTGACCGCGATGGGCTGGACGGCGGATGACGTCAAGAAAGCTCGGCGCGGTGGAACCCTGACCCCTATCGGTTACGGCGGGTGGGACGAGGTTCTCGACGAGATCCGCGCGCTGACTCGCCCTGATCGGCACCGCATCCGTCGACGCGCAGACACGAGACGCACGGACCCTTCGTGACGGCCCTCCGCAGGCGCCGGGCGGCGTCCTCAGGGGGCGCCGGGCGACCCATCGTCGAATAAGGACCGAAACTGTCCGCATCTCCTGCGACAGTGGAACCACACCACAACCCCAGGAGGAATCGTGAACTGGACACTCGAGCTCGTCATCCTGCCGGTCAGCGACGTCGACCGCGCGAAGGACTTCTACTCGAAGATCGGCTTCAACGTCGACCACGACCACGTCGTCTCCGACGAGATCCGCTTCGTCCAGATCACCCCGCCCGGGTCCGCATGCTCCATCGCCTTCGGCAAGGGGCTCACCGACGCCGAACCCGGGTCGGTGAAGGGTCTGCAGATCGTCGTCACCGACATCAACGAGGCTCGCGAACAACTGCTCGCGGCGGGCGTCGACCCCGGCGAGGTCGACGAGCAGGCCTGGGGCCACTTCGTGTACTTCGCCGATCCGGATGGCAATTCCTGGTCCGTGCAGTACATGCCCTACCGCCAGAACTGACCCGACGGGATCTCGTAGCGACAATGCGGACATAGCGCGCATTGTCGCTACGAAATCCCGGGTGGTTACGGTGGGATATGCGCTCCCCCATCGAGGACTACCTCGAACGTGTCCTGCACGAATGCCGCGACGACGACGGCGGTGAGGTGGCGGCGGGCAATCGCGAACTGGAGCAGGCGGATCCGTCGTCGTTCGGGATTGCCTTGGCCACCATCGACGGCACCGTGTACACCGCGGGCGACGCCGACCACGAGTTCTCTCTGCAGTCCATCTCCAAGGTCCCGGCCTACGCGCTTGCCCTGCGCGACCGCGGACTCGACGCGGTTCTCGACCGCGTCGACACCGAACCGTCGGGTGACGCGTTCAACGAGATCTCACTCGAAGCCGAGACGGGGCGGCCGCGCAACGCGCTCATCAACGCCGGGGCCGTCGCCATCCACGGCATGGTCGACGGCTCCGACGCCACCGATCGCGTCGACCGCATCATCGACCTGGTGAGTACCCTCGCCGGGCGGAAGCTGTCCGTCGACAAGAAGGTGCACCGCGCCGAGCTCGCCTCCGACGACCACAACACCGCCCTGGCCTACCTCCTGCGCTCGGCAGGCAAACTCGACTGCGAACCCGACGAGGTGGTCGACGGGTATGCGGCGCAATGTGCGATCGGGGTGTCGTGCCGCGATCTCGCGGTCATGGGATCGGTTCTGGCGAACGGCGGCCTGTCGACCGACAGCGACGAACGACTGCTCGACAGCTGGATCACCCGTCATGTGCTGTCGGTGATGGCCACCTGCGGTATGTACGACGGCAGCGGCAGCTGGATGGCGACCGTCGGGATACCCGCGAAAAGCGGTGTCAGCGGCGGCATCCTGGGCGTGTTACCCGGTCAGGTCGGCCTCGCGGTGTGGTCCCCGCAGCTCGACGAACAGGGCAACAGCGTTCGAGGTGTCGCCGTGTTCGAACGGCTGTCCCGCGACATGGAACTGCACATGATGCACGTCGCGCCCACCGGCCGTCCCGCGCTGCGGTCGGTGTCCGAGCGGGACGGAACGACGATGGTCGAACTGCAGGGAGACGTCCGGTTCGCCGGAGCGGAAATCGTCGCGAGCCGCGCCTGCGAGGGCTTCGACACCGACTCGGTGGTCCTCGACCTGACTCACGTGCGGGTGATGGACGACGCCGCGCGCCGACTGATCGGCGAGGTGGTCCGCCGTCTCGGCGACGATCACGACGTCAGGATCGAGGACCCCAGCCACCTCATGGACTCCGACAACCGGTAGGTCATCGACTCCCCCGCCCGGCCGGCGTCGTCAGCTCGCGCCGTTTCGCCAGCGGCGGCATCCCGAACCACCGCCGCGAGCTGCGGGTCAGCGTGCTCTGCTCGGAGTACCCGATCTGCCGCGCGACCGCGCCGAGCGGAACGCCCTTGTTGGCCAGCAGGGAGACGGCCAGGTCGCGGCGCGCGTCGTCGACCAGCTGCTCGAAGGTGGTCCCGCTGTCGGCGAGTCCCCGTTGCACGGCGCGGGGATGCATCATCAGCAGTCGAGCCACCGCGTCCAACGTGGCGGCGCCGGCCGGCAGCGCCCGCACGATGAGCTGCGACACCGCGTCGACGAAGGCCGTCTCACGGTCGTGGCCCGTCATGAACCGGATGGCCACGTCATAGGCCAGGGCGTCGACCCGCCGCAACGTCTGTTGCATCACCCCGCGCGGGAACACCACCAGGTTGGCCGGGGCCTCGAAGTCGACCGGACAGCCGAAGTACTCGGCGTACACCCGCGGCTCCGACATGGCGGGGTGCGTCAGCGTGATCCGGTTCGCACGGAAGTCGTGCCCCAGGGTCATCTGGAACGTCGAGCGGGTGACGCCCATCGCGAGTTCGACGACGTGCGGGCGGTAGGGCACCCGCTTGAGCACCGTGTCGAACTCGTAGGCGACCTCGCGTTCGCCGTAGTGCAGCTGCGCGGTGATTGCCGGGCTGTACACGTGCGCGAACTCGGTGACCTGCCTGAAGGAGTCGCCGATGGTCTCGGCGTTGCGGGCCGCGATCGCCACCGGCCCGAGAATGTCGGGGTCCTGCCGGGCGGCCAGTCGAAGACCGAAGTCGGGCACACCGAACTCGGCGGCGCACAGGCCGATGATCGTGGACAGCGCGGTGAACGGCACGAACCGGTCGTAGGCCCCGACCACAGCCGGGTCGATGCCGACGCGCGCCAGCATCGAGCGGGCGTCGCCGTCGAACTCCTCGATGAGTTCGGGCAATTGACTGAGCGACGATGCGCAGATCAGGTCGGCCATGGCACCAACTGTCAAATAGTCGTCATGAGATGTCAAGAAATCCGCCGGTACAAGGAGTGATCATGGACACACACGGCCGGACGCTCGACGGCTGACACAGCAAGGAGTACGCCGATGACCACCATCGAATCCGTTCGCACGAGTTTCTACATCGACGGCGGCTGGCGCGCGCCGACCGGTTCGGCGACGATCCCGGTCATCTCACCACTCACCGAGGAGGAGTTCGGCTCGGTTCCGGAGGCGACCACCGCCGACGTCGACGCCGCCGTGGCAGCCGCCCGGACCGCCTTCCGGTCATCGGGCTGGCGCGACCTGTCCCCCGCCGACCGCGCCGCCCATCTGCGCCGGTTCGCCGACGAGCTCGACAAGCGCGCGGAGGATCGGGCCACCGCGGTCACCGCGGAGAACGGCATGCCGATCGCCCTGTCGCGGTTCGCCGAGGGCGCCGCGCCGGTTCAGTTGCTGCGCTACTACGCCGACCTCGTCGAGTCGACCCCGGTGGAGGAGACGCGCACCAGCCAGCCGTTGCCCGGTTCGACGATCGTGCGTCGCGAGGCCATCGGCGTCGTCGGGGCGATCGCGCCGTGGAACTTCCCCGCGATCCTCTCGATGTTCAAGATCGCTCCCGCGCTGGCCGCCGGCTGCACCGTGGTCCTCAAGCCCTCCCCCGAGACGAGCCTCGACGCCTACGTCCTCGCCGAGGCGGCCATCGCCGCCGAACTGCCCGCCGGCGTCCTCAACATCGTCAACGGCGGCAGCGAGATCGGCCGCCACCTGGTGTCGCACCCGCACGTCGACAAGGTCGCGTTCACCGGCTCGACCCCGGCCGGTCGCGAGATCGGCCGTGTCTGTGGCGAACTCATCCGCCCGGTGACCCTCGAACTCGGCGGCAAGTCCGCCGCCCTGGTGCTCGACGACGCCGACCTGGAGCAGACCGTCGGTGGCCTCGCCACCGCATCGCTGCTGAACACCGGTCAGACCTGCTACATGTCCACCCGAATCCTGGTGCCCGGCAGCCGCTATGACGAGTACCTCGACGCCATCAGTGCGATGTGTGCATCGCTGCCGGTCGGCGACCCGATGGACGAGTCCGTGGCGGTGGGTCCGCTCGCCAGTGGTCGGCACCGCGACCGCGTGCTGGCGATGATCAACAGCGCTCGCGAGGAGGGCGGCACCATCACCACCGGCGGCAGCCGACCGTCCGATCTGGACCGCGGGTTCTTCGTCGAGCCCACCGTCTTCGGCGGTGTGGACAACTCGGCCACCATCGCCCGCGAGGAGGTCTTCGGACCGGTGCTCACCGTCCTGCGCTACGACGACCTCGACGATGCCATCGGCCTGGCCAACGACTCGTCGTACGGGCTCGGTGGAACGGTGTGGACGTCGGACCCCGACCGCGGCGTCGACGTCGCCCGCCGCGTCGAGACCGGCTCGTTCGGCGTCAACTACTTCAACCTCGACTGGGGTTCGCCGTTCGGCGGCGTGAAGGCCAGCGGGATCGGTCGTGAACTCGGCCCCGAGGGACTGGCCGCCTACCAGAACCTCAAGTCGATCTTCCTGCCGGGCTGAGCACGCCTCTCCCCGCATACCTCTTCTCACATCACCTCTTCCACATCACTTTTCAAGGAGGCGATCGGCCATGTCCGATGCCGGAGTCACCGCCGCCAAGGCGCTGGTGAACGACACTCTCGCCCTGCTCGACCGGCTCACGCCCGCCGACTGGGCGGCCGACAGCGCGTGCCACGGATGGCGCGTACACGACGTCGTCACCCACATGGGGTTCTTCTTCAACTTCATCGCCGACCCCAACTTGGTCTTCCCCGACAATCCGAGCGGAAAGTCCGAGCGGCTCAACGACGCCGCGGTGCGCGAGCGCGCCGACTGGACGTCAGCGCAGGCCGTCGACTACTACCGCGCACAATCAGAAGCGGGCCTGGCCACCCTGTCGGCGCTGCAGGGCGAGGACCTGCGGGACCAGCCGTTGGACATGCTCGACCTGGGCACCTACCGGTTGCGTCAGCTCAGCGACGCTGTCGCCTTCGATCACCTGGTGCACCTGACCAGCGACCTGATGCAACCGTTCGGTCCGCTGGATTCCGCCGAGCTGTCGGTGAGCGCGGCCATCGACCCCGCCATCGACTGGATGATCGCCGGCCTGCCGCAGATGAACGGCGCCGCACTGTATCCCACGCTCGAGCGGCCCATCGGTCTGCGCCTGACCGGCGCGACCGACCGCTCGTTCGTCCTCGACCGCGACACCGCCGGCACCATCGTCACCGTCCGCGAGACCACCGACCTCCCGGCCGACGTCGCCACGTCCTCGGCCACCGATTTCCTGCGCTGGGGCACTACCCGCAGCGCCTGGCGGTCGGCGGTCACCATCAGCGGCGACCGTCAGCACGTCGCCGGCGTCCTCGACGCCGTCGACATCGTCTAGTCACCGCGAATTACTCTCCCGCAATCCATTTGCCCACTGAACGGAGTACACCCATGTCCGAATACCTGAAGGACAAGGTCATCGTCATCACCGGAGCCGGTAGCGGCTTCGGCAAGCTCATCGCGGAGAAGACCGCCGCGGCCGGTGCCCATGTCGTCGGGGTCGACGTCAACGCCGACAACGTCAACACCGTCGTCGAGGGCATCCGCGCGGCCGGCGGCTCGGCGCTGGCCCAGGTCGCCGACGTCACCGACATGGAGCAGGTCGCCGCGGCCGCCGCTGCCACCGTCGAGAAGTTCGGCGCCATCGACGTGCTCGTGAACAACGCAGGCGTCATGCCGCTGGCCTACTTCGCCGATCACGCACGCGCATGGCAGAAGTGGCACGCCGCCATCGACATCAACATCAAGGGCGTCGTCAACGGCATCTCGGCGGTCTACGACCAGATGATCGCCCAGGGTCGCGGCCAGGTCGTCAACATCTCGTCGATCTACGGCAACGCGGGCATCGAGGGTTCGGGCGTGTACAGCGCGACGAAGGCCGCGGTCACCACCATCTCGGACTCGCTGCGCATCGAGGCCAAGGGCAAGATCAAGGTCACCACCGTCAAGCCCACCGGCATCACCGGCACCAACCTCGCCAGCTGGATCGTCAACGACACCGCGATCATGGGCCTCGTCGGACAGCGCGCCGCCTCGTACGGCGAGCACGTCACCGCCCTTCTGAACGACGACCTGCCCGCCGAACTCACCGACGTCGACTCCATCAAGTACTGGTTGATCAAGCCCGACGACCTCGCCGACGCCGTCGTTCACGTCATCGACCAGCCCTGGGGCATCAGCCTGTCCGACGTCACCGTGCGCGCCAGCGGCGAGGACTACCTGTACTAGATCGACCGACCCCGCTCATGCACGAGGAGTGTTGATGTACCCCGGAGCCCACCTCTCCACCCGACCCAACGATCCCGCCGTCATCATGGCCGATGGGAGCGAGACGGTCACGTTTACGCAGTTGGAGACCCGGTCCATCCAGGTCGCCCGGGCCCTGGCCGACCGCGGCCTGCGCCCGGGCGACCACCTCGCAGTGCTCGCCACCAACACCGCCCGGATCTTCGACATCTACTGGGCGGCAATGCGTTCAGGTCTCTACCTGACCATGGTGAACTGGCACCTCACCGCGGCCGAGAGCGCCTACATCGTGACCGACTGCGGCGCCAAGGCACTGATCGTCGACGCCGCGCTCGCCGACCTCGGTGCCGAGCTCATCCCGCTCACCCCCGGTGTCGAGACGCGCTTCGCGTACTCCGGACCGATCGACGGTCACGACGACCTCGACGCCGCCGCGTCGACGCAGCCGACCGAGCCGCCGGCAGACCAGCCGCGCGGCGCGGACATGCTCTATTCGTCGGGAACCACGGGCCGCCCCAAGGGCATCAAGCCCGAGCTGCCCAACCGGCAGATCGACGAGCCGGGCGACACCATGACAGCGATGAACGCCTCGGTGTGGGGCGTCGGACCCGACACCGTGTACCTGTCGCCCGCGCCGTTGTATCACGCTGCGCCGCTTCGGACCTGCGCATCGGTGCAGGCGCTCGGCGGCACCGTCGTCGTGATGGAGCGGTTCGACGCCGAACGCGCGCTCGCGCTCATCGAAGAGCATCGCGTCACCTACAGCCAGTGGGTGCCGACGATGTTCGTCCGCATGCTCCGCCTGCCCGAGGAGGTGCGCGCCCGGTATGACACCTCGAGCCTGAAGGTCGCGGTACACGCCGCGGCACCGTGTCCCATCGACGTCAAGCGGGCCATGATCGACTGGTGGGGCCCGATCCTCTCCGAGTACTACTCGTCCACCGAGCTCAACGGCCTCACCATCGTCGACACACCGGAATGGCTCGAACATCCGGGGACGGTGGGCCGGGCGGTGCTGGGCACGATCCGGGTCTGTGATGCCGCCGGCGCCGAGGTGCCCGCCGGCACCATCGGCACGATCTACTTCGAGCGGGACGCGCTTCCGTTCGAGTATCACAACGACCCCGAGAAGACCCGCGCCGCACAGCATCCCGACCACCCCACCTGGACGACGACCGGCGACGTCGGCTACGTCGACGATGAGGGTCACCTCTTCCTCACCGATCGGGACTCGTTCCTGATCATCTCGGGCGGGGTCAACATCTACCCGCGGGAAATCGAGGACGCACTGCTCGCCCACCCGTCGGTACTCGACGCCGCCGTCATCGGCGTGCCCGACCCCGATCTCGGCGAACGGGTGACGGCCGTCGTGCAACCCGTCGAAGGCCGGAGCGGGGACGACGACCTCGCCGATGCGCTCCTGGACCATCTGCGCCCGCGCATCGCGAAGTTCAAGCTGCCCCGCGAGGTGATCTTCCGGGACACGTTGCCGCGCACGCCGACCGGAAAGCTCGTGAAGCGCAAGCTCTGAGCTCTGCCCCTTCGAGGCTCGTCGCTATCGCTCCTCACACCTCAGGGACCAGATGGGGTTGGGAGAATCTCTGCTCCTCAGGGAGCGGTTAAAACACCGTCCCCGACATCCGGCCGGTCCTAGACTGGCCGGATGTCCGGGAGATGGATCCGCTGGTTCCTGATCGCAACGCTTGCGGCGATGGTGCTCGTCGGCGTCACGCCACCAGCGGCACCAGCCGCGCCCGGCACCGGCGCGCCGATCGTCGAGTCGTCGGCCATCGTCACCGAATGCGCGGGCAAGCCTGTCCGGGTCCCGGCCCGCTGGTACTTCCCACCCGGGCAGCCATCGGCGCTCGTCTGGCTGCAACACGGCTTCTCTCGCACGGCAGCCAACCTCGACGCCGTGGCCCGTGCGTACGCCGACGCCGGGTTCCTGGTCGTGAGCCCGACATTGGACTCGGTCAACCTTGGCGGGTGCGCGGTCGCGTACAACATCGCCGACAACGCGGCGTTCGCCCGAACGATCGGTGGGGTGTTCGGGTCGGGTCGCGACCTCGACAGCCCACTGGCGAACAGCCTTGTGCGCGCCCGAGACGCCGCCGGACGAGCCGACGTGACGATGCCCTATCGGATGATCTTCTCGGGGCATTCGGCCGGCGGAGAGTTCGTCGTGGTGGCCGCCGACGCGCTCCGCCGCGCAGACCCGGTCGCCTACCGCCGGCTCGCCGGGCTCATGCTGTTCGACCCCGTGAACTCGTTCTTCGGAGTCAACTTCGCCTCCGCCGCTGAATCTCTGGGCGCCGACCGGCTTCCCATCCGGGTGATCGCGTCGCAACCGTCGGTCTCCAACAACTTCGGGCAGGGCGTATCCGCCCTACAACGGACGACGCGGCAGGCGTTCCTGGGCTCGCGGCTGGTCACCGGAATTCACATCGACGCCGAAGGCGAGTCGACCGATGTGATCGGCGAACTGTCCGGTCTCGCCGCACCGCGTCCGCGCAACGGCCGGGTCCTCCGGACCCTGGCCACCGGCTGGTCGTCGGACATGGTGGCCGACTCCGTCACCGCGACCTACTACCCCGGCGGCCGCTACTACGACCTGCTGCTCGACACCCGCACCGTCACCACACTTCCCGTGCGCTGACGCCTGAAGCCCAACCGACTCGGTGGCCCGGAACGACGCACAGTCAACGAGAACCGATGCACAGTCGACGAAAAATGACGCACAGTCGACGGAAAACGACGCACGGTCGACGAGAACGACGCGGCCCCCGCACTCGCGAGGAGTGCGGGGGCCGCGTCGTTGTACTCGCGCCTACCGGTAGTCGTTGGAGAACCCGTAGTCGTCCAGCGGCACCGCAGCACCGGCGGGAGCACCGAAGGTGCCGTCCGGGCTGTAGTAGGTGTCGTCGTAGGACGGCACCGCGTACGCCGCGGCACGTGCCTCTTCGGTCGGCTGAACCTGGATGTTGCGATAGCGGTTGATACCGGTACCGGCCGGGATCAACTTACCGATGATCACGTTCTCCTTCAGACCGATCAGCTTGTCGCTGCGGCTGTTGATCGCCGCGTCGGTCAGGACACGCGTGGTCTCCTGGAACGACGCCGCCGACAGCCACGACTCGGTCGCCAGCGAGGCCTTGGTGATACCCATCAGCACCGGACGTCCGGCGGCGGGCTCGCCACCCTCGGTCACGACCTGACGGTTGGCCGCCTCGAACTCGGCGCGCTCGACGAGCGAACCGGGCAGGAACTCGGTCGAACCGTGGTCGATGATCGTCACGCGACGCAGCATCTGACGCACGATGGTCTCGATGTGCTTGTCGTGGATCGACACACCCTGGCTGCGGTAGACCTCCTGGACCTCGTTGACCAGGTGGATCTGCACCTGACGGGGACCCATGACGCGGAGCACCTCGTGCGGGTTGGCCGAGCCCTCCATGAGCTGCTGGCCGACCTCGACGTGGTCACCGTCGGCGAGGAGCCGCTCGGAACCGTCGTCGTGCTTGAACACACGCAGACGCTGACGCTTCGAGATCTTGTCGATGACAACCTCTTCCGAACCATCGTCCGGGATGAGGGTGATCTTGTAGAAGCGGTCGTCGTCCTCGAGGCGCACTCGGCCCGAGACCTCCGCGATCGGCGCGACGCCCTTGGGGACGCGAGCCTCGAAGAGCTCCTGGACACGCGGCAGACCACCGGTGATGTCGTCACCGACGCCACCCTGGTGGAACGTACGCATCGTCAGCTGGGTACCGGGCTCACCGATCGACTGGGCCGCGATGATACCGACGGCCTCGCCGATGTCGACGAGCTTGCCGGTGGCCATCGAACGGCCGTAGCACATCGCACACACACCGGTGCCGGTCCCACAGGTCAGGACCGAACGGACCTTGACCTGCGTGATGCCGGCGGCCAGCAGTGCCTCGATGGCCGGGTCGCCCAGGTCGTGACCGCGCTCGACGATGACGTTGCCGTCGGCGTCGACCGCGTCCTGCGCCAGCGTGCGGGCGTAGGTCGAGGTCTCGACATGTGCGTCACGGATGAGCGAGCCGTCGGCCTGCTTCTCCGCGATCGTCGTGGTGATGCCACGCTCCGTGCCACAGTCGGTCTCACGCACGATGACGTCCTGCGAGACGTCCACCAGACGACGGGTCAGGTAACCCGAGTCGGCGGTACGAAGCGCGGTGTCGGCCAGACCCTTACGGGCGCCGTGCGTGTTGATGAAGTACTCGGCGACGGTCAGACCCTCGCGGAACGAGGACTTGATCGGACGCGGGATGAACTCACCCTTCGGGTTGGTCACCAGACCCTTCATGCCCGCGAGCGAGCGGATCTGGGTCATGTTGCCCGCCGCGCCCGACTTCACGATCATCGGGATCGGGTTGTCATCCGGGTAGTGCGCCTCCATGGCCGCACCGACCTCTTCGGTCGCCTGCTTCCAGATCTCGACCAGCGAGTCACGACGCTCGTCCGGGGTGAGGGCACCGCGCTGGAACTTGCGCTCCAGACCGTCGGCCCGCTCCTCGTACTTGTCGAGGATCTCGGCCTTCTGCGGCGGCACGAGCACGTCGGCCATCGAGATGGTGACGCCCGAACGGGTGGCCCAGTAGAAGCCGACGTCCTTCAGCTTGTCGACGGTCTGGGCGACCACGATCATCGGGTAGCGCTCGGCGAGATCGTTGATGATCACGGCCTGACGCTTCTTCGGCATCTGCTCGTTGACGAACGGGTACTGCACCGGCAGCAGCTCGTTGAACAGCACACGACCCAGCGTGGTCTCGATGTCCCACGCCTGACCGTACTTCCAGCCATCCGGGAACTGCTCGGCCTCGATCTCGGCGGGCGGACGCTGATCGGTCAGCCGCACCTTGATCTTCGAACGCACGGTGAGCGCACCACGATCGACGGCCATGATGGCCTCCGACGGGTTCGAGTAGACGCCACGCTCGACGTCGTCGCCCGAAGCCGGGGTGTACTCGCCGATCGCACCCTCCTGGAGGGTGGTCAGGTAGTACAGACCGGTCACCATGTCCAGACGCGGCATGGCGAGCGGACGGCCCGACGCCGGCGACAGGATGTTGTTCGACGACAGCATCAGGATGCGTGCCTCGGCCTGCGCCTCCGCCGACAGCGGGAGGTGCACGGCCATCTGGTCACCGTCGAAGTCGGCGTTGAAGGCCTCACACACCAGCGGGTGCAGCTGAATGGCCTTGCCCTCCACCAGCTGCGGCTCGAAGGCCTGGATGCCCAGGCGGTGCAGCGTCGGAGCACGGTTCAGCAGCACCGGGTGCTCGGAGATGACCTCTTCGAGGACATCCCACACCGCGGGACGCTGACGCTCGACCATGCGCTTGGCGGACTTGATGTTCTGTGCCTGGTTCAGGTCGACCAGACGCTTCATCACGAACGGCTTGAACAGCTCGAGAGCCATCAGCTTCGGCAGACCGCACTGGTGCAGCTTGAGCTGCGGACCGACGACGATGACCGAACGGCCCGAGTAGTCGACGCGCTTGCCGAGCAGGTTCTGACGGAAACGACCCTGCTTGCCCTTGAGCAGATCGCTGAGCGACTTCAGCGGACGGTTGCCCGGTCCGGTGACCGGGCGGCCGCGACGACCGTTGTCGAACAGTGCGTCGACCGACTCCTGCAGCATCCGCTTCTCGTTGTTCACGATGATCTCGGGAGCACCGAGATCGATCAGACGCTTGAGGCGGTTGTTGCGGTTGATGACGCGGCGGTACAGGTCGTTCAGGTCGGAGGTCGCGAAGCGGCCACCGTCGAGCTGCACCATCGGACGCAGCTCCGGCGGGATCACCGGCACGGCGTCGAGGACCATGCCCAGCGGCGAGTTGCCCGACTGCTGGAACGCCGCGACGACCTTGAGTCGCTTGAGCGCACGCAGCTTCTTCTGACCCTTGCCGCTGCGGATGGTCTCGCGCAGCGACTCGGCCTCGGCGTCGATGTCGAAGGTCTCGAGGAGCTTCTTGATCGCCTCGGCACCCATCGAACCCTGGAAGTACTCGCCGTAGCGCTCTTCGAGCTGACGGTAGAGCTTCTCGTCGATGATGAGGTCGCCCAGGCTGAGCTTGACGAACTTGTCCCAGATCTCCTCGAGACCGTCCAGCTCACGCTGGGCGGCGTCGCGCATACGACGCATCTCGCGCTCGGCACCGTCACGCACCTTGCGGCGCACGTCGGCCTTGGCGCCTTCGGCCTCGAGCTCGGCGAGATCCTGCTCGAGCTTCTGCTGACGCTCGTTCAGGTCGGCGTCGCGCTGATCGGCGACAGCCTTCTTCTCGACCTCCATCTCCGCCTCGAGCGTCGAGAGCTCGTTGTGACGGAGCTCGTCGTCGACCGCGGTGATGACGTAGGCGGCGAAGTAGATGATCTTCTCGAGATCCTTCGGCGCCAGGTCGAGCAGGTAGCCCAGCCGGCTCGGCACACCCTTGAAGTACCAGATGTGCGTGACCGGGGCGGCCAGCTCGATGTGGCCCATGCGCTCACGGCGCACCTTGGCCTTGGTCACCTCGACGCCGCAGCGCTCACAGATGATGCCCTTGAAGCGGACGCGCTTGTACTTGCCGCAGTAGCACTCCCAGTCACGGGTCGGGCCGAAGATCTTCTCGCAGAACAGGCCGTCCTTCTCCGGCTTGAGCGTGCGGTAGTTGATCGTCTCCGGCTTCTTGACCTCACCGTATGACCAGTTGTGGATGTCGTCGGCCGTCGCCAGGCCGATCTTCAGTTCGTCGAAAAAGTTGACGTCGAGCACTTGTTACCTTTCCAGAGCTCTGTTGTCAGTGGGCACGGGCGCCGGGTGTGAAGCCGGCGCCCGGCCCGAGGTGGTGAGGGTCAGTTGGCGAGATCGTCGACCGTGGCCGACTCGTTGCGCGACAGGTTGATACCGAGGTTGGCAGCTGCGCGCTCCAGGTCCTCGTCGTCGGTGTCGTGCATCTCGATGGCGGCACCGTCGGAGGAGAGCACCTCGACGTTCAGGCACAGCGACTGAAGTTCCTTCAGCAGCACCTTGAACGACTCGGGGATACCCGGCTCCGGGATGTTCTCGCCCTTGACGATCGCCTCGTAGACCTTCACGCGGCCGACCACGTCGTCCGACTTGATCGTGAGCAGTTCCTGCAGCGTGTAGGCCGCGCCGTAGGCCTGCATGGCCCAGCACTCCATCTCACCGAAACGCTGACCACCGAACTGCGCCTTACCACCGAGCGGCTGCTGGGTGATCATCGAGTACGGACCGGTCGAACGCGCGTGGATCTTGTCGTCGACCAGGTGGTGCAGCTTGATGATGTACATGTAGCCGACCGACACGGGGTACGGGAACGGCTCGCCGGAACGACCGTCGAACAGCGTCGCCTTGCCGTCGCCGTTCACCATGACCTCGCCGTCGCGGTTGGGCAGCGTCGAGGACAGCAGTCCCGTCAGCTCCTCCTCGCGAGCGCCGTCGAACACCGGGGTGGCGGTGTTGGTGTCGGGCTCCGCCGAGTACATGTCCTCGGGCAGACGCGACGCCCACTCCGGCACACCCTCGGCCACGTTGATGTTCCAACCGGCCTTGGCGACCCACCCGAGGTGGGTCTCCAGGATCTGGCCGATGTTCATACGACGCGGGACACCGTGGGTGTTCAGGATGATGTCGACGGGAGTGCCGTCGGGCAGGAACGGCATGTCCTCCTGCGGGAGGATCTTGCCGATGACGCCCTTGTTGCCGTGACGGCCGGCGAGCTTGTCGCCGTCCTGGATCTTCCGCTTCTGGGCCACGTACACGCGGACCAGCTCGTTGACGCCGGGAGCCAGATCGTCGTCGTCCTCGCGGCTGAACACGCGCACGCCGATGACCTTGCCGGTCTCGCCGTGGGGCACCTTCAGCGAGGTGTCGCGGACCTCACGGGCCTTCTCACCGAAGATCGCACGCAGCAGACGCTCTTCCGGGGTCAGCTCGGTCTCGCCCTTCGGCGTGACCTTGCCGACCAGGATGTCGCCGTCGCGGACCTCGGCACCGATACGCACGATGCCGCGCTCGTCGAGATCGGCGAGCACCTCGTCGGAGACGTTCGGGATGTCCCGGGTGATCTCCTCGGCACCGAGCTTGGTGTCGCGGGCGTCGATCTCGTGCTCCTCGATGTGGATCGAGGTGAGCACGTCCTCTTCGACGAGACGCTGGCTCAGGATGATCGCGTCCTCGTAGTTGTGACCCTCCCACGGCATGATCGCCACGAGCAGGTTCTTGCCGAGCGCCATCTCACCGTTCTCGGTGCAGGGGCCGTCGGCGAGGACCTGGCCGGACTCCACGCGCTGACCCTCGTCCACGATCGGACGCTGGTTGGCACAGGTGCCGTGGTTGGACCGCGCGAACTTGCGCATCCGGTAGGTGTCACGAGTGCCCTCGTCGGACATGACCGTGATGTAGTCGGCCGAGACCTCTTCCACCACACCGGTCTTCGTCGAGACGATGACGTCTCCGGCGTCGACGGCGGCACGCAGCTCCATGCCGGTACCGACCAGCGGCGACTCGTTGCGCACCAGTGGCACGGCCTGACGCTGCATGTTCGCACCCATCAGGGCGCGGTTCGCGTCGTCGTGCTCGAGGAACGGGATCATCGCGGTCGCGACGGACACCATCTGACGCGGCGAGACGTCGAGGTACTCGACGTCGGTCGAACCGACGAACTCGACCTCGGAGCCCTTCTTGCGCACCAGGACACGTTCGTCGGTGATGCGGCCGCTGCCGTCGAAGTTGGTGTTCGCCTGTCCGATGAGGAAGCGATCCTCCTCGTCGGCGGTCATGTACTGGATCTCGTCGGTGACGACACCGTCGACGACCTTGCGGTACGGGGTCTCGATGAAGCCGAACGGGTTGACCCGTGCGTACACCGAGAGCGAACCGATCAGACCGATGTTCGGACCTTCAGGGGTCTCGATCGGGCACATGCGGCCGTAGTGCGACGGGTGCACGTCGCGCACCTCGAGGCCGGCGCGTTCACGGCTCAGACCACCCGGGCCCAGCGCCGACAGGCGACGCTTGTGGGTCAGACCCGACAGCGGGTTGTTCTGGTCCATGAACTGCGACAGCTGGCTGGTTCCGAAGAACTCCTTGATCGCCGCCACGACGGGACGGATGTTGATCAGGGTCTGCGGGGTGATCGCCTCGACGTCCTGGGTGGTCATGCGCTCACGCACGACACGCTCCATACGCGAGAGGCCCACGCGGATCTGGTTCTGGATCAGCTCGCCGACGGTACGCAGGCGACGGTTGCCGAAGTGGTCGATGTCGTCGACCTCGACGGGCACCTCGACGCCACCGGGGACGGTCATGTAGGTGGTGGTGTGCGGGTCGGCCTCGTGCAGACGCACCAGGTACTCGACCGTGGCGATGATGTCCTCGCGGGTCAGGGTCGACTCGCCGACCATCGGGTTGCCCGTCAGGCCCAGCTTCTTGTTGACCTTGTAACGGCCCACGCGGGCGAGGTCGTAACGCTTGTCCTTGAAGAACAGGTTCTCCAGGAGGTTCTCCGCGGACTCCTTGGTCGGCGGCTCACCCGGACGCAGCTTGCGGTAGACCTCGAGCAGCGCCTCGTCCTGGTTTCCGGTGTTGTCCTTCTCCAGGGTCGACATCATGATCTCGGAGAACCCGAAGCGCTCGGTGATCTCCTCGGCGGTGAAGCCGAGGGCCTTGAGCAGCACGGTGACGGGCTGGCGGCGCTTGCGGTCGATACGCACACCCACGGTGTCGCGCTTGTCGACGTCGAACTCGAGCCACGCACCGCGACCCGGGATCACCTTGACGGTGTGCAGGGTCTTCTCGGTGGTCTTGTCGATCGACGCGTCGAAGTACACGCCGGGGCTGCGGACCAGCTGGCTCACCACGACACGCTCGGTGCCGTTGATGATGAAGCTGCCCTTTTCGGTCATGATCGGGAAGTCGCCCATGAAGACGGTCTGCGACTTGATCTCGCCGGTGTTGTTGTTGATGAACTCCGCGGTGACGAACAGCGGCGCCGCGTAGGTCATGTCCTTGTCCTTGCACTCCTCTTCGGAGGCCTTGACCTCGTCGAAGTGGGGCTCGGAGAAGGACAGCGACATCGAACCGGAGAAGTCCTCGATCGGGGACAGCTCGTGGAGGATGTCCTCGAGGCCACCCGTGGGGTTCTCGTCGCCGCGGGCGATCGCCTTGGCGCGCCACTCCGGCGAACCGACGAGCCATTCGAACGAATCGAGTTGGAGGTCGAGGAGGCCCGGAACCTCCAGCGGCTCACTGATCTTTGCAAACGACGCGCGATGCGGCGCGCCGGGGATTGTTGAGGTGGACTGGCGGTTGACTGCCAAGATGCGTCCTTCCAACACGACGTTATTCACAACCTAGATGTGCAGTACGTGGCTTGATGGGCCGTTCGCTGGTGACACCCTGGGATCGGCGATCACCGCAGCACACACGTCTAGGAGTGGCCGAAGAAGGATCGATAGATGGACAGGAGGCAGCCAGCGCAACGTCCAACTGTAGCAGAAAATAGACGCACTTTGTCAAGCCCGTCTAGAAGCGATTTCGCGCGGGTGGCTGCCTGCACGTCGATCGCTGGTCACAGACTGGCCCGACATCGCCTCCACGTCAAGCGCTACGCGCGAATTTCGCGAAGTTGCGTCGCAACGTTCCCGACGTACCCGCCGGGACGACCCGTCACGACGTCCGATCAGAAGGGTTCCACCGACCGGATGCGCCACTGGTCGCCCTCGCGGACCATCGCGAACTGTGCGCGCGGGGCACCGCTGTTGGTCGCCATGCTGTTCTGCGTCTCGCTCACGATGAGGTTGGCGATGACAGTCGCCGTCGCACCGTCGCCGCCACCGCTGAGATCGCGCACGCCGATGGCGTCGACGCGGCATTCGGCGCCGGTCTTGGTCTGCGTGATGAGGTCGCGCTGAGCCTTGAGGGTCTCGTCGAACTCGGTGCGGGCCTGCCCGGTCAGGGCGTCCTGCGCACGCTGCTGCCACTTGTCGAGCTCGGTGTGGTCGTAGCCGAACACCGCACAGATCCGCTCCTGGGCCTGCGAGGTGAGCTGCGACGTCGCTTCCTGCTCCACGAACGCCTTGTTCTCACCGATCCGCGCCCCGGGATGGAAGGCCAGCACCACGGCGATGATGCCGAGCACGGCCGCGACCCCGAACAGAACCGCCACCGGGATGCCGAGCACACGACGGCCGTTCCGCTGCCGCGTGTCGCGACGCGGTCCCTTGTCCCGCCGGCCGGGTCGACGACCCATGGAGCGGTTCTTCGTACCCTCGGTCGAGGCCGCCGACGACGCGTCACCACGACGCAGGGTCGAGACCCGGGCCACCGGTTTGGTCTTGGGTTTGGTGATCGAGACCGTCGAGGTGTCCGCCGGATCTGTGCTCTCGGGGGCGTCCGTCGTGGTCTCGGCGGTTTCCGCCGTGCTCGCCTCGAGGGGTTCGTCGGCGGGCCCTTCGTGGCTCGTCGCTTTCGCTCCTCGCACCTCAGGGGTCGAGGGCAGCGTGGTCTCCGGCTCAGGGGTCGAGGGCTGCGCGGTCTCCGACTCAGGGATGGACGGGGTCGTCTGCGCATCGGCGCCCGGCGACGGGGCGTCGGGCTCGGAGTTCTTCGCCGGGACAGTACGGCCCGCGACTTTCGGGGTCGGGCGACGCTTCGGGGTGGGCTTCTTCTTGCCGCGATCGGATGCCATCAGTTACCCCCTCCCGGAGCCGGTGTCGCCGGTGCCGGCGCGCCGCCACCGCCGTCGGCGTAGGCGATGCCCTCGAGGCCGAGGATGTTCTCGGCCTTCCACAGGTCGTCCACCTTGGTCATGCTGACGTCGAAGCCGCGTGTCTCGTCCACGCCGGCCTGGCCGGGCCGCTCGAGGGTCGTCACGACGTAGACGAGCACCTTCGCCTTGTTCTCGTCGGCGTCGACCTCGCTCGGCGCGCTGCGCAGCAGACGGGCACTGAGCTTCGCGGCGTCGGGCCCCGCGTTCCCCAGCATGTCGAGCACGCTGCCGTCCTTGCCACCGAGGACCTCGGTGGCCGCCTTGCCCGTCAGCGACGCCTCGGCGCGCTTCTTGAACCCGTCGATGTCCTTCGGATCGATCGTCGTGATGTTCAGGACGGCCTGCTCGGCCGCCTGGGTCGCGGCATCGCGGGTCTCCTGCGCCGGGTACTCGTCGAAGTACACGTTCCACGCACGAACACCGAAGACGGCCACGAGCACCACGGCTGCGATCACGGCGACGGCGGCCAGGGCACCCGGCGCGAGGGCCGCGGCGCGGCGGAACGCCGGGCGGGCGCCGGAGGGCTTCTTCTCGGTTGGTTCTGCGGTGCCAGTCATCGGGAACACACTGTATATATCGCTCCTGAGCGCAAGCCAAGGCCCGCAGGCCGGACCGCTGAGGCGGTCCGATCGCGGCGGCGGCGCTCGTTCGGGGTCGGGTCTAGCGGGGCCGGACGCCGAGCAGCGCTGCGAGCTGCTGGGCGAGCGGGTTCAGGTTGAGCTTGTCGGGGTCCTTCTTGGGCGTGTTGTCCCACGGCTGCGGGTACGCCGGGTTGGCGTAGCGCGCACGCTCGGCACTGCGCACACCGGTCGGATTGCCGAACGGCACAGTACATTTCGCCTCGGTGTTGAATGCGAAATCGTCGTAGCGCGGGTCGAAGTTCGGATTCTTGCGCCGCGCCTCGGCCAGCACCAGATCCGTGCTCTCGTAGCCGCGCGTACATGCGGCCGGGTTGTTGGTCTCGAGCACGACGCCGAAGTGGATCTGCCCGTCACCCGGTGCCGGTGCATGGCTGCCGGCGGACAACGCCGACAGCATCGCGAACGTCGTCGACGTGGTGTAGGTGGCCGGTTCGATCGTGCGTGCCACCTCGGCGAGATCCTTGACGACCTTGGAAAGGTCGTTGCCGTTCTTCTGGATCAGCTCCGAGATCTGCGTCGCCGACAGCGTGCCGGTGGTGAGCAGACGACGGAGGTCGGGGTCGGCCGACGCCAGCGTCGCGGTGACCAGGTTGAGATTGCGCGACCACGTCAGGATCGCGTCGGACTGGTCGGCCTGGGTGTCCAGCACGACGTTGGAGTCCTGGATGAGCGCCACCGTCTGACTGAGGTTGTCCACGCCGGCACGGGACAGCTTGCCCAGCGAGTCCACCAGGCGGGTGAGGTTCTCCCCCTGCCCGTTGAACGCATTGCCGAGTTCGGTGATGACGGTGTTCAGGTCGTCGACCGGGATCGAGTCGGTGAAGTCGATCGCCGATGCGACGACATCCTCGAGCGGCTCGGGCAGCGCGTACTTGGTGATCGTGTCGCCGTCTTTGAGATACGGCCCCTCCGACGTCGTCGGCTGCAGGTCGACGAACTGCTCTCCGATCGCCGACCGGTTGGCGACGACGGCGGTGGCCGATGCCGGGATCTGCGGCCCGCCCTTGTCGATGTCGAGTGCGACGTCGACGCCATCCGGGGTGAGCGTCAGTTTGCCGACGCGCCCCACCGGCACGCCCTGATAGGTGACCTCGGCGTTGCTGAAGATGCCACCGGAATCGGGCAGCTCGGCGGTGACGGTGTACATACCGACGCCCGCGAGCTTGTCTAGGCGGGCGTACTTGGCTCCCACGTAGACCAGCGCCACGAGTCCGACGATGACGAACACGATCAGCTGGATCTTGACGAGCTTGCTGATCATCGGCCTGCTCCTGAGGGGGTGGGTGCGGGGGCCTTCGGCGCGATCCCCATCGCGGCCAGCGGACCGTCGAGGATGCCCTGTCCCGGCGTGGCAGGCGTCGGCATCGGACCGGCGTCGTCGGCCGATCGTGAGAACGACGCGGGGTAGCGTCCACCCGACGGCGGCGTGTTCGGTCCCGGGCGCCAGTTCGGGCCCGGCGGCAGCAGCGTGATGGTCGGCCAGCCGTAGCGGGGTCCGTTGCCCCGGTAGTACGGGTTACGGCGATCGACCGGCACGTCGACCCGCGCGGGCGGCGAGTACTTCGGGGTTCCCTGGCCGACGCCCAGCGCCTCGAGCTGGTTGAGCACGCGGAGATCGAGCGTCATGAACAGGTTGGTCGAGTCACCGCGGACGCCCGGCAGCAGCCAGTCCGGGAACGGATGCGTGAGCATCAGCGGCGCGGCCGTGATCAGATCCGGGGCGGCGGCGGCGAGCTGGGTGAGCACGGGCCGCAGCGCCTTCAGATCGTTGATCAGGGCCTTGCGTGACTTGCCGAGCACGTCGGTGCCCACCTGGCCGAGCTGGTCGAGCTTGGTCAGCAGCTCGACGAACTGCGGCCGCTGCTCCTCGAGGACCTCGACACCCGCAGGCAACTGCTTGAGGATGCGGTCGATCTGAGCGGTCTGGGCGGCGGTCCGTGTCGACAGGTCGGCGAGACCGTCGATCGCGGTGATGATGTCGTCGCGCTGACGGTTCAGACCCGCGATGAGGTCTTCGGTCTCCCCGATCAGGTTCCGGACCTTGTCGGTCCGACCGTCGAGTGCCTTGTTGAGCTCGGTGACGATCGGCTGCAACTGGTTGAGACCACCGCCGTTGAGCAGCAGGGCCAGCGCACCGAGAACCTGCTCGATGTCGGTGGCGGTGCGCGTCCGCGAGACCGGGATCGGCTGGGCCGGGTTCTGGCGAGGCGCATCCGCGCTGCCGTCGGGTTCGGACAGCGACACGAACTTCTCACCGAGCAGTGAGGTCTGCTGAACGCTGGCCTCGGCCTCGTCGGACAGGTCGACGTTGTTCTGCACCTCGACGGTGACCTGTGCGAACCACTGGTCGTTCGGTACCTCGACCTTGGTCACGCGCCCGACCGGGATGCCGTCGCGCTTGACCATGGACTGCGGGACCAGGTCGAGCACGTCGTCGAACTGGATCTTGTAGGTCCGCGCGTTGTCGCCGGTGTTGACCCCGCCGGGCAGCGGGATCGACTGGATGCCGTTGGACATACAGCCCGACACCAGGAGGGTGAGCGACAGTGCTGCGCCGGCCATCGCCGTGCGCATCGTCCTGCGGTTCATCAGTTACCTCCCCTGGGTCGCGGGGTGGACGACGGCGCCGAAGGCGACCTCGAGGACGACGGGTTGCCGATCTCGGGATCCGGGTTGCCCGGGACGGTGCCCGGCACCGGCGCACGCTGCAGCTTGTTGTTGCTCATGATGCCGAACGGCAGCACCGGCAACAGCGGCTCCAAGACGCCACGCTGAATCTGGTCGCCGATCTCCTCGCACTGGCTGATCAGCGGACGCAGCGTGTTGCTGAACTGATCGGCGGCCGGGTTGCCCGGCAACAGCTGACCGAGGTCGAGCAGGCGGCACTGCGCACCGATCAGGTCCTGCAGATCGGGGATCGTCAGGCGCATCGACAGCGTGCCCGACTCCGCGTCGTAGGCGTTGATCAGGTTGTTCACCGTGATCGGCAGCACGGTCAGGACCTCTTTGAGGTTGTTCTTCTGATCGAGCAGCGCCTGCGTCGTCGGCTGCAGGTCCTTGACCGTCTCACCGATCTGCTCGCGGTTGTCGGCGAGGAAGGTCGCGACGTCACCGAGCGCGATCGACAGCTTGTTCAACGCCGCGCCGAGCTGTTCGCGCTCGCCGGCGAGGAACTGGTTGAACGAGGCCATCTGCGTGTTGAACTGGCGCACCTGGGAGTCGTTCTCCCGGAGGGCTCCGACGAAGGTGTTCAGGTTCTTGATCGTGTCGAACAGGTTCCCGCGCGAATCGCTGAGCGTCGTCGAGGCCTTGGACAGGCCCTCGATGGCCGCACCGAGCTTCTCGCCGTTGCCCTCGAGGTTCTCGGCACCGGTCGTGACGAGCTCACTCACCGCGCCCTGGCGGCCGGTGCCGTCGGTCTTGTTGGCACCGTCGGGGCCGAGGGCGTCCGACAGTTCCTTGACGCTGGCGTAGATCTGGTCGATCTCCACCGGGACCATCGTCTGGTCGACGGAGAGCGTGAGGTCGCGCGGAGCCTTCGGTCCACCCGTGTAGGCCGGGGTCAGCTGAACGTAGCGGTCGGCCACGACCGACGGGATGATCTGCACCGCACGGACGTCGGCGGGGAGATCGACACCGCGGTCAACGGTCATGGTCACCTTGACGGTCTCGCCCTGCGGCGTCACCGAGTCGACCTTGCCGACGTCGACGCCGAGGATGGTGACGTCCGAGCCCTCGTAGATACCGACCGACCGCTTGAACGTCGCGGTGATCTTCGTGGTCCCGACCGAGGTGAACACCCACCACAGCGCGCCCGCGACGATGAGCGCGATGATCAGCCCGAGAACGAGCATCACGATGTGCCGCGGCGTGAACCAGCGGCCGGGCCCCGAGTGTTGGGTCAGGTCCGGTGCGGTCATCAGCCGACCCCCGTTCCGGCGTTGTTCTCCAGGGCCTGCTTGTTCGGCGGCCGCGTCGTGTTCTGCTGCGGCAGTGCCGGCGGCAGCAGGTTCACCACCGAGGACTCGAACCAGCGACCGTTGCCGAGCACGTTGGCGTAGAGCCGATAGAACGGCGCCATGTACTTGATGGAGTCGCGGATGTTCTGATTCTGTCGTTGCAGCAGCTCATTGACGCCCTTCAGCGCGTCGAGCGCCGGTCCGATCTGTTCTTCGTTGTCACGCACGATGCCGGTGAGCGAGTCGCCGAGGCTCGTGGTGCTCGCCAGCAGCGCGGAGATGTTGCGCTGCCGGTTGTTCAGTTCGTCGAGCAGCTGGCCCGCACCGCCGATGAGGCGGACGAACTCCTCGTTGCGATCGGCGAGGATCTTCGAGGTGTCCTTGGTCGCGGCGAGCAGTCGCTGGACCTCCTGGTCGCGGCTGGCGATCGTCTGCGACAGTCGCGCGATGCCGTCGAGGGCCGGACCAGTGGTGCCCGCGGTACCCGAGAACGTGTCCGACAGGACCCGCATCGACTTGGCGAGCTGGTCGTTGTCGAGTTCGCCGATCTGCTCGGCGGCACCCGAGAACGCCTCGATGACGTCGTAGGGCGCGACCGTGTCGGTCAGCGGTACGTCGGGATCGGCCGGCTTGCTCCCGCGCGGGTTCAGCGACAGGAACTTCTGTCCGAGGATCGTCTTGATCTGGATGGTGGCCTGGGTCTGGTCGCCGATCCAGGTGTTCTCCACCCGGAAGGTGACGTCGACGCGGTCACCGTCGAGGGCGACGTCGTCGACTTCGCCGACCTTCACGCCCGCGACGCGGACCTCGTTGCCCGGCTTGAGTCCGGCTGCCTCGCTGAACTTCGCCGTGTACCGCGCGCCGGCACCCAGCAGGGGCAGCTCGGCGAGATAGAACGAGCTGAGTCCGAGCATCAGCAGGATCAGGATGCCGATGGCACCGATGCTGACCGGGCTGCGTCGGCCCCCGAAGCGCCGGTGCGGATGCTGCACCGGGGCGTCGGCCTCATCGCGGTCGGTCTCGTCGCGGTCGTCGCGCGGGTTCTGATCGTTGTTGTCTGCCATCGTGGTCACCCCCCTGGCCGGTCGTCGGCCCAGCAGCGCGTCGCCGCGCTGGTGTAGAGCACATGGTTGATGTCGGGTAGCGGGACGAGCGGCTGGGTGAGCACCGGCGACTTGCCGTTGCCCGCCACCACGTCGATGCCGCACAGGTAGAACTGGAACCAGGAGCCGAATGTCGCTGCGCGGCCGATCTTCTGGAGCTTGATCGGCAGGTTGGTCAGCGTCTCCTCGATGTCGTCGTCGCGTTTGTTGATCTGGTCGGCGAGCGACTTCAGTCCCGCGATGTCGCCCTGGATGGACGGACGCGTGGCACCGAGGATGTTCGCGGTGACCGAGGTCAGGTTGGACACCGACGTGATCGCCGAGCCCACCGAACCGCGTTGCGCCGCAAGGCCGGTCACGAGCTTCTCGGTGTTGTCGAGGAGGCTGGTGAACTGCTCGTCGTTGCGGTTGACGGTGTCGAGGACCTTGGTGAGGTTGGTGATGAGCTCACCGATGACCTCGTCCTTGTCGGCGATCGCGTTCGTGAGGTCGGCGGTGTCGCTGACCAGACGCGTGATCGAGCCGCCCTGACCGTCGAAGATCGCGATGATCTGCTCGGTCAGCTTGTTCACATCTGAGGCCGACAGCTGCTGGAACAGCGGCCGGAAGCCGTTGAACAGCTCGGTCAGGTTCACCGGCGGATGGGTGTCGGTGCGGCCGGGCGTGAGCCCGAAGGTGTGCCCCTGCGGGACCGTCTGCGACGGGTCGCCCGCGCCGCGCTCGAGCGCCAGGTACCGCAGACCGGTCAGGTTGCGGTAACGGATGTAGAGCTGGGTGCCGTCCGGTAGACGGTCGCGGTCGACGTTGAACGAGACGATCGCCTTGTTGCGGTCGTAGACCTCGACACTCTCGACCTGCCCGACGCGCACACCGGCGATACGCACGTCGTCACCGGAGTTGAGCAGCGTCGCATCCGTGAAGACGGCCTTGAACTTCGCATCCCCGTCACCACCGGCATTGGCGATGGTGACAGCGAGCAGACTGGTGGTGACCACGGTGACCACGCCGAAGACGATCAGCTTGATCAGCGGCCCGACGATCGACTTCATTTGATGTCGACCTTCGCTCCCTGCAGCGCGCCGCCGCCGATCATGGTCACCCAGGTCGGCACATCCTCGGGCGCCTTACCACTGGTGGCGCCGTAGATGACCTGCAGCTGCTTGCGGTAATCCGGGTCGTCGAAGGGGTTGGCCTTCGCCACGACCGGCTTCGCCGCGGGCGAGACCGAGCCGGCGGGTACGCCGCTGAACTGCGGCTGCGGCAGCTCACGCATGGTGCGGGGACCGGGATTGCGCGACGGCGGCTGGTAGCTGCCGTCGGCGAGGCCGCCACCCGGGTACTGCGGGAACGGGCGGTTGCCACCCATCTTCGGGTCGTAACACACTGCAGGCGGATCGAGGTCCATGAAGCGGGGTTCGTCCTGGTTCGGTAGGTAACGGCCGCGGGGATTGGTGAACTGCAGGTTCACGCGCACACCCGGGTTCTTGGTGCCCTGGCCGACGATCTTGCGCGACTCCGGGATCAGGCCCGCGAAGTTGCGGAAGGTACACACGAACGTCGGCGACTGCTTGGCGAGTCCGACGAGCAGCTCCTCGGAGTCGACGGCCAGATCGATCAGGTCCGTGCGGTTCGCCCGGAGCCAACCGGTGAGATCGTCCGACGCCACGCCCAGGGTGGCGATCAGGGTGCGCAGGTCGTCCTGACGCTCGACGATGGTGTTCGTCGTCGTCCGCAGCGAGTCCAGCGCGTCGACCACATCGGGCAGCGCCTGCTTGTAGGTCTGGGAGAACGTGGCCAGGCCCTCGAGGGTGCCCTCGAGCTCCGGCAGGTTCTCGTTGATCTCGCCGAAGATCTGATCGAGCTCTTCCAGCGTGGTGCCGAGCTGCTCACCGCGGCCCGACAGAGCCGACGAGAGAGAAGTCAGCGTTGCGTTCAGATCCTGCGGCGGGATCGCCTCGAGGACCGGGAGCAGCTTGTCGAACAACTGCTGGATCTCCAGGGCGTTGCCGCTGCGGTCGGTCTGGATCGTCGCACCGTTGCTCAGCGTCGGCCCCGAGTTGTTCTCGGGCACCTGAAGTGCGACGTAGCGCTCGCCGAACAGGGTCTTCGGGAGGATGCGCGCGGTGGTCTTGTCCGACAGCGTCGAGGCCTGGTCGGGATTGAGTCCCAACACGACTTCGACGCGACCGTCGGGTCCGGGCTTGACCTCGCGCACCTCGCCGACCGTCATGCCGCGGGCCTTGACGTCGGCGTTCGCCGGCAGTGCGTTGCCGGTCGAATCGGTCACCAGCGTGACATCGGTGAACTCGGTGAACGTCTTGTTGAACTTGGTGATCGTCGCGGTGAGGAACAGGGCGACCACGATGAAGAAGACCAGACCGAGGAGTCGCTTACGTAGGACCGGCACGCTAACCCCCCACTCGCACCGTTGTGGTGGTGCCCCAGATCGCCAGGCCGAGGAAGAAGTCCAGGACCGCGATGAGCACCAGTGCCGCACGTACCGCGTGACCCACGGCCACACCGACCCCGGCCGGACCGCCCGAGGCGTAATAGCCGTAGTAGCAGTGCACCAGGATGATCACGAAGGCGAAGACCAGCACCTTGCCGAACGACCACAAGACGTCGGCCGGTGGCAGGAACAGATTGAAGTAGTGGTCGTAGGAACCACCGGACTGACCGTTGAACACGGTCGTCACCACTCGGGAGGCGAGATAGGCCGAAAGCAGACCGAGGACGTAGAGCGGGATCACGGCGATGAAGCCGGCGATCACGCGCGTCGAGACAAGGAACGGGATCGACGGTACGGCCATCGTCTCCAGCGCGTCGATCTCCTCGGAGATCCGCATGGCGCCCAGCTGCGCGGTGAAACCACAGCCGACTGTCGCCGAGAGGGCGAGTCCCGCGACCAGCGGCGCCACCTCACGGGTGTTGACGTAGGCGGAGAGGAAGCCGGTCAGGGCCTGCGAACCGATCTGGTCGAGCGCCGCGTAACCCTGCAGGCCGACGACGACGCCGGTGAATCCCGACATCAGCACCATCACGCCGATGGTGCCGCCGATGACCGCGAGTCCGCCCGAACCGAACGCCACCTCGGCCAGCAGACGCATGACCTCACGCGTGTAATGCACCAGGGTCTTCGGGATCCAGGCGAGCGTGCGGCCGTAGAACGACATCTGCTCGCCGGCACCGTCGAGCACCTTGAGCGGCTTGCCCAGTTGCTTGCGGGCCTCGTACATGTAGTACTCGGGCCGGCTCTTGGCGATCGTCACACCGCCCCCACCTTCGGTCACGTCTAGCTCCCCTTCGGTGGGACGACCTGCAGGTAGACCGCAGTGATGATCAGGTTGGCCAGGAAGAGCAGGAGGAACGTGATGACGACGCTCTGGTTGACCGCGTCACCCACGCCCTTCGGCCCGCCCTTGGGGTTGAGGCCCTTGTACGACGCGACGACACCGGCGAGCACACCGAAGATCGCGGCCTTCAGGGTCGAGACCCAGAGGTCGGGCAACTGGGCGAGTGCACCGAACGACGCCAGATAGGCGCCGGGCGTTCCGCCCTGGACCACGACGTTGAAGAAGTAACCACCACCGATGCCGATGACCGCGACCAGACCGTTGAGCAGCATCGCCACCAGCACCATGGCCAGCACACGCGGTACGACGAGGCGCTGGATCGGGTTGATGCCGAGCACCTCCATCGCGTCGATCTCCTCGCGGATGGTGCGCGATCCGAGGTCCGCGGCAACCGCGGACCCGGCCGCGCCCGCGATGAGCAGCGATGTCACCAGGGGCGAGCCCTGTTGGATGACCACCAACACGCTCGCCGCACCGGTGTACGACTCCGCACCGAGCTGCTTGATCAGCGAACCCGTCTGCAGCGAGACGATGGCACCGAACGGAATCGCGATCAGTGCCGTCGGCAGGATCGTCACGCTGGCGATGAACCACGCCTGCTGGATGAACTCCCGCCACTGAAACGGGCGCACAAAGGTCTGGCGTGCAACATCGACGAAGAGCTGAACAATATTGCCGGTCTGCGACAGAGCACCTGTCCCGGCTTGCGCGATTCGATCGACGCCACGCGTGGTGGCACTGGTCATCCCTGAGGTGTCCGCCCTTCATTCCCGTCAGCACGGTGAGCGGGCTTGGTCAGCGCGTCACCGGGTGTGTGCCACTGCTCGGTCGGTGCATCGCTGCCGCCGTAGTCGATCACGTCTGTCTTCGAATCTGCGACCGCGACGTTGCCGCCGGGTGCCGCAGTCCACTCGTTGTTGCGGTTGTCGCCAGGCTCCCGGCCGTTCGCCATGTTGTCGGCGTGGACCCGGCTCTCCTCGCGGATCTGGTCTTCTTGTTCCTGGCTGCGCCGGATCGCCTCCTGGGCGTTCTCGGGCAGCTCGGGCAGCATCTGATGGACGCGCTCGCGGTGACGGGCGATCGCCTTGCGTTCGGGCATACCGGGATTGGGCTGCACCTGCGGGATGATCTCGGTGAAGTCCTCCTTGGTACCACCACCGGAGATACCCGCGGCCTGCATCGCCTCTTCCTGCTTCTGCACCGCCTCGTCCTTCTCCTCCGACATACCGATCGGACCGAACCGGTCACCGGAGAGGAACTGCTTGACCACCGGCTGCTCCGAAGTGAGCAGCTGCTCACGCGGACCGAACATCACCAGTTCCTTACGGAACAGCATGCCGATGTTGTCCGGGATCGTCCGGGCGATGTTGATGTTGTGCGTCACGATCAGGATCGTCGCGTCGATCTGGGCGTTGATGTCGATCAGCAACTGGCTGATGTAGGCCGTACGCACCGGGTCCAGACCCGAGTCCGGCTCGTCACAGAGGATGATCTGCGGGTCCAGCACGAGTGCGCGGGCCAGGCCGGCACGCTTGCGCATACCGCCGGAGATCTCGCCCGGGAGTTTGTCCTCGGCACCGGTCAGACCGACGAGGTCGATCTTCTCCATCACGATGTCGCGGACCTCGTTCTCCTTCTTCTTCGTGTGCTCACGAAGCGGGAACGCGATGTTGTCGAACAGGCTCATCGACCCGAACAGCGCACCGTCCTGGAACAGGACGCCGAACAGCTTGCGGATCTCGTAGAGCTCCTTGGCCGAACACTGCGTGATGTCGGTGCCGTCGATGATCACCGAGCCCTGCTCGGGATGCAGCAGACCGATCAAGGTCTTCAGGAACACCGACTTACCGGTACCCGACGGACCCAGCAGCGCAGAGACCTCGCCCTCCGGCAGGGTCAGAGAGACATCACGCCAAATGTTCTGCGAACCGAACGACTTGGTGAGTCCTTCGACGCTGACCTCAACACCCACAATTCCTCCAGACGATCGCTGCCCCCGAGGCGGCCACGGTGTGACCGCGCACCAACCGGCGGCATTTGTGGTTGGGGTCACTCTAACCGAC
This sequence comes from Gordonia sp. 'Campus', assembly GCF_022206305.1. Taxonomy (GTDB): domain Bacteria; phylum Actinomycetota; class Actinomycetes; order Mycobacteriales; family Mycobacteriaceae; genus Gordonia. Next base: position 137,777 of record NZ_JAKOIW010000009.1, on the reverse strand, counting down.
CGAACCCGGCCCACAACGCCACCGCATGGTTCTCAGCATTGGCTGCGGGAAACCTACCGCCCGGTAACTCCCTCCGCGACGATGACAATATCCGATGGTTCGCGGTGAGGGAAGTCGGGTCGCGGTCCCCGATGTGACGGCCACCGCAGACCTGGGCTTCATCTGCGAGACGCGATTTCGACGACTCAACACCGCGCGTCGGGTCGAAGCGCGGGGGGTCGTCGAAGTGTGTCGAAGGCGTTATCGCATTCGATGCGGACAGTGTTAGCGCGGCTCACGGTCACGCCGCCGGCGAACCTGTCATCGTCAGCCACGGTCGTAGCAGATCGACGAGCTCCTGGCGTTCGAGAGTCGACCAGGTCCAGCGGATCACCAGGATCCCTCGTGAACGCAGCGCGTCCTCCCTGCGCTTCTCGCGGATCAACGCATCGCGCGGCTCTTCGCCCGGGCGGAGTAGCCGACCGTACTTCTGGAGGCCGTCGAACTCACCGATCACCCGGCCCTCCCAGTCGAAGTCCACTCGTGCTTCTCCGTCCGGAGTCGAGAACGAGCTCTGCAGGCGAGGCGCCGGGAGTCCGGCGACGATCATCTGAGCACGGCTCCACGACTCACCGACGCTCTCCGACCGACGGTCCGAACACGCCAGCGCCCTACGCGCCGCGCCGACGTTCTTCCATCCTGCGCGTGCGTCGAGCATGGCCGTCATCGTGTCGCAATCCGCATCCTTGGCCAGCGCCCGGTCGAAGACGACGAGCCCCTGGGCGAAGTCACCGGCCATCGCGATGTCGACGGCGGTGCGTTCGACACTCGTGACCGACAATCCGTCGACCGTGACCGTCTCATCACGGCCCAGCGGACCGTTGTGGACGTGACGGTGTCCGCGCACATAGCCGCCACTGGATCTCGCAGCCTTCGTCAGATGCACCGTGGTGCGATCAGGATGCAGAGTGTCGAGCCCGAGCACCGCGGCGGCCGATTCGTGACTCAGTGTCGAGATGCCGCGGTCGCGTGCCGATGTCGCCACGGCCACGGATCGGTGCCGGAAGAGAAGATCGGCGCCCGCCGGCCCCTCGTACCGCGCTCCCCCTTCGACCCACACCCCCGGCGCCAGCCGCAGGAGTCGGCCGCGTCGGACCGCATCGGCGACGACGTCGTCCCCGATACCGGCCCGCAGGGTCGCGTCTCGACGAACGAGACCGTATCGGTCGACGGGCAGTTCATGAGTGAAGGGCGTGGGCATGGGACTTGGACGCACGGACCGCCTCCTCGGTTTCATCCTGTCCACGCCGGGACCTGGACCGCGCCGAACAATGTTTGGTCGCATGCGACTTCGATTCGTCGATGCGACTTCGATCGAGATCGCAGCGACGGAATGAGATCGCATGCGACCTCAATCTGGAGGCGGCGGTGCGGGAAGCGAGATCCTGCGACCCTCCCCTCCCCCAGCGACCCACCCTCCCCCGAAACAGCAACGAGCCCGGGACAGCGATGCTGTCCCGGGCTCGTGAACGCTAGCGCGTGAGAAGCGGTCTTACTTGACCGAAACCTTGGCGCCGGCCTCTTCGAGCTTGGCCTTGGCAGCCTCGGCGGCGTCCTTGTCGACCTTCTCCAGCAGAGCCTTGGGAGCGCTCTCGACGAGGTCCTTGGCCTCCTTCAGGCCCAGGCCCGAGACGACCTCGCGGACGACCTTGATGACCTGGATCTTCTTGTCGCCGGCACCCTCGAGGATGACGTCGAACTCGTCCTGCTCGGCAGCAGCCTCGGCGCCACCGGCAGCCGGGGCACCGGCAGCGGCAACGGCGACCGGAGCCGCGGCGGTGACCTCGAAGACCTCTTCGAACTTCTTCACGAAATCGCTGAGCTCCAGCAGGGTCAGTTCCTTGAACTGATCGATGAGCTCGTCAGCGGTGAGCTTCGCCATGATCGGCGTCCTTCCTGTATGTCCCCGTACGGGGCTTGGTGTTCATCCCCGTACGGTTCGGGGATTGCGGTGGTGCGGCGGGCGACCTATTCGGTCTCGCCGGCTTCGTTCTTCTTCTCCTGCAGGGCCGCGGCCAGGCGCGCCACCTGCGAAGCCGGCTGGTTGAACAGACCGGCGGCCTTTGCCAAGTTGCCCTTCATGGCACCGGCGAGCTTGGCCAGCAAGACCTCACGGGTCTCAAGGTCGGCGATCTGCTCGATCTCGGCAATGGACAGCGCGCGGCCGTCCATGTACCCGCCCTTGATGACCAGCGCCTTGTTGTCCTTGGCGAAAGTCTTGATCGCCTTCGCGGCCACAACCGGTTCACCCTCGATGAAGGCGATCGCGGTCGGACCGGTGAACAGCTCGTCGAGCCCTTCCACGCCCGCCTCAGCAGCGGCGCGCTTCACCAGGGTGTTCTTGGCGACGGAGTAGGTTGCACCCTCACCGAGGGAACGTCGCAGCGTGCTGATCTGGGTGACGGACAGGCCACGGTATTCCGTGACAACCGTCGCCGTGGAGCTCTTGAACTGCTCCGCGATCTCCGCAACTGCGGCGACCTTTTCGGACTTGGCCATACTTCGCCTCCTCTCCTCGTCACTTGAGTTGGTCGAGTCCAACACCGAGAGCGACGGGCTTCGGAACGGCGAGCGAGGGCATCGAAACGACAAACGCCCCGGCACACAGGCACGGGGCGTGAACGCACACACTGTTCGTGTGGAGCGACATTCCTCGTTCATCCTGCGTGGGCCGGCGACCTCGTCGCGCCTTCGTCCGGGAAATCCCGACGACCAACGGTCTCTGGTTGAACCGATACGACACACGGTTGTGCATCACATCGGGGATTAGGCTACGCGGACGTGGACGAACAATCCAAATCGTCGGACCGGCACGACCCCAACAACCGCGCGCAGGCCGCCGCGGACGCCGTGTACGACCGGCATCTCCAGCGAGCGTTCTGGCTGCCGGGGACGCGCGCCGCCGCGGTCGCATGGCCGATCGGGCGGTTGCAGGCCCAGTTCGGATCCTGGCACTACTGGTGGCACGCGCATCTGGTCGACCTCCTCGTCGACGCCGCGATCCATCGCCCCGCGTTCGGTACCACCGCCGACGTCAACCGGTTGCTGCGCGGCATCCGGATCCGCAACGGCGGCCGCTGGACCAACGACTATTACGACGACATGGCCTGGCTCGGACTCGCCATCGAACGCGCTGACCGTCATCTACACCTCGACCATGCGGGCGGACTTCGTACCCTTGCCGACCAGATGCTCGACGCCTGGGTACCCGAGGATGGCGGCGGAATCCCCTGGCGCAAGGCCGATCAGTTCTTCAACGCGCCGGCCAACGGTCCCGCCGCGATCCTTCTGGCGCGCACCGGTCACGTCGACCGCGCGGTGGCGATGTGTGACTGGATGGGCGCCAACCTCATCGACCCCGACACCGATCTGGTCATCGACGGTCTCAAGAAGCAGCCCGACGGGACTCTGACGGCCGAGACCGGGACATACACCTACTGCCAAGGGGTGGTGCTGGGCGCCGAACTCGAGGCGCTGCGGTCCACGGGCGGCGCCAGACACCTCGACCGACTCACCCGACTACTCGGCGCCGTCGAGCACCACTGCTGCACCGACGGGGTCATCAACGGCGGCGGCGGCGGGGACGGCGGCCTGTTCCATGGCATCCTCGCCCGCTACCTCGCGCTCATCGCCACCGATTTGCCCCCGGTCGAGGGTTCGGATGACCTCCGCGCCCGTGCAGCACGAATCGTGACCAGAAGTGCCGACGCCGCATGGAAGAACCGGACCGAGGTCGGGGATCGTCCGATCTTCGGCAGCGACTGGCGTAAGCGGGCGGTCGTACCCACCGACTCGGGCACGAAAGCCCAGTTCGTAGCTGGTGCGGTCAATCCGTCGGACATCCCCGAACGCGATCTGTCGGTCCAGCTCTCGGCGTGGATGGTGTTCGAGGCGGCGGCGGCGATCGAGGTGGCGAAGCCGGAACGTGACCTGCCGTGAGTGGAGCATGTCCAAAAAGTGGCCACCTGGTTAGCCATCCGATACCAGAACTGAGTTATCCTTCAGAAAATGCGTGAAGTGACCTGGAACACATCGACATCCGCCTCGGCGGGCGTCGACCGGGCCCTCGCGACCGACACGAAGGGGTGTCGGTGTCCACCCCGGCCATCTCGATCCGTGCAGCAACACGCGGTGTGACACCTGACCCCAGGCAGGGTGATGCACCATGACGTATCAGTTGGACCCCGCGCAGGCACGTGCTCACCGCATTCCCACGGCACGCCCACGCCCCACCGGTACGCCGCATTTCGGCACCCTCCCCCTCGGCGACCCGACCGGCGGCGCCGACGGTATGCGCTGGCGCGAGCAGGTCGACGGCAAGCAGCTCTATCCCCGCGTCGCCATCGACCGCAGCGTGTCGATGACGATGAGCGACGGTGTCGTCCTCCGGGCGACCGTGATCCGACCGGCCAACCGCTTCGGTCAGACAGTCCTCACGCCGTATCCGGCAATCATCAACATCAACCCCTACAACCGCGCCGCGATCGACTTCATCGACCAGACCCTCCACGCGCCGGTGCTCGGCAAGGCCTTGCACACCGCCTCACGGTCCATCGACGGGACCGGAACGGCCCTCGAAGGCCTCACGACGCTGACCCAGACCCTCTCCGGTGGCGTCTTCGACGTCTTCGGCATCAACCGCAACCTGGTGCGCAGCGGTTACGTTCAGGTCATCGTCGACGTCCGTGGAACAGGCGCCAGTCTCGGCAAATGGCAGATCCTCGGTCCTCGCGAGCAGCAGGACTCGGTGGAGGTCATCGACTGGGTGACCGAGCAGGAATGGTGCGACGGCACCGTGGGGATGGCCGGCTGGTCGTATTCGGCCATCAACTCGCTACAGGCCGCGGACAAGCGCCCGGACGCCCTGAAGGCCGTCTTCGCCGTCGAGGGCTGCGACGACCTGGTGCGCGACATCTACATCACCGGCGGCATGCCGTCGGCGTTCATCCCGGTGTGGTTGTCGGCGGTCAACATGCTCAAGTGGGTTCCGAACCCCGCGAACGTGATTCGCGACATCGTGCACGGCGACGCGTTGCGCTGGGCCAAGGACCGGGTCAAGTCACCGGCCACCGAGATCCCGTCGTTGCTGTGGGGATTCCTCACCGCGCGCGATCCGCGAATCTTCGACGACCCGTACTTCGACGACCGCGATCCGGTGATCGACCGCATCACAGCACCCACCTTCACCGTCGGGGCCTGGCATGATCTGTTCGGCCGCAGCGCAACCGGGGTGTACGAGCGGTTGCAGATGGAACCGGGACGCAAGCAGATGATCGTCGGCGACGGTTATCACCTCGACGTCGGCTCGGGCTACGGCGGCAAGTTCGCACCGCCGCGTCTCGACGTCCTCGAGCGCGCATGGTTCGACCGTTGGCTCAAGGGACACCGCAACGGTGTCGAGTACTACGGTCCCGTCACCATGCTGCAGCAGGGCGGCGCCTGGACCGCGGGCAGCAGCTTCCCGCGCGCCGGGGTGGCTCCCACCCGGCTCTACCTGAGCGCCGAATCGTCGTCGACAGCCGAGCACACGGTGCACGATGGATCACTCGGTCCGGTACCGTCGCAGGACTATTCGTCGTTGCATGTCCGCCCCGATGCGCGCGGCCTGCGATCGCGCGACATGACCCAGGTGACCGCGGGCGCGACCATGGTGCTCGGTGCCGACTTCGCCAAGGACGCCCGCCATCAGGAACACGGCGCGTTGTCGTTCACGACCGAACCGGTCGTGGAGGCCACCCCGATCAGCGGCGCCATGAACCTACGCCTCAACGTCGCAACCGCAGCCCACGAGGCGATCTGGGCCGTGACCGTCAATGATGTTGCGCCCGACGGAACTTCGACGGTGCTGACCAACGGCGCCCTCTCCGCCTCCAATCGGGCACTCGACCGCAGCAAGTCGACCTACGCCGACGATGGCAGCCTGCTCTCGGCACACCACTACTTGTCGCGCAAGCGCAAACTGCCGGTGCCGGCCGACGAACCGATCCGCATCGACGTCGACCTCGTCCCCACCGACGCTGTCCTGCAGCCCGGCCACCGGTTGCGCGTCGACGTCTACGCCGCCAGCCTGCCGCGCTACCTGACCCTGGTGCCCGATCTCATCAAGGCACGCGGACGCCGTCATCAGTGTCTCGTCCTCGACCCCGACCACCCCAGTCATCTCACCCTCCTGGCGGGTGACGGGCTGCGCTGAGGTCGTTCGCGGGACGAGCCGAGGGGCAGCCCAACTGGCATAGTGGCTGCCATGCACACGGATCGGGGACCGACGTGAGACTCGGCATGCTGTATTCACTGTCGGGCAATCAGGCTGAGATGGAGCAGTCGATCCTGGACGGGGCGATGCTCGCCGTCCACCAGATCAACTCGCGCGGTGGCGTTCTCGGCTCGGACGTCCAGGTCGCGATCTACGACGACCAGTCCGAGGTGTCGTCGACCGCCCGCGGGGTGGACCACCTGTGCGCCGCCGAGAACGTCGACGCCATCGTCGGTGGGTACACCTCGGCGGCCCGCCTGGCGCTGACCCCGGCCATCCACGCGAACGCGTCGTTGTTGATGTATCCCACCTACTTCGAGGGCGAAGAGACCGACTCGCGCATTTTCTACTGCGGTGCCGCGCCCAACCAGTACGTCGCCGACTATCTCGAGTGGATCGCCGGCACCCTCGGCAGGCGCGTGTACATCGTCGGCTCGGACTACATCTATCCGCGGGTCCTGGCCGAAGCCATCCGCCGACTCGCCGGGAGCCTCGGGATCGAGATCGTCGGCGACCGTTATGCACCCCTCGGCGAGACCAGGTTTGAATCGATCATCCACGACATCGAACGCGTGCGACCCGACGTGGTGGTCTGCAATCTCGTCGGCGCCGACTCGACGACAGCGTTCTACACCCAGTACCACCTCGGCGGATTGACCCCGGACACGATGCCGATTGCGGCGACCGTCACCACCGAACTGGACCTGGCCCACATGCCGTCCGCGGTCAGCGACGGTCACTACATGATCGCTACCTACTTCTCCGAGCTGTCGTCGCCGGTGAACGACACGTTCCGGCGTGAGCTGGCCGACATTCGAGGCCAGCGCTGGAGTCACGCCGCCCAGGTCGGGGCCTTCAATGCGGTGCACGCGCTCGCGCTGGCCGCCGAGCAGGCCCAGTCGCTTGACGTCGACGCCCTGTCTCGCGCCCTGATCGGCATCCGCTTCGAGGACAATCCCGAAGGTGCGCCGTTCTACTTCCGCGCCAACCACTACAGTTCGCATCCGTCCTATGTCGGTCGTGCCGCGGGTGGCAGGTACGAGGTCATCGCCGACTTCGCCGCCCGCCAGCCCGATCCGTGGTGGTCAGGAAATCGGCAGCCGGCCCCGGTCCCCCCGTCCGCGGGACGTCTCGCCGACGCATAGGGCGAGGTAGTAGTCGGTGCGATCGACCATCGACTGCAGCCCGCGTCCGGTCAGCTTCTCGATGCGCGACAGGCGATATCGCAGCGTGTTGATGTGGATGCCCAGCTCGTTGGCCGTCGCGCCGGAGTGGCAATCGAGCGCGAAGAACGTGCTGAGGGTCGACACGTAGCTCGTGCCCTTCTCCCTGTCATAGGTGAGGACGGGATCGAGCAACGAACGGCGCAGCTCCGCCGACCGTTCCGGGTCACCGGCCAGCAATGTCGCGGCGAGCGGCACCGGAAGCGCGACCGCGGCCGGCGACTCCTCGTCGGCGCGCGAGTTCCGCTCGGCCATCTGCCGCGCGTTGATGAGCCCCCTGGTCAGGTCGTCGCTGCTCCGGATGACGTAGGAGCTGCCGCCGACGGCGAGCTCGGCGTATCGGGCGACGAAGACATCGGTGAACACCTGCAGATGTGTGTCGAAGTCGCGTCCCGTCGGTGGCACCGAGTCCTTCTCCGTGCCCGTCTTGATCAGCGCGTAGACCACCGAGTCATGTGCTGCCGCAACGGTTGCCAACCCGGCGCAGGCACCCAGGTCGTGCAGGGCGTCGACAACCCGCGCCGACGAGGTGTCGCTGTGCGGACCGATCATCACCGCCACCGAGTGGACGCGATCACCTGGCCGGTAACCGAAGGACCCCACCCACGAATCCATCGCCGATGACGGGATCCGTGCCTCGATCAGCTCGCGGACGAGGGCCCCCTCCAACGGCCTGCGCATCGTCCGGTTCACCCGCAGCAGGTACGCGTCGGCGTCGGTGTCGTTCGCGAGTTTGCGGACCCGGGTCGATTCGAGCGGGCGGCGACGCGGGTTCGAGAGCACAAGCGCCGCACCAGACCTCGGCAGCGTGATGTGCAGAGCCGCCGCGGTCCCGGGAATCGCATGCAGGACTGCCGGAGTCAACGCGGTGGTCTTCCTCAGGAGATCGGCGTCGAGGGTCGCCGACGATGCGGTGAGGACCGCGCCGTCGAGCACCACTGCCCCACTGACGCCAGACGCGCGGTGGAATGCGACGAGGGACGTGAGAATCGATGCCACCGGACCGGATTCGTCGACGCTGTCGTCGACGACGGAATGCGGCGCGACGACCATCTCGACGTCGCGGAACGTCTTCGTCCTGGGCAGCATGTAGATCGGCACACCGTGACTCACGCAGGCCGACACGAACTCGGCGGACAGGTTGTCGTCGTCGGTGTCCACCACCACGGCGGCCGCTGCGCACTGCCGCAGGGTCGCCGCGAACACCTCCGGCGCTCCCGCCGCTGGCCATCCCGTCGACCCCATGTGCACGATGTCGCCCGCACCGACGTCCGCGGGTTCGATCCGGCCGACCTCGCAGGTACCGGACACCTCCACGTGTCGCGTCCGCCCGGCGGCCCCCGGCGTGACCGACAGCAGACCCACGCCGATGACGACGTCTCCCACGGTCGCCATCCGATCGCCTCCTCGCCGCCGCCGGTGTTCGTCGATTATCGACGCTCGCAGTCGTTCTCACCACCCGACCGCGCGTCACCGTCGGTGTTTCCGTTGTGTGACATCACGTTTCCGGTCCGTGTCCGACATGTGCGCGTTACGCGCCGAGAACGACGGTTTGTGCAGGTCGCGTGGTCGTGGCCGGTCCGTCGCGTGCGAACGTCCAGTCCTGCGCGCCGCACCACTGGCTGGTGAGCCAATTGTTCGACGGCGCCGCGCCGGGTTTCGTGATGAGCGTCCCGAGACCGCTGAGCCACGAGGAAGTACCCATGACGAAAGCCATCAGCCGGACCGACAAGGTCCGCACCGCCGTCGACATCGGTGGGACGTTCACCGACGTCTTCATCCAGCAGTCCGACGGCACGATCGTCACGGCCAAGTATCCCACCCAGAGCAATCCCATCGAGGGCGTGCTGGCCGGTATGGAGCAGGCCGGCGTCGCGTGGGAGGATGTCGAATTCTTCTCGCACGGAACGACGATCGCGACGAACGCGCTCATCACGAGGAAGTTCCCTAAGGTCGCGCTGGTGACGACCGAGGGGTTCCGGGACGTGATCGAGATCCGGCGCGGCGACCGTGAGTCCTGGGACCCGTACCAGGAGGTCGCCCTGCCGGTGGTCCCACGTCGCCACCGCCTGACCGTTCCCGAACGGATCGGTTACGACGGCACCGTCCTCGAGCCGCTCGACGAGGACTCCGCGCGCGAAGTCGCCAGGGTCCTACGCCGACGCGAGATCGAGACGGTGGCAGTGTGTTTCGTGAACTCCTTCACCAACCCCGCACACGAGAACCGGATGGCCGAGATCCTCGCCGAGGAACTACCGGGGGTGTCGATCACGACGTCCAGCGATGTCCTGCCGGAGATCTTCGAATACGAGCGGTTCTCGACGACAGTCGCCAATGCGGCCCTGGTCCCGATCATCGGCCCCTACGCCCGGACACTCGAGGGCCGGCTCGCCGATGCCGGATACGACAACGACGTCCTGCTGCTCCATTCGGGCGGCGGGGTCATGACACCGACCATGGCCGAGAAGTACGGCGCCCGCCTGGCCGCCTCCGGCATCGCGGCGGGAGCCATCGCGAGTCGCCACATCGCCCGCACGTGCGGGTTCGAGAATTCGATCGGGTTCGACATGGGCGGGACCTCCACCGACGTCTCACTCACCGACAACGGCGTGCTGGCGACGACGAACATGTGGAGTGTCGCGTTCGGCCACCCGATCTGTTTCCCCAGCATCGAGGTGCTGACCATCGGCGCGGGTGGCGGTTCGATCGCGTGGCTCGACGACGCCGGTTCACTACGCAACGGTCCGCAGTCCGCGGGGTCCGACCCCGGACCGGCCTGTTACGGCGCGTCGGGGGATCTGGCGACCAACACCGACGCCAACCTCATCCTGGGCACCGTCGGCAAGAAGCTGGCCGGCGGCGTGAAGGAACTCGACGAGTCGATGGCGCGGGCTGCCCTGGAGAAGATCTCGGCACCACTGGGTCTCGACGTCGAGACGGCGGCACAGTCGATCATCAAGGTCGCCAACGCCAACATGGCCGACGCGATCCGTCTCATCTCCATCCGCAAGGGTCACGATCCGCGGGACTTCGCGCTGGTCGGTTTCGGCGGAGCCGGGCCCCTGCACGCCGCCTATCTCGCCAAGGACCTGGGCATCCCCACCGTCATCATCCCGCCGCACCCGGGGGTCACCTCGGCGATGGGATGCATGTTGGTCGACATCCAGCACGACATCACCCGGATGTACCTCGCCGACGCCGCCGGCGCCGACCTCGATCATCTGAACGCCACCTTCGCCGAGTTGCAGGAGGAAGGGCGCGCACGTCTGTCGGCCGAGCACGTCGACCTCGACGACATGCTCTTCGAGTACCACCTCGACATGCGCTATGAGGGACAGTGGCGAGCGATCGCGGTGCCGGTGTCGATGCCGCTGACGAGTCTGGAGGAAGTCGTCGCGACCTTCCACGCGACGCATCTCAAGGAACACAACTTCGCGGCGGAAGACACCGGCGTCGAGATCTACCGGATCTCGTTGCGCGCCATCGGACTCACGCCACGGATGGATGTGACGCCCGCCGACCTGATCGATCCGGCGACCTTCGCACCGGAGCCCCTCGAGGTGCGGGAAGTGCTGTTCCCCGACGAGGTCGCCCGACTGACCACGCCGGTGTACGACCGCGCCGGCCTGCCGCCCGGAGCCGTACTCACCGGACCGTGCATCGTCGACCAGCTCGATTCGACGACCGTCGTCCCGCCGCGGACCTCCGCGCGGGTCGACGAGTGGGGCAACCTCCTGATCACCGCCGCCGAGTGATCTCCCATCGACTCTGACAGAACAGGAAAACCACACCATGGCAACAACACTCGACCCGGTCACCTTCGAGGTGCTGAAGAACGCCTTCATCAACACCGTCGACCAGATGGCCGAACAGATCCTGCGCACCTGCTACTCGTTCGTCATCTACTCACGGGACTTCTCCTCGGCACTCTGCGACACCGAGGGCAACACCGTCATGCAGGGCACCGGCGACATCGCCGCCCACGTCGGAACCCTGCACTACACCGCCAAGGCGGTCATCCGGCAGTTCGAGGGCGACATCCATCCCGGCGACGTCTTCGTGATCAACGACGTCTACGAGGGCGGGAGCCATTTCAACGACACCCGCATCATCCGGCCCATCTACTACCAGGGCGAGCTCCTCGGCTACGCCCAGGCCAACGGTCACTGGGCCGACGTCGGCGGCGCCACTCCCGGATCGTTCAACGTCAAAGCACTCGATCACATGGGTGAGGGACTGCGGATCCCGCCGACCCGGCTGTGGAGCAAGGACCAGTTCCTCGAGGACGTCGCCTACCTCATCGCGAAAAACACCCGCAACCCGCGCGACATCATCGGCGACATGCAGGCCCAGGCCGAGGCGACCCGCGTCGCCGAGCGTGAGATCCAGCGTCTGTGCGACAAGTACGGCGTCGAGACCATCAAGACCGCGATGGCCGAGGTGCAGGACTACGTCGAGGATCTCACCCGCGCCAAGATCGCCGAGCTTCCCGACGGGGTCTGGTACACCGAGGACTACATCGACCAGGACCCGGCGCGCGGCGAGGGCCTCATCCCGATCAAGACGCGGATGACCATCTCCGGAGACACCGTGCACTACGACCTCAGCGAGTCGCACGCGTCGATCTCGTCGATGCTCAACGCGGGATTCGGCGGGTCGTTTGCCGGCATCGTCGCCGGCACCAAGATGCAATTCCCGGACATCCCACTGAATTCCGGGTTCTACCGCGTCGTCACAGCGGACCTCGGGCCCCTCGGGTCGGTGGTCAATGCCGACTGGCCCTCACCGTGTGCCGGCTTCTGCTCGGGCCCGTTCGAGAAGATCATGAGTTCGGTATTCGAGATCTGGTCGGACATCCAACCCGAGCGCGCAATGGCCTGCACGTTCAACCTGGAGTACCTCCTGGTGGGCGGTCGCGATCAACGCGGGGAAGGCAATCCGAATTTCATGTGGTACGACTGGATGATGGGCGGCTGGGGCGCCCGCAACGGCGCCGACGGCTACAACGCATCCGCGGCCGTCTTCGGAGTCCAGTACGGCACACAGCCTTTCGAAGGACAAGAACGTCTCGCCCCGGTTCTGACGTCCTGCCACGACCTGGTGCCCGACTCCGGCGGTCCCGGCAAGTTCCGCGGCGGCCTCGGCGCCGAGAAGGGCGGAAAGCTTTGGGCCAGCGACAACACCGTCATGTCCTACTGCTGCGATCGCGAACGGTCGGTCACCTGGGGACTGTGGGGCGGTCTGCCGTCGATCCCCCACGGCGTCTGGCTCAACAAGGGCACCGACGACGAGCAATACCTCGGTTCGATCTTCGCCGCGGTCCCCATCAAATCCGGAGACGAATTCACCCGCCCGTCGGCCGGCGGCGGCGGCCTAGGCGACCCGCTCCAGCGTGACGTCGACGCGGTGATGGAGGACGTCATCGACGGTTACGTCTCGATCACCCGCGCGGAGAAGGACTACGGCGTGGTCATCAAGGAGATCGATCCCGAGATCTTCGCCTACGAAGTCGATCTCGAAGCCACCATCGGTGCGCGCGAGTACATCCGCAGCAATCGGCATGCATGGATCGAACGTGACCCGCAAGCGGTCTCCGACGAATACCGCTCCGGTCTGATCAACGAGATGGACTGCGTCCGCCAGTACGGCGTGATCCTCGACTGGGGCAGCGGTGCGGTGCTCACCAACACGACGTCCCAGTTCCGGCAGATGTTGCAGCGACGCACCGTCATCCACTGGACCGACGACCCCACCGTCGACTTCGTCCCGGGCACGTTGACGGTGTCGGAGCCGGCGACCGTCTGACGCCCCCGGCTCCGGGAACCCATTCGCACGACACCCAGCGGCGGGTGGTGGCATCGACGCCATCCACCCGCCGCTGGCTTCGCATCTGACCACCACTCGAAACACCAAGGAAAGCAATGACTCTCGACATCTCATCCTCCAGGGCGGGCGGGATTCCGCCCCTGGACGTCACCTACACCGACGATCCCCAGGTCCTGGCACGCGCCGCCGCCGAGGACTACTCCATGCACATCGTGCCCAACTCGTGGCGGACGTCGCGTTCGTCGGTGTCGATGGCCTGGTTCGGCCTGATGAGCGCGATGTTCTTCGTCGTCGTCGGCGCCACCGTCTCCCTCTCCGTGGGCGCCACCGACGCCCTCATCGGCATCGGACTCTCGGTGGTGGCCTACGGTGCCATCAACTCCGTCGCCGCCAAGTTCGCCAACCAGACCGGAACCAGCGTTTCGCTGTTCTCCCGCGTCGTGTTCGGCCGCGCCGGATCCGCCTTCGCCGCAGCCCTGTTCGGGATCACCATCGCGTACTACGTGGTCGCCGAAGGTGCGATCGTCGCGTCCGCCCTGCACGCCTACTTCGGTGGTCTCCCGATCGCGTTCTGGGCGTTCGTGGTCGTCGCCTACCAGGCGCCGCTGGCGTGGCGCGGTGTCGCCACCTGGCTCGACCGGCTCAACGGGGTCCTGCTGCCGCTCTACGTCGTCGGACTGGTCGGCTCGGTGGTGTGGGCGATCGCCGAATACGGTTACAGCAATGAGTGGCTCACCTATGAGCCGGAAACCGCGGCCGATCTCGGGGTGCCCGGCTGGTGGTATGCCTTCGTCATCTACATGGGCGTGTGGGTCGTCACCATGATGGCCTGGGACTACGCCCGATTCGGCCGCCCGCAGGATGCCGGCTTCAATGCCCGCGTGTCCTTCGGCACCCCGTTCTATGTCGTCACGCTCCTCGTCAACGCGGCAGTCGGGATGTTCCTCGCCCAGACCATCACCATTGCCGGACCGCTCTCGGAGGAGTCGGCCATCCTCGGGATCGTCGGCATGATGGGGATCTGGGGTCTGCTGTGGGTCGTCGTCAGCCAGACACGGGTCAACAGCGGCAACTTCTACCTGGCGTCCACCAATTTCCAGAACTTCTTCGCCCGGACCGTCAAATTCTCGATGCCCCGGACGTTCTGGGTCGGAGTCGTCGCCGTGATCGTCTACCTGATGATGCTGACCAACGTGCTGTCCTGGATCACCACTTCTCTGCAGTACCAGGGTGTCCTCATCGTGGGGTGGGTCGCCATCGCACTGACGCACATCGGCTGGATGCGTCTGCGCCGGATTCCGGCCGATTCGCTGGAGTTCCGTCCAGGTCGCGTCCCGACGGTGAACCCGGCAGGAGTGGGCGCGTGGGCGGTCGCCTCGGTGATCGGCATCGCACTCGTCCTGTTCGGCGGCACCTTCGGGGCCGTGTGGGCGTCACCTATCGCCTTCGTCGTGGCCGGTCTCATCTACGCGGTGGCACTGGCGTTCCGCCGCGAGGGCTGGTTCACGATGGTGCGTCCGCACGATCCACGCGACGAGGTCGACGACATGTGGGAGGCACGCATCCGGTGCCATCGCTGCGAGGACAGTTACATCGCCTACGAGATGGATCGCGACCCATCCGCCGGTCATGCGCCCATCTGTTTGGCCTGCGCCTCCGACGATCTCGAGTTCCAGCGCGCCGCTGATCGGGAGGCTGCGGGGCAGTAGTTACGCGCCGCGGCGCGGTTGGACGGATTCACCACCACATCGGTGGTGGATCCGTTCGTGCGTGGTGGATCGCGGAGCCACCGCGTCACCGGTCGTCGCCGGGGTGACGTACGCACGGAGAAGTAGATGACACCGTCACGTTCTCGCTCCCGCTGGAAAACTCGGTGTGATGGATCCCGACGGCGAAACCTCGGGCGTCCTCGACCGCCAGATCTCGAGGATCGCTCGTCGGCGACTGCTGCCGCGGGGAAAAGCCCCGGGTCGTCAGATGTTCGATGCCGCGACGGAGGGCGTCAACCCGAGCGGCGGAAGGATCTCGAAGCAACTGGTCTTCGCGATACCGCCAAGGCGGTCCCGCCGGCATCAGCGTGTCGGGACTCGTGGCACACCCACTCTGCTGGAAGCGCATCGAGGAAGCCGGGGGCATCGGCGTCAACTCGTACTCTGGATCGACGGCAGCCATGTTGCCGCTCACCGTCTGCCACACCTGCATCTTCGACATTGACAGTGCACCGATGTCATCGGGGTCTTCGACGCAAGCAACCACCGCGAATATGACGACAGCTGCCGAGGATGCGACCGCGAATCGACGCAGCAGCCCCCGCCTCGTGAACATCGCACGCATCGTCATCACCGCGGAAAGTCGGGTCCGGGTGCGAGGATCACGGGTGGCTCGGGTGCCGGACCGACCGGGACGTGATCCGGGGCCCGGTAAACGTAGTCACTGGGGTCTTCGCCTCTGATGACCTTCACCATGTTCTCGAACGCTCCTGACAACGGGTCGTTCCAATAGTTGCCGTGTCCCTGAGGCCCCCACACGACCTCACCGTCGCCGTAGAAACCGGTGTCGAGACGTCGCACCCCCGACGTGGTGTCGGGATCGCCACCGTGCTGGGTGCCGCCCAGACTCTGGGAGAAATGGACCGGGTCCCCGGGAGCGGTAAGCGAGTAGCGTTGCACTTCTGGGTTCGGATTGTTCCACGGACCGTCCAGCACGCCGGTGCCTGCCGACGACGCGTAGATCACCCGATCGGCGTCGAGGCCGAGTTGCTCCGCCGTGCCGACCACCGAACCGCCGTAGGAATGCCCGATGTAGGTCGTCGCCGCATCGGGTGCGACCGAAGCCAGCGCGCGGTCGAGTTCACGCCCGAATTCGACCAGCCCAGGTGCCATCTGAGTTGCGGGCGTGGTGTCGAATGCATCGTCGTCGCCGCTGAGATCGGGATAGAGCTCCTGCGGGAGATCGCCGTTCATGTACAAGATCACCGGTCCACCCGTCGCGCGTGCCAGGTTGAAGGCGGCCCGCTGATTGGTCGAGCTACCGTCCAGGTTGGTACCGGTACCGGGAACGTACACGGCCACATTGGGAATGCCAGGACCGATAGCGCCGATGACTTCGATCATCCGACCGTGTGGAGTGTTGTCGAACGCGAGGTACGTCCGCTCGACCTCTCGACCCGTCACTGGGTCCGTCGTGGGCGCAAGCATCTCGACCAGTCGGTCGATCCGTGCCTGATTCGACGGCTGCTTCTGCCGTTCGTCGATCAGCGCGTTGCGGACGTTCGTCTCGTTCGCGTCGATTCGCACAGCGAACGGCACTCCGTTCATGTTCCCGATCGCCTGCGGGTCGGCCTGGGCCAGCCGGCGCAACTGCTCCGGCGTCAGACCCGACAGCAACATCACGCGCTGGTCTGGGGTGAGGCCGCTCAGGTGGGTCACCAGATCGTCGAGGTCGCGCGGACCGAGACCGGGTACATGGATGTCAGACTGCCCGTTCACCATCGACGCAAGGTCGGTGGCAAGGTTCTCGAGTCGCGTTCCGTAGGTCTCGTCGAGTTCGTCGACCGTCGACAGGCCTGTGTCGATCGCATTCTGGATGGTCCGGACTTCTTCGGCCTTGTCCTCGTCCGGATGCGAGACTGTACCGTCGCCACCGACCGCGAACCCCCGAGCCACCGCCGAATCCACCTCGCGCAGTACATGCTCCCGCGCAAAACCGAGATCTCTTGCCGCGTCCCCCGCCTCGTCCGCGATCTGGTTCAGCACATTACGGACTTCGCCGCCGTGGTCACGTTCTTGATCGATTCTGGTGTTCGCGGCGTCTCGCGTCAGACCGAACCAGGAGCCCGCACCGTCGAGGGAGCGCACCACGGAATCGAGCGCACCGTCGAGGACCGAGGCATTTGCCGCGGCGACACCGCCCGCAGAACCCAACGCGCCGGTGTCCCAGGTACGCAACTGCGAGATGGTGGGGCGCATCAGCGTTCGACGAGACCGCGGATCCGGTCGGCCGCGACTCCGTCGGTCTCCTGCGCGCGCGAGTTGAAAGACGTCAGCGCGTCAGCCAATGCGGTCAATCGAATGCCCACGGAATCGGTGCACTGCTGCCCCGGCCCGTCGACACTCCTCGCCGCAGCGAGTGTCCGGCTACCCGCCCCCGTCACCGATGTGAATGCGGAGAAGTCCAGATCGCTTACCGCGGTGCCCTCAGTACGCCAGGTGGTGGCGATGTCCGACACCTCTGACGGCAGGATGCCGAAGCGAGCGGACGGAGTCGGCGATTCGCCGGGAGGCGCCGGTGCCGGCCCCGGCTCGGCCGGCATGGGATGCCGCGGAGGTGTCGTCGTCGGCGCCGATGGTGTCGGTGCGGCCGGCGTCGTAGGCACCGCAGGTGTCGTCGGTGTCGTCATGTGTCTGTGCCCCGTTCACAGTGCGCGTCGAATCCGCGCTCGGACGTCGACGTCACCATACCGGTTCGCGCCCGCGGCCCGGGGAGCGTGACGGGGCATATGTCGTCTGTCCGGAGGAGGGCACTCTCAGCTCACCCCCGAGTCGGCGAGCACGACGCGATACACGAACGCCGCCTCGGGCCCCAGTACGAGCCCGACGAGTTCGATGAGCGTCAGCACGAATCCGCGCCCGTGCGCCGGACCGGTCGTGCCGTCGAGGTGGTGGGCGAGCTCGTGCAGGACCACGAGCTCGCGCAACGCCCAACGCCCCTCTCGCGCCGACGGTATGGCGATCTCTGCCGCCACCTGACCGCCATCGTGGACGCGAACTCTCGCGGCGTAGTGCGCGGAACGCTGACCGCGGCGTTCGCGGACCGCCACCGGCTGCGCGGCCCGGGGAAAACCCGACCGCACCGCGGGCAGATCGAGCACTCGGTGCACATAGTCGTCCACCGCCTCGATGGACGCGAACCTCGCCTCCGCCGGCAGCGTGATCTCGGTGCCGGCTAGCTGGACCGTCCGCGACGACGAGACGTTGTCGAAGAGCCGGTGCACGAGGTGCTCGGCCTCATAGAATCGGGCCCGCCCCGTGTCCCGGTCACTCACCGCATCGCCGATGATGAGAACGGGCCGGCGCCGAGCGGGCCGAAGCTCTTCCCCGGCGCCGGGAGCGAAGCGAGCGGGCCGAAGCTCTTCCCCGGCGCCGGGAGCGAAGCGAGCGGGCCGAAGCTCTTCCCGGCGCCGGGAGCGAAGCGAGCGGGCCGAAGCTCATCCCGGAGCCGATGGGAGTGTTCATGCGTCGTCCTGACGTCGATGCGATCCGCGAGCGCGCGCTGCAACTGCCCGGCGCCTCCCTGATCCTGCGCATCGTCGTCGACATCGCCCGGGGAAACATCACCGACCGGTCGATGACGCTGGCCGCGCAGGCCTTCACGTCGATCCTCCCGATCGTGATCCTGGTGCTCAACCTCCCGGGCACCGACGTCGTCGACGACGCCCTGACCGATCTGGGTATCCCGATCAGCAGGCTCGACTCGACCTGGGTCGCCAACCCGACCTCGGCCACGACCTTCGGGATCATCGGTGCGCTGATGACCATCGCCGGCGCCACCTCTCTGTCACGTGCCCTCGGCCGAATGTATGTGTCGATCTGGGACGTCGCCAAACTGCCGTTGCGGACGTTCTGGCGCTGGGTGGTCGTGGTCTTCCTCATCCCCGTCGCGGTCACCGCGCAAGGACTGTCCACCGGGTTGCAGGCCACCTCCCTGTTCGGTGTGCGCATCGGGGACCGCGGCATCCTCGGGATCGCGCTCCTTCTGATCGTGACCCTGCTGATCTGGTCGGCCACGTTCACCGCCATCCCCCGCCTGCTGGTGTCGTCGCAGGTGCCGATCAAACTGCTCGTCCTGAACGGAGTCGGCACCGGTCTCCTCATCACCGTGTTGCTCGCCGGCAGCCGCGTGGGCCTGCCCGCACTCGCCGCGGGCACCATCCGCAGTTACGGCACCCTCGGCATCGTCTTCGTCGCCATCAGCTGGTTGTTCGTCTTCGCGCTGATCCTCGTCGTCACCGCCATCGTCGTGCACGCCGCGGCGACCGACGAGGGCCGCGTCGGCCGGTGGGTGCGGCGATGGGCCGGCACTCCGACACCGTTCGTCCCGACGCCATCGGTGGCCTGGTACGACCGGCCGGCTTCGGACCCCGTCGAGCAGAGAATCCAGAAAGGCAAGGACTAACCCTCGAGAGCGCCTCGCGCACCGCCGAATTCGCGATCGGCTCCGATCTTCGCCCGACGACCCGCATGGTCCCCCGCCCGACGCGCCGCCTCGGAGTAGCCCGCCGAGGCGCTCGACGGCCGCCAGGTACCGCGAGCACTCGACTCCGTCCGATAGAAGTCGGTGACCTCGAGTTCCTTGTTGCGCAACGCTATCGCGGTGCCGCTCGACCGCTGTCCGGCGTCCGGGTCGGCGGCGAGCGCCTCGTTCCGGGCGGCATCACGTGCCTCCGTGAGCCGCTTCCCGATGCGCTCGGCGAATGCCGACTGGAAGTTGAGCCGGGCGGTGATCGGTGACAGCGGCTTCTCCTCGATCACCCGTCGGGCACGCCACCCGCTCCCCCGGGTGACGACCCGCGCGAACGTCTCGCCTTTGTACGCACCCGACCGAAGGTAGGCGTCACTGGCACCGACCATCTGCACGATCAGCGACGTGTACAGGGCTTCGCAGGCGTCGATGTCGGCCTCGTACCCGTAGGCGAGCACGAAGGTCGAGTTGCTCGCGACGTCCACGGTCACGTCGTTGGCCATCGAGATCGCGACGAAGAGCTGCACGTAGGTGCGCAGTCCGCGCTTGCCGGGTTCGCCGATGGCGATCTGCCGGCTGATGGGCGTGACCTTCTTGCGCGCCGCCGGATCATGGGCGCGGGCCACGGCCAGGTCGATCGCCGATGCCGTCGCGAGCCGCTGGGCGGCTTGCATGAACGTCTCGGCCTCGTGCTCGTTGTCGGTGTTCTCCGCCTGGCGGAGGAGGGCCGAGATCCGGGTGAGCAGCTTGTCGTCGCGCATAGAACTCAGACTATCCAGCGGCCCGATCGGTTCCATCGAGCCGCGAATCGGGCCCAGAATCACTCCGGGACGACGTCTCCGCGAGGCGCAACAGCAGGGAGAAGACCGCGAGCACGACCCCGGCCCACAGTGCGGCGGCACCCCAGTGACGTTCGGCGAACCCGCCGCACACCGCTCCGAGCACGAACACCGGCCACATCCAGAACACCGCGAGCCACGCCCACGGCCGGTCGGTGCCCAGCGATGCGACGAGCTGGTGCGCCGCCTTCACAAGCGTCCCGGTGACGTAGGTGAGCCCGCCCGGCACCGTCGACGTATGCGAGAGCGCCGAGTTGATCGCGCCCGCGGCGGCCGCCACGACGATCATCCCGGCGGTCGTCGACGCGGTGAGCGCCACCACGGTGCCCGCAGCCAGCGTTGCGTTCACCGCGACGAGAACCTCCACCGGTGCACGGCGGCCGCCCCACCGGCTGATCGCGCCTCCGCCGACCGCGCCTCCGAAGAACGCGCAGACCAGGCCCGCGACGACGCCGAAGGTCTCCCATCGGCCCGAGGCCACCGATGCCCCGATGATGGTCGAGTTGCCGGACATGAACGCCACGAAGCTGCCCTTGAGCACGAAGAACGCGATCGCGTCGATCAGCCCGGAGAGGAACAGCAGGACCACCGCGATCAGGATGTCGAAATGTCTCCCTCGTGAGCCCGCCATGGGCACGAATCTAGCGTTGCCCGGGCCGCGGGTCAGCGCGGCCGGCCACCGATGGTGGCCGGCTCATGCGCGGGAACGCCTCGATGACGGTCGGCGCCTCAGTGGCTCTCGCAGGCGATGCCGTCCTTGTCTCGGTCGCTCTCCGAGTTGGCCTCGTACAGCTCGTCGTCGACGGTGAAGGTGGTCACGGGAGTGCTCGACGTCGAGTCGACGGCCCCGGTCTTGCCGACGCCGTGCGGGTAGTCCGCGCGCAGAGCCGTGCAGTTGGCGTAGTCGGTGGCCGCCGAGGCGGGTGCCGCCACCATCAGCGGGGCGAGCGTCATCGATGCCGCAGCAAGGAATCCGAGAACCATCTTTCGTGAGCACCGCATCGTGCGTGACCTTCTTCTACGTGTCCCCCGACACCGGAATGTGACGGACTCACGCTACTCGGGCCGGACGTCGACGACGGTGCTGAAACGCAAGATTGGTCCGACCGAGGGACACTCGTCCCTCGGTCGGACCGGATACGGGACGGTCAGCGACGCGGTTGTTCCTTCAGCAGGACGTTACCCAGCGGAATGCCGCCGAGGATGTACGTCGTACCGAAGTAGCCGTTCTTGGTGCGTCGGTACTCGACCCGCTGATACCACTGCACTGGCGGATCTGCGGTCAGCGAGACAACGCCCCCGCTCTTGGTGTGCTCGATCTGCTGGCGCGACAGGTTCCACGGCCCGACCCCGTAGGCGTCGATGTACATCCCGTTGCCGATGACCCGCACGTTCGACTCTGGGGTCGGAACAAACCCGTAGATGAGTTGCTGATGTTTGTAGTTGCCCGGCTTGATCTTCGCGTCGGAATCACCCGCTCCGACAGACAATCCGAACACTGCTGTTCCGGCGATCAACGCCCCCGCTATCAATCTTTTCACGACGGCAGACGCTAGCACCGGCGGCGTCGGGCCACCGAGATCTGTCCACAGGGTCCGGCGAACCCGCCTACAACCCGAACTGCGCCTGCATCCCGCGCAGGGTCTCCGCTGACGCCAAAAGGCCCGCGCGCTCGGACTCCGACAGCGGGACGTCGAGACGGGACCGGGCTCCGCCTCGGTCGACGACCGTCGGCATCGACAGGCACACATCCTCGAACCCATCGAATCCGGAGGCCATCGTCGACACGGGCAGCACCCGATGTTCGTTGTCGAGCACGGCCTCGACGATGCGGGTCGCCGCGAGCCCGATGGCGTAGTTGGTGGCGCCCTTGCCCTCGATGATCGTGTACGCGGCGTGCACCACCTCGTGCTGGATGCGTTCGCGCGCAACTGCATCCAATGCCGGTCGGCCGGGAAGCGGCGTCCAGGACGTGAGCGGCACCCCGCCGATCGTCGCCGAACTCCACAGCGGGATCTCGGTGTCACCGTGTTCGCCCGCGATGTAGGAGTGCACGCTCTGGACCGCGACCCCGCAGTGCTGTGCGATGAGGAATCGCAGTCGCGACGAATCGAGCACGGTGCCGGAGCCGAACACCCGATTCGGTGGCAGGCCGCTGATCTTCATCGCCGCGTAGGTGACGACGTCGACCGGGTTGGTCACCATGAGGTAGATCGCATCCGGGGCGACATCCAGTACGCCGGGCAGGATCGCTCGGGTCAAACCGATTGTGGCCTCGGCCAGCTCGAGCCGGGACTGCCCGGGCTTCTGCTTGGCGCCGGCGGTGAAGACGACGACGTCGGCGTCGGCGCACACCGACACGTCGTCGGATCCGATGATGTCCGCGCGTGGGACGAACTCGAGTCCGTGGGACATGTCGAGGACCTCGGCGGTGACCTTCGCGGTGTTGACGTCGAGGAGCGCGATGGTCCGCGCGACGCCCCTGATGAGCGAGGAGTAGGCGATCGCGGTACCCACCGCGCCCGCTCCGATGATGGCCAGTTTCGTGTCTCGTACGTCCATCGGTTCACCGTTCCGCCGTCGGTCCATCGGTCGTCGCCCACCACCCTAGGTGCTCGACACGACCCCTGTCCTGGTCGCGAGGCCACCGCTGTTCATCGCCACCGCTGTGTTCATCGCCACCGCCGATGTTGATAGGTTGACCGGGCGAGAACGGTCGCACCTGCAGATGCGGGTGCCAGGGAACCTGGTGGGAATCCAGGACTGGCGCGCAGCGGTATGGGGGACGGCTCCGACACAGAAGCCACTGGGGCAACCCGGGAAGGCGTCGGGACCGGTCGAACCCGAGTCCGAATACCTGCCGATCTCGCTCGAGTCCATCGTGTATCTCGCGCACAGATACCCAGACCGTTAGGCAGTACCAACACGTGTCCCGTCCTCCCGACGGCACGACCGAGATCGCCGTCGCCCCCGCGGCACGGCGACTCCCGTCGACGCCGCTCTCCGTCGTATTACTCGCGCTCACGCTGGTCAGCATCGTCCTCGCCACCGCGTTCGGCGCCGAACCCATTCCCGTCGGCGATGTGTGGCACACCGTTGTCGGCCGTCTCACCGGAAACGACATCGATTCCGCACACGCGGTGATCATCTGGGATCTGCGACTCCCCCGATCGGTCCTGGCCGCGATCGTCGGAGCCGGACTCGCACTCGCCGGTGCCCTGATGCAGGCTCTGGTCCGCAATCCTCTGGCCGAGCCCTATCTGCTGGGTGTGTCGGCGGGCGCCGCGGTCGGGGCCACCGCGGTCATGACCCTCGGCATCCTCGCCGGCCTCGGGGTGTGGTCGCTGTCCGGCGGTGCCCTGCTCGGCGCACTCGCGGCGTCGGCCACCGTGTATGCCGTGGCCCGCGCCCAGGGCGGCCTCACCGCCCTGCGGCTCATCCTGTCCGGAGTGGTCCTCTCCTCGGCGTTCATGGCGTTGTCGTCGCTGCTCGTGTTCACCGCCGCCGACCCGCACGCCGCCGACAACGTGATGTTCTGGATGCTGGGCAGCGTCGCCGGCGCCACGTGGGCCAAGGTCCAGATCGCGGGCGTCGTCGTGGTCGTCACCGTGCTGGCGATGCTGGCGATCCACTCGTGGCTCGACGCCTACGCCGCCGGCACGGACACCGCAACCTCCCTCGGGGTCCCGGTACGGGCGATGCGCAACGCGCTGTTCGGGATTCAGGGCGTACTGGTCGGGGTGCTGGTCGCCGTCGCGGGCGGCATCGGATTCGTCGGCCTCATCGTCCCGCACGCGGCCCGACTGATGGTCGGCGCCACCCACCGCGCCATGTTGCCCGTCGCCGTCTGCGGCGGCGCACTGTTCCTCGTGTGGGTCGACGTGATCTCACGGGTGGCCGCCGCCCCGCGGGAGATGCCACTGGGCATCGTCACCGGGTTGATCGGCGCGCCCATCTTCCTGTTCCTCATGGGTCGACGCCACTACGTGTTCGGCGGTGGCTCATGACAGGCGGCGGCCGCACGCAGGCGATGACCCTGCGTGCCGAAGACCTCGCCTGTCGCCGTGGGAACCGCACCGTCCTCGACCACGTGGACCTCGATGTCCCCGCCGGCACGAGACTCGCCATCGTCGGACCCAACGGAGCGGGCAAGAGCACCCTGCTCCGAACCCTGTGCGGTCTACAGCATCCCGTCGCGGGCAGGGTCGTGGTCGACGGCGCCGATCTCCGTCGCATGCCGCCTCGACGCCGCGCACAGTCCATCGCCGTCGTGGGCCAGGAGGAGCAACCCTCCGCCGAGCTCACCGTGTCCGAGGCTGTGAACCTGGGCCGCACTCCCTACCGATCGGCCTGGGCGACGGGAGATTTCGACGACGCCGCGATCGTGCGCGCCGCCATGGCGAAGGTGGGCCTCGACGGCTGGGAGAACCGGTCGTGCACGCACCTGTCGGGCGGTGAACGTCATCGGGTCGTCCTCGCACGCGCGCTCGCCCAGCAGACACCGATCCTGGTTCTCGACGAACCGACCAACCACCTCGACGCGGCATGGCGACTGCGTCTGATGCAGGTCCTCGACGACGTGGAGTCGACCGTCATCGCGGCAATGCACGACCTTGATCTCACACTCCGTCATTTCGATTCCGTCGCAGTCGTTTCCGACGGCCGGGTCATCGCACACGGCCGCCCGGTCGACGTGCTGACAACCGGACTCCTCGCGTCGGTCTTCGAGGTCTCCGGCACCGTCGTCGATCACCCCACGACCGGCTCGCCCCATCTGCTACTCACCTCCGCACCGTCCCCTTCCACACAGACACTCACCAAGGACATCCCGTGACCATTCGTTCGACCCGAATCCGCCCCGCCCTCGCCCTCGCCGTCACCGCGATGACCCTCGGCACGACCGCCGCGTGCGGCACCGACACCGGAGCCGCATCGAAAGACACTGTCACGGTCACCAATTGCGGATCAGAGGTCGCCTTCCCGCAACCCCTGAACCGCCTGTTCGTCAACGACGGCGGCATGATCGCCATCGCCCTGGCCGCCGGGGCCCGGGACAAGATGGTGGCGGTCAGCGCACTCGCCCGTGACAAGGATGTGCTGCGGCTCGAGTACGGATCGCAGGTCGACGGCCTCAACGAGGTCGCCCCGGAATCCCCCTCGCTGGAGAACATCGTCGGCGCCAAACCCGAGGTCCTCTACGCCGGATACAACTACGGCATGAGCGAATCCCGCGGCATCACCCCGGAGATCCTCGCCTCCCACGGAATCGACGTCTACCAACTGTCGGAGGCCTGCCGGCAGGTCGAGGGTGAGGCGCAGCGCGGCACCATGGATCCGTGGGTCGCGCTCGACACCGACCTCCGCAACATCGGCACCATCACCGGCAACCCCGAGCAGGGCGCCGACGCTGCCGACGACATCGCCGGTCGCCTCGACAAGTTGCGCGCCGCACCACAACCCGCTGACAAGCCCACGGTCTTCGTCTTCGACAGCGTGTCCGACACCATCTTCTCGTCGGGCTCGTTCGGCGGCCCGCAGGGCATCATCGACGCCGCAGGTGCCCGCAACGCGACCGCGGACATCGAAGACACCTGGACGACCGTCAGCTGGGAACGGCTCACCACCGCCGACCCCGACCTCATCGTGTTCGTCGACTACCCCGGTCAGACGGTCGAGCAGAAGATCGAGGCGCTGAGGACCAATCCCGCGAGCCGGAACCTGAAAGCGGTGCGCGAGAACCG
Source organism: Gordonia sp. 'Campus' (assembly GCF_022206305.1). Lineage (GTDB taxonomy): Bacteria > Actinomycetota > Actinomycetes > Mycobacteriales > Mycobacteriaceae > Gordonia. Next base: position 111,616 of record NZ_JAKOIW010000009.1, on the reverse strand, counting down.
ATTCGTCAACCTCCCCTACGCCATGTGGGTGTCCAGTCCGCTCAACATCGACGCGGCCGAGACCCTCCGGGCCGTCCTCGAGAACCACGGACTGGCACCCGAATCGGGGATCACACCGACCCTGGACGTCACCGAGCTCGACCTCGGGGGCAACAACTTGCTGAGGTGAGGCCCACACGCGGGCTCACGGTCCCGTGGACCACACAACCTCCGTTGATACGGACCTCGTCAGCGGCCCTAACATTGGCCACCGACACACCGAGGTATTCAATAGCACTGCACAGCAGTACTTTTGGCCTCGCTGTGCGTCCACTTTCGTGTACACTCGAACATACATTCGCAGCAACGGTTCTCGGGGGAGGTGACCGTCATGACCGTTACTCAACGCAACGACGGCACCGACGTGCCGTCCCCGCGTGCGGTCGAAGTGGTGGCCGATCTCCACCACCTCCTCGACGAACTGCAGTCCGTGGACCTGTCGCCGTGTACCGATGCCGAGTTGGCTGATGTGGCAGCCGATACCGAACGCGCCATCGCGCGGTTGACCGTCGCCGGCGACCGGCAGATCGATCAGGTCGAAGCCCGCGACCTCCCCCGCAAGACCGGCTGCCGAACCCTCATGCAGTTCATGACCCATCGGCTACGCGTCTCGAACCCGATGCGTCGCCGCAAGCACATGGACGCCACCGCCACCCGCACCAGCCTCGGCGGCGACGTCCTACCGCCCGAACACCCCGGGCTCGCCGAAGCATTCGCACAAGGAACCGTCGGCACCGCCCACGTCCAGGCCACCCTCGACGTCCTCGACCGCATCCCACTGGCCGTCGAACACGATGTACGAGTCGCCGCCGAACGACACATGGCCGAGATCGCCACCGACCACACCCCCGCCGACATCACCCAACTCGGCGCGCGGCTCCTCGCCCACCTCGACCCCGACGGCACCCTGGCCGACGACTCCGACCGCAAACGGCGCCGCAACCTGTGGATCAACCGCCAACGCGCCGACGGCACCGCCAAGATGACAGCCACCCTCACCCCCGAGCTGGCTGCCCGGGTGACCATGTTGCTTGCCGTCTGGGCCAAGCCCGGCATGAACAACCCCAACGACCCAGACTCGCCCACCGGGTCAGTCGAGGACGCCTACCCCGACACCCTCGCCGCAGCAGCCGAACGCGACGACCGCACGCCCGCCCAGATCAACCACGACGCACTCAACGCCCTCCTGAAAGCGGTGCTCGAAGACGGACTGCTCGGCAAGTCCCACCGCGGCCTGCCCGTGCAACTGATCATCAAAGCCGACCTCGGTGACCTCATCCGCGAAGCCGGACTGGCCACGACCGCCACCGGAACCCTGCTACCCATCCCCAACCTCATCGCCCTCGCCGGCGAGATCCAACCCTGGTTGGCGATCTTCAAAGATCACACCACCGTTCCGCTGCACTTCGGGCGCGGCAAACGTCTCGCCACCCGTGCACAACGCCTCGTCTCTTTCGCCCGCCCCGACGGGGAAGTCTGTTCCGCGCCTGGTTGCGACCAACCCGCCACCCACGTCGAACTCCACCACGCCCAGAAAGACTGGGCCAAAGGCGGTCTCACCGACATCGACGACCTCGCCCCGGCCTGTCCGCGACACAATCGGATGGTCGGTGATCAGCCCGGCCAGTACACCACCCGCATCGAACGGTCCGGACCCGACGAAGGCCGCTGCGTCTGGCGACTCAACACCGAACCGGGAGCACCACCCAACCCCGAACACATCAACCGCCGACCCGACATACCCCGGCGGTTCGCAGAACATCTGAACACCGTGCGCGACGAGATCCACGGACCACCAACGCCGTCTGGCCATGACGCACGCCCAGATGACCTGCGCCTGAACACCAGCCACGTCATCGACGTCCGACCACCGCGACCCGGACCACCCCCACCCCGGCCCTCGCTCGTCGAAGCACAGCTCACGTGGCTTCTCGCCAGCTGAACCATGCTCATGAAGAACAATGTGCAGGGGCTCCTACATTGGCGCTCGAGCGCGATCAGCGCATCCCGAACACACGCGAGGGGCCCGGCATCGAAATGCCGGGCCCCTCGTGTGGAACTTGGGAAAGACTACGCCTGCGGTGCTTCCGCGAAGTTGCGGCTCACCTGCGGGTCGACCGGGATACCCGGGCCCGTCGTGGTGGAGACGGTCACCTTCTTGATGTAGCGACCCTTCGCTGCCGACGGCTTCGCACGCATGATCTCGTCGTACGCAGCGCCGTAGTTCTCGGCGAGCTTGGCCGGGTCGAACGACGCCTTGCCGATGACGAAGTGCAGGTTCGCAGCCTTGTCGACGCGGAAGTTGATCTTGCCGCCCTTGATGTCGTTGACGGCCTTGGTGACATCGGTGGTCACGGTGCCCGTCTTCGGGTTCGGCATCAGGCCGCGGGGTCCGAGGACACGCGCGATGCGGCCGACCTTGGCCATCTGATCCGGGGTGGCGATCGCGGCGTCGAAGTCCAGCCAACCGCCCTGGATGCGCTCGATCAGGTCCTCGGCGCCGACCTCGTCGGCACCGGCGGCGGTGGCCTCGGCGGCCTTGTCGCCGGCGGCGAACACGATCACACGGGCGGTCTTACCGGTGCCGTGCGGCAGATTGACGGTGCCTCGAACCATCTGGTCTGCCTTACGGGGGTCGACGCCCAGGCGAATCGCGACCTCGACGGTCGCGTCGGTGTTCTTCGACGACGTGTCCTTGGCCAACTCCACAGCCTCCAGCGGGCTGTACAGCTTGGTCTTGTCGACCTTCTCGGCCGCGGCCGCGTAGGCCTTGCTCTTCTTGCTCATTGCTCTGTTCCTTCTCCGCCGTCAGTCGGCGGGGTGTGTGGTGCGGGCCGAGCCGGCCCTCCCACGGGATGTTCGTAAGTGGAGATCAGCCCTCGACCGTGATGCCCATGGACCGAGCAGTACCGGCGATGATCTTCGCGGCCTGGTCGATGTCGTTGGCATTGAGGTCTTCGGCCTTGGTCTTGGCGATCTCACGGACCTGGTCCATGCTCACCTTGCCGACCTTGTTGGTGTGGGGCTCGCCCGAGCCCTTCTGCAGGCCGGCGGCCTTCAGGAGGAGCTTCGCAGCCGGCGGGGTCTTCAACTTGAAGTCGAAGGAGCGATCTTCGTACACGAAGATCTCGACCGGGATGACGTTGCCGCGCTGCGACTCGGTCGCGGCGTTGTACGCCTTGCAGAACTCCATGATGTTCACGCCGTGCTGACCGAGCGCCGGACCCACGGGCGGGGCCGGGTTGGCCTGGCCTGCCTGGATCTGGAGCTTGATGATCCCGGCGAGCTTCTTCTTCTTGGGAGGCATCTTATGTTCCTTGCTTGTTTTCCTTGCGAATTCACGCCCGCTGGAGACGTGAAAGTCTGTGTGGTCAGTCCGAGAAGCTGGAGATCAGATCTTCTCGACCTGGTTGAACCCGAGCTCGACCGGCGTCTCGCGACCGAAGATCGACACGAGCACCTTGACCTTGCGCTGCTCGGCGTTGACCTCGCTGATCGATGCCGGCAGCGTGGCGAACGGGCCGTCCATGACGGTGACCGACTCGCCGACCTCGAAGTCGACCTCGATGACGTTCGACGCGGCGGCAGCTGCGGCCTCGACACCGTCGGCGGCCGATCCGCGCGATGCGGACGGCTTCTTCGCCTCGACACGCGGCATCAGGAACTGCAGCACCTCGTTGAGCGAGAGCGGCGACGGCTTGCTGGTCATGCCCACGAAGCCGGTGACGCCCGGGGTGTTGCGCACGGCGCCCCACGACTCGTCGTTGAGTTCCATGCGCACGAGGATGTAGCCCGGCAGCACCTTGCGGTTGACCTTCTTGGGCTGACCGTTCTTGATCTCGGTGACCTCTTCGGTCGGGACCTCGACCTGGAAGATGTAGTCACCGACGTCGAGGTTCTGCACGCGGGTCTCGAGGTTGGCCTTGACCTTGTTCTCGTAACCGGCATAGCTGTGGATCACGTACCAGTCACCGGGAGCGCGCCGCAGCTGCTTGCGCAGCTCCTCGACCGGATCCACCTCGGCTTCTTCGGCAGGAGCCTCGTCCGCGGGCGCTTCGGCGTCGGCGTCCTCGGAGACGGTGTCCTCGGCGGGGAGTTCGTCGCCCTCGACGGCACCCGACTCGTCGACCGTCGAGTCCACGGCCGCCGCAACATCGGCGTCTGCCGAGTCGGTCGTGGCCGCATCGACATCGGCGTCCGTCACGTCGACGGATTCGGTCGAGGCGAGTTCGTTCTCCGGGGTGCTCACTGCAGCCCACGCTCCTTATGGTTCATCTCGCGGTCGTACTTCTCGTCGCCCGGCCGAGCCCACCGCGTGGGTCAGCCGAACAACCAGAGCACGCCCTTGGCGAAGGCGAGGTCGAGGCCGGAGATGAACGCGGTCATCACGATGACGAACACGAGCACGACGATCGTGTACGTGATCATCTCGCGCCGCGTCGGCCAGATGACCTTCTTCAGCTCGGCGACGACCTGCGTGAGGAACAGCCAGATCCGAACGAACGGATTCCGGCTCTCTCCCGCAGACGCCTTCTTCTTCGTCTTGCGTTCCTTGACGGCGACCGACGACCCCGAATCGGAGTCGGTGTCCCCATCGGTTGCACCCGCCGACGAGCGACGTCCGCGAGCCGAGCGCTTACCGGACGGCCGCAGCTCCTTCGCGGTGTCGGCCGACTTCTCGTCGTCCGTTCCCGCGTCGGTGGCCTCGTCGCGACCGTCGAGCTCAGCCGGATCCGCCGCAGAACCCTCAGCGGCTTCTTTGGCGCGGGCTGCCCGGTCTCGCTTGCTCAACTTCGCGGTCCTCTCGTCAACGTGTGCCCTTCACCAGGGCAGGGGCGACAGGACTTGAACCTGCAACCTGCGGTTTTGGAGACCGCTGCTCTGCCAATTGAGCTACGCCCCTTTGCGACGCCCTCACCGGGGTGGGTGGCGTTGCCGTCTTCTCGACCCGGCCTCTCGGCCACGTCGACGATTCGTCGCCGACAAAACCAACGCGCCACCCTATGGGTAGCGCGCAAGTCTGAATCAATCAGACACTTCAGTGTAGATCACCGGCACCGTGGAACCCAAAACGGCCTCCGTGGCACCTTGCCGTCGACCGTACACGAGCACCCTTCGGCGTCCGTGGCCGTGCCGATCGGCTCAACCGGATCACAGCTCAGTTGAACTGGATGACCGCCTGCGCACGGCCGAAGATCCGCCGGTCACCCTGCTTGGCCGTGATCGCGATGGTGCCGCGACGGGTCTCGGGGTCGAGGGACTTGACCTTGCCGCTGAAGTCGACAGCCGCACTGTCGTTCGCAGGCACGTAGACGGGACTGGTGAACCGGACGTTGTACTCGCAGAAGGCCGCCGGGTCGCCGATGAACTCGGAGATGAAGCTGGCGCCGAGGCCCATCGTCTGCATGCCGTGGGCGACGACGTCGTCCATACCGGCCGCCTGGATGACGTGATCGGAGAAGTGGATCGGGTTCGGGTCGCCCGCGACACCGGCGTAGTTCGAGAGGTTGCCCCGGGTGAGCAGGTACCGCTTGGCGGGGAGTTCCTGGCCCTTCTCGAGGGTGTCGAAGTCGATGGCGCCGTAGGCGCCGGGTGACTGTGTCGGGTCGGGCAGCTCGTATCGGCCGGCCTGGGGTTCGACGGTGTGTCCCGGCTCGCCGATGGCGTCGATCTTCATCATGACGTGGTCGAGCGAGGCCTCGAGCTCCGGATCGACGTCCATTCCCGGACGCGCCGCCAGGGAGGTCCAGGTGGTCATCACCGGCTCGTCGTGCTGATTCCAGATGACGTTCTTGGTGACCATGAGATCGATCATCTCGGGGCTGCTGACGTGGCGGAACGACTCGAGCGAGACGTCACAGATCAGCCGGTCCCCCACCTTCATCGGCTGGTGGTACACCAGTCGCTGGTCGGTCTGCATGATCTGCCACATGTCGTAGCCGGTGATGACGTCTTCGAACAAACGGCGCTGGGCGATGATGCCAAGCACCGACACGTAGGTCGGCGCGGCGATCAGGGTTTCGTGCCCGTACGACCGCGCACCTTCTTCACTCCAGTGGGTCGGGTGCGCGTCCTGCACGGCCATCGCGTGCTTGCGGACCTCTTCCCGGCCGATCTCGTAGTAGTCGTCGACGGTGTAGTGGAAGCCGACCAGCGTCTGCGTGTGGGCGGCGATCTCCTCGGGGGTCATCTTGGCGGCCGGGGCGCCGGTGTCCGCGTCGTCGATCCGATCCCGGGTGGCGCTGACGTCTGACATTGATCGATGCTCCCTTCGGCAAGTCCCACGCTTACCGCTCTTGTGGCGAACTGTCCCCGCATCCGGCCCCCGACAGCAAGACGGGCCGCCTCGAGACGAGGCAGCCCGTTGCTGGTTGTACTACCGGAATAGCCGACGTCTGGGTCAGCGCGATTCCTTGTGCGCCTGATGTTTGCCGCAGTTCGGGCAGAACTTCTTGATCTCGAGGCGATCGGGATCGTTGCGGCGGTTCTTCTTGGTGATGTAGTTACGGTGCTTGCACACCTCGCATGCCAAGGTGATCTTGGGGCGAACATCTGTTGAGGAGGCCACTTGATTGCCTTCTTTCGGGTGGTACGTGGTCGGGTTCGGCAGTTCCCTCAGGGCTTGCGACCCTTGCGCTCGGTTCCGGTCGGACCCGATGTGTAGCGGTGGAGGGACTCGATCCCTCGACCTCACGATTATGAGTCGTGCGCTCTAACCAGCTGAGCTACACCGCCCCGCGGACTTGTCGTCCAGCGAGCCCCCTGACGGAATCGAACCGTCGACCTTTTCCTTACCATGGAAACGCTCTACCGACTGAGCTAAGGGGGCGTGCCCCGGTCATTTCTGTCCGAGAGCCTTAACGAGGTTACACATCCGCCTCTGCGCTAGCCAAATCGCGGGTGAGCGACTGTCTGAAGTGCAGTTCGTGGACGTGGTACCACGCTGTGGCAGGTATAGGATTCGAACCTATGTAGCTTGCGCGACGGATTTACAATCCGCTCCCTTTGGCCGCTCGGGCAACCTGCCGTGCCGCTCTGCGGGCCGTGATCCACAGCCGTTCGAACAACGCCGTGAAGAATACAACGAACCATGTGCCCGCGCGCAAACCGGCTGGTCAACCTGCTCCTGTCGCCATGACATACGCTGGTGCCCATGGCTGATTCATCGTTCGACGTGGTGAGCAAGATCGACCGCCAGGAGGTCGACAACGCCCTCAACCAGGCCGCGAAGGAACTGTCGCAGCGCTACGACTTCCGCGGCACCAACACCGGCATCGAGTGGTCCGGCGAGGAGAACATCGTCATCACCTCCGACGCCGAGGAACGTGCGCAGGCCGGCCTCGAGGTGTTCAAGGAGAAGCTGATCCGGCGCGACATCTCGCTGAAGGCGTTCGACGCCGGCGAGGTCGTGGGCTCGGGAAAGACCTTCAAGATCACCGGCACCCTGGTCCAGGGCATCGACTCCGACCACGCCAAGAAGATCTCGAAGAAGATCCGCGACGAGGGCCCCAAGGGCGTCAAGGCACAGATCCAGGGCGACGAGCTGCGGGTGTCGAGCAAGAAGCGCGACGATCTGCAGGCGGTCATCTCGCTGCTCAAGGGCGAGGATTTCGGCATCGCCCTGCAGTTCGTCAACTACCGCTAGGCCGGTCGCCGCAGGCGCCGGAAACCTGATCGCGTCCTGCGTCGTTTGACCGTACGAGGGCGCCTGCACTCCTCCGCCGAGCTCCCCGGACCGCCCGGGGAGCGGCCGGAGTCCCAGTCCAGCGGCGCCGGACAGACGAGGACCCGATGCATTTCAACGGAGTGAAGACCGCGGCACTGCTGGGCCTGATGTCGGCGATCATCGTCGGCATCGGCGCCCTGTTCAAGAGCCCGTTGATCCTGTGGGGTTCGGTCGTCGTCGCCGTCGGCATGAACGCTTACGTCTACTTCAACAGCGCGAGGATGTCGTTGCGGGCGATGCACGCCCAGCCCGTCACCGAACTGCAGGCGCCGGTCATGTACCGGATCGTCCGCGAGCTGGCGACCACCGCGCATCAGCCGATGCCCGCGCTCTACATCTCCCCCACCGAGTCGCCCAACGCCTTCGCGACGGGCCGTAATCCCAAGAACGCAGCGGTGTGCTGCACCACCGGCATCCTGCAGCTGCTGAACGAACGCGAGCTCCGCGCCGTACTCGGCCACGAGCTGTCCCATGTCTACAACCGCGACATCCTGATCAGCTCGGTCGCGGGCGCGATGGCCGCGGTGATCAGCGGACTGGCCAACTTCGCGATGTTCATGGGCGCGTTCGGGAGCCGCGACAACGCACCCAACCCACTCGCGATGCTCCTCATCGCGCTGCTGGGTCCGATCGCGGCGTCGTTGGTGAAGATGGCCGTCTCCCGCTCCCGGGAGTTCCAGGCCGATCAGTCGGGTGCCGAGCTCACCGGGGATCCGCTGGCCCTCGCATCAGCGCTGGCGAAGATCTCCGGCGGGGTCCAGGCCGCGCCGCTGCCACCGCAGCCCGACATCGCCGCGCAGTCCCATCTGATGATCGAGAGCCCGTTCCGCGCGACCGACCGGATGGCGCGCATGTTCTCGACTCATCCCCCGACCGCCGAACGTATCCGGCGCCTGCAGGAGATGGCTCGAGACGGCCGCTGACTGCTAACCGACGCGCTCGATCGTGTAGTCCACCAGCGACGCCAGCGCGCGGTGGGCCGGCGACTCCGGGAGCTCGGCGAGCATCGCGTGTGCCTCGTCGGCGAAGTCCTGGAGCTTGGCCCGCGCAGCGGTCATGCCCGCCGACGAGCCGAGCAGCTCGATAGCCTCGGCGACCTCCGCGTCGTCGGTCAGCGGCCGCGATGCCCCGCCGTCGGCGACGAGCAGTTCCCGCAGACGGACCGATGTCGCGTCGTCACCGGCCAGCGCGTAGAGCACCGGCAGCGTGTGGACGCCTTCCCGCAGGTCGGTCCCGGGCGTCTTGCCCGACTCCACCGACACCGAGCTGATGTCGATGATGTCGTCGGACACCTGGAAGGCGACGCCGACGATGTCACCGATCCGCGACAGACGTTCGATGTCCTCGGCGCCGGCCCCGGAGGCCATCGCGCCGAAGCGTGCCGCCGCGGCGATCAACGACCCCGTCTTCTCCCAGACGACCTGCAGGTAGTGGTCCACGGGGTCGGCCCCCGGCTTGGCGCCGACGGTCTCGCGCATCTGTCCGGTGACGAGCTCGGCGAAGGTCTCGGCGATGATCCGCACGGCCTCCGGGCCGAGAGTCGACACGAGTCGGGACGCCCGCGCGAACAGGAAGTCACCGGACAGGATGGCCACGCTGTTGGTCCAGCGGGCGTTGGCGCTGGGAGCGCCTCGCCGCATCGCGGCCTCGTCCATGACGTCGTCGTGGTAGAGCGTCGCCAGGTGGATCATCTCGACCACGGTGGCCGAGGTGATGACGTCCTCGGAATCGGGCTGCGGGCCGAACTGGGCGGCCAGGATCGCGAACATCGGCCGGAACCGCTTGCCGCCGGCCCTGGCGAGGTGCGTGGCGGCCTCGGTCATGACCTCGTCACCCGAGGAGAGCTCACTCAGCAGCAGGTCCTCGACCTTCTGCAGTGAGGAGCGCACCGTCTCGGCGAACTCATCCGACACCAGGTCCACCCCGGCGAATGTGGACTTCACGTGAACGCGGCCCCATCTCGTCTGATCCGGCAAATCGTCTCTCGGCGGATGCGCGTTCCCGCGACGACCCCACCTGCCTGCTGAGCCTAGCCCGTCGCCGGTGCGGACATACTGGTCGGGTGAGCACGGACACGACGCCGCCCGAGCGCATCCCGCCCGAGGTTCCCGGCGGCCCCTCTGCGGCCGATTCCCACCCCGTTTCCGCCGACGGCCTTCCCGGGCATGCGGACGTCCTGGTCGTGGGTGCGGGACCGGGCGGATCGGCAGCCGCGGCGCACGCGGCGGCAGCGGGACGCGACGTCGTACTCGTGGACGCTGCGGTGTTCCCGCGCGACAAGACCTGCGGCGACGGCCTCACCCCGCGTGCGGTCGCCGAACTCGACGCCCTCGGACTCGGTGGACTCCTCGCCGACCGTCCGCGTCTGGACGGCCTGCTGCTGAACGGATGGGGAGCGCGCCAACAGGTCCGGTGGCCGTCGGGACGGTTTCCCACGTACGGCAGCGCCGTGGCCCGGACGGAGTTCGACGACGCCATCCGTGTCCACGCGGTGTCGTGCGGAGTGCGAATGGTGCAGGGCGCCAAGGCCGTCGACGTTACGATGGACGGCGACCGCGTGGGTGCGGTCACCTTCGAGACCTCGTCGGGATCGCACTCGATGACGGTGCGCGACCTCATCGTCGCCGACGGCGTCCGCTCCGGGCTCGGCAAAACCCTTGGCCGACAGTGGCATCGAGATACGGCATACGGTGTCGCCGCCCGCGCCTATGCACCGTCGGCGCGCGCGGACTCGCACTGGATGGGCTCTCACCTCGAGCTCCGCGGACCCGACGGCAGCCTCCTGCCCGGATACGGCTGGGTCTTCCCACTCGGCAGCGCGGGCGGCGGCCTGGTGAACGTGGGCGTGGGTGCGCTGGCGACGTCGAAACGCCCAGCGCACATGGCACTTCGGCCCATCCTCGAGCACTATGCGGCCATGGTGCGCGACGAGTGGGCGCTCGGCGGTCCCCCGGTACGTATCGCGTCCGCGCTGCTGCCGATGGGCGGCGCCGTGTCCCATGTCGCGGGCCGCAACTGGATGCTGATCGGCGACGCCGCCGCGTGCGTCAACCCGCTCAACGGGGAGGGGATCGACTACGCGCTGGAGACGGCGCGGCTGGCCGTCGAACTCCTCGGCGCCGACGACTACACCACCCGCTGGCGCGACATCCTGGTGGAGCACTACGGACTGGCGTTCTCCGCCGCGCGGCGGCTCGCGGGCCTGCTCACCATGCCCAGCGCGGTGCCCACCCTGGGCCGCCCCGGGATACGGTCCCCTCAGCTGATGTCGCTGGTCGTCCGGGTGATGGGCAATCTCATCACCGCCGAGGACGCCGACCTCGTGGCGCGGGCGTGGCGTACGGCCGGACGCGTCTCGCGGCAGGTCGATCCGCGGCCCCCCTTCTCCTGACCGAGCCGGCCACCGCCGCCACCCGCATGGCGCGATGAGACGATGGAGCGGTAGTGTTCCAATGCGTGTGGCGCCCGCCACACGTATGCAAGAATCGTGCCCAGCGTCGATCCGATGCCACCCGACGTTCCAGGAGATGCAAGATGTCCACCGCATCCACCCTCGCCACCCGAGCCAAGCACGCCGTCCAGAACCGGCTGGCGCAGCGCTACCACCTCCGCGGCGAGATCGACCACATGGACGCGGTCAACGATCCGACTGCGGTCGCCCAGGCCCTCGCCACCCGCGAGTTCCCGTGGGGCAACACCCAGGCGCTCAGCTTCGCGCTCTTCCGCACCTACGCCGTGCCGTCCATCGGCGATCTGCTGTACAAGACGAGCCAGTTCACCGAGTCGACGCAGAAGCGCTACGACGACACCGTGCTGTTGCTCGACGCCCCTCTCGAACACGGCGTCGACAGTCCGGCCGGTCGCGCGGGCATCCGTCGTATCAACCAGATGCACGGCATGTACGACATCCCCAACGGCGACTTCCTCTACGTGCTGGCCACTTTCGTCGTGTGCCCGGTCGAATGGATCAATTCCTACGAGTGGCGCAAGCTCACCGGTCACGAGGTACTCGGACTCACCAACTACTACCGCCGGCTCGGACAACTCATGGGCATCAAGGACATCCCGGAGACCTACGACGAGTTCAAGAGGTTCTACGAGGACTACGAGACCGCGCACTTCGCGTTCAGTCCCGACTCGCTGGCCGTCGCCGACGCCACCCTCGACCTGATGGGCACGTTCATGCCCTACAAGCTGCTCCCGCGAGCAGTGGTGCGCCGGATGTCGTTCGCGCTCATGGACGACCGCCTGCTCAACGCGTTCCGGTACCCGAAGCCCACGGCCGTCGAACGCGTGCTGGTCCGCGGTGGCCTGAAGGCGCGCGGTCTGGCGATCCGGTTCTTCGCCTCACCGCGCACCGAGCCGCTCTTCGGACGGCAGACCAAGCAGGTTCGCAGCTATCCCAACGGATTCCAGCTCGACGAGCTCGGCACGTTCGCCCCGGGATGCCCCGTCGAGAAGCCATCCGGGGAGAAGTCGGCTCCGACCGCCGGATGCCCGGTGCCCCACGACGCTCTCGCACCGGCACAGCAGGCCGCCAACTCCTAGAGCGGCCCGGCGCCCCTCAGGCTCGGGCGGAGTGGATCGCGGCGATCCCGCCGGTCACGTTCTGCCAGCGAACCTGCTCGAACCCGGCTTCGCGGATGAGATCACCGAGTGCGAACTGATCCGGCCACGCCCGGATCGATTCGGCGAGATACACATACGCAGCCGGGCTGCTCGACACCTTCGTCGCGACCGCGGGCAACGCCCGCATCAGGTACTCCATGTACACCGTGCGGAACGGCTTGAGGGTCGGTGTGGAGAACTCGCAGATCACCAGTCGCCCACCGGGTGTGAGTACTCGTCGCAGTTCGGCGAGGGCCTTCGGGACGTCGTTGACGTTGCGCAGGCCGAAGGAGATGGTCGCGGCGTCGAACGATCCGTCGGCGAACGGCAACGACAACGCGTCCGCCGCGACCTTCGGCACGTCCCGGTGGGCTCCCGCCTTGAGCATGCCGAGCGAGAAGTCGGCGGCGACACAGTGGGCTCCCGAGGAGGCGAGCTCGACCGTGGACACCGCGGTGCCCGCAGCGAGATCGAGGACGACGTCGCCGGGCTTGAGGTCGAGCGCCCGACGTGTCTTCCTGCGCCAGCCCCGATCCTGTCCGAACGACAGCACCGTGTTGGTGATGTCGTAGCGGCGCGCGACGCCGTCGAACATGGCCGCGACCTCGGCCGGGTCCTTGTCCAGCGTTGCCCGTTCCGGTGGTGTCGCGCCCGTCGATGCCATGCCGCTCACGCTACCGGGCGCCACGTGCACACCCGCCGTGAGGTGCGCCGACTCGATCGAGCGGTCCATGCCTGTTCAGGCGGGTCTGCCGACCTCGGTGGCGACGCCGTTCCCGATCGTGTCGGCGTAGTGACCGACGAGCTCGGCACACACCGACGGCCACGTACGCGCCCGGACGGCCTGCACCGCGGCGCGTCCGAAGGCCGAGCGCACGGACTCGTCCCGCAGCGAGTCGACGATCCCGGGCAATGTGCCGGCGAACTCGGAGACCTCGAGGAGGTAGCCGGTCCGGAACGGTGACACCAGGTCCCGAGGGCCGCCGGCGTCGGGACCGATCACCGGCAGTCCGCTGGCCATCGCCTCCTGGATGGCCTGACAGAACGTCTCGTGTTCGCCCGCGTGCACGAACACGTCGAAGCTGGCGTAGGCGCAGGCGAGGTCGTCGCCGCGGAGTTCGCCGGTGAACACCGCGTCGGGCATCAGGCGCTCGAGACGTTCACGCTCGGGACCGGCACCGACGACGACCACCTGGATGCCGCTGTTGCCGGACAGGCCGGCGAGCCGTTCCACGTGCTTCTCCGGTGCCAGCCGGCCGACGAATCCGACCACCATCCGATCGGTGGTGTCGGCCGCATGACCGAGCCACCGCCCCCGGAGCGCGTCGCTGCGCTTGGCCGGCGAGAACAGGCCGACGTCGACGCCGCGGCCCCACCGCTTCAGCCGCGGTATCCCGTGGGCGGCGAGGACGTCCAGCGTGGCCGTGGACGGCGCGAGGGTGAGGTCGCACATCTCGTGCAGCCGGCGCGTGTACCGCCATGCCAGCCTTTCCACGGCACCGAGACGGTAGGCGGCCGCGAAGCCCGCGACGTCGGTCTGGAAGACCGCGACCACGGGTACGTCGAGGGCGCGGGCGGCCATCGCACCGGCCGCTCCGACGACGAACGGGGACGCCAGGTGGACGACGTCCGGCCGGAAGTCGCGCAGGGCCCGGTAGAGCAGTGGCGACGGCACGCCCACCGGGAGCGAGGTCACACGCGGCACCTGGACCGCGGGCAGCAGGTGGACGGGGGTTCGTCGACCGACCAGCCGCGGCCCGCCGGGGACCCCGCGCGGGGTGTCGGGGGCGATGACGACGACGGTGTGTCCCGTCGACTCGAGGTGGTCGACGATCCGGAGGACGGAGTTCACCACCCCGTTCATCTGGGGCAGGAAGCTCTCGGCGACGATCGCGACGCGCATGGTCCCGATCGTGACCGGTCCACTTGACCAGCCCGGTCGATCGACGTGTCGCGCCGCCCAATTCGCGGTGAACTCGTCGTGGCCGCCGAGGTCGGTGCGCCACGCACCCGGTCCGGGCAGAGTGGGTGTGTGGCCGAACCCGAACTGTTGCTGCTGAGCCGATGGCTCACGCCCGTCCCGCAGTTCCTGACGCCACTCGTCGGACGCGGTGGTCGGGTCGGTTATGTGCCCACCGCGTCGTCGATCTATCCGGAGCAGGACTGGCTGGATCTCGAGCGCGGAACACTGCGCGATCAGGGGTACGACGTGATCGATCTCGATCCGGAGTCCGAGGGTCGCGTCGCCTTCGCCCGACGGCTCGGGACTCTCGACGCGCTCTTCGTCGCGGGCGGCAACGTCTTCCACCTGTTGGGGGCGCTCCGCCTGTCCGGAGCCGACCGCCCCATCGTCGACGCGGTGCGGGCCGGACTCCCCTACATCGGGGTCAGCGCGGGCGCTGCCGTCACCGGGCCCGACATCGAGCCACTGGGCCTGCTCGACGATCCCGGCGAGGCCGCTCCCCTCGACTCGACACGGGGTCTCGACCTCGTCGATGTCACGGTGATCCCGCACGCGGAGGGCACGGTCGGTGGAACCGGACCGGTCGATGCGACGCGCGAGCGCTTCGCCGGTTCGCATCGGCTGCACTTCCTGCGCGACGACGAGGCACTCGTCGTCTCCGGCGGGACCGCCACGGTCATCCCGGGCTGACGGTCTCGTCCCGGTCGGCGTCCGGCGCGTGCCGGTCGGTGGACCTCTCGTCGTCGGAGGCGCTCGAGTCGCCCGCGCCCCGGCGCGCCCGTCGACGGCTGAACTCCGCGACCCCGACCATCAGCAGGCCGATCACGAGCCAGGCGCCGACTACGACCGACAGGGCCGGGATGATCGACAGCATCGCGGTGCGGCCGGTCGGGCGGGCGAGGTCGGGGTTGTACACCGCGTAGTCGACGCTGATGCGCTGACCCTCGCTCAGCTCGGTGGGATACAGCAGCCCGAAACGCGGGCTGTGGAACGATCCGTCGGGCGTCTGGAAGTTCACCGCAGCGTGCAGGCTGTCCACCGACACCACCTCGGCCATCACGGTGGCCCGGCTGGCGTCGATCGTCGCGTCGTTCTTGAAGCACCCGGCGATCAGGGTCAAGCCCATGAACGTGATCGCCACGGCGACGACGAGCAGACCGAGCTGCACGCGCCGCTGGATCACCGGATTCATGCCGTTCAGCCTAGCGGTGAGGGCGACGACCCGGTGTCGGCGACACCGCTCACGCCAGCCGGGCGGAGATCGCCGCGTGCACCGAGCGCAGGCGCTCGCGATCGGTCGCCACCTCGACGACCTCGATCCCACCCGCCGCCGGCGGTTCGGCGAGCACGCCGGACAGTTCCCCGACATCGACCCGGCGATGTGGGATGCGGAACCCCGCGCACATCGACGCGATGTCGGTGCGGTGCGGGGTGCCGAACACACGCTCGTACGCACCGGCATACGCCCCGGTGTTGTACCGCGGATCGCCCTGTTCGAGCAGTCCGAAGATGCCGCCGCCGTCATCGTTGGCGACGACGATGCGCAACGACCGCGGCCGCGGCTCCCCCGGTCCGATGACCAGCCCGGTCGCGTCGTGGACGAAGGTCAGATCGCCCATCAGCGCGATCGTGCGCGCACCCGAACCGTCGCGGTCGAGGGCCAGCGCAGCCCCGATGGCGGTGGAGTTGGTGCCGTCGATCCCGGCGACGCCGCGATTGGAGAGCACGCGTACGCCGTCGCCGACCCGCCCGGCCAGTGCGATGTCGCGGATGGGGTTGCTGGCGCCGACGACGAGCTGTTCACCTGCGTCCATGGCGCCACTGACCGCGCGGGCGACGTGAAGCCCGGTGGCCGGTCCCGGCGTCTCTAGTTCGGCAGTCACCGCGTCCGCGACGCGTTCGGTGACCGCGGCGCACTCGGCGAGCCAGTCCGCGCGCGGCTCGCCTGCGACCTCGATACGGGTGCCCGTCGCATACACGTTGCCCGAGACGTCGGGCCACCGCGGACCGGTGGTCAGCGCGTAGACGCGGACCTCGGGATCGGCGAGCAGTCGCGCGACCCCGCGGTGCAGGGTGGGCCGCCCGCAGATGATGGCCTGCCGCGGACGCACCGAGCCGAGGGCAAGAGGATGCAGCGGGGTCACCGCACGCGGGGCGGTCGGCTCGGCCACCGTCGGCACGTGTGCGAGACCCGGGTGCACGCCCGCTCCGTGGCCCGACACCACGACGGTGTCGAGGGAGAGATCGATGGGCAGGGGGACGTCGAGTTTGCCGACCGGGGCCTGGGTCCACGGCAGCCCGTCGGGCCGCCCGGAGAACGCACCGAGGTCCGAGGTCGGGTCCGGCGCGGCCACCTCGTCCGGGTCGGGGACGAGGGGTTCGCGCAACGGGATGTCGAACTGCACGGGTCCGGCATTGCCGGTGCGCGCGCCGCGGGCGGCGGCCAGGACGCGGCCCACCGCCGAACGCCACTGGCTGTTGGTGTCGAGATCCTGTTCGGCGAGGCCGAGACTGATCGCGGCGCGCACCTGGGTACCGAAGATCCCGAACTGCTCCACCGTCTGGTTGGCGCCCGACCCGAGCAGCTCGTAGGGCCGGTTGGCGCTGACGACCACCAGGGGCACCCGTGCGTAGTTGGCCTCGAAGACCGCGGGCCCCATGTTCGCGACCGCCGTACCGCTGGTCATCACGATCGGCACCGGCTGTCCCGAGGACACCGCGAGGCCCAGGGCGAGATATCCCGCCGACCGCTCGTCGATGCGCACATGCAGTCGCAGCCGCCCGGCGGTGTCGGCGGCATGCAGCGCGAAGGCCAGCGGCGCGTTCCGCGAGCCCGGGCACAGGACTGCCTCGCGCACGCCGCCGCGGATCATCTCGTCGACGATCACCCGGGCCTGCAGCGTGGACGGGTTCGGTCCCGACGCCTTCTGGGCCGATGGATTCATCCCACAAGCCTAGGGAGTCGCGAGTCCCGGCCGTGCGCCAGGCGGTCCCCTCACCCACCCGCGGGCACGGTCCCTACTGTGGACCCGGTGCGTCGCTGGACTCTGCTGGTTCTCCTCACCGCGGTCGCGACGCTGACCCTCGAGATCGTCGACGTCGACGCGGCGGCCCTCTTCGCGGGTCTGGTGGTCGCCGGCGCACTCGCGATCGCGGGGCGCGCACCTCACGGCGGGCCGGCCCCGTCCGAGCGCCCCGACGGCCCGGACTCACCCGAGGACCCCGAGGACCCCGAGGACCCCGAAGACCCCGAGGACCCCGACCAGCCGATCGTCCCGCGGTGGGCCTTCGTGGCGGCGCAGGGAGTACTCGGCGTGTTCATCGGCACCATGGCCGAACCCGAGACCCTGAGCGGACTCGGGTCGTCGTGGTTTCCCGTGCTGGTGATCGGCATGGGCACGCTCGCCATCTCCGTCGCGTGCGGAGCGCTCCTCGGCCTACACCGCAACGT
This sequence comes from Gordonia sp. 'Campus', assembly GCF_022206305.1. GTDB lineage: Bacteria > Actinomycetota > Actinomycetes > Mycobacteriales > Mycobacteriaceae > Gordonia. Next base: position 93,829 of record NZ_JAKOIW010000009.1, on the reverse strand, counting down.
CGACCCGCTCACCGGGTCGCTGTCACTGGTCGCGGGTGGGGCGTCGGGTCTGGTCGCCCTGACGCGGGAGTTCGGCGGCGACGAGCGGATGGTCGCCGTCATCCAGTACCTGCGGGTCGCGCTGGTCACCGTCACGATCCCGCTGGTCGCCTCGCTCGTCTTCGGCGCCACGGGAGAGGCAGGCGCGCCGGAGACCCCGCGGTGGTCCGCCGAGGGTCTGACCGACCAGGCCTGGGGGTTGCTGCTCCTCGTGGCCTGCCTCGGTGTCGGGATACCGCTGGGTCGCCTGCTGCGCATGCCCGCCGCGGGTCTGCTGGGTCCGCTGGCACTGGCCACCGTCGCCGAACTGACCGGCGTGGCCGGCGACGCGGAGGTCTCCCCCGCGCTGCTCACCGTCGCCTACGCGGTGATCGGCTGGCAGGCCGGTCTCGGATTCACGATGCCCCGCCTGCGGGCGATCGGGCGGGTGCTCCCCTTCGCCCTCGTCCTCATCCTCGTCATCGGCGCCGGTTGCGCCCTGCTGGGTGTCGCGCTCTCGGCGTGGACCGGCGAGTCGATGTTCGACTGCTACCTCGCCACGACGCCGGGCGGGATCTACGCCGTGCTGGCCGCGGCCACCGGCGCGGGCGGCAATGTGGCCTTCGTCGTCGCCGCGCAGATCCTGCGGGTTCTGCTCATGCTCTTCGTGGCGCCCTTCGCCGCGCGTCTCGCCGCACGACGGGCGTCCTGACCGCCGAGTCGCGGTTACCTGTGACGCGCGTCCCACGTAAGGTCGGGACCATGAGCGGGGAATCGAGCACCGAGAACACGTCCACATCCCACGGCCGCGAATTCGACGTCGTCATCTACGGGGCCAGCGGCTTCGTCGGCGAGCTGACGGCGCGTTATCTCGCCGACCATGCGCCGATCGGCACCAAGATCGCACTCGCCGGGCGCAACGAGTCGAAGCTCACCGAGGCCCGTCGTCGCCTGCCCCTGCGCGCACACGACTGGCCGCTGATCATCGCCGACGCCGAGTCGCCCGCGGCGCTCGACGCGATGGTCGCGCGCACCCAGGTCGTCTGCACCACGGTGGGCCCCTACCTCAAATACGGTGAGGCGCTCGTGGTCGCCGCCGCCACCGCCGGCACCGATTACGTCGACCTCACCGGCGAGGTCCCCTTCGTCCGCTACTCCATCGACAAGGTCCACGAGGTCGCCGCGGCATCGGGCGCCCGCATCGTCCACTCCTGTGGCTTCGATTCCGTCCCATCCGACATCAGCACCTACGCGCTGTACAAGAAGGTCCTCGCCGACGACGCCGGCGAGATGACCGACACCACCCTGGTGGTCGCCTCGTTCCGCGGTGGCATCTCGGGCGGGACCATCGATTCGATGCGGGTCATCGCCGAGGAGGCGCGCAACGCCCAGTCCCGCCGGCTCATGCTCAACCCCCAGGCGCTGTCCGGCGGCCCGGGTGACGTGCCGCGGGTCAGCCTGTCCGACGAACCCAGCGACCTGTCCATCATCAACGCGAAGAAGGTCGACCCGTCGCTGCGCGGAACGCTCGCGCCGTTCTTCATGGCGGCGCACAACACGCGCATCGTGCGGCGCTCGAACGCATTGCTGGACAACGCCTATGGCAAGGACTTCCACTACGCCGAGACGATGAGCGTCGGCGGGGTACCCGCCGTCTCGTCGCTTCTCGCCGGCGCGGTCGCGGTCGGCACGGGCGCGTTCATGGGCGCGATGAGCTTCGGACCCACCCGTCGCGTCCTCGACCGTGTGCTGCCCAAGCCGGGTGATGGACCGAGCGAAAAGGCCCGCGAGAACGGCTATTTCGTGGTCGAGACGTACACGCGCAGCACCACCGGCCGCCGGTACCGGTCGCGGATGCGCGCCAAGGGCGACCCGGGCTACAAGGCCACCGCGGTGATGCTCGCCGAGAGTGCGCTCGCGCTGGCACTCGACCGTGATCGCCTGCCCAAGCGCGCCGGCGTCCTCACCACGGCCGTCGCGATGGGCGATGCCCTCATCGACCGCCTTCAGAACGCCGGGTTCAGCATCGAGACGACAGAGCTCACCGACTGACCCTTCTCGGCACCCGACATCTCGTCGGCGGCCCGATCGCGCACGCTCGCGCTTCGCCGGATCATCACCGGCACAGCCGAACTCGCGGTCGGGCCGTTTGTCGTCGAGGGTGAAGAATTTCTGGCACTCCCCCCTTGAGAGTGCTAGACGAGTGCCGGATCCGGTGCTATCTTCGTTGTCAGTACAGCGATGAACTGCTCGTCAAACGGGTGGCGAGCAGCCTTGTGAGACAGGAGGTGAACTGCTGTGCTTCGTTTCGATCCCTTCTCCGACATGGATGCCTGGACCCGAGGCATGATGACCGGTTCAGTGGCCGGAACCCCGCGTACGCCCCGATTCATGCCTCTCGACCTGTACAAGGTCGACGACCACTACATGCTCGTCGCCGATCTTCCCGGCGCCGATCCCGGCTCCATCGACGTCAGCGTCGACAACGGGGTCCTCACCCTGTCCGCTCAGCGGAGCACCCCTTCCGACGAGGGCGTGCAATGGCTTACGAGCGAACGCTTCTCGGGAACCTATCGTCGCCAGCTCACGCTCGGTGACGCCATCGACAGTGCGGGGATCTCCGCCCGCTACGACAACGGCGTGCTCACCGTGACGATCCCGGTGGCCGAGAAGGCCAAGCCCCGCCGCATCGAGGTGGAGAGCTCCCGCGGACCGCAGGCGATCGAGACCCACACGGTCACGTGATGGCCATCTGCCCTGTGTAGCAGTCTGATTCGATCAGGAGGCGCTTATCGGTAGAAGTCCACTCAATTTCCCACAAGCACCAGAACGAGTCCGCCCGGGCGGTCGGTTCGCCGGAGACGGCGACCGGCCGCCCCCGTCTGCATCGCGTCGGCGACCGTCGGCTATGCGCCGAAGAGATCCGCCAGCGGCGCGGGACGGCCGAACAGATAACCCTGGGCGAAGTCGAAGCCGAAGTCCTCGAGGATCGGCATCAGATGTTCGGACTCGATGCCCTCGGCCACCATCCGCACCCCGGTCGCGGCGGCCATCTCGCCGATGGCACGGACGACCGCGCGGTCCGACGAACTGTCGGCCAACTGCGCGATGAGGGTGCGGTCGACCTTCAGGACGTCGACCGGTAGATCACGGACGTATCGCAGCGCCGAGAATCCGGCGCCCAGGTCGTCGATGCAGATCGTGCATCCGAGATCGTGCAACGCATCGATGGCTCGGGACGCGGACGTGTCGACCCGGATCGCCTGGTCTTCGCGCACCTCGACCCAGACCCTCGCCGGATCGACTCCGTGCCCTTCGATGAGGCCCTCGACATACGAGACGAGGCCGTCGTCCCACAGCTGCTGCCCCGACAGGTTCAACGAGACGAAGGTCTGCTCCCCCATCGCGCGCGAGATGTCGCCGGACAGATCCCGGATGGCCTCACCGATGGCGTGCCGCCCGATCGGCGCGAGCAGCGAGATACCCTCGGCCACAGAGAGAAACGCATCCGGCGCGAGGACCCCGGATTCGGTGTGCCACCGCAGCAGCGATTCGTAGCCCACGACGCTGCGGTCGGCAACCGCGACGATGGGTTGGTAGAACACGGAGAAATCACGCTCCACCGACCGGGTGAGCCAACCGGCGAGGTCCACCTCGGCGCGGATGTGGCGCAGCATGTGGGGAGTGGCGAAGGCGACCGCGGTGCGCCGATTCAGTGCGATGCACAGGGCGGCATCGGCGTGCCGGATCAGATCTTCGTCGGTGTGCGCGTCGAGTTCGTCGTTGCCGACGGCCACTCCCATGCAGACGTCGAGGAACCAGCTGCGGTCTCCATCGCTCACCGTGTGGGCGCCGAGTTTGGTGCGTGCGGCGTCGATCAGCGCACTGCGCCCGCGCTCGTCCTCGCCGCCATCGGTCCAGGGCAGGATGATGAGCCACTGGAAGTCGGACCGGCGCCGGAACTGCGCGCGGGGGCTGATGGGCATCAGCACTTCTTCGATGAACCGCTCCGCGGCCGAGACCGACGTGGCATAGCCATACGCGACCACGGCGCGGTGGTACGGGTCGACCGACACCGCGATCACCGATGTGCCGAACGTCAACACGACGTCATTCGTTCAGTCCGATCCCCCCGGGCGGCGTCGAGTGCGCCGCGCACGCTTACCGCGGAGATTCTACTCCGCGACGACGAGGAGAAAAGAGGCCGCGGACGCAAACTCCGGGACCGATTTGTCCGGTGGCTTCGGCGACGTGCTCCGGCGGGACCGCGGGGGATGGTGCCGCGAGTCCGTTCGCGCGCATTCGCGAAATGGACTCGGCCGGCGGCGCGTCGGGCGCGATCACGAACTTCTCAGGCTTTACATAGACCACGTCAAGTAATTACCCGACGGCCTTCACAGGCATTCTGCGCAATTCTCGACAGCACGGCTAACGATTCTGCCTGACCCGGCAAAAGTGCTGGTAAGGTACATTTCATTCCTTGCACCCAGTCCCCTTATGATTACGTGATTATCGCCTATGAAGCCACGGTTGCGGATTAGCGGAGTTCGGCGAGCCAGCGGCTGTGAGAACAGCCGCCGACGGAAAGCGGTCCCAGTAGATGTCGTTGATCAGGAAGGTGCTGCGCCGCTACGACGCCCGGTCGATGGCGACGCTGATCAGCACCGGCGGAGTCATCCCGCTCCCTGTCATCAGCGTGCTCGCACCCGACACCCTGTACCCGGGTGGGATGCCGATCCTCCTCACCATCTGGTCGTTCATCGCCGTGGTGTTCGCGGTGACCGCCATCCGCGCTCGTCTCACTGACCTCGAATTCGCCTTCCTCGGCGGCCTCGGCATCGTCGGGATCTGCGGTACATCCATGATCCTGGCCTCGCCCCGGTCCTCGGCGCTGGTACTGGCGATCGTCGCGGTCATCCCGGCGATCGGCGCGATCTCGGCGACCACGCGCCTGATCATGACCCACCTGATCCTGGCCGTCGTGTGCGTCGCCGTGGTCCTCGGCATCACCAACACCTCGCTGCCCGCCTACCTGATCAGCTTCGGCTCGATGCTCGGCCTGATCGTCGTGCCGGTCTTCCTCGTCGTCGCACTGCGCAAGTCCATGGAAGCCGTGCTCGACCAACAGACCCGCCTGGTCGGCATCGATCCGCTCACGGGCCTGCTCAACCGTCGCGGTTTCCTGATCCGTGCGTCCCAGCTTCTCTCGGCCGCCCGGTCGTCGACGGGATGGATCGGCATCCTGTTGCTCGACGTCGACCACTTCAAGAGGATCAACGACCAGTACGGACATCTCGCGGGCGACGGCGTACTGCTCGCGGCGGCCGCGGCGATCCGTGAGCACGCGCCGGTGGGCTCGGAGGTGTGCCGGTACGGCGGCGAGGAGTTCCTCATGTTCCACGTCGTCCACGACGAGGACGAACTCTGGCTCAGCGCCGAACGACTCCGCGCCGCGGTGGCCGCCGCGGCCCCGGTGACCATCAGCGTCGGAGGCGTCTGCGCCCCGCTGCTCACCGCCCGGGACCAGCTGGTCTCGGACCGTTTCATGACCGCCTACTCCACCGACGATGTGATCGGCAACCTGCTGGGCAGCGCCGATGACTGCGTGTACCAGGCCAAGGAGAACGGCCGGGACACCACGGTCATCAAGTCGATCGACGCCGTCGTCTGGAACGACGGCGCCCCGAGTGCGCATGCCGCCGACGCCGAACGGACGGCGTCGCCCCCGTCGGCGAGCCTGTACGAGGTCTTCTACCGGCGGCCGGCCGACTTCGTGGACATCGACAGCCGCACGACGGGACGCTGAACCAGCGATGCCGACTGCAGTGCATCGGCCTCCGAACGCATCCGACGCCAGGTCTCCGCGGTGGTGTGCTCGGTCAGGCGTGCGCGGTCCCACCACATGAGCCGCGTGCGGTAGCGCTCGTCCGGGAACGGGGTGAAGGGCACGGACTCGTCGAGCCGTCCGCCGCCGGACTGCCAGCGACGCAGCACGTGGTCCGCGGCGGTCGCCATCATGTGGTCGACTCCGGAGAGCTCCATGATCACCAGGCCCAGCCGCGACAGCTGGCCGGCGACCGTACCCGCGATCGGTGACCGCTCGTCCACCCAGGCCGTCTTGACCTCGACGATCCCTCCCTGCAGACGCTCCTCGATGGCGTTGACCAGCTGCACCTGTCCCGGCTGACCAGCCCATTCGACCAGGGCATGTGTCTGCGCGGCAGCCGCCAGACGCGGCTGGACCCGCAGCCCGCCGACGACCTTGCCGTCGTGATCGAGTACGGCGAAGAACATCGCGGTACCCGTTCCGCCTGCGACCTCGTCGTAGTCCAGCGCGGCCGCGCAGCCGTGCCGGTTGTAGGACTCATCAGCGCCGCCGAGGTACTCGTGCCACAGGTCCGGCTCGCGGCGCGGGCTGGCCACGATCACCGAGTATTCGGTGCCGGTTTCGGGCGCGACGCCCTGCAGCGTGCCGGTGCGGACCACATCGTGGGTAGCTGTCATCTTATTCATCGCAGTTTTCTGCCTTCCGGAAATAGGTAATTTAGAGACGAGATCTCCCCTGACCCCGCGTGTAATGCTGCCACAGTGATGCTTTTATGCACTCCCACAAGCGTGCTTCTTTCCCGAAATCCACCCCATTGGCGGGTTGGCACCGCGCAATCCAGTGGGTCACGATGCTTGTATGCACACGTCGCCGGCAGCCGCCGCCACCCTGTACTCACCGGCCGAACTACCCGTTCAGCTTGCTGAGGATCCCTCAGTCAATGTGTCCGACATCACGCCCGAAACCACTCGTGCACTCGATGAACTGCTCCCCCCGGCCGACCCTGCCCTGCACGCGGAGGAGCCTCGCTTCGCACACTTCCCCTGGCGCAACGCACTGGTGAAGATCCCCGGTCCGCGCGCGTTCCGTCGCCTCCGCCTCGACCGCAACCGGCACAAACTGACCGCGGCAGAACAGGACGCGGCCGGCCGCCTCCGGATCGGCATCGTCGGCCTCAGTGTGGGCCACGCCATAGCTCTGACCCTCGCCCTCGAAGGACTGGCCGGAGAATTGCGACTCGCAGATTTCGACGATCTCGAACTGACGAATATGAATCGAATTCCGGCGACTCTGATGGATATCGACGACAACAAAGCAGAAGTTGCCGCTCGCCGAATTTCCGAAATAGATCCCTACCTCACCACCACTGTCTTCTCGACGGGCATAACGACCGAGAACATCGATCAATTCCTCGACGGGCTCGACCTCGTCGTCGAAGAATGTGATTCGTTCGACGTGAAAGTCCTCGTCCGGGAGAAGTGCCGGTCCCGTCGCATTCCGGTACTCATGGAAACCAGCGACGGCGGAACGCTCGACGTCGAGCGATTCGATCTCGATCCCGAACGGCCCCTCTTCCACGGACTGGCCGGCGACCTCCGGATGGAGAACCTGGTCGGACTCGACCGGGCGCAGCTCACCCCACTCGCCGTCCGGGTGCTCGAACCGTCGAAGGTCACGGCCGCGATGGCGGCGTCGGCCATCGAGCTGGGCCACACGGTGACGGCATGGCCCCAGCTCGGCGGGGACGTCCTGCTCGGCGGCGCGACCGTGGCCGCCGCGGTCCGCCGGCTCGTCCAGGACAAGCCGCTGCCCTCGGGTCGGGTCCGGTTCGACCGCGACGTGTGGCTCGACGGCCTCGACGATCCCCTCGCGGCGGCCGACGCGACTGGTACCGATACGACTCCCGCCGCGGAGACGAGCACGACCGACCCGACGCCCACGGTCGATCCCGGCGACCTCGGCGACCGGGATCTCGTCGTGCACGCCGCGCTGCGCGCGCCGTCGGCTGGCAACCAGCAGCCGTGGCAGGTGACCCACGACGAGGACTCGGTCACGATCTCGCTGGACCGAACCCGGACCTCGACCCTCGACGTGGACAACCGGGCATCGGCGGTCGCCGTCGGGGCAGCCCTGTACAACGCCCGCGTCGCGGCCACCGCCCGCGGCGTGCTCGACGACGTCGAGATCATCGACGAGGACGGGACCCTGGCCGGCCGGGTGCGGCTGAAAGGCGTGGGCACCGGCACGCGCTCACCCGAAGCCGAGCAGGAACTCGGCGAGATCCTCACCCGCGGCACCCGGCGCGGGGTGGGTGACGGATCGCCGCTGTCCGCGCAGGACATCGTCCGCCTGCAGGACGCGGGCGACGACGACCACACGCGCCTGGTCGCGATCACCGAGCGGGCGGACATCGCCCGGTACGCGTCGATCATCTCGCGTTCGGACCGGGCACGTTTCCTGACCCCCGAACTGCATCGGGAGATGTTCACCGAACTCACCACGGACCCGCAGGCGACCGAGGGCATCGACGTCGCCTCCCTCGACCTGCCGCCGGCGATGGCGGGGATGCTCGACGTCCTGCGCCGGGCCGACGTGATGGCGTTGCTCGACCGCTGGGGTGGAGGTGCCGCGCTCGGCGCCGATGCCGGCGCCCGGGTCGCGTCGTCGTCGGCGGTGCTGGTACTCGTGCAGGAGGGAACGCAGCCCGCGGACTATCTGCGCGCCGGCCTCGTCGCGGAACGTGTGTGGGTCACCGCCGAGTCACTCGGCTACGCGGTCCATCCGATGACCCCGACGTTCCTCTATGCCCACGACGACGCCACCGCGCGGTCGTTGTCGTCGAATCACGGGGACGACCTGGTGGCGTTGCGACAGGAGATGCGGACGTCGTGGCCGATCGGTGAGAACGAGGCGCCGACGATCGTCTATCGCCTGTCGCGGACGGATTCGCCGCTGCAGGTGAGTCGCCGCATCGCCTTCTGAGCGGCGGTCCGGGCGGGGCATTCCACGTCCCGCCCGGCCGGGCGGTCAGGCCTGACCGGGATTGAGCTTGATGAACAGCGCGTCCATCTCGGCGCACAGGCGGTCGCCGTCGTGCAGCGTGCCCTTGATGAACACCTTGCGACCCTCGACACGATCCGCCCAGGCCTCGATGCGCAGCGGTGTGTTCAGCGGGGTGATGGAACGGTATTGGACGTTGAGGTACGCGGTGCGACTGACGTGCTGCACCGCGACCGCCGACGCGAAGCCACCGACGTCGTCGAAGGCGACCGCGACGTGCCCGCCGTGGGCGGCGTTGTTGCCGCCGAGGTGGAAGTCACGGAACGTCAACTCGGCCACGACCCCGGTCTCGGTCACTTCCTTGACCTCGTACGGCGGCAAGGTGATGTTCCCCCGGGACGGCAGGTCGATGCGGGTACCGGCGGGCGAATGCCATTCGTCGATCCGCACCTTCGCCAGCTTCTCGTTGACGGCGGTCAGGTGGTCGATGAGTTCGCCGACGAGCTCGTCGTCCGGGCAGGCATACCGCGCATTGTCCATGAGGAGGCGCACCTGTTCGCTGAACTCTCCGTACCGGGGACCGCCGCGCTCGGTCGTGATCGCCGTGTGAGCCCGAAAACCACCCTCGTGCGGGTCTTCTTCGACGGTCTCGGCAGCACGATCGTTCGCTTCACTCATCGGTCAACCGTAGATGAGCTGACCGATACGCGAACCGCAAGGGTGCTCTGATGCGAAGGTGCGGGCGTCCGGCCCTCAGGTCGAATCGCTGCGCCGTTCGGTCCGCCGATGATCGGCGAGGTCCACACACACGCCCCCACGTGCCAGCCGGCGCGTCGACTCCGGGACGTAGTCCGGAATCCCCCGCGGCCCGCGTTCTCTGTCGTCTCGGATCCGGACCGCCCTCCCGACGATCACCGCGACCGTCGCGGAGACCACGCACCACGCGCCCCCGACGATCAGAATCCACCCCCATACAGCCATACGGACAGCTAAGCACCCGAATCTGAGATTTCGGTGATGTTCGGGCCGACGGCCGGCCGCCATCCAATGGTTGAATGCAATCCGCGTCGGAGTTGTGTCGACTTCGTGACCTCCGTCCACCGATCCGCGCGGCGTCGGGCGCGGGGACCGCCGGGACGGGTCGTCGTTAGGCTGACCCCATGACCGCCACGCCAGAAAGCACGGGGACGTCAGAAGCCCAGGGACCCGCCGACCAGCCCTTCGATCCCTCGTCGTGGGCGGAGGTGCCCGGCTTCGCGGACCTGACCGACATCACTTATCACCGCCATGTCGGCGAGGGCCGTGAGGACGGCATCGTCCGTGTCGCCTTCGATCGTCCGGAGGTGCGCAACGCCTTCCGTCCCCACACCGTCGACGAGCTCTACCGCGTCCTCGATCACGCCCGTCGCAGTCCCGATGTGGGAACGATCCTGCTCACCGGCAACGGCCCGAGCCCCAAGGACGGCGGGTGGGCGTTCTGCAGTGGCGGCGATCAGCGCATCCGCGGGCGGTCCGGGTACCAGTACGCCACCTCGCACGACGACGACGTCGCAGCGGCCGGCGCCGACACCGTCGACGCCGCGCGGGTCAAGGCCGAAGGCGGGCGGCTGCACATCCTCGAGGTCCAGCGCCTCATCCGGACGATGCCCAAGGTCGTCATCGCGGTCGTCAACGGCTGGGCGGCCGGCGGCGGACACTCGCTGCACGTCGTGTGCGATCTGACGCTCGCGTCGGCCGAGCACGCCCGCTTCAAGCAGACCGATGCCGACGTCGGCTCCTTCGACGCCGGTTACGGCAGCGCCTATCTCGCCAAGCAGGTGGGGCAGAAGTTCGCTCGCGAGATCTTCTTCCTCGGGGAGGCCTACGACGCCGAGACCATGCACCGGATGGGTGCGGTCAACCGGGTCGCACCGCACGCCGATCTCGAGAAGACCGCCATCGAGTGGGCTCGCCGGATCAACGGCAAATCGCCCACCGCGCAACGCATGCTGAAGTTCGCCTTCAATCTGACCGACGACGGACTGATGGGACAGCAGGTGTTCGCCGGCGAGGCCACCCGGTTGGCCTACATGACCGATGAGGCCGTCGAGGGACGCGACGCCTTCCTGGAGAAGCGCGATCCGCGCTGGGACGACTACCCGTACTACTACTGACCGCCGCGTCGAGTACTCTCGCTCACCTCATCCGTTCCCGCTCACCCGATTTCGGGGAGCGGGAACGGAACAGGTAAGCGGAACAACATCTTCGGAAGCTCTACTCCTCCGGGCCACAGGCAGGCACGTCGACCTTGACGGTGGGGTCGTCGACGAGGGGCTGGATGGGCACCTCGGCGGGACCGTGGGCCGTGGTCGGTTCGTCGATCTTGAGCACGATGGTCGCCGTCTGTCCCGGGGCGATCCCGACCCTGGTGGAGTAATACGGGCGGCCGTGCAGGGTCTGCTCGACGTAGAAGGCACCGCCCTCACCGAGGGTCATCTCCTTGAGCACTGCACCCTTGGTCGCCAAGAACTCGACATTGGCGAGGTTGGTGCCCTTCTTGACCGCCAGGTCGGTACCGAGTCCGCCTGCGACGTAGTCGGTCATGTCGGTGGTGTCGAGCGTGTTGGTCAGCTTGACCGTGATCGTCGATTCCCGCGTGTCGCCGGTGCACGGACCCGAGGTGTAGCTGATGTCGCGCTTCAGGTAGTAGTCGAGCTTGGTTCCCGAGGCGTTCCCGACGGCCACCTGCAGATACGGCGACGAGGTGTCGGAGATCTGGTGGCCGAGCTTGGTCGACTCGATGATCTCCTGCTCCGCGGGGGTGGTGCTGTAGACCATGATCCGCCGCTCGTGCACCCCACGACCGAGCGCCTCGAGCAGGGTGCGGGTACTCCCGCCGGAGGTGATCAGCTTGTTCACCACCGCCTGGGAGATGGACTGCAGGTAGTCCTTGCGGGCCTGGTTGTCGTCGGCGAAGCGCTCGTAGGCGGTGGACAGCGTGATCGGTACGACGTTGTCGGCGGTGATCTTCTCGCCGCCGGCCACCGTCACCGGTCCGACGGCCTCGAGTACGTACTTGAGGGCGATCGGGTCCAGGGCGATCGCCCCGTCGAGGCGTTCACCGGTCTGCGCACGCCAGTTCGCCAGCCAGATCTGGGCCGCGTCGGGGAAGTGCGGACTGAGGTTGCCGTTCCGGAAGTCGGTGTAGGGCTTGTAGTACGAGTACAGGGCGTCGTACTCCGGGCCGAGGTTGATCTTCGGTGTGGCCGGGTCCCGGAACTCCGAGTTCGCGCCGAGTTCGGGGATGGTCACCCGACCCGCGTCGGCGTCGAGCACCGCGAATCCGCCCACCAGACCACCGGTACCGCGTGCCTCCGACGGGGTCTGGAACGCCATGAAATAGCTCCGCGGGCCGTCGGCACCGAGCATCGACGGCACCAGGGTCGCGGCGATGTTCGTCGCCTGCACAGTGGAGTCCGCAGCGTCGACCTGGTCCACGAGTTGGGTCCGGGCATCGGCGACGACGCCGAGCCAGCTGGGTGCGATCGAGGACACCTGTTCGGTCACCTCGGCCGACTTCTCGGCGACCGACTTCAGAGCCGGTTGCGCGTTGCGCAGGAGTTCGAGGTTCACAGTGTTGCCGGTCCGGAGCTCGTCGGGGTTGAGCACCGAGGCGAGATCGGCTGCCGGGACCAGGACATCGGAGGAGAGCGCTTCCACGGCGTCGCTCATCTCCTGCACGGATTTCAGCGGTGATCCGACACCCGGGACGGCAGCGACCGCCGACCAGAGGAATCCGTGGGATCTGTCCGCGGCGTCGGATGCGCGCGCGGAGGCCGCCTCGGCCGCCTGCCGGGCACCGGCCTGGTCCCCGTCGAGCATCAGGGTGCGGGCCCGCCCCGCGTCGGTGCGCACCGACTCCAGATCGCCCTTCACCTTCAGTGCCGAGTACGCCAGCCAGGCGACGGCCGCCGCGGCGAGGACCACCACGACCGCGATCACCTGGACGCCGCGGTTGCGGGCCAGTCGACGGATCATCGGTGCTCCCCCGACGTACGCTCACCCGCGGAGTCCGCGGGTGCGGACCCGGCGAGCCACGACACCACGGTCTCCACCTTCGGCTCGACCTCGGCGAAGACGCGGTCGAAGTCCTCGCGCGGACGTCCCATCGGGTCGACGATGTCGAGGAGTTCGGAGTTCGGGTCGAGACGTCCGCGACCGGCGATGATGTCCGGCAGCGGGCCGATGTCGCAGAGTGCGGCGAACTCGGTCAGCGTGAACACCCGCTTCCAGCGTGCCGGTGCCATCTGCTGGGCGGCGGCACGGTGCTCGCGGCTCATGCACAACACGACGTCGGCCTCGGTCAGCATTGGTGGGCGAAGGTATCGGGACTCGAATCCCGATGCGTCGTAACCGTTTTCGGTCAGGACCGCCGATGCGTGCGGGTGGATGGGCTGCCCGTTGAGCGCACCCACACCCGCGCTCGTCGACGACACCGGCACGCCCGCGCGCCGGGCGAGCTCGCGCAGCACCCGTTCGCCGATCGGCGACCGGCAGATGTTCCCCGTGCAGACGAACAGGACCGACATCCGTGGCGCCGCCCCGCCCGTGGGCGATGTGTCCGCCCGCCGATGGGCTCCGGGCCGGTCGGCCTGCTCACTGTGTGGTCGGGACACCGGCCGGTGGGGTTCGATCACCATTCCTCCTCGATTCTGCGGGCTATCCGCGCCAACACTTCTGGCCGTCCCAGGTCTGCGTGCGTCACGTCGACCGCCATCACCTCGACGCCCGGTCCGTTCCCGACGGCCTCCGCCCAGCGTTGCGGGGCCGGATTGTCCTCGGCGGCGACGTACACGATCTCGTCGGCGACGACGGGCCGGAGATCGTAGGCGCGGGCGGCCGCGGCCAGCGCGGCCGAACGGTCCTCGAAGCGCTGCACCGCGAGCGGGTCGAAGCGTTCGGCGAGCGCGCGCAGCGGATGGTCGCCGACGCGCAGTTCGTCGTCGCCCACGGACGCGAGCTCGGCGGGGGTGCGGGCGTCGAGCAGGACCAGCTGGGCCACGCGCGCGCCCGAATCGACCAGCTGCCGGGCGATCTCGTGCGCCAGCAGACCGCCCACCGACCAACCGACCAAGCGGTAGGGACCAGTCGGTTGGGTATGCCGGATCGCCTCGACGTGGAGGGCGGCGATGTCCTCGACGGTCCGCGGCATGTCCCGGTCCGCGAGCACGAGTTCGGGCAACTGCAACCCGAACACCGTTGCGGTCCGGAGCGAGTCACCGAGGGGGCGAAGCGGTTCGGCGAGACCGGTCGCGGTGTGCACACACCAGACCGTCGTGTCCACGGCGCCGGCGGTCCCGCGCGCCGGTGACAGCGGCACGACCCGATGTTCGGCACCGACGGACACCCCCGACGTCAGCAGTCCGGCGATGTCGGCCGGGGTGCGATGGGTGAACAGGTCCGCCCCGGCCACGATCCGGCCGGTACGGCGCTCGAGTTCATCGCGCAGTTGCAGCAGCGCGAGCGAATTGCCGCCCGCGGCGAAGAAGTCGTCGTCCATGCCGACCCGGACACCGCCGTTCGGCGTTTCGCCGGTCTCCCCAAGGACGGCGCGGAAGGCGTCGAGAACAGCGGCCTCCAACGGGGTCTCCGGGTCGCGCATCGACTCCGACCACACCGGCTCCGGCAGACGTTTCTCGTCTATCTTGCCCGCCCCGCTGCGCGGCAGGTCGGTCATCTCGACGATGCGACTCGGGACCATGTGGCGCGGCAGCCGGGCGCGGCAGGCCGCGATCAGATCCGCGATCGATGTCGTCGGCGACACCACGTAGGAGACGAGGGCATCCCCGGCCGGGCCCCGGCGGAGCACGGTCGCGCTGCGCTGCGCCCCAGCCCGGACGAGGACGGCGTCGATCTCGGCGGGCTCGACGCGCTGCCCGCGGATCTTGACCTGACGGTCGGCGCGGCCGAGGTAGACCAGCTGTCCCGTCTCGCGATCCCAACGCACCAGGTCGCCGGTACGGTATCGACGCTTCCCGTCGGGCCCCGCGACGAACGTGGCCGCGGTGAGTGCCGGAGCCCCGAGATAGCCGCGGGCGACGCCGGTCCCGGCGATGTAGAGCTCGCCGACCACTCCCGGCGGGACATGACGCAGCTGTGGATCGAGCACCTCGGCGCCGATCCCGGGGCGCGGGTGTCCGAGACGGATCGGCTCGCCGCGGCGGAAGGCGCTGGTGGAGACCGTCACCGTCGTCTCGGTGGGCCCGTAGATGTTGAGGACCTGCGCATGGTCCGCCCATGCCGCCGCGAGGTCCTCGGCGAGGGCCTCCCCGCCGATGTAGACCAGCCGCAGCGCGCCGATCCCGGCCGGCCGCAGGGTACGCATGACCGACGGGGTCGCGGTGAACACGCTGACAGCGGTCCGGTCCAGGAAACGGGTGAGTTCGGTGCCGCCCGCGATCGCCGCGGGCACGACCACCAGCGTCGCGCCTGCAGCCAGCGGCAGGAGCATGTCGTGCAGCGTGGCGTCGAAGCCGGGACTGATGGCCATGCCCACCCGGTCGGAGGGTTCGACGTCGCCGAGCGAGGCCACCCGATGGACACCTCGATGGGTGACGCCGACGATGTTCGGTGTGCCGGTCGTACCCGAGGTGGTGATGATGTAGGCCAGCGAGTCCCGCGGCACGACCGTGACCGGTTCCGGCACAACCGGTTCGATGGGTTCGACGGGGATGTCCGCCTCGGTGATCACGCTCGCGCGCGCTCCGGCGACGACATGGTCGATCCGCGCGCTCGGGTAGGTGACGTCGACCGGCACGCACACCCCGCCGATGCGGCTGACCGCCCAGATCGCGACAACCGACTCGATCGACCGCGGAACCACGACGGCCACCGCGTCCCCGACACCGAGCCCCCGCGCCCGCAGGCTCCGCGCCGTGACCGAGATCCAGGCGTCGAGTCGGCGGTAGGTGAGGGTGCGGACGCCGTCGGCGATGGCCGGGCGATCCGGGTATGCGGCGGCGGCCTCGGCGAAGAGCTCGGCCAGCAGGGGCTCGGCGCCAGTCGGCGCCGCGGCCCGCGCACGGTCGGTGACGAAGCGACGCTCGGCGACCGTGAGGGGTTCGACCGCCGCCACGCGCCGCCCTGGATCACCGGTCACCGCCTCGACCGCGGCGAGCAGCCGCTCGCCGAGGCCGCGGATCACGCTGTCGTCGAACAGCTCCCGGGCATGGTGGAGCTGCAGGCGCCAACCGTCCTCGTCCGGCACCGCGACGACGTGCAGATCGAACTCGCTCCGCGGCGTCATCCAGTCGACCGTGTCGACCGCGTCAACCGGGTCGACGATGTCGACCCGGGCGACGTCCGGCCCCTGCGTCATCGGGTCGGGCGCCACCGGGCTGTCCGGCACCGGCGTCTGGGCGACCGAGAACGCGACCTGCACGAGCGGATGACGACCAGGCATCCGCGGCGGGTCGATGAGTGCGACCACGTCGTCGAAGGCGATCGCGGCGTGATCGAGCGCGGCGAGGTCGTCGTCCCGTACGCGCGCGATGAACTCGCCGACGGTGGTGCCGGCGACGATCCTGGTCCGCAGGACGACGGTCGAGATCAGCATGCCCACCGTGCGCGCGGTATCGGTGTCGCGGCGCATCGATGCCGGGGTGGCGAGCGCGATGTCGTCGGCCCCGGACTGGGCCGCGAGTGCCAGGACCGTGGCGGCGTGCAGGACGTGGAATTCGCTGGCCTGCGCGCGGCGGGCGGCCGCCGACACCGCCTGTGCCGCGTCCCCGCGTACCGGATACTCGGTCATCGCGGTGCGGAGGTCCCGAGCCGCGGGCCGGCGTTGCGCGAGGTCGAGCTCGCCGCTGTACCCGTCGAGCGAGCGCCGCCAGTGGTCGAGCAGCTGCGGACGTGACCGCTCCTCCTCGGCGACCATCCGACGGGCGACCACCTCGAAACCGGTGGGCGCGGAGTCGAGTTCGTTGCCGGCGAGCAGTGATCGCAGCTCATGGTCGACGATCGTCGCGGATTCCCCGTCCATGGCGATGTGATGGGCGACGAGGACCACGGCCACCGGTGCCGCGTCACCGGCACCGGAACCGTCGACCACGACCCAGACCCGGACCGGCGGATCGCCGGTCAGGTCGAAGGGCACCGACAACGCGGAGAGGCCACCCGGCTGGGCCAGATCCGTTCCGCTCACGCGCCGCACCCGCGGGCTCCAGCCGTCGACGACGACTTGCCGGGGCCCCGCCGGTGTGGCGAGGTAGCGCGTGCGCAGAGCCGAGTGCCGCGCGACGAGAACCTCTATCGCGGTGTCGATCTCGGATTCGTCGACCCCTGCGGGCACCGGCACCGCGACGGGGACCGCGTAGATCGGCACCTCGCCGAGCATCTGCGCGCCGACCCACATCCGACGCTGCGTGGGTGCCAGGGGTTCGCCCTCGCCGACCGGCCCGGTATCGCCGGGCTCGGCCGCGACGGCTCCGGCTGGGGTGGTGTCGGCTGGGGTGGTGTCGTCGGCCTCCGGTTCGAGATCGTGCACCGCCCGCGCCAGTGCGGCGGGAGTCGGATTCTCGAACAGCAGTCGGGTCGGGATACGACGGCCCAGACGCCGTCCGAGCGCGGAGGTGACGCGGGTGGCCGACAGCGAGGTCCCACCCAGGACGAAGAAGTCGTCGTCGGGCGCAACGGCAGGGTGTGCGGGAGGGGGGTCCGGTGATTCGAGGACTTCGGTCATGATCGCCGTGATCGCGGGGACGAGCGAGGCCCAGTCCGCCGGGTCCGCCTGCGGCTCGGTCGACGGCGTCGACCGGCCGGAGGTCTCCGCCGGGGTGCCGTGGCCCGACAATGCGGGGAAGGGACGTTCGGTGTCCTCACCCACCGCCGTCAACATGGCGCGGAAGTCGTCGAGCAGAGCCTGTGCGACGTCGCCGGGGATGTGGCCCGAGTGCACCACGGTGATGTGCAGTTCGTCGTCGTGTTCGGCGAGCACCACCTCGACGTCGAACTTCGCGTCGACGGTCGCCGTCACCTCCGGCACGAGCGTCGCCACGGGTCCCGAGAGCGTGACCTCACCCGAGGACTGTGGCACGACGTCCTGGTTCACCAGGAGCACCGAGATCAGCGGATCCCCGCCCTCGCGGGCGCCGGGGCGGACCGTGCGGGCGACGTCCTCGTAGGGGACGTCGCTGTGGGGTTGGGCGGCGAGCGCCACATCGCGCGCCTGCTCGATGACCTCGCGGATCGGCGCGTCGGGACGCAGCCGGGTCCGCAGGGCGACGGTGTTGACGAACATGCCGACCACGGATTCCCACTCGGGCGCGTGGCGACCGTGCACCGGCACGCCGATCACGGTGTCCCACTGCCCCGTCCACTGTCCGACGACGGTGGCGAGGGCGGCGTGAGCCACCTGGAACACCGTTGCCGACAGCGTCTTCGCGGCCTGGTGCAGCGGCCCGGTCCCGTCCAGCGAGGCCGAGATCCGGCCCGTCTCACCGGTCGGGTCGACGTCCCGGCGACCCGGGAGCCGGACTGGGTCGGGTGCACCGGCCAGGGTCGAGGTCCAGAACCGCAACTCGCGCGCATGCCTGCTGCCGGGGTCGGACGGGTCACCCAGGCGCGCGATCTGCCACTGCGTGAAGTCGGCATAGGTGAACGCCTCGTCGGCGGGTACCGACAGTCGCTCGCCGTCATAGGCGCGGATGAGGTCGGCCAGCAGCACCCGGATGGACCAGCCGTCGATCGCGATGTGATGCAGCACCGCCGCGAGGTGCGTGTCCGGCTCCTCGGCCGAGTCGAGCTCGAAGACCGTTGCGCGGAAACCGGTCTCGTTCTCCAGATCGAACGGCCGCCGAAGGTGGTCGAGAACCTGCCGCCGGAGTCCGTCGGGCCCGTCCGCGGCGTCGACGACCCGGTGTCGCAGCACGGGGCTGCGGTGTTCGATGCGGCGCTGGACCGGACCGGCCGGCGAGTCCGGGTAGACGGTGCGGAGTACCGCGTGGGCGGCGACGACCTCGTCGACGGCCTTGCGCAGGCGCGCGAGGTCGACCCGGCCGGTGATGCGCAGCACCACGGGTACGTGGTAGGCGGTCGACTGCGGATCGAAGTGGTGATGAATCCACATCCGGCGCTGCGGGTATGCGAGCGGGAGGTGTTCGGGCACCGGGAGCCTCGTCGGGACCGGTGACGAATCCTGTTCCCGCGGAGCGGCGTCCGCGAGCATCTCGTCGACGCGCTGCGCGACCCGCGCCACCGTCCGGGCCTCGAACAAGGTGCGCACCCCGATGTCGGACCCGGTGGCCGACGACAATCGGGACGTCACCTGTGTCGCCGACAGCGACGTACCCCCCTCGGCGAAGAAGTCGGAGTCGGCGCTCATCGACTCGACCGGCCGCTCGAGGACCTCGGCCCACACGGCGGCCACGAGCTCCTCGGTGGCCCCCGACAGCGGTCGTCCCACCTCGGCACCCGAACCGGTTGTCGTTCCGGCGAACTCGGGGTCGGGTAGCGCGGCGACGTCGATCTTGCCGTTACGTCCCGTCGGGAGCGCCGAGACCGGCACGATGGCGGTCGGGATCATGCTGCGCGGCAACAGGTGTGCCAGCTGAGCGGGCAGTTCCGCGAGAACCCCGCGCCGGCCGGTCGCCCGGTCGTGGTCGAGGCGACCGGATTCGGGAACCACCCACGACACGAGGATCTTCTCGCCCGCGGGAGTGGTCCGCGCAGCCGTCACCGAGGTGGCGACGCCGGGCAGGCCGGAGAGCGCGGCGTCGACCTCCGCGGGCTCGAGGCGAACGCCGCGGATCTTCACCTGGTCGTCGGTACGGCCGTGGATGACGAAGGTGCCGTCGCCGCGCCGGTGGACCAGGTCGCCGGTCCGGTACATCCGACGGCCGGCGCGATCGGCGACGAAGGCGCGGGCGGTGGTCGCGGGATCGTCGAGATATCCACGCGCGAGGCAGTTCCCGGCGAGGTACAGCTCTCCGACGGTGTGGTCGGGAACAGGGCGCAGCGCACGGTCGAGCACGTGCACGACGACGCCCGCCAGCGGATGTCCGATGTGGACGGTGCCATCGAACGCGGCGCCGCCCTGTGCATACCGGGCACTGCCCGCCGCGACGGTCGCCTCGGTCGGGCCGTACTCGTTGCTCAGGGTGTGCAGCCGGGTCCATTCGCGTACCAGGCCGGCGCCCAGCGGCTCGCCGCCGACCGCGACGTGCCGGACGCGGCCCAGCTCGTCGGGATTCATCGTGGCCAGCACCGACGGGGTGGTCAGCAACACGGTCACCCGCTCGTCGTCGACCTCCGCGGCGAGTTCGTCGGCGGCGATGACCTCGGGCGGGCACAGGACGATCGTCGCCCCGGCCAGCAGCGGCGGGACCACCCCCATCAGGTGGGCGTCGAAACCCGTTGCATAGGTGTGCATCACCCGATCCGACGGTTCGAGCCGGAGGCGTTCGGCGGTGTCGCGCGCCCAGCCCGCCAGGCCACGATGGGTGACCTCGACCCCCTTCGGCACACCCGTCGTACCAGAGGTGAAGGTGATGTAGGCGACGTCGTCGGGCGACACCGGACGCACTCGTTCGGCGGGATCGAACACCGCAGCGGCTGCGACGGATTCGTCGGGAGCGCCGAGCAGCCGGTCGAGAGCCAGGACCGGGACACCCGGGTCCGTCCCCGCCTCGGCCACCCCGGCCAGGGTGAACACCGCACGGGGCCGGCACCGGCCGATGATCATCCGGCGCCGTTCCGCCGGGTCGGCGGGATCGAGGTTGACGAACGCCGCCCCGGCGCGTGCGGCCGCCGTCGTGGCGATGACGCCGAACACCGAACGCGGCAGCAGGGCCACGACCACGTCTCCCGGACCGATCCCCAGCTCGATCAGCGCACGCGCCGCGACCGTCGAGAGCCGGTCGAATCCGGCGTTGTCGACAACCGGCCCGTGCCCCGGGATCTCATACCGACGGTCGATGATCGCCGGCACGTCCGGGCGCCGACCGAGACCCGCGGTCAGCAGGACGTCGAGCGTCTCGACGCGATGACCGTCGACGGGACCGCCATCGTTGTCGCGAAAGAGCTCGACACCGTCCGGCCCGCCGGGCGCGAGCACCTCGACCGTCGGCCGGGTCGGCTCCGCGACGCCGCGGCCGAGGGTCTCGACGACCAGATCGCACAGCGCGTCGAGTCGCGCGGCACCCGCCACCTCGTCGGTGCAGGCCATCGTCAGGTGCAGCCGGCCGTTCCGGCGATACATCGACACGTCGATTCCGAACAGGGGCACCCCGAACGCCAGCGGCACCCCAGACGAGGACATCCCAGACGAGGACATCCCAGACGAGGACATCCCAGACGAGGACATCCCAGACGAGGGGTCGCCCTCCGCGAGTGCGGCCGCGACGACCTCGTCGGGAACGGCGCCGAAGGACACCTCGAACAGCGGCGCGCCCGCGCCCACGCGGCCAGGGTCGGCGATGTCGGTGATCTCGGTCAGAGGCAGGTCGGCGTGCTCGAACGCCCCCAGGTCGACCGCGGTGACGGAGGCGACCAGGTCGGCGAACGGGAGGTCGAGATCGACCGGTGTGTGCAGCGGGACCGCACGGGCGAACAGTCCGGGCACGGCGAGGAGCCGGGGATCGATCCGACCCGACAGCGCGGTGCCGATGGTGACGACATCGGAGTCGGCCTGACGGGCCAGCACCGCGGCGAGAGCGGTGTGCACGACGATGAACGCAGTGCTGCGCAGCGCCGGTGCCAGGGCGTCGAGGGTCTGGGTCGTCGCGCCGTCGAGCGAGCGATGTGCCCGGTGCACGGTGAGGGCGGTATCGGCACCGGCGGAATCGGTTCCGGTCGAACCGGGGCCGGTGGCCGCCTGCAGATTCACCTCCGGCAGACGCAGGCGTTCGACGGGGCGCGCGAAGGCTGCGGTCCAGTGTGCGACGAGATCGGTGCGCGTGGCCGCGAGCGTCGCCTGCCGCCACATCGAATAGCGCCGGTAGTCGACGTCGCCGGGCGGTGGCAGCGCGCCACCGAGCGCCTGGTCGAACTCCGAGGCCAGGATCGGGAAGGTCTCGCCGTCGACCGCGATGTGATGGGCGACGACGAGAAGCCAGGTCTGCGTGCCGACCCGGCAGAGCCGAACGCGCCACGGCAGATCCGCGGTGAGGTCGATCGGGACGAGGAGGGCGTCGAGTTCGACCGGGAGGGCATCGGGGGTCGACACATACACCTCGACGGCCAGTTCGGCATCGAGGTGGGCGCCGACGGCGTCGACGTCCCAGCGGTGCTGCACCGGTTGGGCACCGCGCATCGGGAAACCGGTGCGGAGGGCGTCGTGGCGGGTGACGATCTCGCGCAGCGCGCGGCGGATGTCGTGGACCGGCGCGTCGACCGGCATCGCGAACGGCATCAGGTACCCGGTGAACTCCGGTTGAGTCCGCCACCGGAGCCACAGATCCATCTGCTCCGGTGTCAGCGGGAGCTCGACGGGGATCTGGGTGTCGTCCGGCGTCGACGCGAGGGTCGGGACGGTTGCGCCCGAGGGATCGACGGCGGGGCGCACCCTCGCCGCGAGACCTTCGACCGTCGGCTGCTCGAAGACATCGGCGACCGTGATGCGGTGCCCCATCCCGGCGAGCGTCGCCACGAGCCGCGCCGCCGACAGCGAGGTGCCGCCCGCGGCGAAGAAGTCGGTGTCCGCGCCCGGAGCCGCGGGGTCCGATCCGGTGACCGACGCCATGGCCGCCGCCACCGCCTGCTCGGTCGCGGTGAGAGTCCTCGTCGACGACGCGGGCGGTGCGGCCAACATGCCGACGAGCCGACCCCGGTCGAGTTTGCCGGTGGAGGTCCTCGGCCAGCCGTCGACGATGGCCAGGCGCGACGGAATCATGTGCGCGGGTAGGCGTTCGGCGCATGCTGCGAGGATCGCGTCCTCACTCAGGGCGTCGAGGACGTCGAAGTCGGCGAGCCCGTCCTCGGTGACGAACGCGAGCAGCCGTTCGTCACCCGGGTGCGCCCCGGGCTCGACCAGCACCCGGGCATCGCCGACACCGGGGACACCGCGGAGCACTGCTCCGATCTCACCGAGTTCGATGCGATACCCGCGGATCTGAACCTGGTCGTCGTTGCGCCCCAGATAGATCAGGCGGCCGGGGGCGATCTCGCGGACGCGGTCGCCCGTGCGGTACATCCGCCGCCCCGACCCGCCCGGGTCCGCCACGAATCGGGTGGCCGTGAGCCCGAGGGCATTGTGGTATCCCAGCGCGACCTGGTCGGCGACCACGTACAACTCGCCGATGGCGCCGGTCGGGACCGGCCGCAACTGCCGGTCCAGCACCACCGCGTCGCACCCGTCCAGCGGGCCGCCGATGTGGCTGCGCTCGTCGTCGACGTCGACGTCGACGGCGGTGAGATGAACCGTTGTCTCGGTGATCCCGTACATGTTGACCAGGCGGGTGTCCGGGTGGTCCGCGGCCCACGCGCGTAACGTGCGGGGCGACAGCGCCTCTCCCCCGAACACGACCGTCCGTAACGACCGCAGCGGGGATGCCGGCCCGGTCGCTCGCAGCGTGGGATCGATGAGGGTCGCGAAGGCGGTGGGGGTCTGGGAGCAGATGGTGACCCCGTGCCGTTCGATCGACACCGCCAGCAGCTCCGGGTCGCGGACAGTCGCCAGATCCATGTCGACGACGCTGCCGCCAGACGCCAACGCCCCCAACACTTCCCATACGGAGAAGTCGAACGCATACGAGTGAACCCGGCTCCACACGTCGTCCGGGGTCGCCCCGACGACGCCCAAGGCCGCCCCGAGCATCGCGGCCAGGTTCTCCCGCGTCACGAGCACCGCCTTCGGGATGCCCGTGGATCCGGAGGTGTGGATCACGTAGGCGCCGCCGGGAATGGTCTGTGCGACACCATGGCCCGCTCCGCGTGAGATGACCGGTCCGGCGTCGACGATGGCGGCCGGCGACGTGGCGGCGAGTTGCAGGTCGATCCGCGACCGCGGACTGTCCGGATCGATCGGCACGTAGACCGCGTCGGCGATGAGCGACGCCACGATGGCCACCACGGAGTCGGCGCCGTTCCCGGTGAGCAGTGCCACCCGATCGCCGGGCCGCACCCCGGTGTCCCGGAGTTCGCGTGCCATGCCCTCGGCACGTTCGAGGAGCTCCCGATAGGACACTCGGTGCGCACCGGCGATGACCGCGATCGCGTCGGGCCGTCGCCGGGCATGGTCCCGCAGGGCCTCGATCGGATCCACCGGCGCGGTCCGCCGGGCGTGCCGGTCCGCGGATGAGTGGACGGGGACCGGGCTGCACCGGGCGATGATCGCATCCGGCGCAACCGATCCCAGAGCGGCGACGGTGTCGATGAAGCGCTCGAGAACCGCGTCGGCCGCGGCCACGTCGACGCGTTGCTCGGCGATCGTGAGCGTGACCGTGAGACCGTCCTGCTCATCGAACACCGTCACCTCGAGGGCGGTGCGCGCCTGATGGGTCGGGAGCGGCTCCGCGGCGGCGAACACCGCCGACCCCGTGAGGTCCGGTCGGGTTGCGTGATAGGCGAAGATGACGTCGGCGAGACCGGTGGGTCCGGCATCGGCGTGCGCGATCGCCGTCGTGAGGTCCTCCCCGACCGTCGCGAGGGCGTCGGTGACACGGCTGCGGCGGACATCGACGGTCCGCACCGGCACCGTCTCGACGAACATGCCCACCGGGCGGAGTTCCTCGGTGGTGAACCGGCCGGACACCGGCATGGAGAGCAGGATGTCGTCGGTGTCGGCGTACTCCCCCAGGGTGGACGACAGTGCCACGCACAGCAGGGTGTTCAGGGTGGTGCCGGCCTCACGGGCGCGGGCGGTGGCGCGTTCGCGGACATCTCGTCCGATGCGCCGGTGCCGGTAGACCGCGGGCCCCGCGGTGAGGCCGGTCTGCGAGCGGACGGCGGGTTCCGGCAGCGAGATGCCGGTGGGGGCGCCGCGCATCATCTTCGCCCAGAAGACC
Source organism: Gordonia sp. 'Campus' (assembly GCF_022206305.1). GTDB lineage: Bacteria > Actinomycetota > Actinomycetes > Mycobacteriales > Mycobacteriaceae > Gordonia. Next base: position 69,004 of record NZ_JAKOIW010000009.1, on the reverse strand, counting down.
TCGGCCGCCGGGCTCGCCCCCTGTCTGCGGGCGTCGAGCATCGCGCTGACGCTGACGGCTTCCGTCGACCAGACCGGCTCGTCACCGTCGCGCCGCGCGCGTATCGCGGTGGCGAAGTCGTCGACCACGATGTGCAGGGACCACTCGTCGATCGCGATGTGGTGGGCGACCAGGACGACCTCGGTCTGCTCGCCCGATGCGTCGACGACCGCACGCCACGGAGCGTCCACCGTGAGGTCGAAGGGCGCCGACACGGCCAGCTCGGTTCCCACGGAATCCAGTGTGGCGCCGGTGATCGGCGCGGCGGCCCGTGCCTCGGTGACCCCGCGGACGTGTGCCAGGGGTTCCCCGTCCACATCCGGGTACACCGTGCGCAGGGCCTCGTGCCTGGCTGCCACGTCGATCAGCGCCGCCCGGACCACGTCGGCCGCGATGCCCTCGCCGAGCGTGAGTCGCACCGCCAGGTGATAGACGGTGGCGTGCTTGTCGGCGCGGTTGAGGAGCCAGATCTGCTGCTGCGCACGGGTGGGGCGGCAGCGGACCACACCAGACGCCGAGACACTGCGCGGCGCAGCGGATTCGATGACCGCGGCGAGTTCCGCGAGGGTCGTGACGTCGGCGAGGTCGCGAACGTTGACCACCACGCGCAGTGTCTCGCCGAGGTGGGTGGCCAGCTGCATGAAGCCCAGCGACGTGGCCCCCAGTTGCACGAGCTCGTCGTCCATGGACGGCTGTGAAACGCCCAGGACGTCCGTCACGGCGTCGGCGACGGCCCGTTCGGTGGCGGTCTCCGGTTGCCGGTGCGCGGCACGCGACTCGGGGGCCGCCGCGATGAGCGCCGCGGCGGCCGTGCGGTCGACTCCGCCGGACGCGTCGAGCGGCAGGGAGTCCAGCATCGCCACCCTCCTCGGCCACAGGACCGTCGGCAGCTCGGCATCGACCCGGCGCCGGACCGATGCGCGAATCCGTTGCCGGTCCGCGGATTTCGTGCACCCACCGGGCTCTGCTCCCACCGGCACGATGCCGACGTGGATCTCGCCGCCCGCGATGACCGACACGGCCCGGGCGACACCCGCCACCTCGGCGGCAGCACGTTCGAGAACGGCCAGATCGACACGAACACCACCGACGGTCGACACCTCTCCCGCGCGGTGGTCGACGACCAGTCCCCCGCCACCCGGATCCAGATGACCACGATCCCCGGTGGCGACCATCCGCTCACCGGGACGCCAGGGGCATGCGACGAACACGGCCGCGGTTCGTCCGGCCTCGCCGGCAAAGCACTGCGCCGACAGGGAACCGGCCACGTAGATGTCGCCGGTGACCCCGGCGGGGAGCGGGCGCATCCGATGATCGAGGATCGCGAGGTCGACTCCCGGTCGCGGCCCGCCGCCGGGTAGCGGGCGATCGAGCGGGGCGTCAGGTGCGATCCGGTCCGGCGACGTGTACGGACCGAGTACTCCCCGCGGGCAGTAGGGCGCGCGGACGTCCCGGCCGACGGCGAGCTGCACGATCGGGGCCGGCGCGGCATCGGATCCGACGACCAGCACGTTCGGGGCGAGAGTCGACACGGCGTGGTCGTGCAGCTGTCCGGGGGTGACGACGGCATGCGTCGCGGACTCGGCGGACGGGTCCACCAGCCGGAATCCGGTGGCGGCACACGCTGCGAATTCGAGGTGCTCAGCCCACGATCCGCGTGGTGTGATCCCGGCGAGTCTCCCGTGACCGGGTCCCGGGGTCGCGTCGGCGAAGACTCCCTGCGCGATGAGGGTCGCGACCGCCCGCTGCGGAACCGCGATCATCGATCCCCGGCCGCCGGATCCGCCCGGGTCGGCCACGAGACAGGCGATGTCGTCGGCTGCCGACTGACGGCGATCGGGACTCGGTGCCACAGAGCCGATGTCGGCGAGCGTGTACAACCCGTCCGCACGAGGACCGGACGGGGTTCCGTCGTCGACGAGGACGAGCATAGGGCGCGCAGCGGGTGGTGCGGCCTTCATCGACGGGGCATCGGGGTCGGTCAGGATCGTGGCTGCGCCGCTCTCCGCGATCGCCCACCAGGCGAGCATGCGGTCGGTGCGCGATCGGAGCGCGACGCCGACGACGGTACCCGGCCGGGCCCCGAGTGTGCGCAGGCGTGCACCCAGATCGCGTGCACGCGTGTGCATCTGATCGTAGGTCTCCGTCCCCGCGCCTTCGGTGGCAGCGGCCGACTGGTCCCGATGACGCGCGACCGCCGCTGCAAGCACTTCGGAAACGGAACCCGTTGATGCAGAGCCGATTTCGGAATTCAACACGGTTTCCGGTGCGTCGACGCGGAGGGGCAGGTCGTCGACGCGGGTGTCCGGTGAATCCAGCAATGCGGCGGTGAAGGTGTCGAGCATCGACAGGAACTGACGGTGATGCTCGGCGACCTCGGCGGCGTCGTAGCGGTGGGGATTGGCCTCGACCCCGATCATGAGTGACGCCTGGTGATCCTCGCCGGGGACCGGGTAGATGTTGATGGTCAGGTCGTCGGCCGGCCCGACCGTGAGGATGTGGAACGTGGCTGTCGCTTCGCCACAGGGGAATTCGCGGTCGAAGAGCATCAGGTTGAGCATCGGCCCGGATCGTTCCTGCGCTGCGGTGCGCGGGGTCCGGCCGCTGGTCTCGTCGGCGGCGACATCGGCCCAGATGTCCTCGCCGCGGAAACGCTGGTGCCGCAATGCCCCCATGAGGGCGGTCTGCGTCGTACGGAGGGCATCGGCGACGGTGGCCTCGGCGGTGACGCGCGTGCGCAGGGGCACGATGTTCGCCACCGGGAGCGGGGTGGATCGCAGTGCCGCGGTCGTGCGTGCCGCCACGGGGAATTGGAAGATGACCTCGTCACCCTGAGCAGCGGCCCGCGCGAGGTATGCGGCGAAGGCGGCGACGATCACGTTCGGCAGAATCGTCGACTGCTGCTGCGCGACGTCGCGGAGCGCGGCCATCGTCCGGTCGGGCACCTGGGCTGCGACGCGTCGGGCCACCGCAGCCGGACGGCCCGGCCGGTGCGCGAGGGTCGCGGCCACGCCCACGCCCGCCATGTTCTCGCGCCAGTAGGCGCGGTCGGTGCCGAAACGTGAGGACTCGCGGTACTGGGCGTCGGCGCGGGCCGGAAGATCCAGGTCGACCGGCTTCTGCGCCGGCGCGGGCTCCCCCGTCACCGCGGCATGGTAGGCAGCGAGTGCCTCGACCATCCGGTCCTTGCCGCCCATACCGTCCGACAGGAGGTGATGGCCGCGGTTGTAGACGAGAGATTTGTCGTCGGCGAGCCGGAAGAGGCATCCGCGCGCGGTGCGGTCGACGCGGGGATCCAGAGGGCGCGAATAGTCCTGCGCCATCATCTCCTCGGCGACCGCACGCGGATCGGGCCGGTCGCGGAGATCGATGATGTCGGCCCAGTAGTGCAGGGCGGGGTCGTAGACCCCGACGAGTCCGTCGTCGGTCTCGTCGAACCGCAACTGGGTGAACAGTGCCCGCTGAACCGCCGCGCTCGTCGCACGGACGAAGAGTTCGACGTCGATCGGGCCGTCGAGTTCGACGTACTGCGCGACGTTGATCGGCACGTCGGGGGCGGCCTGCTGGGTGAACCACAGCGAACGCTGAGCCGCACTCAGTGCGAACCGGCGGGCAGTGCCGGGTGTGGAGGTGCCGGGAGTCGACGACGATTCGCTCATGCGCGCCGTCCGTCACTCACCGGTCGGGTGAGCCTCGACCTCATGGGCCAGGCCGACCGTCTGTTCCCCCCGGTCCCCGAACTGACATCCTGACCCATCGATTCACGCGCGCGCGAGCTCCCGTCTCGCACTCGATCGGCATACGGGAAAAGGGCATGCGTCGTCCACATGAACGAAACGCGGGCGCCGAGGAAATCAACGCCTTGCCTCACCACTCACCATGTGCCGTCCTCTTGTCCGCCCACCGGTTGTTCCGTCGGTACCGCGTTCTCGGGTATCCGCCTTATCCGGCATGACCCGGGTTCCGGCCACCGCCCGCGCGGTGTCCCGCATTCTTTGACATGCGCTTCACCAGCACGAACAGCCTTTTCCCGGCACCATCGTCACACTGGCGATTCTCGTGAATACCGTTGCGCGCCGAGCGGGATACCAAGAGCCTATGGGACGGCCAGTCGGCCCACAACTCGGGGCGAGGGCACCGTTGTGACCATTTCGCCGGCCGACGATAAAAGCATTGGGCCGCGTCTGGGAATTCGTCGAAAACGCATATAGCCGTAGCTCCGAATTCACGGTCTCGGACAGCCGTCGAACTTTTGTGAATGTCTCGGAATTGTGCATGACCACCGCCGCCGAACATTCGGCGGTCGAGCCGTCTGCACAAATACGACACGGCGGCCCCGAAGGGCCGCCGTGTCGATGAAGAGAAGGTGGGGGTGGGTCAGCTGCCGAAGATGTCGCGCAGCTGCTCGACCTCGGTGACCCGCTCGGCGTGGGTCGGTGCGGTGGGCGAGGCGAGGATGCACGTGACCCCCGCTTCGCGGAATGCGGCAACGCGCTCGGCGACCTCGGACTTGGACCCGATCAGCGACATCGAGTTCACGAGATCCTCGGGGACCGCCGCGGCCGCCTCGATCTTCTTGCCGTCGAGGTACAGGTCCTGGATGAGCTTGGCCTCGTCGGCGTACCCGTACCGGATGGCCAGCTGGTTGTAGAAGTTCTTGCCGCGGGCGCCCATTCCACCGATGTAGAGCGCGGCGTGATGGCGGACGAGTTGCTTGGCGTTGTCGATCTGCTCGGCGTCGTCGGAGATGCGTGCGGTGGACTGCACCACGATGCCGAGTTCGCCCAGCGACGGATCGCGCTTGGCCCGGCCCGCCGCGAGGGACTCACCGAAGGCGGCGTCGATCTGCTCGGGGTGGAACAGGATCGGCTGGAGTTCATCGAACATCTCGGCGGCGAGCTCGATGTTCTTGGGCCCGATGGCGGCGAGGAGGAGCGGGATGTTGTCGCGCACAGGGTGGTTGATGATCTTCAGCGGCTTGCCGAGTCCGGAACCACCGTGCTCCTCGTCGAGCGGGAGGGTGTAGTGCTTACCCTGGTAGTTGAGCTTCTCGCGGCGCCAGACCATCCGGCAGATCTCGGCGTGCTCACGTGCGCGGCCCAGCGGGTAGTCGTACTTGACGCCGTGGAAGCCCTCGATCACCTGCGGACCGGACGCGCCGATACCGAGCACCGCCCGCCCGCCGCTGATGTAGTCGAGGCCGGCCGCCGTCATCGCCAGGTTGGTGGGGGTACGCGAGTACATCGGCAGGATCGCCGTCTGCAACTCCATCGTCTCGGTCTTCGCCGCGATGTAACCGAGCTGGGAGACGGCGTCGAAACTGTAGGCCTCCGGCACCGCGATGCGCTCGACACCCGCCGCCTCGAAGTCGGCGAGATTGTTGATGGTCTCGCGGAAGTCGCCCGCGTAGTTGATCGGCATGCCCAGCTTCATCGATGTCATGACGTCGGATTCTTCCACAGAGAAGCGCGGTTGCCGAGGGGTCTGCTGAACGTACGATAGCCTCCCTGCACAGGGGCCGGATCGCAACGAAAGCGCGACGAGATTTTGGGGATTACGGACCCCAGACCCGACAATCGTTGCCATGAGCGGCGAAATGCTGATCCTGGTGCTGTTGGTGATCACAGCCCTCGGCTTCGACTTCACCAACGGCTTCCACGACACCGGCAACGCGATGGCCACCTCCATCGCGACGGGCGCGCTCCGGCCCAAGGTCGCGGTGGGCGTCTCGGCGGTCCTGAACCTCGTCGGCGCATTCTTGTCCGTCGAGGTCGCGGCCACGATCACCAAGGACGTCCTCGACATCCAGCAGACGTCCGGGCCCGATGCCGGTGAACTCGTCGCCGGACTGTCGGCGACGACGGCGCTGCTGATCATCTTCGCCGGCCTGATCGGCGGAATCCTCTGGAATCTCCTCACCTGGTTGTTCGGCCTGCCGTCGAGTTCCTCGCACGCGCTGTTCGGCGGCCTCATCGGGTCGGGCCTCGCGGCCATCGGCGTCGACGGCATCAACTGGTCCGGGATCACGTCGAAGATCCTGATCCCGGCCCTGCTCGCGCCGGTGATCGCGTGCATCGTCGCCGCATGCGGAACCTGGCTGGTCCTGGTGATCACCCGGCGCATCGCCGACGGCGCGAAGGAGGACGGCTTCCGCTACGGCCAGGTCGCGACCGCGTCGCTGGTCTCACTGGCCCACGGCACTGGCGACGCGCAGAAGACGATGGGCGTGATCGCGATGGCCCTCATCGCGACCGGGCACCTCGACGCCTCGAGCGTGAGCCACGGACTCCCCTTCTGGGTGGTGTTCAGTTGTGCCGCGGCGATCGCGATCGGCACCTACCTCGGCGGCTGGCGGATCATCCGCACCCTCGGCAAGGGCCTCGTGGAGATCACCGCCCCGCAGGGGATGGCGGCCGAGGCGTCGTCGGCGGCCATCATCCTGACCTCCAGCGCGGCCGGCATGGCGCTGTCGACCACCCAGGTCGCCACCGGGTCGATCCTGGGGTCGGGCCTCGGACGCAAGGGCGCCCATGTCCGCTGGTCGGTCGCGAGCCGGATGGGCGTCGCCTGGGTGACCACGCTGCCGGCGGCCGGAGCCGTCGGCGCCGTCTGCTACTACCTCGCGCACCTCTTCGGCGATGTCACCGGTTCGGTCATCATCTTCGCGCTGCTAGTGGTCGCGTCGGGCTACATGTACTGGCGGGCCCAGCGCAACAAGGTCGATCACCAGAACGTCAACGACGCCTGGGAGGGTGACACCTGGGACGGGGACGCCTGGGACGGGGACGCCGAATCCACGCTGCCCGTCCCGCCGACCATCCCCGCGGAGATCATCGAACGCGATCCCGAGCGGACGGTCTGACATGGAGACCGTCGAAGCCATCGGCAAGGTCCTGGTCGTCGGACTACTGTTGGGAGCCGGCCTTCCCGCGCTCTTCGCGGTCGGACTCCGCCTGCAGACCCTCGGGTCCGGGGGCGAGAACGCCGACGGGACCCCGCAGGAGCCGCATCCCGCGCTGAAGACCCTGGCGTATGTGATCTTCGGTGTCGTCATCCTGGTGATCCTCACCGGAATCCTCTGGATCACCAGACAGACGATCTTCTACTACACCGGGTTCAAGATCTTCCCCTTCGGATACAAGTGAGGCCGCCCGTGGACCGTCCGACGTTCCTGCAGAGGATCGTGGACTGGCTGCGTGCCGGTTACCCGGACGGCGTCCCGCAGGGCGACTACATTCCCCTGGTCGCGCTGTTGCGCCGCCAGCTGACCGAGGACGAGGTGGAGCGGGTGTCGGTCGAGTTGGTGCGGGAGTCCCCGCCCCCACCCGAACCCATCTCCAAGATCGATGCCGCGGTGAAGATCACCCGCTACACCCAGGAACTGCCCCACGAAGACGACATCGCGCGGGTGCGCGACCATCTGGCGTCGCGCGGCTGGCCGTTCGACGACGACGGTCGGGAGCCGTCCTGAAGGTCCTCCGCCCGCTGCCGCTGCCTTCCACACCGGCGGTCGTCGACCGCCTCGACGACGTCCGGGCCATCCTCGACGGGGCGTCGGCGTACGCCCCGGTTCCCGAGTCCGACCGTGCCGCAACCGACCGTGCCGCAACCCAACTCGCGACCGCTCTGGGGGTAGGGGAGCCGATCGACGAGGCGTTCTCGCTCGTCATCTCGACCTCCGGATCGACCGGCACACCCAAGGGCGCCCAGCACTCGCCGTCGACCCTCGCGGCGTCGGCGCGTTCGACCGCTCTGCGTTTGGGCGGCCCCGGCAACTGGTTGCTGGCCCTCGCCCCGCACCACATCGCCGGACTCCAGGTTCTCCTGCGCGCGCTCGCCGCCGGACACACCCCGGCCGCCCTCGACCTGGCCGACGGCTTCGATCCGGCGTCCTACGCACGCGCGGTCGCCGACCTCGACGGCCCGCGGCGCTACACCTCCCTGGTACCGACCCAACTCGTCAAGGTCCTCGACCACGCCGGCGCGACGGCGGCCTCCCGCGGTCTCGACGCGATCCTCGTCGGCGGTGCGGCGACCCCGAAACCCCTGCAGGACAGAGCACTCGCCGAGGGTCTGCCGATCGTCGCGACCTACGGGATGAGCGAGACCGCCGGCGGGTGCGTCTATGACGGCACCCCGCTCGACGGCGTCGAGGTCCGGATCGTCGACCCCGCACCCGACGGTGTGGGCCGGGTGATGCTCGGCGGGCCCGTCGTCGCCCACGGCTACCGGTACCGGCCCGACCATCCCGCCTTCGCCGAGCCCGGCTGGTTTCGTACCGATGATCTCGGCTCCGTCGACGACACCGGGACGCTCACCATCGTCGGACGAGCCGACGAGGCCATCTCCACCGGCGGCCTGACCGTCGTACCGCAGGTGGTCGAGGCCGTGATCGTCGACGACCCGGCAGTCGCCGAATGCGCCGTCGTGGGTCTCCCCGATGCCCGCCTGGGCGAGAAGGTCGTCGCCTTCGTCGTCGTACGCCCCGGAGAACAGCTGGATGTCAGCCGGATTCGCGGTTCGGTGACCGAACGTCTCGATCGGTACGCCGCCCCGCGCGACGTCGTCGAGGTCGACGCGCTCCCCCTGCGCGGCCCCGGCAAGTACGACCGTCGGGCCCTGCGGGACAGGTTCGGCTCGACGACGTAGGGGTTGCTCCGACAGATGTCGCGTTTCGTGTCGTCCACCGACACGAAGTGCGACACCTACGATCACGCCGCGACCTCGAGCGCCTGTCGGACACTCGCCACCACGTACTCGGGCCGGTCGCGGAGGTCGCCCCAGGTGAAGTTGAGGACGGTCCATCCGTCGGCGATGAGAGCGTTGCGGCGAGTCCGGTCACGCTGGAAAGTCGTGGCGTCGCGGTGGAACGCGAAGCCGTCGATCTCCACCGCGACCCGCTCGCGCACGAAGGCCAGATCGATTTCGTACCCGGCAACCGGGTGGTTGGCCATCCAACCCCCGAGCTCGCCGTTGCGCAGAACGGTCACGGCGAGGCGCTCGGCCGCGGAGCGCGCACCGGACTCCAACAACTCGACCATCGGGGCCATGCCTGCGGCGCCGAGGCATCGGCGTCGACGTTCGTACGCCTCGCCCAGTCGCTCGACGGTGATCAGCTTCTTCTGCAGAGCGTGGTCGATGACCTCCACCCCGCTCTCGACCGCACCTTCCAGCGCCGACAACGCGACGCCTGTGACGAGCAGGTCCCGGCGGGTCAGCACGTCGGCGTCGTCGAGGGCGCGGTTGATGATCCGCACACCGGACACGGGTGCGCCGTGCCGCCCGCGCGGCGCGGTGACCATCGTGGTCGCGGGGCACTCGTCCACGATGCCCAGCCACCAGGCTGCCGCATGACCGGAGAGAACCGCGTGCTGTCCCACCGACAACGTCGCGATCCTGATTCGCGTGCGATCGGTCTCCGGGTGGTCGGCGAGTCGGTAGATCCGTGGATGGACCCGGACCCACTCCCCCGCGTCGACCCGACGGCGCACGGCTGACCGGTCCAGTCCGTGCAGACGCGCATCCGCGGCGGTCAGGACACCGTCACGGTCGAGGGCGAGGTCGCGGAGTTTCGTCGGCAGGCGCACAGGACTCAGACGCATTCGCGCCATGGCCGGTTCCCTGCGTTCCGGCCGCCCGGCAGACGTCGCACTTCGTGTCGTCCACCGACACGAAGTGCGACACCCACGCGGCGCCGGCGGGGCGACGGCGCCGTGGCAGGATCGACGCGTGGCTACCCCAACGCAGTGGATCCAGGGCGCTCGTCCGCGCACGCTCCCCAACGCGGTGGCTCCGGTCGTGGCCGGGGTCGGCGCGTCGCTGCACCACGGCGGCATCTCGTGGTGGAAGGCCGTGCTGGCGCTCGCCGTCGCGATGGCCTTCATCATCGGCGTGAACTTCGCCAATGACTACTCCGACGGCGTACGCGGCACCGACGACGATCGGGTCGGCCCGATGCGACTCGTCGGATCGGGCGCGGCGTCCCCCAGGTCGGTCAAGACCGCCGCGTTCCTGTGTTTCGGGATCGGTGCGGTGTGCGGACTGGTACTCGCGATCGCGACGGCCTGGTGGCTGGTCCTGGTCGGGGCGGTCTGCATCGCCGGCGCATGGTTCTACACCGGGGGCAAGCGGCCGTACGGGTACGCCGGCTGGGGCGAGGTCGCCGTGTTCACCTTCTTCGGGCTGGTCGCGGTGCTCGGCACGCAGTTCGTCGCCTCGGGCCGGGTCGACTGGATCGGGCTGGCCTGCGCCGTCGGCGTCGGCGCGATCTCGAGCAGTGTGCTGGTCGTCAACAATCTGCGAGACATCCCCAGTGACACCGAATCCGGCAAGATCACGCTCGCCGTCCGACTCGGCGATGCTCGCACCCGCACCCTGTTCGCGGTGCTGCTGCTGACTCCTCTCGTGATGAGCGTCGCCCTCGCGTTCGCGACTCCCTGGGCGCTGCTCGCCCTGCTGACGTTCCCGTTGCTGTGGCAGGCCTACACGCCGGTCCGCACCGGAGCCGTCGGCCCCGGCCTGATCGCATCGATCGGTTCGACCGGGAAGGCGATGCTGGCGTGGGCGGTGGTCACCGCGGTGGCCCTCGCACTCACCTGACAAACCGTGCCCGCCCCGCGAATCGTCGCGGGGCGGGCACGTCTGTACGTCGACGACCCGCGGGTCAGACCTGGGCGTCGACGTCGGGCAGGGTCGCCCACAGCGCGGCGCGGAGTTCGTCTGCGGTGGTGACCGATTCGATCAGCGCCCGCGACGGGGCGTCGGCGGTGTCGATGATGCCGAGCAGGAGGTACTCGGCGCGCAGGCGCCGGTCTCCCCGCTCGCGCGCGATCTCCATCGCCCGACCGAAGGCGTCCCGCGTCTCGGTCGCGAAGCGCGGCCGCAACCCGCGACCGCGCGGGCCGCGCCGGCCGCGGCCGGGTTCCCACGGGCCACCTTCGCCGGCGAACGGCCCGCCGGCCATGGGTCCGCCCGGGCCGAATGGTCCCGGCCCGAAGCCCGGACCCCAGGGACCGGAGTTCGCGGCACCGAACTCGGCCGGGCCACACTCGGGACGCGCCCCCCGGCCACGGTGCGGTCCATGACCATGTCCATGTCCGTGCCCACGCCCGTGACCACGCCGTCCCCGGCCGCGGGGCCCGCGCTCGGGCCGTTCACCCCAACCGTCGGACAGATCCTCGCCGAAGCGACCGCGAACGGCCTCACGGACCTTGTCGAGGTCGATGCCGATGCTGCGCAGCGCTTCTCGATCCTCTTCGTATCGTCGGCGCCCCGACTCGTCGTCGGCGGATGATCCGGACTCGTCGGCGTCGGCGTGCTCGTCGTGGTACGTACGCACCACTTCTCTCGCCGGGGCCAGGGTCAGCCCCTGGTCGGCGAGGAACGGGAACAACGAACTCCGGGCGTTGCAGAGCATGCCCAGGATCAGATGGTCGTTGCCCAACTGCCGGTGACCCAGGTCGCCGGCCTCCTGCGTGGCGAATGCCAGCAGCATCTTGTCATCGCGACTGATTCGCTCAAACATCTGTGTCTCCTCTCGGCCCACTTCCGCGGGCCTCACGTTGTGAGTGCTTCTGATGCACGGCCTGCCGGCTGATCTGCAGTACTTCCGCGATCGCCTGCCAGCTCCACCCATGGGCACGGGCGTTGGCCACCTGCACGTCTTCGAGCCGGTCGGCCAGCGTGCGCAACGCACGGACCGCAGCCAGGCCCCGGCCGGGATCGCTGCTCGCAGCTGCTCCCGCCAGGTCGGCGCTCGACGCGTCGGGTGCGGTGTCGGTGTTCTGGTCGTCGTGCATGATGTCAGGTTATGTTGACACCGCCAGATTGTCAATATTTGTTGACAACGGGGGTGGCCGAAAGGTCCGGGAGAGGCCGGGGTCACTCGTTCTGGATCGACTCGCTGATGTTCATCCGGGCCGCGCGCACGGCCGGAACGAAGGCGCCGACGAGGCAGAGGGCCACGGCGATGGCGACGAAGAGCAGCGCGGACGGGCGCGGGGAGTAGATGACGGTCAGCGACGTGGTGATGGTGAGGATCTGATTGCTCAGCAGATGCATGGTCGCGCCCAGGACGACACCCACGGCGGAACCGATCAGGGCCACCGCGCCGGCTTCGGCGAGCACCATGCGCGACACGAACTTCCGCGACGCACCCATGGCCCGCAGCACGCCCAGCTCGCGGCGTCGTTCGATGACTGAGAGCAGCAGCGTGTTGAGCAGCGCGATCGCGGCGGCACCGGCGACGATCCACTGGATCGCCACCGTGAACGCACCAGCCTGCTCGACGGTCGCCTGGGTCGCGGCGAGCGCCTCGGCACCGCTGTACACCCGGATCGGCTTGTTCCCGGTGGTCGTCGCGTCCCCGACCGCGGACTCGAGCTGCCGGCGAATCTCGTCGGGGTCCGCATCAGGAGCCGTGATGACCTGCAGATAGGTGTCACCGTCGCGTCCGAACCAGTCCCCCAGCAGCTGCTGCGACATGGCGGCGACACCGGAGTCCAGCGACACGTAGTCGACGGTGTCGCGCACCACGGTCTGGCGCGGACCACTGGGAGTCGCGAGCTCGACCGTGTCGCCGGTTCCGACCCCGAGGACACGTGCGAGGACGTTGGACAGGAGAATCCCGTCGCCGGCGAGCACCTGTGCCACCGCTTCCGGAGATGCTTTGCGCATGAACGGTGCACGCGAATCCGGTTCGAGCCCTTGCACGTTGGCCTTGCTCTCGCCGATGTTGACCGCGGCCCACTGCCCGCCGACCACCTCGGTGACACCGGGGATGGTGGCGACCCGCTCGGCAACCGCAGGCGGCAGGAGCGGACCGAGCGGCAGGCTCGCCGCCGAGGTCGACGACACGTAGAAGTCCGGATCGCCCAGGCCGTCGAGCGATTTCGACATCGACGACACCAGGTTGTCGAGCGCGCCCGACGTCCCCATGCCGACGGCGATCGCCACGGCCACCGTCATGAGCGTCGCCCACGCGCGCCGCGGTGCGCGTTCGGTGTTGACCGACGCGAGCCGTCCCGGCCCGCCGAACCAGCGGGCGACCCGGACGACCAGCCACGACAACGGCTTCGACAACGCGAAGCAGACGAGCAGCGCACCGACGAGGTAGAAGACACCGGCGAGGATGGCGGGCCTGCCGGGCACCGTCGCGACGATCACCCAGGACGCGATGAGCCCGGCGACACCGAGGATCGCGGCGATGACGACGGCGGGACCCCGCCGCGGTGTGGCGTCGGACACCTCGACCGGGGCCATCGCCTCGACCGGCGACACCGCGAACACCGAGCGCGCCGCGAGGGTCGTCGCCGCGACACAGGCGACCACACACGCGGCGACGGCGACCATCGGTGCATAACCGGGCAGGTGGTAGTTGATGACCGTGCCCACCGAGTCGGCCGGCGGGTCGGGCAGGCTGCTGATCACCGCCCGGCCCGCGAGAATGCCGAGCGGGACACCGACGACACCGCCGAGCAGGCCCATCAGCGCGGCCTCACCGAGCATGTCGCCGACGAGGTGCGATCGCCGGGCACCCAGCGCGCGGATCATCGCCAGGGACTTGCGACGCGATGCGACCGCCATGTTCATCGTGTTGAAGACCAGGAACGCCGCGATCACCAGGGACACCAGCGAGACCAGCAGCGTCGCATCCCGCGTCACCGAACTCGCGACCTCGGCCTGTTTGGCCCGGAAGTCGGGGTCGACCACCACCGCGCGGCCCGCGACGATGGACTCCACCTGCGACCGCACCGCGGACACGTCCGCGCCCGGATCGGTGACGATGAGGATCGAATCGAGGCGACCGTCGAGCCCGAGCAGCCGCTGGGCGAGGTCGACATAGGCGAAGACGAAGCGCCCGTTGTTGAGCGCCGCCGCCTGATCGTTGTCGACGACCTCGAGCACCTCGACGTCGACGCCGTCGATGGTCAGTTCCTGTCCGCGCTCCAGGCCGAGTCCGGGTCCGACCAGCACGCCGTTGCGCAAGCGGTCGAGATCGACTGTCCCCGACCGTTCCTGCTGGACCGCGCCCCGCAGACTGCCCGACAGCGCGGTGACGCGCTGATCGGAACCCAGGAGCGGGACCGACGAGCCGTCGACGACGACGGAGCCCCGGACCATCGGGACGACGGCCTTCGCATCGTCGACGTCGCGGCGGATCTGACCCGCGAGCGCCTGGTCGACACCCGTGTCGGTGATCCCCGCGACCTCGATGTCGGCGGTTCCCGACACCGCATTGTTGAACTCGCGCACCGATTCCGACGTCGACCCGTAGGTTCCCAGGACCGCGACCAACAGGGCCGACGAGACGATCACGACCGCCAGCGATGTGAACAGACGCAACCGATGGGTGCGGATCTCGCGGAGGTTGAGCAGACGGATGCGGGTGAAACCGGCGCCCAGGGCCTCGACTCGCCTCGTCGCTCCGCTCCTCGCCGGCTCAGCCGACGGGGGGACTCGCCTCGTCTCTCCGCTCCTCGCCGGCTCAGCCGACGGGGGGACTCGGCTCGGCACTAGGCGATCTTCCCGTCGCGCACCGTGATCGTGGTGTCCGCGACGGCGGCGGCCTTCGGGTCGTGGGTCACCATCATCACCAGACGGTCGGCGGTGTCGTGCGCCACCTCCGAAAGCAACTCGAGAACCGAGTCGCCCGTCTTGGAGTCCAGGTTGCCGGTCGGTTCGTCGGCGAGCAGGATCGTCGGGTCCATGATGAGCGACCGTGCGATCGCGACGCGCTGCATCTGGCCGCCGGACAGCTCCGACGGGCGATGGTCGACGCGGTTCCCGAGACCGACGCGGCGAAGTAGTTCCACCGCACGGGGTTTCGCCTTGCGCAGCGACTGGTTGTCCAGCAACCGGGGCAGCGCCACGTTCTCCCACGCCGACATCGTCGGGACGAGATTGAAGAACTGGAAGATGAAGCCGACACGGTTGCGGCGGAACTCCGAGGCGGCGGTGTCCTCGAGCGCGCCGAGGTCGACCCCGTCGATGCTGATCCGCCCCGACGTCGGGGTGTCGAGTGCGCCGAGCACGTGCAGCAAGGTGCTCTTGCCCGCCCCGGACGGACCGACGACGGACACGAACTGGCCGCCGTCGACGGAGAGGTTCAGGCCGTCGAGGGCACGGACCCGCTCCTCACCCATCTGGTACTCGCGCACCAGATCGACAGCCTCCACGAGGGCACGTCCGGCGCCGGGCGCCTGCCCGGGTTCCTTCGACACCCCCGGATCGTAACCCAGACCCGGGACACGACCGGTTCTTCTCACGCTCCCCAGCGACCGGTCGCGAAGAACTCGTCGAGGACCGCATCTGCGGGTCCGAGGTCGAAAGAGCTTCCGGCGAGCCACGAGTCGTCGAAATACGTGGTGGCATAGCGGTCCCCGGAGTCGCACAGGAGGGTCACGACGCTGCCCGGCGTGCGGGCCGCGGCCATCTCGGCGACCAGCGAGAACGCACCCCACATGTTGGTTCCGGTCGACCCTCCGACCCGTCGGCCCAGCAGGTCGCTCACCCGGCGCGCGGTCGCGATCGACGCCTCGTCCGGCACCCCGATCATCCGGTCGATGACCTGGCTGATGAACGACGGCTCGACCCGCGGCCGGCCGATGCCCTCGATGCGCGACCCCGTCTGGGCGGTGAGGGTCCCGTCGGCGGTCTCGTACGCCGGCAGGAACACCGAGTTCTCCGGGTCGACGACCGCCAGCCACGTGTCGTGCCGCCGGTAGCGGACGTACCGTCCGAGCGTCGCCGACGTGCCCCCGGTCCCGGCGCCCACGACGATCCAGGTCGGGATCGGATGATCCTCGTCGGCCATCTGCGCGAAGATCGACTCCGCGATGTTGTTGTTGCCGCGCCAGTCGGTCGCGCGCTCGGCCATCGTGAACTGGTCGATGAAGTGACCGCCGAGTTCGGCCTCGAGACGCAGCGCCTCGGCATAGACCTCGCCGGGGTGATCGACGAAATGGCAACGCCCGCCGTGTCGTTCGATGAGTGCGGTCTTGGCGGGCGAGGTGCTACGGGTCATCACCGCGATGAACGGGACCCCGATCAGCTCGGCGAAGTAGGCCTCGCTGACCGCGGTGGACCCCGACGACGCCTCGATCACCGGGGTGCCCCGGACGACCCAGCCGTTGCACAGCGCGTACAGGAACAGCGAACGTGCGAGGCGGTGCTTGAGCGAACCGGTCGGATGCGTCGACTCGTCCTTGACATACAGGTCGATACCGACCTCGCCGTCGGGACCCGCCCATCGCGACCACGACGGCAGCGCGACGCGGAGCAGATGGGTGTCGGCGCTTCGGCGCGCATCGGCCTCGATCAGGCGGACGGCGTTCTGCGCCCAGGACCGGTCGGCGCGACGGTCCACGACCAGGGTCGGCCTCATCTCGCCGCAACCCCTGCCGCGTAACTCACTTGTCGCCGCGGAGACGGGCCTGCAGGTCGTCGTGCTTGGATCGCCGTCCGGCCTCCAGGGCCGCGATCTCGCCGTTCACCTTCAGACGCAGCTTCTTGAACAGCACCATGCCCAACGGCAGCGCGATCAGGACGCCGAACACCGCCGCGACCAGGAAGGGGACCTCGACGTCGACGAGACGACCGCCGACCAGGATGATCACGACGACCGCCGCGACGAGGAGCAACCGCGCGAAGGTGTAGGCGAACAACGCGACCGCCAGGGTCATCGGACGTCCGCCCGCCTGCGCGGTTGCGGGTGTGGATTTCTCGGGAGAACTGTCCCCTGCGACGTTGTGGTCCTGCGGTTCACTCACCCCACCAGACTACTGGGCACCCGGAACACCTCTGCAGGTCGCGGGCCTTTGCACACTCTTTACCTGCCGCTGACGGTTCGAGTACCTGGGCGTTTTGCGTGTATTCATGAAGCACTCGTCCACCATGTGCCGAGCCGCTCGCCACCTCCGGCGCACCGACGGAGCACGCAACGAAGCACCAGGGGGAATCATGACCACCGTCGAATCCGCACCGCACGCCGCCTACATCACCCCGGGCATGGCCAGCCAGCACACCCTGACCCCGGGTCAGGTCGCCGCGATGTTCAACGTGAATCCCAAGACCGTCGCACGCTGGGCGAGCTCGGGCATCCTCGGCTCGATCCGGACCCCGGGCGGGCACCGCCGGTTCCGCGAGGAAGACGTCGTCGCCCTGCTCAACCGACGCACCCACTGACCGGAGTTCATCCTCCTCGATCGGGATCCACCCGGTGGGCACGTCGTTCGACGTGGCCAGCCCGGCAACTCACGTACGCTGGTCGTCGGGAGGTTGTCATGATCTATCTGTTCGCCGTTCTGGGTCTGCTCGCCATCGGTTTCCTCATGTGGCGCGCCTTCGGACCGCAATCCGACGGTGCCGGTGACACCCCCTCGCCCGGCCCCCGACGCCCTCGCCAACGCGGACCGCTCGGCCCCGACGACGACCCGGATTTCCTGCGTGACCTCGACAATCGGACACGAGGTTCCAATGGGACCGACAGCGACGACGCGTAGGCGCGAAGCCGATCAAAAACTGAGACCAGGTTCAGACGCCCGGGCGGAACATACCCATGGGTAGGGTATCGTCCAGATCACCATCGATCCCCCGGTGGCTGATCCGAGAGAAGGCGCCGTTGAACCCCGGACGATCTCCGCAAGGGGCGTCGACCGAAGACGACCTGAGCTTCGCCGAGAAGATCGGTTATCTCTTCGAGCACAGCCGTGACGAGAACGGCATCCGGTACACCGGGAAGAAGATCGCCGAGAAGGCCAATCGGCTCGGATACTCGCTCTCCGACGCCTACATCTCCCAGTTGCGCACCGGTAAGGCGCGCACACCGTCGTTCCGGACCGTCGAGGCCATCGCACGCGCCTTCGACGTCAGCGTCACGTATTTCCTCTCCAATCCCGACGAGGATCTCGAACGCGTTCGGCAGCAGCAGAACTACGTGGAGATGCTCCAGGTCACCGGGAGCCATCTGTCGGGGATCGACATGGCCTCACTGTGCCCCGAGACCATCGACGCGCTCATCGATCTGCTCAAGCTGGTGAAGGCGCAGGCACTCGCCAAGAGCGCCGAACAGTCCGCACCGGCGGACTCCGCCGGCTGACGCCTCTCGTGCGACGGCCGAGCCATGAGCCCGGCCGCGACGCTCACAGGCCCGCGTACGAGTGCAGGCCGGACACCACCAGATTGATGATGAACAGGTTGAACAGCATCGCCACGAACCCGGCGACGTTGATCCACGCGGCCGCGTTGCTGCGCCATCCGGCGGTCGCGCGGGCGTGCAGGTAGGCGGCGTAGATGACCCAAGCGATGAACGACACGGTCTCCTTGGGGTCCCAGCCCCAGAAGCGGCCCCACGCGGCCTCGGCCCAGATCGCGCCGCAGATGACGCCCAGGCCGAACAGCGGGAACCCGATCACCACGCACTTGTAGGCGAGACGATCCAGGCTCTCCGTCGACGGCAGGTGCTCGACGATCCGCCGCAGTGCGCCACCGATCCCGGGACGGGTCGCCACCGCCGCGGCCGCGTCGTCCGATGTCGCCGCCCAACGCACCTTGATCAGGTAGAGGATGCTGGCGACACCGGACACCAGCAGGATGCCCGAGGACACCGAGATGATCGACACGTGCACGGCCAGCCAGTAGGACTTCAGGGCCGGGACCACCGGTGCGGCCTGCGTGTACAGCCAGCGACCGGCGATGAACATCAGCAGGATGACCGGAAGCAGCACGAACGACAGCAGCGGGCGGTGCTCCCGCTTGCGCAGGATGATCAGACCGGCGAGCACTCCGGCGGCACACGTCATCGAGATGAACTCGTACATGTTGCCCCACGGCGCGCGTTCGGTCGCGATGCCGCGCAACACGATCGAACCGATGTGGGCGACGAGACCCACGATGACCACCGGCAGAGCCATGTTGCCGAGCCTGTCGCCCAGCGTGCGCCGTGCCGGCCCCTCGACGCGACCCGGCACTCGCTGCTCGCCGTCGGCAGTCCCGGTGGCGCCGGCGTTCACCAGCGACTTCTGCTCGAGGCGACGACCCCGGACAGCCGCGAGTGCGCCCAGGAACAGGACGACCGCCACGACGTAGACCGTCATCGCGGTGCCGTACAACAGGTCCGAATACCGCGCGAGCGTCTCGTCGATCGGCATCGTCGTTCCGTCGTTCATCAGGTTCCTTTCGCCGGCTGTCAGAGCCGCCGTGTCGTACGCCGCGAGGCGGGCCCGTCCGCGTCCTCGGCCACGAGTCCGGCCGCCTGCTCGTCGAAGCCCTCTCCCCAGCCGGCCTGATCGGTACGTGCCAGGCCGGCGATCTCTACTACAGTACGTCGTTTCGAATCGAGCTGGTCATCGCCATCGGTTTCCGCCCCCGCGGCACCCGGCACTGCAGCGGGCGCCGGGACCAGCCGGACCCAGATCCGTCGACGACGGATCAGCAGCGAGACCAGCAGCCCGCCGAGCATCACGACCGCGCTGACCAGAACCCACACCTGGGCGGGGTCGTGGGAGACCTGCACCGACACCCAGCGCTCGTAGCCGTCGAAGGTCACCGTCGTGCCGTCGGCCAACGTGTGACTCTGCCCCACCGCGAGGTTGACCTGGGCCTGCCGCTGCAGGCGGCCCTGCTCGATCAGCTCCTGGTCGAGGGAGTAGACGTTCTGCGGTTTACCGGTGTCGAGGCCGGTGTCGCCCTTGAAGATCCGGATCGCGACGAACGGGTCGTCGGGCTCGGGTGACGACGACATCAGCAACGACCCGTGGAAGGACGCCGTCGGCGCGAACAGACCCTCGAGGGCGATCTGGTTCTTGCGACGGTCGTCGGGGTCGGGGTACAGGCCCGCGGGGGTGTCGAACCGGACCGCCCCCGACGACAGCATGGTCTGCAGTTCGTCGGGTACGAACGGCGTGGTCTGCGAGCGCTTCTCACCATTCGGGAACGTCACCGTGAACTTCGGCGCAAAGCCGTTGCCGAGGACGTACACGCGGTCACCGGCGACGCGAAGCGGTTCGTTGACCCGCACCGATGCACTCGGCCATGTCGCGGGGTTGCCGAGATCGCCCACATTTCCATCGGAGCCCTCCGCGTAGCGGATCGTCGCGTCGTACATGTCGGGCTGACCGCTCGGCAGGAAGGTCGCCGAGAAGTCGTCGACGCGGAAGCAGAACGGCGACAGGTCGGTGCCGTCGACGAGGTTGCCTGCCCGGAACGAGTCGTAGACGGCGGTCGAGGTGTTGCACATCCCCTGTTCGCCGTCCGCGACGAGACTGCGGGTGCCCTCGTAGCCGTACATCTTGCCCGCGGCGATCGACACCAGGAGGGCCAGCAAGGCGAAGTGGAACAGCAGGTTGCCGAACTCGCGCAGGTATCCCTTCTCCGCGGAGACCTCGACGCACCCGTCGGGATAGGCCTTGGTGGGCTCGCGGACGACCACCTCCCGACGCCATCCGCGCAAGCGGGAGCTGACGCGTTCGGCGACCGCCTCGGGAGTGCCGTCGACGGTGTGTGTGACATGCCGCGGAAGCCGCGACAGATTGCGGGGCGCGGCGACCGGCTTGGCCCGCAGGCTGTGGAAATGCTCCACCATCCGCGGCGTGAGGCAACCGACGAGCGAGACGAACAGCAGAACGTAGATGGCGGTGAACCACACGCTGGAGAAGACGTCGAACAGCTGCAGTCTGTCCATCCACGTCCCGAGCTGACCGCGGGCGGCGATGTACTCGAGGGTCTTCTGCTCGTTCAGTTCGCGCTGCGGGAGCAGGGCCCCGGGGATCGCGGCCAGGGCGAGCAGGAACAGCAGGATCAGCGCGGTCCGCATCGAGGTGAGCGAACGCCACAGATTGCGCAGCGGCCACAGCAGTCGGCGACGCGCCCAGTGGGGCTTGCGGGCCGGCTCGGGGGTGTCCACCTGCGGGCGGTCGGTCACATCGGTCATAGGACTGGCACTCAGATCGGTAGTTGGGTGTCGGTGACGAATCGGACCTGGACCCAGACGATGAACTGGTCCCACCAGCCCGTCAGCAGGGCGACGCCCACCCCGATCAGAAGGACGCCGCCGACGACCTGGATCGTGCGGGCGTGGCGCCGCAGGAAGCCGAGGCTCCGCAACGCCCAGGCCGAGGAGAACGCCAGGATCACGAACGGGAGCCCGAGCCCGAGGCAGTACGCGACGATGAGCGTCACGCCCTTGGCCGCCGTCGACCCCTCGGTTCCGCTGACGGTCGCGATCACCGCGGCCAGGGTCGGCCCCAGGCAGGGCGTCCAGCCGAGCGCGAAGACCGCGCCGAGCAGCGGTGCGCCCACGATGTTGGAGACGCGACGGGGCTCGAACCGGACCTCACGCTGCAACGCCGGGATGAGGCCGATGAACACCAGGCCCATGGCGATCGTGACCACGCCGCCGATGCGTTGCAGCAGTTCGCGATTCAGGACGAACGTGCTCGTGACGCCGAGGACCGTGGCGGTGGCCGCGACGAAGACGACGGTGAAGCCGAGCACGAACAGACCCGCGGCGAGTGCGACGCGCGATCGGCCGCTCTTGACCTGTTCGCCCACCTTCACCGCGGGCGCCTCCGCCCCGACGAGGCCCGCGAGATAGGACAGATAGCCCGGCACGAGCGGCACGACGCACGGCGACGCGAACGAGACGAGACCGGCGAGCAGGCACGCGGCGAACGCGAGCAGCAGCGGCCCGCTGGACACGGTGTCGGCGAAGGTGTCGCCGATCGACGAGGCGAGGATCGTGGTCGAGGCGTTCATCAGACCGGGCCCGCCGGTTCGGCCGCGACGCGCTGCACGACCTCGTCGAGTTCGGCATCGGAGACCGCCTTGAGGAACACCGCGGCCGGCCGGTGCTGACGATCGAGCACGATCGTGGTCGGCACCACCGAGGTGGGCGTGGTCAGCGCAGCCAGCGACATCCCCGGGAAGTCGTAGATCGACGGGAACCCGACGTTGCGGTCGATCACGAAGTCCTTGGCGGACTCGCGGTCGTCACGCAGGTTGATTCCGAGGAATTCGACGCCGTTGTCACGGTGACGTTCGTAGACGCGCTCGAGGTCGTCGGCCTCACCCCGGCAGGGCCCGCACCACGATCCCCAGACGTTGATCACCACGGCCTTGCCGGCGAATCGAGGGTCCGACAGCGACAACGGCTGGCCGGTCACCAGATCCTCGCCGCTGAGCTCGGCGATGGGTTTGCGGTCTGCCGCGGGGTAGGTGATGACCGTCTGCCCGCCGGGCGAGACGAACTGGAAGGTGTTCCCCTGGGCGACCGCGTCGTCGCCGGTGCTGCAGCCCGCGATCACCATGATCAGGGCCGACAGCACCGCCGGCAGGAGAAGCTTTCGCACCACGTCAGACCTTCGGGTCACGCACCGGTGGCCAGCGGGTCGGAGGCACCGGCCGGCTCGGAGTAGATGATGTCGACGAGGGCGTCGTCGTCGTAGATGAGGCTGGTCAGCGAGGCCAGCGAGCACTGGCGTCGACGCGGGTCGTGCCAGAGACGCTGACCTTCGAGGAACCGGCGCAGCGTGTAGACGGGGAGCTGGTGGCTGACACAGACCGCCTCGTGTCCTCGGGCGGCATCGCGCGCCTTGTTGGCCGCGGCCAGCATGCGGTGCGCGAGCTGGATGTAGGGCTCACCCCAGGACGGCGTGAACGGGTCGCGGAGCTTCGGCCAGTGCCGCGGCTTGCTCAGCGCGCCGTCGCCGACGGAGACCTTCAGTCCCTCGAAGACGTTCTCGGCCTCGATGAGGTCGTCGTTGGTGAGGATCGGGACACCGTGCGCGGCGGCGATCGGGGTGGCGGTCTCCTGCGCGCGTTGCAGCGGCGAGGCGAAGACGGCCTTGATGTCGTGATCGGCCAGGGTCGCGGCGACCTTGTCCGCCTGCGCGCGACCCGCACCCGACAGGCGGAATCCGGGAAGCCGTCCGTAGAGGATGGCGTCGGGGTTGTCGACCTCTCCATGGCGCATCATGTGGACGATCGTGTGCATCAGGCGTTGTCCCCCGGGGTGGCTGCGGTCGCGGCTGCCTGCGCTGCCGTGGGCAACGCATCGGCGATCTGCGAAAAAGCATCCTCGTCGAGCGCCGCGGACACAAACCAGGCCTCGAAGGCGCTCGGCGGTGCGTAGACGCCGCGTTCGAGCAGCGCGTGGAAGAACGGGGCAAACCGCCAGGTCTGCGTCGCGGACACCCCCGCGTAGTCGAAGATCGGGATCTCCGGGTCGGTAGCGAAGAACACACTCAGCAGGTTGCCCGCCTTCTGCACCCGATGGGCGACCCCGGCTTCGGTGAGGGCCTCGGTGAGGAGGGTCGCGAGCCGGTCGGCGTTGGCGTCGAGCTTGCGGTAGACGTCGACGTCGGCGTTCCGCAGGGTCGCGAGGCCCGCCGCGACGGCTACGGGGTTACCCGACAGCGTGCCCGCCTGGTAGACGGGGCCGGTGGGCGCGAGACGGTCCATGACGTCGGCGCGACCGCCGAAGGCCGCGGCGGGCAGACCGCCGCTCATCACCTTCCCGAAGGTGTAGAGGTCGCCGGCGACGCCCTCGAGGCCGTACCAACCGCTCGGACTCACGCGGAAGCCCGTCATGACCTCGTCCATGATGAGCAGCGCGCCGTGCCTGCGGGTCAGATCGCGCAGACCGGCGTTGAAGCCCTCGACCGGGGCGACGGCGCCCATGTTGCCCGCCGCGGCCTCGGTGATGACGGCGGCGATGTCGTCGCCGTGGGCGGCGAAGGCGTCGGCGACGGCGGTCAGGTCGTTGTACGGGAGGACGAGCGTGTCGTGGGCCGAGGCGCCGGTGACGCCGGGGCTCGTCGGGAGTCCGAGGGTCGCGACACCCGAACCGGCCGCGGCCAACAGGGCGTCGACGTGACCGTGATAGCAGCCGGCGAACTTGATGATCTTGGACCGACCGGTGAAACCGCGGGCCAGGCGGATCGCCGACATGGTCGCCTCGGTGCCCGAATTCACCAGGCGGACCCGCTCGACGGGGTCGACGCGGCCGATGATCTCCTCGGCGAGTTCGATCTCCGCCTCGGTCGGGGCGCCGAAGGACAGTCCGCCGGTGGCCGCGCGCTGGACGGCATCCACGACGGCCGGATGTGCGTGTCCGAGGATCATCGGACCCCACGAGCTGACGAGGTCGACGTACTGGGCGCCGTCGGCATCGGTCATCCGGCATCCCGCCGCACTGGCGATGAACCGCGGCGTGCCGCCGACCGCCGAGAACGCGCGGACCGGCGAGTTGACTCCACCCGGGATGGACTGCGTCGCGCGGGCGAAGAGTGCGGCCGAGGCGTCCGTGCCGGGAGCGGAGGTGGCGTCAGCGGAAGGGGTCACGGCCTACAGTGTTCCAAACGGCACCGGGTGACCCAAATCCCCGCTGGTCGGAGGCCTGCGGCGGGGCTCAGCGGCCCATGTGGCGGACCCGGACCCTACTCGTCGAACGCCTTGCGCACCTGCGCGGCGATGGCCTCCTGGCCCCGGTCGTTGGGGTGCACGGCCCCCGGACCCGGGGTGGTCATCGGCTCGATCCAGCGTTGGTCGCCGGCACAGGCGTCGTGCCCCTCGGACACCTCCGACATGTCCACCCAGCGCACGCCCTCCTCCCCTGCGGCGCGGCTGCCGTAGGTGTTCAACGCGGCCTGCAGCTCGCGGATCATCGGCACGTCACCCGCGGCGATCCGCATCTCGGGATAGCAGCCGGTGGTCGGCGGGAGCAGCCACGGATACCCGGCGAGGAGGACCTTCGCGTTGGGGGCGCGGTCTCGGACGTCGCGCAGGGCCTGCCGGAGGGCGGGGTAGATCTCGGTCGCCACCGGCTCGATCAGGGATCGGCCGTAGCGGTCGGTGCACGGCGAGCCGGTGAGGTCGGTGTCGGCCACCTCGCCGCAGAGTCTGATCGCGCGGCTGTAGGTCTCCTTGTCGTTGCCGCCGATCATCAGCGTGACGACGTCGGTGTCCGCGTCGAGGGCTTCGAGCTGTCCCGGGACACCCTGATGCTGGGGTTCGCGGAAGTCCTCGGTGTCGGCGCCGGCACAGCTGACGTCGGTCAGTTCGACGGCCTCGCGCTCGGCGAGGAGGTGGGCGAAGTTCTTCGACGACCGCAGGCAGTAGATGGGCGAGTCCGCTTCCAGCGGTCGGACGCCGGTGCCCGCGCTGAAGCTGTCGCCGAGGTTGACGTACTTCGTCGACTGGGCGGGCGTTTCCGTCGACCGTGCGGGTGTTTCCGTCGACCGTGCGGGTGTTTCCGTCGACCGTGCGGGTGTTTCCGTCGACCGTGCGGGTGTTTCCGTCGACCGTGCGGGTGTTTCCGTCGACTGTGCACATCCGGCGAGGAGTGCACCGACCGCGAGCACGACGAGTCCCGACCTGATGAGCCGCGGTGGACGTCGACCGCCGAACCTGCGTGCGTTCATCCCGCCATCCTGCGTCCGGCGAAGCCGATCGGCAACCATCGACCTGCCGCCCACCCACGCGAGTAGCGTGGTTCGCCGAGGGGATCGCCGCTTCGGGCGGAGTCCCGCAGTCCAGTGACGAGGATGTGAATGCGCATGAGCGACAAGGAAATTCTCGACCCACAGGCCGTGCTCGACGGAGTACCCACCGGACTCTGGATCGACGGCCGGTCCACACCGGCGGCCGACGGCGCCACCCTGGAGGTCTACGACGCGGCCACCGAGGAGTCGCTCGTGTCGGTCGCCGATGCGGGAGTCGCCGACGCCCGCCGCGCTCTCGATTCCGCCGTCGCCGCGTCGGCCGACTGGGCGGCCACCGCACCGCGCGAACGCAGCGAGATCCTGCGTCGGACCTTCGAGTTGCTCACCGATCGCGCCGACGACATCGCGATGTTGATGACCCTGGAGCTCGGGCGCGCCCTGCCCGACAGCCGCGCCGAGACCACCTACGGGCTGGAGTTCCTGCGCTGGTTCGCCGAGGAGGCGGTACGGATCGGCGGCCGGTTCAACCACGCACCCGCGGGCAACGGACGGATCCTGGTCGCCCATCAGCCGGTCGGGCCGTGTCTGGCGATCACGCCGTGGAACTTCCCCCTCGCGATGGGGACGCGCAAGATCGCGCCGGCGCTCGCGGCGGGCAACGTGATGATCGTGAAACCGGCCCGGGAGACGCCGCTGACGATGCTCGCCCTCGCCGAAGCCTTCGCCGAGGCGGGTCTGCCGGCGGGCGTTCTGTCGGTGCTGCCGACGAGTTCGAGCGGCGACGTGTCGTCGACGCTGATCGACGACGACCGCATCCGCAAGATCAGCTTCACCGGCTCGACCCCGGTGGGTCGCAACCTCCTCAGCCAGGCGGCCGACCGCATCCAGCGCACCTCGATGGAACTCGGCGGCAACGCGCCGTTCCTCGTGTTCGACGACGCCGACGTCGACGCCGCGGTCGAGGGCGCGTTCGCCGCGAAGATGCGCAACGGGGGCGAGGCGTGCACCGCGGCCAACCGCTTCCTGGTGCAGTCCGGGGTAGTCGAGGAGTTCACCGAGAAGCTCGCGGCGAAGATGTCGGAGGTCCGCATGGGACCCGGTTACTCCGAAGGCGTGACCCTCGGCCCGCTTGTGAACGCCGACCAGCGGGACAAGGTCGCCGAGGCCGTGGACCAGGCGGTCGCCGACGGCGCCCGGGTACGTCTCGGCGGCGAACGACCGGATGGTCGCGGATTCTTCTATCCGGCAACGGTTCTCGACAACATCGACCCGTACGCTCCGGTGACCCGCGAGGAGATCTTCGGTCCCGTCGCGATCATCAGCAGCTTCGACGACGAGGCCGACGGCATCGCGGCCGCCAACTCCACCGAGTACGGCCTCGCGTCGTATTTCTACAGCCGCGACATCGAGCGCTGCATGCGGGTCGCGGAGAAACTGGACTCCGGCATGGTCGGGGTCAACCGCGGTGTGATCTCGGACGCCGCAGCGCCATTCGGCGGCATCAAGCAATCCGGTATCGGACGCGAGGGCGGCAGCGAGGGCATCAACGAATACCTGTCGGTGAAGTACATCGCGCTCACCTGACCCGTCGCCGCATCGCCCGAACCATCGTTCGACGACGATCAGCGGTTGTTACGTATGTGACTAGTGATGCAGGTGTTACCGATTCGACACCTGCACGGCCGTACAGATCCTTACACTCGGACACCATGCGTCGTAGAACCCTCACGTCCGCGATGGCTGCTGCCGCGGTCACCACGGCCGCCGCGGTGGCGATCGCGGTAGCACCGACCACGCCCGGCACGAGCGTCGAAATCGCCGCGTTCAGCACCGATTTCGGAAGCGTCGACCTCGGCAGCTCCGAGCTGGGGACACCCAACAGCAACTTCTTGTGGCAGAGCCCGGGGACCCGGTACATCGTCGTGCTCGGCGCCAAGTTCGGCGTTCTCGGCCAGACTCCGGATGTTCTCAAGCGACGGCTCGACGTCGCCGCCAACCTCGGCAAGAAGCACCCGTTCAACCGCATGATCGTCTCCGGCGGTGACACCCACTGGCTCCCCGTCACCGAGGCCCAGTTCATGAACCTCGGCCTCATCCGTCGCGGAATCCCCATGTGGCAGATGGTGAACGAGGGCGCGTCCACCTCCACGGTGCAGAACGCCCAGAACACGGTGCGGATGCTGAAGCACATGGGCGCCAACGGCGCGATCATCGTGACCAACGGCTTCCACATGGAACGCGCGATGAAGAACTTCCGCGACGCGGCCCGGCAGCAGGGCGCACGGATCGAATTCCGGTCGGCGTACGCCTGAGGCCGCCCCGTCGACCGGGCGCTAGATTTCGTCGACCGTGCGTTTGTTTTCATCGACCGTGCGTCGCGATCCGTCGAGTGTGCGTCCGATCCCGTCGAGTGTGCGTCCGATCCCGTTGAGTGTGCGCTATATTTCGTCGACTGTGCGTCGCGATCCGTCGACCGTGCACCCTATGTCATTGACGCAGTCCCTAATAAGCACCGCGCGCCCTCATCGCTTTGACTATCTCGACGACGATCCCGAACGGCTCATCACGAAGGCGCCGGCGGTCGACGCGGATCATGATCCACCCCAGCTCACGCAACGACGCGTCTCGCGACTCGTCGCGAGCGCTCTGCTCTTGTGACGAGTGGAAGTCCCCGCCATCGTATTCGACGCCGATCTTCAGTGCTTCGTATCCCAGATCTATTCGTGCGAAGGGGTTTCCGCTCCGGTTGGTCACGACGATCTGCAGATCCGGTGTGGGCAGTTCCGACCGCACCATGAGGAGCCTGACCCAGCTCTCGGGCGGAGACTCAGCTCGTGCGTCGACCAAGGGTGCCAGCTCTCGAATCTGTCGAACGTGGCGGCGCCTCCGCTGAGCATCGGCGTAGCGGGCGAGGTCCCGGGTGTCGAGTTCGGTCGCCCTCGCCAGGGCATCGAGGTACCCGAGCGCACGCCACGGTGGCTGCATGCGTCCGATGTCGAAGGCGGTGCGGAGCGGCGTCGTCACCCGGACACTGTCGACAATGCACCAATCCGCGGGATCGATGTCGAACCGGTGAGTGATGGTTCCCTTGGCGGGACGTCCGGATCCGGTCGCCGGACGAACGAGTTCGATACTGAAGTCGTCGTCGTACCACGCGGAACCATGAAGGATCGATGCTGCCATCCCCGCCACGACTGGCTCGCCCTGTGCACTCGCACAGACCCCCAGAATTCGTTGACGGGCGGTGAGCAGCGTGGACCGGTCGACGAAGTTGCTGCCTCGCAGATGCCGGTATCCGGCGTCGAACTGCTCCGCGGCCACAGCGCCGAGCATCATCTCGTGGCGCGTGGTCAGGGGAATGGAACCGGTCGCGAAGGTCGTCATACAGACTCGGACGCAGCGGACGCCATCGTGGTTTCATCTACCCGGTACGAACGTGGCCACGAAGGTATGCCGAGGTCGTTCGGACCGCGTTCCGCACCGGACCACACGCACACTCGACGAAAACCGACGCACGATCAACGGAAATCAACGCACGGTCGACGGGAATCGACGCACAGTCGACGAAAACCGACGCACAGTCGACGCGATTCGACGCACAGTCGACGCGATTCGACGCACAGTCGACGAAAACCGACGCACGGTCGACGGCCCCGGGAACAGCACCGCGCAAAAGCAATTCGCCCCGCCGGCCGAAGCCGACGGGGCGAACCTGTGAGAGGGAAAGCGATCAGCGGAGCAGCGCGCGGCTCATGACGACACGCTGGATCTGGTTGGTGCCCTCGTAGATCTGGGTGATCTTGGCGTCGCGCATCATGCGCTCGACCGGGAAGTCGCGGGTGTAGCCGGCGCCGCCGAAGAGCTGCACGGCGTCGGTGGTGACCTCCATCGCGACATCGGAGGCGAAGCACTTCGACGCCGAGGAGATGAAGCCCAGGTTCTTCTCGCCACGCTCGGCGCGGGCGGCCGAGGTGTAGACCATGAGGCGCGCGGCCTCGACCTTCATCGCCATGTCGGCGATCATGAACTCGACGCCCTGGAACGAGCTGATCGGCTTGCCGAACTGCTTGCGGTCCTTGACATATGCGATCGCCTGGTCGAGCGCGCCCTGCGCGATGCCGACGGCCTGCGCGCCGATGGTCGGGCGGGTGTGGTCAAGGGTCTGCAGCGCGGTCTTGAAGCCGGTGCCCTCGTCGCCGATGATGCGGTCGAGCGGGATGGTGCAGTCCTCGAAGTACAGCTCCGCGGTGGGCGACCCCTTGATACCGAGCTTCTTCTCCAGCGGTCCGACGGTGAAGCCGGGATCGTCCTTGTGGACCATGAACGCCGAGATGCCGTTGGCCTTCTTGTCGGCGTCTGTCACGGCCATCACGGTGTACCAGGACGACTTGCCGCCGTTGGTGATCCAGCACTTGGTGCCGTTGAGGACCCAGTTGTTGCCGTCCTTGCGTGCGCGGGTCTTCATACCCGCGGCGTCGGAGCCGGCCTCACGTTCGGACAGTGCGTACGACGCCATCGCCTCGCCGGAGGCGATGGACGGCAGCACCTGCTGCTTGAGTTCCTCGGAGCCGTTGAGGATCAGGCCCATGGTGCCGAGCTTGTTGACGGCCGGGATCAGCGACGACGACGCGTCGACACGGGCGACCTCTTCGATGACGATGCATGCCGCGATGGAGTCGCCGCCCTGGCCGCCGTACTCCTCGGGCACGTGGATGGCGTTGAATCCGGATGCGACCAGCGCGTCGAGGGCTTCCTGCGGGAACCGTGAGTTCTCGTCGACGTCCGCGGCGTGCGGCTCGATCTCCTTCTCCGAGAGAGCGCGGATCGCATCACGCAGCGCCAGATGCTCCTCCGGGAGTTCGAAGACGTTGAAGTCGGGATTTCCGTAGCCCATGACAACTCCTCACGGCACCTGCGGTGCCAGCTTGTGGGTCCCTGCTCGTTCCCGGCACGCGTGTACCGGCAGATGTTGACGACCAGTGCACCACGGCACTCAGTGCCATGTCAATGCGCATGGGGCTTGCTCGTCCGATTGTCCACGAATCCGCGGCCCGTGTCCCACGGCCGCCCGCCGGGTCAGTCATCGCTCAGCGATTCGGCCACGCGACGTGCGACTTCCGTCGGCGATGTCCCGGCCGGATAGGTGACGACGGTGACCCGTCTGTCCGGTTCGACCCGCGGGTGCCCATCCTCGGCACCGAGTGCCACCGCCACTCGGGAGAGCTCTACGCGCAGACGCGCCAGGGTCGCATCGGCGTCGCCTCGGATCATCTGGCGGAGCAGGTAGTTGTGGGTGCCCGTGACCGCCGCGACGTAGGCGACGACGTGCACCGGGCTCTCGTCGGGCAGTCGACGACGGAGGAAATCCTCGAATGCGCCCTGGTAGCGGTAGGTGGTGACCAGTTCCCGATCCCGCAACGCCGGGACCTCCTGCACCACCTGCGCGCGACGCACCGCGAGGTCCCGGTCCCGCACGAAGTGCCCGAAGACCAGCTCGGCCGCCGCGCACACCGCCGGCCACGGGTCACCGGTGTCGGCCGCGAGGCGCTCCCCGACCTGGGCCAGCAGCGACTCGTGGTCGGCGAAGATCACGTCCTCCTTGGACCCGAACTGCCGGAAGAACGTGCGCCGGGACATCCCCGCGGCGGCCGCGAGCTGGTCGACGGTGGTCGACTCGTAACCGTTCTCGCTGAACAACCGGATCGACTCGGCGACGACGCGCATCCGGAAGGCGGCCGGGTCGGTATCCGCGACTGACATGGGTCAAGTATCACCACACCGCGGCGCAGCGGCCGGCAGACCGGCCCCGAGAAGGCGGTTCGGCGCCGACCCGTACATCGGATGGCGATCATTACTCGTCAGTAGCAGGCGCCACAAAAGCTAGTTCCGACGCCGGGTCACTACGTACGGTGGAGCCATGGCAACCCCCACCGCTCCCTCCGAGAAGACTCCGGCCGAGAAGAGTTCGGACGAGAAGACTCCGTCGACGACGAGTCCCACCCCCATCGCCACCGAGCCCACCATCGACGATCCGGTCGCCCCCGCGGACGTGTCCGCCGACGGTGAGTTGTCGGCGGAGGAGCGGGCCCTACTCGTCGACAACCTGCGCTTCGTCCTCGACGGCCACTGGCGCGCCACGAGGGACACGGTGCGCGAGAACTCCAATCGCGCCGATCTGCTGCCGGACCCGTCCCGCACTCTCGACGAAGCCCGCGCGCACACCCTCGAGGTGATGCGCGAACTCGCGTCGCAGGGGTTCGCCGCCGCGGGATTCGCCTCCGACCACGGCGGAACGGGCGACATCGGTGCATCGATCACCGCGATCGAGATGCTCGGTTACGCCGATCTGTCGCTGATGGTCAAGGCCGGCGTGCAGTGGGGACTCTTCGGCGGTGCCGTCGAGAACCTGGGCACCAAGCGGCATCATGAGAAGTACGTGCCGGGGATCATCGACCTCGACGTGCTCGGTTGTTTCGCGATGACCGAGACCGGCCACGGCTCCAACGTGCAGGCGGTCGAGACCACCGCCACCTATGACCGCGATGCCCGTGAATTCGTGGTGCACTCCCCGACTCCGTCGTCGCGCAAGGACTACATCGGTGGAGCGGCGGAACACGCACGCTTCGCGGCCGTGTTCGCACAGCTCGTCACCGGCGGGCCGGGCGAGGAGCCCGAGGGTCGTGGCGTGCACTGTTTCGTGGTCCCCATCCGCGACGAGGACGGCAACGACCTGCCCGGCGTCACCACCAGCGACTGCGGTTACAAGGGCGGTCTGGCCGGAGTCGACAACGGCCGCATCATGTTCGACAACGTCCGCATCCCGGCGGAGAACCTCCTCAACCGGTACGCCGACGTCGCCGAGGACGGCACGTACAGCTCCCCCATCGAGAACACCAACCGCCGCTTCTTCACCATGCTCGGCACACTGATCCGCGGCCGGGTCAGCGTCGCCGCGACCGCGGGCGCCGCAGGCCGCAAGGCGCTCGCGCTCGCGACCCGCTACGGACTCATCCGCAAGCAGTTCGAGGCACCCGACGGCACCGACGAGATCACGGTGATGGATTACCTGGGCCACCAGCGAAAGCTGTTGCCGCTCATCGCCAAGTCGTATGCGATCGGGTTCGCGCAGAACGAGATCGTCGCCGAACTGCACGAGGTGCAGTCGGTCGCACCCGACGATTCCGACGCCGGGCGCCAGCGCCAGCTCGAGGGACAGGCCGCGGGCCTCAAGGCCTACGCCACCTGGCATGCCTCCCACGCGATCAACGTCAGCCGTGAGGCCTGCGGCGGCGCTGGGTATCTCGACGAGAACCAGCTCTCGATCATGCGCGGCGACATCGACGTGTTCACCACCTTCGAGGGCGACAACACGATCATGACGCAGCTGATCGCCAAGGAACTGCTGTCGGCCTACTCCGAAGACGTGCAGGGGCTGTCCGCGGGCGGCTGGGTCCGGTTCATCGCCGGCATGGCACGCGACGTCGTCGCCGAGAAGACCGCGGTGCGCCAGGTCGTGCAGACCCTGCTCGACGGCTCGGACGAGGACACCGAGAAGTCGGCACTGACCGACCGCAGTACTCAGATCCGGTTGTTCCGCAATCGCGAGGACCACCTGGTCCGCACGTGCGCGCAACGACTGCGTCGGGCGATGGACGACGACAACGACGCCTTCGAGGTCTTCAACAACGCACAGGATCACCTGCTGCGTGTGGGTCACGCGCACATCGAGCGGGTGGTGCTCGAGGCCTTCGTCGAAGCCATCGAGACCTGCGATTCACGTTCGGCCGCAGAGCTTCTGGGCAAGGTGTGCGATCTGTTCGTGTACTCCGCGCTCGAGGACGACCTCTCGTGGTTCCTGATGCACCGGCACATCTCGGTCGAACGCGCCAAGGCCATCCGCCGCGGCGTCAACGAGCTGTGCCAGGACCTGCGGCCGCACGCGCGGTCGCTGGTCGACGCCTTCGGCGTCCCCGAGGAATTGCTGCGGGCACCGATGCTCTCCAACGGCTGATCTTCCCCAGTCCCCACCGGGCGCGACCCGACTGCAACATCGCAGTCGGGTCGCGCCCGTTCTGCATCCGGACCACCCCGAGCGGACACCGGGGTTTGAACCGTGTCATCCCGGGCATACTGCCGCCGACGCCGCAGTGAAGACCACGCCGCGACGCACGACGAGATCGCGCAGGTCTCGCGTCCGGTCAGGCCGGCATCGCGATCCGTCCCACCCGAACCGTCCACCACGGCCCGTCGATCCGCGGAAGCGCTGCAGCGCAATCTCTTGCGCGCCGTAACACACTCTGCCGACGAGCGACTCGATCCGATCTGTGAGGGGAATACATGTTCCGCCATACCGATTACATGCAGTTCGACGTCAAGCCGGAGAAGCCGGATCCCATCTACGCCCGCAAGCTCCAAGAATTGCTCGGCGGTGCCTACGGCGAGATGACCGTCACGATGCAGTACCTCATGCAGGGCTGGAACTGCCGCATGAAGGGCAAGTACAAGGACATGATCATGGACATCGCGACCGAGGAGATCGGTCACGTGGAGATGATCGCCACCATGGTCGCGCGCCTGCTCGAAGGTGCGCCGGTCACCGACTCGACGGCCAACGCCCTCGGCGACCCGGTCGTCGCCGCGGTTCTGGGCGGCACCGACCCGACCCAGGCCATCTTCGCCGGCGGCGGACCGCGTCTCGCCGACAGCAACGGCGTGCCGTGGAACAGCGGGTACATCACCCACAGCGGAAACCTGCTGGCCGACTTCCACGCGAACGTGACCGCGGAGGCCCAGGGTCGCGTGCAGACCGCGCGCCTGTGGCACATGACCGACGATCCGGGCGTGAAGGCCATGCTGCGGTTCAATCTCGCACGCGACACGTTCCACCAGAACCTGTGGCTCAAGGGCATCGAGGAGCTCAAGGAGGACGGGCTGGAGGGCACCATCGCCCCCGACGACCTCTTCGACGAGGAGTACAGCGAGCACGCCAGCACCCTGTGGCATCTCTCCGACGGGGAGGACTCCAACAAGGGCGGCTGGGCCAGCGGCCCCACCCCCGACGGAGCGCACGAGTTCAAGTTCCTCGCCGACCCGCAGCCGCTCGGCGACCGGCAGTCCGGCCCGCCGCCGGACCCCAAGCTCTACGCCACCTACGACGGCGCGATGGGCACCCCCCAGAAGCCGCAGTTGGGCACGGAGAAGGGCGTCATCGGCAAGATCAAGGACGCTGTCGATCCGGACCCGACCGGATAGACCGGCACGTTGCTCCCCGCACGCCGCCCGGTGGCGAACCGACGAGGTTCGCCACCGGGCGCGTGTGCATCCACTCGATCACCGGAGTTTTCATGAGCTCAATTCCCGACCTCATCACGACCCCGTTCAGATGGCTCGGCGCGCTACGGCACGCACGCGTGTTCCATCCCGATGGTCTGCTGTGCGGCGGCCGTGCCTCGGTGTCCGCAGACCACCCACTCCCCTTCCGCAGCGGCCCGGTGTCGGTGCGCGTGTCCAAGGGGATCGGCACCCCCGGCGGGCTGCCCGACATCGTCGGGTTGGCGATCCGCTTCCCGGCGACCGATCAGGGCACCGTCGGCGGGGGCGGTGTCTCACCGTCGACCAATGCGACCGGCGCCTGGGATCTGCTACTCGCGGGTCCGGCCCCGCTGGCCGGCCGCCTGCCCGTGCCGCTCCCGACGACGCACTGGGCCACCGCGGTGTCCAGCCTGACGCCGTACCGGTACGACGGCGACCTCTATTGGATTCGTGCGCGCATCGTCGAGCCGGCCGAATCGTCGGGTCTGTCGATCGAGGACCTGGCCGCGCGCTTGCGCCAGAACAAGCCCATCGTGATCGTGCTGGAAGCGGGCGCCGGACGGTTCGTCCCCGTCGTCCGCATCGAACTCGACCACGTCCTCACCGGGCTCGACGTCGACTTCGACCCGATCCTGCACCGGCCCGAGAGCGTCGAGTTCGCGCCGTCGTGGCTCGGTGACCTACGCCGCCGCGCCTACCGCGACAGCAGGACCGGACGTCACTCGGTCTCGTCCTGAGACTCCGCCTCGGTGGTCGAGCGCTTCGACGACCGGGGCGGCAACCCCATGCGCACCGCCTCATGGGCCTGGGTGAGCTCGCTGCGGAATCGTTCGATGTCGCGAGCCCACGCCTGCGCGAGCGTGCCCGTCGTCAGCTCCACCCCGATACCCTTCCGGCGGCGCGGCACGCCGTGCAGTTCGCCCAGGGCCGACGCACTCTCCCAATCCTCGGGGGCAGCACCGTGATTGGGCGGGAAGACCTTCTCGATGTCGGAGAGCGGGATGGTCACCGCCCCCTGCCGGAGGGTGGTCTCGGTGAGCTCGACGCTGACGTGGCGGCGTGCCGCCGACACCTGCACGACCGAGAAGCCGAGCAGGATCACGAAGAAGATCGCCAGCACCGGCCAGTGCACCTGCCCGGGACCCGCGATCTCCACGGCGAGGACCCCGCCGACCAGGAGCGGGCCGATGAGCACCACCCACCAACTGCCGCCGGGTTCGTAGAACAGGGTCTCGCCGACGGGTGCCTCGTCCTCCGGCCCTGTGGCGTCCGGCGTCTCGTCGCTCACGATCGCTTCTTGCGCCCGGATCGGTTCTTGGGTTCGGCGTGCTTCTCGGGTTCGGGGGCCTTACCCGTGTACCAGGTCTCCGACGGCGGCCGGTAGGCGAGCAACGAACCGAACAGACCGATGATCCCCGCGATCAGCGCGAGCGCGAACACCGGGGACCCGAGCCCGACGCTGAGAAACAACAGCATCGCGACGACGACGAGGGTCAGCGCGGACAACGAGGACCGCCATCTCGCGTCGCCGGTGAACGCCTTGCTGCCCAGCAGGATGAACGCGACGCCGACGACCGCCACCATCGCGCCGAGCACACCGGACGCGACCGTGCCCGAGTCGTCGAGCGCCGACAGGACGATGACGAGCGCGCCGAGCGCCACCAGCAGCGAACCGGACACGAGCCAACAGCGGTAGGCCCAGACGACGAGTTTCGGTCGCTGCGCCGGGTCGGGACTGGTCACTGGTTCTTCGGTCCTTCGCTGTGGTTCTCCGGATGGCGGTCGGCGCCCCCG
Source organism: Gordonia sp. 'Campus' (assembly GCF_022206305.1). Classification (GTDB taxonomy): domain Bacteria; phylum Actinomycetota; class Actinomycetes; order Mycobacteriales; family Mycobacteriaceae; genus Gordonia. Next base: position 32,420 of record NZ_JAKOIW010000009.1, on the reverse strand, counting down.
CTCCGATCTTCCCCGCTCCGATGGTGGCTGTCACCATACGGCCTGTCCTCCGCGGCCGCGGCGCGCTTCGACTCATCGTCGGCACGACTCGACTCATACGGGCTCTGGCCGTACGGATTCTGGGTGTACGTGTCCTGGCCGTACGGACTTCGGGTGTTGGGGTTCTGGCCGTAGGGGTTCTGCTCGTAGGGGTTGTGGCCGTATGGGTTCTGGCCGTACGGGTTCTGGCCGTAGGGATACGGGTGAGGCGGCGCGGGCGGGTGCACCGGCTGCGGTTTCCGCGCGGTCGCCATCTCCCGGCAGTACTTCTCCGACTCGCCGCGCATCAGCAGGACGGTCGCGCCGAGCGCGGCGACACCGCTGATCACCAGCGGGATCATCGCCCACGCCGGCGACGTGTCCCCGAACAGCGAGAACAGCAGATTGACCATCACGTAGACACCCATCGCCGACAACACGATGCGAGCCCAGTTGTAGCCCTTGCGCGTGAACCAGACGACCAGCGCCGTGATCGCGGTGAGGAACACCGACGTCGCCACCAGCACGCCGACCACGAAGCCCGACGACGTCATGAACTCGAGCTGATCGGCCGACACGCCCTCCGGAGGGGCAGTACGAACCTGGTCGCGCACCATGTCGACGAACGTGCCGGTCTGCGCGAACAACGCCACGATCTGCCCGACGATCACCACCGCCCACAACTCGACGGCGATGGACACGGAATCGGGAACCGGAGGGCGCGACGCCGTGGCGTTCTGCGGGTGCGGCGGGTCGTACGGGGAGGACATGCGACCAGCCTAGTGAACCCGGGCCTCGGCAACCGCCGCACGCGGTGTCGCCGGCAGCGCCGCGCGCCCGCTCACGAAAGTCGCTGCGCGACCGATCACGAAAGTCGCCGCGCGCCGGATCAGGAAACTCGCCGCGCGACCTCGGCAGCCCAGTAGGTCAGGACGATCGAGGCACCGGCCCGCCGAATGGAGGTCAGGGACTCGAGGATCGCCGCATCCCGGTCGATCCATCCGCGCTCGGCCGCCGCGGTGATCATCGAGTACTCGCCGCTGATCTGATACGCCGCCACCGGCACATCGCTCATCTCCGCGACATCCCGCACGATGTCGAGGTAGCTCATCGCCGGCTTCACCATGACGATGTCGGCGCCCTCCTCCAGATCGAGGCGGACCTCGCGCAGCGCTTCGATCCGGTTGGCCGCATCCTGCTGATACGTCCGGCGGTCCCCCTGCAGCGACGACCCGACGGCCTCGCGGAACGGACCGTAGAACGCCGAGGCGTACTTGGCGCTGTAGGCGAGAATGCCCGTGTCGGTGAAGCCTTCGGCGTCGAGCGCCGCACGGATCGTGGCGACCTGGCCGTCCATCATCCCGCTCGGCCCCAGCAGATGCGCACCCGCGCGGGCCTGGGCCAGCGACATCGAGACGTACCGGTCGAGCGTGACGTCGTTGTCCACGCGCCCCCGCTCGTCGACCACGCCGCAGTGCCCGTGGTCGGTGAACTCGTCCAGGCACGTGTCGGCCATCAGGACGGTGGCGTCACCGAGGTCGTCGGACAGGGTGCGCAACGCACGGTTGAGGATGCCGTTCTCGGCGTCCGCACCCGAGCCGGTCGCGTCCTTGTCCTCGGGTTGCGGCACCCCGAACAACATCAGTCCGCCGACGCCGGCCTCGACCGCCTCCGCGGCCGCCGACCGCAGCGAATCCATCGTGTGCTGGACGACACCGGGCATCGAGGAGATCGCCACCGGGTCGGCGATGCCGTCGGCGACGAACATCGGCAGCACCAGATGCCGCGGCTCGAGCGAGGTCTCGGCGACCAGGCGACGCATCGCCGGGGTGGTGCGCAACCGTCGCGGCCTGATCACCGGTGACATGGTGTCTCCTTGTCGTTCACGGGCCCGTCGAGGCTCGTCGCTTGCGCTCCTCGCACCTCAGGGAGCGGTCGGGGCTCGTCGCTCACCTCAGGGCGGCGCCTCAGGGAGCGAGGCAGTTCACGAACGCGAACGGCGGGACTTCTTGCGCGGGGGCGGAAGTGCGCCCTCGGCCCGCAGCCGGGCGGCATGCTCGGCGAGCGCATCGACCAACTCGATCACGGAGGCATTCTCGGGCTGCACGTCCACCCGCAGCCCGAATTCCGTTGCGGTCTCGGCGGTCTTGGGTCCGATACACGCGACGATGGTGCGCGCGTGCGGCTTTCCGGCGATGCCGACGAGGTTGCGGACCGTCGAGCTCGAGGTGAAGCAGACCGCGTCGAAGCCGCCGGTCTTGATCATCTCGCGGGTCTCGGCGGGCGGCGGGGCCGCGCGCACGGTGCGGTAGGCCGTGACGTCGTCGATCTCCCAGCCGCGGTCGCGCAACCCCTCGGACAGGGTCTCGGTGGCGATGTCCGCGCGCGGCAACAGGATCCGGTTGACCGGATCGAACACGTCGTCGTAGGGCGGGAACTCGTCGAGCAGGCCCAGCGAGCTCTGCTCACCCGACGGCACCAGTTCGGGGTTGATACCGAAGGAACGCACCTTCTCCGCGGTGGCCTCGCCGACGCAGGCGATCTTCACGCCGGAGAACGCGCGGGCGTCGAGACCGAACTCGGCGAACTTCTCCCACACGGCACGCACGGCGTTGGTCGAGGTGAACACGACCCACTGGTAGCGGCCGTCGACGAGGCCCTTGACGGCGCGCTCCATCTGCGCCGGACTCCGCGGCGGCTCGACCGCGATGGTCGGGACCTCCTTGGGCATCGCGCCGTGGCTGACGAGCCGCTCACTCATGTCGCCGGCCTGGTCCTTGGTACGCGGCACCAGCACGGTCCAGCCGTACAGGGCACGCGACTCCCACCACGAGAGCTTGCCGCGCGCACCCACGACCTTGCCGACGGTGACGATCAGCGGGCCGGTGAGCGCATTGCCCTGCTCGTTGAGGGTCGCCAGCGTGGCCTCGATGGTCCGCTGGGCGCACGTGGTGCCGTTGATGGTGATGGCGGCGGGGGTCTGCGGGGCCATGCCGTGTTCGGTGAGAGCGCTCGCGGTCTCGGCCAGGTGACCCGACGTCGCGTGCAGCACCAGCGGGCCCGGGGCGGCGGCCAGCGCCGCCCAGTCGACCTCCCCGCGCACGTCGGCCTCGGTGTGGGTCGAGCCCAGCGGCATACCCGCATAGCTCGGGACGACCGAGGCGGCGGGCAGACCCGGCAGCACCTCGAAGGTGACCGACGTCCGGGCCACGGCGTTGACCTCGGCCAGCACCGAATCGGTCGTGAGCGGGTCGCCGGCGACGACGCGGACCACATCGTCGCCGTTGCGTGCGGCGGCGACGAGGGTCTTGGCGACCTCGGCCGGATCGCCGAGGGCAGGCCGCACCACCGACTCCTCGTCGGCGGGGGCGGCGGGGGCGGCGTCAGCGGTGGCGCCGGCCTCGGCAGCCGCGGCGTCCGCGACGGAACCGTCCGCGGCGACGGGTGTCGAACCGTCCGCCGGGGCGTCGTCTGCGGGCTTGTCGGCCTTCTTGGTGGACCGTCGAGTGTCTGGCGTGGGTTCGTCGCGATGCGCACTACCGATCAGCGACACGACCGGTGCCGGCACATCGGGGTCGATGTAGGCCGTGGTCGCGTTGGTGATCACGGTGCGCGCCCGCACGGTGAGCAGGTCGGGATCACCTGGACCCGACCCCACGAACAGGATCCGTCCGGGATTTGCCTTCTTCGTACGGCTCATGGGTTCGCACTCTCCTGCCCTCCGGGGAGGGCTGCAGTTCGTTCTCTGCTAGGGAGAGTTGACGAGGTCGCCCGCTCCCAGCTCCAGCAGTTCGGCGGCGAGATCCTTGCCCAGCTGAACGGCACGATCGACCGGACCCACCGCCGAAGCGCGGATCACATCCGATCCGTCCTCGGCCGCCACCGCCGCTCGCAGCGACAGTTCGGCGAAGATGCGCCCGTCCTCATCGATCGACTCGACCACCTCGGCGATCGCGCCGACCGGAGCGGTACATCCGGCTTCGAGAGCCGCGAGTACCGCCCGTTCGGCCTCGATGGCCGCGCGGGTGGACGGGTCGTCCAACTCGGCGAGAATTCTCACCAGTTCGGCATCGTCTGAGCGGCACTCCACAGCGAGTGCACCCTGCGCCGGAGCCGGCAGCATGACCACCGGTTCGAGCGCTTCGGAGACCACTTCGGTGCGTCCGATCCGCACGAGCCCGGCGCGGGCGACCACGACTGCGTCGAGTTCGCCGCTGGCGACTTTGCCCAACCGAGAGTCTAGGTTGCCTCGTAGGGGGCGGATTTCCAAACCGAGACCCAGTGCTCTAAGCTGCGCGGCCCGCCGCGGGGCCGAGGTACCGATGACCGAGCCGGGCGGGAGTTCGCCGAGCACGAGTCCGTCGCGCGCGACCAGTGCGTCCCGGGGATCGACGCGTGTCGGGACGGCCGCGATCGTGAGGTCGTCCTCGGGTGCGGTCGGCAGATCCTTGTACGAATGGACCGCGACGTCGACCTCGTCGTTGCGGAGGGCCACGCGGATGGCGGTGGTGAACACACCGACACCGATCTCGGCGACCGGGGCGGCCGAGGCGTCACCGGCGGTCTTGATGATCACCAGCTCGGCGGGATGGCCGGCGGCGATCAGCGCATCGGCGATGGTCTGCGACTGGGTGGTGGCCAGCAGCGAACCCCGCGTACCGATCCGGATCGGCGCGGGAGAAGATGCGCTCATCGGTCACCCAGCTCGCCGGTCGACTCGCCCGCGGGCAGGCCACCGAGATGGTCGGGAGCCGAAACCGCTTCCGCCGCACCGGGCTTGAGCTCGAACAGTTCGCGCAGCGCCTCGGCGTAGTGGTCCCCGTTGGGGGTCGACGCCAGTTGCTTGACCCGGACGGTCGGCGCATGCAGGAGCTTGTCGACGACGCGTCGGACGGTCTTGGCGACCTCGTCGCGCTGCGCGCCCTCGAGGTCCGGGAGGCGAGTCTCGAGCCGGAGGATCTCGGCCTCGACGACGTCGGCGGCGCGCTGACGCAGCGCCGCGACGGTCGGGGTGACCTCGGCCTGGCGCTGATGGGTCAGGTAGTCGGCGAGTTCGGCGGCGACGATCGACCGCGCCGCGAGGGTGTCGTTCTCGGCGGCCTGGGTCTCGGAGTCGCCGCGCAGTCCCTCGATGTCGACGATGTGCACGCCCGGCAGTCGCGCGGCGGCCGGGTCGACGTTGCGCGGGAGTCCGAGGTCGCAGATGACGAGCGGTGCGGGCGCGTTACCGCCCGCCTCGTTGCCGGCGCGGGAGGCGAGAGCCTCGTGCACCGACCCCACGCCCACCACCGCACCGATCGCGCCGGTACACGTCACGACGACGTCGGCGGTGGCCATCGCGGCCGGCAGATCGTCGAGCCCGACGCCCCGGACGCTGATGCCGTGGTTGGCCGCGATGTTGCCTGCGAGATGGTCGGCCTTGTCGACGGTCCGGTTCACGACGACCATCTCGGTGACGCCCTCGCGGGCCAGCTGCGCGGTGGCCAGGCCACCCATCGCGCCGGCACCGACGACGACCGCGCGGCGCAGGCGGTGCGCACCGGTTGCGGGATCGGTGAGCAACGACTTGGCGCGGTGCAGTGCGACGGAGACCACCGAGGCCCCGGCACGGTCGATACCGGTCTCGGTGTGCACACGCTTGCCGACGCGCAGCGCCTGCTGCGCCAGCTCGTGCAGCACGCGTCCGGCGGAGTCGTTGGCATCGGCACTCAGATAGGCGTTGCGGATCTGGCCGAGGATCTGCTGCTCGCCCACGACGAGGGAATCGAGGCCGGCGGCGACGGTGAACAGGTGTTCCACCGCGGCCTCGGAGTAGCGGACGTAGGCGTGCCGGGTCATGTCGTTGACCGTCATGCCCGAGTGGTCGCCCAGGACGGCACCGACGGCCTCGAGGGCGGGGTGGAAGGCGTCGACGACCGCGTAGATCTCGACCCGGTTGCAGGTCGAGACCAGCATCGCCTCGGAGATGGCCCGCGAGGAGAGCAGCGCGTCGACCAGCTTGGGACGGTCGTGGTCGGAGACCGCCAACCGTTCGAGCACCTCGACGGGCGCACTGCGGTGCGATACCCCGAACAACAGAACACTCACGCTGTCACCGTTTCTTCACCCATTGCGTTTCCCTGGCGTGCATCGGACGCCTTGCCCCCGCGCGGCTCCTCGACGGAGCTGCGCGGCGGTTCGCGAAGGTCGTTCCGCTGGGCCTGTGCCGTGCCACGAGAGGCCTGGAACGCCAACACCTGTAGTTCCAAGGCTAGATCAACCTGTCTGACGACGACATCCGACTCCGCCGAGAGCGACACCGGGGTGACGTTGAGCACCTGCGTCACCCCCGCCGCGACGAACGCGTCGAACGCACGCCGGGCGTCGTCGTCGGCGGTCGCGATCACCGCGATCTCGATCGCCGGGGCCACCCGGGCACACACCGATGCGATGTCGGAGAGCGGCGCCACCACGGGACCGTCGGGTTCCAGCGACACACCGGCCAGCGCGGGATCGTCGTCGAACATGGCGGCGACCCGGAATCCGCGACCGAAGCCGGTGTGGGTCAGCAGCGCGCGTCCGAGCGTCCCGGCTCCCGCGAGTGCGACGGTGTGGATGCTGTCGGTGTGCAGGGTCATCGAGATGCGGGCCGTCAGCCGGGCGACGTCGTAGCCCACCCCGCGGACACCGTTGGCCGCGACGTAGGAGAGGTCCTTGCGCAGGATGGCGGGGTTGACCCCCGCGGCGGTCGCCAGCTCACCGCTCGAGGCGATCAGTACGCCGCGCCGGCTGAACGAACGCAGCACGTAGAGGTAAGTTGCGAGCCTCGTGACGGTGGGCGCGGGGATGTCGGCGGCATCGATCGCGGGCTGGGTGCCGATCAGGGACGCCGGGTCGGTGGCGGAGTGCGACCGGACGGACGCGGGAGGATCGGCGTCGGCCGACTTCGCACGTTGCGCGCCCACACTCACCCCTACACATCCCGACGTCACGACGAGGTCGAGGATATAACTTCCCTGTGAATCTGTTCACACGGCCCCCTGCGACCCGGGGGCCTGTGTTAGGCGCGCGGAAGAGTTCCGCGGCGGATCAGGTCCGCCCGGCGAGGTCGGCGCGCAACCGCGGCTCGTCGACCTCCCAGAAGCTGTGCTCGTCCCCGTCGAGCAGGATCACCGGCAAGCGATCACCGAACTCCGCCCGGATCTCCGGACGGCCGTCGGTGGCGGCGAGGTCGACGTCGACCTCGGTGAACCCGATTCCGAGATCGCCGCAGATCCGCGTCAGGTCGGCGCGGGCCGCCGCACAAGCCGAACATCCCGCCCTGGTCAGCAGTTCCACCGTCATACCGACCATCCTCGCAGCGCCGCGATCGCGCCCGCACCCGGGTGAGCGCGCGCGACGATGTGCGATTCGACACCCCCTCGCCGGAGCCGCATCGCGGACTGCGGGATCGGCGACCGGGGCCGCTAGGCTGGACCAGCAGGCAGTGCTGGCGCAACCGCGTGGGAGGTGGGCAGTGGGCGACATCCCGGGCCCGGAAGACCGACAGACCGACAACACGCCCAACAGCGACACGCCCGACGCGCACACGCCCCACGACGCCACCTCCCTGCCCCCGAACCCCCATCCGGACGCCGCGGGCGAAGCCCCCGACTCCGGTGACGCGCTCGCGGGAGACGACTGGGAGACCCACGCCGCCGATGTCGAGTTCTCCGACGACTTCGACGAGGACGCCGAACTCCACGCACTCGCCGACGACGAGACCAACCGCGTCACCACCTGGATCTCGCAGCGCGCCAACGCCGCGACCGGACGATTCCGGCAGACGGCGAACGAGCTGCGGCAGACCCTCGCCGGCGAGGCCAGCGCGAAGGCGGCCGTCGACTCGCTGCGCTCTCGGGAGACCTCCGAGATCCCCGGCGAGCCGCGCCGCGACCTCACCGCAGCGGCCTTCTTCGACGTCGACAACACCCTCGTCCAGGGCGCGTCGATCGTGCACTTCGCGCGGGGTCTCGCCGCGCACAAGTACTTCTCCTACAGCGACATCATGGATTTCGCCTGGACCCAGGCGAAGTTCCGCATCACCGGCAAGGAGAACGCCCGCGACGTCGCCGAGGGCCGCGAGAAGGCGTTGTCCTTCATCGCGGGACGGCAGACGTCCGAACTCGTCGAACTCGGCGAGGAGATCTTCGACGACTACATCGCCGACAAGATCTGGCCCGGCACCCGCGCACTCGCCCAGCGACACCTCGACGCCGGGCAACAGGTGTGGTTGGTGACGGCCACACCGGTCGAACTCGCCCAGACCATCGCCGACCGGCTCGGCCTGACCGGCGCCCTGGGGACGGTCGCCGAGAGCGTCGACGGGGTCTTCACCGGACGGCTCGTCGGCGACATCCTGCACGGCCCCGGCAAGGCGCATGCGGTGCGCGCACTGGCCATCCGGGAGGGTCTCAACCTCAAACGCTGTACGGCGTACTCGGATTCGCACAACGACGTACCGATGCTGTCGCTGGTGGGCCGAGCGGTGGCCATCAACCCCGACACCGACCTCCGCGACGTCGCGAAGGTCCGCGGCTGGGAGATGTACGACTTCCGCACAGCCCGCAAGGCCGCGAAGTACGGTGCGGGAACCGCGATCGTGCTCGGCGCCGCGGGCGGCGGCGCCGCAGCCGCCGCCCGGTATTTCCGTCAACGCTAGCCCGGATTTCGTAGCAGCAATGCGGCCATGACGCGCATTGCTGCTACGAGATTGCGGTCGCCTACAGCGAGTCGACCTCGCTCATCGGATCGATGAGGACCTTGGCGTGGTGCTGGGCGATACCGAGTGCGTCGAAGGCCGCCGCCACGCCGTCGAGGCCGACCGTTGCGGTGATCATCGGTCCGACGTCGACCGTCCCGTCGGCGATCATCTGCAGGGTCTCGTGGAACTCGGCCGGATCGTAGACGAACACGAACCGCAACTCGTGTTCCTTGTTCAGCGCCATCGCGGGGCGGAAGGTGTCGGGTTCCATGCAGACGCCGACCACGACGATGCGCGACCGGAACGGCGCCTCGGACACGATGTGTTCGATCATGCCCGGGGTCCCCACGCATTCGAAGATCACCGGACCCTTCGGGGTCGCCCCCAACCGGTCGGCCATCCGGAACAGAGATTGCCAGGGCGCCAACGGGATTCGACGCAGGGTGCGCATCGCGTCGAAGGCGGCGCCGAGCAGCTCCTGCGCCTGCGTCACGTACTTGCCGGCCTCGGCGCACCGATCGAACGGCGAGGTCACCGCTGGATCGACGACGATGTCGGCGCCCACCCGGTGTGCCAGCACCCGCCGGCCCGGTGACGGGTCGCTGGCGATGACCGTCCGCACGCCATCGGCCTTCAGCATGGTGATGATCGCGAGCCCGATCGGGCCGCAGCCGATCACGACCGCCACATCCCGACGGCCGACCTCACCGCGTCGGACCGCGTGATGGGCGACGGCCATCGGTTCGGTGAGGGCGGCATGCTCGGGCGACAGACCGTCGGGGATCTCAAACGTCATGTCCTCGGCGGCGAGCACGAACTGGGCATACGCCCCGGGCGCCGACTCCGACAGTCCGGTCAGATGCGCCTCGTCCCCGTGTCGGATCATCGGCAGCGCGACGACCGGTGTCCCCGGCGCCCACCGTTTGCGGCATCCGGGCCCGTAGGAGACCACCTCGCCGGCGAACTCGTGCCCCATGACCACCGACTGCTCCGAACGCATGAAGGCGTCATAACCGACCTCGGCGGACACCTCCGCCGTGGCATCGCCGTGCACGCGGGCATGGAGATCGGATCCGCAGATCCCCGAGCGGAGGACCCGGAGCAGCACCTGCCCCCTTCCCGGTTCCGGGGTGGGGATCTCCTGGACCGTCAGTTCGCCGTTTCGGCACACGACTGCACGCATGGCTCCATGCGTAGCAGTCGGCGGGCTGCCGCGGCGTCGAACACGCTCAGGCGTCGCGGCGTGTCAGCCGAAATAGACGCTGCCGCGTCGGCTCAACATCCGGAACAGGGTCTGCTGGATCTCCTCGCGGACGTGGTCGGTGAGATCGAAGACCACCATCGGATCGTCGGCCGACGACTCGTCGTAGGAGCCCGTCTCGATGGGGCGGCCGAAGTGGATGTGCCACTTCGACGGCAGCGGCACCAGCCCGAGCGGTCCGAGCCACGGGAACAACGGTGTGACCGGGAAGTACGGCAGGCCCAGGACCTTCGCCAGCGGCTTGAGGTCGGCGAGCATCGGGTAGATCTCCTCGGAACCGACGATCGAGACCGGGATGATCGGCGCCGCGTTGCGCAGCGCGGTGGTGACGAAGCCGCCGCGACCGAAGCGCTGGAGCTTGTAGCGGTCCTTGTAGAGCTTGCCGATCCCCTTGAAGCCCTCGGGCCACACCGCCGTCAGCTCACCGGCCCGCAGCAGCCGGTCGGCGTCGTTGGTGCAGGCCAGGGTCGCGCCGATGCGACGTGCGACCTCGCTGATGCCCGGGGTGTCGAAGGCCATGTCCGCGGCCAGGACGCGGAGGTACCGACCGTCGGGGTGGTTGTCGTGGACCGCCAGCGAGGTGATGACCGCGTCGACGGGGATGGTGCCGGCGTGGTTGGCGACGAGCAGTGCGCCGCCGTCGAGCGGCAGGTTCTCGATACCGGTGACCTCGACGCGGAACCACTTCTCGTAGACCTGGCGCAGCGCGGGATACCAGACGGACTCGGTGAAATGCGGGTCGAAACCGAACTCGTCGACCTCGTACTCCCCGGCCATCCGTTCGCGGATGAACCCGGCGGTCGAGGTGAGCGTGTCGGCGACCGCACCTCGCAGGCCACCCAGGCTGAACAGCGGGCTCGACTTCGACGGGCCGCGATGCTCGGGGCCGAGCGCCTCCTCGGGCAGGCTGATCTCGTCACTGATCGGCGTCACCCGGGCGGGTTCGCGCCCGAAACCATCGGTGTTCGGGTGGCCGAGGTGGTTCGACGATTGTCGTTGCGCCACAGACGCTCTCGGCCGACCGCCGGGCTGCTGGCTCGGGTGGCGACGGCGCCCGGACTCGCGGGAGTCACCGACACCACCGGGACCCGACGGCGCCGTGTAGAGCTGAATGACTTTCGCGGTACGTGCGTCGCTCGCTCCGCCACCTGCCAAGGTGCTCACCCCTAGTCCGTGTCCTCGGTTCGAGACCCGAACCGATTCGGCCGCGGGTCTGCGTTGATGTCGATGCCACGAGACGCCGGCGGGAAGATCGGCCCGGGGCGTCGAATCCGGGCGTCCGCCGGATCTCGCCTCCGAACCGTTGTCGCCGGGCCGGGCGTGGTGTGGGTCTGGCGTCCAAGTCTAGTGGTTGCAGTCACGTTGCGCATGCCCACCGCGACATCACCACCATCGTGACCCGGAATTTCACTGCAGTTGATGCGCCGCGGCGACCAGCCGCTGCTCGAGCGATTTCCACGAACCGGCCCCGATGACCGGCGACACCCCACTGCGCTCGACGAAGTCGTCGAGCGTCTCGAGGGTCGAGTACCGCGGGACGAAACCCAGCTCGGTGCGCATCCGCGTGGTGTCGAGCACCCGACCGTAGGTCAGGAACTCCGTCTGCGACGACCGCAGCTTCGCCGACCGGAGGTCCTGGAAGACACCGGCGACGGGAGCCAGCAAACTGCTGGGAACAGGCAATTCGATGTGCCCGACGCGCCGGATCGCCTGAGTCAGTGTCACCACTCCCTCACCGGCGATGTTGAACGTTCCCGGCTTTCCGGCGAGGGTCGCGTGCTCCATGGCCGCCAGGGCGTCTTCCTCGTGGAGGAACTGCAGGCGGGGCTGGAACCCGATGACCGTCGGCACCACCGGCAGCGACAGGTACGAACTCATCCGGGTGTTGATGCGGGGGCCGAGCATCGCCTGCGGACGCACGATCGTGATGTCGATGTCCTGGCGCCGACGGCCCAGACCCCGCACATAACCCTCGACGTCCAGTAGATCCCGACCGTATCCGCGCGTGGGTTCCCGGCGTGCCCGGGTCTCCTCGGCGAAGTGTGACGGGTCGTGACCGCTCGCCCCGTAGACCATGGCCGTCGACCGCAACACCAGACGCTTCACCGACGGGGTGCGCTGGCAGGCCGCACACACCTGCATCGCGCCGACGACGTTGAACTCCTTGATGGCCGCGGAGTGCGGGGCCGTGTCGGCGATCGACGTCGCGGCGTGGACGACGGTGTCCACCTCGTAGGTCGACAGCGCCTTCGCGATGGTCGGGCGACGGATGTCGATCCGCAAGAACTCGGCCCGCCCCATCCGACGCAGCAGATCCTTGCGCGGAACCCGCGAGTCGACGGCCAGAACCCGCTCGATGGCGGGGTTCGCGGCGAGGCGCGCCACCAGGTAACCACCGAGGAACGTCGACGCCCCGGTCACCAGGACGACCCGCGGCGGGGCTGGGGTGGATTCGGCCATGCTCCGAGGCTATCGGCACCGGCCGGATTCGGCCCGTCGAGGCGGTACCGGCGGCCTGTCTCCGGGCCGGGTCCGCCGACGGCGGGCGGACAGCAAAAGGACCCGCCGGTGGGCGGGTCCTCTCGATGCCAAACGGAGTGGGCTTATTTGCCGAGTTTGCGGCGCTGCACCCGGGTCCTACGCAGCAGCTTGCGGTGCTTCTTCTTCGACATGCGCTTGCGGCGCTTCTTGATCACTGAACCCATCGGGGCGCTTCCTCACGATTGACACTGATGAACTTGATCGACCCTGGTCTGCACTGGGCCGGACGGCTCCGGGAGCGACGCGAGCGCCGCATGTCACGGAGTGCTCCCCGACGCATCCAGGTACGCGACCACCGAGCCTACCGGGCGGTGTGTCGGATCAGGAAATCGCGGGTGACAAACCGCTGAACGCGGGCGCGCGGGAGGGGCGCCGGAACCCCCATCACGCAGAGAACCTCCGCGGCCGGCACGGAGCCGGTCACGGAGGTCCTCGTCGAAAAGCTGTTCGAGACGAACGCCGAGCCGCTGGTCAGCCGGCGTCGAAGTACGACGTCTCGAGATAGTCGTGAACCGCTTTCGCGTGCACACGGAACGAGCGCCCGACCCGAACGGCGGGCAGTTCGCCGTTGTGGACCAGACGGTAGACGGTCATCTTCGAAACGCGCATCAACGATGCAACCTCGGCGACGGTGAGGAACTGCGAAGCCGAAGCCGCATTGCCCACTGCGCCCGTCCTGTCACCAGGAGTGTCTGCAGGTGCCATGAATCACTCATACCTCCGGTGCACGCGTCGCGGCCGCAGGCTTCCCCTCCTGCGGACATCAGACACGCACGTGCTTAAAGGAGCTTAGCGTGGCAGATGTGAAAAAAGCGACGTGAGAGACCGGTATTTCTGAGATTCCTGTGACTTGACCCCAACATGCTGGGGTTTGTCGGCCGTTCGACCACAATTCATGGGGTGTCTGTGACGGCGTGTCCCTGTGCCAAACCCTCGACTTCCACTCGACGTCCGCCGCGTGCGCTGGCCGCCGCACAGGCGCGTGTCGCCTGATAGACGGCGTGGCGGAGGCCGTTCGCCTCGAACTCACGGATCGCCTCGGCGGTCGTACCGCCCGGCGAGGTCACGGCGGCGCGGAGATCGACCGGTGACAGGCCCGAGTCGCTGAGCAGGATGCCCGCGCCGCGGATGGTCTGCACCGCCATCTCCGACGCCTGCGGACGCGTCAGTCCGAGCCCGACGCCGGCATCGATCATGGCCTCGGCCAACAGGAACACGTAGGCCGGTCCCGAGCCCGAGACGGCGGTGACCGCATCCATCTGCTTCTCCGGCACCACCGCGACCCGGCCCACGGTCTGCAGGATCTTCACCACGGCCTGCAGCTGCTCGTCGCCGACGTAGCGCCCCGCCGACACCGCCGACATGGCCTCGTTGACGAGCATCGGGGTGTTGGGCATGACACGGATCACCGGGGAGCCGGCCTGCAGGGCGCTCTCGTAGCGCGACAGCGGAATCCCGGCGACAAGGGTCACGGTGACCCGCTCGGACTCCGCGTTGTCCTCGGCCGACGCCAGGGTGCGCAGGATCGCGTCGACGTCGTCGGGCTTGATCGCGAGGAACACGTACTGCGCCGACTCGGCCGCCGTCTTGACGTCGGTGACCAACACCCCGTACTCGTCGGCGATCTCGGCGGCGCGGCTCTCCACCCGCTCGGCGACGACGAGGTCCTTGGTCGGGGTGCCTGCACCGATCAGACCGGCGAGCAGCGCCTCACCGATCTTGCCTCCGCCGATGATGGCGATGCGTTCGGTCACGAGATGTCTACCTTCCTGAAGGGATCAGAGCCAGCTGCCGGGACTGTGCGACAACTGTTCCGGTCGAGTCCACCACGAGGTGGTCCTCCTCGAACATGCCGGGGCCGACCTCCGAGCTGGTCGCCGCGAACCGCAACCAGCCGGGCGCCGGGTGGCGACGGACGTAGGTGGTCAATTGGACTGTCGGGGCCCACCCGAACAGAGCGAGGTTCATCACCACCGGTGGTTGAGATGTCGCAGACGAGCACCGAGAAGTACTCGTCGGGTTCGACGCCCTTCGGCCGAATCCAGCCGCGGACGAGAGGTTCCCCGGTCTCCCCCCGCGCGATGGGGAACGTCTCCGAATCGAGGACGAGGTCGATCGCGGCCCCGAGGTGGTTGACCTCGGCGATCGGCGACCCGTCGAGCGGGATGCCCGTCGCCGGCGGTTCGACCGGCACCCCGTCGAGCACCGTGGGACCGGAATGGTGCGGCGTCCCGCTGTCGGGACGGGCCATGGTGACCGACGACGCCACGACCGTGCGACCGAGCTGCACGGCGTCGACCGACAGCACCGTGACGGTCCGGCCGCGCTTGCGCACCGTGATCTCCAGGTCGATGTCCGCGGCATCGGGAGAGGTCAGGTAATCGCTCGAGATCGCGACCGGGATCATCGCCGCAGCGGCCTCGGCATGCTTGTCCTCGGGCGCCGTCAGGGCGGTGAGTGCGGTCCGGGCCGCCTTCGCGACGACCATCTGCAGGCTGCCACCGTGGACCTTCGGGCCGATCGTGAACGTCGAGTCGATGTGCGCGCGCAGGGTGATCGAGTCCGATCCCCGACGCGCCACCTCGGTGAGTTCTTGCACTTCGGTGATCTTGCTGGTCACAGTCTCCGCCTTCGTTCTGCCCGATCACCGAACCGCCTCATCGGCCGTGGTTCAGTCGATCTGGCCGACGGGTTCGGCGAGCGGCTCGCGTTTCAGATGCCGCCGCGCAAAATCTAGCGAACGGGCGAGCAGGGCGCTGCGCTCGGGTTTGGTGCGCGCGCTGCCGGTGGACACCTCCAGCACGACCGCGCCCCCGAAGTCGCTGGCCGCGAGTCGTCGGCACACCTCTGCGCAGGGCTGCCTCCCGTCGCCGGGTAGGAGGTGCTCATCGGTGGATGCACCGTTGCCGTCCGCGAGATGCAGGTGGTTGAGGTGCGAGCCCATGCGATCGAGCAGCGCGATGGCATCGACGCCCGCGGTCGCGGTGTGCGACAGGTCGAGGGTGTAGTGCGCGTAGCCGTCGTCGGTCGGGTCGATGGACTTGCCGAAGGCCGACGCGGCCAATCCCGGGCCACCCCCGCGCTTCTCCTGACGACGGACCGAGGGCTCACGGGCGCCGAACAACCTGTCCGCGCGCATCGGGAACATGTTCTCCACCGCGATCGCCACGCCGCTGTCCGCTTCGAGCTGGGCGACGAGGTCGTCGAAGGCCGAGACATACCCGCGCTGCCACCGGAACGGCGGGTGGACGACGACGGTCGGAGCACCGAGGTCCTCGGCGGCCTCCACGGCGCGGGCCAGTTTCACGATCGGGTCGCGTCCCCACACCCGTTGCGTGATGAGCAGGCATGGTGCGTGGATCGAGAGCACCGGTACCTGGTAGTGCTCGGACAGGTATTCGACGTGCCGGATGTCCTGGCTGAGCGAATCGCCCCACACCATGAGCTCGACGCCGTCGAAGCCGAGCTCGGCCGCGTAGGCGAACGCGGCCTCGGTGTTCTGCGGGTAGACCGATGCGGTGGACAGCCCGATGGGGATCTCCGCGTGCGGACGCGCGTCGTCCGACAAGGACTTGTCGGCGTCGTCCGGTGTCGACAGGCTCACGCGGCCAACAACACCAGTGGTCCGATGGTGACCAGCAGACCGACCCCGAGGGCGAGGAGCGTCGTCGGGAGATCCTTGGTGCGTCGCACCACATGCGAGAGCGTGACGATCCCGAAGATGACGACGACCGCCAGCACCAGGGCGAAGTACGGGTTCCACCGCCAGAGCTCGGTGAAGCCCCAGAAGAGACCGACGCCGACGGCCAGGCCGGCCACGGCCTGACCGAAGATCAGCAGCCATGCGAGAGCCGGCGAGCGTGTGTCCTCGTCGCGCCCTGCCCCGTCCTGATCGTCCGCGCTGCGGTCGGCCTCCTGGTCGATCGGGCCCCGGTCGACCTCGTTCCGGTCGGCTGTCTCCCGATCGGTCCAGACCGACCCTTCGTGGCCGGGCACCTCGGGTCCGTGATCGACGGTCTCGTCGAGGTCGGTGGTGTCCTGGACCGAGGCCGCATCGGGCGAGTCCTCGGCATCGTCGTGCTTGACCAGATCGACCGGGTCCTCGTCGGCGCGATCGGTGGCGTCGGCGGTCGACGGGTGGTCGTCGGCGGGGTGGTCGTGCGCGGGGCGCCCGTCGGCGGGACCGGCCACGGGCGCGATGATCCCCGTGGGGTGGTCGTCGGCGGGGTGGTCGTCGGCGGGGTGGTCGTCCGCGGGGTGGTCGTCCGCGAAACGATCGTCCGTGCGGTGCTCGTCGGTCTGCGACGACGCCAGTGCCGCGGTGGTGCCGCCCGCGGTCGCGGCCGCCGCCGCGGTGGCGGCCCAGTCGGTGTGTGACTCACCGGGATCGGTGCGGCCGTCCGGGGCCGACGACTCGTCGACCGCGGTCCCCCGACCCTTGTCCTTGCCCTTGCTCCCGAACAGCTTCCGCGCGAACCCGGCGATCCCCTTGCCCGAGTCCTTGTCGCCGGTGTCCCGACCGCTCCGCGCGCCGCCCCGGGCCGACCGACGGTCGTCGCCCTCCACGTCGGCGAAGTTGCGGTATGCGTCGAAGTCCATCACCTCGGAGAATCCCGAGTCCCGACGCTCGCGCGGACCGTCGGTGTGCGGATCGACCTCGGCGAGGTCGTAGGTCACGACGTCGTCGGACTCGACGACCGACAGGTCCCCGCCCGTCTCCCCGACAACCGGGATGATGCCGGTGACCGCATTCGCCGATTCCCGATCGACGGGTGCGGCATCGCGGGGCGGGTTCTGACCCATGCGCCTGGCCACGGCGTCCGAGCTGAAGTCCCGCGTCGCCAGCGGCGGGGCCTGTCCATAGGCGGGCATACCGCTGGCCGTGCGGTTGCCCGGCCGGGTGGCGTACTGATCCGGGCGGGGCCGGTCGACGACGGGCTGGTCGGCCTCGGGGCGGCGCGCGACCGGGTTGGCCGACCGCGGGAACGAGGCACCAGCGTCGGTCGGCGATGCGGGCGCGTCCGGCGCCGGGCGCGTCTGAGCGCGTGCACTCTCACCCGCCGGCCGGTCGGTTGCCTTTTGCCCGTCGCCGGTGCCCCGCGACCGAGCGTCCGCCTGCGAGGCCGAGGGGTTCTCCGCCTTCGGGGTCTGGACCGGCTGGGTCTGGACCGGCTGGTTCTGGGCGGGCTCGCTCGGGGCAGCCTCGCTCTGGCCGGGCCGGGCCGGGCTCGGCTGCTCGTCCCGACCGGGGTCCGCGTCGGCGACCTTGGGGATCTCGCCGGTCAGCTCGGAGACCGAGAAGGATCCGTCCCGGCCGGCGCGCCGGCGGCCTCGACCGTCACGGGATCGCGACGAAGAGCTCGACTCCGAGCCCTGCGACCGTGCGAGCAGTTCCGATACCGAGATCGGTCGAGATTCGGGTTCCGAATCCTTCGACATGAAGTGGCTCTCCGTCCTCGAACGTCATCGGATGCCGGGTCAGGCGCATCCGCTTGTCTTTCCGACGATCACGCCGGGCCGCCTCACCTGGACCCCTACCCCGCATCGCAGCTGCGGCGCACAGGTCACGGCTCAGCCGACGCCCTCGTGAACGCCTTGCGTCTGTGCGGGCTCCAGCGAGTCGGCCTGCTCGGCATCGAGCCGGCGCAGGATGACCCCTTCACGAAGGGCCCACGGACAGATTTCCAGTGTATCGACTCGCAGCGCTCGCATCGCCGCCTCCGCCACCAGCGCTCCCGCAACGAGCTGACCAGCGCGATCGGAGCTGACACCCTCGAGTTCGGCGCGGTCGGCCTTGGTCATCCGGGAGATGAAGGAGATGAGTTGCCGCAGCCCGCTCGTGGTCAGTTCCCGCCGAACCCGGGGTCCCGCACTCGACGGGGCCGCACCGGTCAGCCGGGCCAGGCTGCGGAATGTCTTCGACGTCCCGACGCAGAGGTCCGGCGCACCGGGCGCCAGCAACTGGTTCGCCGGCGCGCGGAGTTCCGCGTCGAGCCAGTCACGCAGGACTCCCACGCGGCGGCGGTCGGGCGGGTCGTCGGGCAGCCACTCGCGCGTGAGACGTCCGGCACCGAGCGGCAACGACAACGCGACGTCGGGTTCCTCGTCGACGCCGTTGGACATCTCCAGCGAGCCGCCGCCGATGTCGAGGGCGAGGATGCGCCCGGCACTCCACCCGCGCCAGCGCCGGACGGCCAGGGACGTCAGCCTCGCCTCGTCGCGGCCGGAGAGGACGAGCACCCGGACACCGGTCTGCCGTTCGATCTCGTCGAGCATGTCGTCGGAATTCGTCGCGTCACGCACTGCCGACGTCGCGAACGCCATCATCTGTTCACACCCGGAGGTGCGGGCGATGTGGGTGAACTCGTCGATCGAATCGATCAGCTTGGCGACGGCCCGGTCGTTCATCCGGCCGTCGGTGTCGATCTGTTCGGCGAGGCGCAGGACGGCCTTCGTCGAACTCATGGGGGTGGGGTGACCGCCGCGGTGGGCGTCGACCACCAGGAGGTGGACTGTGTTGCTGCCCACGTCGAGGACTCCTAAGCGCACGGGTCAACGGTAGTGCAGCCCTCCACCGTCGCCTATCCCGGCTACCGTGTACAGGTGACCGCCATCTCGCCGTCCGCGCCCCGGATCAAGCCCGCCCCCGAGGTCGAACTCGACTTTCCTCGCGAATGGTACGAATTCGCCGATCCGGCCGATCCGGAACATGTCATCCGAGCCGACCTCACGTGGCTGCTCTCGCATTGGACGTGCGTCTTCGGCACCCCTGCGTGCCAGGGCATCCTGCCGGGCCGCGAGACCGATGGATGCTGCAGCCACGGCGCGTACCTGTCCGACGACGACGATCGCGAGACCCTCGCCCGCGGCGTCGCGATGCTGACGCCGGACGACTGGCAGTACTTCAAAAAGGGTTCGGGCAAGGATCCGCTCGGACCCAAGGGCTACCTCGAGGAGGGCGACCTCGACGACGAGCCGGCCCTCAAGACACGACTTCACAAGGGGGCGTGCATCTTTCTGAACCGCCCCGGATTCGCGGGCGGGGTCGGCTGCGCCCTGCACTCGATGGCGCTGCGCAAAGGGCTAGAGCCGCTCACCGTCAAACCCGATGTGTGCTGGCAACTCCCGATCCGCCGCGAGCAGGACTGGGTGGAACGGCCCGACGGCACCCAGGTGCTGCAGACGACGATCACCGAGTTCGACCGGCGCGGCTGGGGCGAGGGCGGCCACGACCTCAAGTGGTACTGCTCGGGCTCACCCGACGTCCACATCGGCGCCAAGCAGGTGTGGGAGTCGTACGCTCCCGAACTGACCGCGCTGCTCGGCGAACCGGCCTACGAGGCCCTCGCCGCTGCGTGCCGACGCCGGAACGGACTGGGACTCATCGCCGTTCACCCCGCGACCCAGGCCGCGACCGCGCGCCGGGAGACCGACGTCAAGTACGAACTGCAGCCGCCGGAGTAGGCACCGCGGCCGGCAGCGACCCCCCGGGTCAGGCCTCGAGTTTGTAACCCAGGCCGCGAACGGTGATGAGGTGCTTGGGATTCGCCGGGTCGGGCTCGATCTTGGAACGCAGACGCTTGACGTGCACGTCGAGTGTCTTGGTGTCGCCGACGTAGTCGACGCCCCACACCCGATCGATCAGCTGACCGCGGGTCAGCACGCGTCCGGAATTGCGCAGGAGATATTCGAGCAGGTCGAACTCCTTGAGCGGCAACGTGATCGACGCTCCGTTCACCGACACGGTGTGTCGCTCGACGTCCATCCGGACCGGTCCGGCCTCGAGCACACCGATATCGAGACCGTCGTCGGGCATCTCGCCGCCGCGCCGGAGCACCGCGCGGATGCGCGCGATCAGCTCGCGCGCCGAATACGGTTTCGTCACATAGTCATCGGCGCCGAGTTCGAGGCCTACGACCTTGTCGATCTCGCTGTCGCGGGCGGTCACCATGATCACCGGGACGTTGGAGCGCGTCCGCAGGGCCTTGCAGATCTCGGTGCCGGACATCCCGGGGAGCATGAGGTCCAGGAGGACGATGTCGGGGCTGACGCGGTCGAAGGTCGAGAGAGCCTGCGCGCCATCGGTGATGACGCTCGCCTCGAATCCTTCCTTCCGCAACAGGAATGCGAGCGGGTCGGCCAGCGATTCCTCGTCCTCGACGATCATTACGTGGGTCAACTCTTGTTTCCTTCGCTGTAGTGACCAGGAGTCGGTTCGTCGCCCTGAGGTGCATCGAGCACGGGTGCGGAGTCGGCCTCCGGGGTCCAACCCGTGTCGGTGAGGTCCTCGGGGATGCACAGGGTGAACGTGGAGCCGGTGCCGGGCTTGCTCCACAGGTTGATGGTGCCGCCGTGATTGGCCGCCACGTGTTTGACGATCGCGAGGCCGAGGCCGGTGCCGCCGGTCATCCGCGATCGCGCCTTGTCGACGCGGAAGAACCGCTCGAAGACACGTTGCTGGTCGGCCGGCTCGATGCCGATCCCGCGGTCGGTGACCGCGATGGCGACCATCGGACGGCCCTCGATCTTGATGACGCGGCGGCTGACCGAGACGATCGTGTCCGACGGAGAGTACGAGATCGCGTTGGCGATCAGGTTGTTCAACGCCGTCAGCAGCAGCGGACGATCACCGCGGATGGTGACACCGATCGGCTCGTCCGCACGGAGCGTGATGGCCGCAGCCTCGGCGGCGAGCGTCGACGCGGCGAGGGCATCGTCGATCAGGGAGTCGACGTCGACGCAGGTGAACGCCGGGGTGTCGCCGCCCTGCAGCCGGGAGAGGGCGAGCAGTTCGCTCACCATGTTGCCCATGCGCTTGGTCTCGCCGACCACGCGACGGCCGAAGTGCTGGACCGAGTCGGTGTCGTCGGCGGACTCGAGCAGCGCCTCGGCGAGCAGGCCGATCGCTCCGACGGGCGTCTTCAATTCGTGGGAGACGTTCGCGACGAAGTCGCGGCGCGTCGCCTCGACGCGTTTGTGCTCGGTGTCGTCGAGCCCGTAGGCGACCACGTAGCGTTCGTCGCCCTGGGCGACGATCTTCGCGTGGCACCGCACATGTTCGACGCTGGGACGGGGGGTGCGACCCGTCGAGACGAACCCCAGGCTCGACGTCGGCGGACTGAACTCGAAGTTCCGCTCGACCCCGCTGTCGAGGACCTCCTTGACCGCTTCCCACACCGGGTCGGCGAGCAGCATCTCACGCACCAGACCGAGTTCGACCGCGCGCTGGTTGTAGAGGACGACGTCACGGAACTCGTCGACCACCGCGATCGCGGTCATGGTGTTGCGCACGACCATGCTGAGCAGGCCGGCCTTCGTCATGCGGCCGTCGTCGGTGGTGGACTGGATGTCGGAGTCGCGGACCTCCGCGGAGGCGGGAACCGCGCGGGGTCCCATCGACTGAGCCGCCTCCCGCGCCGCCGCGTCCGAATGAGAGCCGGAGGCGGAACCGCGCGCGAAGAAATCGGCGAAGGCGAATCGCCGGGACCGGTCACGGTCGCGGCTGAGTCGACCGAGAACGACACCGAGGCAGAGCGCGAGTACGAACGCGATCGTCGCGGCTGAGATTGCGGCGGTCACATGGGCAGCTTACGGCTCGACCAACTCCGAACGCACATCCGACGGAGGTGTTCGGCCGTTGTTCACGCGGTGTTGGCCGGAGTCGCTGCGGGGCCCGGGACGGGGGTCCGCGACCACGTCACTGCGGGACGGGGACCGCCATGTCGGCGAACTCCGGGTGGCGTTCGATGAAACGCTGGACGTAGGAGCAGACCGGCACGACCTGCTTGCCGCCCTGCCGGATGTCCTCGAGCACGGCCCGGACGAGTTGGGCGGCGTAACCGTGACCGCTGAACTGCTCGCGCACGACCGTGTGGGTGATGACGACCTGGTAGGGCTCGGACACGTAATCGAGGTAGCCGACGACCTCGTCCTCGCCCGACGGATCGCCGACGAGGATCGCCTCGTACCGCTCCTGAGCAGGGGAATGTTCGATCCGAAGGGTGCCCACATCCGCCATGCCGTCTAATGTAGCGCGCGTCACACCACTGACGCCATGGCGAATGTGTTCTTTCGGACGCTCCGGCGGCGGAACCGTCCCGACTACTTCTGTCCCTGGGCGGCGACCGCGGCGGCACCGGCGGCCGCCGCCTCAGGGTCCAGGTAGGTACCCCCCGGGTTCAGCGGCTTGAGGTCGTCGTCGAGGTCGTAGCGCAGCGGGTTGCCGGTGGGGATGTTCAGCCCGGCGATGTCGTCGTCGGAGATCCCGTCGAGATGCTTGACGAGCGCGCGCAGCGAGTTGCCGTGGGCGGCCAGCAGCACCGTCTTGCCGGCCTTGACGTCGGCGACGATGGTCTCGAGGTAGTACGGGATGAAGCGGTCGACGACATCCTTGAGGCACTCGGTGAGCGGCACCTCGGGCAGGTCGGCGTAGCGCGCGTCGCCGACCTGGCTGTACTCGGCGTCGGGCTCGATCGCCGGCGGCGGGGTGTCGTAGCTCCGGCGCCACAGCATGAACTGCTCGTCGCCGAACTTCTCCTTGGTCTCCGCCTTGTTGAGGCCCTGCAGCGCGCCGTAATGACGCTCGTTGAGCCGCCAGTCGCGGACCACCGGAATCCACAGACGGTCCGCGCGGTCGAGCGCGATGTGGGCCGTGGTGATGGCCCGGCGCAACAGCGACGTGTAGACGACGTCGGGCAGCAGGTCGTGTTCGACGAGCAGTTCGCCGCCACGCTCGGCCTCGGCCTTGCCCTTCTCGGTCAGCGCCACGTCCACCCAGCCGGTGAACTGGTTGGACGCATTCCATTCGCTCTCGCCGTGACGCATCAGGATCAGGGTGCCGTTGCTCATGGCGGACAGTTTTCCACAGACGCCGAGCGCCCTCATCTCACCGTCCCCCCATCAACGGCCCGCTCGTCGGCACCGCGGACCGGATCGGCCGGTGCCGACGAAATGGTGAAGAAGCCACCGATTCGGCGCGCACCAGGGCCGGAGCGGGTCTAGCGTTAGCGCATGACAGCCAGTACAGACGCCGGCGAGGCCGGCCAGAATGCGGAGAAGCAGCCCGAGCTCAAACGCGTACTGGGCTGGAAGTTGTTGTTGCTGTTCATCATCGGCGACATCCTGGGCACCGGGGTGTACGCCCTCACCGGTCAGGTCGCGGGTGAGGTCGGCGGCGCCGCCTGGCTGCCGTTCCTCATCGCGTTCAGCGTCGCGACACTGACCGCGTTCTCCTACCTGGAACTGGTGACGAAGTACCCGCAGGCCGCGGGCGCAGCGCTGTACGTGCACAAGGCCTTCGGGATCCACTTCATCACGTTCATCGTGCTGTTCACGGTGATGTGTTCGGGTATCACCTCGGCGACCACCGCGTCGCGCGCTTTCGCGGTGAACATGTTGACCGCGTTCACCGGTGACTCCCCCGACGCGACCAGCCCGGCGCTGTTCGCGATCGCCATCGGCTTCCTGCTCCTGGTCATGTTCATCAACTTCCGCGGTGTCGCCGAGGGAGTCGGCACCAACGTGGTGCTGACGCTGGTGGAGCTGACCGGTCTGCTGCTCGTACTCTTCATCGGCTACTGGTTCATCGTCGGCGGCAACGCCGAGCACTGGGATGCGGTGGTGGCGTTCGAGAGTCCCGACGACAAGAACGTCTTCATCGCGGTGACCGCGGCGACGTCGCTGGCCTTCTTCGCCCTCGTCGGCTTCGAGGACTCGGTCAACATGGCCGAGGAGTGCAAGGACCCCGTCCGGATCTTCCCGAAGGTCATGCTCAGCGGTCTCGGCATCACCGCCGCCGTGTACGTCCTCATCGCGATCTGCGCGGTGGCGATCGTCCCGGTCGGCGTGCTCTCCGAGAGCGAGACCCCGCTCGTCGACGTCGTGCAGACCGCCGCACCGGACTTCCCGATGTCGGATCTGCTGCCCTGGATCTCGATGTTCGCCGTCGCCAACACCGCGCTCATCAACATGATGATGGCGAGCCGGTTGCTGTACGGCATGAGCAAGCAGGGCGTGTTGCCGAAGTTCCTCAGTTACGTCCATCCGGGGCGTCGGACACCGTTCGCCGCGATCATCTTCACCACCGTCATCGCCCTGTGCCTGCTCGCATATGTCAGCGCCGACCCGAAGGGTTCGATCGTCGGCCTGCTCGGCGGCACCACGGCGCTGCTCCTGCTGGCCGTCTTCACGGTGGTGAACGTGTCGGTGCTGGTTCTACGCAAGGACAAGGTGGGGCACAAGCACTTCCGCACCTACACCCCCATCGCGGTCCTGGGCGCGGTCACGTGTGGGTACCTCACGCTGCCGTTCACGGGCCGCGATCCGCAGCAGTACGTCATCGCCGGCTGGCTGCTGCTGCTCGGCGTCATCCTGTGGGCACTGACCTACTGGTGGCACAAGCGCACCGGCGCGGCCGCCGCGTCGGCCTACGACGACATCCCGCCGCACGAGATCCCCTGACCACAAACCCGTATGACGTCGGGTCCGGTTTCCGGACCCGACGTCATACGGGTGTCAGCGTCGTGGATGCCCTCAGGGGCCGGAACTACTTCCGCAGGTCCTTGCGCAGGATCTTGCCGGAGGCGGACTTGGGGATCGTCTCGATGAACTCGACCGCACGAACCTTCTTGTGCGGAGCGACCTTCGACGCCACGAACTCCATGACCTCCTCGGCGGAGATCTCGGTGTCGGGCTGGCGCACGACGAACGCCTTCGGGATCTCCTCACCCGATTCCGCCTCGATGACCCCGATGACCGCCGCGTCGGCGATCTTGTCGTTGGTCAACAACAACGCCTCGAGCTCGGCCGGCGGCACCTGATAGCCCTTGTACTTGATCAGCTCCTTGAGCCGGTCGACGATGTACACGCAGCCGGTCGGGTCGACCTGGGCCATGTCACCGGTGTGCAGGTAACCGTCGGCGTCGATGGTGTCGGCCGTGGCCTGCTCATTGTTCAGATACCCCAGCATCACGTTGGGGCCCTTCACCCACAACTCACCCGGCTCCGACAACCCCTCGGCCGGCAACTCGATCTCCGCACCCGAGGCCGGGTCGACGATCTTGTTCTCCGAGTTCGGCACCGCCCAACCCGTCGACGACAACGGCGGATCCTGCTGCCCGAGCAGACCCGGGGTGTCGGCCGGAATGATGTGGCTGACCGGCGACAACTCACTCATGCCATAACCCTGCAGCATGTGCAGATCCAGACGCTTGGCCACCGCCTGACCCAGCTCGTCATCCAGCGGCGCCGCCCCCGACATCATCGTGTGCAGCGACGACAGGTCGTAGTTGTCGATGATCGGATGCTTGGCCAACGCCACCGCCACCGGCGGCGCGATGTAGGCCATCGTCACCTTGTGGTTCTGGATGTTCTCCAGGAACTCCACCAGATCGAAGCGTGGCATGATCACCAGCGACGCCCGGTTGTAGAGCGCGGCGTTGAGCAACACCGTCATGCCGTAGATGTGGAAGAACGGCAACACCGCGATCACCACGTCGTCGGCGCCCATGCCCTGCAGCGGACGGATCTGGGCGACGTTGGCGACCAGGTTGCGGTGCGAGAGCGCCACCCCCTTCGGATTACCCGTCGTGCCCGATGAGTACGGCAGCACCGCCACATGCGTCGACGGATCGAACGACACCTCCGGCGCGGACAGCCCCGCACCCAGCAGATCCGCGGCGTTCGGATGCCCCGAGGCGTCCTGTCCCTCGCCGTCGAGGACGATCAGATCCGCATCCGCCAACCCGACCTCCTCGGCGGCGGCCTTGGCCTGCTCCAGCATCGGCGAGATCGTCACCAGCATCTTCGCGCCCGAATCACGCAGCTGCTTGGCGATCTCGGGGCCGGTGAACAGCGCGTTGATCGTCGTCGCGGTACCGCCGGCCCGCAGAATCCCATGGAACACCGTCGCGAACGCCGGAATGTTGGGCGACAAGATGCCCACCACATCACCCACACCGATCCCCCGCGCCGCCAACGCACCCGCCGCCGCGTCGATCTGCGAGATCAACTGCGCATACGTCGTCGTCGCACCCGACTTCGGATCCACCAGCGCGGTGCGTCCCAGATCCTCGTCGGCCACCGCACCGAACAGGAACTCGAACACGCTCACATCAGGGATCTCGACGTCAGGGAACGGACTCTTGAAGCTCATGACACCTCCATTGGGGAATTTCTCGCCCGCATCGTATCAACGCTTGTTGACACGATGTGACGTGGACCTCTCTCGATGAGTCTACGATTCGTCCGATTTGCCGACCGACGAACCCTCGCCGGAGCCCTCCGACTCGCCCTCGGTCGCGCTCTGTGCCTCCTCGACGACGGATTCGCCCGGCACATAACGACCTTCGAGGGGCGCACCCGCCTCGGGAAGCGACTCCTTGTCGATGAGGTGCTCGAAGGCGAGCAGGTTGCGCAGCGATTCGCCCCGCGAGACCCGCCACGCCCATTCGCGCTGGATGGAGGCGAGGAAGCCGAGTTCGAGGAGGGTGTTGAAGTCGCCGTCGGCGGCTTCGAGCACCTGCCCGAGGACACGATCGACCTCGTCGGCGGTGAGCCCGTCGGCCGAGATCCGGCCGATCAGGTAGATGTCTCCGGTGTTGTCGATCGTGTAGGCCACGCCGTAGAGGCGACGGTTGCGCTTGAGCAGATATTTGAAGACGCCGGCGTGGTTCTCGTCGGGGCGCCGACACACGAACGCCTCCACCCGCACGCCATGTTCGCTGGCGGTCAGCAACACGGTCGTCTTGAGCTTGCGTTCGCCGGGCAGCTCGACGACGACGTGGTCGACATCGGCACCGCCACCACTCTTGCGCGTGTAGTCGATCTCGTTGCGATCCAACGTCTTCTCGAGCAGGTCGATGACCTCGGTGCGGCTCACGGGTGTCCTCTCTGTGGAAAAACTCGGATACTCGTCGTCGCGACGTCCGCTGGTCAGACGGTGACGCGGCTGCGCCGGCGTCGCCAGCGGCGACGCACACGCGCCGAGGCACCCGGAGCCGCACCGGACTGGTCGGCACCGTGGCGGGCGTCGAACGACGCCATCGCGCGTCCGTAACCGGCGAGGAGCTGGTCCACGGTGTGCTCCCACGAGAACTGTTCGGCGTGCCGGCGCGCGTTCGCACCGAGTTCGACCAGTCGATCAGGTTGCGCGAGAAGCTTTTCCAGCGCATTGGTCCAGTCGCCGACCGCGTGTCCGTTGACCAGGACCCCTGTCCGCCCGTCGTCGACCGCGACCCCGAGACCGCCGACATTGGCGGCGATGACCGGCGTCCCGCATGCCTGCGCCTCGATCGCGACGAGACCGAAACTCTCCGAGTGACTGGGCACCGCGACCACATCCGATGCCCGGTACACCTGCGCGAGACGGTCAGCCGGCTGCGGCGGCAGGAACGTGACGAAGTCCGCGATCCCAAGGGCGGCCACCTGATCCATCAGGGCGGTCGGTCGTTGGAGCCCGGATCCCGACGGCCCGCCGACCACGAGCAGACGTAACCGGCGTCCGGTCGAGGCGGCCTCGGAGATGAGCGGCGCGACGGCCGCGACGAGAAGATCCGGGGCCTTGAGCGGCTGGATGCGGCCGACGAACGTCACGATCGTCTCGTCGGGGTCGAGGTTCAGCGCAGCCCGCGCGGCGGAGGCGGATCCCGGCGTGTAGCAGTCGAGATCGGCGCCCGGGGTCACCACGTCGATCCGGTCGGGATCGGCGTCGTACATCGAGAGCAGTTCGGCCGCTTCGGTTTCCGTGTTCGCGATGAGCCGGTCGGCCTCACCGACGACCTGCTGCTCACCGATCACCCGTAGTTGGGGTTCGGCGGTGTCCCCCTCGGCGAGGGCCGCGTTCTTGACGGCCGCGAGCGTGTGCGCGGTGTGCACCAGCGGGACGCCCCACCGATCGCGCGCGAGCCAGCCGACCTGACCGGAGAGCCAGTAGTGCGAGTGGATGAGGTCGTAGTGACCGGGCGCCTGTGCGGCCTCCGCCCGCAGCAYGCCCGCGGTGAACGCGCAGAGCTGGGCGGGCAGGTCGCGTTTGTCGAGCCCCTCGAACGGACCGGCGACCACGTGTCGGACCGTGACCCCGGGGGCCGCGACGACCGAGGGGGCGTCGGCCGACGAGGTCGCCCGGGTGAAGATCTCGACCTCGACGCCGCGTCGGGCCAGGCGGAGCGCCGTCTGCCAGACATAGACGTTCATCCCACCCGCGTCGCCGGTGCCCGGTTGCGCCAGCGGCGAGGTGTGCACGGAGATCAGTGCGACACGCCGCGGCACCCTGGACGACGACGGGGGGCTCGAGGTCATGGTCTCCACCATAGAGAACACCCGGGATTCCGGTGCAGACCGTCACCGCGGACCACTCCCCGCACGCCCGTCCGAGCCATCCCCTAGACTGCTTTCGGTAACGATTGTCATTTGCGTAAAGGTGCTCGATGAGGAAATCACTGCTGGCCGCGGCCGGCGTTCTGTCCACTGCCGCGCTGGTCCTGGCCGGCTGCTCGAGCGACTCCGGCGGCAGCGACGGCCCGCCCACGGTGGTGGCGTCCACCAACGTCTGGGGTTCGGTGGCGGCAGCGGTGGCCGGGGACAAGGCCCAGGTGACAGCGCTGTACAACAACGCCGACGGGGACCCGCACGAGTTCGAACCGTCGGCCGCGGACACCGCCACGATCGCCGACGCCGACATCCTCGTCTTCAACGGCGGGCACTACGACTCCTACATGGAGGAGGCCGCGGCGAACTCCGACGCCACTGCCGTCGACGCCTTCGCCCTGCTCGGCGGTGACGAGCACGCCGCCGAGGCGGAGGGCGAGGAGCACGGTTCCGACGGGGACCACGCCGGCGGGGACCACTCCGACGGGGCGCACGATCACGCGCACGGCGACCAGAACGAGCACGTCTTCTACGACCTCCCGGTCGTCGCCCAGGTGGCCGACAAGGTCGCCGACGCGCTGGCCGAACAGGACCCGGGGAACGCGGAGACCTACCGCGCCAACGCCGAGAAGTTCACCACGGGCATCGACGGCCTGCGAGCCAAGCTCACGACCATCCGGCAGCAGCACGCGGGCACCGAGGTCGCCCAGACCGAACCGCTCGCCGGATACATGCTGACCGAGGCCGGGCTCGTCGACATCGCGCCCGCCGGGTTCACCCAGGCCGTGGAGGAAGGGCAGTCACCCGCGGCTGCCGACCGGGCCGCGCTGCAGGACATCCTCGCCGACCGCCGCGCCAAGGTGCTGATCTACAACACCCAGGCGGTGGACCCCGTCACCCAGGCGATGCTCGACGTCGCCGGTTCGGCGGGCGTTCCGGTCGTGAAGTTCACCGAGACCCTGCCCGACGACGTCACCGACTACGTGGCGTGGCAGAACGGCCAGATCGACGCCCTCACCGCGGCGCTGGCCTCCGGAACCAGGTGACCGCCGTGCACGCGGAACCGGAACCGGTCGTCGCCTTCGCGGGCGCGCGGCTCGGCTTCGGCGACCGCGTCCTCTGGGACGGGCTCGACCTGACCATCGAACCCGGCGAGTTCGTCGCGGTGCTCGGTCCCAACGGATCGGGCAAGACCTCGTTCCTGCGTGTCCTTCTGCGCCAGTACGCACTCGACCGCGGGACCGTCGCCACCACCGACGCGATCGGGTACATCCCGCAGCAACACGCCGACGACGACGCAGATCCGATGGCCATCCGTGGACGCGACCTCGTCGGCTTCGGCGTCGACGGCGGCCGCTGGGGCATCGGCCTGCGCGGACGGGCGCGCCGTCGCGAGCTGGTCGACCGCGCGCTCGGCGCGGTGGACGCACTTCCCTACGCCGACGCACCGCTGGGTGTCCTGTCCGGCGGTGAGCAGCAACGGTTGCGTGTGGCGCAGGCCGTCGTGAGCGACCCCGACCTCCTGCTGTGCGACGAACCCCTGGCCAGTCTCGACCCCACCAACCAGCAGGTGGTCGTGGAGCTCATCGACCGTCGCCGACGCGAGGCGGGGACCGCGGTCGTCTTCGTGACCCACGAGATCAACCCGATCCTCCCCTACGTCGACCGCGTGCTCTACCTCGTCGACGGTCGGTTCCGCATCGGTGCGCCGCACGAGGTGATGACCACCGAGACGCTCAGCGAGCTCTATGGCAGCGACGTCGAGGTGTTGCGGGTCAACGGCCGTCTCGTCGTGATCGGTGGCGAGGACGCCCACCACTGTGCCGACGCGACACCGGGCACCACCGCGACCGGACTCCCGGGCGGACTCGCGTGAACACGACGGTGTCGGCCGCCGAACGTCAGTTCAGCGACCTCTGGGACTTCTCGACGACCGTCGATCTGCTCGGGTACGACTTCATGCAGCAGGCGCTGCTCGCGATGGTGCTGCTCGGACTGCTCGGTGGTCTGCTCGGTCCGCTGATCGTGGCGCGGCAGATGTCGTTCGCGGTGCACGGTGCCAGCGAGTTGTCGGTGACGGGTGCCGCCGCAGCGCTGCTCATCGGGTTCAGCGTCAATCTCGGCGGCGTGATCGGGGCGGTGATCGCCGCGGCGGTGTTCGGTTTCCTCGGCAACCGGGCGCGCGAACGGGATTCGGTGATCGGCGTCGTGATGGCGTTCGGTCTCGGGATCGGCGTGCTGTTCCTCGCGCTGTACGGACGCATCGGCACCGGGTTCGCGCTGCTGACCGGTCAGGTGGTCAGCGTCGGCATCAACGGCCTGGTGGCGATCGCGATCACCACGGCT
This sequence comes from Gordonia sp. 'Campus', assembly GCF_022206305.1. GTDB lineage: Bacteria > Actinomycetota > Actinomycetes > Mycobacteriales > Mycobacteriaceae > Gordonia. The sequence continues at coordinate 1,167 of NZ_JAKOIW010000009.1, read as the reverse complement.
GTCGTGGTCGCGGTGCTCGCGGTGATCTACCGGCCGCTGCTGTTCGCGTCGACGGACCCGCGGGTGGCCCAGGCGCAGGGCGTGCCCATCCGGACACTGTCGGTGGTCTTCGCGATCATCATGGGGCTCGCCGCGGCGCAGGGCGTGCAGATCATCGGTGCGCTGCTCGTGATGTCGTTGATGATCACGCCGGGTGCCGCCGCCGCGCGGGTGACCGCGAGTCCGGCTCGGGCGCTGATCCTCTCGGTGATCTTCGCCGAGGTCGCCGCGGTGGGCGGTCTGCTGATGTCACTGGCCCCGAAGCTGCCGGTGTCGGTGTTCGTCACGATCATCTCGTTCGTGATCTACGTGGTGTGCCGCATCCTCGGGAACCGCCGCGTGCATCGCACGCGCTAGAACCACGGCGGGCATCGCACGCGTTGAAACCACGGCGTGCACCGCACGCGGTGACGGGTCACTCCTCGGCGAAGCCTGGGTTGCAGCCGGCGCCGACCATGTCCTCCTCGGTGACGACGGGGCGGCCGGGTTCGAGGTTCCAGCTGGTCTTCTCGGGTTCGATGATGCGGGCGAAGCGCCAGTGACAGTCGAACTGCGCCTGCATGCCGGGGGTGTCCGCGGTGGCGTCGAGGTCGAGGACCTCCGCCCACGCGGCGGCCATCGCGCCGGGGTCGGTGGTGTAGCGGCCGGAGGTCGTGGGGAACACCGACAGGCTCGGCCCGACGGCGGTGTCGGTCCATTCGACCCGGTCGATGTAGGGCGGGCGGTAGACGATCGGTGCCGGGGCCGACGATTCCGGCACATACGGCGAGGTGGTGGGCGCGGTGGTGACCGGCGAGATCGACGACGCCGCGGTCGGCGTCGGGAGGTTCGGCGTCTCCTGCCCGCACGCGGACAACGGTGTCGACAGCGCCACGGCGGCTGCGACGAGGATCCCTCGTCGCACTGCAGCCCACCCACGGTCCCGCGCGGTGCGCCCGTGTGACCCCGACCAGTGTGACCCGAGATCGACGACGCCGCGGTCGGCGTCGGGAGGTTCGGCGTCTCCTGCCCGCACGCGGACAACGGTGTCGACAGCGCCACGGCGGCTGCGACGAGGATCCCTCGTCGCACTGCAGCCCACCCACGGTCCCGCGCGGTGCGCCCGTGTGACCCCGACCAGTGTGACCC
>NZ_JAKOIW010000008.1 GCF_022206305.1 Gordonia sp. 'Campus' | reverse complement strand
GGAGTGGGACGTATGACCAGGGTGGGGCGCAAGGGTATTCAGCGATCGGACAAGGTCGCGCGACGCACGGATCGCAAGCAACGACGCACCGGGCGCGCGGTCGCCGGTGCCGCTGCGCTGGCGACTGTTGCCGCGATCGGCGCGGGCCAGGCGGTGGAGCCCGCGACGGCCGACGCCGCGTCGACGTCGTCCATCCTCGAAGATCTGCGCGACTGGTCCGCCGGATACGACAGCAAGAACCCGCTCGGCAGCCTCGTCTCCGAGATCGGCAACGGAGAGCTGACCACCGCCATCGCCGAACAGTGGCGTATCCAGTCCTGCGTGTCGACAGGCACCCGCGGGGGCTCCGATTGCACACAATCCAGTACCGAACTCGGCGGGCTGGGGATCGCCCTGGTGCTGCCCGATCGCATCGAGGTCGTCCCCGTCGCCGTCTACGATCCGGTGAAGGGTGTCTTCGACACCCTCTCCGGCTCGGCACTGGGCGATATCGTGCGCTGGCTCGGGATCAAGTTGCCGGAGAAGATGACCGATCCGCCGGCGACCAGCGGCTCCTCGACCGTGGCGGGCACCGGTTATCAACTCGCGGTGGCCTTCCGGGGTGGCGACGCGAGCGCCGTCTCCTACCTCCCGCTGAGCATCGCCACCGCGGGTGCCAGCGACGGCAAGACGGCGACATCGTTCGCGTTGATCGGCATGGCCCACGCGTGGAACACCGGACCGCTGGACGTGACGGCGCTCGGCGTACCCGTGCCGGGTGCGCAGATCCCGGGGGTCACCGGTGTCGGTTGCTACGGCGGACTCACCAGCGCCTACGCGGAAGGTGTCGGCGCATGTGCGAATGTTCTCGGCACCTTCGACTTTCGGTTCCGGCAACCCAACGGCGAGGTCCAGTTCGCCCTCACCGATCCGACGGCGCTGATCTCTGATCCCGGAGGCGTCCTCGGTGGCGTCGGGTCCGAGGTCCTCCAGGGGCTCCTCGCCGGCATCCTCAGCGGCTCCGGTGTCGACTTCGACGGCGACTGGATGTCGCTGTCCAAGGACTTCGCCCGCCTGAGCATCGGCGGTGATCACGACCTGTTCAGCGGCAACTTCCTCCGGCTGACGAGTGACTACGGGTTCACCGGTCCGATCACGGTCGACTGGCTGGGTTCGACGGTCACCTTCCGCCCGCTCGTCGAGGTCAACGGTGAGCTCCGCCCGAACCGGCTGGGCCGGCCCGTCATCGAGCTCGGACAACTCGACACGGGCGAGCTCATCCCCGTCCTGCGGATCCCGTCGTACGAGTTGCCGTTCGGGCTGCCCGCGACCCGTCCGATCGACACTGGCGCCCGGAACCAACTGTCCGACAGGGCTGGTGCGCCGGGCGAGCAGCTGTCCGCCATCGACGCGTTCGTCGCCACCGAGGACGTCGGCGGCGACTCTGCGGAGAGCTATGTCGGCAAGCATCGCGCCGCCGAGGACAGCTACGTCGGCAAGCATCGCCTCCCGGCGGAGACCCCCGACTCCGACGATGCGACGGGCGGGGTCGTCGACTCCGGCGGCGGCGCAGACACCGACGACAGCGCAGACGGCGACGGCAGCGCAGACACCGACGACAGCGCAGACACCGGGAGCACGGACAGTGACGCCGGCACCGACGACGTGTCGACCGCCGATGCCGATTCCCCCGCCGATTCCGACGGCTCCGATACCGATTCCGCCGGTGCGGATTCGAGCGACTCCCCAGCCGCGGCGGCCTGACTGCGGCGGCCTCACTGCGGGCGCCGCCCCCAGACCGGCGCCCCGGCACTGGCCACGAGCCGTGCCGGGGCGTCGTCCAGTCCCCGCTGCAGCCGGACGTTCGCGACCCACCTCGCGGTCGCCGCGCCGCGACTACCCTGGACGCACGATCTCGGGTGTCATCCATCCGCCGGGGCAGTCGAACCCAGATCTTCATGACAACACGGGAGGCCGGTATGGCAATCGATCGGGACAAGAGCAGAGCCGTGTCGGAGGTAGTCCGGCAACACCCCGTGATGAGTCTGGTCGCGGTGTCGCCGGGTATCGCTGTCTTCGCGGTGCTCGTGTTGCTCGATCAGACGTTCCTCGCAATCCTGTTCGCGATTCTCGCCGTGGGTGCAGGCGTGTACCTGCTGACGCGCCGGCGTTGAGATGGCGTGCCGGTCGAACGCCGGCCGGTCGCGCTCCGGTGTCGCTCGGGCCGACGCGGCTACAGTGGGGCCCAACGAACGGCGGCCGGCGACGGGTGCCGGCACGCGACGCGGTGGAGGGAGCGGGTGTCATGGTCGCTGAACCGGATGGGGACCGCACGTCCGCCATGACCCCCGAATCGAGCGACGATCGGCCGGGTGACTGAATGTCCACGCGCGTCGACGCCTACATCTGGGCGATCCGTCTCACCAAGACACGATCCGCGGCGGGTGCTGCATGCCGCGGTGGGCATGTCCGCGTGAACGGTGTGACCGCCAAACCGGCGCAGCCCATCGTGCCCGGAGACGAGATCCGGGTGCGTCTGTCCGGGCGGGAACGCATCGTCGAGGTCACCAAGACCATCAGCAAGCGGGTGTCGGCGCCGATGGCTGCCGAGTGTTTCGTCGACCGATCCCCGCCGCCCCCTCCCAAGGAGATCCTGGCGAGTCAGCCCCGGCGCGATCGGGGCGCGGGCCGGCCCACCAAACGTGAACGGCGACAACTCGATCGCCTCCGCGACGGCAGCTTGCTCGTCGTGGTGCTCGCCGCCGTGGCGCTTTTCGTGGGCGCATGCTCCCCGGACGAGCCGTCCACCGATCCCAACCGGCCCAACACCCCGGAAGCGCCCGCCCAGGCGGGTTCGGGGCCGTTCTTCGGCAAGTGTGGCGGTGTGTCGTCGGAGGACGTCGTCCGGATCACCGGTTTCGGCGGGCTGACCGAGACGGTCAACAACACCTCGGTCTGCGAGTGGGACACCACCGGGTCGCGGACGGGCGCGGTCGCCTCCTTCAACTGGTACCGAGGGTCGCCGATCGGTCGCGAAGAGGCCAATGTGAAGCTGTCGCGGGACGTCACCGAGAACATCGAGATCGACGGCCACCGGGGCTTCATCGGTTACACGCAGACGGGACAGATCTGCGAGATCGGCATCGGGTTCGGCGCCGACTTCTTCGAATGGTCGATCCGGGGTGACGCCGCGACACCGCGGCCCATCCAGGAGATCTGCGACGCAGCCCGCGAACTGGCCACCCTGTCGATCGAGCGCGCATCATGAGGCGCTCCCTGGTGGTCCTCGCGGCCGTACTGCTGGGCCTCACCGCGCTCGCCGGCTGCGCCCGCACCGTTGATGGTGAGCCGTTGCCCCTGGGAGGTGCCGACCGGTCCGGAACCAGCGACATCGACACCGACCAGTTCGACAAGCTGCTGCTCGAATGCGATGTGCTGCCCGACGCCATGATCGCCGACGTCGTGGCCGGAGGCGGGTTCGCCGAACGGTCCTTCACCGGGGCCATCTGTCGATGGCTGGTCTCGGGGACCGCCGACACGGTCAGCGTGACGTTCAACTGGTTCGAGTGGGGCAACGTCAACGTGGAGAAGGAGACGGCCAAGAAACTCGGTTTCCAGACCGAGAACATCAAGGTCGCCAGTCAGTCGGCGTTCACCCAGCGCAGTCCCGACCGCCCGGGGGTGTGCGGAGTCACGGCGCGCGCCCCGAGCCGTGGGACGTTCACCTGGTTCGTCGAGCCGCGCAGCGCGCCACAGGGAGATCCGTGCGCCGCGCCCATCAAGCTGATGGAACTGTTGCTGCAGGGCGGCCAGTAGCGCCGTTCACGCGGGGAGGAGGCCGACGACGACGCTCGCCGCGACGACGAGCTCGTCCCCGGTGCCCGGCATCAGCAGCCATACGGTCAGCCGGTCGTCCTCCCGGACACGCCGCACGATCAGCCGGGTGCCCGGCACGATGGGCCGTAGGTACTCGATCACCACGCGGTGAGGGCCGTCGACCAGGTCGGGGTGCTCGACGAGCTCGTCCTCGATCGCCTCGAGGTACGCGGCGTTGTTGAGGTGCTTGAACGGATCGAAATCGGTGATGCGCAGGACGTGCTCGCGGTCGGGCATCCTGATCTCGTCGGGCGCGGGCGCCTTCTCCGGGTTCATCGACCGCCAGCGCAACCGGTGCTCGTCGGTCATCGCCGAGAGCATCGCGAACGCCTCGTCGGACAATCGCGACGGGACGCCCTTCTCGTTGACGTTGATCCAGAACGCCTCGGTCTCGATGAGCCCGGGTGGCCGCGGCTCCGGGTTGAACCGGTTGACCTCGTGTTCGGCCGTGAGCCGGACGCGCATGTTGGTCCAGCGGGTCGACAACGCCCCGCACCAGCGCTGCGCGGTCACCGCCGCGGGCCATGTGAAGGGTTCGATGACGTCGATGATGGTGCGCCGAACGATCCAGAACGGGTCCGTCGCGTGGAACTCGGTGGCCTCGATGTTGTCGTTGGCGACGTCCTGGAGGTAGCGGGCGACCGCGTCGAGCCGGACGCGCATGTCCTGGTCCACGTCACCGGTGCGGACGCGATAGCCGACCTCGTAGAACGCGGATCCCGGTTTGCGATCCGACAGTGATCCAGCTGACACTTCTGGCGTAACCTGGCTCACTCGGGTCCCTTCGATAGGCCGCAGGTATCTTTGCAGTTAAGATACAGTCAACCGGAAAAATAGAACACGTTCTACGTGTTGGATTACGAGGAAACAGCAGATGGCGCATGTGATTACCCGCCCATGTTGCAACGATGCCAGTTGCGTGAGCGTGTGTCCGGTGAACTGCATCCACCCGACGCCCGACGAGCCGGAGTTCCTGACTGCGGAAGCCCTCTACATCGATCCCGAGACGTGCATCGACTGCGGAGCCTGTATCGACGAGTGCCCGGTGGAGGCGATCGTCCCCGACGATCAGCTGACCGAGCGGGATGAACCCTATCTGCAGATCAATGCGGACTACTACAAGGACCACGACGTCGAGGGTGGGCTCGTCCCGCCGCGCAAGGCACCGCCGCTGCCCGACAAGGATCTGCACGTCGCGATCATCGGGGCTGGCCCGGCCGCGTTCTATGCCGCCGAGGAACTCGTCCGCAAGCCCAGCATCAAGGTCGACATGTTCGACCGGCTGCCCACCCCGTACGGACTCGTCCGCGCGGGCGTCGCACCCGACCACAGCGCCACCAAGGGCGTCGAGAAGACGTTCGCGTCGGTCGCGGCCAAGAAGAACTTCACCTACCACCTCAACGTCGAGGTGGGCAAGCACATCAGCCACGACGAGCTGGTCGCGCGGTATCACGCGGTGATCTATGCGGTGGGCGCAGCCACCGACAAGCGTCTCGGCATCGAGGGCGAGGACCTGCGCAACTCCGTGGCCGCCACGCAGTTCGTCGCCTGGTACAACGGCCACCCCGACTTCGCCGACCTCGACGTCGACCTGTCCGGTGAGCGGGCGGTCGTGGTCGGGAACGGCAACGTCGCCCTCGACGTGGCGCGCATCCTGGTGACCGATCCCGACGAGCTGGCCAAGACCGACATCGCCGATCACGCGCTGGCCATGCTGCGCGAGTCGAACATCTCCGAGGTCGTCCTGCTGGGTCGTCGCGGAATCGCCCAGGCGGCCTACACCAACAGTGAGTTCCTGGCACTCGGCGACGTCGACGGCGTCGACGTCATCGTCGACCCCGACGAACTCGTGCTGGACCCCGGAACAGAGGCGGCGCTGTCCGACGACACGCTCGATTCCACGATCGCCACGAAGATCCGTCTGGCCCGGGAGTTCGCGGAGCGTCCCACGACGCCGGGCAACAAGCGCATCGTGTTCCGGTTCCTCACGTCACCTCTCGAAATTGCCGGTGACGGGGAAGTGGCTACCCTTACCTGCGTGCGCAATGCCTACGCCGACGCGACCGGGAAAGTCGCGGTGACACCCACCGAAGACCGTTTCGACCTCGACACCGGTCTGGTCCTGCGGGCCATCGGCTACCGGGGTGTGCCCGTCACCGATCTGCCGTTCGACGAGGGCCACGGTGTGGTCCCCAACTCCGAGGGGCGGGTCAAGGACGCCGCCGACGGCGACGTGATGCCGGGTCTGTACGTCACCGGGTGGATCAAACGCGGAGCCACCGGGGGCATCGGTATGAACCGCATCTGTGGGCAGGAGACCGCGCAGGCGGTCATCGCCGACTTCGTCGCCGCCGCGTTCGACGACCCGTCGACCTCGCGCGACGACGTCGCCGCACTCGTCGCCGACCGCGGAGCCAACCGCATCGACCTCGCCGGATGGAAGGCCATCGACGCGGCGGAGAAGGCCGCGGGCAAGGCTGCCGGCCGGGTGCGTTCCAAGTTCGTCAGTGTCTCCGAGTTCGAGGCGGCCGCCACCGCCGGAGCGCAGTGATGCGGATCGCACTGCTGTCCTACCGCAGCAAGCCACACTGCGGAGGGCAAGGCGTCTACGTCCGTCATCTGTCTCGCGAACTCGCCCTCCTCGGTCACAGCGTCGAGATATTCTCGGGGCAGCCGTATCCCGAACTCGACCAGGTGGCGATCGATGCCGGCGTCACCGTCACCAAGGTGCCCAGCCTGGGTCTCTATGACGAGCCGGATCCGTTTCGCACGCCTCGTCCGGGCGAATACCGCGACTGGATCGACGTTCTCGAGGTGGGTTCGATGTGGACGGCGAGCTTCGGCGAGCCGCTGACGTTCAGCCTCCGGGTGGCGCGTCTGCTCAAGGAACGGCGCGAGGACTTCGACATCGTCCACGACAATCAGTGTCTCGGTTACGGATTGCTCGACATCCAGCGGGCGGGCTTCCCGTTGATCGCGACGATCCACCACCCCATCACCCGCGACCGCACACTCGCGGTGAAAGCGGCCAAGGGGTGGCGCAAGATCAGCGCGTGGCGGTGGCATTCGTTCCTCCGCATGCAGGGCCGGGTCTCGCGTCGGATTCCCGAGCTGCTCACCGTTTCCCGCAGCAGCGAGGTCGACATCCGCAAGGCGTTCGACATCCCGTCGGGCCGGATCACCACCATCCCGCTGGGTGTGGACACCGAGATCTTCACGCCGGCCGCCACGCGTGTGCCGGGTCGGATCGTCTGTGTCGCCAGTGCCGATGCCCCGCTGAAGGGTGTCTCGTACCTGCTGGAGGCGGTCGCGAAGCTGTCCGCCGAGCGGGACGTCGAACTGGTACTGGTGTCCAAGTTGGACCCGAACGGTCCGTCCGCCAAGATGATCGAGGATCTCGCGATCTCCGACCGCGTCTCGGTGGTCTCGGGTCTCGAAGACGCCGAGATCGCCGGGCTGCTCGCGTCGGCCGAGGTGGCGTGTGTGCCGTCGTTGTACGAGGGCTTCTCGCTCCCGGCAGTCGAGGCGATGAGCTGTGGGACACCGCTGGTCGCGACGCGCGCCGGCGCGATCCCGGAGGTCGTCGGAACGTCCGAGGAGGCCGCACTGTTGGTGCCGCCGCGGGATTCCGGGCGCCTCGCGCAGGCGATCGGCCGTCTCCTCGACGACGCGGACCTGCGGGCACGTCTCGGCGACGGAGGCCGTCGTCGAGCCGAGGAGAACTACAGCTGGGCAGCGGTGGCCGCGAAGACGGCGGCTCACTATGAAACCGTGCTCGCCGGACACCGGCGTGCAACAGAAGGGACATCGAGTGCTCACAGTTGATTTCGACCGGCTGGGCGTTGGACCGGGCACCAAGGCGATCGACATCGGGGCGGGGCAGGGTAGGCACTCGTTCGAGATGTTCCGGCGCGGCGCCGAGGTCATCGCCTTCGACATGTCCGAGAGCGACATGTCCGACGTCGGCGAGATGTTCGACGCGATGATGGCCGAGGGGCACGTCCCGGCGTCGGCGAAGGCCCGTGCCGAGGTCGGCGACGCACTGCGACTCCCGTACGCGGACAACAGCTTCGACGTCGTGTTGATGAGCGAGATCCTCGAGCACATCCCCACCGACGAAGGCGCGATCAGCGAGATGGCCCGCGTCCTGAAGCCGGGTGGCGTGGCTGCGGTGACCGTGCCCCGATACTGGCCCGAGAAGGTGTGCTGGGCGCTGTCGGACGAGTACCACGAGGTCGAGGGCGGGCATGTCCGCATCTACAAGGCCTCCGAGCTGGCCGGGAAGCTGAAGAGCGCCGGCCTCGAGGTCACCGGCACCGACCACGCGCACGCGCTGCACGCTCCGTACTGGTGGCTGAAATGCGCTGTGGGAGTCGAGAACAAGGACAACGTCCTGGTGAAGGGTTATCACCAGCTGCTCGTCTGGGACATGATGAGCAAGCCGTGGCTGACCCGCGTCGGTGAGCAGGTTCTCAACCCGTTCATCGGCAAGTCGGTGGCCCTGTACCTGCGTAAGCCCGAGACCGTCGCGACTTCATGACCGAACTTTCCACGGCGGGAGCATCATGACCGATGTTCCCGCCGTCCCCGGTGTGGTCACTGCCGAGCAGATGCGCGCCACCGGCGCCGCCATCGTCGGCATGCAGGAGGAATCCGGGGCTCTGCCCTGGTTCCCCGGCGGGCAGACCGATCCGTGGGATCACATCGAATCGGCAATGGCGCTGTCGGTCACCGGCTTTCACGCCGAGGCCGAGGCCGCCTACGACTGGTCGCGACGTAAGCAGCGCGACGACGGGTCGTGGCCGATCCGTACCGTCTGCGGCAAGATCGAGGATGCCGGGACCGACAGCAACTTCTGCGCCTACATCGCGGTCGGGGTCTGGCACCACTACCTGATCACCGGTGACGACGCGTTCTTGCAGAAGATGTGGCCGGTCGTCTGGTCGGCGATCGACTGCGTGCTGCGCTTCCAGCGCGAGGACGGGGCGTTTCGCTGGGGCGGTGACCACCGCACCGGGGCCATGTTCGGTGAGGCCCTGATCACCGGGAACGCCAGCATCTTCCAGGCCCTCGACTGCGCGATCCGCATCGCGGGCGAGATGGACCAACCCGACGAGGCCTGGATCGCCGCGCACAGCCTCCTCGGGGACGCCATCCGGTCCGACGTCGGGCGCGAGGAGTGGCAGGTCTTCACCCCGCCGTCGGAGCATTCGATGGACTGGTACTACCCGATCCTCGGTGGTGCCGTGCGGGGGCGCGAAGGTCAGGAACTCATCGCCCGCCGCTGGGAACAGTTCGTCGTCCCCGGCAAGGGAGTCCGATGCGTGGACCATCGGCCCTGGGTGACCGGTGCCGAGACCTGTGAGCTGGCCCTCGCATTGGACTCGCTCGGCGACACCGCCGACGCCATCGAGCTCATCGCGTCGATCCAGCATCTGCGCGATCCGGACGGATCGTATTGGACCGGCCTGGTGTTCGCCGACGGCAAGCGCTGGCCGGTCGAGAAGAGCTGCTGGACATCGGCCGCCGTCGTCCTCGCGGCCGACGCGGTCAGTCGGACGAGCGTGGCGAACGGGATCTTCCGGGATGTGCGTCAGCGTCTGGTCGCACCGGCGCCCTGATCGGTGAACCGGCCGGCGGTCATTCCCCGATCGTCGAGCTCGGGTCGGTCTGCTCGGCGAGGGCGCGCCGGGCTTCGTCGTGCAGCACCGCTCGCAGATCCTCCTCCAGCGCAACGAATTCCGGTGACGTGAGGACCGTGAGTTCCCGCGGCCGCGGAAGCTCTACGAGCGCCTGACGGACGACGCTCGCCGGCCGGGCGGACAGCACGATGACCCGGTCGGAGAGGTAGATGGCCTCGCGGATGTCGTGGGTGATCATCAGCACCGTCCACCGATAGCGTTGCCAGACCGACTGCAGCCACGACTGCATCTCCGTCCGGGTCAACGAGTCCAGGGCGCCGAACGGTTCGTCGAGCAGCAGCAGATCGCGATTCTGCACGACCGTGCGGAGCAGGGCGGCCCGCTGTCGCATCCCCCCGGACAGCTGCGACGGGCGCGCATCCTCGAACCCGGACAACCCGAAGGTGGGGAAGAGCTCCGCCGCCCGGCGTCGGGCCTCGGCTGCCGGCACACCCTGTACCTGCAGGCCGAGGATCGTGTTGTCGAGGATCGTGCGCCAGGGGAAGAGCAGATCCTTCTGTGGCATGTACGCGCAGTGTCCGGCGATCGCGGCGTCGGCGCCGACGGTGACGCTGCCGGAGTCGGGCACATCGAGCCCGGCGAGCATGGTGAAGATGGTGCTCTTGCCGCAACCGCTCGGTCCGATGACCGAGACGAACTCGCCGGGCTCGGCGGTGAACGAGACCTCGTCGAGGACGTGGCGCGGCGGATGCTCGCGGCCGGATCGGGGAAAGGACTTCGTCAGCCGGTCCACGACGAGTCGGCGAGCGTCGTCGGTCATGACGGTTCGGCTTTCTCCGCGCGAGCCCACGGAACGACGACCCGTTCGATCGCGAACGTCAGCAGGTACAGCGCGACGCTGATGACGGCCGTGACCAGGACGGCCGCGAGCACGAGGTCGGTGCGGAACGAGTTCTTCTGGAGGCTCATGTAGATGCCGAGTCCTTGACTGGCGCCGACGTATTCCGCGAACACGGCACCCACCACCGCGTAGGTGATGCCGATCCGCAGCGCCGTGAAGAACCGGGGGAGTGCGGAGGGTAGGCGCACGTAGCGGAAGATCTGCCGGCGGGTGGCGCCCATGCTCCGCAGGAGTGCGCCGGCCTCGCGATCGGCGGCCGCGAACCCCTCGATCAACCCGATCGCCATCGGGAAGAAGGTGACAAGGGCGATGACGAGGACCTTCGGGAGCACGCCGAAGCCGAACCAGATGATCATGAGCGGGGCGATCGCGATGATCGGCAACGTCTGCGACGCGACGAACAGGGGCACGAAGGCTCGCCGCAGGGTGGGGGAGAAGTCGACGATGATCGCCAATACCCACGCCAGGACCAGCGACACCGCGAAGCCGATCAGGGTGACCTGAAGGGTCGACCCGGCGTGCACCCCGATCTCGTCACGGTGCGCCCACCCCTGTGCCGCGACCCGGGACGGCGACGGCAGCAGTTGCGGCCGGATCCCGCTGAGGTCGACGTAGACCTGCCAGGCCGCGACGAGTACGACCACCGCCACGATCGCAGGCGCGGCCCGCCGGAGACCGGTGCTAGCGGGACGGGTCGAGGTAGTCATTGGTGAAGTAGGTCGACCAGTCCGGCTCGGTCGTGAGCGCGGACCCGTTTGGACCCGTGAGAAGCCCACTGCGGTACAGGAACCCGGAGTTTCCGGCCCACTGCTCGAGCGTCTGCCCGCCCACCCGGCCGTTCGCGTCCTTCATGTACTGGGCGGCGAGCATCCGTTGGCTCTCGACAACCAGCTTCTCGTCGTTGAACGCGCCCGGATTGGCGGCGATGAGGTCGCGGGCGGCTGCATCCGGGTCGTCGGCCGCAGCCTGGTAGCCGCGTTGCAGCGCCCGTACGAACTGGCCCGCACGCTCCGGGTTCTCGTTCAGCCAGTCCTCGTTGGCGTCGACGACGATCGCGTAGGCCTCCGGGAAACCGAAGTCCGTGTAGTGGAAATACCTCATCGGCGTTCCGTGGTGCTCGGCCTCGATGCCCTCCCAGGCGAGATACGAGACGGTGAAGTCCGCCTTCCCGGAATAGACGGCCTCGTATGCGGAGGTGCCGAGGGTGACCGAGGTGAATTCACCTGTGCCGCCGTCGTTCCGGATCACCCGCTTGAGTGTCTCCACCTCACCGGGGTCACCGAACCCGGCATAGGTCTTGCCGTCGAGGTCCTTCGGGCTCGTGATGTCGTCGCGGTCGGCGCGGACACCGATACCTGTCGCCCACCGCTGCAGTGGTGCCAGCACGGAGATCGTGTGCGCGCCCGATGCCCGAGAGAAGGTGGACGAACTGTGGGTGCTGATCCCGAATTCGGCGTTCCCCGCGTCCACGACGGTGTCGACGGAGGTGTTGTTGTAGGGCAGGATCTCGACGTCCAGGCCGGACTCGGCGAAGTACCCGCGCTGTTGCGCCACGAACAGGCCCGTGTGATTGGTGTTCGGGGTCCAGTCGAGCGCGAACCGGATGGTGTTGTCGGAGGCGGTGTCCGAGCCGCACGCGGTGGCCGTCGACAACACCGCGACGGTGGCAACGAGGCAGGCCAGGACGCGGCGCGCGCGGCCGGTCATGCGGCGGGCCATGCGTAGGGGTTCAGCGCGGTGTCCCAGAACATGAGCTCGTACCGGGTGGCGATGGTGAACGCCGCGGACATCGCAGCCCGTTCCGGCGCGCCGGCCGACGCCGCCGCCGCATCCACCAGTTCCCTTGCCCGGGCGGCGGACTCCTGGAACTCCGGGGCGTCGTAGGTGGTCACCCACTGGGCATACGGGTGCTTCGGGTCGGCGGCGAGGACCTCGGCGGCGCTCGCCGCCAGTCCCCGGCCGACGTCGGCGTAGATCCAGAAGCAGGGCAGCGCCGCGGCGGCGCCGACCGCGTACGACTCGGTCGCTGCGGTGGCGATCAGGTAGGACACATAGGCCAGGCACGCGGTCGACGGCTCGGGCTCACCCTGCCGCGGCGGCAACTGGCCGCCCCCGAGCAGGTCGCCGTGCAGGGCGACCTCGACGGTGGCCGCGGTCGACGACGAGTTCGCCCAGAATGCCGCGGTCTGCGGGTCGGGCGACTTCGACGCCAGGATCGCGAGTGCTTTCGAGTACCCGGCCAGGTACAGCGAGTCCTGCTCCAGGTAGGTGCGGAACACCTCGAGGGGCAGCGTGCCGTCTCCGAGGCGGTGCAGGAATTCGAGATCGTCGATCGACGCTCGCAGAGCTGTCGTCTGTTCCCACAGGTGGTCGGTGAAGCGGCCGGGATCCGGCGCGTGCGCATGCAAAGACATGACATCCCTTCGTCAGCATTACCTGGACAGGTTCTCGGGTCTCATCTCAGCCCCGCAGTTGCGGAGCACCCCGTGTCAGAACGCACCCAGGCTAGCAGAGGGATTCGGGCCTCTACACGACTGCCGGAGCGATACCCAACTTTCCCGCGAGTTTCGCGAGGTAACCGGTCGCGCGCTCCACCGAGTCGTCGGGCAGGCCGTACAGCACTGTCGTGACGCCGATCTCGCGCCACTTCTCGAGTTTCTCGGGAACCGGTCGGAAGTCGAGGACGACGATCTCGGGATCGCCGGTGCGACCTGCGTCGGCCCAGATCTGCTTGAGCAGCGACACCGAACCCTCGATGTCCTCCTCGCCCGGGGTGGTGATCCAGCCGTCCGCGCTGCGCGCGATCCACTTGAAGTTCTTCTCGTTGCCCGCCGCACCCACCTGGACCGGGATGTGCGCCTGGGTCGACTTGGGCCACGCCCAGCTGGGACCGAATTGCACGAATTCGCCGTCGTATTCGGCTTCTTCCTCCGACCACAGCGTCGACATCGCCTCGAGGTACTCGCGCAGCATGGTGCGCCGGCGCTTCGGCGGCACGTTGTGGTCCGCGAGTTCGTCGAGATTCCAACCGAATCCGACGCCGAGGGTCACCCGTCCGTTCGAGAGGTGATCGAGGGTCGCGATGGTCTTGGCCAGCGTGATCGGATCCGATTGCACCGGAAGGGCGACCGCCGTGGCCAGACGGATGCGTTCGGTGACCGCGGCGGCGGCGGCCAGCGATGTCCACGGGTCGAGCGTGCGCATGTACCGCTCGTCGGGCAGGGTCTCGTCACCGGTGCGCGGGTGCGCCGCGTCGCGCCTGGTGGGGATGTGCCCGTGTTCGGGAACGTAGTAGGAAGCGAATCCCGCGTCCTCGATGAGTGGGGCGAGGACGTGCGGCTTCAATCCGCGATCACTGGTGAACTGCACGATCCCGAAATCCATGGTGCCCTCCGACGGCGTCGTTCGGCCGCCCGGGACGGCCGGACGGTTGACTGGACACCAGTCTAGGTGATCGGCGTCACTCAGACCAGAGGAGGACCGGGGCTCGGACGCGGTCAGTGGCGTGGATCGGTGCGGAACCCGGGGAGGATGAAGACCTCGAGGTGTCGTCGGACCTGGGATGCGTCGTCGATGTCGACGGTCTCACCCGGCGACGTACCCAAGCTGATCAGAACGCGGGCAACCCATTCGGACACCTCGCGCAGGTCATGTCCAGGATGGATCTCGCCCCGGTGCGCGGCGTGCTCGACGAACGGGAACCAGAACGCGGCGAGGTCGGGGACGAGCTTGACGACGCCCACGCCGGCGCATTCGGCGAACTCGGTCGGTTCGTCGGTGCGCAGCCGCATGAGCAGGGTTCCGGGGTCGTCGTACGCGCCGCGGCCGATCCGCACACCGGCAGTGAGCCGGCCCGCGAAGTCGTCGATCCCGTCGAGTTCGGCGCGTGCGTCCCGCCAGAAGGACTCGGTGAGGCGCACGATGGTGGCACCGATCATGGACGGTTTGTCGGGATAGTGCCGATAGAGCCACGCGCGCGAGACCCCGGCCGTCTCGGCCACCTGCTGCATCGTCGTCGCGCGAATCCCCTTGTCGGCGAGCAGCTTCTCCGTCGCATCGAGTAGACGGTCCTGGACCGTGGTGGTCGGGGCTTCGGTCACGGACACTCCTGCGGTCACGGTCTGCGCGCACTGCTGCGTACTCGTCGGCGGTTCCGGCGAACGGACGACGGCGTCGTAGACAGTTCGCGGATTCTGTGTACACGATACGTCGCATCGTGTAGACACAAACCAGAATGTGTCTACACGCATGACCGAGACCCATACGACCGAACCAACGACGTGTCCGACGAGGGGGCAGTGTGCCTTTACCAACCACCGCGATCATCGGGGCCGGCATCAGCGGTCTGACCGCAGGCAAGATGCTCACCGATTACGGCGTTCCGTACACATGCTTCGAGAGTTCCGACCGGGTCGGCGGGAACTGGGCGTTCGGCAATCCGAACGGCCACAGCAGCGCATACCGCTCGTTGCACATCGACACCTCCAAGCACCAATTGTCGTTCCGGGACTTCCCGATGCCCGACGAGTACCCGGACTTCCCGCACCACACCCAGGTGAAGGCCTATCTCGACTCGTACGCGGAGGCCTTCGACCTCTACTCGTCTATCGAGTTCACCAACGGCATCGAACACGCGACCCGACTCGACGGCGGCGGCTGGGAACTGCAGACCCAGCTGGGCGAGCGACGCCGGTTCGATCTGCTCGTCGTCGCCAACGGGCACCACTGGGACCCCCGGTGGCCGGACTTCCCGGGCGAGTTCGACGGCATCGAGATGCACGCCCACCACTACATCGACCCGCGCACCCCGCACGACTTCATGGGCAAGCGCATCCTGGTCGTCGGACTCGGCAACAGCGCGGCCGACATCGCCGTCGAGCTGTCGTCGAAGGCACTGGACAACAAGCTGACCCTGTCCACGCGGTCGGGTGCATGGATCGTCCCGAAGTACTTCGGCGGCAAACCGGCCGACAAGTACTACCGGTCGACGCCGTACCTGCCCACGTCGTGGCAGCGGAAGTTCGTCCAGGTCATGCAGCCCGTGACGGCAGGACGTCCCGAGGACTACGGACTACCGACGCCCAATCACAAGTTCTTCGAAGCACATCCGACCCAGTCGGTCGAGCTGCCGCTCCGGCTCGGCTCCGGCGACGTCATCCCCAAGCCCAACATCAACCGATTCGACGGGTCGACGGTTCACTTCGACGACGGCACCTCCGATGATTTCGACATCATCATCTACGCAACGGGATACAACATCACCTTCCCGTTCTTCGATCCCGAGTTCATCAGCGCCCCCGACGATCGGATCGACCTGTACAAGCGGATGTTCTACCCGGGGATCGACGACCTCGTCTTCGCCGGTTTCGCGCAAGCGGTCCCGACGCTGTTCCCGTTCGTCGAATGTCAGGCCCGCCTGATCGGCGCGTACGCCACAGGTCACTACCGGCTCCCGTCGGTGCCGGAGATGAAGCAGACGATCGAGGCCGACATGCACTACTACACCGGCCACATGCTCGATCGCCCGCGGCACACCCAGCAGCTCGATCACTATCTGTACGAACACAACATGCGGACCAAGGAGATCCCGGCGGGCATCCGCCGGGCCCAGCAGCAGGGGCCGACCGAATGGGCCGGCGTCGCTTCCGAACTGGTCTCGAAGGGAGCCTCGGCATGAGCACACCGGACGGTGCGACCACCGTGCGCTTCTCCTCGTCGGACGCCGAGTGCGACGCCTGGTTCTTCCCGGGCGCGGCATCGTCGCCTTTCGAGGTCGACGGCACACGGCCCGTCGTCGTGATGGCCCACGGCTTCGCCGGGACCAAGGACTCCGGTCTGGCCCCCTACGCAGAACGCTTCGCCGAGGCGGGCCTGGCGGTGCTGGCGTTCGACTATCGCGGCTTCGGGTTGTCGGGAGGAGAACCACGGCAACAGATCTCGCTGGAACGTCAGGCCGATGACTACCGTGCCGCGATCGTGGCCGCGAAGACACAACCGGGCGTCGATCCCGGTCGGATCATCCTGTGGGGTGTCTCGCAGTCCGGTGGCCATGCACTGACCGTGGCCGCGGACCGCGATGACGTTGCCGCGGTGATCTCCGTCATCCCCTTCGTGAACGGGCCGGCCGCCGGCCGGGTCGCCTACGCGCAGAACGGCGGGGCGGCGATCGCGAAGTCGACCGCGACCGCGGTGGCCAGTGCGGTGTCGCGACGCCTCGGTCGTTCCCCGAAGATGATGCGTGTCGTGGGGCAACCCGGCGACACCGGCGCCGCGCTGACGGCGCCCGGCTACCAGGAGAGTTACCAGGCCATTGCCGGCCCGTCCTGGCGCAACGAGGTCGACGCCTCGGTCGGCCTGGAGATCGGGGGCTTCCGCGCGGACAAGTACGCACACCGGGTCTCCGCTCCGGTGCTGTTCCAGATCGCTGACTTCGACTCCGTCGCACCGCCATACGCCGCGTCGAAGACGGCCTTCAAGGCACGCGCCGAGGTGCGGCATTACCCGTGCGACCACTTCGACGTGTTCGCCGGGAACGACTGGTTCGAGCCCTGCGTCAAGCACGAGATCGGTTTCCTGACACGGCATCTGGTCACCAAGGGCCACACCGTCGAGGCCGGGGCCCGATGAGTCGGGCGATCGTCGTCGGCGGCGCCTCGGGGATCGGCCTCGCCACCGTCGACGCGCTGGCCGACGCCGGTTCGGAGGTGGTCGTCGCCGACGTCGACGTCGCGCGGGCGCAGGCGGTCGCCGCCGAACGAGGCGATGCGGTGCGCGCGGTTCGGTTGGACGTGACCGACGAGGACTCTGTCGCAGCCGTTTTCGACGATGTAGGCGAGTTCGACACCGTGGTGAACTGTGCCGGGCTCTCCGACCCCGGGCCGCTCACCGACCTCGAGTTGAGTGCGTGGCGGCACACCGTCGACATCTGTCTCACCGGAACGTTCCTGGTCATCAAACACGCCGGCCGACGGATCGTCGACGGTGGGTCGATCACCTGCATCGCGTCGCTCAACGGTCGGCAACCCGGTGCGGGGATGGGCGCGTACTGCGCCTCGAAAGCCGGTGTGCTGATGCTCGTCGAGGTCGCCGCCCTCGAACTCGCCGAGCGTGGGGTCCGGGTCAACGCGGTGTCACCGGGACTGGTGATGACCCCGCTGACCGAGGGGATCGGTTTCGTCCCCGGTCTGACCGAGGACTACCTCGACAACACCCCGCTGGGCCGCAGCGGTGAGACGTCCGAGATCGCCGACACCATCGCATTTCTCGCCTCCGACAAGGCTGGATGGATCACCGGCGCCGCCTTCGACGTCAACGGCGGTGCGCACCTGAAACGCTATCCCGACGTGCTGGGCAAGGTGCGGGCGCTGGCCGCGGAAGCCTAGCGCCCGCTCTCGCCTCGCGTCAGACCTTCGGTGTCAGCGGCGCACCGACGTCACCCGAATCGCGACGCAGGACGCGCAGCGATCCCTCGACCCTGACCTCGGTGAACTGCCCGGTTTCCAGTGCCTGGCAGTAGATCTCGTACGGCGGCCGTCCGCCGTCGGCCGGGTCGGGGAAGACGTCGTGGATGAGCAGGGCGCCGCCGATACGAACCCATGGCGCCCAACCGTCGAGGTCGTTCTGTGCGGCCTCCATGCTGTGGCCGCCGTCGATGAACACGAAGTCGGCCGGCGTGCCCCAGACCCTCGACGCGACCGTCGACGGTGCCAGCACCCCCACCACGGTCTGGTCGAGCCCGGCGTCGAACATGGTGCGGCGGAAGCGTGCCGAGGTGTCCAGCGTGCCGGTGTGCGCGTCGACGAGCGATTCGTCGTGGTACTCCCACCCGGGCTGGTGCTCCTCGGACCCGCGATGGTGATCGACGGTCACGATGACGGCCCCGTGCGCCTCGCCCGCGGAACCCAGGAACACCGTCGACTTGCCGCAGTATGTACCGATCTCGACGCCGACCTTCGTCGAATCCGGTTGCGACAGATACTCTCCGGCGATCTCGAACAGCGTCTGCGCCTCGTCGAGCGGCATGAAGCCGGGGGTCTCCTCGGCGACTCGGAGGCGTTCGGGGGACGGTGCGCTCGGCAGCTGGGCCGTGGGGTGTGACATGGCACCAGATCCTATCGGGTCTGTGAGCGTCGCCGCGTAGGGTGAGCCCTATGAAAGCTCAGGTACTCAATGCAGAGACAGGCCCCTCCGGACTCGAACTGAAAGACGTCCCGGATCCGGTGCCGGCCGACGGTCAGGTCCTCGTCGATGTGAAGTCGTGCGGGGTCTGCTTCCCCGATGTCCTGATGAGCCAGGGCAAGTATCAGCTCCGCGTGCCCACCCCGTTCACTCCCGGAACCGAGGTGGCCGGGGTGGTGCGCTCGGCGCCCGAGGGGTCGACGGTGAAGGTCGGGGACAAGGTCCTCGTCGCGTCGATCGTGGGGGGCTTCGCCGAGCAGGTCGCGGCCGCACCCGAACAGCTGCTCCCGCTGCCGGAAGGGCTGAGCTTCGAGCAGGGCTCGGCGATGGGCATCAACTACCAGACGGCCCTGTTCGCGTTGAAGACCCGCGCCCACCTGCAGAAGGGTGAGGTCGTGGGAGTGCTCGGTGCTGCCGGTGGCGTCGGCACCGCCTCGATCATGGTCGCCAAGGCGCTCGGCGCGAAGGTCGTCGCGATCGTCCACCGCAAGGGTGCCGAAGAACTGCTGCGCAGCGCGGGGGCCGATGAGATCGTGCAGCTCGAAGAGGGCTGGGGGACCGCACTCAAGGAGCTCTTCCCCAAGGGTGTCGACGTGATGATCGATCCGTCCGGCGGCGAGGTGTTCGACGAGGCGCTGCGCCAGGTGGCGCCCGACGGCCGGTACGTGGTGGTCGGCTTCGCGGCCGGCGGTATCCCGACCGTCAAGCTCAACCGCGTCCTGTTCCGCAACATCGCGGTCGTGGGTGCCGCGTGGGGCGAGTACGCGCGCACGCACCCGGAGATGAACCTCCCCGCGACCCTGCACGAGGAGCTGTCCCAGATGATCGCCGACGGCATGTCCCCACAGGTGAATGTGACGTACACGCTCGATCAGCTGCCCGAGGCGTTGACCGATCTGGCCGAAGGGCGGATCCTGGGCAAAGCGGTCGTCAAGATCGGTGACTGAGGTCCCCACCTCGGTTCGGCCCCGGCGGCGACCCTCACCAGCATCCGACCGAAGGGATCTGCCATGTGCCGCAACATCACCGAACTCCGTGGTCTGGAACCGCCGGCGACGGGAGATGAGATCGAGGCCGCGGCACGGCAGTACGTGCGCAAGGTGAGCGGGGTCCGCCATCCGTCGGCGGCGAACGTCGAGGCGTTCGAGGCCGCGGTCACCGCGGTCACCGCGGCGACGCGGACTCTCCTCGACGTCCTGCCGGAGCGTCGTCAACCGCCGAAGACCGTGCCCCCGCTGCGTCGGCCCGAGGTGCAGGCGCGCATCGCGGCGCGGGGTTGAGGGCTCGCCCGTTCCCAACGACGTTCAGCAGTAGGTATCGCCAGGCGATACCTACTGCTGAATGCGTTTCGGGGGACTGCTACGACCCGGCTGCCGCGTCGCTTCCGGTGACAATCGTCTCCGCGAAATCCCAGAGCAGATTGTCGAACGCTTCGATGGCATAGAAAATCGCTGAGAGCATGAGGATTCCCGCTTTCTTTCTGTTCCGACAATGGAATCGCCGCTCCGGCGTCGGTGCACGTCAGCGGCGTCGGGAAGCGAGAAACGCGTCGTCGGTCCGGTGTCTCTCGGGCCATTCGGAACGCGGTGAAGAATGAATGTTACAGTTCTCGATTCCCTGTATCATTGATAGCACGCGGATAAATACGCCGACAACAAAACACGGAACATCTTTCCGGTGACATCGTGGACGCTTTCGCGGTGATTCCGACACGCCGTGGATCTCTCGACCATCCGGCCGGCGGTGACCCGTTCGCGCCGTCGCATCGACGACGCACCAGGTCGCAGCGAAGAACGCCTGGTCATCGGGGTTAGGCCCACCGGCGAGCGAAAAAATTGGGACGTCCCCTGGGCTGCCCGATAGGGTCCGAGTGGTGTCCAACCACCGTTCTCTCCGCGGCCGCGTGGCCGCACCGCGTGCCGTTCGCCTCGTCGCGCTGGTTCTGACGGCCGCCATCGTCGGTCTGTTGACGATTCTCGGCGGCCCGGCGCCTCGCGCACAGGCCGCTCCGGCCGACAGCTGCGCACCCGCCGGCCTCGCGTCGGCCTCGGCGGCGCCGGTCAACCTCGCGGCCGCGGCGCAAGGCGGCGAGGACCGGTACACCACCGCGACGACCACGCCCGTCGAGCAGATCGACGTCAGTCGCCTGGAGCTGCTCGCGCCCGGCAAGATCTCGGTGGGCACGCTGTCCGACGCCGGACCCAGCATCTGCGTGAACAGCGCAGGCGACTTCACCGGCTTCGACAACGAGCTGCTCAAGGCGGTCGCCGCCAAGCTGGGCCTGCAGATCGAGTTCAACGGCACCGAGTTCGCCGGACTTCTTTCCCAGGTCGCGAACAACAGGTTCGATGTCGGGTCGTCGTCGATCACCACCACCGACGACCGTCGCAAGACGGTCGACTTCACCAACGGGTACGACTTCGGCTACTTCTCGCTCGTCGCGCCGACCAGTGGTTCCATCAAGAGCTTCGGTGACCTGTCGGCGTCCACACGCATCGCGGTCGTCCAGGGCACCGTGCAGGACGACTACGTCGTCAACACGCTCGGACTGGACCCGGTCAAATTCCCCGACTACGCCACCGCCTACGCGAACCTCAAGAGCGGCCAGGTCGACGCCTGGGTCGCACCGTCTCAGCAGGCCGAGGGGGCGGTTCGCGAAGGCGACGGCACCGCGATCGTCGAGAACACCTTCAGCGTCAACAACTTCGTCGCGTGGGCCGTCGGCAAGAACAAGCCGAACCTCACGGCGGCGCTCAACTCCGGACTCGACGCGATCATCGCCGACGGCACGTACGCGAAGCTCTACACCGACTGGGTGCCGCGTGAACTCCCGGAGGGCTGGAAGCCCGGCAGCAAGGCCGCTCCCACGCCCGAGCTCCCCGACATCGCCGCGATCGCGGCCGCCAACGCCGAGAACGCCGGCCCGGCCGAGAGCACTGCGCCCAAGAGCACGCTCCAGCAGCTCGGCGACACCTTCGTCAACTGGGATCTCTACAAGGAGTCCTTCCCCGAGCTCATCAAGACGGGCCTGGTCAACACCCTCATCCTGTCGGTGGTGTCCGGCGTGCTCGGCACCATCCTCGGCATGATCCTGGCGATCTGCGGGATCTCCCGGTCGCGGTGGCTGCGGTGGCCCGCGCGCGTCTACACCGACATCTTCCGGGGTCTGCCGGCCGTGGTCGTCATCCTGATCGTCGGTCTCGGCGTCGGCCCGGTGGTCAAGGGAATCACCGGCAACAACCCCTACTGGCTGGGTGCGGTGGCCCTGGCCCTGCTGGCCGCGGCCTACATCGGTGAGATCTTCCGGTCGGGCATCCAGAGCGTCGACGACGGACAACTGGAGGCGTCCCGCGCGATCGGCTTCAGTTACCGACAGTCCATGCGCCTGGTGGTCGTGCCACAAGGCGTGCGCCGCGTGCTGCCCGCGCTGATGAATCAGTTCATCAGCCTCATCAAGGACAGCTCGCTCGTGTACTTCCTCGGGTTGCTGGCGAGTCAGCGCGAGCTGTTCGCCGTCGGCCGGGACCTCAACGCACAGACCGGCAACCTCTCCCCACTGGTCGCGGCGGGCATCATGTACCTGATCCTGACGATCCCGCTGACACACCTGGTCAACTACATCGACCGCCGCCTCCGCACCGGTCGGCCCACCGATGTCGCAGACGATCCGCTGCCCGCGACCGTCGTCGAGAAGGGATAGGCCCGTGCCCGATCTCCACAAGTCCGACTCTTCCCCGGCTGATTCGACCCCGGCCGGTTCGTCCCCATCGGGCGCGCCGTCACCCCGGGCGACGACCACGCGGTCCGCGGTGTCGCTCACCGGAACCGGTCTGCATCTGTCCTTCGGGACCCATCACGTCCTGCGCGGTGTCGACATCGCGGTCGACGCCGGCACGACCACCACCGTCATCGGCCCGTCCGGGTCGGGCAAGTCGACGCTGCTCCGGGTGCTCAACCGATTGCACGAACCCGATCAGGGCGACATCCTGCTCGACGGCCGGTCGGTCCTGAAGGACAACCCGGACGAACTCCGCCGCCGGATCGGCATGGTGTTCCAGCACTTCAACCTCTTCCCGCACAAGACCGTGGTCGACAACGTCGCGCTCGGTCCGCGAAAGTTGAAGGGCCTGAGCAAGGAGGAGGCGCGGGAGGTCGCACTGCGGCAGCTCGAGATCGTCGGTCTGACCAACAAGGCCGACGTGCGTCCCGCACGACTGTCGGGCGGCCAGCAGCAGCGCGTCGCCATCGCACGAGCACTCGCCATGACGCCGGAGGTCATGTTCTTCGACGAGGCCACGTCCGCGCTCGATCCCGAGCTCGTCAAAGGTGTGCTCGCCCTGATGGCCGACCTGGCCACCGAAGGCATGACGATGGTCGTCGTCACCCACGAGATGGGTTTCGCGCGCAACGTCTCCGACAGCGTTCTGTTCATGGATCGCGGCGCCGTCGTGGAAACCGGTGCACCCGATCAGATCTTCGACGACGCCTCGTCGGATCGGTTGCGAGCGTTCCTGTCTCAGGTGCTCTAGACCTGGTCGGCGTCTATCGGTCGAGTCCGAACAACCGCGCACCGTTGCGGTAGAAGACGTTTCGAAGCCAATCGTCGCCGAGGTCGAGGCGGATGACCGCCTCGAGTGCGTGGGTGTATCCGTACGGGATGTTCGGGAAGTCGCTGCCGAAGAGAATCTTCTCGCCCGCATCGGCCAGGCGCGCGAGATGGTCGACCGGGAACGGCGCCGACTCCTCGGCGAAATCGGTGAACGCCATCGTCGTGTCGAGGCGGACGTTGGGGTACTCGAGGGCGAGATCGAGAAACGCCGTGTACTCGGGCATGCCCATGTGCGCGACGATCAGTGGGAGCGACGGGAACCGGTGCAGCAGTTCGCGGATGGGTTCGGGCCCGGTGAACGTACCCGGGGCGGGACCGGACCCGCAGTGGATGATCACCGGCACCTGTGAATCGGCGATTTGCGACCACACGCCATCCAACAGCGAATCGGTGGGGGAGAAGTCGCCGACCTGGATATGGCACTTGAACACCTGTGTGCCCGCCTGGATCGCGCGCGAGACGTAGGTGTGCGCCGACTCCTCCGGGTAGAAGGTGGCGGTGTGCAGGCAGTCGTCGTGGTGCGCGGCGAAGTCGTGGGCCCAGCCGTTCAGCCACTCGGCCATGTTCTGCTTGTGCGGATACACCAGCGACGAATAGGCGCGAATCCCGAACTCGCGCAGAGTCGCGACGCGCACGTCCTCATCCGCCCGATAGGTGATCGGCCACTCCCGGCCGACGAGCGGACCGACGGCGTCGAAGTAGGCCCATACCTTGTCCATCACCGGACGCGGCATGAAGTGGGTGTGGACGTCGACGATGCCGGGCAGGTCGAGGCCGGACCAGATCGCGCGGACCCGCTGCGCCTCGTCTGGGCTGAACGGCTCGGGGCTGACCGGCTCGGGGCTGACCGGCTCGGGGCTGAACGGTGTGGGGTTGGACGGGATCGAGCTCCCGGGAACGACGCTGTTCACGATGGTGACCGTACGCCGGGAGCGGCCGCCCGCGCGACCGCCACTCAGCCGACGGAGGTGACGGCCGGCGAGATCAGCACCTTCCGGTGGTTGTTGGGCGTCGACAGTTCGGCGAACACGCGGTCGACCTCCTCGAAACCGACGATCTCGCTGACCAGTGCCGACGACCCGATCGCGCCCTTGCGCAGCTCGGCTGCCGCGGTGACGAATTCGTCTCTCGTGTAATACGACACGAAATGCATGGTCGTCTCCTTCACGACGCCCGCCACCGGCATGAACGTGTCGTCGCCCAGGCAGACACCCGCAACGACGACGCGCCCGGACGACGTGACCGCATCCACGGCGGCGGCGATCATCCCGGGTTTGCCGACACACTCGATGACCAGGTCGAAACCCGGACCGACATGGCCGGTCAGGTCGTCGGGGGTGCACACCGACGACGCCCCGACGTCGAGGGCCGCGGTACGCCGTCCCGGGGACGGATCCGAGCAGACCACCTCGGTCGCGACGCCACGCGACAGCCAGTGCAGCACCGCGAGACCGACCGGGCCCGCCCCCAGGACCAGCGCTCGATCCCCCGGGCGAACCGCGGCCCGCGTGACCGCGTGCAGTCCGACGGCGAGGGGTTCGACGAGTGCGCCGTCGGCGGTGTCGACACCGTCGAGCGGCACGCTCTCGTGTGCACCGACGACGACGAACTCGGCCAGGGCGCCGGGCAGCACGCCCAGGCCGAGGGTGCGTGCCGACGTGCATCGCGCGAGGTCCCCGGTCAGGCAGGCGCGACACCGGTGGCATCCGATCACCGGCATCGCGGCGGCGGTGTCGCCCGGCCGGAAGCAGTGTTCGACATCCGGGTCGTCGGGACCGACGGCGACGACCTCGCCCGCGAACTCGTGGCCCATGATGGTCCCGGCGGGCAGGAACGGGGCCATCGAGAGGTCGGACCCGCAGATGCCGTTGGCGGCCACCCGCAGGACGAGTTCGCCGGGGCCGGGTGCGGGATCGGGGACCTCGGCGACGACGAATCCGGACGCGTCCGTCACGGCGGCGCGCATGTCAGCCCGCCGACCAGCGGACCGACGGGGCTTCGGCCGCGGAGCGGGGCACGATGAACACGCCCTCCGCCTCGCAGGTCACCCCGTCGGCATCGGACAGGGTTCCGCGCACGATCCGTTTGCGTCCGTTCCGCTCGGTCACTTCCGCCTGTGCGACGAGGGCCCCCAGCGGCGTCGGCCGCAGGAACCGCACGGTGAGGGTGCCGGTGTAACAAGGCCCCTCGGTACTCGCCGCGTTGCCCAGGACGTGGTCGAGAACCATCGCGCACACGCCTCCGTGCACGCGACCGGGTGGTCCCTCGTACGCCGCGCCGAGAGTGAACTCGCTGCGTACGCCGTCGGCGACGTGGACGACGTCCAACGGCGGCGCCAGTGCGTTGCGTACACCGATGACCGCATTGCCCCAGGCCATTCCCGTGTTCTCGCGGGTATGGCGCACACCGAACGGCCCGTCCATCTGGCGGCTCCGCAGGTCTGCGACGACATCGGCGATGCGGCGGCGCGCGTCCTCGAGGTCGTCCTCGGGCACCTCGGTGCGGATCACGGCGTCGACGAGATCGCGGACAGTGTCCGTGAGCGGGGTGTAGACGCCGCGACGGCGAGCGACCTCGTCCTCGGAGATGTCTTCGAGAATGAACTCCATATCCTACCGATCAGTCAGTTGTGGGATAGGTAACGATCCCTGGCGACTCCAATTAGAACGTGTTCTAATTCAACCACTAGAACGTGTTCTCATTCTGCGATCCGAGGACATCGACGCCGGTCGGCGGCCTTCTCGAACAGCCGACACTCGCGGTGATCCGATCGATTCGCACGAGCAATCCACAGGAGATGGAACCGATGAGCGCCGAGACATTCGACCTCACCGCCCGCGACGAGACCTGGGTCAAGCGAATACTGCCCGTACTGAAACTCGTGGCCAAGACCTACTTCCGCTCCGAGGTCCGGGGCATGGACAAGGTGCCCGACGGCGGCGCCCTGCTGGTGTCGAACCACTCCGGTGGCCTGATGGCCTTCGACGTACCGGTCATCAGCGTCGCCTTCGCCGACGAGTTCGGAGCCGACCGACCGCTGTACACCCTCGCCCACGACCTCATCTTCACCGGCTCGGGCAAGCAGATCTTCGGCAAGGTCGGATTCTTGCCGGCCCATCCCAAGAACGCCGTCGCCGCACTCCGGGCGGGCGCAGCGACCATCGTGTTCCCTGGTGGTGAATGGGAGGCCCTCCGCCCGACCAGCCAGAGCGCCACCATCGATTTCCACGGACGCACCGGCTACATCCGCACCGCTCTGGAAGCCGGTGTGCCGATCGTCCCGATCGTGACCATCGGTGGGCAGGAGACCCAACTGTTCCTCAACCGCGGTGACGGCCTCGCGAAGTTCCTGCGCCTCGACAAGCTGATCCGCACCGACACGGCGCCGTTCGCATTCGGTTTCCCGTTCGGTCTCACCGCGCACCTCCCACCGAACATCCCGTTGCCGTCGAAGCTGGTCACCGAGGTTCTCGATCCGATCGACATCACCGCGGAGTTCGGCAACAACCCCGAACACGACGAGGTGGACCAGATGGTCCGCAAACGTATGCAGCACGCGCTCGACGGTCTGGCCCGCGAACGCCGGTTCCCGGTTCTCGGCTGACCCGCACCCGACCTTCATCCACACCAACGAGGAGACGACGATGATCACGCAACTCCGCGATCGCGTCACCACCCAGAAGTGGCTCGTTCGCACCCTCGTCCGAAGCGGCTTCCTCGGCTCACTGCGAGTCGACCGCTACATCCGCATGGGGCTCAACCTGCGTCGCCATGGTGGCCCGTCCCCGGTGAGCGGGATCGGCCTGGCAGCGGCCCGGGATCCGCACGGGCTCGCGCTCGTCGACGAGGCCGGTCAACTGACCTGGGCCGAACTCGATGCCCGCTGCGACGCACTCGCCGTGGGGCTGGCCGACCTACCCGGTGAACGCGTCGGCACGGTCGCCATCCTGTGCCGCAATCATCGCGGACTCGTCGAGGCGCTGTGCGCCACCTCGCGACTCGGTGCGGATGCCGTCCTGTTGAACACGGGCTTCGCCGGTCCTCAGCTCGCCGACGTCCTCGAGCGCGAACAGGCAGATGTCCTGATCGCCGACGACGAGTTCGACGCCGTGATCCATCCTGCAGCGCAACGACTTCCGGGCATGCGACGGCTGCAAGCGTGGACCGAGGGTGCCTCGGCGTCGGGAGAGACGATCGAGGCGCTGATCGCCGCGAACAAGGGTTCCCGTCCTCGACGTCCGGAACGGGCGGGCCGCATCGTGTTGCTCACCTCGGGCACCACCGGCACCCCGAAGGGTGCTCGCCGCGGGGGCAGTACCGACATCGCCTCGCTGGCCGCCATGCTCGACCGCATCCCCTGGCGCGCAGGCCAATCCACCGTCATCGCGGCACCGATCTTCCACGCGTGGGGATTCGGCCAGGTGGCGATCGCCGCGACCATGACGTGCACGATGGTGATGCGCCGTCGCTTCGATCCGGAGGCCACGCTCCGACTGGTGCGCGACCACGAGGCGACCGGTCTCGCCGTCGTTCCGGTGATGCTCGAACGCATCATGGACCTGCCGGACGAGGTGCTCGACGCCCACCCGACGCCGAGTCTGCGGTTCGTCACGGCCAGCGGATCGCGGATGCGCACCGACGCCCTCGTCGCGTTCCTCGACCGCTTCGGCGACGTGGTCTACAACAGCTACAACGCCACCGAGGCCGGGTTGATCAGCACCGCGACCCCCGGCGACCTGCGTGTCGCCCCCGAGACCGCAGGGCGCCCCCTCACCGGCACCAGCGTCCGCATCCTCGACGACGACGACCGCCCGCTGCCGGTCGGCGAGATCGGTCGCATCGTGGTCGCCAACAACTCGGGCTTCGACGGTTACACCAGTTCCGACACCAAAGCCTTCAGCGACGGTCACATGGTGTCGGGTGATGTGGGACGTTTCGACGAGAACGGACTCCTCTTCGTCGTCGGCCGCGATGACGAGATGATCGTGTCCGGGGGCGAGAACGTGTATCCGCTCGAGGTGGAACAGGTGATCGGCAGCCTGGACGGGGTCGCCGAGGTCGCCGTCGTCGGCGCGGACGACGAGAAGTTCGGGCAGCGGCTGATCGCCTATGTGGTGCGTGCCCGGCGGGGGCCGGCCGGTTCCTCTCAGATCCAGGCCGATCAGATCCGGCAGCACGTCCGCGACCAACTGGCCGGATTCAAGGTGCCTCGCGAGATCCACTTTCTCACCGAACTCCCACGCAACGCCACCGGCAAGATCCTCAAGCGCGAACTCCGGCCGGCCGACGATCAGCGAAAGGTGGGCTGAGCCATGCATTCTGTCCAACAGCCCGATGCTGTCCGACAACCGATTGCTTCCGGTCCCGACATCGAGCGGATGACCGGCCCCGACGCGCTCATGTTGAACATGGAGTCACCGTCCACCCCGATGCACACCCTCAAGGTGGTCGTCCTCGACACCACCCGGCGGGGACGTCCACTCACGCTCACCGAGATCGCCGAGACGTTGCCGCGCTACCTCGGCATGTTCCCACGGGCGACGCAACGGCTCGAGTGGACCCGTGGGCACGCGGCACGACCGTTCTGGGTGCGCGACAACGAGTTCGATGTGAACCTACATCTGGACGAGACGTGGGTCGCCACTCCGGGTAGCCGTGCGGATCTCGACCGCGTCCTCTCCGGTCTCGCGGTCCGGCAGCTCGACCGCAGCCGTCCGCTGTGGGGGCTCACCCTGGTGCACGGCCTCGCCGACGGACGCCAGGCAGTCGTGGTGCGGGTCCACCACGCTGTCGCCGATGGTCTCGCCGCGCTCAACACCTTCATGGCCGCGACGGCCGAACCCGGTCAGCACGTTCGTCCTGCGCCGATCCCGGAGGCCCACAACTCCCATGACGCCGACGATCTCGCACGCGCCGCACGCGCGGAATCGTGGCGTATGGTCCGTGGCCTGCCGTCGGTGGCCTCGGCCCTCACGCGCGCGTTCGCCGCGAAGCGCCACGCGGACAACGCCGGTCGGATCCCCAAGCCACTGACGGTGCGCCGCAGCAGTTTCAATGCTCGCAGCGGCGACGAGCGGGTGTGCGCCTCCGGTCAGATCTCCCTCGCGGCGGTCCAGCGCATCGCGCTCGCCGCGGGCACCACCGTGAACGGCGCCCTACACGGCGTGATCGCGGGCGCGGTCCGTGAAGAGCTCATCGCGCGCGGCGAGGACCCCGGTACCGCGGTCACCATCTTCGGCGTCTGCAAGGACTTGGCCTCGACGCGGGTCCAGGGCAACGAGATCGCCACTGCCATGGCCTATCTGCGCTCGGACCTCGCCGACCCCGTCGAACGCGTCGTCTCGACCGGCGAGAGCTGCGCCGCCACCGTGCAGTGCCGGCGCGACGTCGGGTTCGAACTCACCGACAAGCTCGCCACCTACACCGGTCGACTGGGCCCGGTCTTCCGCGGTCTGGCCGCCCACCGCGTTCCGCTCGTGATGAACAACATCACCACCGCCAACCTCCCCGGTCCGCGAACGAGACGGTGGGTCGGTGACATCGAGGTCGTCGAGTGGATCTCGTTCGCCCTGGCGATCGCTCCCGCCGACGTGAACCTCACCACGTACAGCTACGCCGGCACACTCAGCATGGGGCTGATCGCGACACCGGAATCGATGCCCGACCCGAGCCGGTTCCTCCAGCGGGTCGCCGACGCCGTCGAGGAGACGAGCGAGGCACTGGGCATCGGTGAGATGGCACAGGAGGCCAGTTGATCGATTGGGAGTCGGGCGCCGCCCGCATCGGACTGTTCGCAGGAGTGCTACCGCGGGCGGTGGGCAGTTCACGTGCCGCCGGACGCGGTGACCCGACCGCAGGCATCCCGCCCGCCGACTTCGGGCCAAGGATGGTCGGCGAGACCGCTGTCGACGAGCTGTTCATCGCGGTCAACTCCGTGATCCGGGACATCCCGCCCATCGAGTCGGTGGAGCAGGCGGTGCATCGGTGCGCGGAGGTCGGCGGTGAGCTCGCGCGGTTGGGACCGACGGGCGTCCACCGCGATCCCGGCCCGCCGAAGATCCTCGCACGTGACCGAAAGCTGTTCGGGACGACGTCGTTCGACCACATCGACTACTCGGTGAGCGCTCCGGTGCCCGAGTCGGTGGCCGCGGTCGACCCCTATGCCGACGGCATCGCGTCGGTCCGGGTGCTGTCGCGGCGTGAACCGGGACGCCGGTGGCTCATCTGGGTCCACGGTGCCGCGCAGGGACGCGCCGATGATCTCTACGCCTTCCGCGCCGCGCACCTCTACAACAAGCTCGGGTACGACGTGGTCTTCCCGGTCCTTCCGGCACATGGTTCCCGGCGGGTGAAGAAAGTGGCCTACCCCGGTTTCGACCCGCTGGTGAACACGGTCATCACCATTCGCGCGATCGCCGAGATCCGTTCGCTCATCTCATGGATCGAGGACCAGGAGCCTGCCGACATCGCCATCGCGGGCACGTCTCTGGGCGGACCCATCGCGGCAATGGTCGCCTCTACCGATCCGCGGATCAGCTCGGTTCTCGCGGTGGTGCCGATGCTGGAGATGCACGCGACCCTCGCCCATCACATGGAACGCGGCGGTTCCAAGGGGAAGTACCTCGCATCGCTGATGCGTAGCGACGCGGTCCGCGCGGTGGGTTCGGTGATCAACCCGCTGTCGGTCGAGCCGATCGCGGTCCCGGACCGTCGCATGGTGGTCGCCGCCCTCAACGACAGGGTGACCTCGGTGTCGGCGGCGCAACAACTTCACCGGCACTGGGGCGGGCGCGTCCACTGGTACTCCGGAAGCCATGTGGGTCACGCCATCTCGAACGGGATTCGGCAGGCCACCGATGGCTTCCTCGGGGAACCGCCCCCTGCCCCGCGGTCCGACAGCGAACCCGGCCTGCGGTCCTTGATCTGAACGAGCGCGTGCCCGCTCGCTCACCTCTTCCGTTCCCGCTCACCGAAATCGGGTGAGCGGGAACGGAAGATGTGGGCGCGAGCGCGCGCCGCGGGATGGGCGTCGACGCTCACCCCCCACTCACGCCGGGACGAGCTCCGGGTTGGCGTCCGCGAGGAGCTCGTCGCGGTCCTCGTCGACGACGAACCCGGCGGCGATCGCGGCATCGCACGCGTCGCGGTAGTGCTTCTCGTACTGGGCTCGTGTCCCGTACCTTGCGGTGAGGACGTCACCGGCGACAGGCGCGGTCGATCCGAACAGCAGGCAGATGCGCGAGATCGGGTTGGCGACAACACCGCTCAGTACCTGCGTGGGGGCATCGACACACGGTGTGCGGACGCCGCCGCGGACATTGCCGAGATCGTCGACGGCGAAAGCAGGCTCGGCACCGTCGGTGGTGCGCAGAACGAGAGGTTCTCCGACCGGAGGTGGAGTGCCGCCGGCCACCCAGGACTGCAGATGCCGGAGTGCGGCGCGCAGCACGAACCGCTGTTGGCCTCGGTTGACCGGGTCGGGGCAACCGAGGAACTCTTCGAAGTCCCCGATCTGGTGGAGATCGGCGTGCGAGGCGCCCGCGACCTCCCACACCCGGAGGCGGTCCGTGTCCGGCTGGCGCACCACGTGATAGCGGAAGTTCGTCAACACCTCGGTCTCGGTCTGCACCACGAAGACCGGTGAGACGAGGTCGGTGCGCAGGGTCGTCGGCTCGCACCCGAAGACGACCGATACGTCGATCCCGGTGCCCACGTCGCCTGCGGGGAGTCCGGCTGCGGCGCGACTGTGGATGAGGTAGCCGTCGAAGATCCCCGCGACCGCGCCCACCGTGTTGACGTAGGTCGTGAGAGCCATCGCCGACTGCGACTCGCCGACGGCGAGCACGGTGCGCACATCCAGGCCGGACAACGGATGGTCCGACGCCGACGTGGCGCGTACGGCTCGGCCCATCGAACCGAAGATGTCGTAGCAGTACGCGTCGCCGGGATGATGCAGTCCGGCATAGCGTTCCGGGTCCTTGTCGGCGAGGCTCTGGGGATCGCCGGTCGCCATACCGACCGAACCGGCGCCCCCCTCGACCCCGACGTACTGCGCCGAGACACCCACCCAGGCGTGCCCGGCCCGCACGATCTCGGCCGCGAGGTAGGAGTACTCGGGCGCGGCGTCGTTGCCGCTGCTGACGTTGAGCCATTCGACGACGACGCAACCGCTGAACGACGACGGGTCGTCGGGCCTGCGCGAGACGATGCGGGTGGTGAAGTCCGCAGGCGGCACGAGCGAGTCGCCGACGAGTTGTTCGGCGGTGCCCGACGCGGCGTACTCGGTCTCGGTGTATCCGGCCGCGACCAGATCGGGCAGCGGCGACGCGCTCAACAGCGAGCATCCGTTACCGCCGGAAAGCGGCCGAAAGCCGATGGGCATCATCACTGGTTCTTCCGGAACTTCTTGATCA
Organism: Gordonia sp. 'Campus'; assembly: GCF_022206305.1. Taxonomy (GTDB): domain Bacteria; phylum Actinomycetota; class Actinomycetes; order Mycobacteriales; family Mycobacteriaceae; genus Gordonia. The sequence goes on along the minus strand of NZ_JAKOIW010000008.1, from coordinate 151,569 downwards.
CCTCACCGAACATGAAGTGCATCTTGGTGCCCTGCGGCCAACCGACGTAGTAACACAGGAAGAGACTGATCTCCTCGAGCTGCTCGGGCGTGAGCTCGCCGTTGCCGAGCGCGGCCCCGGCCTGGATCTCGGCGACATCTATGTTGTTGCTCGCGGCCAGAGCGCCGAGCAGGATCAACCGGCGATCCCGGTTGGTCAGACCCTCACGCGCCCAGACGTTCCCGAACACCTGATCGGCGGTGTGGGCGAAATAGTCGCCTGGACCGTCGCTGACATCCCAGCCGTAGACCTCCGACATCTTCTCGAGGGCGCGTTTGCGCACCTCGCCGGGTGCGTCGTCGGAGATGTTGGATCGGGTCATGCGGATTCTCCTTGCGGGTGAGGGACGCCGAGGCCGGCGGCCAGGTCGCGGAGTGCGATCTGCCCCAGTGGCAGGTCGACGCCGAGCTCGTTCCCGAGCGCGAGAGCGAGCGACAGATCCTTCTCGCCCAGTGTACGAACGCCGGTGAGGATTCCGTACCACGGATCGTCGGCGTCGACGGCCGCGGTGGTCTCCCGCAGCATGATCGCGCCGGCTCCGCCGGTCACGGCGTCGGAATGGCGGACGACCTTGCCGAGCTTGGTGATGTCGAGGCCCGCGGCCTCGGCGAGCCGCGCCGCCTCGGTGGTGGCGGTGAACGAGATGAAGTGAAGCAGGTTGCGGGCCAGCTTCATCCGGGTGCCCGCACCGACCTCGGGACCCGCGTGGACGAGCATGTCCGCGGTGAGTGCGAAGGGTTCCTTCAGCTTCTCGTAGGCGGCGCGGGGGCCGCCGACCATGATGGCGAGCCGACCCGAGGCGGCACCCATGGCGCCACCGGAGATCGGGGCGTCGAGGAGGGTGACCTCCCGTGCCGCGCACTGTTCGGCGAGATCGGCGGCCGTGTCGGGGCCGATCGTGGAGTGCACGGTGATGACGGTGCCGGGCCGGGCCGTCGCGAGCAGCCCGTCGGGCCCGCTCACGACGGTCCGGACCTGGTCGTCGTCGAGGACGCAGATGCCGATGATGTCGGTCGTCGAGGCGAGGTCGGCGAGCGAATCCGCGGCGGTCGCGCCCTTCTCGACGACCTTCGCGATGGCGTCGGCGGACAGGTCGAAGACCGTCAGTCCGCCGGACCAGGCGGCCAGGCTGCCGGCCATCGGTCCGCCGATGTTGCCGAGCCCGACATAACCCAGGCGGATCGGCTCCGGCTGCGGGTCGGACGGTTCGCTCATGAGCGGATGACCTGACCGCCGTCGACGTTGAAGATCTGTCCGGTGATCCAACCCGCCTCGTCCGACAGCAAGAACAGGCACATCCCGACCAGGTCCTCCGGCGTGCCGAAACGCTTGAGTGGCAGCCGGTTCACGATGTCGGCGACCATCTCCTTCGGGGTCGTCGTGCGGGTCGCCTCGGTGTCGATGGGTCCGGGGGCGATGGCGTTGACGCGGATGTTCTGTCCGCCCAGCTCGGTCGCGAGCTGCTGGGTCAGACCGTTCACGCCGACCTTGGCGAGACCATAGAAGCCGCTGTAGAGCCATGCGGCGGTGGACGACTGGTTGACGATCGCACCGCCGCCGTTGGTCATGTGCGGGTACACCGCGCGGGTCACGTTGAGCGCGCCGTCGAGGTTGACGCTCATGAACTTCTTGTAGTAATCCCACGGCACCGTGATGAGGAAGTCGAGCTTCATCCCACCGTAGATCGCGGCGTTGTTCACCAGGCCGTCGATGGAGCCGTACGCGTCGACGGTCGCGGCGGCCAACGCCTTCGCCGAGTCCTCGTCGGCGACATCGGTGTTCACGTACAGTCCGCCGATGTCGGCGGCGACCTGCTTGCCCTTCTCGTCGGCGAGGTCGGCGATCACGACGTTGGCGCCCTCGGCGGCGAGCGCCCGGGCGTACGCCTCACCGATACCACCGGCGGCGCCGGTGACGATGATGGTCTTGTTCTCGAAACGCTTGGAACTCATTGTCCTGCTCTCTGTGTGGTTGATGTACTGCCCTTCGTGGCTCGCTGCGCTCGCACCTCAGGGGGCGGGGGTGTTGCTTGGCTCGCACCTCAGGGGGCGGTGGAATCTGCTCCCTGAGGTGCGAGGAGCGATAGCGACGAGCCTCGAAGGGTCACGCCGGGCGAGCGACGGCCTTGGTCTCGAGGTACTCCTCGAAGCCCGCGACGCCCATTTCCCGGCCGATCCCGGACTGTTTGAAACCACCGAACGGGACATCGGCGGCGTACCAGATGCCGCCGTTGACGCCCATCGTGCCGGTGCGTACTCCGTTGACCACCTTGTCGATCCGCTCCTCGTCGGTCCCGTAGACCATGCCGGACAGGCCGTATGGCGAGTCGTTGGCGATGCGGATGGCGTCGTCGTCACCGTCGTGGGGGATGATGACCAGCACCGGCCCGAAGATCTCCTCCTGTGCGACGCGCGCCGAATTGTCCAGGCCCGAGATGAGGGTCGGTTCCACGAAGAACCCGGCCGGCTTGTCAGTGGGGCGCCCGCCGCCGATCTCGATGGTGCCGCCCTCGCTGGTGGCCAGTTCGATGTAGGACTCGATGCGCTGCCGCTGCCGGGCGGAGATGACCGGACCGCAGATGGTGCCGCCGTCGGTCGGATCGCCTGCGGGTAGCCCGGCCATCGCGTCGCGGGTGGCGGTGATGGCCTCGTCGAGCTTGGTGCGCGGCACCACCAGGCGCGTCGTGATGGCGCACCCCTGGCCGGCATGGGTGACGACGTTGAACGCGGCCATGGCGCAGGCGGATCCGATGTCGGCGTCGTCGAGGACGAGGAAGGCCGACTTCCCGCCCAGTTCGAGGAACACCTTCTTCAGTGACTCGGCCGCGGCGGCCATCACCTTCTTGCCCGTTGCGGTGGAGCCGGTGAACGAGACCAGGTCGACGCGGGGGTCGGTGCTGAGTTGTGCGCCCAGCTGATGGTCGGTCGAGGTGACGATGTTGAGAACGCCGGGTGGGAAGTCGGTCTCCTCGGCGACGATCTTGCCGACCAGCGCTGCGCACCAGGGGGTGTCGGGTGCGGGCTTGAGGACCACGGTGCACCCGGCGGCGAGCGCGGGCCCGATCTTGGCGAAGTTGATCTGGTGCGGGAAGTTCCACGGCGTGATCGCGCCGACGACACCGACGGCCTCCGAACGCAGTTCCCGGTGGTTCTTGAGCCCCATCGGCTTGGCGGTACCGAGGTCGCGGGTCCACTCGTAGTTCTCGGCCAGGTCGGCGAAGTAGCCGAGATCGGTGACGGGACCGTCGAACTGCGGTCCGTGGGTCAGGAACGCGGGGCAGCCCACCTCGGCGATGGTGAGCTCGCGGAACTCGTCGCCGTGGGCGAGGAGTGCATCGCGCAGCTGACGGAGGCACCGAGCACGGAATGCGTGGTCGCGCGACCAGTCGGTGGTGTCGAAGGCGGTGCGCGCAGCCGCGATGGCCGCGTCCATGTCCTCGGACGTGCCGTCGGCGGCCTGTCCGATGACCTCCTCGGTCGCGGGATTGACGACGTCGAAGACGCCGCCGCTACCTGGGGTGAGTTTTCCGTCGATCAGCAGATCCGACGAGGTTTCGGGGCGAAGGGGCATCAGCTGGAACTCCATCTGGACAGGTGTCTGGACTCGCGTTCAAAGCTAGTGTAGCGTGGCTCACATGTCCAGCCCCGTATCTCAGGAATCCACTCGTCGCAGGCTGACGCAGCAGCAGGCGGAGACGGTCACACGCCTCACCGACGCCGCGGTCGACGTGCTGAATGCAGAGGGTTTCGACGGCCTGACCGTGCGGACGGTGGCCAAGATCGCCGGCGTCGCGCCCGCGACGGCGTACACCTACTTCTCGTCGAAGAGCCACCTCGTGGCGGAGGTGTTCTGGCGTCGGCTCTCCGCCGGTGTGCTGGAGCCGGATCCGAACGCGTCGGCCACCGAACGGGTCGCGCAGGTCCTGCGCGAGGTCGCGCTCGTGGTGGCCGGTGAGGGCCAGCTCGGGGGAGCGGTCACCGTGGCGCTGCTGGGCACCGATCCCGACGTCGAACACCTCCGGGTCCGTATCGGCGCGTTCATCCGCCGTCGCCTCGCCGCCGCGCTCGAGGAGGACCCGGAGAACCCCGGCCCCTTGCTCGACGCCCTCGAGATGATCTACTCCGGCGGCCTCGTCTATGCCGGCATGGGTCACATGACCTACGAGCAGACCTCCGAACGTCTTGTCGCAGCCGCACATCTACTGATGGAGAAGTGATGACCGAAACGACGGCGGTGTCGGGGATGGAGCACGAGCTCCCCTTCGACCCGTATGCCTACGGCTTCCACGAGGATCCGTACCCGACCTACCTTCGCCTGCGCGAGGAGTCACCGGTCTACTACAACGCCGGAATGGACTTCTGGGCGCTGGCGGGCCACGCCGACGTCCGCGCCGCTTTCCGGGACACGCAACGACTCTCGAACAGCTGGGGCGTGTCGATGGACCCCTCGGCCTACGGCCCCGACGCCCACAAGTCGATGTCGTTCCTGGCCATGGATGATCCCAAGCACATGCGAATCCGCAAGCTGGTGTCGAAAGGCTTCACGCCTCGGCGCGTCAACGAACTGACCGGCCGGATCACCGCATTGACCCACCAGCACTGGAGCAGGTGCCTCGACAAGGGCGAATTCGACTTCGTGCACGACTTCGCCGCGCTGCTGCCGATGGATGTGGTCTCCGAGCTGCTCGGCGTCCCCGAGGCCGACCGCACCCAGCTGCGTCACCAGTCCGACCTGCTGCTGCACCGCGAGGACGGGGATCTCGACCTCCCCGAGGCGGCCATCTACGCGTACATCGAACTGCACAAGTACTATTCGGAGCTCATCGCCGACCGCCGCAAGAACCCCGGCGAGGATCTGGTGTCGGCGCTCCTCGAGGCCGAGATCGACGACGAGTCCGGCACGAAGACGAGGCTCACCGACGACGAGATCGTCGGCTTCATGGTGCTGATGGTGGTCGCAGGCAACGAGACGACCACCAAACTCCTTGCCAACGCCCTCTATTGGGGGTGGCGTAATCCCGATGAGTTGGCCAAGGTCTTCGCCGATCCGGAGGTCGTCGTTCCGGAGTGGACCGAGGAGACCCTGCGATACGACAACTCGACACAGATCGTCGTCCGACGAGTGGTCGAGGACGCGCCCTACGGTGACTTCGTGATCCCCGCGGGGGATCGCGTGCTGCTGCTCGTCGGCTCGGCCAACCGCGACACCGAGGTCTTCGGCACCGACGCCGACCGGTACCAGATCGGACGGGACTGCAGTCAGGCGCTGATGAGTTTCGGCCTGGGCGCCCACTTCTGCCTCGGCGCACACCTCGCGCGCCTCGAGGCGAACATCGGACTCGGCGAGGTCGTGAAGTCGATCCGATCGGTCGACATCGACATCGACAAGGCGGTGCGGGTGCACTCGGTCAACGTGCGCGGCTTCGCCGATCTGCCGGTGAAGGTGACGGTGCGCTGATGGCATTCCGACCCCACCCGCAGCGTCGTCCCGTACTCATCGCCGGCGCCTCGTCGGGCATCGGTGCGGCGACCGCCGAATACCTGGCCGCCGCAGGCCATCCGGTGGCCCTGGCGGCACGGCGCGTGGAAAAGCTGCAAGAACTCGCCGACAAGATCACCACCGCCGGTGGCGAGGCGGTTGCCGTGCCGCTCGACGTCACCGACGAACAATCCGTCATCGATTGCGTGGCCAAGGCCCAGGCGGCACTCGGCGATCTCGAGATCGTCGTCGCCGGTGCCGGGGATCTCGCGATCGGTCTGTCCTACGAGACCGGTACGCAGCACTTCGCCGACCAGGTCAACATCCACCTCAACGGCGCCTACCGGATCTACCGGGCTGCGATCCGCGGGATGATCGACCGTGCCCGAGGCGATTTCGTGTTCATCGGATCGGACGTCGCCGCCCACCCGCGTCCCTGGTCGTCGGCGTATGTCGCGGCCAAGTCGGGGATCGACGGCCTCGTGGCGACCATCCAGCTCGAACTCGAGGGCACCGGCGTGCGCGCCGGGGTGGTCCGTCCCGGGCAGACCATCACCGGGATGGGGATGAACCTCGACGCGACGGCAACCGAGAACATGCTCAACGACTGGATCGCCCACGGTCTCGCCCGGCACGGCAACTTCCTCGCGCCCGAACACATCGCGCAGGCCGTCGCGGCCATGGTGACCATGCCCCGCGGTGCTCACATGCGATCGGTCGATGTGGAGGCCGAGGGCGCGGTGAGCGACAACAAACGACAGGCAACACAGGAGAAGGGGACGGATCGATGACCGCCACCACCGAATCAGGCCTGAGGCAACCCGATCGCGTCTCGGGCGGCGAGGGCGAGCACGGGCACCTCGACGAACTCGCCACCGACCCGATCTCGCTGTTCTGGCGGGTCCGCGAGGAATGCGGGGACGTCGGCATGTTCCAGCTCGCCGACCGGGAGGTGGTGCTCGTCTCGGGGGCCGCCGCGAGCGAGGAGTTCTTCCGCGCCCCGGAGGAGGACCTCGACCAGGCCGCGGCCTATCCGTTCATGACCCCGGTGTTCGGGGAGGGCGTCGTGTTCGATGCGAGCCCCGAGGAGCGGTCCAAGGCCATTCACAATTCGGCGCTCAAGGGCGCCCACATGAAACAGCACGCGGTGACCATCCCCAACGAGGCCGAGCGCATCATCTCCGAGTGGGGTGACGAGGGTGAGATCGACCTGCTCGACTTCTTCTCCGAGCTGACGCTGTACACCTCGTCGGCCTGCCTCATCGGTCGCAAGTTCCGCGAGCGGCTCAGCGGACACATCGCGCACCTCTTCCACGACCTGGAGAAGGGCACCGACCCGATCGCCTACGTGGACTACAACGCCGACATCGAGAGCTTCCGCAAGCGCGACGAGGCGCGTGCCGAGTTGGTCGAGTTCATCCAGGGCGTCATGGACGAGCGGATCGCGAATCCCACCGAGGACAAGGAGGATCGCGACCTGATGGACGTGCTCGTCCAGGTCGGTTTCGATGCGAACACGATCACCGGCATGTTCATCTCGATGATGTTCGCCGGTCACCACACCACGTCGGGAACCGCGGCCTGGACACTCATCGAGCTGCTGCGCAACCCCGAATACATGGCGCGGGTGTATGCGGAGCTGGACGAGATCTACGGCGAGACCCCGCCCGGCGAACGCCCGGAGTACACCTTCGCCCACACCCGGCAGATGCCGCAGCTGGAGAACGCGCTCAAGGAGGCGCTGCGGCTCCACCCGCCGCTGATCATCCTGATGCGTGTGGTGCAGAACGACTTCCACGTCGAGGATCTCGAGGTGAAGGCCGGTCAGTCGATCGCCGTCTCGCCGGCCATCTCCAACCGTCTGCCCGAGGACTTCCCCGATGCGGACACCTTCGATCCCGACCGGTACGACAAGCCCCGCCAGGAGGATCTCGTCAACCGGTGGACGTGGATCCCCTTCGGCGCCGGTCGCCACCGTTGCGTCGGAGCGCAATTCGCGATCATGCAGCTCAAGGCCATCTTCTCGGTGCTCTTCCAGAACTACGAGTTCGAGATGCTCCAACCCGCGGACAGCTACCGGAACGACCACTCGAAGATGGTCGTCCAACTCCAGCAGCCTTGCCGGGTCGCGTACCGGAAGCGCCAGGCTTCCTGATGCGCGTCGAGGTCGATCTGGATCTGTGCCAGGGGCACGGCATGTGCGAGATGGAGGCGCCAGACGTCTTCGCCGCGCACACGGACCACGTCGAGATCCTCGACGCCGACCCCGACGAGTCGAAACGTGCCGAGGTCGAGGCGGGTGTCCATTTCTGCCCGACGCAGGCTCTCCGGATCATCGAGGACCAAGCCAGTCAACACGTCACCCACGACGACGAATGAAGGTGTCACACATGTCTTTTGATCGCGCCGAACTGGAAGAGATGAAGGAGCGGTGGCTCGCCGCCAACATCGAGGCCGAGAAGGCGGGGGACTGGAAGCCCCTCGCCGACTTCTACACCGAGGACGCCACCTACGGGTGGAACTACGGTCCCAAGAAGGACTTCATGGCGGTCGGCCGTGAAGAGATCCGCGAGCTCGCCCTGGGTCAGGAGATGGAAGGCCTGCAGGGCTGGGAGTACCCGTACCAGGCGTGGGTGATCGACGACCGCACCGGCGACATGATCGGGTTGTGGAAGCAGATCTACGAGGGCACCCGCGCCGACGGCAGCCACTACGCGCTGGAGGGCATCCAGGGCAGTTGGTTCAAGTACGGAGGGAACTTCCAATTCTCCTGGCAGCGTGATTTCTTCGACTACGGCAACGTCTCCGCGCTCTTCATCGAGATGATGAAGGACAACGCGATGAGCGAGCCGATGCTGAAGCGGGTCGAGAAGTCGGCACCGGGAAACCTGCCGGGGTGGTACGACTTCGGCAAGGCGCCGGTCGCGTTCTGGTGATCTGACATGACTCATACAGCCCCGACCTACCAAGGTCTGAGTCAGGATCAGCTGGCCGTGCTCGTGCCCGAGCTGTTGCTCTCGGGCCAGATGATCGACCGCAGCGGGATGGCACACCTCATCAGCGCCTTCGGGCGGGACGTGATGGGCCGGATCGCCATCGAGGAATGGATGGCGGCCAGCCCCGTCTACACGCACCGGATGCGTAGTGCCCTGGGGATCGACGGCGACGGTGTCGAGGACATGTTCAAGTGTCTGCAGCTCGACATCGGTGCGCCGCCGCAGTTCATGGACTTCCGCTACCGGATCGACGACGAGTATCACGGTTCCTTCGTGCTCGATCACTGCGGCGCCCTGCTCGACGTCGAGCCCCTCGGTGACGACTACGTCACGACGATGTGCCACGACATCGAGGACCCGACCTTCGACGCGACAGCCATCGCCACCAACCGTCGCGCCCGGATCCGGCCCGTGCATCGTCCGCCCCGGCGCCCCGCCGACCGGACTCCGCACTGCGAGTGGACGGTCACGATCGAGCCCGATCGCGACGAGCTCCCGTTGCCGCCCGACTCGGTCGACATGTTCGCCACCCGGGCGGGTCAGCTCGTCCTGTCGCCGATCGACCGTTCTGAGACAGACGGCTGGGTCGACTACCGGGGGCCTCTCGTCGAGGACCTTCAGTTCGCGGAGTGGTCGACATCGGCGCTGGTGCGGGTTGCCGAAGAGGTTGCGCTGCAACACCAGCTGCTGTCTCTCGGTTTCCTCGTGAGCCTGCGCCGGTCCGCCGACAACCCGGCGCAGACCATCGAGATCTTCCGCAAACAGCTGATCGGGATCGCCGGACTCGCCGCCGATCGGATCCGCGCCGCACTCGACCTGCCCTCCGGCACGGCGGGCTTCGCCGAGGTGCTGGCCCTGCATCCGTGCTTCGGTCCCGTCCAGTACACCGGGCTGACCACCGAGGTCGACGGCGATACGGCCCTGGTACGGATACCTCAGGAGTCGCACGCGATGACCGACGGCGGGTGGATGTCGATCATCGACGTGGACCACCTCGAGCCGCTGCAGGCCGCGGCGACCGCGGTCGACCCGTACCTGGCCATCGTCGACGCCGAAGTCGTCGACGGCGAGTTACGGGTGCGGTTCGGGATGTCCGACACCGCCCGCAAGGAGTTCGGTGAGGTGTCCGTCGCACGGTTCAGCGGCGGCGCGACCTTCGAGTTCACCGACCGCGGACGGTCGATCCCGATCACTCCGGTCGGCAGCTCGGCGTGACCTCCGGCGGGGGCCGGTCACCCGGCTCCGCCGGACTCGGCGGCCGGGTCGCCGTCGTCGCGGGTGCGACGCGAGGTATCGGTCTGGCGGTCGCGTATGCCCTGTCGGGACAGGGTGTCTCGGTGGTCGTCAACGGACGCGACCCGGAGGCCGTCGACGCCACGGTCGCCGAGATCCGTGGCGGCGGGGGATATGCCGTGGGGGTCACCGGGTCCGCCGGTGACGACGGTGTGGCGCAGGCCATGGTCGAGGCGGCGCTCGAGGAGTTCGGCGCGCTCGACATCGCCATCAACTGTGCCGGGATCGCGGAACCGCCGGCGTCGACGGTGTTGACGATCACCCACGCCGAGTTCCGCGAGCAACTCGACGCCCATCTGATGAGCGCCTTCCACCTCGTACAGGCGGCGGGACGGGTGTTCGTCGAGCAGGAATCGGGATCGATCGTCCTCACCGGCTCGGCGGCCTCTCTCGGCATGTTCGGGGGCAGTGGCTATCCCGCCGCCAAGGGCGGCGTCAACGCGCTCGCGCTGGCCGCGGCCGCCGACCTCCGGGATCACCATGTCCGGGTGAACGTGGTGATGCCCGGCGCGAAGTCGCGCCTGTCGTCGGGGAACGACTACGTCGCGCACATCGAAGGTCTGCACCGTCGGGGGATACTCGACGATCTCACCCGTGACGCCGCGCTCGATCCCGCGCCGCCGGAGTACGTCGCCCCGCTCTACGTCTTCCTCGCCGGCGACGCAGCAGAGCACATCTCCGGCGAGATCTTCAGTGCAGCCGGTGGTTTCATCGGCCGGTTCGAGACGCAGCAGGCGAGCTTCGTCGCCTACCGCGATCACAAGGACACCTCGCCGTACAGCCTCGACGAACTCGCCGACATCCTGGCCGGCCCTGCCGTGCGCTGACGGAACGCCTCAGGAGCCACTGCCCTTTCGCGCGGCGCGGCGCTCGAGCCAGAACCGGGCGCCTTCGGCGATGGCGTCGGTGACCGGCTGGGGATGCCAACCGAGGTCGCGTTCGGCCTTGCCGTGATCCATCTCGGACATGACGTGCATCAGACGGACCGACGGGATCGTCAGCTGCACGGGACGTCGTGTCAGGGCGGCACGGGCGGAACCCGCCGCGCCGCAGGCATAGAGCGCGGGCCTGTTCAGCACCAGTCGTGGGGGCGGGCGTTCTGCCGTTGCCGCCGCGATCGACACGACCTCACCGGTGTCGATCGCGCGCTCGGAGACGATGTAGCGTTCGCCCACCTTCCCATGACCGGCCGCGAGGTGGAGCGCCGACGCCGCGTCGTCGATGCCGACGGACTCGGCGCGGCACCCGCGAATACTGAACGGCAGCTTGCCGAGTGCCGCACCGGCGACGAACGCGCCGTGTGGTGTGGGCTGCCAGTCGCCAGGGCCGTAGGTGTTGGCCACGCACATGGCGACCGCGGGCACCGCGCCGTCCCGGGCCCGCTGCAGCACCAGATCCTCGGCCGCCACGCGGCTCTTGACGTAATCGGGCGCCTGTCGCGACCAGTTGAACCGATCGGATTCGATCGCCGGGCGACCCCGAACCCGACCGATGGTGGCGATACTGCTGGTGAACACGAACCTGCGCAACGACTGCCGGGCGGCGACGTCCAGCACCGATCTCAGCGCATCGACGTTAGTGCGGTAGAGCGGAGTGGCATCGCGCAACCATGCGCGGGTGTCGACGGCGCAGTGGAACACCACCTCGCAACCGCGCATGGCCCGCTCGAGGGATGCGTCGTCGAAGAGATCGCCGGTGACATGCTCGACGTCGAGCCCGGTGAGCGATCGGAGGTCACTCGTCGAGCGGGTCAGGACGCGGACGTCTTCGCCGGAGTCGACGAGCTGGCGCACGAGGCGGGAGCCGAGAAATCCGTTGCCGCCGATGACGAGTGACGGCACGGGTCAGAGACCGCCGGGGGTGAGATCGTCGATGGCGGCGGCGCTCCGGGACAGCATGGCGTCGAACATCGCCGTGCCACGCTCGGTGGGTTGCGCAGCGGCGGAACCGAAGACAATGATGAGCGGTGCCTGGATCAGGTTGCCGACATAGTCGTCCCAACATTCGTCGAGCGTGTAGTTCTCGACACCCGCGGTGACCAGCGCGCGATGATACGACGCCACGATGCCGCGTTCGTGTCGGCGACGATCCTCGGTCGTCAGGCTGGTGCTCAGCAGGAAGGCGATGTCCCGGAGTGCGTTGCCGGTGGTGATGGTCTGCCAGTCGATGACCGTGACCTCGCCCATCGGTCCGAAGAGAATGTTGTCGACGCGCAGATCACCGTGGATGAGGGCGGTGTTCGTCAATGGGGCGACGAGCCAGTCACCGGCCTCGCGGACAAGCCAGTCGATGGCCGACGACGACAGACCGTCGGGCGCGAAACGATCGCGATACAGCTCGGCCATGGGGCCGAGTATCGACTCCATCACCTCGCGATCGGAGGCGGTGGGCAGCGGGATCTCCGCCAAGAGGGTGGGGTCGTTCCAGCGGGGTGCATGCAGGCCCGCGGCCGCGACGGCGACCGACTCGGCCTGTGCGGCCGAACATCCGGAGATCTGATCGCCCTGGACGGCGCTGCCCATGTCCTCGAGCAGGAGCACGAACTCGGTGCCCGCGTCGGAGATCGTCGTGGCGAAGCAGGTGGGCGTCGGCACGGTGAAACCCGCAGCGAGGTCCCGGTAGAAGCGCACCTCGTTACGGAACACACCCGAGCCGAGCTCCCGTTGTGCGGCGTCCCCGGTTGCGAGCTTGGCGACGATCGTTTCCGGGATGTCCGACTTGTCAGCGTGATTCAACGTCAACCGGTACGAACCGGCCATCTGTCCGGTGCCCACCGGTTCTGCGGTGATGGACTCGATGATCGTCGGGTGGCCGTTGCTCGCCAGCAGTTCCGTCAACCATGTGGGAGTCAGATCCTCGACGCAGATGGGGATCTCGGCGATCTCGGGCACGCGGGCATCCTTTCGGCCGGCCGGCGGAAATGACAGCGGGTGTGATGGCGCTCACGTCCGACCGTTGGTGCGACACTACCCAGTCGGTGGACTGGTGTCCAGGGATGCATCCGGTCCGCGTCGTGCGGATCTCCGGTGAGCCACGGGGCCGCGTGCGGTTCCGGAAATCCATTCGGCCACATGGACGATGGTTCCGGTTTAGGATGCGTGCACGGCGCGCCGGGCCTGCCGCCCGGACCGCGAACGGCCCGACATCGAGGAGAACCGAGTGACCACCAGACTCGACGGCAAGGTCGCACTGATCACCGGTGCGGCGCGAGGTCAAGGGCGTAGCCACGCAGTGCGGATGGCCGAGCAGGGTGCCGACATCATCGCCGTCGACATCTGCGACCAGATCACCACGGTCAACTACGCGATGAGTACGCCGGACGATCTGCAGCAGACCGCGAAGATGGTCGACGCGACGGACCGGCGGGTCATCGCCAAGATCGCCGACGTGCGCAGCCGCGACGCCCTTCAGGCCGCGATCGACGAGGCGGTGGCGGAGTTCGGACGACTCGACATCGTCGTCGCCAACGCCGGTATCAGCCCGCTCGGGCCCCAGAGCCCCTCCGTGACGTGGATGAACACCGTCGCGGTCAATCTCGGCGGCATCATCAACACCCTCGAGTTGTCGTTGCCGTACCTCGAGTCGGGGGCGTCCATCATCTGCATCGGATCGATGGCCGCGTTCATGCCGTCGTTCGAGTCCGCGCAGGCGGGGCCGGGCGCAGGCGGTTACGGTCATTCCAAACGCGCGGTCGCCCGGCTCGTCAACGACCTGGCGCGTCATCTGGCGCCGAAGGGCATCCGCGTCAACGCGATTCATCCCGGGAACGTCGACACCGCGATGGTCCACCACGACGAGATCTACCGCCTGTTCCGACCGGACCTGGACAAGCCGGCATATGACGACGTCAAAGACGTGTTCGCGGCGTTGCACGCGATGCCGGTCGATCTGCTCGCACCGGAGGACGTCACCGAGGCGGTCCTCTATCTGGCCTCTGACGCCGCCAGATACGTGACGGGCCAACAGATGCGGGTGGAGGCCGGTGCGCTCCTGAACTCGGTGCCGCCCGGCGTTCCGGACTGAGCGGGAGCCGGCGCCATCACGGGGCGTGGATCGCACCCGGATTCGCGTGCAGCGCAGGCAAGTCGGGTCGCAGCGCCCGATAGGCGTCGACCACCGGCAGCAGCTCCGACGGAGCCGCGCCGTGCATGATGACCGAGTCGACGCCGAGCTCGAACTGCCGGGCGATCGCGGACGCGCAGTCTCCCGCGCCACCGACCGCGCTGTCGGCGATCCAGGACGCCGGGATGACGCCGCCGAGCTCGGAGAGTTCCTCGACCGTCGCGGTGGCGTCGATCGGCCCGCGCGCTCCGGCGAAAGCCGCACTGCTGCGGACGCGGTCGAGGTCGTCGACGTCCCACCCGTTGGCCCTCATCAGCACATCCGGATACCCCTGTAAATAGGTCGCGAGTCGCCCGTACAGGCGACGCAGGCGGTCCGCGTCGTCGAAATGGTCGGGGACAGTTACCAGCACGGACCAGATCCGTATCGCCGCCGGATCCCGACCGGCCTGTTCGGCGGCGTCGCGGACGGTTCGAACCGCGGTGCTGGTCGCCTCGTCGGAGAAGAAGGTGTGGAGCACCACCCCGTCGGAGATGCGGCCGGCCAGCCGTAAGGTGTTGGGCGACATGGTCACCAGCATGATGGGGACCGGCGGCACGGCGACGCCCAGATTGAGGTAGTCGTACTTGCCGAGCGGGCCGTCGTGTCCGAGGATCATCTCCCCACGCCACAGCGTTCGCAGGACACCGACGGTGTCGGTGAGTTGCGCACTGGTCACATCGGGCACGCCGAGCACCTGCCACTGCGCCGCGAAACCGCGTCCCAGACCGAGGGCGAATCTGCCGCCGGTCATCGTCGAGAGGGTGGCGCCCATCGACGCGGTGATGATCGGATGTCGCGTGTTGTGGTTGGTGGCGGCCGTGGCAACACCCATTCGCGTGGTGACCGCGGCGAGGCCGCCGGCGAGTACGGCCGCATCCTTGACGTTGAAGCGTTCGGAGACGAAGGCGGCTCCGAACCCGGCGCGATCGGCGAGCCGGGCCTCCTCCGCGAGCTCGGCCGGGTCGACCGGGTGGCGTGAGAGCGCGTAGTAGCCGAGCTCGGGTAACAACGACGCCTCGGCTGCCGGGGAATCGCGCTCGGACATCTGGGTGTCCGTCATGCGCTGGCGCCGACGGCTTCTCGATAGACGCGCGTTCGTGGTTCGCGGACCCACAGGGTGCCCGCGCCCGCGGTGGCCCCCTCTGCCTTGAGTGCGCGCTTGAGGATCTTGTTGGTCGCGGTCGAGGGCAGATCGTCGGCGATGCGTACGAACGAGGGCCACGCCTTGGGCGACAGGTCCGCCTGTGCGGCGAGCTGTTCGGCGAAGGATTCGGGGGTGAGTTCGGCATCGTCCTGGAGCACCACAGCGGCCATCACCGCGTCGCCGACGTGCTCGTCGGGAACGGCATACACGGCAACCCTGTTGATCTCCGGGATGCGCAGCAGGATGCGCTCGATCGGTCCCGCGGCGATGTTCTCGCCGTCGACTCGCATCCAGTCGCCGGTTCGTCCGGCCAGGTAGATCCAACCGTCGGCATCCTTGTAGGCGAGGTCGCCGGACCAGTACATCCCGTTGCGGAGTCGCTCGTCGGTCGCCTCGGAGTCGTTGTAGTAACCCATGAACATTCCGCCCCCCTCGATGTTCACGAGTTCGCCGATGGCGTCGTCGGAGTTGGACAGCGCCCCGCTGGCGTCGAATTCCGCTCGCGGACACTCGGTCATCGTCGCCGAGTTGTACACGGCCACATTGGGAAAACCCTTGCCGATCGATCCGTGCGGGGTGCCCGGTTCGCGCGTGATGATGATGGCCAGCTCGGTGGAACCGAAGCCGTCCCACACCGTACAGCCGAACCGTTCGGAGAAATCGTCGATGTCGCGGTCGGTGGCCTCGTTGCCGAAGGCCACGCGCAGGGGGTTGTCGGCGTCGTCGGGCTTCGGTTCGGTCGCGAGGATGTAGGCAAGCGGTTTGCCGACGTAGTTCATGTAGGTGGCGTTGTATCGGCGGATGTCGTCGAGGAATGTCGATGCGGAGAACTTGGCCGGCGCGATCGCGGCACCGCCGCAGAGTGCGACGCAGTACCCGCCCATGAGCGCGGCACTGTGGAACAGCGGCATCGACAGGTAGCAGACGTCCCCCGGGCCGATGTCGTACTTGTCGGCGAGCACCGGGCCCGCGAAGGGCATCATCATGTGCGCGAACTGCACCGGTTTGGGATTTCCGCTGGTGCCGGAGGTGAAGATCAGCATGAAGGTGTCCATCGCACCCGGTACCGAATGCGGGGCCAATTCGCCTGCGCCGGAGAGCATGTCCGACCACTGCGGGGTGGAGGTGTCGAGTACGGTCACGCCGGGCAGATCCAGTCCGTCGAGAAGGGCCCGGTGGTCGGCGTCGGTGACCAGGATCTGACAGTCGGCACGCAGGATGTCGGCGGCGAGGCCGTCGCCGCGGCGGGTGTTGTTGATACCGGCCGTCACGTAACCGCCGAGTGCGCCGGCCGCCAGGGCCAGCAGCATGTCGGGTGTGTTCCCGAGGAGCACCCCCACATGCATCGGCCGGGACGGGTCGGCGACGCCGAGGATCGCCGACGCATACCGGCCGGCGTCGTGGATGTATTCACGCCACGTCCACTGGCGACCCTCGTATGTGATCGCGAGGTTGTCGTCGTCGGCGCGCTCGTGCAGGAGTTGGGTGACTGTCTCGGCCATGCGGCCAAATCTAGAACGTGTTCACCCGGCGTGTGTACAGATTTGCGGAATTGTCTACTGATGCTTCGGCCGGGGACGGCGACGCGTCCCCGGCCGTGCTGATCAGCGAGTGAAGGAGCCGCTGCCGGGGACCACCGTGAAGGTCTGATCGCCCTTGCCGAGGATCGTCGTCGTGAACTCGATGGAACCCGTTCCGGTCACGACGTCGACGCCGTCGGAGGGTCGGCCGTCGGTGCACGCGGCGAACACCTCGTCGCCGGAGGTCCCGGTGGTGGTGTTGCTCCACGAGATGCCGACGCGCGCGCCGGCGAGGTTGGTCGCGCATGCCTCGGTCGGCGTCGTGTTGAGCGCGATCCGGGTGACACCCGGCTCGATCGCCGAGGCCAGGATGCCGGCCGCGAACCCGCCGGTGACCCGGTTCGAGTCGATGGTGACCCCGGCGTTGGGGACCTGCTCCACGCTGAGGGCTCGTTCCGCCGGAACCGCCTGCGCGTCCGCGGCTCCCATGGCGAGCGCTCCCACTGCCGCAATCGCCCCGAGTGTTGCCACAGCCTTGCGTCGCATCTGTCTCTCCCGTCACTTCGGACACACGTACCCGGTCAGAGTACGGGAGTGATGTTCGACTCTCCAATGTGAGATCGGCTGCTCATCGCTGATAGAAGGGAATTCATGAGCGAGCCGTACGACCCACTGTCCGCATTTCACGTCGGCGACATCTCCGTGTCGGAAACCGGGGTGCGTGCCACCCAGGAGCTGTGTGCGCAGTTCGCCGATCACCGTGGACTCATCGAGTTGCCCGCGCTCGCGGTCCTGTTCGATCACTGCGGCGGCATCCCGTTCCATCGTGTCCACGACGACCCCGCGGCCGCGACGCTGCAGGCGCGGTTGTCGATGTCGACGCACGGGCGCGCCCGGGTGGGCGAGACCCTCACCGCGACGGCGGAGGTGGCGATGCACGACGACAGCTGGGGTTCCACGTCGGTGGAGATCCGCGGCGGGGACGGGCGCTGCTGCATGGGGGCCGCGCGCAACGTCCGCGTGGGTCGTGCGCTCACCGGGGACTCGCCGTCGACCAAGCTCGGCGTGGCGCCGCCCACGTGCGCGGCCGATCACGGCGTGGCGCTGCCCGCGCCGATCCCCGGCTCGGTGTCCGGACGTCAGGTGATCGACGAGATCGCGAACAAGATGCGCGAGCCCGGGCCGCTGGCGACGCTTCTGAACGGCCGGGTGGAGATCCTCGACGCGGCCACCGAACGCGACTCCGGTATCCGGTTCCGCAGCGCGACCGATCCGTGGATGGGCAACATGTTCGGCACGATGCACGGCGGGGTGATCGCCACGATCGTCGGTCAGGCGTCCTCCTACGCCGGGCATCTCCATGCAGGCGCCGGGCAGGGGTACTCCATCGGAGACATGTCGATCGGCTTCTACCGGTCGCCCGCGGTGGACGGCAGTGAGGTGGTCGTGGAGGTCGTGCCGATCAAGACCGGCCGCCGGATCTCCTCCTTCGAGGCCACGATGATGTCGTACGACGACGTGCTACTCAGTCGCGCGACCGTCGACGTCCTCTATTCCTGAGCGGTCTCCCGGCCGTCGTCGCGACGGCCGGGCAGGCCGGCCTGAAAACAATCAAGCGCGCTTGATTCTTCTGGAACCCTGTGTGAGGCTGAGCGCATGCCTTCCGATGGACAAGCCGCAGTGGTCGGCGTCGTGGCCGATCTCGAGGCCGAATCCGCCCAGCTCGACGCGCTGGTGGCCGACCTCGACGACGCCGGGTGGGCCACCCTGACGCCTGCGCCCGGCTGGAGCATCGCCCACCAGATCGCCCACCTCGCATGGACCGACGAAGTGGCGACCACCGCCGCAGCCGATCCCGACGAGTTCGCCCGGCTGCTCACCGAGGCCGCGTCGAACAACCCGGAGAGCTACGTCGACGATGCCGCGGAGAGCGGAGCGGCAGCGCCGACGGACGAGATCCTCGCCAGGTGGCGATCGGCTCGCACGCGGCTCGCCGATGCTCTGCGGGAAGTACCGTCCGGCACCAAGATCCCGTGGTTCGGTCCGCCGATGTCCGCGGCCTCGATGGCCACCGCACGCCTCATGGAGACCTGGGCGCACGGTCTCGACATCGCCGACGCGCTCGGTGTCACCGTGTTGCCGACCGACCGGATCCGCAGTGTGGCTCACATCGGCGTGCGGACCCGGGACTTCGCCTACATGGTCAACGGCCGGACCCCACCGGCCGAGCCGTTCCACTACGCACTCACCGCTCCGTCGGGCGAGCGGTGGACGTGGGGTCCGGCCGACGCGTCGAACGCGGTCCGCGGACCCGCACTCGACTTCTGCCAACTCGTGACGCAGCGCCGCGCGCTCGCCGATCTACAGCTCGAACTGACCGGGCCCGACGCCGTCGAATGGTCGTCCATCGCGCAGTGTTTCGCGGGGCCGCCCGGCCGCGGACGCGAACCGCGATCGAGCTGATCCCGGACCGACCCACCCCATCCACCTCCCGGACCCCGACCGACTGGAGAATGCCTGTGCCCATCGCGAACCCGATCTGGGAAACCCCGGAGCGCCTCGAATTGCGTTCCACCGTGCGCCGATTCGTCGACAAGCACATCCTCCCGCACCAAGACGACTGGGAGCGGGACGGCCTCATCCCGCGCGAACTGCACGTGGAGGCCGCGAAGCTGGGGTTGTTCGGCCTCGGTGTCCCGGAGGAGGTCGGCGGGTCCGGTGGCGATCTGATCGACACCACGATCCTCGGTGAGGAACTGCACTACGCGGGTGCGGCAGGCGGAGTGTTCGCGTCGCTGTTCACCCACGGCATCGCATTGCCGCACCTGATCGCGGCGGGTGACCCGGACCAGATCGACCGCTGGGTCCGACCCACGCTGGCCGGGGAGAAGATCGGCAGCCTCGCGATCACCGAACCCGGCGGCGGAAGTGACGTCGGCCATCTGACGACCAGAGCCGACCGCGACGGTGACCACTACGTCGTCAACGGCTCCAAGACGTACATCACCTCGGCGGTCCGGGCAGATTTCGTCGTCGTCGCCGTCCGCACCGGCGGTCCCGGAGCCGGCGGCGTCTCCCTGCTGGTGGTCGAGAAGGACACACCGGGGTTCACCGTCACGCGGAAGCTGGACAAGATGGGCTGGCGGAGCTCGGACACCGCGGAGTTGTCCTTCGTCGACGCGCGGGTGCCCGTCACCAATCTCGTCGGCCCGGAGAACTCCGGCTTCGCCCAGATCGCAACCGCTTTCGTCACCGAGCGGTCCGGCCTCGCCGTACAGGCGTACGCCAGCGCGCAGCGCTGCCTCGACCTGACCCTCCAGTGGACGCGCGACCGGCAGACCTTCGGCAAACCCCTCATCGCACGGCAGTCGGTGCAGGACACGCTGGTCGACATGGCGCGGCGCATCGACATCGCGCGCACCTACACGCGCGCACTCGTCGAACGAAAGGTCACGTCCACCGACGACCTGATCGCCGAGGTGTGCTTCGCCAAGAACACCGCGGTCGAGGTCGGAGAGTGGGTCGCGGACAAGGCGGTTCAGCTCCACGGCGGTCTCGGCTACATGACCGGCACCGAGGTCGAGCGACAGTATCGCGACATGCGCATCATCGGGATCGGCGGAGGCACCACCGAGATCTTGAACGGCCTCGCCGCCAAACGCCTCGGCTACCAGGCCTGAGCGTGCGAACCACCGCCAGTACGAAGCACATCGAAGCCTAGAGCAGGGAGCATCGAGATGACCGTGGACACCAACCCGTTCGTGGAGACCACCGAGCGTGCCGAGCTGCGCGCCGCGGTGGCCGGACTCGCGGCCAAGTACGGCCAGGAGTACTTCCGCGAATGTGCCCGCACCGGACGCAAGACCGACGAATTGTGGGCGGAGGCGGGCAAGCTCGGTTTCATCGGCGTCAATCTCCCCGAGGAGTACGGCGGCGGCGGTGCCGGTATGTACGAGCTGGCGATCGTGATGGAGGAGATCGCCGCATCGGGTACCGGATTGCTGATGCTCGTCGTCTCACCGGCCATCTGCGGCAACGTGATCGCGCGTTTCGGCACCGACGAGCAGAAGCAGCGCTGGCTGCCGGGTCTCGCCGACGGGTCGATCACGATGGCCTTCGGCATCACCGAACCCGACGCCGGCTCCAATTCTCATCAGATCACCACAACGGCGCGCCGGGACGGTTCGGACTGGCTGCTCAGCGGCCAGAAGGTCTACATCTCCGGCGTCGACCAGGCGCAGGCGGTGCTGATCGTCGCGCGCACCGAGGACGCCAAGACCGGCAACCTCAAGCCCGCGCTCTTCATCGTGCCGACCGACTCCGAGAACTTCTCCTACACCATGATCGACATGGAACTGCAGAACCCCGAAAAGCAGTTCCAGCTCTTCCTCGACGACGTGCGGCTGCCCGCGGACGCGCTCGTCGGCTCCGAGGACGCCGCACTCAGCCAGCTGTTCGCGGGACTCAACCCGGAACGGATCATGGCCGCGGCCTCGGCCGTCGGGATGGGTCGCTTCGCGCTCGACAAGGCGGTGTCGTATGTGAAGGAACGCACGGTGTGGAAGACGCCGATCGGCGCGCACCAGGCGATCGCCCATCCGCTCGCGCAGGGCAAGGTCGAGCTCGAGATGGCCAAGCTGATGATGCAGAAGGCCGCGACGCTCTACGACGAGGGTGACGACTGGGGCGCCGCGGAACCGGCCAACATGGCGAAATACGCTGCCGCGGAGGCGTGTGTGAAGGTTGTCGACCAGGCCGTGCACTCCCTGGGCGGCAACGGGTTGACCACCGAGTACGGGTTGGCGCCGATGCTGAGCCTCGCCCGGATCGCCCGCATCGCACCGGTGAGCCGGGAGATGATCCTCAACTTCGTGGCGCAGACCAGCCTCGGACTGCCGAAGTCGTACTGAGGCGTGAGTTGACTACGTCGTCGGCGAATGTCCGCTCGCCGCAACAGGAACGGTCGCGCCTGACGCGCGAGCGGTTGTTGCGGTCGACTGTCGACGTGCTGGCCGTCGACGGCTGGGCGGCTGCGACCGTGGCTGCGGTCGCCGAACGCGCCGGGGTCTCGCGAGGGGCGGCGCAACACCACTTTCCGACCAGGGAGGCCCTGATCACGGCGGCGCTCGAGCAGGTCTTCGAGGATCTGACCCGGGCCGCCGGCGTGGACCCGACCCCCTCGTCGGAGCCGGTGGACGAGGTGACCGCGAACCAGGTCACGCCCGCCCGGATCGTCAGGGCCGTGCAGCGGGCCGTGGATGTCTACACCGGTACCGAATTCAAAGCCGCGCTGCAGGTGTGGGCGGCAGCCGCATCCGATCCCGCACTGCGGCGGATGATTCTGCCGCTCGAGGCGAAGTTCGCCCGCGCGGCCCACCAGCGCACGATGGCGGCGATGGGGGTGTCCCCGGATGACGAGACCGGATTTCGGCTCGTGCAGGCGACACTCGACATGGCGCGCGGGCTGGGTCTGGCGGACACCCTGTCCGATGACTCGGCCCGGCGAGCACTGGTCGTCGACACGTGGTCGGCGCAACTCGTCGCGGCGCTCGGCAGCGACTGACCCGCGGGCCGACAAGTTCGCCTGGGTGGCCGGTTCGCCCGAGGGAGACGACACCTCGGGCGAACCGGCCGGGTTTCACTCCGCGTGGATGATGACCCCGCGGATGTTCTTGCCGTCCCGCAGATCCTGGTACCCGTCGTTGACCTGGTCGAGGGTGTAGGTCTGGGTGACCAGTTCGTCGAGCTTGAGCTGCCCGGCGTCATACAGTCGGAGCAGTTTGACGATGTCGTACTGCGGGTTGGCCGAGCCGAACAGACTGCCCTTGATCGTCTTCTGGTTGAGGGTGAGGTCGGTTCCGGAGACCTGCACGGTCAGCTTCGTCGGATCGGCGAGACCGGTGATCACCACCGTGCCGCCCTTGCCGACCACGGCGGTCGCGTTCGCCACCACCTCGGCGTCGACCGTGCCGACGAGGATCAGGGCCTGGTCGGCGCCCTGCCCCCAGGTCAGCTCGTTGACTTTCTCCGCTGCTTCGGCGGCGTCGGCGAAGGCATGCGTCGCACCGAATTTCAGCGCCGTGTCCCGCTTGAGCGCGACCGGGTCGACCACCACGACGTACTTGGCCCCCGCGGACACCGCGCCCTGCACCGCGTTGATACCCAGTCCGCCGATGCCGTAGATGACGACCGTGTCGCCGGCGCGGACGCCGCCGGCGTACACCGACGTGCCCCAGCCGGAGGGCACACCACAACCGACGAGGACCGCCTTGTCGAGCGGCAGCCACTCGTCGACCTTGACCACCGAGTGCTGCGAGATCGTCGCGCGTTCGGCGAAGGTGCCGAGCATGCACATGGCGCCGAAATCGTCACCCCCACCGTGGAATCGGAAAGTGCCGTCGGGCATCGACCCCTCGAGGATGGTCGCGCCCATGTCGCAGAGGTTCTGTCGGCCGGTCGAGCAGTAGCGGCAGGTGCCGCAGTTCGGGATGAAGCTGCAGACGACGTGGTCGCCGGGCTTGACCTTCGTGACGCCCGGGCCGACCGCCTCGATGATCCCCGAACCCTCGTGGCCGCCCACGATGGGATAGCGGGGCGGGAGGTCGCCGTCGGTGAGGTGAAGGTCGGAGTGGCACAGTCCGGCCGCGGTGTACTTGATCAGTACCTCGCCCTCGCGGGGCTCGTCGAGGTCGAGTTCGACGATCTCGAACGGCTTTCCGGGTCCGGTGAGGACGGCGGCCTTGGTGGTGAGAGTCATGAGATCGGGCTCCTAACGTGTTGCGGGAGTGCGGAAATGAGATGCGGGATCAAAGTGAGATGTTGACGGCCTTGGTCTGGGTGTAGAGCTCGATGGCCGACGAGCCGAGTTCGCGGCCCCAGCCCGACTGCTTGTAACCGCCGAACGGCATGGCCGTGTCGAAGCCGTTGTACTGGTTCACCCACACCGAGCCGGCCTTGAGCTGCCGAGCGGTCCGATGCGCCTTGGACAGGTCGGTGGTCCAGATGCCCGCGGCCAGACCGTAGATGGAATCGTTGGCGGCGGCCGCGACACCGGTGTCGGCGTCGAAGGGCATGGCGGCGACGACGGGACCGAAGATCTCCTCCTGCACGATGGAGAAACTCGGCTCGACGTCGACGAAGACGGTCGGTTCGATGAAAAAACCCTCGTCGCCCCAACGCTTTCCGCCGGTCAGTGCTCGTGCCCCGTCGGCGAGGCCGGCCGAGAGATACCCCGACACGCGATCGAACTGCTCCTGGCTGACCAGCGGACCGAGCTCGGTCGTCGGATCGAGGCCGGGGCCGATCTTGGCCTGGGACGCGGCCTCGGCGACGGCTGCGGTGAAGTCGTCGAAGATGGGCCGTTCGACGAACAGCCGGGTCCCGGCGACGCAGCACTGGCCGTGGTTGAACATCCATGCGGCCACCGACCCGGCCACCGCCTTCTCGAAGTCCGCGTCGGCGAACACGATGTTGGGGCTCTTGCCGCCGAGCTCCAGCGACACCTTCTTGAGATTGCCCTTGGCGGCATCGACGATCTTCTTGCCGACCTCGGTGGAACCGGTGAAGGCGATCTTGTCGACGTCGTCGTGCGCGGCGAGCGCGGCTCCGGCCTCGCCGTACCCGGTGACGATGTTGACCACGCCCGGCGGGAACCCGGCTTCTTGGAACACCTCGCCGAGGAGCAGGGCTGTCAGCGGGGTCTGCTCGGCCGGCTTGAGGATGACGGTGTTGCCTGCCGCGAGTGCGGGAGCCAGCTTGAACGCGGCCATCAGCAGCGGGAAGTTCCACGGCACGATCAGGCCGCACACGCCGACCGGCTCGCGCAGGGTGTACGCGTGGAATTCGCCGCCGGGCACGAACGGCATCGAGACGTCGACCGTGGACCCGGTGATCTTGGTGGCGAGGCCCGCGTTGTAGCGGAAGATGTCGGCGGACCAGTTGGTGTCGACCGCGGCGGCGATGGTGGCCGCCTTGCCGTTGTCGAGCGCCTCGAGCTGACCGAACTCCTCGGCGCGTTCGGTGAGGATGTCGCCGACCCGCCAGAGGAGGCGCTCGCGCTCGTTCGGCTTCATCCGGGTCCACGGCCCGTCGTCGAAGGCCTGCCGCGCCGCGCGGACCGCGCGATCGATGTCGGCCGCGTCGCCGTGCGCGACCGAGGTGATCGGCCGTGCCGTGGCGGGATCGATGGTCTCGAAGGTGCGGCCCGATTCCGAGAAGACCCAGTCACCGCCGATCAGCATCGGACGGTCGGCGGAGATGAAGTCGCGAACCCGCGGGTGCAGGGCGGTGTGCTGGGCGGTGTCGGGTGCGACGGCGGTCATGGGGCCTCCTGGTCGGTACGGGGTCGACGGTGCTGTGGTCTGCGAAGTGATCTGGGTCATATGCGACCTGACTTATTTCTCTCACCGTTCCGGCGTCGCGCCGTGTCCAGAAACTGAACACCTGGGCTGTACAGGGGTCCCGGCGATCGCCGCCGACGACGTGGCTACCGTGAGACGCCGAGCTGTCAGCGACTTGCGGAGGATCAGAGTGGACGTGCGCCCGTCGGGCCGGATCGGTGGCGCGCTTCGTGGTCTCGGACCGGTCGCCGGGGGCATCTCGGTCCGTGAGGCGATCCGGGCCGGGGCCGGTGCGGGGATCGCGCTCGGACTCGTCGGTCTGGTGCTCGCCGCATCCGGGGTGGACCTGCGGACCGGGCTCTTCCTGATCGCGCCGTTCGGCGCCACGGCCGTGCTCGTCTTCGCGGCGCCGAACAGCCCGCTCGCGCAGCCGTGGCCCGCGACCGTCGGCAACGCGATCTCGGCCGTCGTCGGAGTGGCCGCGACCCTGACGGTTCCGCAACCGGCGGTCCGTGTCGCGTTGGCGGTGGGGCTGTCCGTGGCGCTGATGATCGGATGCCAAGCGGTACATCCGCCCGCCGGTGCGGTGGCGATGACGGCGGCGCTCAGCCCGGAGACGATCCACTCGCTGGGCTTCCGGTTCGTCCTCGCGCCGGTCCTCGCCGGATCCCTGTTGCTGGTCGTCCTCGCCGCCGGCTATGCGCGACTGACCGGGCGGCGCTATCCGTATCGCCGGTTCGACTCCGCGCCCCCGCCGTCCGCGCGGCTCGGTCTCGACGAGGACGAACTCACCGGAATACTCGATCGGTACGAGCAGTCACTCAACCTCGGCGTCGCCGACCTCGCCCGTCTGATCGGTGCGGCCGAGATCCAGGCCGCCGGGCATCGTACGGGTCCGCTCACCGCAACGGATGTGATGTCTCGCGACCTGGTGACCGTCGGACCCGAGACACCGCTGCGGGACGTCGCGGCCCACTTCGACGAGTACGGCTTCACCTCGCTGCCGGTGATCACGGGTGAGGGCACGTTCGTCGGGGTGGTGTTCCAGATCCATCTCGTCCGTCGGCTCATCCGTCCCGACGGGGCCGAGTTGAGCGCGGCGGACGTGATGTCGCCGGAACCGGCGGTGGCGACCCCGGCGACACCGGTCGGGGCCCTGCTGCCCCTGCTCGCCGAGAGCGGATGTGACGCGGTGCCGGTCCTGGCGGGTGACACCCTCGTCGGCATCGTCACCCGGACCGACCTCATCGCGGCCCTGGCACGCCGGACGTTGCGGGACCCGCTCGCCACCCCGGCGAACGCGGACTGACGGCTGCCCGGGTCAGATGCCGAGTGCGCGCATGCGCGCATAGAGCGTGGTGCGGCTGATCCCCAGGTCTTTCGCCGCGTGGACCTTGTTGCCCCGGGCCCGGTCGAGGGCCTCGACGATCGCCGTGCGCTCGGCCTGTTCGCGTCCGGAGAGGTGCGCGGCCCGGCTGGTCGTGCGGTAGGCCGGTGGGAGATCGGCGACCTCGACGACGCGTGACGCGCGCGCCCGGCATGCCGAGGCGGCTTGCCGGAGAACCGAGTCGAGTTCGGTGAGGTTGCCCGGCCAGTCGTCGCAGAGCAGCGCATCGGTCGCCGGCCCGGACAGCGAGAGGTCCGGGTCGAGATGGGTGAGCACGCCGCTGGCGATCGCCGCCAGCTCCGAGGTCCGGTGCCGCAACGGCGGCAGATCGACACGCGTCGCACACCGCGCGAGCAGTGCGGCCACGCCGGGACTCGCCTGGTCTCGCGGACCGCCGACGATGATCAGCGGCGAGTCCGTCGAACTCGACACGGCCACCTTGCCGAGAAGTGCGACCGAGCGGGTGTCGAGCAGATCGACGCCGTCGATGAGCAGCGGGGCGCCCAGCGACCGGGCGCGGCCGACATAGGCGGGGATGTCGGGCGGGTTGCCTCCGATGAGTTCGTCGGCGACGTCGACGACGACGGCGGGCACAGCCGAGTCCGCGGTGAGTGCGGCCGCGTGGGTGCTGCGACCGGTGCCCGGTTCACCGGTGACCGCGACGCTGGTGCGCGATGGCGCGGCCGGCGCGGCCGGACGTGACGGCGGTGGTTCGACGACCGGCCGGAACCGGAACAGAGCTGCACCGCGTGCGCCGGGCACGGGTTCGACGGCGATCTCGACCTCGGTACCCGACACCAGGGTCAGCGGTAGCACGGTGGCGCGCAGCGCCGGGTCGGTCGCGACGATCCGCAGGGCTCCGATGTCGGTGGGGGAGAGCAGTTCGGCGGCAAGGGCGTTGGTCAGTTGGAGGTCATCGCCGATGGCGGCCACGGCGAGGTCGCGACGCGGTGCGGCCCGCTGGAAGGCGTCGAGGACGCACCGCTGGTGCGCGCGGGACCGGTCGAGCAGGCGGTCGGCGATGTCGGCGACGATCCCGTTCACCACCGGTATCGCCAACGGGTTGATGCGCTCGGCGATCTCGGACATGCAGATGATCCCGGCCAGCCGTCGGGTCGCCGGATGGATGATCGGTTGCCCGAAACAGCTGATCGACTTGAACTGCTCTAGGTAGTGCTCGGAGCTGTTGACGACGATCCCGCCGCGCGTCTCGGCGGGCGTCCCCAGCGCGGTGGTCCCCACGACGTCCTCGGCGAACGGGATACCCGGCGTCGCACCGATGGCGTCGAGCCTGCGTTCGACCGTCGTGCCGAAGGCCACCCGGGTCACCATCCGGCACTCGTGATCGACGAGCAGAAGGGACACATCGGTGCCGGCCAGACGGGCCGCCGCGTCGTCGAGCACCGGGCGGGCGGCATCGAGCAGCGGGTCGGCGGCGGTGATGTCCTCCGCACGGGTGGGGGTGGAGTCGCCGGGCCGGACTCCGGACAGCACCGACCGCCGCCACGAGTGTTCGATGACGGGACGTCGGGGCGTCGAATCGGAAGTGCGGTGCAGGGTGTCGATGTCCCCAACGTGACACAGATCACCGGGGAAGGAAACCCCGGGTCCCCGTCCGCCGGTCCCGGTGCCCCGGAGACGGCGTACTACCGTGGGCGCATGCGCGTGGCGACCTGGAACGTGAACTCGGTGAAGCAGCGGATTCCGCGCCTCCTGCCGTGGCTCGACGAACGCCGTCCCGACGTGGTGTGTCTGCAGGAGACCAAACTCTCCGACGACGCGTTCCACGACGCCCTGGGCGCGGACCTCGCCGAGCGCGGTTACGAGATCGCCCACGCCGGCCAGGGTCAGTGGAACGGTGTGGCTCTCCTGTCCCGCGTCGGTCTCGACGACATCCGGGTCGGTTTCGACGGGATGCCCGGTTATCCGGACCCCGAGACGCTCGAGGCGCGAGCCGTGTCGGCGGTGTGCGGCGGCCTGCGGGTGCACTCCCTGTATGTGCCCAACGGGCGGTCCCCGGACTCGGACCACTACCCCTACAAGCTCGAGTGGCTCGCGGCGCTCGCGCGTGCCGTCGACGACCCGGCCACGACGCTTCTGTGCGGCGACATGAACATCGCGCCGGCCGATGCCGACGTCTTCGACCCCGACGCGTACGTCGGGCACACCCACGTGACGCCGCCCGAGCGCGCTGCGCTCGCGACCTTCGAGGCCCTGGGTCTGCGCGACGTCGTCCGTGACCGCTGGCCGGATGAACGGATCTACAGCTACTGGGACTACCGGGCGGGGATGTTCCACAAGGACCTGGGCATGCGGATCGACCTGATCCTGGCGGGCGCGTCCGCCGCCGAGCGGGTGGCTGCTGCCTGGATCGACCGGAAGGCGCGCAAGGGGAGCAAGCCCAGCGACCACGCGCCGGTCGTCGTGGACCTCGACGAGGCGCCCGACGGCGACCTCGGACCCGTCGTCCCGCCGCCGTCGAATCCGGCGAAACCCGGCGGGGCGAAGGTGACGCTCCCGCAGACGCCGGAGTAGGTCGCCGGAGTAGGCAGCGGCGATCGGGATCTCCCCGGTTGTCGTACCTCGACGCATCGGGTGGCGCGGTGTACAAGTGGAGAAGGTAAAAGCCGAGCACAGAGCGTCGACGGAACCGATCACGCATGGCCCGTTCACCTGCAGGTCGCGTGGAGGATCCGTTTTTTGACCTGTGTAAACACGATCGGTAGAGTGGATCGTCGGTGCCCGGCCCATGCTGGGCCAGTCCGCATGCCCGCCCCATGGCCTCGAGCCGCCGGAGGACTCCGGTCGGGGCGGTGGTGGACTGACAAGCGAATCCGCTGTCGAGTGTATGACACGCCCGACCCCGGGGTAGCGAAAATGTACTGACCAGCATGTACATGCTGGTGGGGCGAGTTGTGGAAGCAGCGCAGAACCGGTGCGAACCAGTTCTGCGAGCTTGCCCGGAGCACCAACCACGACGGACAACAAAGAGGAATGAACACCTAGTGCCAACCATCAATCAGCTGGTCCGCAAGGGCCGTCACGACAAGGCTGCCAAGACCAAGACCGCTGCCCTCAAGGGGAGCCCGCAGCGTCGTGGCGTGTGCACCCGCGTCTACACCACCACCCCCAAGAAGCCGAACTCGGCGCTTCGCAAGGTCGCGCGTGTTCGCCTGACCAGCTCCGTCGAGGTCACCGCCTACATCCCCGGCGAAGGTCACAACCTGCAGGAGCACTCGATGGTGCTCGTCCGCGGCGGTCGTGTGAAGGACCTCCCGGGTGTGCGTTACAAGATCATCCGCGGCTCGCTCGACACCCAGGGTGTCAAGGACCGCAAGCAGGCGCGTAGCCGCTACGGCGCGAAGAAGGGGAACTGATAAGTCATGCCACGTAAAGGACCCGCGCCCAAGCGCCCCCTGATCAACGACCCGGTCTACGGTTCCCCGCTGGTCACCCAGCTGGTCAACAAGATCCTGCTGGACGGCAAGAAGTCGACCGCCGAGCGCATCGTCTACGGCGCCCTCGAGCAGGCTCGCGACAAGACCGGCACCGATCCGGTCGTCACCCTCAAGCGTGCACTCGACAACGTCAAGCCCACCCTCGAGGTGAAGAGCCGTCGCGTCGGTGGTGCCACCTACCAGGTGCCGATCGAGGTCAAGCCGAACCGTGCCAACACCCTCGCGCTCCGCTGGCTGGTCAGCTTCAGCCGGCAGCGTCGTGAGAAGACCATGGTGGAGCGTCTCGCCAACGAGCTGCTCGACGCCTCCAACGGTCTCGGTGCTTCGGTGAAGCGCCGCGAGGACACCCACAAGATGGCCGAGGCCAACCGGGCGTTCGCGCACTACCGCTGGTGACACCTGCCGGTCGCGGCGGCCCTGTCGGGGTCGCCGCGACCGGACCCACCCCAGACCCAACAGCTCTAGCGAAAATGCGAGGCGATTAAGTGGCACAGGAAGTGCTCAGCGACCTGAACAAGGTGCGCAACATCGGCATCATGGCCCACATCGATGCCGGCAAGACCACCGCCACCGAGCGAATCCTCTTCTACACCGGTGTGAACTACAAGATCGGTGAAACCCACGACGGTGCCTCGACCACCGACTGGATGGAGCAGGAGAAGGAGCGGGGGATCACCATCACCTCCGCCGCGGTGACGTGTTTCTGGAACAAGAACCAGATCAACATCATCGACACCCCCGGTCACGTGGACTTCACCGTCGAGGTGGAGCGCAGCCTCCGTGTCCTCGACGGCGCAGTCGCCGTGTTCGACGGCAAGGAAGGCGTCGAGCCGCAGTCCGAGCAGGTCTGGCGTCAGGCGGAGAAGTACGACGTCCCGCGTATCTGTTTCGTGAACAAGATGGACAAGCTCGGTGCGGACTTCTTCTTCACCGTGCGCACCATCGAGGAGCGCCTGGGCGCCAAGCCGCTGGTCCTGCAGCTGCCGATCGGTGCCGAGGACAACTTCGACGGCGTCGTCGACCTCATCGAGCAGAAGGCCATCACCTGGCGCGGCACCGTCGAGATCGGCGCCGAGCCGACCATCGAGGAGATCCCCGCCGACCTGGTCGACCAGGCTGCGGAGTACCGCGAGAAGCTCCTCGAGACGGTCGCCGAGACCGACGAGGCGCTGCTCGAGAAGTACTTCGGCGGCGAAGAGCTGTCCGTCGAGGAGATCAAGGCCGCGATCCGCAAGCTCACGATCGCCCGCGAGTACTACCCGGTGATCTGTGGCTCGGCGTTCAAGAACAAGGGTGTCCAGCCCATGCTCGACGCCATCATCGCCTACCTGCCGTCCCCGCTGGACGTGCCCTCCGTCGAGGGCCACGCCGTGGGCGACGAGGAGGAGATCCTCTCGCGCAAGCCGTCCGCCGACGAGCCGTTCTCGGCTCTGGCGTTCAAGATCGCGGCTCACCCGTTCTTCGGCAAGCTGACCTTCGTGCGTGTCTACTCGGGCCACATCACGGCGGGCACCCAGGTGCTCAACGCGACCAAGGGCAAGAAAGAGCGCATCGGCAAGCTCTTCCAGATGCACGCCAACAAGGAGATGCCGGTCGAGGACGCCACCGCGGGTCACATCTACGCGATGATCGGACTCAAGGACACCACCACCGGTGACACCCTGTGTGATTCGGCCGCGCCGATCGTGCTCGAGTCCATGAGCTTCCCGGACCCGGTCATCAACGTCTCGATCGAGCCGAAGACCAAGTCCGACCAGGAGAAGCTGGGCACCGCGATCCAGAAGCTCGCCGAAGAGGATCCGACCTTCTCGGTGAAGCTCGACGAGGAGACCGGCCAGACCGTCATCGGCGGCATGGGCGAGCTCCACCTCGACATCCTGGTCGACCGCATGAAGCGCGAGTTCAAGGTCGAGGCCAACGTCGGCAAGCCGCAGGTGGCCTACCGCGAGACCATCCGCAAGACGGTCGACAAGCACGAGTTCACCCACAAGAAGCAGACCGGTGGATCGGGCCAGTTCGCGAAGGTCATCATCAAGCTCGAGCCCCTGGTGGACGCCGAGGACGGTGCGACCTACGAGTTCGCCAACGCCGTCACCGGTGGTCGCGTGCCGCGTGAGTACATCCCGTCGGTGGACGCCGGCGCCCAGGATGCCATGCAGTACGGTGTCCTCGCCGGATACCCGCTGGTCAACCTGAAGGTCACCCTGCTCGACGGTCAGTACCACGACGTCGACTCCTCGGAGATGGCGTTCAAGATCGCCGGTTCGCAGGCACTGAAGGAAGCTGCGCGGATGGCCGGTCCGGTCATCCTCGAGCCCATCATGGCCGTCGAGGTCACGACACCCGAGGACTACATGGGTGACGTGATCGGCGACCTGAACTCCCGCCGTGGCCAGATCCAGGCCATGGAGGAGCGCAGTGGTGCGCGTGTCGTCAAGGCACAGGTGCCGCTGTCGGAGATGTTCGGCTACATCGGAGACCTCCGGTCGAAGACCCAGGGCCGGGCAAACTACTCCATGGTGTTCGACTCGTACGCGGAGGTTCCCGCGAACGTGTCGAAGGAAATCATCGCGAAGGCCACCGGCGAGTAAATCCGGTCCTAGCGACATGCGCCGACCCGTTCTGCGCACCAACGTAAGAAGAAAACCCCTGCTGGGATCCGCCCAGTAGAGCAACAACAGTCCAGGAGGACAATCAAGTGGCGAAGGCGAAGTTCGAGCGGACCAAGCCGCACGTGAACATCGGCACCATCGGTCACGTCGACCACGGCAAGACCACCCTGACGGCTGCCATCACCAAGGTGCTGCACGACAAGTACCCGGACCTCAACAAGAGCTTCGCGTTCGATCAGATCGACAAGGCTCCTGAAGAAAAAGCCCGTGGTATCACGATCAACATCTCGCACGTCGAGTACGAGACCGAGAAGCGTCACTACGCCCACGTGGACGCCCCCGGTCACGCCGACTACATCAAGAACATGATCACCGGTGCGGCTCAGATGGACGGCGCGATCCTCGTGGTCGCCGCCACCGACGGCCCGATGCCGCAGACCCGCGAGCACGTGCTGCTGGCCCGCCAGGTCGGTGTGCCCTACATCCTGGTCGCCCTGAACAAGGCCGACATGGTCGACGACGACGAGATCATCGAACTCGTCGAGATGGAGGTCCGCGAACTGCTGGCCGCCCAGGAGTTCGACGAGGAAGCTCCCGTCGTCAAGGTCTCGGCTCTCAAGGCCCTCGAGGGTGACCCCGAGTGGACCAAGTCGGTCGAAGAGCTCATGGCTGCCGTCGACGAGTCGATCCCGGACCCGGTCCGTGAGACCGAGAAGCCGTTCCTCATGCCCGTCGAGGACGTCTTCACGATCACCGGCCGCGGCACCGTGGTCACCGGTCGTGTGGAGCGCGGCGAGGTCAACGTGAACGAGGAAGTCGAGATCGTCGGCATCCGCGAGAAGAGCACCAAGACCACCGTCACCGGTATCGAGATGTTCCACAAGCTCCTCGACTCGGCACAGGCAGGCGACAACGCCGGTCTGCTGCTCCGCGGCCTCAAGCGTGAGGACGTCGAGCGCGGTCAGGTCATCGTGAAGCCGGGCACCACGACCCCGCACACCGAGTTCGAGGGCCAGGCTTACATCCTGTCCAAGGACGAGGGCGGCCGTCACACCCCGTTCTTCAACAACTACCGTCCGCAGTTCTACTTCCGCACCACGGACGTGACCGGCGTCGTGACCCTCCCCGAGGGCACCGAGATGGTCATGCCGGGCGACAACACCGAGATGAGCGTCAAGCTCATCCAGCCGGTCGCCATGGACGAGGGCCTGCGTTTCGCCATCCGCGAGGGTGGCCGCACCGTCGGTGCGGGTCGAGTCACCAAGATCACCAAGTGACGATTTCCCCCGCCCGATGTGGTTGCGCGAGAGCGTTGTCAGTCGGGCGGGGGCCTGCGTCACGGATCACCAAGTGATTCACTGACTCTCTGAGTCGAAGGCGCCCGGTCACGAAAGTGACCGGGCGCCTTTGTCGTGCCCGGTCATCATGTGGCCGGGCACCTTTCGTGCGCCGGGACCACCGCGCACAACCTCCCGCGTTTCTTGACGCATAGATCATAAATACCCAGGCGTGATCGAAGGGTCTGACGGCCCCGCTGGACTCTAGCGTCTCGAGGGCCCCTGCGCCCCAACTTTTTAAAGTTTCGCAGACTGCTGGACAGATCTATGTACATAGTTCACTATGATCCAGATAACACTGGTCGGGATAAAGTAACTATGATCACGCGAGGTACTCATGGTCGAGGCGCTCGAGGTTGCGAACCTCTCCAAATCGTTCGGCGGGCAGCGGGCGCTGGCCGACGTCTCGCTCTCCCTGGGCCCCGGTGAGATTCGCGCGCTGGTCGGTCAGAACGGGTGCGGCAAGTCGACTTTGATCAAGGTTCTCGCGGGTTACCACGAGCCGGACCCGGGTGCGAGGATCCTCGTCGGCGGGAACGAGCTGCACCTCGGTGTGCCGGGCAGCGGCGAAACCGCAGGCCTTCGGTTCGTCCATCAGGAACTGGGTCTCGTCGGCTCCCTGGACGTCGTCGACAACATGGCCCTCGGTCACGGCTACCGGCGAACACGTCTGGGCACCATCGATTTTCGCGCTGAGCGCCGGCGTGCGCGGTCGGCTCTGGACGAGCTGGGCATCGACCTCGACCTCAGGAAGCGCGCATCCGATCTGAGCATGAGCGAGCGGACGATGCTCGCGATGGCGCGCGCGGTCCAGGGCGGCAGCGGTTCGGCCAAGGTGCTGGTGCTCGACGAGCCCACCGCCAATCTCCCGGCGGCAGAGGCCATTCGGATGTTCGACCTGGTGCGCACGATTCGAGACTCCGGGGTGGCGGTGTTGTTCGTCTCCCACCACCTGCCGGAGGTGTTCCACCTCTGCGACACCGTCACCGTCCTGCGGGACGGCAACGTGGTGACCACGTGTCCGCTGGCTGGCCTCGACGAGGACGCGCTGGTTGCGCTGATGATCGGGAGCCGGTTGCGCGGAACCCCCGCAGCGACGCCGGGCAGACAGCAGGCCGAGCGGCCCGGCGGCGCACCTGAGCGACCCGCCATGCTCGACGTGTCGCAGATGTCCTGCGGGACCATCGCCGGGTTCGATCTCGCCGTCCGTGCGGGCGAGGTGGTCGGGATCGCCGGCATCACGGGCTCGGGACGCGAGTTGGTCGTACCGGCCCTGTTCGGCGACATCGGGCGCACCGGCACCGTGACCGTCGACGGTGCGGTGGTGCGCGCCGACCGGCCGGACGTCTCGATGGCGGCCGGAATGGGCTGTGTGCCGGCGGAACGGTTGACGAACGCCGCATTCGCGACGGCGTCGCTCCGGGAGAACGTCTCCGTCGCCGATCCCTGGGCGCACACCACGGCGGGGCTTCTCCGCCTCGGCCGCGAGAAGTCCGATGTCGCAACGTGGCTCGACCGGCTCGGGGTGCGCCCGGCCGGCGACACCGAACGCCACCTCGGCACCCTCAGCGGCGGCAACCAGCAGAAGGTGATGCTCGCGCGGTGGCTTCGCCGCCACCCCCGGGTTCTGCTCCTCGACGAACCGACACAGGGCGTCGACGTCGGCGCGCAAGCCGACATCCATGCGCTCATCGACGACGCCGCGTCGGCCGGGGCGGCGGTGCTCGTCGTCTCCACCGACCACGCCGAGCTGACTCGTCTGTGCGACCGGGTCGTCGTCCTCGCGGCGGGACGGATCGTCGACGAGCACCGGCGGCCCGACATCGATCCCGACGAGCTGACCGCCTCGACGCTCAAGACCTCCGCTCATGCACATGCGTAAGACCTCAGAACCGAAAGGACCCGCGATGACCACACAGTCATCCGAAGAAGTGCCGACCGCGCCCCGTGGCGCTGGTGCCTCCGGCGGTACGCCGACGGACCCGGGCGGGCTCGGCCCCGCCTCGGTCCGCCGGCGGCGCGTGGCGTCCCTGGGCCTCGACCGGTTCAGCGGCATCTACGTGTGGGTGGCCATCATCGTGTTGTTCGCGCTGTGGATCCCCGACACCTTCCTCACCGAGGGCAACCTGCGGATCATCGCGGGTGATCAGGCGATCACCGCGATCCTGGCGATCGGCTTGATCGTGCCGCTGGCGGCCGGGGTCTTCGACCTCTCCATCGCCGGGGTGATGGGCTTCTCGGTGGCCATGGTGTCCTATCAGCTGTCCATCGGAATCGGCATGCTGGTCGCGGTACTGACCACGCTGTTGTGCGGCGCGTTGATCGGAGCCGTCAACGGTTTCGTGGTCGTGAAGCTGAACGTCGACTCGTTCATCGCGACCCTGGGCATGTCGAGCATCCTGCTCGCCGGAACCTACTGGGTCACCGACGGTAAGCAGATCACGGATGGATTCACCGACGGATTCCTGAACCTCGGCAGCGGGATGTTCCTCGGCCTCCCGCTGCCGTTCTACTACATGGTGGTGGTCGCAGCCGTCATGTACGTCCTGCTCGAGAAGACCCCGCTGGGACGGTACCTGTACGCAACCGGCGGAAACCGTCAGGCAGCCCGGCTCGCGGGTCTGCGCGTCGAGCGGATCATGTTCGGTTCCCTCGTCACCTCCGCGACCATCGCGGCGCTGGCCGGTGTGGTGCTGGCCGCCAAGCTCGGAACGGCGGCACCGGACATCGGGCCGTCGTACCTGCTGCCCGCGTTCTCGGCGGTCTTCCTGGGCTCCACCCAGATCCGGGCCGGGAGAGTCAACGTGCTGGGCACACTCGTCGCCATCTACCTGCTGGCCACCGGGGTCAAGGGACTCCAGCTCGCGGGCGCGCCGAGCTTCGTCAACGACCTCTTCAACGGCCTCGCCCTCATCATCGCGGTCGCGCTGGCCGCTCGTACGGCTCGACGTTCGTGACGAACGCTCGCTGCCACCTTCCGCTGCGGCGGAGCCCCATCGGCCGAGAGGCCATCGTGAAAGGAAACCGAGTGAGAACCAAGTCCTGGGTGCAGACGATGATCGCGGTGGCCGCCGTCGGTGCCGTCGCCACCGCCTGTACGAGTGCCGACGGTGGGGGTTCGGGTGAGCCCGCGGATGTCTCGGCGGCGCGCAGCGTGGCGGATCAATACGAAAGTCCCCCTGAGGGGTTGGTGCTCACGACTCCGCTGAGTCGCGCTCCGCAACCGGGCAAGTACGTGATCAGCATCGAGACGCCACAACCGATCTCGAGTGCCAAGGACGACGCGATCCAACAGGCCGCGGATCTCCTGGGGTGGCGCTATCAGCGCATCCTGCAGGGCACCGACGCCGATGCGGGTCCGAAGGCGATGGACCAGGCGATCGCTCTCAAGCCGGACGCGATCCACATCTCGGGTACGCCGCTGTCGATGTTGTCGACGCAGATCAAACGCGCGTCCGACGCGGGGATCCCGGTCATCGCCGACAGTGTGGGCGACGATCCTGTGCCCGGGGTGATCTCCACCTCGCTCGACGGCACCAAGCAGGTCCAGGAATGGGGCAAGATGGTCGCGAGTCAGGTCGTCGCGGACAGCGACGGTCAGGCCGACGTCGCGGTGTTCACCATCACCGACTACCCGATCCTGAACGTCTTCACCGACGCGTTCACGGCAGAGATGAAGACCCTGTGCCCGGGGTGTCGGGTCGAGATGGTCAACCAGCAGGTGACGGACCTCGGCACCAAGACGCCGCAGAGTGTCGTCAGCACGCTTCAGCGTGATCCCGAGATCAACTATGCGCTCTTCTCTTTCGGAGACCTGGTGTTGGGCGTCGACGCAGCGCTGCGAGCTGCAGGACTCCAGGATCAGGTGCGGTTCGCCGGTCAGACCCCGACCCCGGCCAACCTCGCCTCCCTGAAGGACGGCGACGACAGCGTGTGGGTCGGTTTCCCGGTACAGATCCTCGGCTGGCGTGTGATCGACATGCTCGCGAGGCAGTTCAACGGCGACGATCTGCAGCCGGCTGATGACGCATTCCTGCCGACCCAGTTGCTCAACGGCGACAACATCGGCTCCGCGGTTCTCGATCCGAAGACGGGCTTCTACGTGGGGGTCGCCGACTATCAGGACCAGTTCAAGGAGCTCTGGCTGAAGTAGGGCCGGGCCGGCACGGTCGGGCGCCCGGTCACGGAAGTGGCCGGGCGCCAGGGTCGTTCGACGATCCGATCCGCTTCAGTGCTTGGGGTCCCAGGCGTAGACCATGTCCATCAACCCGGTTCCGTTGTTGCTCAGCGCAGGTGTGCTGGCGAGGACGAAGTAGGTGTCGGGCTTACCGGCGTCGACGACCGCGATCGAGTAGAGGCCGATGTCTTCACCGACCGCCATCTGGCCGTGGAGGACCTTGAACAGATCGGGCAGCGCGCCGGTGGACTTGACGACGTGGAAGTTCCGCTGCGCGTTCCACGATTTCCTCGGGTCGACGCTCAGCGGGACGTCGGTCTTCTTCCACTGGTACAGGCTGGTTTCGGGTTGCGTGATCGCCTGCAGGTCGCGCAGGGTCGCGGGGTACACCTGGGCCATGTGGACGTGGAGTTGATCCTGGCCCCGCTTCTGCGCCGAGTTCACCCCGATGGCAAGCGGTTTGGCAGGATTCTTCGCGACGCGCTTGCCGCCCTGCCACCACGCGGCACTCCACAGGTTCAACTGTGTTCCGTCCCACAGGTACGGGCATTCGATGCCCCGCACGCGGTTGGTCGGCACGATCAGGAAGTCGTCGTCGACCCCCTTGCTGTCTCCGCCACGCCGGACCGCATAGTACTTGGGCTTCTTCGGATTCGGCTGAACCTGGGCGGCCGGTTGGACGACCTCGATGTTCGGTCCGGGCTTCTTGGGTGTCGTCCCCTTCACCTGCCCCCACAAGTAGAGGCGGCTGTCGGTCTTCGGGTTGTCGCTGGTCTGGCCGCAGAGTTTCTGGGTCGGCGTCGGAGGAGCGGCCGAGGCGATGCCGCCGGCACTGATGGCCGTGCTCGCGGCGATGGCGGCGCTGACGGCCATCGTCGTGAGGAGCCGGGTGAACCGATACGAGTGGGACTTGTCCATGGGGAACCTCTCGATGGTGGGTCTCGGCGTGCTCAACTAGGCGCAGAGTGGCACGACGCAGCAACCGGTGATACGGAAATACGCAGATGAGACCCGGTTTTTCGCGGGAGAGAGCGACGAACGGCGCCTTTCGGACAGTCGGCGGACTGTCCGACGCACGCGAGTCGTTCCATGATCGGACGCGGTATCGCCGGGGCTTCCCCCGCCGATGGTCCCCGAATAGAGTTCGCGCATGACCATGTTCGGAGAGTCGGGGACCGGGCCGCGGGTCCCCACCCATGTGTGGAGTGCGATCGGCACTTTCGCGTTCGTCATGCTGTGCGGGATCGTCGGGCCGATCTTCCTGGTCGCCTATTTCCTCATCGACGCCCCCGACA
The DNA here is from genome assembly GCF_022206305.1 of Gordonia sp. 'Campus'. Taxonomy (GTDB): domain Bacteria; phylum Actinomycetota; class Actinomycetes; order Mycobacteriales; family Mycobacteriaceae; genus Gordonia. The sequence continues at coordinate 112,390 of NZ_JAKOIW010000008.1, read as the reverse complement.
CGGAGTGGATGCTCTGGACGGGCATCGGGGTGACGCTGCTCGATGTGGTTCTGGGCGTGAGTATCGCGTACTTCAACTACCGCGGGGGTGCGAAGCTGGAGCGCCTGCGCCGGGCCGGCGTGTTGGGCATCGCGGAGATCACCTCGATCGGACAGACCAACGTCGAGATCAACGACCAGCCGCTGATGAAGCTGGGCCTGCGGATCCAGGGCGAAGGGTTGGTGCCCTTCGAGGTGTCGACGCGCAAGGTCATCCCGATGTACCAGCAACCGTTGCTGCACGCCCGCCGTCTCGCGGTGATGGTCGACCCCGAGACGCAAGAGTTCGAGATCGATTGGCAATCAACCGCTTTACTCGCCGGCTCGGTACCGGCGCGGTTCACCTCGGAGGAGGACGGCCGCACATACGACCTGACCGGGCAGGCCGAACCGCTCGGCGAGATCCTGAAGGTGCTCGGCAAGTACGGGGTCGCGGGCAGCGGAACCATCGACCTGCGTGCCCATCCCGCCGCCCGTGCCGAGGTCATGGACATCGTGCGCAATTCGGCAGGGACGACGCAGAATTCGTCGAATCGGACCCACGTGGGCTCGCCGTCCTTCGTCAAGGGCGGAGACGCGCCGGCGACGGCGGCAGGTACCGGCCGGTCGCCGGCGGAACGCCTTGCCTCGCTCGACGAGTTGCACCGCAGCGGGACGATCACCGGGGAGGAGTACGCGCGGGCGCGACAACGCATCGTCGACGATCTCTGAACGTGGGCGCAACATCCGAAGCGTGGCGTAGAATTTGTCACATCCGCAACTTTGATCACTGTAGTCACTCTGGTCACTGGTAGGTCTCGATGTCGATGCCCTGTGGTCACAGCCGTGGCATCGTTGATCCCCGCCGAATTACTGTTCGTCGGTGCAGTTCTCACTACGGCCCCGTCGGCTCGCGCGCCGGCGACGCGCCATTGCTCTCGTCCTGGCGCTCCTCGCGGTCATCGGAGTGGTCACGGTCGGGTCGGGCCGGGCCGAGGCCGCGGCATCCTTCGACAGGCTCACCGTCAGCGGCTGCGGTATGCCCAGTACGCCGGTCGACATGTGGACCAGGTGGGGCAACTACAAGACCGTGATCGCGCTCGACGGGTTGAGGGCGACCAGCGACATCAGCGGCTGGCGCCGGGACACGCGCGTCCAGCGCATCGCCGACTCGGGTGTGAACGTGGTCCAGCCGGTGGGCGGCCTGGCGAGCTTCTACACCGATTGGGAGGCGGCGAGTCCGGCGAACAAGATCGGCTACCGGTATCGATGGAATTGTCGTCTCGACACGATCGTCCGCGAGCTCGACGCGCGTGGTCTCGCGGTGGGACCGCAGGGCAAGTACGCGATGATGGGGATCTCGATGGGTGGCAACGCCGCGATGGTCTACGGCGCGTACCACCGTCGGCGAATCTCCCACGTGTTCTCGATGTCGGGGTACTTGAACCTCTCCGCCCCGACGATGCGGGAGGCCGTTCGGCTCGCACTCATCGACGCGGGGATCGGCGCCGGTGTCGGCCCGTTCAGTGCCGATGCGATGTGGGGGCCGCCCTGGAGCGATCGATGGGCGCGCAACGACGCGCTCGTCCAGCTGTCCCGGATGCGAGGCATGACGATCCGGATCGGTGCCGGGTCGGCGACGTGGGGTCCGCACAACGCCGACGCCGTCGCGTCGGTCAAGGGCACGCCGCTCGAGGTCGTGTCGCTCGCCCAGACACGGTCGTTCGAGGTCGCCGCCGCACTTCAGGGCATTCCGGTCACCACCGACTTCCCGAACGTGGGCACCCACGCGTGGGGGTACTGGGAAGACATGGTGTGGCGGGCGAAGCACAGCGGTTGGTTCCGCGACCGATGAGAACCGTCCCGCACAGGGGGCGCCCGACCACGCCGAGTGTGATGCCGACCGCACTCCCGACGCTCGTAAGCTGACGGTCATGCGTGTTCTGCGTCGAAGCGGCCATCCCGATCTCGCAGTCCGGGTCGCCGGCGAGGCCGATCGCGGCGTGCCAGTCGTCCTCGTGCACGGGATGGCGTCGGACCATTCCACCTGGCGTCGGCTGGCGGCGGCGCTGCGTGCCCGGGGGCGCGCGGTGATCAGCGTGGACCTCCGCGGGCACGGACGCAGCGGGCGAGCCCGAGACCTGTACCGGCTCGACGACTTCCGCGACGACCTGGTCTACGTTCTCGACACCCTCGGGGTCGCTGTCGCCGACGTGGTCGGTCACTCCCTCGGCGCCCACACCGCGTTGCGCTTCGCGATGCTCGAGCCGGCCCGGATACGGCGTCTGGTCCTGGAGGAGGTGCCGCCCATGCCCCGCGACGAGGCCGACCTCTCCGAGGGAATTGCGATGCGCGCGAAGCTGGGCGAACGCATCCGCGGGCTGATCGCCTTGGCGCGCAACCCGTTTCCCGTCCTCCGGTTCGACGGGCGGATGGGTGACCAGATCGTCGCCGAGTTCGATGTCTGTGCGCCGCACTGGTGGTCGGAACTCCCGGATGTGCGGGCTTCGACCCTCGTCATCTCCGGTGGCGAGAAGAGCTTCCTGCCCCCGCACCATCTGCGGACCCTCAGTGACACCCTGCCCGACTCACGGTTCGTCACCATCGAGGCGGGGCACAGTGTCCACCGTGACCGGGCGGCGGAGTTCGTCAGCCAGGTTGACGGGTTCCTGGGGCACTGACCCGGAGGTGCGGCCTACCGGCCGGGCTTGTTGTGCAACGGCCGGGGGTCGATGCCGATCTTCTGCCACGCTTCGTAGGCCCACGGAACATAGAGATACTTGAGCGGCAGCCGGTTGATCACCGGGTTGGCGGCCCGCATGAGTGCCGCAAAGCGTTGAAAGTTCCTCTCGCGCCGATCATTCCACTCGAGCTCGCAGACGTCGCGCATCTGTTGGGGGAGAGTCCCGACGACCACGGTGCGGATGAATGCGTTCAGCGGAGCCGAGAGGATCTTCCAGACCGGCGCGGGGATCTTCTTGGGCCGGGGGAGTCCCTGCCGGATGTATCCCGTCGCATAGACGATGGTCTTGTGCGGGACGAACCTGTCGAGCATGTCGTCCCAGTACTCGACGAATTCGTCGTAGGTCTGCGGCTGGCCGCGGTCGCTCACGCCGTAGAGCTGGTACCAGACCTTGCTCTCCTCGAAGATCTGGACCTTCTCGGCGTAGCTCAGCCGGCGGATGAACGTGTCGGTGATGTAGAGGACCTGGTCGACGAACGTCGCGTGCGCCCAGTAGAACAGCTCGGGATTGAGTGCGTGGTATCGCGATCCGTCGCTGATGGTGCCTTTGATGTCCTTGTGGAAGTCGCGCACGGTGCGACCCCACTTCTGGGGTTCGGTGCTGTAGACCGTGCGCATGACCGGAGGGCCGGTACGCTTTGCGCGGCCGAGGAAGTCGCTGAAGATGACGGAATGGTCGAGCACGGCCTGCCCGAGCTGCTCGATGCAGTTCTCGGTACCGGCCAGGCGCTGGAAGCCGAGCAGACCCCGGTTGTCGCCGTAGAACTTCCAGACGAGCGAGTCGGCGCCGAGGCGCGGGGTCGGCACGTCGGCTGCGGTGTCCGGGGTGTCGTCGACGACCATCGGCTCCGCCTCGCGGATGCCGGTGTCGAATCCCTGGTTGACTGACATGAGGGCGAGAGTATCGCACTTGAAACAAAGTTGGAAGGTTGTTCCAACGAGATGTGGGACGGAACTGTGTTCTCGTCCCACGGTGGCGTATGCATGTCGGGTGGCGAGGGCGGAGGACGGATGATCGGCGACGAGAACAGCGGCGCGGCGCTTCCCGACGTCGAGGAGCTGCTGGCCACCGCCGTCGCGGTGCGACTGCCGATGCGCACACGGTTCCGGGGGCTCACCGCCCGCGAGACGATGATCTTCTCCGGTCCCGCCGGCTGGGGAGAGTTCGGTCCCTTCGTCGAATACGACGACGTCGAGGCGTCGTCGTGGCTGAGGGCCGGGATCGAGGCGGCGTACCTGGGGCCGCCGCCGGCGGTCCGCGACGTCGTGCCGCTCAACGCGACGGTTCCGGCCATCCCCGCCGACGACGTGGCCGAATTGCTGCGCCGGTATCCCGGCGCCGGAACCGCGAAGGTCAAGGTCGCCGAACCCGGCCAGACGCTCGACGACGACGTGGCGCGGGTCGCGGCGACCCGGGATGTGATCGGGAGGGTCCGGGTCGATGCGAACGGCGGCTGGAGCGTCGACGAGGCGATCACCGCGCTGCGTGCGATCGGCGACCTCGAGTACGCCGAGCAGCCCTGCCGCACCGTCGAGGAGCTGGCCGCGGTGCGGCGCGCTGTTGCCGTACCCATCGCCGCCGACGAGTCGATTCGGAAAGCCGACGATCCGTACCGCGTGATCGCGGCGGGGGCTGCTGATGTCGCCGTCGTCAAGGTGGCGCCGCTCGGCGGCATGCGCCGGACACTCGAACTCGCCGACACGCTCGGCCTCGACATCGTGGTGTCGAGCGCCCTGGACAGTGCGATCGGCGTCTCGGCCGGCGTGGCCGCGGCGGCGGCCCTGCCCCGACTCGAGCTCGCCTGTGGTCTCGGCACCGGGTCGCTGTTCACCGAGGATGTCGCGGAGCCGTTCCTGATGTCCGACGGCGTGGTCGAACCCCGATGGTTCGGACCCGGTGCCGTGGTCGACGCCACGGGCCTCGCCGTCGACCACGACCGTCAGGAATGGTGGCGTGACCGGTTGCGGCGATGTCATCGGTTGCTGCTCCGGAAGTGAGCCGACCGCGGTCACCGGCCGCATGCAGTAGGCGTTAGGAACGCTTTTTCCGATCTGTTCCAACATGGTCTAGTATGCGATGTGGGTCACAACGCGATCGGCCCTGGCTGGAGGAGACGGTCATGACATCTGTGCCGGCGAAGGCGCCCGTGGGGAGTGGGCTGCTGGGGAAGGCCCACCGGACGGCGTGGATGCCCTTCGGCGGCGGCGTCCACGAATACAACGGGTTGTATTTTGGCCAGATGGAGATCAAGACGCTCATGCATCACCTGCTGCGCGGGTACGAGGGGTCGGTGCCCGCCGACCACGTCCCCCCGGTGGACCACAGCTCGCTGCCGGTCCCCGAGGACGCGTTGCCCGGCACCCTACGGCGGCGATGACGTCATGGCAGACACCCGCACCGACAGCAGGACCCGGACCTCGACACGCAAGGTCCGCAACACCGCCAGCCCGGCCGACCAGGAAGCGGCGATCCTCGCCGCCGCGGCGGCGGAGTTCGCCGAAGTAGGCGTGCGCCGCGCCAACATCGACGAGGTCGCCGCTCGCGCCGGGGTGAGTCGCAGCACCCTGTATCGGCGGTTCCCGAACAAGGACGCGCTCCTGTACGCGGTCGCCAACGACGCCTACGAGACGGGTATGCAGAAACTCGAGGCGTCGGTGAAGGGCCTCGGTCCCAAGGCTGCGCTGGTGGAGGCGTTCGCGGTCGGCGCCGAATGGGTGAACTCCGACCCGCTGCTGAGCCGGATCGTACTGACCGACTCCGAGATCAAGAGCGTCACCGCGAAGATGACGTCGTTGTTCATCGACATGGTCACCGACCGCGTCGCGGCCACCCTGCGCGACGAGGGTGCGCAGATGCCCGTTGAGGATCTCCTCGAGGCCGTCGAGATCCATGTGCGGCTGGTCATCTCACTTCTGGAGACGCCACCGTCCGACCCGGCGCGCAATGAGCCGCAGCGTGTTCGGGACTTCGCGTCCAAATTCCTCGCGCCGATGATCTGGTGACCGACGGTCGGTGACCATCCGCGGCGCGCCCGTCCGGGCGGCCCGCCCACGTGTGTTCCGTAACCCTTCAGAGGAGAATCAATGAGCCTGCGCGACAAGCTGTCCCGCAAACCCGACCACGACGCCATCCGCGCCGCGCTGCGGGACAAGGTCGTCGTCATCACCGGCGGTGCGCGCGGGATCGGGTTCGAGACCGCCACCCAGCTGTTCGACGCGGGCGCGAAGGTCGCGATCGGCGACGTCGACGGTGAGGCCGTCGGCAAGGCCGCGGCCGACCTGGGCATCGAGGGCATCGAAGTGGACGTGACCAGACGGGAGTCCTTCGACTCCTTCCTCACCGAGGTGGAATCGCGACTCGGGCCGATCGACGTGCTCGTGAACAACGCCGGGATCATGCCGGTCGGGCCCTTCCTGTCCTACGACGACACGATCATCCGCCGGACGTACGACATCGACGTGTTGGGCGTCATCATCGGGTGTCAGGAAGCGGCGCGCCGGATGGCACCACGCCGCACCGGTCACATCGTGAACATCGCCTCGACCGCGGGTCGCATCCCGACCCCCGGTCTCACCATCTACAACGGTGCCAAGGCCGCCGTGATCGAGTTCTCCGAGGCGCTCGGCGCCGAACTCGAACCCCAGGGCGTCACGGTCAGCGCCGTGCTGCCGACGTTCACCCGCACCGCGCTGATCTCCGGACTGCAGACCAACAAGTTCGTCCAGACCGTCGAGCCGGGCGAGGTGGCATCCATCGTCGTGGAGACCATCGCTCGTCCGGTGACGCGTGTGTACGCGCCGCGGTCGATGCGCTGGGCCGAGTCGAGTCCGCTGTTCCCGCAGGCGATGAAACGCTTCTCGCGCAAGCTGACCAAGCTGGACTCGATCTTCCTGAGTCCCGACCAGCAGGCACGTGCCGCCTACTCGAGCCGGATCCGTGGCGAGAACACCGGAGCGGACGGCAACCGCTGACTGCGATGACCGGTTCGTCGGATGGTGCGGAGATCGGTGCCGTACGACAGGCGCGTCGCGATCTGCGCGACGCCCTCGACGAGTTGCACGCGGTCGAGGTCGACGCCGGATTGAGGCGTCGGCCACCGCGGCGATGGTCGGTGCTCGCGATCGTCGCCATGGTGGCCGCAGTCGTCCTCGCGGCTACGGCTCTCACGCTGTGGTCGCAGGCGCGTGACCGGTACACCGATGCCGAACTCGAGGCGGCCGCCGCCGAACGCGTCGAGGTCCTCGTCGCCCCGGACAGCCGTGACACGCGTCGCGCGCAGAAGATCCTGGCCGGTGCCACCGGCGCCTTCTACGACGAATTCGCCCAGTCGGCGGACAGTTACAGCCGTTTCGTCGACGCCAACGGCGCCGTCGCCGAGTCGTCTGTCGACGCCACCGGGGTGTCGTCGCGCAACGGCGACACCGCGACGGTGCTCGTCGCGGCGACGGTTGTCTTCGCGCCCGGTGACCGTCCTGGCGCGGACCCTCCCGCCCCGAATGCTCCTGCCCCCGAATCTGCTGTCGCGGAACGGCCCGCGGGGGAGGCGTCCGGTGACGTCCGCCGCTTCCGGCTGCGCGTGCTGGTGACGCCCGACGCGGGCACCCTGAAACTCGGGGCGGTGCAATACCTTCCATGAGGCGCGAGGTCGGTACCCCACACGACGGCACGTCCCCACGGCGTTCCCCCACACGACCGCTGCCCGTCCGGGCCGGTGCGGTCCGGGTCGTCGTCGCGGTCGCGGTGGTGCTGGCACTCGTGGTCGGCGTGCTCGGGTTGTGGCGCGACCGCGAGGCCGGGGCGGACGCGGCCGACGCACGAGCCGAGTTGCGCAGCGCGGCCGGCGGTATCGTCGCCGAGGTGTTCTCGGTGGAATCGGCCCGATGGCAGCAGGATCGGGCTCGGGCACGTCGACTGGTCGCCGACGAGTTCGTGGACACTTTCGGAGCCCAGCTCGACCGCCCGCCCGCCGCTGACACGGTCGCGGTGACATGGCGGCCCGAGGTCGTCGGCATCGTCGACGCGGACGCCGACGAGGGCGAGGTCCTGCTGCGGGTCGCGGTGAGCGTGCGCCCCGCCACCGAACCGTCGACCACGGTGTACCGCTCGGTGCGCGCCCGATTCGTGCGCGCCGACGACACCTGGTTGCTCGCCGCGGCGGACGTGATCGGATGACCGGCCGCAACAGCGCGACGTCGTCGCGGGACGGGACCGCCGCCGCGCGCGTGGAACTCGCGCGCGCACGCGTGGACACGGCAACCCGGGCCGCCCGCACGGCACGGATCGCCGCCGCGCCCGCCCTCCGCGCGCGGGCGTCGCGACGGACGCGCCGGGTGCGTCAGGTCATGATCGTGTCGGCGGCCGCGGTGGTCGTCCTCGTCGTGGTGGCAGGGGTGCTGGCGTGGGGAATCCGCGAACAGCGTCGGACCCAGGATCTGCAGGACGACGTGCTGTCCTCCGCCCGCTCCGCGGTGACCGTGATGCTCAGCGCCGACCCGGCCGACGCCGACGCCTACGTGGCCGCACTGGCCGAGGTGAGCACCGGTCCACAACGCGCCCGCATCGACGGGGCGCGTGCCGAACTGGTCGCCGAGGTGGCGGGCCAGCGCGGCCCCAGCGTCGGTCAGGTGGTCTCGGCGGGGCTGGTGACCGACCCCGTATCCGATGCCGTTGGCTCGGGCGCGGATGTCCTCGTGGTGGCCGACGCCACCGATCCGCTGCTGCTGGGACAGGCCCCGACCCGCGCGGCGGGGTCAGAGGTCGATACGACCGCGGAACGCATCACCGCCCTCGTCACGATGGAGCGCACCGAGGACGGCTGGAAGATCGCCGAGGCGAGGCGGCCGTGACGACCTCCGACGCCCGTGTCGGGCAGCAGCTCCTACCGTCCCGAATGGGGCGCGTCCACCGTCGACGACTCGCGATCGCCGTCGTGGTGACCGCGCTCGCCCTCCTCGTGGCGGCGGTCGCGGGATTCGCCGCGATCCGTCCAGGCAACGACCCGAGCGAACCGGAACGGGCCGAGATCCTCTCCGCCACCGCAGATGCGGTGGGTGCGCTCACGACCTTCGCCCCCGACGACCCCGCCGACCGGCGCCGCTCGACCGACGCGCACCTCGCCGACCCGCTCCGGCTCGAATATCGAAACCGCGGTTCCGACGTCGTCCTGCCGGGAGCGCGTGCGGCGGGAATCTCGATGACGGGCAAAGTCATCGGTGCCGGGCTGCACGACAGCTCTTCCGACCGGGCGAAGGTCCTGGTCTTCGTCGATCAGACCGTGTCCGGTCCGGACACGCCGCAGACGGCGGGAGCGGGTGGGCCCACCGGTCCGTCGGGCGAGACGACCTCTACCGCGAAGTGGGCACTTATGCGTAAGGTCGACGGGAATTGGCTGCTGTCCGACCTGCAACCGGTCGGCGACGTGACCCGTTGAGGCCCGCGATCTTCCCGGGATGTCCCAGAGACTCCCCGCTGAGGACGCTGCCCACGGAAAGACGACAAAGGGGATGAGTATGAGTGGATCGGTCGCGGGTGTGGTCATCGTGGGAGCGGGGCTCGGCGGTGTGCGCGTCGCGGAGAATCTCCGGAACAACGGTTTCGCCGGACCCGTCACGCTGATCGGCGCGGAAACGCATCCGCCGTACGATCGTCCGCCCCTGTCGAAGTCGGTGCTGCTGGGCAAGGACGACCGCGTCGACCTCAAACCAGACGGGTTCTACGCCGAGGCTGACATCACCTTGCGACTCGGCGAGGCGGTGACAGCCGTGTCCCCGGGCGACCGGACCGTCACCCTCGCGTCGGGTACGACCGTCGACTACGACACCCTCGTCCTCGCCACCGGGCTCGATCCCCGCCCGTTCCCCGGCCTGACCGAGCGGGTCGCGGGTGTGCACATGATCCGGACCTACGACGACGCCGTCGCTCTGCGCGGCGAGATCGACTCCGCCCGTTCCGCAGTCGTCATCGGCGCGGGCTTCATCGGGTGTGAGGTGGCCGCGAGTCTGCTGTCGCGCGGCCTGCGGGTGAGTCTCGTCGAACCGGCACCGACACCCCTCGCGGTCGCCCTGGGCGAGCGGATCGGTGCGCTGGTCTCCCGCCTGCACGTGGACAACGGCATCGATCTGCGCACCGGCATCGGTGTGGACACGATCGTGGTGTCGGACGGACGGGTGCGGGCGGTCGAACTGGCTGACGGCACCGAGCTGCCGGCCGACATCGTCGTGGTGGGGATCGGGTCCACCCCGGTGACCGGATACCTCGACGGCTCGTGCATCGAGCTCGCCCCCCGGGAGGTGGGTGGTGGAATCGCCTGTGACGCAACCGGGCACACCAGTGCGGAGAACGTCTATGCCCTCGGCGACGTCGCCAACTGGCTCGACGACGACGATGTCCCCCACCGCGTCGAGCATTGGAATCACACGGTCGACCAGGCGTCCGTCGTCGCCCACCAGATCACCGGCGGCGACGCGGTGACCGCCTCGGTCGCCTACTTCTGGAGTGACCAGTTCGACCTCAAGATCCAGGTCCTCGGTGCGCCGCGCGCCGACGACGAGGTCCACGTGGTCGACGACGACGGCAAGAAGTTCGTGGCGTACTACAGCCGGGACGGCATCCTCACCGGAGTCGTCGGCGCCGGAAAGGTGGGCGCCGTGATGAAGACCCGACCCAAGCTGCAGACACCCACACCCGTCGCGGATCTGCTGTAGGTATGACCGGGGCCCGCCGGGTCCGCGCCGGTACGAACCCGGAACCGACCGCGGCCGCGGTGCGCGAGGCAGCGGCCGAGGCTGCCGACCCGGAACTCGCTGTCGGACAGGCCAAGTTCTTCCAGGCGCACCCCGGCGGTTACGCGGAGGGGGACGAGTTCATCGGACTGCGTGTACCGCGGCAACGTGCGATCGCTCGACGGTTCGCGGGCATCGGCCCCGAACCGGTTCGAGAACTCCTCGATTCGCCGGTGCACGAGCACCGCCTCATCGCGCTGTTCCTCCTACGCGCCGAGTTCGAGCGGGCGTCGCAGACATCCGACGGGGAGTCCGCGACGCGCCCGTGGGTGGACCTCTATCTCGACGCGGTTCGGCGTGGGCGCGTGAACAACTGGGACCTCGTCGATTCTTCTGCGGACCCGGTGCTCGGCGAGTACTGCCACCGACACGGTGAGCTCGACGTCGTCCTGCGGCACGCGCGGAACGAGGACCTCTGGATCCGGCGGGTGGGCGTGATGGCGACCTTCGCTTACATCAAACACGGTGACGCACAGGCGCTTCTGGCCGTCGCACCGCTGGTTCGAGACGATCGGCGCGATCTCGTCCAGAAAGCTTTCGGGTGGATGTGGCGGGAAGTCGGCAAACGCGTCGACGAGGGGATACTCCTGGACTACCTCGAGGCGAACGCCGCCCGGATGGGCCGCACCGCGCTGAGCTACGCGCTCGAACACCGGTCGCCGCAGGAGCGCGTGTACTACCGGTCGTTGCGCTGACGCTCACCAGAGCGCCGAAATCCGCCCTCCGGCAGCACGCCGAGCGCACATGGCTCGTCGCGGCCCTGCCGAGGGCGGATTTCTGTCGTGTACAGCCGGGTTCGGCGACTCAGCTCTCGCGCGCGACCTTCGCCGCCGCCCAGATCATCGGAAGCTGGAAGGGCAGGCGCGCGAGCGCGATGATCCTGTACGGCAGGGGCTTGTCCCACCAGAGCCGCACCATGTTGATGTTCGCCGGGTAGACCGCCAGGAAGAGCAAGACCGACAGGGCGGCCGAGGCGCGCCGCGTCTGCGGTACGAGAAGTCCTGCGCCCAGGCCGATCTCGGCCACGCCGGACAGGTACGTCAGAGTGCGCGGATCACCCGGGATCTCTTCCGGGATGATCTCGTCGAACGGCTTGGGGGCCACGAAGTGCAGCACGCCGATGCTGAGCAGCATCACGGCGAGTCCGCGTGCCAGCTGGACGGGGTTCACACGGGAACCTCGGAGGGTGTTCACGTCGTCGTACTCCTTCGATTCGATCTCGGGCCGTGTGTCAGAACTCGATCTTCAGAGAGTCCGACGTCGGATGGGCTTGGCACCCCAGGATGTATCCATCTTCGATGTCCTCGGGATCGAGCGCTCCGGAATTGTCCATGTCGACAGTACCCTCGGTGAGAGTGCAGGCACACGAACCGCATTCGCCTTCCTGGCAGGAGTACGGCGCGTCGAGCCCGGCGGCGAGCATGATGTCGATGAGCGTGCGCGACCGCGGCCACGTCAGCGTGTGCGTCTCGCCGTCGAGCTCCACGTCGACGGTCGCCGCGCTCGCCTGTTCCTCGTCGCTGACCTCGTCGAGTTCGACGTCGGCGAACGGATCACCGGACAGCGAGTTGTACACCTCGGTGTGGACGTTGTGGTGGGGAAAGTTCGCCTGGGCGAGACCCTTGTGGACGGCGTCCATGAACGGGCCGGGTCCGCACATGTAGGCGACGTGGGAGGCGGAATACGGTGCGAAGGTCGTTGCCAGGGCCGCCGCGCTGGGCAACCCCTGGAGGGCTTCGAGCCAGTGGATCACCGTGAGGCGGTCGGCGTGGGCCTCCAGGAGATCGCGGAGCTCGCGCGCGAAGATCACGTCCGCGACGTCGCGGTTGGCATAGAAGAAGACGACCGGGGCGCCGCCCTTCGTCAGCGCTGCCTTGAGGATCGACATCACCGGGGTCACCCCGCTGCCCGCCGCGATGAGCAGCAGCGGGTCGTCGTACGACTTGGGTGTGAAGACCCCGGAGGGAGGCAGGACCTCGACCTGTGTGCCGGGGGAGAGGTTGTCGCACACCCAGTTGGAGCCGTACCCCTCCACGGTCCGCTTGACGGTCACCTTGGGCCGTGGATCGGAGAACGGAGAGGACGCCAGCGAGTAGCAGCGAGCGACCGAGCCGGTCCGGTCGCTCGGAATCCGCAGCGTCAGGAACTGGCCCGGCTTGTAGTCGGTGAAGGCCTTCGACGACGACTCGGGGACGTCGAAGGCGATGGACTTGGCATCGGCCGTCTCGTCGATCACCTCGGACACCGTGAGGATCACGCTGCGCGAGCCGTGAGGGGTCAGGTCAGACATGTGAGCAGTCTCCGCCGTCGAGGGCCGGAGACGACCGGCCCAAATTAGAACACGTTCTACTTCAGCCTAGCCTAAGTGCCGGTCTCCCCACGAGGGTCTTCCGACGGTTGCCCGGGCTGTCCTCGATCAGGTTAGTCACGCCAGCGCTGCCACACCGTCGGCCACCGTTCGTGCTCCCGCCTCGATGAGGGCTTCGAGGTCGGCTGCGGGATCGGCGAGCCACCGTTCATAGGCGGCCAGGGCTGCTCCCAGGCACAGCCAGCCGAGCGTCTGGGGGAGGTGGTCGTTCGCGTCGAGGCCCAGCCTGCCGGCGCAGAACTCGGCGATGACCTGCCGCCAGTCGGCGTACATGATCATCGAATGCGCTTGCAGCGCCGGTACTCCCAGCAACAGCGACATCCGACGTCGGTGGTTCTCCAGTTCCGCGGGCGGAACGCGGTTGAATGCGACGAGGGCGTCGATGAGCGCCTGCGCCATCGGGGTCTCGGGCGGTATGCCCGCGAGCAGCGCGCGCAGTTCGCCGAGGTGGTCGTCGAACTCGCCCCAGGGGATCTCGTTCTTCGACGAGTAGTAGCGGAACAGCGTGCGGCGCGCGATGCCGGCGGCCTCGGCGATGTCGTCGACGCTGGTGTCTTCGAAGCCGCGGCTGGTGAACAGGCCGATGGCGAGCGCGCTGATCTCGGCGCGCGAGGTGATCGGGCGCCGGCCCGGCGAGGTGCGCGCGTGTCTCGCACCCGGTTGCTTCGTCGTCATCGGGACCCCAGTCATCTCGGGATTCACCTTAGTGGGCCGGTGTGGCGCGGCAGGACGCAACAGCCGCGCCTGACCATTCGGACGGTTTTCGCGCAGACTCTGGTTTTCTGCACCGGGTGCCACTATAGTCGTCCGTGATCCGCATCACTACCGAAAACCAAGGAGGTATGGATCATGGCAGACCAGTCCGCCGCCAACATGCAGAACTCGAACGACACGGAACTCCTCGCCGAGTCGCTCGTCGAAGAGGTGTCGATCGACGGGATGTGCGGGGTCTACTGATGTCGGCCCCGACATCGAATCCGATCTCCGGCGACCGTTCCGCGGTCGCCGGGGTCCGGTTCGACACCCCCGCTCCCGGTCCCGACGCTCCCGGTTTCGACACCCTCGAGGCCTGGCAGCTCAATCCGAAGGTGGCACTGCGCCCGGAACCGTTCGGTGCGCTGCTGTACCACTTCGGTACCCGCAAGCTCTCGTTCCTGAAGAACCTGACCGTGGTGGGGATCGTGAAATCCCTTGCCGACCACGACTCGGCCGAGGCCGCGTTGCTGGCCGCCGGGGTCACCCCCGCCCAGCGTCCGCTCTACCTTCAGGCGCTGACCGCACTCGCCGACAGCGGCATGATCGTGGCGCGCGCGGCCTGACCGCTGCCTGCGGTTCCCGCCGTGACCGACGATCGACCCGGCCCGGTCGATCGGCGCCTGCGCCCGGCCCGCAGGGCGAGAGCCCGCCCGCTGTCCAGATCAGCCCGCACCCCAGATCAGCCCCGAACCCAGCCCAGCCCGGCCCCGAACGCTAGGACCAACGATGACGACCATCGAGATGCCGCCCACCGCAGCCGAACTCGCGAGCTCACTCCGCGCCTCCGCGCCGGTCACCGAACCGCAGGTGCCCAAGGTGGGTCGCCTCGTCGATCAGTTCGAGAAGGGCCTCGACGCCCCCATCTGTCTGACGTGGGAGCTGACCTACGCGTGCAACCTGGCGTGCGTGCACTGCCTGTCGTCGTCGGGCAAGCGGGATCCCCGCGAGCTGTCGACCGAACAGTGCAAGGCCATCATCGACGAGCTGCAGCGCATGCAGGTCTTCTACGTCAACATCGGTGGCGGTGAGCCCACGGTGCGCCCCGACTTCTGGGAGCTCGTCGACTACGCGACCAGCCATCAGGTCGGGGTCAAGTTCTCCACCAACGGGTTACGCATCGACAAGAAGGTCGCGGCCCGCCTGGCGGCGTCGGACTACGTGGACGTGCAGATCTCCCTCGACGGTGCCACCGCGGAGGTCAACGACGCGGTGCGCGGGCCCGGGTCGTTCGACATGGCCGTGCGTGCGCTGGAGAACCTGGCGGAGGCCGGATTCGCCGACGCGAAGATCAGCGTGGTCATGACGCGGCAGAACGTCGCTCAACTCGATGAGTTCAAGGCACTCGCCGACCGCTACAACGCCACCCTGCGCATCACGCGTCTCCGTCCCTCCGGTCGCGGTGCCGACGTATGGGACGATCTGCACCCGCTGCCGCAGCAGCAGCGCGAACTCTACGATTGGCTTGTCGCACACGGTGACCGGGTGCTGACCGGTGACTCGTTCTTCCATCTGTCGGCCTTCGGGTCCGATTCCGGCGGCGGACTGCCCGGCCTCAACCTCTGTGGTGCCGGTCGCGTGGTGTGCCTGATCGATCCGGTCGGCGACGTCTACGCCTGCCCGTTCGCGATCCACGAGAACTTCCTCGCCGGCAACATCCTCGCCGATGGCGGGTTCCAGGAGATCTGGCAGCGTTCGGACCTGTTCACCGAGCTGCGTGAGCCGCAGAACGCCGGTGCGTGCACCAAGTGCGCCCACTTCGACGCCTGCCGCGGCGGCTGCATGGCGGCGAAGTTCTTCACCGGCCTGCCGCTGGCGGGTCCCGACCCCGAGTGCGTGCAGGGTTACGGCGAGGAGCTCCTCGCCGGTGATCGCACCAAACCGACTGCGAACAAGGACCATTCGCGAGGAACCCCGCTGACGCTGATGACGCGGCGTCCCGACGGAGACCTGACGCCGGTCGCGTCGCGTCCCACCAAGAGCTGTGATGAGAACCCGCTCGCCGGGTTCACCCCCGCCGCGCGGTAGATCCACCCGCGGTACGTTCCGGGTGCAGCGGGTCCCGGCGGGGCCCGCTGCACCCGGCCTCATGAGTGCCCGGCCGGCGCTCATGGACGATGAATGAGTAGGAAGAACATGGCTGCCAACCCCTGGGCGAGAAATCCCTGGTTCGAAACCGTCACCGAGGCGCAACGCCGGGCCAAGAAGCGCCTGCCGAAGTCGGTGTACTCCTCGCTGGTCGCCGGCACCCAGGCGGGTGTGACCGTCGACGACAACGTGCGCGCGTTCTCCGAGCTCGGATGGGCGCCGCACGTCGTCGGCGCTCAGGCCGAACGCGACATGGCGACAACCGTGATGGGACAGGACATCTCGTTCCCGGTGATGATCTCGCCCACCGGAGTGCAGGCCGTCGACCCGGAGGGTGAGGTCGCCGTCGCACGTGCCGCCGCGGCCCGCGGTACCGCCATGGGACTGTCGAGCTTTGCCTCGCACGCGGTGGAAGAGGTCACCGCGGTCAACGACAAGGTGTTCTTCCAGATCTACTGGCTCGGCAGCCGGGACGACATCCTGGCCCGCGCGGAACGCGCGAAGGCAGCCGGCGCCAAGGGCCTGATCGTCACCACCGACTGGGTGTTCAACGTGGGCCGCGACTGGGGCAGCCCCGAGATCCCGGAGAAGGTCGACTTCAAGGCACTGCTGCGCCTGGGTCCGGAGATCGCGGTCAAGCCGCGCTACGCGCTCGACTGGGTCAAGGGGGGCAAGATCAACATCCCCGACCTCACCGCGCCCAACCTCACCCCGCAGGGTGTCACCGGTCCCACGTTCTTCGGTGCCTACGGTTCGTGGATGAACACGCCCCCGCCCACATGGGAAGACTTGCAGTGGCTTCGGGAGCAGTGGGGCGGGCCGTTCATGGTCAAGGGCATCACGCGCCTCGACGACGCCAAGCGGGCCGTGGACATCGGCGCCTCGGCGCTGTCGGTGTCCAACCACGGCGGCAACAACCTCGACGGCACTCCCGCGACCATCCGTCTGCTGCCCGACATCGCGGCCGCGGTCGGCAACGACATCGAGGTCCTCCTCGACGGCGGGATCCGTCGCGGCAGCGACGTCGCCAAGGCGCTCGCGCTCGGCGCCCGCGCGGTCATGATCGGCCGTGCCTACCTCTGGGGTCTGGCCGCCAACGGCCAGGCCGGCGTGGAGAACGTGCTCGACCTCATGCGCATGGGACTCGACGGTGTGCTCATGGGCCTCGGACACAAGAGCGTGCACGAACTCTCGGCCGCCGACCTCGTCGTTCCCGACGGCTTCACCCGGTCGTTCGGGGACGCCTGACGCGGCGCATTTTCGCCGCCGGAACACTGGGGGAGCAGAACTAGAACGTGTTACAGTTCTGCTCATGGGACAGTTCGACGGCAAAGTCGTCTACATCACCGGCATCGCCCGTGGTCAAGGCCGTAATCATGCGGTCCGGTTCGCCCGTGAGGGAGCCACGATCGTGGGTCTCGACATCGCGGGTCCGATCATCGACCATGCGACCTATCCGGCGGCGACCGCCGACGACCTCGCCGAGACCATTCGTCTCGTCGAGGGCGTCGGCGGGAAGATCCTTGCGCGGCAAGGGGATACCCGCGACCTCGCCTTCCAACAGCAGCTCGTCGCCGACGCCGTCGAACAGTTCGGGCGACTCGACCACGTCGTGGCCAACGCGGGTGTGCTCACGTGGGGCAAGGTGTGGGAACTGACCGAGGAGCAGTTCACCGACGTCATCGACATCAATCTGGTCGGCGCGTGGAAGACGTTGCGGGCAACCATCCCCGCGATGCTCGAGGCGGCCAACGGCGGATCGATCACCGTCATCAGCTCGGTCGCCGGACTCAAGGCGATGCCGATGCAGGCGTCGTACTCGGCGTCGAAGTATGGACTCGTCGGTCTCACGCAGACGACGGCCAAGGAACTGGGGCACCACCGCATCCGGGTCAACAGCGTGCATCCCTACGCCGTGGACACCCCGATGGGCGTGGCCGACACCGAGGCCCACCGGATCTTCGGAATCCCGTGGGTGAACCCGCATTTCACGTCCATCCTGGACTACCACCCGGTCGCCGCGCTCGACGAGATCTCCGATGCGGTGCTCTACCTGGCCTCCGACAGCGCCAAGGGCATCACCGCCGCCGAGTTCCAGATCGACATGGGGCACTCGAAGGTCTGACGCCGCGAGCCACGAAGGACGACGTGAGTTTGTCGCCCTTCGTGGCTCGTCGCTTTCGCTCCTCGCACCTCAGGGAGCGGGGTGGGTCGCTTTCGCTCCCCGCGCCTCAGAATGCGGGGAAGTCAGTCGGCCCAGAGGGTCGACGGATCGGTCGCCTCGGTGGTCGGGCCGGCCGGGGTCTGCGGCTTGGTGCGCGAGAAGCGCGGCGCCACCTGGGCCTGGGTCACGCCGTCGATGTCGACGAGGTTGGCCCGCGCCGACATGTGCGCGTCGGCGGGGGCCTCGGCGAAGGTGAGGACCGGCGAGGTGCAGGCGTCGGTGCCGTCGAAGACCGCGGCCCATTCGTCGCGCGTGCGCGTCTTGAAGGTGTCGGTGAAGACCTGCCGGAGCTTGTCCCAGTTCGCGATGTCGTTCTGGTCCGGCAGGTCGGCGTCGGCGAGCTCGAGCCCCTTGAGCAGTTCGGCGTAGAACTGCGGCTCGATGGCGCCGACGGCCATGTACTTGCCGTCGGAGGTCTCGTAGACCTCGTAGTAGGGGGCGCCGGTGTCGAGCATGTTGACACCGCGGGTGTCGCTCCAGAGTCCGGTGCCGCGGAAGGCCCACATCATTTGTCCCAGAACAGAAGCGCCGTCGACCATGGCGGCGTCGACGACCTGGCCCTGGCCCGAGATGCCACGCTCGATCAATGCCGAGAGGACGCCCACGACCAAGAACATCGAGCCGCCGCCGAAGTCACCGGCGAGGTTCAGCGGCGGCACCGGGCGGTCGTCCTTTCGGCCGATCGCATGCAGCAGGCCCGTGAGCGAGATGTAGTTGATGTCGTGCCCGGCGAGGTTGGCGCGCGGTCCGTCCTGACCCCAACCGGTCATCCGGCCGTAGACGAGTCCGGGGTTCACCTTCGCGAGATCATCGGGACCGAGGCCGAGCCGTTCCATGACGCCCGGACGGAAACCCTCGAGGATCACATCGGCCTTGGCCACGAGACCGAGGATCGTGTCGCGGTCGTCGGCGTCCTTCAGGTTCGCCTCGACGACGCGTCGGCCGCGGAGCAGTGCGTCGGCGTTGCGTCCGGGGGCGGGCAGCGATCCCGGCCGCTGCACGCGCACGACGTCGGCGCCGAGATCGGCGAGCAGCATCGCGGCATGCGGTCCCGGGCCGATGCCGGCGAATTCGATGACCCGGATCGAACTGAGGGGGCCGGGCTTACCGCTGTCGTGTGTCGAACTCGTCGGTGTGGCACTGCTCATGGGGTGTGGTCCTCCCGGTCGTTGTACTGCCCACTGTGTCAGGCATCACTGGTCGGCTTCCAGCATTCCATAACCGATCGAACGCTCGTCAGAGTGGTCGCAGGCATATCCGGCACGGTTTTCACGCCGTTTTGGCCCGACGCCGAGATACCGCGGAGCACCATGGCTAGCATTGGTCGAATGACAGGTCCGTCGGTGTTGGGGCAGTGCAGCTGGCCAGACCTCGATGGGCAGGTGATCACGCTCCTGGTGCCGCTGGGCTCGGTCGAGCAGCACGGCCCTCATCTCCCGCTCGACACCGACACCCGCATCGCCGCCGCGGTCGCCGATGCCGTCTGTTCGCACTCCGACGCCGACGCGGGCCTCATGCGTGCCCCCGACCTCAACTACGGCGCCAGCGGGGAGCACGAGGGCTTCGCCGGGACCATCTCGATCGGACACGAGGCGTTGCGTGGCCTCCTCGTCGAGTACGGACGCAGTGCATGCCGCTGGGCCACCCGCGTGGTGTTCGTCAACGGACACGGCGGCAACGCCCGGACCCTGGTCGACGCGGTGGGCCTGCTGCGATACGAAGGCCGGGACGTCGCCTGGTTCCCGTGTGCGTTCGACGGCGCCGATGCGCACGCCGGTTTCACCGAAACATCGGTGCTGCTACACGTTTCGCCGTTGGCGGTCGACACCTCCAGGGCGATGGCGGGTAATCGCGAGCCGGTGGGCGCGCTGCTCGGTGCGATGCGCTCGGGTGGTGTCGCCGCGGTGAGCCCCAACGGTGTCCTCGGCGACCCGGGCGGTGCGACCGCCGATGACGGGGCCCGCCTGATGGCGGAGGTGTCCGAGCGGCTGAGCGCGGCGCTGTCCTCGTGGCGGGTCGACGCCCAGGGGCGGCTGGCATGACCGCACTCGACGATTCGGCCCCCCGCCGCTGGGGCCCGGGCCAGGAGTCCTCTGCGGACGGAAAGGCGGCCGGCGCGCACACGGAAACCACTGCGACGCAGCCGAACTCGTCCGGGTCGGACGAGGAGGGCACCGCCCCGGCCGAGGCCGGCGGGGTGGGCACCGATCTCCCGGACGGTTTCCAGGTGCAGATCGATCTCCGCTGCGCCAAGGCGGGTGACTTCCGCTACCTGGTGGGTGGATCCCCCACCCGTCTGTTGCGCATGTCTGACACCGCACTCGGCATGACCTCCGAAGACGGGCGAATCGAGGTGTGCGACAACGTGACCCGGCGCCTTGCCCGGGCGCTGCTGGACGCCGGGATCGCGAACCCGCGGCCGATGTTCGGGCCCCAGCCCTCGGATGTGACCGTGGTGATCCCGGTTCGGGACAACCAGGCCGGTGTGGATCGGTTGCTGCGGGCCCTCGACGGACTCGCCGTGATCGTCGTCGACGACGGGTCGTCGACCCCCGTCCTCGCCGACCGTTCCGGTGCGCAGGTGCTCCGTTTCGACGACAACCGCGGCCCGTCCGCGGCGCGCAACGCCGGCGCCGCCGCCGCGACGACCGACTTCGTCGCCTTCCTCGACTCCGACGTGGTGCCCGACGCCGACTGGTTGACGGTGCTCCTCACTCACTTCTCCGACCCGACCGTCGGGGTGGTGGCCCCACGCATCGTCGGACTGCGCGACGACGGGACACCGGCATCCTCGCTGGCGGCACGGTACGAAAACGGCTGGTCCTCGCTGGACATGGGCCCCGAGGAGTCCGCCGTGGCGCCGTCCACGCGCACCCCCTATGTGCCCAGTGCGGCAATGGTGGTGCGGCGCAGCGCCTTCTGTGGATTCGACGAGTCTCTCCGGGTGGCCGAGGATGTCGATGCGTGCTGGCGGATGCACGCCGAGGGATGGCGGATCCGCTACGACCCGGTGGCGCGCGTGGCGCATGAGCACCGGTCCGACCTGCGCTCGGTGCTGTCCCGCCGGTGCTTCTACGGGACGGGCGCAGCCCATCTGGCCTCGCGCCACGGCGACCGTGCCGCGCCGGTGGTGATGTCGGTGCCCATGGCCGCCGCCGTGGCCGCACTGCTGTCCCGCACCCGTTTCGGGGCCGCCCTGGCGATGATCATCCTCACCCATCTCGCCGTCCGGATGCGTCGTCGCCTGGGTGACCTGCCGTCGGCTCCGCTCGTCTCGGCGCAGATGACCGGACGGGCGGCCGGATTCGGCCTGCTGCAGGCCGCCGACGCGATCTGCCGGCACTACTGGCCCGTCGCGGTCGTGCTGGCGCTGGTGTCGCGGAGGTTTCGCGTGCTGGCGGTGCAGGTGGCCATTGCCGAGGGGGTCGTCTCGTGGGTCCGCGACCTGCTCGCCGACCCGACCCGACCGCCGGCCCTCGGCCCGCTGCGGTACATCGTGATGCACCGTCTCGACGACCTCGCCTACGGTGCCGGTCTCTGGCAGGGCGTCATCTCCCACCGAGACCCGGAGGCGTTGCGCCCGGTCATCTCTCGATGACATCGTCGAGCGGATCGCTGCGCGCCGATGTCGTGATCGTCGGGGCGGGCAGTGCGGGATGCGTCCTCGCCGAGAAGCTGTCCCGCGATGACTCGCGGAGTGTCGTGTTGCTCGAACGTGGCCCGGCGAGTCTTCCCGGACCCGCCGATCGCGATCTGCGGCGCCTCCCGATCCACGACGGCGCCCCCTACGCGGTACGCCACGAGACCGATCTCGGACTCGCGGCTCCGCGTGGCGCGGCACTCGGCGGGTCATCGGCGGTGAACGGTGGCTACTTCCTGCGGTGGCACCCCGGGGACTTCGCGTCATGGCCCACCGGGTGGGATCTCGAGACGGTCGCCGCCGCGTACGAGGAACTGGACGGCCCGGGCGGGACGATGGGCGTCGAACCGGTGTCCGACGACGAACTGGGCGACGCCGGAGCCGCTTTCGAACGCTACTGGTCACCGAGGGCCGACGTTCGCGCGGCCGAGGACAGATGGCCCGTCACCGGGGTCAACCGGGTAGTGATGAACCGCACGGGCCCCACCCGCCGATCCGCGGCCGACGCCTACCTCGCGACCGCGTTGTCCCGGCCCAACCTCGTCCTGGTGCCCGACTGTCCGGTGGGACGTCTCGAGGTGGTGCGCGGCCGGACCGTGACCGGTGTGCGTGCCGGTCAGCTCACGGTGACCGCCGGTGAGGTGATCCTCGCGGCGGGCACCCTCGGCACGGCCGGGATTCTGTTGCGCTCCGAGCTGGAGGCGATCGACCCCGCGCGCACCGGCCAACTCGCGGCGGGCGAGCATCGTGGTCTCGCCGTCTCCTACCGACGCCGGTCGCCCGCGGACCCCGGTGTGGTGCTCCCGACCGTGCTGCACACCGACGATGACCTCGAGATCAGGTGCTATCGAGACGATTTCGCATCATTCATCGACGGAGTGCCGCCGTCCCGGCCGATGGTCGAGGTGACGGCCATGCGATCCGCACCGATGCGGATCGTGGCGACACCTACAGGTGTCCGGCTGGAGTTCGACGATCCGGACCCGGCCACGACCGCGACGATGGGCGAAGGTGCGCAGCGCGTGGTGGAGATGTTGCGGGCCCCGGAATTCGCCGACATCGTGGTTCCCGGCAGCGTCACCGTGGCCTCCCGCCCGGGCTTCTCGCAGCACGCCTGGGGTTCCATGCCGATGGGTACCCGGACCGACTGGCTCGGCGGCGTCTACGGAACCCACGGCCTCCGCATCGTCGACGGCTCCGTCCTGCCGAGCGGCGGGCACAGCGGACCGCACGCGACGATCATGATGATGGCGTGCCGCATCGGTGACCTGTTGGCCGCGCGGTGACGTCGAACTCGGCGCCGTCGGGGGTCGCGGACGGGCATGGGGAAATCTAGTCTGAGGACATGACTGCTCCGTCGCTGACCGACCCGGCCATCCATGAGTTCCTGACCTCCGGGACAAAGACCGGGCACCTGGGATACCTGGCCGCCGACGGGCGACCGCTCGCCGTCCCGATCTGGTTCGTCCTCGACGGTGACCGCATCGCCTTCAACACCGGCGCCACCACCGCGAAAGGCCGTGCACTGCTCCGCGATCCGCGGGTCGTGCTGTCCGTCGACCTCCCCGAGCCGCCGTTCGCGTTCGTCCAGGTGCAGGGAATCGCACGCATCACCGAGGACCTCGACGAGGTCCGCCGCATCGCGACCTCGTGCGGCGCCCGCTACATGGGCGCCGATCGTGCCGAGGAGTTCGGCGCACGCAACGGCGTCCCCGGCGAACTGGGGATCTGGATCGAGCCGCGCAAGGTCATCGCGAGCCTCGATGTCACGGCCTGACCGGCATGCCGGTCTGCTGACCCCGACCCTGGCGAAGCAGTGCTGGGGGTTCATGGTCGGATCGTCGCTCTTCGCCCTCGGCTCGGCTCCCGGCCTGGCCTCGCTGACCGGTGTGGGCTTCGCCAACCTCTGCTACTTCGTGGGTGCGTGGTTCTTCACCGGTGCCGGTCTCGTCCAACTCCTCCGGAGCGGGTCGGTCGCAGACCTGCGCGCGTCGACGCCGGGTTCGGCGGTCCGTGCCGAGTGGTTCAGCGCGGCAACGCAATCGGTGGGGACGATCCTGTTCAACGTGTCGACGACCGGTGCGCTGGTCGCCCACACGATCGCCGGTGACCGCCATCTGGTGTGGACACCCGATGCGGGCGGCTCGATCGCCTTCCTCGTCAGCGGTGCGCTCGCCTTCGTCGGCTACGCCCGCTCCTCGGGGCGAGGCCTGGACCTTCGAGACCGGGACTGGTGGTCGGTGATGATCAACTGGATCGGATGCGTGGCGTTCGGCGTCTCGGCGGTCGGGGCCTTCGTCACCCGGGGCGGGGTGACCGCCGATGCGGTCCTGGCCACCGCCGGTACGTTCGTCGGCGCGATCTGCTTCTTCCTCGCATCGGCGGTCGTGCTGCCGCTGCGGGCGCCTCGCCGCTGAGACCCGTGCGCTGACCCGGACGGATTCAGTCCGAGGAGGTGGCCGGGTCGGCGTCCTCGCGGAGGTCGACAGCGGTCTTGTGCGCGAACAGTTCGCGGTCCAGCGCGGTGTCGAGTGCCCGATCGAGCGCCGCGTGCGCGTTCTCCGTGCCGACCCGGCGCATCATGCCCAGCAGGTTCACCGCCCACGCCACGTCATCGTCGTCGGCCGGCAGCCATCCCGGTCCCTTGCGGCGATCCACCTCGTCGTGCGCGGCGGTCATCAGGATCTCGGCGGCTTCGTTGATCTTGCCGGTGAAGCGCTCGTGGACGTCGGCGAGTGTGGACAGCTTCATGCCGCGCCGGACGAGCCGGGCCAGATTGCCGATGATCCGACGATCGACGGCCTGATAGACGCCGTTGCGGTCGGTCTCGGTGATGACCCCGGCCCGCAGCAGCGCCGCCACCTCGTCATCGTCGAGGGATCCGAACCGGTCGGCGAGCTCTTCCCTCGTGATCTCGGGGTGAGTGGTGCTCGACCAGTGTTCGTCGAGGATCTCGTTGAGTTCCAATGCATCCCCGATGCGGGCGCCGGGGTTGGTCATGAAGGTGGCGATGTGCTTGAGGGTGAAGCCGCTGCCCAGCAGCTTGTTGATGGCGCGGAGATTGCGCAGATGCTTCTCGGTGTAGATCGCCACCCGCCCCCGTCGGAGGGGGGCGGGCAGGAGTCCGCGTTCCTGGTAACCACGGATGTTCCGGGTCGTGGTCCCGGACACGCGGGCCAGGTCGTCGATCCGGTACTCGGTCATCCCCTCACTGTATCGCCGCAGCCGCCGGAGTCCGAGCGGACTCGTGCACGAAGATCCGCCAGTCGCGCAGGTCGACGCGCCGCAGCTGGCCGACGTACTGGCTCGCGAAGCCGGGGAACATCGTCGCGTTGAATCCGTCCTCCGTGAGATACCAGCTCTGACACCCCGAGTTCCATGTGGTCGAGGTCAGCCGGCGCTGGAGGTCGCGGTTGTAACGGTCCTGCGCGTCGGCACGGACGTCGATCGCTTTCCACCCGTTGCCGAGCAACTGTGCGACGGCATCGGTGATGTAGTCGATCTGCGCCTCCATGTAGACCAGCGCCGAACTGTGACCCGGGCCGGAGTTCGGTCCGAAGGTGAAGAACAGGTTGGGGTAACCGGACACGGCGATGCTGCGGTAGGCGTATGCCCCGCGGCTCCACTCCGCGGCCAGTTCGCGACCGTCGACACCGGTGACGGGGATGGGCGTGCCGGTGGTCGACACGTCGAACCCGGTCGCGAACACGATGCAATCGAACTGGTGCTCAACACCTTCGACGGTCCGGATGCCGCGTTCGGCGATGCGGGCGATCGGCCACGTGACCAGCTTGCAGTTCGGACGTTGCAGAGCGGGGTAGTAGTCACTCGTCATGAGCAGGCGTTTGCAGCCGGCGGCGAAGTCCGGCGTGAGCTGGCGGCGCAGCCAGGGATCGGCCACCTGGGTCCGCAGGTGAAGTCTGCTGATCGCCTCGACGATCCGCGTGAACGGCGTGTTCCACACGACGCCGAGTGCCACCGTCTCATGGCCCCAGAACCACAGGGACCGGGCGAGTCGTTGAGCCCCCGGCACCGACCGGTAAATCTGCTTGGTGGTCTCGCCCGTTCGGGCGTTCATCCTCGGCAGGACCCAGCCGGCAGTGCGCTGGAAGACCTTGACCGACGCGGCTCGGTCCACCAGTTCCGGCACGATCTGGACCGCACTCGCTCCGGTGCCCACCACGGCCACCTTCTTGCCGGTGAAGTCGTAGTCGTGATCCCATCGCGCACTGTGGATCTTGTGTCCCCGATAGTCGTCGAGCCCGGGGATGTCGGGGAACGAGGCGTTCGCGAGCGGACCGGAGGCGAGGACGACGGATCTGGCCCGGACCGTCCGATGGGCTTCGGCGAACGTGATCGTCCACAGTCCGTCCGACGCGTCGTACCGCAGATCGGAGACCGTGTGACCGAACCTGATGTGCGGCTCGATCCCGTGGTCCTCCACCATCGTGTCGATGTAGGAGAGGATCTCCTCGCTGCGCGAGTACGTGTGCGACCAGTCCGGGTTGGGTGCGAAGCTGTAGGAGTACAGACGTGACGGGATGTCGCAGGCCGCGCCCGGATAGGTGTTGTCCCGCCACGTCCCACCGACCCGCGCGTCCCGCTCGAAGATCGTGAAGTCCTCGATCCCGCGCTCCTTGAGCCGGATCGCCGTGCCGATGCCGGCAAAACCGGCACCGATGATCGCCACCGAGATGTGCATCGTCACGTCCTCAGGCCGTCGGTTCGTAGGTCAATTCTTGTGACCACGTCGGTGTCCGGTGGACGAGCCCGAACGGGATGCGCCCGGTGAGTTTCACCATCGAGTCGGCGAACAGGTGGTAGGGCACGTTGCCTCGGTTGACCACCGCGGCACCGTGATATGAGACGACGCGGAACATCGGCAGCCTGCGGACGTACTCGCTGCGGTCGCCGACGGCGCGATACCGTTTCATCGCACTGTAGAGACGTTCCTCGTCGACGCCCATGGCGACGATGTTGTCGCGCATCTTGTTGAGCAAGGGGACGTAGCTGAGCGCACCGATGAGGAAGGTGGGTTTCACCCAGCCGCCGACGAATTCGATCGTCCGCTTGCGCAGCCCCGCATGGCCGAGGAGTTCCATGACCTCGAAATCGACTGCCAGATGGCGGGATTCGTCGGCGTTGATCCGCTTGAAGACCTCCTGGGCCACCGGGTCCTCGACCTCGTCGGTGATGAACTTGATGAGGGCTCCGTCGAGTGCGACCTCCAGCATCGGGATCACCGTGCCCAGGAACGACAGGGACATGTCGTCGGAGTGCTTGTCCAGCCAGTTGATCACCAACTGCACGTTGATGTTCGGCGAGGGGATCTCGTCGTCGACCAACATCCCCCAGCGTCGCATGAGCGCCAGTTCGGCGTTCGCGTGCTTCTGCTCTTCGGCGTGGAAGTGCTCGTAGATGCTCTTCAGGGTCTGTGTCGGCGCTTTCTTCGCCATGGCGGCAAAGCCTCGTGCCCCCACGTTCTCGATCCACATCAGGTCGCTGAGAAATGGTTTGAGCTTGGCGTGCAGTTCGGCGTCGATCAGCTCGGCTCCGGGGGCGTCCCAATCGATGTCGGCCAGAGCCCACTGGCGGTCCTTGATCTTCTGGAGCATGTTGTCGAGGTCGATGGCCATGACGGTCCTTTCGGGTCAGGTCGGGTGGATGTCGCCGGGGTCAGGACGATGGGAGGAGCCGGTTGAGCAGTCCCAGGCCCCGGACGTAGGAGGCCGGGAAGTGTCGCTTGAGGTGCCAGATCACCCGGGCGTCGACCTGGGGCACGACGTAGAGGCGCCCGAGATCGTGCGCGTCGAGCGTCGCCGAGGCGACACCGTCTGGTGAGATACCCGTCCAGCGCATCAGTTTCGCGGCGAGAGTGCGTGCCTCGGAGGTGATCCGACCGTCCTGGGCGACGTTGGTCTTCACGAATGTCGGGCACAGGACCGTCACGCCGACCCCCGAGTGCGCCATCTCGGCGGCGAGTGTCTCGCTCAGCGAGACGACGGCCGCCTTCGACACGTTGTACGGCGCCATGACCGGGGCCGCGGCGAACCCGGCCGCCGAGGCGACGTTGATGATGCCTCCCCGGCCGGCTTCCCGGAGCATCGGCGCGAAGAGTTCGCAACCATGGACCACGCCCCAGAGGTTGATCCCCAGGGCCCACGACCAGTCGTCGAACCCGATGTCGCCGACCGGGCGGCCGCCGATCCCGACCCCGGCATTGTTGATGACGAGATCAGGTGGACCACCGAAGGTCTCGACGGCGAACGCGGCGAGGGACTCGACTGCCGTGCGGTCGGCCACGTCGCAGGTGAAGGGATGTGCGGGGCGGCCGGTCCGGGCTTCGATCAGTGACACCGTCGCCACGGCTCGCTCGGGATCGATGTCGGCGCAGATGACCTCGCCGCCGCGTCGTGCGAGTTCCAGGGCGAAGGCTCGACCGATTCCGCTGCCCGCACCGGTGACGATCGCGCGTGAGCCCATCGACACGGGGTCACGCAGGAAGCGCCGTCGCAGGCTGTCCACGACCGGGATCATGACACCTCCGACACGGTGTGCTGGCGGTCGACGTCGGCGAGGACGCCGGCGAGGAAGTCGGCAACCCGGTGCAGCGCGGCGTCGGCTTCGGGGCCCAATCGGGGAAGGGCCTGGAAGACGTGCATCATGCCCGGCCACACCTCCAGCCGGCTGTCGCCGCCGTGCGTCCGGAGTCGCTCATGGAGGTGACGGGCGTCCGCGCTGAGCATCTCTGCCCCGCCGGTCTGGATGAGGAACGGTGGCAACTGCCCGGCGGGAGTGAACTCGAGCTCGAGGCGGGGATGGTCCGCCGGGACGTCACGCGTGTAGAGGGCGACGAGTCGCGCCGCCGCGGCGGCGGTGATCGCCGGGTCGCGCCGCATGCGTTCCTGCTGACGGGCCAGCCCGAAGGTGAGGTCGATCAGCGGTGAGAACAGGACGATCGACGAGGGCTGGGCGCTGCCGGCCCGCGCCCGTTGCAGGACGAGGTCACAGGCGAGGTGTCCGCCGGCCGAATCCCCGCCCAGCACGATGCGCGACGCCGGATAGCCCTGACGCACAAGCCACTCGAACCCGGCGGCGACGTCGTCGGCCGCGCACGGGAAGCGGTTCTCGGGGGCCAGCCGGTAGTCCACGACGAAGACGGGCAGGCCGCTCGCCGCGGACAACCGGGCGGCCAGCCCGCGGTGGGTGCGCGCCGAACAGATCGCGTACGCGCTGCCGTGGATGTAGTAGATCGCCGCGTCGGAGGGTTCGACCCCGGGTCCGAGCACCCATTCGCCGCGCACGTCGTCCTCCTGCACGGCCCGCACCGTGGTGCCGGCGGGTGCGGGACCGAGCAGTCGCATCACCGTGGCGATGAGGCCGCGTGAGAGCCGGATTCCGGTGGGATTCAGCGGAATCAGTCCCGTGAAGGCACCGAAACCCCAGCGGGTGAGGTGGGCGGTGACCGTCGAACGGGCGGTCGCGCGGGTCGGCAGCGGTGTTGGCGACCGGAGTGGGTCTGTGTGCATCACCTCACACCATCAGCAACTGTGCCATTTGTCAATGGCATGGTTCGCGCGGAGTGTTGGAACAGCGACAGGGCCGCGCGATCTCGTCGCGCGGCCCTGTCGATGGTCACGTCGCCGCTAGGGAGCGGGCAGTGGTGCCTCGGAGTTCGCGGTGATCTCGATGTCCCCGGTCGTCCGCGCGCCGGTCGAGGTTCCGTAGATGAGGTGGGCGGGCACGAAGCGCATGCCGAGCCAGTACAGGATCATCCCGGCTCCTGCCCCCATGAACCAGGTGAAGCTTGCCTGATAGACGGTGCCGAAGATGACGACGCAGATCGGCAGGGCCGACGCGATCACGGTGGCGCCCACGGCAATCGGGTTCCACCCGTTGCGGTACCAGTAGGTGCCCGCCGGCCTCATCGTGAACAGGTCGTCGACGACGATCTTCTGCTTCTTGACGAGGTAGAAGTCGGCGATCAGGATGCCGAACAGCGGGCCTATCACCGCGCCGAGGGTGTCCATCGTGTAGTGGATCGCCGTCGGGTTGTTGAACAGATTCCACGGCGTGATGAGCACCGAGCCCACCGCTGCGATCATGCCCCCGGTGCGCCAACTGATCTTGGTGGGCGCCACATTCGAGAAGTCGAAGGCGGGCGAGACGAAGTTCGCGACGATGTTGATGCCGATCGTGGCGATCGCGAACGTCAACACGCCCAACACGGCCGCGGTGGTGTTGTCGATGCGGTCGACGATGTGCACCGGATCGGTGATGATGTTGCCGTCCTCGTCGGTGCCGATGACCGTGACCGCCGCGGAGACCGTGCACACCACCAGAAGGGAGAAGAAGAGGAAGTTGACCGGGAGTCCCCAGAAATTGCCCTTCTTGACCTCACCGAAGGAGCGGCCGTAGCGCGAGAAGTCGCCGAAGTTGAGCATCGGCCCGGAAAAGTAGGAGACCACGAGCGCGAATGCGCTGATCATCATCGTGATCGACGACCATCCGGAGAGCCCGTCGCCCACGGACAGGTCGAGGCTCACGTTGTCCCACCCGGCCTCGACGACGAGGTAGGCCGCCAGCGCGATCATCACGACATACACTGCGGGACCGCAGAAGTCGATGAACTTCCGAATCGTCTCCATCCCGTTCCAGAACACGAGCGCCTGGAGGACCCACATCAGGATGAAGCCCGCCCAGCCGAGTGCGGACAACCCGAGGAAACCGTGTTGCTCGACGTCGCCCCACGGTTCCAGTCCGGGCCAGAACTTCAGCGCGAGAAGGCCGAAGGCGACCGACGCCAGGTAGGTCTGGATTCCGTACCAGACCACCGCGATGACACCGCGGATGATCGCCGGGATGTTGGCGCCCTTGACGCCGAACGAGACCCGCGTGGTCACCGGATAGGGGACGCCCGCGAGCTGGGACGGTTTGGCGACGAGGTTGCACAGGATGTTGACCGCGACGATGCCCACCACGAGCGCGACGAGCACCTGCCAGGCCGCGATCCCGAGCGCGAACAGGCTGCCCGCGAACACGTACCCGCCGACGCTGTGCACATCGGACATCCAGAAGGCGAAGATGTTGTACCACGTCCACTTCTGTTCCTTCAGCGGCGCGAGGTCGGTATTGGTGAGTCGGTCGTCGTAGGTCGCCTTGATGACGCTCTCGCCCGCCGCCCCGGAATGCGACTGTGCCGCAGGACCCGTCGGGTCGGGGTAGGGATTCCCGGATGTTGTTGTGGACATTGTGCTCCCGTTGTCGGTCTCGGCGACAGCGCTCGTCTGTCGGCGAACGGCGTTGATGGGAGAAATGTAAGAACGGTTTGTTACCCCACGATGAACGCGCGGAAATATCCCTGCCTCAGGGCCGCACGTTCCGGGACGGGAAACGCGTGAGCCAGTCGGCGACGGCCCCGGTGAGCCGATGCTGGTTGGCGCGCTTGACGATCTCGTGCCCCTCGTCGTCGAACAACAGCATCTCGGCGACCGCCCCACGGGCCTGTAGTTCGGCGACCATCTGCTGGGACTCGCTCACCGGCACATTGGTGTCGTGTGCCCCGTGGACGACGAGCAACGGTGCCCGGACGTCGTCGATGCGGTGGATGGGGGAGAGGTCGGCGAGCAGCTCTCGGTCGGACTCCGGGTGGCCGTACTTCGTGTAGGCGGCCACCGCGATCCACGGTTCGGTGTTGCGGAAGAACGACTCGAGATCACTCATGCCGCAGATCGCGATGCCCGCCGCGAACACCTCGGGATGAAAGGTCAGGCAGGCCAATGTGAGATAGCCGCCGTAGGAACGGCCCGAGCAGTACACCGCGTCGGGGTCGGCGATGCCCTGTCGGCAGAGGAACTCGGCGCAGTCGGCGGCGTCGTCGATGCCGGCGTACCGCCCGTACCGATCGTCGGCGTGGGCGAACAGGCGTCCATAGCCCGAGGATCCGCGAACGTTGGGAGCGAACACCGTGATTCCGGCGTCGACGAGCGGGCCGAACAGGAACTGGTAGTCCGGTCGCGTCTGCCCCTCCGGGCCGCCGTGGAAGTGCAGCAGTGTGGGTCCGGGCTTCTTCGAGGCGCGGAACAGGAAGCCGGACAGGGGCATTCCGTCGCGTGCCGAGAACTCCAGCAGCTCCGGACGTAGCTGATCCGACGGCCCCTCGCCGGTCACCACGTCGTCCCGCACCGGGTACACCGCGCGGTTCGCGACGTCGACGAGATGCACGAGGGGGGAGTGCTGCGGACTCGAGACCGTGACCGCGACCACCGAACCCGCGGCACTGATCGACAGGTCGGAGGCGACCTCACCCGGGAGTTCGATCGGTGGGTGCAGCGTCTGGTCGGGCAGTGTCATGATCTGCAACTCGCTGCGGCCCTTGACGTTCCACAGCAGCGCGACGGTCGACTGATCATGGCTGACGGCGAACTCGTCGAGTCCGATGTCGACCCGCTGGGCCATCACCCGGAACCGGACGCCGAACCTGCTCACCTCGACGCCGAGGAGGCGCGGGAACTTGGCGTCGAAGTCACTGCGTACCAGCGCCTGGACGCTGTCGAGATCCCGGACGGGTTCGTGCGGGGCGGGCACGAACACCGTCGAGGAGTGATCGAATCCCTGGTCGAGCACGTATCCCTGATCGGTGACCGCACCGGGGTCCTGCGGCAGGAGCGGAGTCATCGTGATGTCGTCGTCGGCCGCTTCGGGATGGCGTCGGAGAAGGAGCATGTCGTGGTAACCGCGGGGTCCGACGCGGACGAGTGTCGCGCCCTTCCAGGAGTCGATCAGGACACCGCCGACACGCTGGTCGAGGGTCTGGGTCGTCCCCGTGCCGGGGTGGACCCGCAGGGCGTATGAGGTGCCGTCGTGGTCGATCGCCGTGATCAGGACCCAGTCGGTGTCCCAGCCGACGAGTCCGACGGTGCCGAACGACCGGCCGTCCGGGCGCGTGGCCGCGATCCGGTGAGCGGTGTCGTCGTCGGGCTCGGTGGTCACCACCCAGACCTGGTGGTGTTCACCGCCGCTCGGCGCGATCTCCACCGCCAGCCACCGGCCGTCGGAGGAGTGGACCACCTTGCGCACCGGACCGGTGGACAGCAACTCCACCCACCTCAGGTCGCCGACGCCGTCGCGCGACAGCGAACGCTGGGCGGCACGCGGGTAACCGGTGCCGTCGTCGACGATGTAGGCGAACGCGCTGCCGTCGGGAGAGAGGGACGCGCCGTAGGTCTTCCACCCACGGTCGTCGAAGCGGAGGGTGCTCACCGGTGGGCGTTGCCTTCCATCGTCTGCAGCCACATCTCCAGCAGTGCGACCTGCCACAGTTCGTTGCCGTCGAGTCGGGTGCGCACGCCGTTGGGGTCGGCGAAGAGCTTCTCGAGCGTCTCGGGGCGGTACAGGCCGCGGTCGAGCGCGGCCTGCGAACGCAGGGTGTCCGCGACGAGGTCGAGGACGCCGCCGGTCAGGTGGCGGATACCCGGCACCGGGAAATACCCCTTCGTGCGGTCGATCACGGCCGAGGGCAGGAGCGCGCGGCTGGCCTCCTTCAGCACCCCCTTGCCGCCGTGGGCGAGCTTGAGGTCGGGAGGGCAGGTGGCGGCGAGTTCGACGAACTCGTGGTCGAGGAAGGGCACGCGGGCCTCCAGGCCCCAGGCCATCGTCATCGTGTCGACGCGCTTGACCGGGTCGTCGACGAGCATGACCGTGGTGTCGAGGCGCAACGCGGCGTCGACGGATGTATGGGCGCCGGGCGCGGAGTGGTGGGCCGAGACGAATTCGAAGCTGGGGTCGTATCCCGCCTCGGTGAGGTAGTCGTCGGCCAGGATGGCGCGGATGTCGGCGTCGTCGCGGTCGAAGAAGACGTTCGCGTAGGCACGGGTGGTGTTCTCCCGTCGTACGTCACGCAGCGGCGGGTACCAGCTGTAACCGCCCAGGATCTCGTCGGCGCCCTGGCCCGACTGGACCACCTTGATGGACTTGCTCACCTCTTGCGACAGGAGATAGAAGGCCACGCAGTCGTGGCTGACCATGGGTTCGCCCATCGCCGCGACGGTGTCGGGGATGGCGGGCAGCAGGCGGTCGGTGCCGATGTGGATCTTGTGGTGATCGGTGCCGAAGGTGTCCGCGATCAGATCGGAGTAGGCGTACTCGTCACCGGATTCTCCTGCCGCCGAGTCGAATCCGATGCTGAAGGTCGCGAGGTCGGTCTGGCCCTGCTCGGCGAGCAGTGCGACCACGAGTGAGGAGTCGACGCCGCCGGAGAGGAGCACGCCGACCGGGACGTCGGCGACCATGCGCCGACGCACCGACGTGCGCAGCGAATCGAGAAGAGCTTCTTGCCAGCGCTTCTCGTCCCAGTCCCGGCGGTCGGGGTGCGGTTCGAAGGCGGGCTCCCAATACCTGCGTTCGGTGCGCCGGCCATCGGGTTGGATCGTGACGACGGTCGCCGGCGGGACCTTGCGGATGCCGTTGTAGATCGTGTGCGGCGCCGGGACGACGGCGTGGAAGCTGAAGTAGTGATGCAGCGCAACGCGATCGATGGAGGTGTCGACCTCGCCGGCGCGCAGCAGCGCCTGCACCGACGAGGCGAATCTCAGCCGCCCCGGGGTGTCGGCGAGGTACAGCGGTTTGATGCCGAGTCGATCGCGCCCGAGGGTCACCACACCGGAATCGGTGTCGACGATCGCGAACGCGAACATGCCGAGGAAGTGGTCGACGCAGTCGGGGCCCCAGGCGTGGAACGCCTTCAGGATGACCTCGCTGTCGGCATGGGAGAAGAAGGTGTAACCCTTGCCCTCCAGCTCGGCGCGCAACTCGTGGTGGTTGTAGATGCACCCGTTGAACACCAGCGCCAGACCGAGCGCCGGGTCGACCATCGGCTGGCTCCCGCGCTCGGACAGGTCGATGATCTTCAGGCGGCGGTGGCCCAGTGCGACAGACCCTTTGGCGAAGACGCCCGAACCGTCCGGCCCGCGTCGGGTCATCTCACAGGTCATCGCGTCGACGGCCGAGACATCGGGTGCCGTCCCGTCGAACCGGATCTCACCGCAGATTCCGCACATGGGTCTCAGTCCTCCTGCTCGTTGCCTCCGGGAACGACCCGGGCGCAGACATCACCCCACCCTAGGAGTACCGACAGCGGGCAGCACGCCGAGGTCGGCGCACGCCGACGCCTCTCGGCGGGAGCATCTACTTCGGGGTCACCCACGTCGTGATGTCGCAGTGGACGACCTCGACGCCCCTGGTGTCGGTGATGCGCACCGACACGGTGACGTCGGTACCGGCGGTGATGGCGCCGAAGTCCACCGGCTCGGCCAGACGGGCCTCGGCGGTCAATCGCGTCGTCGCCTTGGTGAGGTAGCTCGTATGCATTGCCTTGGGGATCCACCGGTGCGAGGTGGGGGTGCTCGCCTCCATCAGCATCCCCATGGCCGCCTCGGCCAGGTTGCAGGCGGCGATCGCGTGGAAGGTCCCGATGTGGTTGTGCACGCCGAACCAGTTGGGTGCGGTGACCTTGCAGTACCCCGGCTCCATCTCCTGCACCAGCGGCAGGACGGTGCCGAAATAGGGGACCTTCGCGACCATGCCGAGGGAGAAGAGGACGTTGCCGAGCGGGTTGTCGGGGAGCTTCTTGCGCAGTGCGAAAGTGGGATTCGTCGATGCCATGGCGGTATCTTACTCATCAGTCAGTTCTGCGGTCCCCGTCGGCGTCCGCGGTGGATTTGATCGAGCTCCCGACCTGATGCATACTGTTCGGGTTGCCTTGACCGGCGGACGCAGGTTGTGCCATGTGCCAGACCAGCGGTCGCGATCAGGTGAATGACTCCCAGGCCCGGTTAACGGGGAATGGGCGTGTAACGCGTGCGCCGATATCGGCTCACGGTCACGACACGCCCGACCGCGGGTGCCGGAGCGAACCGGCTCGTATCAGCTACGAGCCAACGTACAACGACAGATGAACAGCGTCGATTGCCGAATTCATACGGTGGTCATGTGCTCAGCCGGCAGAGGTCGGTCCAGGTCACGCGGTGTTTGTCTGTCGAGAACAACTGACGGAAGAGGACACAGCGTGGCGGGACAGAAGATCCGCATCAGGCTCAAGGCCTACGACCATGAGGCGATCGACGCTTCGGCGCGCAAGATCGTGGAGACCGTGACCCGTACCGGGGCACGGGTCGTCGGCCCGGTGCCGTTGCCCACCGAGAAGAACGTGTACTGCGTCATCCGTTCGCCGCACAAGTACAAGGACAGCCGCGAACACTTCGAGATGCGTACCCACAAGCGACTCATCGACATCCTCGACCCGACACCGAAGACGGTTGACGCGCTGATGCGCATCGACCTGCCGGCCAGCGTCGACGTCAACATCCAGTAGGACGGGGGCGAGATACATCATGAGCAATCAGAGTTCGACCAAGGGCATCCTGGGCACCAAGCTCGGCATGACCCAGGTATTCGACGAGAACAACCGTGTCGTCCCGGTGACTGTCATCCAGGCCGGCCCGAACGTGATCACCCAGCTCCGTACCGCGGATCGGGACGGCTACACCGCCGTTCAGATCGCCTACGGTGCCGTGGATCCCCGCAAGGTGACCAAGCCGGTCGCCGGTCAGTTCAGCAAGGCCGGGGTCACCCCGCGCCGCCACCTGGCCGAGATCCGCGTCAACGACGTCGCCGAGTTCGAGGTCGGTCAGGAACTGACCGCCGAGATCTTCGCCGACGGCGCGCTGGTCGACGTCACGGGCACCTCCAAGGGCAAGGGCTTCGCCGGCGTCATGAAGCGCCACGGCTTCGCCGGTCTGGGTGCCAGCCACGGCGCCCACCGCGTGCACCGCGCACCGGGCTCGATCGGTGGCTGCGCCACCCCGGGTCGCGTGTTCAAGGGCATGCGCATGGCAGGCCGCATGGGTAACGACAAGGTGACCACGCAGAACCTCACCGTCCACAAGGTGGACGCCGAGGCCGGCCTTCTGCTGATCAAGGGAGCGATCCCGGGTCGCAAGGGCGGCATCGTCATGGTTCGCGACGCAGTGAAGGGTGGTGCCAAGTGAGCACCGAAACCGCTACGAAGCTGACGCTGGACGTCAAGACCGCCGACGGCAAGACCAACGGAACCGTTGACCTGCCCGCGACGCTCTTCGACGCACCGGCCAACATTGCGCTGATGCACCAGGTCGTCGTGGCCCAGCAGGCCGCGGCTCGCCAGGGCACGCACTCCACCAAGACCCGCGGCGAGGTCCGCGGCGGTGGCGCCAAGCCGTACCGCCAGAAGGGCACCGGCCGTGCGCGTCAGGGTTCGACCCGTGCGCCGCAGTTCGCCGGCGGTGGCACCGTCCACGGCCCGCAGCCGCGTGACTACAGCCAGCGCACCCCCAAGAAGATGAAGGCGGCCGCCCTGCGCGGTGCGCTGAGCGATCGCGCTCGCAACGAGCGCATCCACGTGATCACCGAACTGGTCTCGGGGCAGAAGCCCTCGACCAAGTCGGCACGTCAGTTCCTGGAGAGCCTCTCCGATCGCCGCAAGTTCCTGGTCGTCCTCGGCCGCGAGGATCTGACGGCGTGGCTGAGCGTGGCCAACCTGCAGAACGTGCTGCCGATCGCTCCCGATCAGCTCAACACCTACGACGTCCTGGATTCGGACGAGGTGGTGTTCAGCGTCGAGACGCTCAATGCCTTCATCGAGCAGAACACGGCGGATGCCAAGGCTGCCGTCGAGAAGACAGCAGAGGAGGCCTGACATGACGACCGTTGCCGATCCGCGCGACATCATCCTGGCGCCAGTGATCTCGGAGAAGTCCTACGGGCTCATGGAAGACAACGTGTACACCTTCCTGGTGCACCCGGAGTCCAACAAGACCGAGATCAAGATCGCGATCGAGAAGATCTTCGGTGTCAGTGTTGCCAGCGTCAACACCGCGAACCGACAGGGCAAGCGCAAGCGGACCCGCTCCGGCTACGGCCAGCGCAAGTCCACCAAGCGCGCCATCGTGTCGCTGACCGCAGACAGCAAGCCCATCGAGATCTTCGGAGGCTCGGTCAGCTGACCGGGGCCTTCGAGAAGGACTAGAGACTCATGGCTATTCGTAAGTACAAGCCGACGACCCCGGGTCGTCGTGGGGCCAGCGGCTCCGATTTCGCGGAGGTCACCCGTGACCATCCCGAGAAGTCGCTGGTGCGTCCGCTGCACGGGCGTGGTGGTCGTAACGCTCACGGCCGTATCACCACTCGTCACAAGGGTGGCGGCCACAAGCGCGCCTACCGTCTGATCGACTTCCGTCGCAACGACAAGGACGGCATCAACGCCAAGGTCGCTCACATCGAGTACGACCCGAACCGCACCGCGCGGATCGCGTTGCTGCACTACGTCGACGGCGAGAAGCGCTACATCATCGCGCCGAAGGGCCTGAAGCAGGGCGACGTCGTCGAGAGCGGTTCGACCGCCGACATCAAGCCCGGCAACAACCTGCCGCTGCGCAACATCCCGACCGGTACCCAGATCCACGCCGTGGAGCTGCGTCCGGGCGGTGGCGCGAAGATGGCCCGCAGTGCGGGTGCTTCGATCCAGTTGCTCGGCAAGGAAGGCACCTACGCCACGCTGCGTATGCCCTCCGGCGAGATCCGTCGCGTCGACGTGCGCTGCCGCGCCACCGTCGGCGAGGTGGGCAACGCCGAGCAGAGCAACATCAACTGGGGCAAGGCCGGCCGTATGCGCTGGAAGGGCAAGCGCCCCACCGTCCGTGGTGTCGTGATGAACCCCGTCGACCACCCGCACGGTGGTGGTGAGGGCAAGACCTCCGGTGGTCGCCACCCGGTCAGCCCGTGGGGTAAGCCCGAGGGCCGCACCCGCAAGAACAAGGCCAGCGACAAGCTGATCGTCCGCCGCCGCCGTACCGGCAAGAACAAGCGATAACAGGAGGAGGTAAGAGAATGCCACGCAGCCTCAAGAAGGGCCCGTTCGTCGACGACCACCTCCTGAAGAAGGTGGACGTGCAGAACGAAAAGGGAACCAAGCAGGTCATCAAGACCTGGTCCCGTCGTTCGACCATCATTCCCGACTTCATCGGTCACACCTTTGCCGTCCACGACGGACGCAAGCACGTGCCGGTGTTCATCTCGGATTCGATGGTCGGGCACAAGCTGGGCGAGTTCGCCCCCACCCGCACCTTCAAGGGTCACATCAAGGATGACCGGAAAGCGAAGCGCCGGTAATGACTACGCAGACCGATAATCCGACAGCAAAGGCGACCGCCAAGTTCGTGCGCGTCACCCCGATGAAGGCTCGTCGAGTCCTGGACCTGGTTCGCGGCAAGAACGTGGACGAGGCCCTCGACATCCTGCGGTTCGCACCGCAGGCGGCATCCGAGCCCGTGTACAAGGTGCTCGCAAGCGCCGTCGCCAACGCGGAGAACAACCTGGATCTGGATCGCCGGAGCCTGGTCGTCGCCACCGCGTTCGCCGACGAGGGTCCCACCCTCAAGCGCTTCCAGCCGCGCGCGCAGGGTCGTGCGTTCCGTATCCGCAAGCGCACCAGCCACATCACCGTGGTCGTGGAGAGCTTGCCGGAGAAGGCAGCCGGCGGCCGTGGCCGTTCGCGTCAGCCGAAGAAGAAGGGAGCCTAGTAGTGGGCCAGAAAATCAACCCGCACGGCTTCCGTCTGGGCATCACCACCGACTGGAAGTCGCGGTGGTACGCCGACAAGCAGTACGCGGACTACGTCAAAGAGGATGTCGCCATCCGCAAGCTCCTCTCCACGGGGCTCGAGCGGGCCGGCATCGCGAAGGTGGAGATCGAGCGCACCCGAGACCGGGTTCGCGTCGACATCCACACCGCGCGTCCGGGCATCGTCATCGGTCGCCGCGGCGCCGAGGCCGATCGCATCCGCGGCGACCTGGAGAAGCTGACCGGCAAGCAGGTCCAGCTGAACATCCTCGAGGTCAAGAACGCCGAGTCCGAGGCACAGCTGGTGGCCCAGGGCGTCGCCGAGCAGCTGAGCAACCGCGTGGCGTTCCGTCGCGCGATGCGCAAGGCGATCCAGTCGGCGATGCGTCAGCCGAACGTGAAGGGCATCCGGGTCCAGTGCTCGGGTCGTCTGGGCGGCGCAGAGATGAGCCGCAGTGAGTTCTACCGTGAGGGTCGCGTGCCGCTGCACACGCTGCGCGCCGACATCGACTACGGACTCTACGAAGCCAAGACCACCTTCGGCCGCATCGGCGTGAAGGTGTGGATCTACAAGGGCGACATCGTCGGTGGACGTCGTGAGCTGGCCGCGGCCGCTCCGGCAGCCGAGGATCGCCGTCCGCGCCGGCCCAGCCGGCCCCGGCGTAGCGGTGCCTCGGGCACCACTGCGACGAGCACCGACGCCGCTCGCGCGGCCGAGGCCGCTCCCGCCGAGGCCACCGCTGGTGCGGCTGAGAAGCAGGAGGGCTAGGCCATGTTGATCCCACGTCGGGTCAAGCACCGCAAGCAGCACCACCCCAGCCTCAAGGGGCAGGCCAAGGGCGGCACCAAGGTGACGTTCGGCGATTACGGCATCCAGGCTCTGGAAGGCGCGTACATCACCAACCGGCAGATCGAGTCCGCTCGTATCGCCATCAACCGGCACATCAAGCGTGGCGGCAAGGTCTGGATCAACATCTTCCCGGACCGCCCGCTGACCAAGAAGCCTGCCGAGACCCGCATGGGTTCGGGTAAGGGTTCGCCCGAGTGGTGGGTCGCCCCGGTGAAGCCGGGTCGCGTGCTGTTCGAGATGACCTACCCGAATGAGGAGATCGCTCGCGAGGCCCTGCGTCGCGCGCAGCACAAGCTCCCCATCAAGACCAGGATCGTGACCAGAGAGGAGCAGTTCTGATGGCACTCGGAGTTGCTGCGAACGAGCTCCGCGAGCTCAACGACGCCGATCTGGTCGATCGCCTGAAAGAGTCGAAGGAAGAACTGTTCAACCTTCGGTTCCAGATGGCCACCGGCCAGCTCGACAACAACCGTCGCCTGCGGACCGTGCGTCGTGAGATCGCACGTATATACACCGTGATGCGCGAGCGTGAGCTGGGCTTGGCGTCGGGACCGGACGGTGATGACGCATGAGTGAGGACCAGAAGGTGACGGAAACGACTGAGGTGCGTGCGAGCCGCAAGGAGCGGATCGGCTACGTCGTCAGCGACAAGATGCAGAAGACCATCGTGGTCGAGCTGGAAGATCGCAAGAGCCACAAGCTCTACGGCAAGATCATCCGGACCACGAGCAAGGTCAAGGCCCACGACGAGAACGGCGATGCCGGCGTCGGCGACCGTGTGCGGATCATGGAGACCCGCCCGCTGTCGGCGACCAAGCACTGGCGCCTCGTCGAGGTGCTGGAGAAGGCCAAGTAGGCCCTCTCCCAACCAGATCCACCGCAACGGCCCGTTCCCCCTGGGGAACGGGCCGTTGCGCGTCTCGACTGTGGTCTCAACGGGGGATTGACCCGCCGATTCGGTTGATGTGAGGGTGACAGCGATGCCCTCGACCCTTGTCGCCGCGAGCGACGAATCCCGCGCGCCCGTCGCCTTGTTCCGACGAGCGTTCGAATCCGGCTCGACCGAACCGGATCTGGATCGTGTCCGGCGCATCGGCGCACGGTTTCTCGGACTGGGTTTCGTCGGCTACCCCGTGGTGTCCGTGCCGTCGATCCTCTCCTCGGCCGCCGTCACCTCCGCGTGGTGGACCCCGATCAGCGTCCTGCTGTCCGTCGGACCGGGAATTCTGCTGTTCGTCGCCAGTTTCCGGTCCGGGACACGCTGGCTGACCCCGCTCGCCCTGGCGACCTGGACGGGTTACGTCCTCGGCGTCGCGCTGTGGTTTGTCGCGTGGAACGGTGCCGCCCTTGCGAATCCGGACGACACCGCACAGTGGATGGTCGCGTTCTGCGGCATGCCCAGCATGGTGGTGATGCTCGTGCACGCCCGGCTCGCAGCCGTCGGGCTGGTGGCCGCGTCCGTGCTGGCCCACATCTCCCAGCAGTTGGGGCGGTTCGACGCCGTGTCCGCCGATCTACTGATCGAGATCCTGTGGTCGCTCGTGTTCACCGGGGTGTTCCTGGCCGTCGTGCTGGTGGCGATCCGTACCGGCCGCGAGCTCGACGAGACGCGGGAGGAGACCTACCGCACGGCTGCCAGCGTGGCGGCGGCGTCGGCCCGGGAGGTGGAGATGGCGCGCTTCGACGCGATCGTGCACGACCGCGTCATCGCATCGCTGCTGGCCGTCGAACCGGGTAGGCCGGACCCACGGCTGGCGGCGCAGGCAACGTCGGCCCTCGACGAGTTGGCCCGAGTACCCGGCCAGGGCCCGGCCGAGGTGGTGTCGCGGACCGACGCCATCCGGCGTATCCGGTCGGCCGCAGCCGAGATGTCGGAGCGTGCCGATGTAGAGATCGTGTCGGACGACGCGCAGGACGCTGCAGAGGATCAAGGCGTAGGGGATCAAGGCGTAGGGGATCAAGGCGTAGGGGATCGAGACGTAGGGGATCGGCACGTAGCGGCCGACGACCCGACGGTCGGCGATACCGGGGGCGGCGACTACCCCGCCGAGGTGCTCGACGCGGTCGTCGAGGCGATGACGGAGTCCCTGCGCAACGTGGTCCGCCACGCGGGCGCGGGCGCCGACTGCGCGGTCATCATCCGGCTGGCGTCGGATGCGCTGAGCATGGCGGTCGTCGACAACGGAGTCGGATTCGATCCCGGGACGGTGGCCGCGGGCCGACTGGGCATCGAGGTCAGCATCCTCGGCCGCCTCGCCCGTGTACCGGGTGGTCACGCTGAGGTGCGCAGTCGTGCAGGTCGGGGAACGACGGTCCAGATCATGTGGGAGCGACCGTGATCCGGGACCGTTCGCGCGCCGCGCGTGGCGTCGACCGCGGCGAGGTCGTCAATGCGTTCGGCATCGGTTCACGACCCCTGTGGTCGATGATGGCGATCTTCGCGTGCGGATACGTCGTGGTCTCGTTGTACGCCGACGTCGATGTCACCGGCTGGTGGCCGTGGTTCGGGCTGGCGTCGGGGTTCGTGTTGTTCGTCGTCGGTGGGCTCCTGGTGCTCGACGCCCCGGGCGATCCGCTGCCGGTGCCGGCGACCATCGGGGTGGCGTCACTGGCCGTCGCCGGGGTGGCCGCGACCCTGTTCTCCCTGCCGTTCCCGCCGGATCGGGTGATGCAGACCGGGCCGGCGATGGGAGCTTCGGTGGTGCTCCTGGCGTTTCTGGCCGTCCGGGGCCGTCCGCTGGCGGCCTGGCTGGCGAGTGGATGCATCTCGACGATCGCGATGGTCTGGGGGTATTTCTCGACCGCGGGAATCCTCTGGGGACTGTCGGTGACCCTGCCGGGCTACGCGATCATGATCATGGGGTCGCTGTTCTCGCTCATGTTGCGCCCGATGGCCCGCCAGATCTATGCGCTCCGCGAGGCGAACGAACGGCAGGCGGCACTCGATGCCGCGGCCGCGGCTGCCACCGAAGTCCGGGACCGGCGCTTGGCGGCACTCGACGAACGGGCACGTCCGGTCCTGACACGTATCGCAGGTCGCGCCGTGTTCTCCGCCGACGAAGTGGCGGTCGCCCGGCTGCTCGAAGCGCAACTGCGTGACGGCATCCGAGCCTCGGGGCTCGATCTGCCGGTGGTTCGTGAGGCCGCGTGGCGGGCCCGGCAGCGAGGCGTCCGGGTGGTGTTGCTCGACGACGGCGGACTCGCGGGTCTCGACGAGCGCCAGGCCGCCACGGTCCGCGCGCGGCTCGCCGTCGCCGTTGCCGACGTGCTCGACGGGACCGAGAGCGGACGGGTGACCGCCCGCATCCAGCCGCCCGGCCGCGACGCGCTGGCCACTGTCGGCGTCGACGCCGGGGAGCGATCGGAGCGGCTCGTGTTCGATTCGCGGTCGTTGGCGGTCGCCGGTGGCGTGGTCGCCACGACAGCCGGCGAAGGGTAGACGCGCCCCGGGGAACTCACCCGGCCGGGGATCTTTATACGAGATCTCAGGACGCGGTTCTCAGGACGCGGTTCTCAGGACGAGGAGCGCAGCCACTCCAGGATCGCGGGCGTCACCGGCGCGGTCGCGTCCGCGTACTCCGGGTGCTTCTTCAGGAAGGCGGCCACCAGCGGGCACACCCCCACGATCGTCAACCCGCGTGACCGGGCGTCGTCGAGGGCTTCCCGCACGAGGATCGTCGCCAGTCCGCGGCCCCCGAAGGCCTCGTCGACCTCGGTGTGGAAGAAGACCCGCGCGGTCTCCGGTGAGTCCTCGGGACCGGTGACCCGGTCGCGGTACTCGGCGAAGCCGACTGCACTGTCCCTGTCGGCGGAGCCGACCGCACCCTCACTGCCGTCGACCATGATGTCGTACCGCCGGGCGCCGGGGTTGTCGCTCACCGTCGTCTGGGCGCCGGTCTTGTCGGCGGTCATCGTCGGACCTCCACGATCGGACCCTGCGCGGACCACGGGAAGTCGATCCACTTGTCGGTCGTGCGCCATGTGTAGTCGGGAGAGGTGATGGTGTGCGGTTTGGTGTACAGCACCGCGTTTCGCACCTCGGCGACCCGGCCCTGCTCCTCGCAGAAGTCGTTGACCAGCTTGAGCGTCTTGCCGGTGTCGGCGACGTCGTCGACGACCAGGACGCGCTGGTCGGTCAAACCGCTCGATTCCAGGAGCGAGGGCAGCATGACCGGCTCCGAGAGTGTCTCCCCGACGCCGGTGTAGAACTCGACGTTGAGCGAGATCATCAACTTGCAGTCGAGCGCGTAGGCGATCGACCCCGCGGGGATCAGCCCGCCGCGCGCGATGCCGAGGATGATGTCGGGGACGAAGTTGTCGTCGGCGACC
Source organism: Gordonia sp. 'Campus' (assembly GCF_022206305.1). Classification (GTDB taxonomy): domain Bacteria; phylum Actinomycetota; class Actinomycetes; order Mycobacteriales; family Mycobacteriaceae; genus Gordonia. The sequence continues at coordinate 67,941 of NZ_JAKOIW010000008.1, read as the reverse complement.
TGTTGGGCGAGTTCACGACACGCGACACCGTTGAGTTCCCAGGTCAGGATCTCGCGCTCGGGAGACGTAGTGGTCATGGGAACACTCTTCCAGAGCATCCCCGACCGCCGCGCGGTGGCCGCGTGCGGGCGCCGGTGTGCGTGGGGCGAGCCGCCGTCGGTCATTCGACGTCAATGACGAGCATTCCCCGACGTCGGTAACCATTCCCGCCGGAATGTCGACATATTCGTGGAAGACAGACCGGGTCAAATTCGGCCGTTAACTCGTTTCGTGCGTAAGTTTGTTGTCGTGGATGCCTAGCGTCGAATCGTTCTGATGCCGTCCGGATGGACGCCACGGCCGACGACCTCGTCATCCACACTGTCCTGTTCCCGACGCGTAGAGGAAGACATGTCCGAGGCCAACGGTCAGCGACCCTCCGTCGCCTCGTACGCGCCCCGTCACCAGCGCGAGGACCCTCCTCTTCCCCCTCTGCCCGAAGACCCGTTCGTCCTCCCGGACCCGGTCGAGGAGCAGTTGCGGCGCTGGCGTGCCGAGCGTTCGAATCCCGCGGAACCGGCCACGAACGGCAGTCCGGACACCGACGCCGAACCCGGCGCGCACCCGTCGGACCCGGTGACCCGCGAGCCCGACACCGCCGAGTCCGAGACCGCCGAGCCCGAGATACCGGTGCCGGCCGGCTTCGAGTCGGCACCGTCGGAGTCTCCGATCGCCTTTGCTCCGCCGACGCCGGTCGACTTCGGTCCGCAGACCGACCATCCGCGTCCGCACACCGACTTCTCGCGGCCGCCGGCCGAGTCCGGAAACCCCGCAGAGTCCGGGAACCCCGCAGAGTTCGAGAACCCCGCAGGGTTCGGGCAACCCGCGGCGCCGTTCGTTCGCCCTACGCCGTCCGAACCCCGCACGGCCGAACGCAACGGCCGGATCGCCGAGACCGCTCCCGGCACCGGGGTCGTGCCCGGCTGGCAGACCCCGATCGACGGATCCGAATCGCAGACGGTGTCCCTGCGTGCGCAGACGCCGGGATCGGTGGCCACCGTGCCGTCGGTCGGCGGACCGATCGCGATCGAGGCCCGGAATCTGCACAAGCGCTTCAAGGACATGGTCGCCGTCGAGGACGTGAGCTTCACGGTTCCGGCGGGGAGCATCGTCGCACTGCTCGGACCCAACGGCGCGGGCAAGACGACGACCGTCAACATGCTGTGCACGCTGCTGAAACCCGATGGGGGAGCGGCCACGGTGAACGGACACGACGTCGCCGCCGAGTCTGCGGCGGTTCGCAAGTCGATCATGCTGACGGGTCAGTTCGCCGCGCTCGACGAGGCGCTGACCGGTCGCGAGAACCTCGTGCTGTTCGGTCGGCTCCTGGGGCTGGACAAGGCGGCTGCACGCGCGCGTGCCGATGAGTTGCTCGACGCGTTCTCGCTGACCGATGTCGGCGGGAAACGTGTCCGTGAGTACTCGGGAGGCATGCGGCGCCGGATCGACATCGCGTGCGGGCTGGTCACCGCGCCCAAGATCGTGTTCCTCGACGAGCCGACGACCGGTCTCGATCCGCGCAGCAGGCTGGAGGTCTGGGCGCTGGTGGAGAAACTCCGCGACTCCGGGGTGACCATCCTGCTGACGACCCAGTATCTCGAGGAGGCCGACGTCCTGTCGGACAACATCGTCGTCATCGACAAGGGTCGGGTGATCGCCGAGGGGACCTCCGACGAACTGAAGGCCTCGACGGGTGCGGCGTACTGCGAGGTCACCCCGTCCGATCCGGCCGACCGGGCACGGTTGCGCGCGACCGTCGCCGACCTCATCGGCGACCACACGCAGGACGACGACGACCATTTCGTCGCGGTGCCCGCGCCGGACGGCCCGGAGACCCTCGTCGAGGTGATCCGCCGGACCGCCGCCGCCGGTATCCCGCTCTCTGATGTCGCCATGCGACGTCCGTCGCTCGATGAGGTGTTCCTGGCGCTGACCGACCCGCGACGCGACCGGAGTTCCTCCTGACATGACGACTTCTGATGTGGTGCCATCGGGAGTGACGTCAGCGGGACCCACCACGCTGATCGAACCCCGTGTCCGACCCCTCCAGCAGTGGTGGGCGCTCTCCGGGCGGGGCATCTCGAAGGTGTTCCGCGGTGGCGAGGTGATCTTCGCGTTCATCTCGCCGGCGTTCCTCGCGATCTGCTTCTACCTTCCGCTGCGCAGCATCGTGGAGATCGCCCCCGGGGTGAACTACGGACAGTTCCTCATGCCGATCATCGTGCTGCAGTCGGTGAACTTCGCCGCGACGTCGGCGGCCATGCGAGCCGCCTTCGACGGAGTGCAGGGCATCAACACCCGCTTCCGGGTGATGCCCATGTCGCCCGTGATCCCCATGCTGGCGCGGACCGCGACCAACGGCGTGCTGCTGCTCATCTCGCTCGTGTGTGCGGCCGTGGCCTGTCTGCTCATCGACTGGCGTCCCGGCGGCGGCTTCTGGGGCACTGCCGCCCTCTTCGGTCTCGCGCTGCTGATCGGGTCATTGTTCTCCTGGGTCGCCGACGGCCTCGGTCTCGTCGCGGGCAGTCCCGAGGCGACCAGCCAGGCCCTGGCGTTGCCGACACTGATCCTCGGGATGATGTCCACCGGGTTCGTGCCGCTGACCCAGTTCCCGGAGTGGATACAGCCGTTCGTCCGCAACCAGCCGATCTCGCAGTTCGCCGATTCGATGCGTGCACTCGACGCCGGGACGGCGACGTGGCATCAGCTCGTTCCGTCAATGTGGTGGTGTGCCGGACTGGCCGTGACCGCGCTGGCCCTGCTCGCCATCAGCACGCGGAGGACCCGCTGATGACCGACATGGACGCGGCGACGTCGACCGCCGACCGGGTGTCGTCGCGACACTTCCTCACCACCGCACCGACAGACGTGCCGCCGGAGGCGTCGGTCCGCGCGTTGTGGCGCCAGAGTCTCCCACTCGCCGGACGGCAGATCGTGGTGTTCGTCCGTGACACCCCGACCCTGATCCAGGCGCTGGTGTTCCCGGCGTTGAGCATGCTGATGTTCAAGGTCGTTCTGGGCGACGCCATCGGGTCGGCCACCGGCCAGAACAGCGCCTACGGCACGGTGCCGCTGGTGATCCTCGTCGGGGCGATGTTCGGGTCGATCGCATCGGCGACCCGACTGAACCGGGAACGGGCGACCGGGCTGCTGGCGCGTCTGTACGTGCTGCCGATCCATCGGGCCGCGGATCTGACGTCGCGGGTCATCTCGGAGCTGGCCCGCATCCTGGTGACGACGTTCATCCTGCTCGCCGCGGGGCACCTCATCGGGTTCCGGTTCACCCAGGGACTGGGCCCCGCGATCGGGCTCGTACTGGTGGCCCTCGTGTACGGAGCGGCCTTCGCCACGCTCACCCTCGCGCTCGCGGTGAGTGCACGCCCGGGTGCACCGATCGTGCCCTATCTCGGCCTGGCCTCGAGCCTGTTGATGTTCTTCAACTCGGGATTCTCTCCGGTCAGTGCCTATCCGACCTGGTTGCAGCCGATCGTCGCGAATCAACCCATGACACCGGCGATCGAAGCAATGCGCGCACTCGCCGCGGGAGGCCCTCTCACCGAGTATCTGGTAAAAGTCGCGGTTTGGACCGTGGTGATTCTGGTCATTTCCATTTATCCGGCTATGCGTGGATATCGGAAAGCGGCGAGGGATCGATGACGCCCACCCGATCCCGGGGAGTCGTGGTAACGAATGACACTCGATATGGTCGCGGCGTAGCCGAGGCCGGCGGAGATCGACGGCACGGTCGACATCGTTTACGCAGGTCATCGCTTCGACAGCGGTGTCGACGGGACGCGGTGGCCGGCTCCGGCGCCCCGCGTCGGCGCTCCGAACGGCGTAACAAGGAAGGCAGGTGCAGCGATGGCATTGCATGAGGCTGTCTCTGCCTCCCGGTTTCATGAGAACCCCTCGCGTGAAATAGCATGGAGATTCTGTGCCGGCGTCCGATGTGGAGGGTCTGAACGATTACCAACGGCAGTGTCGTGAGGTCTAATCGACTGCAGGACTAGCGAGGGAGTGGTCAGAGGACGTGGCAATCGCCGATTACCGTGCTGACACGCCGGGTGAGGTGGACGAGACCATTCAGGTCCTCCCGCTCACCGCGGCGCAGCGCGGCATGTGGTTCGCCGAGTCGCTGTCGTCCGAGTACTCGGTCAACATCGCTCAGTATGTGGACATCCGGCACGAGCCGGGCGGGCTCGACGTCGATCTGCTCGCGCAGTGCTGTGTCGAGGTCGGCAAGCTGGTGGAGTCCCCGTTCGTCCGTCTCACCGAGATCGACGGCATTCCCATGCAATACGTCGACGTCGACTTCGATCAGAGCGTCGACGTCCTCGACTTCCGCGCGGAGACCGATCCGATCGCCGCGGCGATGGACTGGATGCAGGCGGAGTACCGCAAGCCGGTCGACCTGCTCCACGATCAGTTCATCGTCATCGCCATCCTGCAGGTCGCCGACGACCGCACGTTCTGGTACAACCGCGCCCACCACATCATCATCGACGGGTACGCCGCGCTGTCGATCATGCGCCGGACCGTCGACCGGTACAACGCGCTGCGCCGAGGTGAGGAACCGCGCGACAAGGCGCCGGCCACGATGGCCGACATCGTCACCTACGAGGAGACCTATCAGACCAGCACGCGACGCGAGACCGACCGCGCGCACTGGCTCGAACGCGTCGGCGACCTGCCCGAGCGGGTCACCCTGTCCCGGGTCGGGACCACCGGCTCACTGTCGTTCGACAACGTCGTCTCGAGCGCCGCGCTCGATCCGGAGCGCCAGCGACGCTACGAGGCCCTCGCGGGCAGCCTGAACAGTTCGCTGGCAGTCCTCATGACCTCGGCATTCGGTGCCTTCCTGGCGCGGATGAGCAATCACGACGACATCGTGATGAGCCTGCCGGTGACCGGACGTGCAACGGCCAAGATCAAGATCTCGGGCGGCATGGTGTCCAACATCCTGCCGATCCGGCTGCGCGATGTATCCGCCAAGTCGGTACGCGACCTGATCGCGACCGCGCAGCTGGAACTGACCGGAGCCCTCCGGCATCAGCGCTATCGCTCCGACGACATCCGCCGCGATGCGGGCCTCGACCAGAGTTCGGTCTCCTTCGGGCCCACCATCAACATGGTGTTCTTCGACGAGCAGGTCGCGATCGACGGCACCGAGATGGAGTACCGGATCCTGACGTCCGGCATCCTCGAGGACCTGCTCATCAACCTGTACCAGTCGAGCCCCGCGGCGCCGCTCGTCGTCGACCTGCACGGCAACCCGCACCTCTACACCCCGGACGAGCTCGACGCGCTCCACGGACGCTTCCTCACGTTCCTGGACCGGTTCCTGTCCGATGCCGGACTCGACACCCCCGTCGCCGATCTCGATCTCCTCGTCGACGACGACCATCGGTTGTTCGACGCTCTGCCCGAACCACTTCCGGCCGCACCCGCATCCACCCTCGTCGAGATGTTCGACGAGGTCGTGTCGAGTCATCGTCACCGGGGAGCGGTGTCCGACGCCAACGGCGTCACCCTGAGCTACGCCGAGCTCGCGAGCCGCTCCGACGCCGTGGCAACTGCACTGCGTGCCCGGGGGATCGGCGCCGGGGACCTGGTCGGTATCGCCACCGCGCGGGACACGGGTCTGGCGGTCGTGATGCTGGCCGTGCTCAAAACCGGCGCGGGCTACCTGCCGCTGGACACCGGCAATCCCGAAGAGCGCCTGCGCTACATCATCGACGACGCGGCACCGGCGTGCCTGATCGTCTCCGACGGCGACCGCCCCGGATGGGCGGGGGAGTGCCCGGTGATCGAGACCGGCAGCCTGATGGCCGAGGCGGACTCGCTCGGCGCCGACGCCGAACCCCCGCGGGGGCCGGCTGACGCCGAGGCCACCGCCTACGTCATCTACACCTCCGGTTCGACCGGCGCGCCCAAGGGCGTGGAAATCGTCCACCGCAACGTCGCGACCCTGCTCGACGCCGCGTCCGCCGATTTCGACTTCTCACCCGAGGACGTGTGGTCGGTCTTCCACTCCTACGCCTTCGATTTCTCGGTCTGGGAGATCTTCGCGCCGCTGCTGACCGGCGGGCGCGCGGTGATCGTCGACCGGATGGTCGCGCGGGCGCCGGCGGAGTTCCTCCAGCTGCTGGCCGACGAGCAGATCACGGTGGCGTCGCTGACCCCGTCGGCGTTCAGCATCGTCGCCGATGTACGGCGTCGGACGGCGACCCCATTGTCGTTGCGCTACATCGTGTTCGGCGGCGAAGAGCTCCGCTTCGACGAGGTCCACAACTGGTACGAGTCGTTCGGTGACGAGATCGCGCTCGTCAACATGTACGGGATCACCGAGACGACCGTCCACGTCACGTACCGGCCGCTGGACCCTGAACTCGTCCGCGGCGAGAGCGCCAGCCTCATCGGCCGCCCGCTGAACTCGCTGGGCCTGCGCGTGCTCGACAACCGCCTGCGGCCGGTCCCCGAGGGCGCCGTCGGCGAGATCTATGTCGTGGGAGGGCAACTCGCACGCGGATACCGCAACCGGTTCGGCCTGACCGCCACCCGCTTCGTCGCCGACCTCCACGGCAGCGGTGAGAGGATGTACCGCTCAGGCGATCTCGGTCGGCGCATCGGTACCGACATCCAGTATCTCGGACGCGCCGACACCCAGGTTCAGCTGCGCGGCTTCCGCGTGGAGCTCGGGGAGGTCGAATCGGCCCTCCGTGCCGTCGAGGGCGTCAACGCCGCGGCCGCCGTCGTGACCGACGCGGCGACGGTGGGCGGCGCCAAGCTGATCGGTTACGCGGTCGTCGAATCGGGCCGGGATGTCGACGAATCGAGTATCCGGGAGCAGGTGCGCGCCCATGTCCCGGCGTACATGGTCCCCGACGTCGTCATGCTGATCGACGAGCTGCCGCTGACCTCCAACGGCAAGCTCAACCGACACGCTCTGCCGGCCCCGGTGTTCGCGCGCGACGAGCGCGTTGCCTACGTCGCACCCTCGTCGCCGCGGGAGCGCGAGGTGGTGTCGATCGTCGAGGAGCTGCTCGACATCGAGCCGATCGGTCTGCAGGACAACATCTTCGCGCTCGGCGCGGACTCGCTGACCGCGGCCCGGCTGGCGTCGCGGTTGCGAACCGTCGCGGGCCTGGACATCAAGCTGGCCAACATCTTCGAGAGCCAGAGCCTCGGCGACATCATCCGGGTGGCGACCCCGGTGGCCGACGAGGACGGTGCGCGTCGTCCGGAACTGCGGCCGCGGCCGCGCCCCGAGCGGATTCCGCTCGCGTTCAGTCAGCGCCGACTCTGGTTCATCAACCGGCTCGACCCGACGTCGGCCGCGTACAACATCCCCGGCGCCGTTCGACTCGGCCCCGACGTCGACGCGACAGCCCTGGCCGCGGCCATCGACGATGTCATCGCGCGTCACGAACCGCTGCGCACCACCTTCCCGGACGAGGACGGTGAGACCTACCAGTTCATCCACTCGGCCGAGGCCGCCGCCGCGGCTCGCCTGTTCGACGTCGTCGACGCCGACCCCGTGGACACCGACCGCCGGCTCGCCGACTTCGCGATCACCGGTTTCGACCTCAACTACGAATATCCGGTTCGGGCAAGGCTTTTCCGCTCTGTCGGTCGCGACGGCGCGCTCGACCACGTCCTCGTCGTGGTCATGCACCACATCGTCGGCGACGGCGCGTCTCTGGGCCCGCTCATCACCGATGTCCTGACGGCCTACGCGAGCCGCCTCGAACAGCGGGTGCCGGCGTGGCGTCCGCTCCCGGTGCAGTACGCCGATTACGCGTTGTGGCAGCAGGAAGTGCTCGGTGACGCGTCCGACGACACGTCGCTCATGGCGGCGCAGATCGACTACTGGCGTACCGAGCTCGCGGGCATGCCCGAACTCATCTCGTTGCCGACCGACCGCCCACGGCCCATCCGGCCCTCCGGCGCGGGCGGTTACGTCGACACCATGCTCGACGCGGAGACGGTGGCCCGGCTGCATGCAGTGGCCGCTCACCACGGCGTCACGGTGTTCGCCATCTTCCACGCCGCGCTCGCCGTGATGCTCTCGCGGTTGAGCGGGAGCGACGACGTGGCCATCGGCACCGCCGTCGCGGGCCGCGACGAGCCCGAGCTGGCCGACCTGATCGGCATGTTCGTCAACACCCTTGTCCTGCGGACCCGGGTGCATCCCGACACCGACCTGACGTCGCTGCTCAACGACGCCAATCACACTCGGGCACAAGCACTCAGCAACGCCGACGTGCCGTTCGAGCAGGTCGTCGACGCGGTCGGGGCCCGCCGATCCACGGCGCACTCGCCGCTGTTCCAGGTCGAACTCGTGATGCAGCACGACCAGGTCATGCACCTGTTCGAGGAGGAGACCGGCATCAGCGTCCTGGACGCGCGTGCCCCCTTCGCCAAGTACGACCTCTCGCTCAGCGTCGTCGAGTACTCCGACACCGGAAACCACGCCAACCAGATCTCCCTCGCCTTCGGGTATGCGCGAGACCTGTTCGACGAGGCCACCGTCGAACGCTTCGCGCACTATCTCCACGCCGTCCTGGGCGCGATCGCGTCCTCGACGGACGCCGGGTCGGACCGCACGCTGCGAGTGGACGATCTGTTCGCCTTCCCCGAGTCGGAACTGGAGACCGTCCGTGGGTGGTCGCAGGGCAGCCGTCAGGAGTTGTCGGCTCCGGACCTGGCGACCGCACTCGCCGCCGGCTACTCGAAGGATCCTGATGCGGTCGCGCTGGTCTTCGGCGACCGTGAGGTGGCCTATGCGGAGTTCGCCGCGCGGGTGAACGTGCTCGCCCGCACGCTCATCGCCGACGGCGTCGGCCCGGATGATGCTGTGGCCGTGTGTATTCCGCGCTCGGTGGAGCTGCTGGTCGCGGTTCATGCGATCGTGGCGGCGGGTGCGCAGTACGTGCCGATCGACACCGAGGCGCCGGCCGAACGCGCCGGATACATGCTCGCGACCGCGGGGGCCGACCGGGCACTCGTCGGGCCGGGCGACCTGCCGGCCGTCATCGACGAACTCGCCGACCGGGTGGCGGTCACCGTGGTCGATGCATCGAATCCCGTTGCCGCGCCGTCGGAGCGAGGCGGCGAGCCGGTCACGGACTCCGAACGACTCGGGTCGTTGCGTCCTGATCATGCCGCGTACACGATCTTCACCTCGGGGTCGACGGGACGCCCCAAGGGCGTCGTCGTGTCGCATCGCGCGATCATCAACCGGCTCGACTGGATGCAGGACCACTACACGCTGACCGGGCGGGACGTGGTGCTGCAGAAGACCCCGGTGACCTTCGACGTGTCGGTGTGGGAGTTGTTCTGGCCCTTCCTGACCGGCTCCCGCCTGGTCGTCGCCGCCCCCGGCGGGCACGGTGATCCCTCGTACCTCGTCGACGTCATCCAGCACGAGAACGTCACGACCCTGCACTTCGTGCCGTCGATGCTGGCGACGTTCCTCGACGTCGTCGGCGCCGCCCGGCTGGCCGAGCTCAGCTCGCTGCGGCAGGTGTTCACCTCCGGCGAGGCACTGACCGCCGCGACCGCCGGCGGACTGCGGACGGCTCTGCCCGCGGTCGGCCTGCACAACCTGTACGGCCCCACCGAGGCCGCGGTCGACGTCACCGAGCACAACGTGCGCGGCACCGAGTCCGTGGTGCCGATCGGCCGGCCCGTCCCGAACACGAGCACCCATGTCCTCGATCACCGCCTGCGGCCGCTGCCCGCCGGTGTTCCCGGCGAGATCTATCTCGGCGGCGTACAGCTCGCCCGCGGCTACGTCTCCCAGGGCCGGCTCAGCGCCGAACGGTTCGTCGCCGACCCGTACGGCCCGCCCGGTGCACGCCTGTACCGCACGGGTGACCTCGGCAAGTGGGGACCGTCGGGCGAGATCGAGTACCTGGGTCGCAACGACTTCCAGGTGAAGTTGCGCGGCCAGCGCCTCGAACTGGGCGAGATCGAATCGGCCCTCATGTCGGTTCCCGGCATCGTGCACGCGTCGGTGACCGTGGCCGATCTCGCCACCGGCCAGAGTCTGGTGGCCTACTACTCCCCGGACTCCGTGACCTCCGAAGACGCCCAGGCGCACCTGCACGGCACGGTTCCGGAGTTCATGGTCCCGACCATCTGGATGCCGCTGCCGGCCATGCCGCTGAACTCGGCGGGCAAGGTCGATCGCAAGGCGCTGCCCGCACCGGTCATCGAGACCAGCGAGTTCGTTCCCGCGAGCACCGAGACCGAGCGCGTCATCGCCCGTGTCTTCGCCGACGTCCTGGGCGTCGACCGGATCAGCGTCGCCGAGTCGTTCTTCGACCTCGGCGGCAACTCGTTGAGTGCGACGAAGGTCGCGGCCCGACTCTCGGCCGACCTGGAGGTCGACATCCCGGTCGCGGCGGTGTTCGACGCGCCGTCGGTGCGGGCGATGGCGGTGTTCGCGACCGAGAACGGCACCCCGTCGCGTCGTCCCCGTCTGGTGGCTCGGGCTCGCGGCACCAGCGCCCCGCTGTCGGCGGTCCAGCGCGGGATGTGGCTCATCAACCGGGCCGATCCCGCATCCCCCGCCTACAACGTGGCGATGGCGCTCCGCCTGTCCGGTCGGCTCGACACCGACGCGATCGGCGGTGCCATCGAAGACCTCATCGACCGGCACGAGTCGATGCGAACCCGCTACCCGCTCGTCGACGGCGAGCCCACCCAGGTCGTTCTCGACCGGGAGGCGGCACTGGAGTTGTTGGAGCGCAGCGTCGTCGATGTCGACGGCGATCCGGTTCCGGTGATCGCCGAGTTCACCGGACGCGGTTTCGACGTGACCGTCGCCCCTCCGCTGCGCATGATGTTGCTCCGGCTCGACGAGACCGAGCACATCCTGGTGTTCGTGGTCCACCACATCACCGCCGACGGTGCCTCGATGCTCCCGCTGGCCACCGACGTGATGACGGCCTACTCCGCGCGGGTCGCGGGCAACCGGCCGGACTGGGAGCCGCTCGCCGTCCAGTACCTGGACTACACGCTGTGGCAGCTGGAGTCCCTCGCGGTGACGGGACCCGACGGCACGACCGAGGCCGACCGGCAGTTGGCGTACTGGGTGGAGCGCCTGCGGAACGCACCCGCCCGGCTCGAACTGCCCACCGACCGCCCGCGCCCGCGGACGCCGTCGTTCGTCGGCGGCGAGGTCGTCTTCGACATCGAGGGTTGCCTGGTGCGCAAGCTCGAGGCCGTGGCCCGGCAGCACAACGCCACGCTCTTCATGGTCATGCAGACCGCCCTGGTGGTGTTGCTGGGCCGGCTGACCACCCAGCGCGACATCGTGATCGGCACGCCGTTCGCCGGGCGCGGTCAGCCCGAACTCGACGGTGTCGTCGGGATGTTCGTCAACACGCTCGCGCTGCGGTCCCAGCTGCAGGACGAGGAGAAGTTCGCCGAGCTACTCCAGCGTGTCCGCGACGAGGACCTGGCCGACATGGCGAACGCCGAAATCGCGTTCGATACGATCGTGTCATCTGTTCTTCACTCGCCACCCACCAGTTACAACCCGATCTATCAGGTGATGTTCGCCTACCAGAACTTCACCATCCCCACGCTCGACATGGACTCCATGACGATCGCACCGATCTCCGAGCAGCTGACCCCGGCCAAGGTGGACCTGCAGCTCACCCTGTTCCCGGTCGATTTCGGTGCACCGGCAGCAAAGGACGCTGATTCAATGACGGGCCAGTTGATCTACGCCGCCGATGTCTTCACCAAGGGAACCGTCGAGACCTACGCGCAGCGCTATCTGCGCGTCCTCGAGGAGGTCTCGGAGAACCCGCAGGTCCTGGTGGGTGACATCGACATCGCGACGGCCGCCGAGCATGCCGTGGCCGTCGAGGATGCCGGTGTCGAACTCGCCGTGGCGCTCCCCGAACTGGTCGCCCGTGCCGCCGCCGCGCGGCCGGATGTCGTTGCCGCCGCACACGGAGGTGCCGAGGTAACGTTCGCGGCGCTGTCGTCGATCAGTGATGCGATGGCTGCCGCTCTCCCGGATCCGGACTCTGCCCTCACCACCGCCCTGATGAGTCTGCTCCCGGGGCTCGCGGTGTCGGGGCCCGACGCGCTCGGTGAGGTGCTGGGTGAGCTCCGGACCAATGCGCTCGGCGTGCTCGGGGCCGGATCGGGTGAGGAGTCCCGCGCAGACGATGCAGTGCAGTCGACCGAAGGAATGACTCAGACGTGACCGATGTCGATTCAACGGCTTCCAACCTCTCTCTCACCTGGGGCTCGCGGCCTTCGACACTTCACCTGATCGCCTACTCGGCAGGGATCGCGCCGACCGAGACCGCCTATGAAGCGGCAACGGGTCCGGTCACCTTCGGCGAGCTGTACGCACGCGTGTCGGCGACCGCCGATGTGTTCATCGCCCAGGGCCTCGACACCGAGGCCGCGGTCGGCGCGGGTGTCACCCAGACCGAGGCCGCGCCCGGTCGCGCGCCCGCCGAGATCGCCGATGCCACCCGGCGCGCGATCGGGCTCATCCGTGACCGCGCCTTCGAACTCATCGGCAGCGCCGACCTCGGTTCGCTGCCCGGCCTGTTCCGTTCCGCCGCCGCCCGGCACGCCGACCGTCCGGCGGTCAGCGACTCGACCGGCGCGATCACCACCTATGCCGAACTCGACGAGCGCTCGGACGCCCTCGCACGCGGACTCCGTGCCGCCGGTGCCGGCCCCGGCCGGCTCGTCGGCGTGGCCCTCCCGCGCCGCACCGACCTGATCGTGGCGCTGCTCGCCGTGATGAAGACCGGATCGGCCTACCTGCCGCTCGACCGTTCGCAGCCGGTGGCCCGTGCCCGGTCGATCGTCGAGGACGCCGAGCCGCTGCTGGTGCTCGCCGATGCCGAACTCGCGGCGAACTGGGCCGAGATCGACGTCCGCTTCGTTTCCCCCGAGGACGTGGACGACCCTTCGAGACGCCCCTCCGCAAGCTCCGGGGCTCCTCAGGGAGCGGAGGGGGCCGGTACCGTCGACCTCCCTTCTCTCGACGACCGACTGCCCGCCTATCTGATCTACACCTCGGGCTCGACCGGCAAGCCCAAGGGCGTCGTCGTCTCGCATCGCGAGGTAGTGGCGCTGATGAAGTCGGCTGCCGAGGAGTTCTCCTTCGGCCCCGACGACGTGTGGACCCTGTTCCACTCGTACGCCTTCGATTTCTCCGTCTGGGAGATCTGGGGTCCGCTCGTGACGGGCGGCCGGGTGGTCGTCGTCGACCAGGACACGACCCGCGACCCGGACGCGTTCGTCGAACTCCTGGCCGCCGAACGCGTCACCGTGCTGAGCCAGACGCCGTCGGCCTTCTATCAGCTCGTAGCCGCGCAGCGCCGTCGCCGGGCCGAGCTGAGTCTGCGCTACATCGTCTTCGGTGGCGAGGCGTTGAGTTTCGAGCAGGTGCGTCGCTGGTTCGACGACAATCCGGACGATCGCGCGCAGCTGGTCAACATGTACGGCATCACCGAGACGACCGTTCATGTCAGTCACCGTCCGCTGCAGCGGGATTCGGTGTCCGCAGGGGACGCGTCGTTCATCGGCCGTCCGCTGTCGTCGCTGAACATCCACATCCTGGACTCACGGCTCCGGCCGGTGCCCGAGGGCGTCATCGGCGAGATGTATGTGACGGGTACCCAGCTCGCGCAGGGTTATCGCAGGCGCGCCGGACTGAGCGCCACCCGGTTCGTCGCCAATCCGTTCGCGGGCAACGGACTTGCCGCGGGCGACCGGATGTACCGCACGGGTGACCTCGCACGGCGGGTCGGCGACGACATCGAGTACCTGGGTCGTGGCGATGCGCAGGTGCAGCTTCGCGGTTTCCGCATCGAATACGGCGAGATCGAGGCCGCCCTGATCGGTGTCGAGGGGATCGCCGCCGGCGCCGCGAACGTGGTCGAGCTCCCGGACCGCGGCGAGATCCTCGCCGCCTACGTGGTTCCCGAGCCCGGTGCCGTCGTCGACGAGCAGCTCGTCCGTCGCCGCGTCGCGACCGCCGTGCCGGAGTACATGGTCCCCGACGTGATCATGTCGGTCGAGCGTCTGCCGCTGACGCAGAACGGCAAACTCGACCGCGGTGCGCTGCCGAGGCCGGTACTCGCCACGACCACCGAATTCGTCGCCCCGCAGAACGAGACCGAGACCGCCCTGCGCGACATCTTCGCCGAGGTGCTCGGTCTCGAGGACATCAGTGTGGTCGAGTCGGTGTTCGACGTCGGCGGCAACTCGTTGCTCGCTGCGCGGATCGTCGGCCGTGCCGCCGAGACGTTGGGTGTCGACCTCACCGTCCGCGATCTGTTCGACGCGCCGACGGTGCGTGATCTCGCGCTCGCCGCCGCCTCGAAGCGCCCCGGCCTGCCTCCGATCGAACCCGCCGCCCGTCCGGAGCGGATCCCGCTGTCGCTCGCGCAGCAGCGGATGTGGTTCATCAACCGGTTCGACCCCGCGTCGCCCGCCTACAACATCCCGATGGTGCTGCGACTGTCGGGAGCGCTCGACGCCGATGCCCTGCGGACCGCGCTGCTCGACGTCATGGAGCGGCACGAGGTCCTGCGCACCACCTATCCCGAAGCCGACGGCGAGCCCTACCAGGTGGTGCACGATCCGTCCGCCGCCGCCGAGATGCTCGACTGGCGTGCAGTCGCCGAATCCGAGCTCCCGGCCCTTCTGATGCGTGGCTTCGACGTCACCTCCGAACTTCCCGTACGCGTGGGCATCTCGCGTACCTCGGACACCGAGGCCGTGCTGGGTCTGGTCGTGCACCACATCTCCTGCGACGGCGAGTCACTCGCGCCGCTGGTCGGCGATCTGATCACCGCCTACAGCGCCCGCGTGGCCGGCGTCATGCCGTCCTTCGAGCCGTTGCCGGTGCAGATGGCCGACGTCGCGCTCTGGCAGCGCCGGGTTCTCGGCGCGGCCACCGATGAGTCATCGCTCATCGGCGCGCAGCTGCAGTACTGGGCGCGGCAACTCGACGGTGTCCCCGACGTGCTGGAACTCCCCACCGACCGTCCGCGGCCCGCCGTCGCCTCCCAGCGTGGTGCGCGCATCGAATTCGCTGTGCCGCAGGAGATCTCCGAGCGGGTCGCCGGGCTCGCCCGGGATCGTGGACTCACGCCGTTCATGGTCGCGCACGCCGCGCTGTCGGCACTGCTGTCCCGTCTGTCGGCGACCGAGGACATCGCCGTCGGCACGCCCATCGCCGGCCGCGGCCAGTCGATCCTCGATCCGATGGTGGGCATGTTCGTCAACACGCTCGTCCTGCGGACCGGCGTCGACGCTCACCGCACGTTCAGCGAACTGCTCGACGACGTCCGACGCACCGATCTCGAGGCCTTCGCCAACGCGGACATCCCGTTCGAGGCCGTGGTCGAACGCGTCAACCCGTTGCGTTCGGAGGCCTATGCACCACTGGCGCAGGTGTGGCTCGCCTTCGACCAGTCGGCCATCGCCGACCTGGCATCGCAGACGCTGACCATCGGGACCGACGACCTCGACGCGGGAGGCCTCGCGGTCACCCCGGTCGAACCGCACGACATGTCCGCCAAGGTGGACCTGACGCTGGGGATCGCCGACAACGGCGACAACTGGCAGGGGTCGGTGGTCTACGCGACCGATCTGTACGACGCCGACACCGTGCGGGTTCTCGCCGACCGCTTCGTCCGCGTTCTCGACGCCCTCACCGCCGACCCGGATGCGGTCATCGGTGACACCGACCTGGTGACCGCGGAGGAACTCGACCTGATCGACCGGTGGGGGAGGGGTGCCGACGCCGGCGCGCCCACGCCGCCGTCGACGGTTGCCGACGCGCTGTCGGAGTCGTTCGCGCGCAATGCGTCCCGGACGGCGGTCCGCGCCGATGGGGGCGCGCTGGACTATGCCGGCTACGGTGCACTGGTCAACGCGTTCGCCCGCCGTCTGGTCGATGCGGGCGTCGGACCCGAGGTCGCGGTGGCCGTCGCCGTCCCGCGCTCGGTGGAGATGCTCGTCGCGGTGCACGGCGTCGTCCTCGCGGGCGGGCATTACGTACCGCTGGATCCCGCGGCGCCCGAGGACGTCGTGCGCAGGCAACTGGCCATGTCGGGGACAACCGTCCTCGCGGTCGCCGGTGACATCCCGGCCTGGGCGCAGGCCGCCGACGAAACGATCACCCTGCTCGGCGTGGATCTGCCGGAGCTCTCGACGGCACCGTCGGAGCCGCTCACCGCCGCCGACCGCCGCGCGCCGCTGCGCAGCGAGCACCCGGCCTACACGCTGTTCACCTCCGGCTCGACCGGACAGCCCAAGGGCGTGACGGTCACGCACCGCGGACTGCACGACATGCTGTCCTGGTTCGGCGCCTACACCGGTGAACCGGCCGACGAGCGCGTGTTGGTCAAGACGCCGTACACGTTCGACGCCTCGGTGTGGGAACTGTTCTGGCCGTTCGTCAGTGGTGCGACGGCGGTCGTGGCCGCGCCCGACGGCCATCGCGATCCCGCGCACCTCGCCCGGATGATCGCCGACGAACAGGTCACCTCGGTGCAGTTCGTCCCGTCGCTGCTCGCGGTGTTCCTCGACGAGACCTTCGATCCCGCCACCGGTCTGTCCTCGGTGCGTCAGATCTTCACCGGCGGTGAGGCACTCACTCCTGCGGTGACCCAGCAGACCCTCGCGGCGGCCCCGCACACGGTCATCGTCAACCAGTACGGTCCGACCGAGATGACCGTCGACGCGACGATCGCGACGCTGGCCGAGCCGGTCGACGTCGTCCCGGTCGGTCGTCCCGCGCCGGGCCTGACCGCACGCATTCTCGACGCGCGACTACGCCCGGTCGCACCCGGCGTTCCGGGTGAGTTGTATCTGGGCGGTGCGCAGATGGCGCGCGGTTATGCCGCCGCGCCCGCGCTGACCGCCGCGTCCTTCATCGCCGACCCCGCAGGCGATCCCGGAGCCCGCCTGTACCGGACGGGCGACCTCGCGCGCTGGCGTGCCGATGGCGAGATCGAGTACCTCGGCCGCACCGACTTCCAGGTCAAGATCCACGGTCAGCGCATCGAACTCGGTGAGACCGAAGCGGTACTGGCGGCGGCACCGGGAGTGGTCTCGGTCGCGGCGGCGGTCACCAGGACCCCGGCGGGCGACGCCCTCGTCGCCTATCTGACCGGACATCCCGGCGACACGATCGACGTGGACGCGGTCCGTGCCTTCGCCGCCGATCGGCTGCTCGCACACCTGCGTCCGACACTGTGGGTCGTCCTCGACGAGATGCCCCGCAACGCATCCGGCAAGGTGGATCGTCGCGCACTGCCTGCCCCCACGATCACCGAGTCGGAGATCGTCGAGGCGGCGACCCCGGCCGAGCAGACGCTCGCCGATGTGGTCGCTGAAGTACTCGGCGTGGAACGGGTGTCGGTCGTCGATTCCTTCTTCGACCTCGGCGGCAACTCGCTGGCCGCCATGCGCGTGGCCGCCCGCGCGGGCGCGGCGCTCGGCGTCGAGGTGAGCGTGCGCGACCTCTTCGACGCCCCGAGCGTGCGCGAACTCGCCCTCCGGGTTGCCGACCGCGTACCCGGTCTGCCGCCGGTGACCGCGGTCTCCCCGCGTCCCGACGAGATCCCGCTGTCCTATGCGCAGCAACGGATCTGGTTCATCAACCAGTTCGACACCGCCTCGGCCGCCTACAACATCCCGATCGCGCTGCGCCTGCGCGGCAAGCTCGACCTCGCCGCCCTGCGCGCCGCGATGGTCGACGTCGTCGAACGCCAGGAAGTCCTCCGCACCGTCTTCCCGTCGATCGACGGTGCCCCGCGCCAGGTCATCGGCGACGCCGCCGGTGTGGGAGCGGAGCTCGACTGGGACGTCGTCGACGACGAGTCCGATCTCTTCGCCGCGGCGGGCGCCGGTTTCGACGTGACGACGCAGCGTCCCATCCGGATTCGCGTCCACCGTGTTGACGACCTCGAACACATCGTCCTCATCGTGATCCACCACATCGCGGGCGACGGTGAGTCGATGCGTCCCCTGGTCACCGATGTCGTGACCGCGTACGTCGCACGGTCGCAGGGCCGGGCACCCGAATTCGCCGCCCTACAGGTGCAGTTCGCCGATGTCGCGCTGTGGCAGCGGCGTGAGCTGGGTTCGATCGACGACCCGGCGTCGCGCGTGTCCGCCCAGGTCGACTACTGGCGGTCGAAGTTGGCTGGACTGCCCGAGGTTCTCGAGCTGCCCGGCGATCGTCCCCGCCCTCGCGTCGCCTCGATGCGGGGCGCCGAGTTGGCCTTCGAGATCGACTCGGCGACAGCAGATCTCGTCCGCGGGTTGGCTGCCGAGCGCGGCGTCACCGAGTTCATGGTCATCCATGCCGCGCTCGCGGTGCTCCTGTCGCGTCTGTCGGCCACCGATGACATCGCCATCGGCACCCCGATCGCCGGCCGCGGTGACGCCGCCCTCGATCCGCTCGTCGGCATGTTCGTCAACACCCTGGTGCTCCGCGCCGTCGTCGACCCGGGCGGACGGTTCGCCGATCTCCTCGACTCGGTGCGGGTCACCGATCTCGACGCGTTCGCACACGCCGACGCCCCGTTCGAGGCTGTCGTCGATGCCCTCTCACCCTCTCGCTCCGAGGCGTTCGCCCCGCTGACGCAGATCCTGCTCACGGTGGACCCGACGCCCGCGGATCCCTCGACGCTGGTCGCCGACATCGACGATCTCGCGGTCGAAGTGGTGGAGACCGAAGAGAACTCGGCCAAGGTCGACCTGACCGTCGGCCTCCGCGGCGGCCGTGGCGGGTCCTGGATCGGCCGCGTCAACTACGCCACCGATCTGTTCGACGAGGCGACCGTCGCCGACATGATGCGTCGCTTCGCCCGGTTGCTGCACGACCTCGCCGCCGATGCCGGCGCGATCGTCGGCGATGCCGAACTGCTCGACCCCGCTGAACGTGCCGAACTCACCCCCGTGGGCCGGAAACCGGCGAATCCCGCTGTGCCGCTGGCAGATCTGTTCGCCGACGCGGCCGCCCGCGGCGCCGACCGTGTTGCGGTCACCGACCCCGGCCGGTCGCTGACGTATCGGGAACTCGACGCGCAGTCGAATCGACTCGCACGCCATCTGCTCGCGCAGGGCATCGGCCGCGGAACGCTGGTGGCGCTGGTCATCCCGCGCTCGGTCGACCTCATGGTCGCGATCTGGGCGGTCGCGAAGACCGGCGCCGGATACGTGCCGATCGACCCGGACTACCCGGCCGACCGCGTCGCGCACATGATCACCGACTCCGGCGCGGCCATCGGGCTCACGCTGACCGGTGTCGCCGACGTCGATGCCTTCGGCGGGCGCTGGATCACCCTTGACGCCGAGGCCGTCGGCGCCGCCGTGTCGGCACACCCCGACGCCGGGGTCACCGATTCGGATCGTGGCGCCCCGGTGCGTACCGACGACACCGCCTACGTGATCTACACCTCCGGTTCGACGGGCCTCCCCAAGGGTGTCGCCGTCACCCACGGCGGACTCCGCAACTTCGGCATCGAGGCGGTCGAGCGGTCCGGGATCACCGCCGACTCCCGTGTGCTCGGTTTCGCCTCACCGAGTTTCGACGCCTTCGTACTCGAGTACCTGCTCGCGTTCACCGCGGGCGCCGCGGTCGTCTACCGGCACCGCGATGCGGTCGCCGGTGCGCCCCTCGCCGACTACATGCGCGAGCAGCGCATCACCCACACCTTCCTCACCCCGACCGTGCTGGCGTCACTGGATCCGGCCGATCTGCCCTCGCTGGAGACCGTCTGGGCAGGCGGCGAGGCCGTGCCCGAGGGCCTGCGCGACCGGTGGAGCCGGTTCGTCGCCTTCCGGAACGTCTACGGCCCCACCGAGACCACCATCGTCATCACCGTCGCCCCGCCGACGCATGCCGGCGAGCCGCTCTACATCGGGCCTCCCATCGACGGCATCGACCTGTTGGTGCTCGACAGCCGTCTCCGTCCGGTACCGGTCGGGGTCGCGGGCGAACTCTATGTCAGCGGTCCGGCTCTCGCGCGCGGCTATCTCGACCGTCCCGGTCTGACCGCCGAGCGCTTCGTCGCCGACCCGTACGGTGCACCCGGCGCACGGATCTATCGCACGGGAGACGTCGTCCGGTGGGCTCGTGGCCGCGACGGCGCGCTGACGGTCGACTACGTCGGACGCTCCGACGACCAGATCAAGCTCCGCGGTCTGCGCATCGAACTCGGCGAGATCGAGAACGCGCTGACCGATCACCCGTCCGTGGCCTCCGCGGTCGTCGTCGGGGTCGACGCAGACGGCGGACTCGCCGCGAGCGGGCAGTCGGTGGTGACCGCGCTCGCCGCGTACGTGGTTCCCCGCGACACCGTCGAGATCGCTTCGCTGCGCGATCATCTCGCGGACCGGCTGCCGTTGTTCATGGTGCCCGCGAGCATCACCGTCCTCGACGCCCTGCCGCTGACCCCGGTGGGCAAGCTGGACCGCCGGGCGCTGCCCGCACCCACGATCGAGGTCGAATCCGACCACGTGGAACCCGAGAACGCGGTCGAGCAGCAACTCGCCTCGATCATCGCCGGTCTGCTCGGACTCGAGCGGGTCAGCGTCACCGACTCGTTCTTCGCCCTCGGCGGCGACTCCATCATGTCCATCCAGGTCGCGTCGGCCTCGCGGGCCGCCGGCATCGACGTCTCACCGCGGGACATCTTCGAACACAAGACCGTTCGCGGAATCGCACGTGCGATCGGCTCCCGTGGCGAACGCGTCCCGGCGCTCGACGAGCTCCCCGGCGGCGGGGTCGGTCCGATGACCGTTCCGCCGGTGGTGTCCTGGGTTCTGGAACAGACCGACGACATATCCGACTTCGCCGACTTCTCCCAGTCGATGGTGCTGACCGCACCGAGCGGGCTGACCGCCGAGGTCGCGCAGGAACTCCTCGCGCAGGTGGTCGACGTCCACCCGATGCTCGGTGCGGCCGTCGAACCCGGCGAGAACCCGGGCGGATGGCGGATGCGCACCGGCGTGATGCCGCTGCAGCCCGGTGCGGTGACCACGATGCAGAGTCCGGCACCCGCCGGCGAGCAGCAGTTCGACGAGGCCGTCGTCGCGGCCTTCGAAGAGGCGTCGCGACGCCTGGACCCGACCACCGGGCAGCTGGTCGCGGCCGTCCTGCTGACCGACCCCGCCGGTGACGCGCGGCTGGTCGTCGTCATCCACCACCTCGGCGTCGACGCCGTGTCCTGGCGCGTCATCATCGAGGACCTGCTGACCGCGTGGGCGCAACACGAAGCGGGACAGCCGTATTCGCTGCGCCCGGAGGTCACCTCGGCGCGCGGTTTCGCCGCGGCGCTCGAGGCTCGGCGCCCCGACCGTGACCACGAGTTGCGCTACTGGCTCGATCGGTCGCCGGAACAGGTCACCGATCTCGGGGGACGGCTCGATCGCGGGCGTGATCGCATGTCCACCACCGAGACCGTCGTGCACACCGTCGGCTCGACGGTCACCGAGGCGCTGCTCACGACCGTGCCCACCGCTTTCCGGGGCAACGTCAACGACGCCCTCGTCGCGGCCCTGGCGCGCGCGATCCGCTCGTGGCAGCAGTCTCGCGGGATCGTCGACGACGCCCCGGTCACCCTGCTGCTCGAGGGCCACGGCCGGTACGAAGAAGCACTGCTGCGCGGCGACGATCCGCGCACCGTCGATCTGTCGCGGACCGTCGGATGGTTCACCACCATCGCACCGATGGCCGTCGACGTCCACTCCGACGCCATCCGGACCGTCAAGGCGGCCAAGGAAGAACGAGTGGGCCAGCCGGACAACGGGATCGGTTACGGCCTGCTCCGCTACTCCGGCACCGAACTCGCGCACCGCCCGCTGCCGAACATCGGGTTCAACTATCTCGGCAACGTGACCGGGACCGGCGGTGTCGCCGCGACCGAGGCCGACGCCGCACTGGCCTTCCTGCCCGATCCGTCGGCACCGCGCCTGCCGGGCACGGTCACCGGTGCCATGGTGGTGCCGAACCTGTTGAGCATCAACGCCGGAACCGCCATCGGCGACGCCGGTCGCGAGTTCGTCGCCGGTTTCACGTTCCCCCGCGGGGTTCTCGATCCGGCAGACGTCGACGATCTCGCGCAGCGCTGGGACGACGAACTCGCGCTCGTCGTCGACGAGATCAGCCGGGTCGGCGACCCGGGTCTGTCTCCGTCGGATGTGGTTGGCGCCCGCGTCACCCAGGACGACCTCGACCACCTCGCGCGCACCCATCCCGGCGCCGACGTGTGGCCGCTGTCGCCGCTCCAGCGCGGCCTGCAGTTCCAGGCCGAACTCGCCGCCGCCCGCCGGGACCAGGGCGCCGTCGACGTGTACACGGCGCAGGCCGTGCTGACCCTCAAGGGTGAGATCGACGCCGATCGCCTCGCCGGCGCCGTGCGCGAGGTGTTCGACAAGCATCGGGTGCTGCGTTCCAGCTTCATCCGGGTGCCGAGCGGCGAGGTCGTCGCGGTGGTACCGGACACCGTCGACATCCCTTGGCGGGTGGTCGATCTCGACACCGACGCGGGTGCCGAACACGCCTCGGACGGCGTGGCGGACGTCGCGGCCCTCGAGCGGGCCACCTCGTTCGATCTCGGGTCCGGGCCGCTGATGCGGTTCGTCCTGGTACGAAGCGGCGCGACGTCCACCCTCGTGGTCACCAGCCACCACATCCTCATCGACGGCTGGTCGAGTCCGCTGATCATGGCCGACCTGTTCGCCCTGTACGCGACCGGACAGACCTACACCGGCACCGTGGCCGGCGCCGCATCCGGCTCGGACGCACCCGGTGACTACTTCGACTACCTGCGCTACATCGCCGATTCCGACACCGAGGCCGGGATCGCCGCCTGGCGTTCGGTGCTGTCGATCGTGGACGAGCCGACCCTCGTGGGCGCCGGCCGGGAGGCCACCAGCGACCAGCTGCCGCGAGACCACAGCGTGCTGTTGCCGCCCGAGATCACCTCGGCCATCGACGATCTCACCCGCACGCGGGGCGTCACCGTCTCGACGGTGATGCAGTTCGCGTGGTCGGTCCTGTTGTCCCGCATCACCGGTCAGCGAGTTGTCGTCTTCGGCGAGACCGTGTCCGGCCGACCGGCCGACCTCGATGGTGTCGAGACGATGGTGGGCCTGTTCATCAACACGTTGCCCGCGGTCGCCGATGTGGACCCGAACAGCAGCGCCGCCGATGTGCTCGACGCGCTGCAGGCGTCGAAGGTGGCCGTTCTCGACCACCAGCACCTCGGCCTGCCCGAACTCACCGCGCTGGTGGGCCGCGGCCAGTTGTTCGACACGCTGACCGTGCACGAGTCGTACCCGGTCGACGCGCAGTCGCTCAAGCAGGGCGCCGATGCGGGCGGTATCGGGATCGCCGACCTCGAGGCGTCCGATTCCACCCACTATCCGCTCAACATGGTCACCGGCGTGATCGGCGATCGCATCGAGCTGAAGCTGAAGTACCTGCCGGCCGCATTCGACGAGCGTCAAGTGCAGGTGTACAGCGATGCGCTGGTACGCATCCTGACGACGCTGGTGACCGATCCGGCCATCGAGGTCGGCGCGATCTCGCTTCTCGACGACGCGGACTACCGCCGTGGACTCGTCGCGCCGGTCACCCGCACCACGAACACCGATTCGTCGCTGGCGGCTCTGTTCGAGCGTGCGGTGTCGGCGCATGCGGACCGTCCTGCGGTCACCGACACCGCCACCACGGTGAGCTACCGCGACCTCGACGAGCGGTCGGCCGCGATCGCCGCGGCGCTGCGGGCCCGGGGCGTCCGGCCGGGCGATCTCGTGGCGGTCGCGCCGTCACGCAGCGTCGACCTCGTCGCCGCCATCCTGGGCGTGTTGCGCTCCGGTGCCGGATATCTCCCCCTCGACACCACCAACCCGGTCGAGCGACTGGCCTTCATCGTCTCCGACGCCGCACCGAGTGCGGTTCTCATCGACGAGACAACCGCCGACTTCGAACTGTGGACGCAGCTGGGTTCGGTCCCGGTGGTGACGGTCGACGAGCTGGTCGACGAGGGTGCCGGCGCCACAACGGAACCGGTCTCGATCCACCCGGATTCGCGCGCATACGTCATCTACACCTCGGGTTCCACCGGCCGCCCCAAGGGCGTCGAGGTGACCCACCGCGACGTCATCACGCTGATGGACACCGCCGCAGGCGATTTCGAGTTCGCCGCGACGGACGTGTGGACGATGTTCCACTCCTACGCCTTCGACTTCTCGGTCTGGGAACTGTGGGGTCCGCTGCTCACCGGTGCCCGCCTCGTCCTGGTCGACCGCGACCTCGCCCGCGCGCCGGAGGAGTTCGTCGACCTCCTCGCGCGTGAGGGGGTCACGGTCCTCAGCCAGACGCCGTCGGCGTTCTATCAGCTCGCCGAGGCCCGGCGACGCAATGACGCCGCACTCGCGTTGCGCTACATCGTGTTCGGTGGTGAGGCCCTCAGCTTCGAGCAGGTCCGCCGCTGGTTCGACGACCATGCCGGCGAGAGCACGGTGCTGGTCAACATGTACGGCATCACCGAGACGACCGTGCACGTCAGTTTCCGTCCGCTCGATCCGGCGTCGGTGGCCGCCGACGACGCGAGCTTCATCGGACGTCCGCTGTCGTCGCTGGCCATCCACGTGCTCGACGACCGCCTCCGTCCGGTTCCCGAGGGTGTCGTCGGCGAGATGTATGTCACCGGTGGACAATTGGCGCAGGGTTACCTCGAACGCGCCGGCCTGTCCGCGACGCGTTTCGTGGCCTCTCCCTACGGCGAGCCCGGCTCCCGGATGTACCGGACCGGCGACCTGGCCCGTCGGGTGGCCGGTGACATCGAGTACCTCGGACGCGGTGACGCACAGGTGCAGTTGCGCGGCTACCGTATCGAGTTCGGTGAGATCGAGGCCGCGCTGCTGGCGGTCCCGGGAGTGACCGCCGCGGCGGCCCGGGTCGTCGAGATCCCCGGTCGCGGTGAGCAACTCGTCGGTTACCTGGTTCGCGACACCGGTGGCGCCGACGTCGATGCCGCCGAGGTGCGGCGGATCGCCGCGCGCTCGGTACCCGCGTACATGGTCCCCGACCAGATCGCGGTGCTCGACGCTCTGCCGCTGACCGCCAACGGCAAACTCGACCGCGACGCGCTGCCGGTGCCCGATTCCGGTGTGGCCGCCGACGAGGTGGTCCCCCCGGCGACCCCCGCGGAGACAGCGGTCGCCGAGGTGTTCGCCGACGTCCTCGGCCTCGACGAGCTCGGCGTGACGACGAGCTTCTTCGACCTCGGCGGAAACTCGCTGTCGGCAACTCGTCTGGCCTCCCGGGTCGCCGACGCGCTCGGCGTGGGCGTGTCGGTGCGCGACGTCTTCGAGGCGCCGTCGGTGCGCGACCTGGTCGCCGCGGTGACCGGCGGAGACGCCGGCTCCGGCGGTTCCTCCACGCGCGGCGCGAACCTGCCGCCCGTGGTTGCGGTCTCGCCGCGCCCGGACCGGATCCCGCTGTCCTTCGCCCAACAACGCCTCTGGTTCATCAACCGGTTCGAACCCGCGTCGTCGACCTACAACATCCCGATCGGGCTGCGCCTGCGAGGTCCGGTCGATGCCGAGGCCCTGCACGCCGCGGTCGAGGACCTCGTCGTCCGTCAGGCCGTGTTGCGGACGACGTTCCCCGACGTCGAGGGGGTCCCGTATCAGCGGATCCACGGACGCGACGAGGTCGACCGTCTCGACTGGGCGATCGTGGACTCCCAGGAGCACCTCGAGACCGCGATCACGTCCGGCTTCGACGTCACCGTCGACTGGCCGATCCGTGCGCGGTTGTGGCCGGTCGCCGCCGACGAATTCGTCTTCGTCGTGGTCGTGCACCACATCGCCGCCGACGGCGAATCGATGAAACCCATGCTCGCGGATCTCATCACCGCCTACGGTGCGCGCGTGTCGGGTCAGGAGCCCGAGTACGCCGAGCTCGAGGTCGAGTTCGCCGACTACGCACTGTGGCAGCACGACGTCTTCGGCTCGGCCGGCGACCCGGACTCGCTCATCGCGGCCCAGCTCGACTTCTGGACGAGCCGGCTCGCCGGCACGCCGGACGTCCTCGAACTGCCCACCGACCGCCCGCGCCCGCCGGTGGCGTCGCAGCGCGGCGCCCGCTTCGACTTCGACATCCCGGCCGCGGTCGGCGATGCGATCGAACGGGTCGCATCCGAACGCGGGGTGACCCCGTTCATGGTCGTCCACGCGGCACTCACCGTGCTGCTCGCGCGTCTGTCGGCGACCGACGACATCGTCGTCGGCACCCCCATCGCGGGGCGCGGGAAGGCCGCACTCGACGCGCTCGTCGGCATGTTCGTGAACACCCTGGTGCTGCGCGTCCCGGTGACAGGCGAGGAGACCTTCGACGCACTGCTGGACCGGGTGCGCACGATCGATCTGGATGCGTTCGCCAACTCCGACGTCCCCTTCGAGACCCTCGTGGAGGCCCTCAACCCGGTGCGGACGGAATCGTTCGCCCCTCTGGCGCAGGTCAATCTGACCTTCGACCAGTCCGCCTCCGCGGACTTCGCCATCGACGCAGAACAGAGCGGGTCGATCGGTGACCTGGATTTCGAGCCTCTCCCGCCGGCGGCTCCGGGCGCCAAGGTGGACCTGAACTTCGCCATCGACAGGGGAGACGACGGTCGGCGCTGGGCCGGTTCGGTCATCTACGCGACCGATCTCTTCGACGAGTCGACCATCGATGCACTGACGCAGCGGCTCGTCGCCGTGCTGCAGTCCGTCCTGGCGGCGCCGTCGCGTCCCGTCGGCGATGTCGATCTCGTATTGCCCGCCGAGTCGGCCCGCCTGCTGGATTTCGAGGCGGGGCCCCGTGCCGAGGTGGGTGCGCCGGACACTGTCGCCGACCTGGTGTCGGCGTGGGCCGCAGCCACCCCCGATGTGCCCGCGGTCATCTACGACGACCGGGTCGTCGACGCGGCGGAGTTCGCCGCGCATGTGTCACTGCTCGCCCGCGAACTCATCGATGCGGGCGTCGGACCCGATGCTGCGGTCGGGGTCTGCCTCGACCGGTCGGTCGAGATCATGGTCGCGGTGCACGCGATCGTCGCGGCGGGCGGGCAGTACGTGCCCATCGACCCGGAGAGCCCCGTCGAGCGAAGCCGGTACATCCTGGAGACGGCTCGGGTCGCGACTGTCGTGACCGGACCCGGCGACACTCCCGAGGCGCTCGCCGAATTCGCGGGCCGCGTCGTGCGTGCCGACAGTACGGTGCCACTGCCCGACGCACCGGTGCCGCCCGTGACGGGGGCGCAACGCCTCGGCGTCGTCCATCCGGACAATGCCGTCTACACGATCTTCACGTCCGGCTCCACGGGCCGGCCCAAGGGCGTGACCGTCACCCACGGCGCCCTGCGCAACACCCTGGCGTGGTTCAGCGACTCGAACGGCGAAGGCGCACATCGCTTCCTGATGAAGACGCCCTACACCTTCGACGCGTCGGTGTGGGAGTTCTTCGGACCGGTGTTCAACCGGAGCGCGGTCGTCGTGGCCGAGCCCGGCGGGCACCGTGATCCCCGGTACCTCGCGGGACTCATCGAGCGTCACGGCGTGACGTCGGTCAAGTTCGTCCCCTCGATGCTGGCCGCCTTCCTGGACGGCGCGACCGGGGCGGGCATCGAGAAGCTCGCGACCCTGCGCCGCATCTTCTCCGGCGGCGAGGCCCTGCTGCCCGGTCTGGCCACCGGGTTGGCCACCGAATTGCCCGACGCGCTCCTGGTCAACCAGTACGGTCCCACCGAGGCCGTCGTCGACATCACCTACGGTGCGGTCACCGACCCGTCGGCGCAGAACATCCCGATCGGCACACCGGTCTGGAACTCGTCCGTGCATGTCCTCGACGCCCGCTTGCGGCCCGTGCCCGTCGGTGTCGCGGGAGAGCTGTATCTGGGCGGCGTCCAGCTTGCCCGCGGTTACGCCTCGCGCTCGGGACTGACCGCCGAGACCTTCGTGGCCGATCCGTTCGGACCGGCCGGTGCCCGGTTGTACCGCACCGGCGACCGGGGTCGGTGGAACGCCAACGGTGAACTGGAGTATCTGGGCCGCAACGACTTCCAGGTGAAGCTGCGTGGCCAGCGCATCGAACTCGGGGAGATCGAGTCGATCCTGGGTTCGGCGCCCGGCGTCGTGCACACCGCCGTCGTCGTCTCCGCCCCGGCGGGTGGAGGCGAACAACTGGTCGCCTACCTCGCCGGCGGCCCGGGCGTGACGCCCGACCTCGACACGGTCAAGGACCTCGCGCGTCGCGGCCTGCCGCAGTTCATGGTGCCGACGACCTGGATGGTCCTCGACCAGATGCCGCTGACGACATCGGGAAAGGTCGATCGTCGCGCGCTGCCCACACCCGATGTGAGCCAGCGCGAGGTGGTTGCGCCCGCGAACGACACCGAAGCCGCAGTGGCCGAGGCGTTCTCGGGCCTGCTCGGGGTGGACGACATCGGTGTCACCGAGAGCTTCTTCGACATCGGCGGCACGTCTCTCTCGGCGATGCGCCTGGCCGCTCGTGTCTCCGACGTCCTCGGGGTCGAGGTGTCGGTCCGCGACGTCTTCGACGCCCCGACGGTTCGGGAACTCGTGGCCGGCACCACCGAGCGCGACCGTGCGCTGCCGCCGGTCGTCGCGGTATCGCCACGCCCGCAACGCATCCCGTTGTCGTTCGCGCAGCAGCGGATGTGGTTCATCAACCAGTTCGACCCGACGCTGCCCACCTACAACATCCCGACCGTCGTGCGGCTGGCCGGAGATCTCGACGTACCGGCGCTGCAGGCGGCGATCGCCGACGTGGTGGCTCGCCACGACGTGCTGCACACGACGTTCCCGCAGGACGAACAGGGTCCGTACCAGCTGATCTCGGATGCCTCGGAGGTCGCCTCCGGCCTCGACTTCTCGATCGTCTCGACGGCCGAGGAATTCGAGCGGACGATCACCCGCGGCTTCGACGTGTCGGCGGAATGGCCGGTGCGAGCCTGCCTGTGGCCGGCCGAGGACGACACCCACATCCTGGGTCTGATCGCCCACCACATCGCCTTCGACGGTGAGTCGCGCAAGCCGCTCGTCGCCGACCTGGTGGCGGCTTATGTCGCTCGCAGCGCCGGGGAGGTCCCGGCTCTCGCGCCGCTCGACGTCCAGTTCGCCGACTTCGCGATCTGGCAGCACGACGTGCTCGGTTCCGCCGACGATCCCGAGTCGGTCCTGGGCCGTCAGCTCGCGCACTGGACCGAACGTCTGACCGGACTGCCCGACGTCCTCGAGCTCCCGACCGACCACGCCCGGCCCGCGGTCGCCTCGGCCCGGGGCGGACGACTCGGCTTCGAGATCCCCGCCGAGGTCGCCGACGCGGTGGCCGCCACCGCGCGCACGCACGGCGTCACCCCCTTCATGGTCGTGCACGCCGCGCTCGCGGTGCTGCTCGCGCGGTTGTCGGCCACCGACGACATCGCGATCGCGACCCCTGTCGCCGGACGTGGTTCACGCGTCCTCGACCCGCTGGTCGGCATGTTCGTCAACACCCTCGTCCTGCGGTCGCGCATCGCGCCGGAGATGAGCGTGGACGAGCTGCTGGCACAGGTGCGCGGGACCGACCTCGACGCGTTCACCAACGCCGACATCCCGTTCGAGACGCTCGTCGAACACCTGGACCCCATCCGTTCCGAGGCGTTCGCGCCCCTCGCGCAGGTCCTGCTGACCCTGGGTGAGGCGCTGCCCGCCGGACCCGGGGTGCTCGGCGAGGACGCCGCCGCCGGCGCGGCCGAGCTGCCCGGACTGGCGATCACCCCCGTGGAACCGCCTGAGGTCTCTGCCCAGCTCGACCTCGCCGTGGCCGTCTCGGTCGGAGCGGCCGGTCAGGCGTGGTCGGGGAGTGTGATCTACGCGCTCGACCTGTTCGAGGCCGGCACCGTGGCCGGATTCGCCGACCGCCTGGTCTCGCTGCTGCGCGACATGACCGGCGCCGGTCGCGACACCGTCGCCGTGGGCGATCTCGCGCTCGTCTCGGCCGACGACCGTGCCCGCGTCGACGGCTGGTCGGTCGGTGAGACCACGGTCTTCGGAAGTCCGGTGATCGCCGACGCGGTGGCCACACGTATCGCCGAGGACCCGACGCAGGTGGCCATCGACTTCGAAGGTCGTCGACTCACCTACGGTGAATTCGGCTCGCGCGTGGCCGATCTCGCGCGGACCCTGATCGGGCTGGGGATCGGTCCCGAGGTCGCCGTCGGCGTCTGCATCGACCGTTCGGTCGAGATGGTCGTCGCCGTGCACGCCGTGCTCGCCGCGGGTGGTCAGTACGTGCCGATCGACACCGCCGCACCGGCCGATCGGGTTCAGTACATGATCGAGACCGCCCGGGTCGCCGTCGTGCTGTCCGCCGGTGACGCTCGTCCGGAGGCGATCGACGGACTCGACGACGGGATCACGCTGGTGCAGGTGGACGCGACGAGCGCCGTCGCCGACACCGCGCCCGTCACCGACGCGGACCGCCTCGCGCCGCTGCGGGGCGACCACGCCGCCTACACGCTGTTCACCTCCGGCTCCACCGGCCGCCCCAAGGGCGTCACGGTGTCGCACGCCTCCGTCATGAACCGGTTGTGGTGGGGACTCGGGGAATTCCCGTGGACCGTCGGCGACCGCATCGTGCAGAAGACTCCCTACACCTTCGACGTCTCCGTGCCGGAGTTGTTCGGCCCGTTGATCTCCGGCGCGACGATGATCGTCGCCCGGCCCGGCGGTCACACCGACCCCGACTATCTCGTGGACCTGATCTCCTCGACACGGGCCACGTCGGTGCACTTCGTCCCGTCGATGATGTCGATCTTCCTCGATCTCGTCCCGGCCGGACGATTCGCCGAGATGTCGGCGCTGCGATGGGTTTTCGCCTCAGGTGAGGCGCTGCCGCCGGCCGTCGTGGCCAAGCTGCACGCCCTGCTGCCGCAGGTCTCCATCGTCAATCTCTTCGGGCCCACGGAGGCGGCCGTGGAGGTCGCCGTCGCCGACGTGTCCACCGCCCCGGCGATCATTCCGATCGGCGTGCCCGTCGCGAACACGTCGACATGGGTCCTCGACGCGCGGCTGCGACCGGTTCCGGCCGGGGTGCCGGGTGAGTTGTACCTCGGCGGCGTCCAGCTCGCCCGCGGTTATGCCGCACGCGCCGACCTGTCCGCGGAACGGTTCGTCGCCGATCCGTACGGCGAACCGGGTTCGCGTCTCTACCGCACCGGCGACCTCGTGCGCTGGCGGGCAGGCGGAACCCTGGAGTACCTGGGCCGCACCGACTTCCAGGTCAAGCTGCGCGGCCAGCGCATCGAGCTCGGTGAGATCGAGTCCGTGATCGCGACCGTCGAGGGTGTCGTGCACACCGCCGTCACGGTGGCCAAGGCCCCGACGGGCGCCGACCACCTCGTCGGTTACGTCGCGCCGGAAGGGGTCGACCTCGACCTCGTCAAGTCGACGGTGGCCGCCGAGCTACCGGAGTACATGCGTCCGACCGTGTGGATGACGCTGCCGTACATCACCCTCAACAGTGCCGGCAAGATCGATCGAAAGGCGCTGCCGGAGCCGGAGTTCGGGGTACACACCGAGATGTTCGTGGCGCCGGCCACGACGACCGAGGAAGTACTCGCCTCCATCGTCGCGCACCTCATCGGTATCCCGCGGGTGTCGGTGACCGAGTCGTTCTTCGCCCTCGGCGGGGACTCGATCATGTCGATCCAGCTCGCGTCCGCGGCGCGCGCCGCGGGCGTCGACCTGTCCCCGCGCGAGATCTTCGAGCACCGCACGATCCGCGGCATGGCCGCCGCGGCCGATGACGACGCCGCCCGCCTGCCGATGCTCGAGGAGTCCTCGGCGGGCACCGGACCGGTCACGGTGTCCCCGGTCGTGCACTGGATGATCGAACACGCCTCGGCTCCATCGGATTTCGCCGACTTCGTGCAGGCCGCGGTGCTCCGGGCACCGGACGGACTCGACGTCGAGCGGCTGATCGAGCTCCTCGCGGCGGTCGTCGACGCGCATCCCATGCTCACCGCGACCCTCGCGCAGACCGAGGACGGATGGCGGTCGACCGTCGGAAACACATTCGACGGCGCGTCCGCGGTCATCGAGGTGTCGAGTGTCGCCGCGGTCGGTACCGACGAGTTCGACTCCGACGTCCGTACCGCGTTCGGTGCGGTGTCGGCCACCCTCGACCCCGAGGCCGGGCAGCTGGTTCGGGCCGCACTGATCCGCGACCGCGACGGCGTGGGGCGGGTGCTCCTGGTCATCCATCACCTCGGCGTGGACGCCGTGTCCTGGCCGATCCTCATCGAAGACCTGATCACCGGATGGGCGCAGCTCTCCGACGGTCGGGACATCGAACTGCGCGCCGAACAGACGAGCGCCCGGGCGTGGACGGATGCCCTTGCGGCCCGGACTGATTCGTGGCACGAGCAGCGCAACCACTGGCTCGAGCAGTTGCCGCCGCGGCCCACGCCGCTCGGCGTCACGCTCGACCGCACCCGCGACCTGATGTCCACCGAGCGCCACGTCTCCCTCGAGGTCGGCGCCCCGGTGACCCGATCCGTGCTGACGGCGGTGCCGGAGGCATTCGGCGGCAACGTCAGCGACGTCCTGCTCGGTGCTTTCGCCCGTGCGGTCCGATCCTGGCAGTCACGTCGCGAGATCACCGACAGCGCACCGGTCACGGTCCTCACCGAGGGTCACGGCCGGTACGAGGAGGTCCTCGCCGCCGGCGAGTCGCCGCGTCGCGCGGACCTGTCCCGGTCGGTCGGCTGGTTCACCACCATCGTCCCCGTCCGCCTCGATCCCGGTACCGACGTGGTGCACGCGGTGAAGGCTGCGAAGGAAGCGCGTCTGGCCCAGCCGGACAACGGCATCGGATTCGGGTGGCTGCGCTACGGATCCGGGGCCGCCGACCCCGATTCCGACACCCGGGAACTGGCCACGCGTCCGCTCCCGAGCATCTCCTTCAACTACTTCGGTGCCGGCGGAGGCGCAGGCGCGCCGGACGCCGAGGTGCTCCCGTTCACCCACGCTCCGGACGCGCCGATCCTGGGATCGTCCGCGTCCGGTCGGATGGTGGCTCTGAGCACCTTGGGCGTGAGCGTGACCACCTCACTCGACGAGCAGGGCAACCGCAAGCTCGTCGCCGGTGCCAGCTTCCCCGGCTCACTGTTCGCCGACGACGAGGTCACCGATCTCCTCGACATGTGGGCGGCCGAACTGGCTGCGCTGACCCAGGCGATCGGTTCGGGCACCCGCGTCGGCCTGTCCCCGTCGGACGTCCCGGGCACCGGCGTCACCCAGCGCGACCTCGACGACCTGGCCCGCACGTATCCGGGCGCGGCGGTGTGGCCGCTGACGCCGCTGCAACAAGGTCTGTACTTCCAAGCGCAGCTCGCCGCGTCCGGCCAGGACTCCGGCGCCGTGGACGTCTACGTCACCCAGGTGGTCCTCACGCTGGGCGGCCGTGTCGACGGCGATCGGCTGCGCGGTTCGGCCGAGCAACTCTTCGCCCGACACCGCGTGATGCGGTCGGCCTACCTCCGGACCGGCAGCGGCGCGGTCGTCGCGGTGATCCCCGAGCACGTCGAGATCCCGTGGCGAGTGGTTCGGCTGGACTCCGGGGTGACCGCCGAGGACGCGGATGCCGAGATCCGGCGGATCGTCGAGGGCGAGCGGCTGGCCCGGTTCGACCTCGGCCGACCGCCCCTGGTGCGGTTCGTACTCGTCTGGCACGACGACCAGGCGCACCTCGTGGTGACCAACCACCACATCCTGATGGACGGCTGGTCCGGTCCGCTGGTCCTGGCCGACCTGCTCGCCCTGTACGCCACGGGGGAGACCTACACCGGCCAGGTTGCCGGCGGTGAGGGATCGCAGCGATCGGACTTCGCCGACCACGTCCGGCGGCTCGCCGCCGCCGACCGCGACGCCGGTCTGGCGGCATGGCGACAGGTGCTCGCGCCGATCGAGGGCCCGACTCTCGTGGCGCCCGGACTCGAGGCCACCGACGACGAACTGCCCCGGCAGCACCGGGTCATGCTCGACGAGGAGACGACCGCGGGGCTCGAGGAGCTCACCCGAACCGAGGGCGTCACCACCGCCACGGTCATGCAGTTCGCCTGGTCTGTTCTGCTGTCGCGGATGACCGGCAACCGGGTCGTGGTGTTCGGCGAGACCGTCTCGGGCCGGCCCGCGGATCTGCCGGGCGTGGAGACGATGGTCGGGCTCTTCATCAACACGCTGCCCAGCGTCGTCGACGTCGATCCGGCCGCGACCATCGTCGAGGTGCTCCGCAGGCTGCAGGCCGCCAAGGTCGCGGTCATGGATCACCAGCACCTGGGTCTGTCCGACCTGACGGCTCTGGCCGGATCGGCCCAGCTGTTCGACACGCTGACCGTCCACGAGTCGTTCCCGATCGACACCGAGGCCCTGTCGTCGCAGGACGCGACCGAAGGCCTGGCCGACGGTCTCGTCGTCGCCGACGTCGACTCCAGGAGCACCACCCACTACCCGATCAACCTGATCACCGCGGCCGCGGGCGGACGGGTGTCGCTGCAGCTGAAGTACCTGCCCGCCGCCTTCGGCGACGACCAGATCCGGGTCTTCGGCGAGATCCTGGTGCACATCCTGGAGACGGTGGCCCGCACTCCCCACGAGCGGACGTCCGACATCCCGCTGGTCTCCACGGTGGACGGTCTCGACGTCGCCGAGTGGTCTCGCGGACACGAGGTCGAGATCCCGGGCGAGCACACCGTCGTCGACCTCGTCGCCGATGCGCGCACACGCGCGGCGGATCGCCCCGCCGTGCTCTTCGACGACCGCGTGGTGCACTACGACGAGTTCGCCGCCCGGGTGAGCATCCTTGCGCGAGAACTGATCTCGCTCGGTGTCGGACCCGATGTCGCCGTCGGCGTCTGCATCGACCGCTCGGTCGAGGTGATGGTCGCCGTACACGCCATCGTGGCGGCCGGCGGTCAGTACGTGCCGATCGACACCGAATCCCCGGTCGAGCGCACGCAATACATGATCGACACCGCGGACGTCGCCATGGTGCTCATCGGTGCCGAGCGTCCGGAAGCGCTCGCGGGTGTGGATCTCCCGGTGGTCGTCGTCGACGCGTCCGCGCCCGTCGACACCGCGGTCGCCTCGGTGTCCGACGCCGATCGACCCGTCCGGGTGCTGCCGGACCACGCCGTCTACACGATCTTCACGTCCGGATCGACCGGACGCCCCAAGGGCGTGACCGTCACCCACGGTGCGCTGCGCAACACCCTCGAGTGGTTCACCGAGTCGAACGGCCCGGGTGAGCACGTCTTCTTCCTCAAGACGCCCTACACGTTCGACGCGTCCGTGTGGGACTACTTCGGCGGCATCTTCGCCGCGTCGCCGGTCGTCGTCGCCGAACCCGGCGGACATCGGGACCCGGTCTACCTGGCACGCCTCATCGAACGCCATCGGGTCACGACCGCCAAGTTCGTGCCCTCGATGCTCGCGGCGTTCCTCGACGGCGCCACCGGCGCCGGGGACGCCGACCTCTCGTCGATGCGCCGGATCTTCTCCGGTGGTGAGGCTCTGAGCCCCGCCCTCGCCGGTGGTCTGCTCCGACTGCTCCCCGAACTCGGGCTCTACAACCAGTACGGTCCGACCGAGGCGACCGTCGACATCACCTACGGACGCGTGGACCGGCCGACGCCGAACATCCCCATCGGGGCACCGGTGTGGAACTCGACGGTCCGTGTCCTCGACGATCGGCTGCGACCGGTCCCGCCGGGCGTCCCGGGTGAGATGTATCTCGGCGGACCCCAGCTGGCCCGCGGTTACGCCTCGCGGCCGGGGCTCACCGCCGAGACCTTCGTCGCCGATCCCTTCGATCCACGCGGCGGCCGGTTGTACCGCACCGGTGACCGCGCCCGGTGGAACACCGACGGCGTGCTGGAATACCTGGGCCGCGCCGACTTCCAGGTGAAGCTGCGCGGGCAGCGCATCGAGCTCGGCGAGATCGAGTCCGTGCTGTCCTCGGCGCCGGGTGTCGTGCATGTGGCCGTCGTCGTGGCCACCGCCCCGAGCGGCGGCGAGCAACTCGTCGCCTACGTCGCCGGACGTCCCGGTGAGGAGGTCGATCTCGACCTCGTGCGCGGAGCGTCCGTGCGGGGTCTGCCGGAGTTCATGCGACCCACGGTCTGGATGGCGCTTCCCGAGATGCCGCGGACCACCTCGGGCAAGGTGGACCGACGGGCGCTGCCCCGGCCCGAGTTCGCCACCGGTGAGTACGTGGCTCCCGAGACGCCGGAGGAGACCGCGGTCGCCGAGGTCTTCGCGGAGCTCCTCCAGGTCGAGCGGGTGGGTGCCACCGACAGCTTCTTCGAGCTGGGCGGCAACTCGCTGTCGGCGATGCGGGTCAGTGCCCGCGTCGGTGACGCCCTGGGTGTCGAGGTCTCGGTCCGCGACGTCTTCGAGGCGCCGTCGGTGCGCGAGCTGGTGTCCGCCCTGACCGGTCGCGGCTCCCGGATCGCGCCCGTGGTGGCGGTGTCGCCACGGCCCGAACGGATTCCGCTGTCCTTCGCGCAGACCCGGATGTGGTTCCTCAACCGCCTGCATCCCGCGGCGCCCACACACAACATGACGATCGTGCTGCGGCTGTCGGGCGACCTCGACGTCGAGGCACTGCACACCGCGCTGGGCGACGTCGTCCGCAGGCACGAGGTCCTGCGCACGACGTTCCCGGATGCCGAAGGCGTGCCCTTCCAGCTCGTGCATCCGCCGGAATCGGTCGCCGACCGGCTCGACTGGGAGGTCGTCGGGTCCGAAGACGACATCTTCGCCGCGGTGACAAGGGGATTCGACGTCACCGAGGAGTGGCCGTTCCGGACGCGCCTCTGGGCGGTCGAACCCGGTGAGTTCGTGCTCGCCGTCGTGTTCCACCACATCGGTGCCGACGGCGAGTCCATGGCCCCGCTGGTCTCCGACCTGGTCTCCGCCTACAGCTCCCGCGTCGCCGGGAACGAGCCCCAATTCCCGCCGTTCGCCGTGCAATTCGCCGATTACGCGATCTGGCAGCACACCGTCCTCGGCTCGGTCGACGACCCGGATTCGGTCGTCGGACGCCAGTTGGCCTATTGGGCCGGGCACCTCGCCGGTGTTCCCGACGTACTCGAACTGCCGTCGGACCGTCCGCGTCCGCCGGTCGCCTCCGGGCGCGGCGCCCGCGCACGGGTCGAGATCCCGGCCGAGATCGGCGAGCGCGTCACCGAGGTCGCGCGCGGAGCCGACGTGACGCCGTTCATGGTGCTGCACGGCGCCGTCGCGGTGCTGCTCGCACGCCTGTCGGCCACCGACGACATCGTCGTCAGCACGCCGATCGCCGGTCGCGGTCAGGCGGAGCTCGATCCGCTCGTCGGCATGTTCGTCAACACCCTGGTGCTGCGGACACTGGTCGACGGCGCCCAGTCGTTCGAACAGCTCCTGTCCGCGGTGCGCGACGTCGACCTGAACGCGTTCGCCCACGCCGACGTCCCGTTCGAGACCGTGGTCGACCGGCTGAGTCCGGTTCGCTCGGAGGCCTTCGCGCCGCTGGCCCAGGTCATGTTCTCGTTCAGCCCGTCGGCGACCGCCGCCGAGGCACTCGGTGACGCGGCCGGCATCACGGTGACGCCGTACGCGGACGTGATGGTCTCGTCGCAGATCGATCTCTGGATCACCGTCTCCTCGCGGCCCGCCGGGCAGACCTGGCCGGTGAACCTCGACTACTCGACCGACCTCTTCGACGAGCCGACGGTGCTCGAGTTCGGCGAACGCTTCATCCGTCTTCTCGATGCCCTGACCTCGGTCCCGGACCGGGCAGTGGGGGATGCGCCGTTCGTCGCCGAGGACACGACGGCCGCCATCGAGTCGGCCGAGTGGGGCGAGCGGGTGGAACTGCCCGC
The DNA here is from genome assembly GCF_022206305.1 of Gordonia sp. 'Campus'. Lineage (GTDB taxonomy): Bacteria > Actinomycetota > Actinomycetes > Mycobacteriales > Mycobacteriaceae > Gordonia. The sequence continues at coordinate 29,905 of NZ_JAKOIW010000008.1, read as the reverse complement.
AGTGCAGACCGTCAGCGACGCCGTCTCCGCCCAGGCGCAGCGCACCCCGGACGCCACCGCGATCGTCTTCGGCGACCGCGAGGTGTCCTACGCCGAGTTCGTCGCCCGGGTCAACACACTGGCCCGCGACCTCATCGAGGCCGGTGTCGGGCCGGATGTGGCAGTCGCCCTGTGCATTCCGCGCTCCGTCGAGATGATGGTCGCGATCCACGCCGTCATCGCCGCGGGTGGACAGTACGTCCCGGTCGACGTGGCCGCCCCCGCCGACCGCGTCCGCTACATGTACGAGACCGCCGGTGCGCGGGTGCTGCTCGTCGCCGACGCCGAGGGTGTCCGGGACGCGGTGGCCGCCGCCGACGACGCCGGTGTGCGGGTCGTCGTGGTCGACGCCTCGGCCCTGGTGGACGTCGACTCGTCGGCCGCCGCACCGGTGTCCGACGCGGAGCGACTCTCCCCGCTGCGCCCCGACGACGCCGCGTACACCTTGTTCACCTCGGGCTCCACGGGTCGCCCCAAGGGCGTGACGTTGTCGCATGCCGCGGTGCTGAACCGATTGTGGTGGGGCCTGGACGCCCTGCCGATCGGTCCCGACGACGTCGTCATGCAGAAGACGCCGTACACATTCGACTGTTCGGTGCCGGAATTGTTCGCGCCGTTGTCGATCGGTGCCCGCCTGGTGGTCCTCGCCGACGGCGGACACCTGAACCCGCGCCAGGTCGCCGACGAGATCGCCCGCACGGGCACGACGATGATCCACTTCGTGCCGTCGATGCTGTCGGTGTTCCTCGAGGTGGTCGGCCGCGAGCAGCTCGCCGCCCTCGACACCATCCGCATCGTCTCGACCACGGGTGAGGCGTTGCCGCCCGCGGTAGCGGCACCCGTCCGCGAGATCTGGCCGGACGCATGGTTCTTCAACCTGTACGGTCCGACCGAGGCCGCGGTGGAGATCACCTTCGAACGCATCCACTCGGTTGCCGCCGACGATCCGACCGTGCCGATCGGCATCCCGGTGTGGAACTCCTCTGCCGTCGTGCTCGACGCCCGGTTGCGCCGGGTGCCCGCCGGTGTCCCCGGTGAGCTCTACCTCGGTGGCGTGCAGCTCGCCCGCGGTTACGCGGCCCGCCCGGACCTGACCTCCGAACGGTTCGTCGCCGATCCGTACGGCGAACCGGGTTCGCGGCTCTACCGCACCGGCGACCTCGTGCGCCGGCGCCCCGACGGCGTCCTGGAGTACCTGGGACGCACCGATTTCCAGGTCAAGCTCCGCGGCCAGCGCATCGAGCTCGGCGAGATCGAGGCGGTCATCGCCTCGGCTCCGGGCGTCGTCCACGCCGCGGCGACCGTGGCCACCGCACCCGGCGGCGGGGAACACCTCGTCGGCTACCTGGCGGGTGTGCCGGGTGAGCACATCGACCTGGACAGGGTCAAGGCCGTTGTCGCCGAGGCACTTCCGGGCTACATGCGACCGACCGTGTGGATGCCGGTGGACGACATCGCGCTCAACACGGCAGGCAAGATCGATCGTCGTGCGCTGCCGGAACCGGTCTTCACCGCGGGCGAGTACGTCGCCCCCGCCGGTGAGGCGGAGGCCGCGGTCGCCGAGGTGTTCGCCGACATCCTCGGTGTCGATCGCGTCAGCGTGACCGACTCGTTCTTCGACCTCGGTGGCAACTCGCTCGCCGCGATGCGGCTCGTCGCCCGCGTGGGCGAGGTCACCGGCACGGAGATCTCGATCCGGGAACTCTTCAACGCCCCGAGCGTGCGTGAACTGACGCGGGTGAGTTCCGGCCTCGACTCCGCACGCGCCCCGATCGTGGCCGTCGAGTCCCGGCCCGAACGGATCCCGCTGGCGTTCGCCCAGCAGCGAATGTGGTTCGTCAACCAGGCCGACACCACCTCGTCGGCCTACAACCTGCCGATCGTGCTGCGGCTGTCCGGTGCGCTCGACACCGACGCGCTGCACGCCGCTCTGATCGACGTGGTGTCGCGCCACGAGTCGCTGCGCACGACGTTCCCGTCGGCCGACGGCATGCCGTACCAGAAGATCAACCGCGCGACGTCGGTCGCGGCCAAGCTGGACTGGCAGGAGGTGTCCTCGCAGGAGGAGATCGAGGCGGCGGTCTCCGCAGGCTTCGACGTCTCGCGGGAATGGCCCATCCGCGCCCGGATCTGGGAGGTGACGCCCGACGAGCACGTGTTCGCGGTGATCACCCATCACATCGCCTCGGACGGGCAGTCGATGACGCCGCTCGTGCGCGACGTCGTGACCGCCTACCTCGCCGAGTCCGCCGACACCGACCCGGAATTCGCCGACCTCGACGTCCAGTTCGCCGACTTCGCGATCTGGCAGCACGAGGTTCTCGGTTCGCCCGAGGATCCCGAGTCCGTGGTGGGCCGCCAGCTCACCTATTGGACCGACCGTCTCGCCGGCCTCCCCGACGTGATCGAGCTGCCCACCGACCGTCCCCGGCCCGCGCGGGCCAGCCAGCGCGGCGGCCGCGTCCTGTTCGGCGTCCCCGCGTCGGTCGGCGATCGCATCGCCGGGTTCGCCCAGGAGACCGGGACGACCCCGTTCATGGTGGTCCACGCCGCACTGGCCGCGCTCCTGTCACGGCTGTCGGCAACCGACGACATCGCCGTCGGCACACCGATCGCCGGTCGCGGGCAGCGCGTGCTCGAGCCGCTCGTCGGCATGTTCGTCAACACCCTGGTGTTGCGGACGACCGTCGACCGCGACCGCGGCTTCGCCGACCTGCTCGACGCCGCCAAAGACGCCGACCTCGCTGCTTTCGCCAACGCCGACGTCCCGTTCGACGTGGTCGCGGATGCGGCCGGGGCCCAGCGGTCGGCAGCGTTCGCGCCCTTCACCCAGGTGTGGCTGACGTTCGACCAGTCGACCCTCCCCGAACTGGCGGGTCCGGATCTCTCGATCGGCGAGGTCGCCGGCCTCCAGGTGAGTTCGGTGACCACCGAGCGCATCCCGGCCCGCGTCGACCTGCTGGTCGCGCTCTCGCAACCGGCCGGGTCCGAGGACTGGTCGGGTGCGATCACCTACGCGACCGATCTGTTCGACGAACCGTCGGTGGCGCGTCTCGCCGAGCAGCTGGTGACGCTGCTGACCGAGGCCCTGGCGGAGCCCGAGATGCCGCTGCGGCAGATCCCGCTCGGTGAGACGACCATGTCGGTGGCCGAACTCGCCCGCGCGGCAGCGCAACCGGAGCCGCAGAAGACGGTCTCCATCGCCGACTCCGATGCGGTCGTCACCGGTGGGGCCGGCACCGAGCCGGTGGTCCTCGCCGACATCTTCACGCAGGCCGCCACCAAGTGGGGACCCCGTCAGGCCGTCGTCGACGCCGACAACGTGATGCTCTCCTACGCCGAGCTCGACGCCCGGTCGAATCGCCTGGCGCGCTGGCTGATCGAACGCGGTATCGGAGCCGAGACACTGGTCGCGCTGGCGATCGGGCGGTCGGCGCAACTGCTCACCGCGATCTGGGCGGTGGCCAAGACCGGTGCCGGTTACGTGCCCATCGACCCGGACTACCCGGCCGACCGCGTGGCGAACATGGTCGAGGACTCCGGTGCGATCCTGGGCCTCGCGGTCGACGCGTCCGGCGACTTGCCGGGCGACAGGTTCGACTGGGTCCGGCTCGACGACGCCGGGGTGGCGGCGGAGATCGCCGCGCACTCCGAGACGACCGTGCCGGAATCCGAGCGCCTCGCGCCGGTCCGGGTGAGCAACATCGCCTACGTCATCTACACGTCCGGTTCCACCGGGCGCCCCAAGGGTGTCGCCGTGACGCACTCGGGCCTGGCGAACTTCGCCGCGGAGGAGATCCGCCGGTCCGGCGCCGACGAGTACTCGCGGGTCCTCGGCTTCGCCTCGCCGAGCTTCGACGCGTCGGTCCTGGAGTACCTGCTCGCGATCGTGTCGGGCGGCGTGCTCGTCTACCGGTCCGCCGAGGCGGTCGGCGGGCCGCCGCTGCAGGACCTGATGATGCGTCAGGCCATCACCCACACCTTCCTGACCCCGACCGTGCTCGCGACGATCGAGCCGCAGGCCGTGCCTGCGCTCCGCGTCGTCTACGCCGGTGGTGAGGCGGTGCCGCAGGCACTCAAGGACAGTTGGGCGCCGTTCCGTCGCATCCAGAACCTCTACGGTCCCACCGAGACGACCATCGGCGTGACGATCAGCGCGCCGATGGCGGTGGGGGAGCCCGTCGCTCTCGGCGGCCCGCTCGCCGGCGTCGGCCTGATGGTGCTCGACGCGCAACTGCGCCCGGTGCCGATCGGGGTCGCGGGTGAGCTCTACGTCAGCGGGGGTGCGCTCTCGCGCGGCTACCTCGACCGTCCGGGACTCACCGCCGACCGGTTCGTGGTGAACCCGCACGGGCATCCGGGGGATCGCATGTACCGCACCGGCGACATCGTGCGCTGGCGGCAGGACTCGACCGGTGCACCCGTCCTCGAGTACTCCGGTCGCAGCGACGACCAGGTGAAGCTGCGCGGTCTGCGGATCGAACTCGGCGAGATCGAATCCGTGCTGGCCGAACACCCCGGCGTCCGATCGGCAGTCGTGATCGGTGTCGGCGGTTCGGTCGCCACCGCGCTCGCCGCCTACGTGGTGGCCGTCGACACGGGCTCCGGCCCCGCCGAGCTCGACGCGGCGGAGCTGAGAAGCTTTGTCGGCGAACGCCTCCCCGCGCACATGGTGCCGGCATCGGTGGCGGTGCTCGACGCGCTCCCGTTGACGCCGGTGGGCAAGCTGGACAAGGCCGCCCTCCCCGAACCGGTCATCGAGGTCGGCGAGATCGTCGAACCCGAGACCGAGCAGGAGGCCGCGGTCGCCGCGGTGTTCGCCGACGTCCTGGGACTCGAACGGGTCAGCGTCACCGAGTCGTTCTTCGACCTCGGCGGCAACTCGCTGTCGGCCACCCGTGTGGCGGCCCGGGTCGGCGAGGTGCTGGGCGTCGAGACCTCTGTCCGTGACCTCTTCGAGGCACCGACGGTGCGCGCGCTGGTCGGCGAGGTGTCCGGTCATGCCGAGGCCCTGCCTGCGATCGTCGCGAATCCGCAACGGCCCGAACTGGTCCCGTTGTCGTTCGCGCAGCAGCGGATGTGGTTCATCAACCAGTTCGACCCGTCGTTGCCGACCTACAACATCCCCGTGGTCCTGCAGGTGGCCGGACCGCTCGACATCGACGCGCTGCGGCTGGCGATCGTCGACGTGATCGAGCGGCATGAGGTCCTGCGCACCACGTTCCCGTCCGTCGAGGGCGTGGCGTATCAGCTCGTCGCACCGCGCGAGCAGATCGCCGACCGGCTCGACTGGGAAGTCGTCACCGACCAGCGTCGCCTCGAGGCCGCGGTCACCGCTGGCTTCGACGTCGCCGCGGACTGGCCGATCCGCGTGCGGGTCTGGCAGATCGCGCCGGATCGTGCGGTCGTCGCGGTGGTCGTGCACCACATCGCGGCTGACGGCGAATCGATGAACCCGCTGCTGACCGACGTGCTCACCGCCTACGACGCACGGGTCTCGGGAGGCGCACCCGACTTCGAACCGCTCGAGGTGCAGTTCGCCGACTACGCGCTCTGGCAGCACGACGTCCTCGGCGACGGGTCGGACCCCGACTCGGTCGTCGGTGCCCAGCTGTCCTACTGGACAGACAAACTCGCCGATCTGCCCGAGGTCCTCACGCTGCCCTTCGACCGGCCCCGACCGCTCGTCGCATCGCAGCGCGGTGGCCGCGTGGCCGCGGCGATCCCGGCCGAGATCGGCGCACGGATCCGCGACCTGGCGCGCGAGGCCGACGCGACCCCGTTCATCGTCGTGCACGCCGCGCTCGCCGTGCTGCTCGCGCGGCTGTCGGCGAGCGAGGACATCGCGATCTCCACACCGGTCGCCGGGCGCGGCCAGCGGGTGCTCGATCCGCTGGTGGGCATGTTCGTCAACACCCTGGTGTTGCGCGCCCGGGTCGATCCGTCGATGTCGTTCGCCGACCTGCTCGATCAGGCGCGCGAGACCGATCTGGAAGCGTTCGCCAACGCCGACGTCGCCTTCGAGATGCTGGTCGAGAAGCTCAACCCGGTTCGGTCCGAGGCGTTCGCGCCCCTGGCCCAGGTGATGCTCACCTTCGGCCAGACGGCCCTGCCCGAGATGGGTGCGGACACCGCGCCCGCAGCCGTCGCCGGGCTCGACATCGAGCCCATGCCGCCGATCGAACCACCGGCGAAGGTGGATCTGACCTTCGGCGTGACGGTTCCCGACGACGAGGCCGACTGGCCCATCTCACTGGTCTTCGCCCGCGACCTGTTCGACGAGGATACCGTGGTGCAACTGGCCCGGAGATTCGTCGGGCTGCTCGATCAGCTCACTACGCGGACGGAGGCGCCCGTCGCCGACGCGGCCCTCCTCGAACCCGCGGAGGTCGAAGAGATACTCCGCCGCTCGCGCGGTGCGGACACCGCCATCCCGGCGGGATCGGTGGCCGATGCCATCTCGTTTCGCCGAGCGCGGTCGCGCGACGCGATCGCGCTGACCTTCGCCGACCGTGAGCTGTCCTACGGCGAGTTCGGCGCAAGGGTCGCCGAACTCGCGCGTGAACTGCTGAGTCTGGGCGTCGGCCCGGATGTCGCCGTGGCCGTGTGCATCGATCGCGGTGTGGAGATGGTCGTGGCCGTCCACGCCGTGGTCGCGGCCGGCGGGCAGTACGTACCCATCGACACCGCGGCGCCCGCCGATCGTGTGCGCTACATGGTCGACACGGCCGGGGTGGGGATCCTCCTCGTCGGGCCACGTCCGGTGCAGGCCGACCTCGACGCTCTCGGGGACGAGATCCGCTGGGTCACGGTCGATTCCACGCGTGAGGTGGATCTGTCGACGCCGCCGGTCACCGATGACGAACGAGTGCGTCCGATGCGCGGTGACGACGCGCTGTACACGTTGTTCACCTCCGGATCCACCGGCAGGCCCAAGGGTGTGACGGTCTCGAACGCCGCGGTGATGAACCGGTTGCGGTGGGGTCTGGACGAGTACCCGTGGACCGCAGGCGACCGGATCATCCAGAAGACGCCGTACACCTTCGACGTCTCGGTGCCGGAACTGTTCGGGCCGTTGCTGACCGGTGCGACGATGGTCGTCGCCGAGCCCGGCGGCCATGCCGACCCGCTCTACATCGCCGAATTGGTGGAGCGGTCACAGGCCACCTCGGTGCACTTCGTGCCGTCGATGCTGTCGGTGTTCCTCGATGTCGTTCCCGCCGAGGTGATCTCCGGCCTCGGTACGCTCCGCTGGTTGTTCGCCTCCGGTGAGGCGCTCCCGCCGGGTGTCGTCGCACGTGCCCATGCGCTGCTGCCGCACGTGCAGATCGTCAACCTGTTCGGTCCCACGGAGGCCGCCGTCGAGGTGGCGTATGCCGATGTGACGCAGGCGGAGTCGGTCGTGCCGATCGGGGTGCCGGTGTGGAACACGACGACCTATGTGCTCGATGCACGACTGCAACCCGTGGCCACCGGTGTGCCCGGTGAGCTGTACCTCGGCGGCCATCAGGTCGCCCGCGGTTACGCCGCGCAGCCAGGACTGTCGGCGGAACGTTTCGTCGCCGACCCGTTCGGGCCGCCCGGTGCGCGTCTGTACCGCACCGGCGATCTGGTGCGCTGGAACGCCGACGGCGAGATCGAATACCTGGGCCGCACCGACTTCCAGGTCAAGCTGCGCGGTCAGCGCATCGAGCTCGGCGAGATCGAGTCGGTCGTCGCGGCCGCGCCGGGCGTCGTCCACGCCGCGGTCACGGTCGCCGATGCGCCGGGTGGCGGACAACACCTCGTCGCCTACGTGGCGCCCTCGGGCGTGGACCTCGACGTCCTGCGGGACGCGACGGCCCAGGCACTCCCTGAGTACATGCGTCCGACGCTGTGGATGCGCATGGACGACGTCGTGCTCAACAGTGCGGGCAAGCTCGATCGACGGGCACTCCCCGCTCCGGACTTCGCCGGGCTCGACGCCGACTACGTCGCGCCGGCCGATGCCGTGGAGGAGACGCTGGCCACGATCGTGTCCGGACTCCTCGGACTCGATCGGGTGTCGGTCACCGAGTCGTTCTTCGCGCTCGGCGGCGACTCGATCATGTCCATCCAGCTGGCGTCGGCGGTCCGCGCGGCAGGGTTCACCCTCACACCGCGGGACATCTTCGAGCAACGCACGATCCGGGCGATGGCCCGCGTCGTCGCGGGGGAGGCCCATCGGCTGCCCGCACTCGAAGAACGCGACGGCGGGGCGCGCGGTGCGATGCCGCTCCTGCCGGTCATGTCGTGGATGGTCGAACACTCCACCTCCGCAGCGGATTTCGCGGACTTCTCGCAGTACCGGGTGCTGCACGCGCCCGCGGGCATCACCCCCGAGGCGTTGTCGGATCTGCTGCGCGAACTCGTCGCGATACACCCGATGCTGTCGGCACGACTGATCGAAGACGGCGACACCTGGCGTCTCGAGGCCGGGACGGACCGGCATGCGGACGCCGATTCCGGTGAGGGCACGTCTTCGGCGCCGTATGTGTTCATGCGCCGGTCCGCGTCGACGGTCGACGAGGCCGGTTACGCCGACGACCTGCGTGCCGCTCACGCCGAGGCCTTGGCGCATCTCGATCCGGCGGCCGGCGTCCTCGTGGCGGCCGGCATCGTCGAGGATTCCGCGGGTGCGGGACGGATCGTGCTGGCGATCCACCACCTCGGTGTCGATGCCGTGTCGTGGCCGATCCTCATCGAGGACCTCGTCACGGGCTGGGCACAGCACGTGGCAGGTCGACCGGTCGCGCTTCGTTCCGAATCGACCTCGGAACGTACCTGGACGCATGCGGTCTCGGAACAGGCGCACGGGCGCGATGCGGAGCTGCCGTACTGGCTCGACCGTCTCCCGGCGCGGCCCACCGACCTCGGGGTCGCCTTCGATCACGCACGTGACCGGTTCGCGACCGAGGTGTCGGTGATTCATGCCTTCGACGCCGACGTCACCGAAGCCGCCCTGACCGTCGTGCCGGAAGCCTTCGGCGGCAACGCGAACGATGTGTTGCTCGGTACCTTCGCCCGCGCTGTCCGCGCGTGGCAGTCGGCTCGCGGCATCGCCGACGTCGCACCGGTCACGGTGCTCGTCGAGGGCCACGGCCGACAGGACGACATCGACACGGCCGACGGCAGGCGCGCCGTCGACCTGTCGCGCACCGTCGGCTGGTTCACGACGATCGCCCCGGTCTCGGTCGATCCCTCCGCCGACGTCACCCACGCGGTGAAGTCGGCCAAGGAGGAACGCCTCGGACAGCCCGACGGCGGACTGGGCTTCGGCGTGCTGCGGTACGCCCGGGAGACGGAACTGACGCATCGGCCGCTGCCGAGCATCGGGTTCAACTTCTTCGGCGCCGGACGCGCCGGGCGGGCGAGCGCGCACGAACCGACCGAGGTCATCCCGTTCACCGGAGCACCGGGTGCGCCGGGGATGCCGCCGTCGGTCTCGGGCGCCATGGTCGCCCTGAACCCGTTGAGCGTCAACGTCAGTACTCGTCGCGACGGAGACGAACGCCGCCTCAGCGTGAACTTCACGTTCCCCCGGGCGTTGTTCGACGCAGACGACATCTCCGCCCTCGCCGGGTTGTGGGCGGACGAGCTGGCCTCGCTCGTGCAGCACATCGACACCGTCGGGGACCCCGGACGGTCGCCGTCGGATGTACCGGGCAGCTCGATCACCCAGGACGAACTCGACACCCTCGCGGTGCGGTTCCCCGGTGCCGACGTGTGGCCGCTGACGCCGCTGCAGGCCGGCCTGTACTTCCAGTCGCAGATGACCGCGCGGGAGTCGGCGGGAGCCGACGACGTGGATGTCTACGTCACCCAGGCGGTGCTGCACCTCGGCGGCGACGTGGACCGCCACCGGTTGCGTGCTGCCGCAGAGGAACTGGTCGCTCATCACCGAGTGCTCCGCAGCGCCTACGTGCGTACCGCAGGGGGTGCGCTGGTGGCCGTCGTACCGCCACGGGTGGACCTGCCGTGGACCGACGTCGCCCTCGAGCCCGGGCTCGGCACCGACGATGCCGACCGTCGGGTCCGCGAGATCGCCGACGCCGAACGCATCGCCCCGTTCGACCTCGCGGCCCCGCCGCTGATGCGGTTCGTGTGCGTCGAACGCGGTACCGGGGACGGTGGCGCGACGCTGAGTCTCGTCGTCACGAACCATCACATCCTGCTCGACGGATGGTCGGGACCGCTGGTCCTCGCCGACCTGTTGGCCCTCTATGCCGGCGTCGGGCCGTACACCGCCACACTCGCCGCGCACTCCGATCGCGGGGTCTCCGACTTCGGCGACCACGTGCGCAGGCTCGGTGCCGCCGATCCGGCGGCGGGTCTCGCCGCGTGGCGCGAGGTCCTCGCGCCCCTCGACGAGCCCACCATGGTCGCCGGCGGGGACGAGGCCACCACCAAGGCACTGCCGCGCAATCACGAGGAGTGGCTCGACGCGGAGCTCACCGCCGCGATCAACCGCCTCGCCCGTGAGCGCGGTGTCACGGTCAGCACGATCCTGCAGTTCGCGTGGGCGGTGCTGGTGTCGCGCATGACCGGTGATCAGGTGGTGGCGTTCGGCGAGACGGTCTCGGGCCGCCCGTCGGATCTCGAGGGCGCCGAGGGCATGGTCGGACTCTTCATCAACACGCTGCCGACCGTGGTGGACGTCGATCCGGCGTCCTCGATCGCCGACGTCCTCACCGCGATGCAGGCCGACAAGGTCGCCGTCCTCGACCATCAGCACATCGGGCTCGCCGACATCACCGCACAGGCCGGGATGGGTCCCCTGTTCGACACCCTGACGGTGTTCGAGTCGTTCCCGGTGGACTCCGATTCGCTGTCGACCGCGGACACCTCGCTCGCGGGCGGGCTGCAGATCGTCGGCGTCGACGCCGACGACTCGACGCACTACCCGCTCAATCTGGCCTCGTCGCCGTCCGGCGATCGGCTGCTGTTGAAGCTGAAGTATCTGCCCGCGGCCTTCGCCGAGGAACAGGTCCGGATCTTCGGTGCGGCACTGAGGGAGATCCTGCGCAGCGCGGTCGACGACGCCGATCTGCCGACGTCGGCGATCGCACTGCTGGACGCGGCGACCGCCGCCGAACTCGCGCCCGTGAGCGGGCCGCCGGCGCCGGCGGCACGCCCGCTGGCGGCGGTCTTCGCCGAGGTGGCGGCCGAGCACGCCTCGGTCGTCGCGGTCACCGACGCCGCCGGGGCCGAGCTCACCTACGCCGAGCTCGACGAACGGTCGAACCGACTGGCGCGGTGGCTGATCGGCCGGGGTGTCGGCGTCGACGACGTGGTCGGGCTGGCCGTGGGACGCACCGTGGACCGTCTGGTGGTGCAGTGGGCGGCCGCGAAGCTGGGTGCCGCCTACCTGTCGATCGACCCGACGCTCCCCGCCGACCGCATCGCCCACATGGTGTCCGATTCGGGTGTGCGCCTGATCATCGGGAACCGGCCGGGATCCGGCGGCGACGGCGCGGTGGAGAACGGCGCGGTGCAGAACGACGCACCGTCGGACGACGCGTCGTGGACAGACGTCGGCGAGCTCGCCGAGGCCGTACGCGACGTCGACGGTGGGCCGCTGAGGCCGGCGGAGACCGCGGGCCCGCCGCATCCCGATGCCCTGGCCTACGTCATCTACACCTCCGGATCGACCGGCGTGCCGAAGGGCGTCGCGGTCACCAACCGCGGCGCGCATGCCTTCGCGTCGGCCGAGGTCGAGCGGTTCGGCATCACCGCCGGCTCGCGGGTACTCGGTTACGCCTCACCGAGTTTCGACGCCTCGGTCCTCGAGTGGCTGCTCGCCTCGACCTCGGGATCGACGCTCGTCTACCGATCCGACGACGTCGTCGGCGGGGACGTGCTCGCGGAGTTCCTACGGACGGAGGGGATCACGCACGCGCTGCTGACCCCCGGCGTACTGGCGACCGTCGAAGCCACCGAGCTCCCTGCTCTGCGGGTTCTGGCCTCCGGTGGCGAGGCCGTGCCCCAGCGACTGGTTCAGCAGTGGTCGACGCAGACCGCGTTCCACAACGCCTACGGCCCGACCGAGGCGTCGGTGGCGGTGGCCATCAGCGGACCGTTGGACCCGGACGAACCCGTGCACCTCGGGGGCCCGGTGCCCGGCACCGGTCTGATGGTTCTCGACGCCCAGCTGCGTCCGGTGCCGGTGGGGATGGCCGGCGAGCTGTACGCGACCGGTGTCTCACTGGCCCGCGGATACCTCGGTCGCCCGCGGTTGACCGCCGAGCGCTTCGTCGCATGTCCGTACGGCGATCCGGGCGAACGCATGTATCGCACGGGCGACCGTGTGCGATGGGTGCGCACGGCACACGGTGAGCTGGTGCTGGAGTACCTGGGCCGTTCCGACGACCAGGTGAAGCTCCGCGGCCTGCGCATCGAACTCGGCGAGATCGAGCACGCACTGTCGTCACATGCCGACGTCTCGACGGCCCTGGTGATCGCCGTCGGCGGCTCGGTGGCGACGGCGCTGGCCGCCTATGTGGTTCCTGTCCGGGGCGCGGACGAGGTCGACGTGGCCGACCTCCGCGGCCATCTCGCGGACCGGTTGCCGTCGTACATGATCCCGGCGACGATCACGGTCCTGGAGAGCCTGCCGCTCACCCCGACCGGCAAGCTCGACAAGCGGGCGCTGCCCGTGCCCGAGGCCCGGACCGAGGATCTCGTGGCGCCGGAGACGCCCACGGAGGCCCGGGTGGTCGCGATCTTCGCGGATCTACTCGGTGTCGACGCGGTGTCGGTCACCGGTGACTTCTTCGACCTCGGCGGCAACTCGCTGTCGGCCACCCGCCTCGCGGCGCGTGTCGGGGACGCCCTCGACGCCGACATCGGGGTCCGGGACGTGTTCGAGTCACCGACGCCGCGTGCGCTGGCCGCGCTCGGCGAGCATCGGGGCGGATTGCGAGCACCGGTCACCCGGGTCGAGCCGCGACCGGAGTCGATCCCGTTGTCGTTCGCGCAGCAGCGGATCTGGTTCATCAACCGGCTCGACCCCTCCTCGACGGCCTACAACCTGCCGATCGGGGTCCAGCTCAGCGGGGATCTCGACGTGGTGGCGCTGGCCGCCGCGGTCGACGACGTCGTCGCGCGGCACGAGATCCTGCGGACGACCTTCCCCGCGGTCGACGGTCGGCCCACCCAGGTCGTCCACGACACCGCCGGGTCCGCGGAGCTACCGACGTTGGTCGAGTGCGCGACGGAGGCCGAGCTCCTCGAGGCTCTCTCCGCCGGCTTCGACGTGACGTCCGAGATCCCGGCCCGCATCCGGTTGTGGCGGCGCGACGAGAACACGTGGGTGTTGCTCGCGGTGCTCCACCACATCGTCGGCGACGGCGAATCGATGGTGCCGTTGATGAGCGATGTCGCCGCCGCCTACCAGGCCCGGGCGGCGGGTCGCGCAGCGGATCTGCCGCCGCTGCCGGTCCAGTTCGCCGACTACGCGCTGTGGCAGGAGCGCGAGCTGGGTGCGGTCGACGATCCCACCTCGGTGGTCGGACGACAGCTCGCGTACTGGATGCGCAAGCTCTCCGGGGTTCCCGATGTGCTGGAACTGCCCGCGGATCGTCCCCGGCCGACCGTGGCGTCGCTCCGGGGTGCCCGGGTGGACTTCGAGATCCCTCTCGACGTCGCCACCCGCATCACCACGCTCGCCCGGAAGCGCGGGATGACGCCGTTCATGGTCGTGCACGCCGGGCTGGCGGTGCTGCTCGCCCGGGTCACGGCCACCGACGACATCGCGGTGGCGACCCCGATCGCGGGTCGCGGACGCGCCGAGATCGATCAGCTGATCGGCATGTTCGTCAACACCCTGATCCTGCGGGCCGAGGTCGACCCGGCGATGAGTTTCGACGAGCTGCTCGACGAGACCCGGGTCGTCGACCTCGATGCGTTCACCAACGCCGACGTGCCGTTCGAGACACTCGTCGACCGCCTCAACCCGACCCGGTCGAGGGCCTTCTCACCGCTGGCGCAGGTCATGCTCACGCTGACCAACGCCGGAGCCGGCTCGCCGGTCATCGAGGCCGACGGCCTGCGCGTCTCGGCGCTGGAGTCGCCGGTCACCTCGGCGCAGCTGGATCTGACGGTCGCGGTGGCCGCACGGACGGACCGGTCGTGGTCGGCGTCGATGGTCTATGCGACCGACCTGTTCGACGAGGGGACCATCGAGCTGCTCGCGCAGCGCTTGGTTACGCTCCTCGACGGGCTGACGGCACAGCCGGGGGCGCCGGTGGGCGCGTGCCCGATGGTCACGCCCGCCGAACGGGAGCGGGTGCTCGCGTGGTCGTCGGGCAGGCCGGCGCGTCCGGCGACAGACGGGGTGGATGACACCCTGCCGGGTATCATCGGCCGCCGTCGTCCCGATGCGGGTGGTTCGCCATCGCAGCCGGTCGGCGACGACGGCCTCGGCGGGGATGGCTGAGAGAACAGAAGACACGGGGGGAACGGGGAACAGAGCACGAGACAGTAGGCGACGAAGCGAGATGGAGGCCCGACAGTGACCGATGTGGTTCATGTGGCGACGATGTCCGATGTGCCGGCCATCGTGTTCGGTCCACGTCGGGTCGGCTACGCCGAGTTCGGCGCGCGCGTCAACTCCCTCGCCCGGTACCTCATCTCGCTCGGCGTCGGACCCGACGTCGCCGTCGGCGTCGCCATCCCGCGTTCGGTCGAGCTGCTCGTCGCCGTCCACGGCATCGTCGCCGCCGGCGGACACTACGTCCCGCTCGACACCGAGGCCCCGCTGGAGCGCACGCGGTACATGCTCGAGACCGCCGGTGCGCGACTCGTCCTCGTCGCCGCGGGCTCCCCGTCGCCCCTGCCCGAGGACGCGACCGTCGTGGTCCTCGACACCGACGCCGACATCGACCTCGCGACGCCCGCCGTCACCGACGCCGAACGGCTCACGCCGCTGCATCCCGACGATGCGGCGTACACCCTGTTCACCTCGGGCTCGACCGGACGTCCCAAGGGGGTCACGGTCTCCCACCGCGCCATCGTGAACCGGCTCGAGTGGATGCGCGACTGGTACTCGATCAAGGACTCGGATGTCTTCGTGCAGAAGACGCCGATCACGTTCGACGTGTCCGTGTGGGAACTGTTCCTGCCGTTCGCCGTGGGCGCGACACTCGTGGTCGCCGAACCCGACCGGCACGGCGACCCGCGGTATCTCGCCGAACTCATCGCGGCCGAGCGGGTGTCGGTGATCCACTTCGTGCCGTCGATGCTGTCGGTGTTCCTCGACGTCCTGGGTGACCGCGTCGCCGAACTGTCGTCGTTGCGGCTGACGTTCACCTCGGGTGAGGCTCTGACGGCCACGGTCGCGCAGGCGCTGGTCGCCGCGCTGCCCGACGCCGAGTTGCACAACCTGTACGGTCCGACCGAGGCGGCCGTGGACGTGACCGCGCATCAGGTGCGCGCGGGGGAGACGTCGGTCCCCATCGGTGTGCCGGTCCCCAGCACCACCACCTTCGTCCTCGATTCGCGCCTGCAGCTCGTGCCCTCGGGGGTGCCGGGGGAGCTGTACCTGGGCGGTGTCCAGCTCGCGCGCGGGTACGCCTCGCGTGCCGGCCTGACCGCCGAGCGTTTCGTCGCCAATCCGTTCTCCGCGGACTCGCCCGGTGACGCCGGCTTCGGCGAACCCGGCGAGCGGCTCTACCGCACCGGCGACCTGGTCCGCTGGAACGCCAGGGGACAGCTGGAGTACCTGGGCCGCACCGATTTCCAGGTCAAGCTCCGCGGGCAGCGTCTCGAGCTCGGCGAGGTCGAATCCGTCCTGATGTCGGCCCCGGGGGTGTTGCACGCTGCCGCATCGGTGACGACGGTCTCCGGACAGTCGCATCTCGTCGCGTACGTCTCGCCGGAGTCCGTCGACCTCGACGCCGTCAAGGCGGTGGTGGCGCAGGCCCTGCCGGCCTACATGCGGCCCAGCGTGTGGATGACCCTCGACCGGCTGCCGCTCAACTCGGCGGGCAAGGTCGCGCGCCGTCAACTGCCCACCCCGGAGCTCACGGTCGAGGAGTTCGCGGCACCCGAATCCGATGTCGAGACGTCCATCGCGGCGGTCGTGGCCGACGTGCTCGGCGTCGACCGGGTGAGCGTGACCCAGTCGTTCTTCGACCTCGGCGGCAACTCGCTGTCGGCGGCGCGGGTGGCGGCGCGGGTGGCCGACCTCCTCGACGTCGACGTGTCCGTCGGCGACCTGTTCGATGCGTCGTCGGTGCGGGAGTTGGCCGCGCTGGTGTCCGGACGCGGGCGCAGCGTCCCGCGGGTGACCGCGATGCCCCGCCCCGACCGGCTCCCGCTGTCCACCGCACAGAGCCGCATGTGGTTCATCAACCAGTTCGACACCGCGTCGCCGGCCTACAACATCCCGATGGCCCTGCGGCTCACCGGCGCACTGGATCTCGCGGCACTCCAGGAAGCGGTCGGCGATGTCGTCGCCGCCCACGAGATCCTGCGGACCACCTACCCCAGCGACGAGCAGGGTCCCGTCCAGCTCGTCACCGACGCGGAGACGGCACGTGCCCGGCTGGACTGGCGGGTCGCGGAGTCCGAGCTCGACCTGTTCGAGTCGGCGACAACCGGATTCGATGTCGCCGCCGACTTCCCGCTGCGCGGCCGGGTCCTGCGTCGCGGGGACGACGCGGTCGATGTGGTGCTCACCGTGCACCACATCGCCTTCGACGGTGAGTCCACACCCGTGTTCGTCCGCGACCTCCTCGCGTCGTACCTGCATCGCACCGCCGGTGGACCGGCGGTCTCCGCGCCGGCCGTCCAGTACGCGGATTTCGCCCTCTGGCAACGGGAGTACCTGGGCGCGGCCGACGATCCGGGTGCGCCGATGGGCCGCCAGCTCGATCACTGGCGCCAGGTCCTCGCCGACCTGCCCGCCGTCACCGATCTCCCGATGGACCGGCCGCGCCCGGCAGTCCTGAACACCGCGGCCGCCGTCGAGTCGGTGACCGTGGACGATGCCCTCGCCGCCGCTCTCGAGCGACTGGCACGCGACCACGACGTCACGTTGTTCATGGTCCTGCACGCGGCGCTGGCCGTCACCGTGGCCCGGCTGGCATCCACTCGCGACGTCGTGATCGGGACACCGGTCGCGGGTCGCCCCGACGCGGCCCTGCACGACCTCGTGGGCATGTTCGTCAACACCCTCGTCCTGCGTACCGACGTCGATCCGGCGTCGTCGATGAACGACCTCGTCGCCGCCGTGCGCGCGGCCGATCTGGATGCCTTCGCCCACGCCGACGTCCAATTCGACGACCTCATCGAGGAATTGGCCCCCGAGCGGTCCACGGCCTACCCGCCGCTCGTGCAGATCGCCTACACACTGGTGTCCGCGGCCGGGCGGCCCGAAGAGATCGACCGCGTCGAGATGTCGGGCCTGAGCGCCGAACCGCTCGGCGTGGCCGATCCGATCGCCAAGTTCGACCTGACCGTCTCGGTCACCGAGCGCACCCCGTCATCGCCGATGCGTGCCGACTTCCTCTACGCCACCTCGCTGTTCGACGCCGCGACCGTGCGCCGGTTCACCGATGTCTGGCTCCAGGTGATCGCGTCGATGGCCACCGATCCGGCACTGCCGGTCGGCGACATCGACATCGTCGGCATCGATGCCACCGCGTTGAGCGCCCCCAGCCGCAACTCCGTCGGCGAGACCGCACCCGCTGCCGACGGCGGGATCACCGTGCCGGTGCCACTGCCCGACCTGCTCGCGCGCCGCGACCTCGACGCGGACCGTCCCGCGCTCATCAGCGACGGCGTCGAGATCTCCTATGCCGATTTCGAAGCCCGCACCAATCGGGTGGCACGCCAACTGATCTCGCGGGGCGTGGGCGCGGGGGACGTGGTCGCCGTGGGACTCGAACGGTCCATCGGCTCGGTGGTCGCCGTCTTCGGCGTCGTCAAGACCGGCGCTGCCTATGTTCCGATCGACCCCGCGTATCCGAGCGACCGCATCGCCTACATGGTCACCGATTCCGGAGTCCGACTGGGGATCACCGACACCCCGACCCGCGAACGCCTCGGCGAGTCGTCGTGCGAGTGGCTCGACCTGGACACGCTCGAGCACCCCGCGACGCCGGGCCATCCGGTCGGTGACGACGAACGCCGCGCCCCGGTCCGGCTCGACGACCTCGCCTACCTCGTCTACACGTCGGGTTCCACCGGCCGCCCGAAGGCCGTCGGCGTCACCCACCGGGGTGTCGCGAACTTCGTGGACGCACTGGCCGAGGTGACCGGGACGCCCGCGCAGGCACCCGACACCCGCGTCCTGCACGTCGCATCGCCGAGCTTCGACGCCTCGGTGTTGGAGATGATGTGGTCGATCGCTCTCGGGCACACCCTGGTCGTCGCGCCCGCCGCCGAGTACGCAGGCGACGCGCTCGGCCGAATCCTGGAGCGTGACAGGGTCACCGACACCCTGATCACCCCCACGGTGCTCGCCAGTGTCGATCCGCGGCGAGGCCGCTTCGTCCGCAACCTCGTGACCGGCGGCGAGGCCTGCCCGCCCGAGCTGATCGCGCGGTGGGCCTCCCCGGACGCGGGTCGGCGGATGTTCAACTTCTACGGCCCGTCGGAGGCCACCGTGTGGGCGACCACCGGCCGGTCGGAACCGAACCGGCCGGTGACCATCGGCCGCCCGGTGCGCGGTTTCGCGGCCTATGTTCTCGACGGTCGTCTGCATCCGGTGCCGCAGGGCGTCGTCGGTGAGCTCTACCTCGCGAGTCCGGACTCCCTGGCGCGCGGCTACCTCGGCCGGCCCGACCTCACCGCCGCGTCGTTCGTCGCCGACCCCTTCGCCCGCGAGGCCGGTCGCCGCATGTACGCCACCGGCGACCTCGTGCGGGTCACCGCGGCGGGCGAGATCGAATTCGCCGGCCGCGCCGACCACCAGGTCAAGGTCAACGGCCAGCGGGTGGAACTCGGCGAGATCGAGACCGTCCTCGGCGACCAGCCGGGCGTGGCCTCGGTCGTGGTCCTCGGCGTCGACGACGACTCCGGCCGCACCCGCCTCGTCGCCTACCTCGTCGGCGACGAGACCGTCGCGACGGATGGCCTGGACGCCGACGCGGTCCTCGCGGGCGCCTCGGATCGCCTTGCCGGGCACATGATCCCGCACCACGCCGTCGTACTGCCCGAACTGCCCGTCACCCCGGGCGGAAAGCTCGACCGGCGTGCGCTGCCCGCGCCCGAGTTCAGCACGCCCGCCGACGGATACGTCGCACCGGCGACCACGGGCGAGGAGACTCTCGCGGCGATCATCGCCGGGCTGCTCGGCGTCGACGCCGTCTCGGTCACCGACTCGTTCTTCGCCCTCGGCGGGGACTCGATCATGTCCATCCAGCTCGCCTCCGCGGCCAAGGCCGCGGGACTGTCGTTGTCCCCGCGGGAGATCTTCGAACAGAAGACCGTTCGCGGGATGGCACGGGTGGCCGCGGCGGGCGACGCCCGGCCGCCGATGCTCGCCGAACCCGAGGGCGTCGAGACCGGTGATGTCGTCCTGCCGCCGATCGTGTCGTGGCTCGTCGACGCAGCGCGGACCCCCGCCGATCTCGCCGACTTCAACCAGTCGATGGTCCTCACCGCCCCGGCCGGCCTCACCGTCGCGCATCTCGGTGAGGTGCTGGGCGCCGTGGTCGACGCCCATCCCATGCTCGCCGCGCGGTTGCAGATGGACGACCGCGGCGCGACCCTCACCACCGGAACACCGTTCGACGCCGACGCGTCGATCGCGACCCTCTCGGTCGACTCCCCGGCGGGCACAACGGAGTTCACCGCGGCGGTGACCGCCGCCCACGCCGAGGCCGCGCAGCGTCTCGACCCGGCTGCCGGACGTCTCGTCGCCGCCACGATCGTCTCCGATCCCGCCGGCGCCGGTCGTATCGTGCTCGTCGTCCACCACCTCGGCGTCGACGCGGTCTCCTGGCCGATCCTCATCGAGGATCTGCTGACCGTGCACGCCCAGCTGGCCGCCGGGCAACCCGCGGCGGTCCGTGCCGAGGAGACCTCTCAGCGCGCATGGCAGGCCGCGCTCGCCGGGCAGCTCGGCGCGCGGGCCGGGGAAGCGCGGTACTGGCTGGACCGTTCGCCGTCCGCGACCACCGACTTCGGTGCTCCGCTCGATCCCGATCGTGACCGCTACGGCACCCTGTCGTCCCTCGTGCACCGCATCGACCCGGCGATCGCCGAACCGCTGACGACCGTTGTTCCCGAGGCGTTCTCGGCATCGGTCGTGGACGTGCTGATCGGTGCGCTGGCCCGGGCCGTCCGGTCGTGGCAGCGCGACCGTGCGATCGTCGACGAGACGCCGGTCACCGTCCTCACCGAGGGTCACGGCCGATACGAGGAGGTGCTTCTCGACGGCGAGGACCCGCGTCGCGCGGACCTGTCCCGCACGGTCGGATGGTTCACCTCCCTCGCGCCCCTCCTGATCGACCCGGCCGACGACGCCGTGCACGCGGTCAAGGCGGCCAAGGAAGAACGACTCGGCCTGCCGGGCAACGGTATCGGATACGGGTTGCTGCGGTATGCCGCCGATGAAGTCGATCAAGTTGCCGCGCAACTCCATTCGCGACCGCTGCCGTCGATCGCGTTCAACTACCTCGGCACACGGGGAGCGACGAGCGGTGCGGGCCAGACGTCGACCGCCCAGTCGGTGTCCCCCCAGTCGGATGCGGCACAGTCGGATGCGGCACAGTCGGGTGCCACGTCGGCAGCGGACGCCTCGACGACCGCCTTCCTGCCGGCTCCCGACGCGCCGTTCCTGCCGGCCACGGTGTCACCGGGTGTCGCCGCGATGAGCGTCCTGACCATCAACGCCAGCACCGGCGCGTCATCGAGCGGTCGCGTGTTGTCGGCCAACCTGCAGTTCCCGGAGGCGATCCTGTCGCACGCCGATGCCGGCGACATCGCCGCGCGGTGGACCGATGAGTTGGCCGAGCTCGTGCGGATCGTCGGGGAGGGGGCCGATGTCGGCCCGTCGCCGTCGGACGTACCCGGCGCGGACGTGACGCAGGCTGATCTCGACGCTGTGGCGCAACGATTCCCGGGCGCCGAGATCTGGGCGTTGTCACCGCTGCAGCGTGGTTTGTACTTCCAGTCGCAGCTGGCCGGCGACGACGAAGTCGATGTCTATGTGACGCAAGCGGTCCTGCATCTCGAGGGCGATGTCGACCTCGATCGGCTGCGCGGTGCCGTGGTGTCCTTGCTCGATCATCACCGCACCCTCAAGTCCGGTTTCGTGCGCGTGCCGAGCGGGGGTGTGGTGACGGTCGTGCCGCCCACCGTCCCACTTCGTTGGCGGGTCGTCGACGTTCCCGCGTCGACGGAAGCGCAGGTTCGGGCACAGGTCGAGGAGATCTCCGCAGCCGAGCGCACCGAACCGTTCGATCTGGCCGATCCGCCGCTGTTGCGCGCCGTCATCGTGCGCCACGCGGAGGGTTCGAGCGTGGTGATCACCAACCACCACATCCTGTTCGACGGATGGTCGGGCCCGCTGGTGCTGGCCGACCTGCTCGCGCTGTATGCGACCGGAAGCCCGTTCACCGGTCAGGGTGCCGCGCAGCGGACGGACTTCGCCGATTACCTCGCGCGCATCGCCGAGACCGACGTCGCGGCCGGGCTCGCGGCCTGGGCGCGGGTGCTGGCCCCCGTGGACAGCCCGACGCTCGTGGCCCCCGGCCTCACCGGCACATCCGTCGACTCCGAGACCGGAGACTCGGCGACACAACATCTTCCGCGTGAACACCGCTGGGTACTCGACACCGGCCTGGTCGCCGGCCTCGAACGCACGGCGCGGCAGTCGGGGTCCACCGTGGCCACCGTGCTGCAACTGGCGTGGGCCGTATTGCTGTCGCGGCTCACCGACAACCGGGTGGTGACGTTCGGCGAGACGGTGTCCGGCCGTCCCGCAGGCCTCGACGGCGTCGAGTCGATGGTGGGGCTGTTCATCAACACGTTGCCCGCCGTCGTCGACGTGGATCCCGACGCCACGATCGCCGAGGTCCTCGGCCGCTTGCAGGCCGACAAGACGGCGGTCCTGGACCATCAGCACATCGGCCTGCCCGAGATCCTCACGCACGTCGGCCGGCCCGCGCTGTTCGACACCTTGACCGTCCACGAGTCGTACCCGGTCGACAACGACTCGCTGGCCGGCGGGGCAGCCAATGCCGCGGTGGGACTGGCGATCCGCGACGTCGAGGTGTCCGACGCGACGCACTACCCGCTCAATCTCGCGACCTCGCCGAGTGCGGCGGGCATCGCGGTACGTCTGACGTATCTGCCGGACGCCTTCGACGACGACGAGATCGCGGTCTTCGCGCGTTCGCTCATCCGCATCCTGCAGACCATCGCCGAGGACGCGCAGGCGCGCATCGCCGACATCCCGGCGATGTCCGGACACGACGAGTCCCTGCTCGACACGTGGTCGTCCGGTCCGGACCTCGCGCTTTCCGGAACGCACGTCGCCGACCTGCTCCTCGAGCGTGTCGCGGCATCGCCGTCCGACGTCGCCGTGGCGACCGCCTCGGATTCGCTGACCTACGACGAACTGGGCAGGCGCGTCAGTGTTCTCGCCCGCCGGCTCGTCGAGCTGGGGGTGGGTCCCGAGGTCGCCGTCGGCGTCTGCATGCCGCGTTCGGTGGAGATGATCGTCGCCGTCCACGCGGTGCTGGTCGCAGGCGGCCAGTTCGTCCCGATGGACCCGCAGGCGCCCGCCGACCGCATCGACTACCTCGCCCGCACCGCCGAGGTCGCCGCGGTGCTCATCGCCGACGGAGACCGGCCCGCGGGGATCGACGCGCTCGACGCCGGAGTGCACGTCGAGGCCGTCGGAACCGGGCCCGCCGCGACCGGGGTCGAGCCGTTCTCCCCGTCCGAACGCCGGGCGCCGGTCGCGGGAGACAACCCCGCGTACACGATCTTCACGTCGGGTTCGACCGGCCGCCCCAAGGGGGTCACCGTCGGACACACCACCTTGCGTTCGCATCTCGAACACGACCGCGCCGATTACTCATTCGGCCCCGGCGACGTGTTCCTCCAGGTCCTCGAGCTGACCTTCGACCCGTCGGTCGGCGAGATCCTGCGGCCCCTGCTCTCGGGCGGGCGCCTCGTCGTCATGGCCCCCGGCGAACACCGGGACCCGGTCGCGGTACTGCGCTACCTCGCCGACTTCGGCGTGACCTCGGCGACCCTGGTTCCGTCGATGCTCGCGGTTCTCACCGAGGTCGCCGATCCCGCTCGGTTGCAGCAGCTCTCGCGACTGCGTTTCCTCCACACCGGTGGCGAGGCGCTGCCGGGGAGCGTCGCTCGGACGGTCCGTGAACGGATCCCGCACGCGCCGATCAGCAACCAGTACGGGCCCACCGAGGCGACCATCTACGCCACGGTGGCCCGGGTCGGCGGCGACGAGGTCTCGATCGGACGGCCCGTGGCCAACACCACCGCGCTGGTCCTCGATCACCGCCTGCGTCCGGTGGCCCCGGGATTCACCGGAGAGCTCTACCTCGGCGGGCTCCAGCTGGCCCGCGGCTACACCTCCCGTCCGGCCCTGACCGCGGAACGCTTCGTCCCCAACCCCTACGGTGCGCCGGGCAGCCGGCTGTACCGGACCGGTGACCTCGTCCGATGGCGATCCGACGGCGAACTGGAATACGAGGGCCGCACCGACTTCCAGGTGAAGCTGCGCGGTCAGCGGATCGAGCTGGGGGAGATCGAGTCGGCGCTGACCTCCGCACCCGCGGTGGTCCATGCGGCGGCGGCGGTCGTCGAGACACCCGCCGGCCAGCAGCTGGTCGCCTACCTCGCCCCGGCGAACGTCGATCTCGACGCCGTCAAACACTCGGTGGCGCAAGCGTTGCCGGAGTTCATGCGACCCGGCATGTGGGTGTTGCTCGACGAGATGCCGCTCAGCAGTGCCGGAAAGATCGTGCGTCAGGAACTGCCCGCTCCGACTGTCGACGCGGCGGCCGTGGTCCCGGTGGTCGGCGGGCGTGAATCCGCGGTGGCCGCGGTCTTCGCCGAACTGCTGTCGATGTCGCCGGAGAACGTCGGCGCCACGACGAACTTCTTCGACATCGGCGGCAACTCGCTGTCGGCCATGCGGGCCGCGGCGCGTGTCTCTGATGCGCTCGGCGTCGAGGTGACGGTGCGCGACGTCTTCGAGGCGCCCACCCCCCGCCTGCTCGCCGAGCGTCTCGGCGGGCGCGGGGGCGGGCTGGCACCCGTCGTCGCCGTGCGTCCTCGCCCGGACCGCATCCCGCTGTCGTACGCGCAGCAGCGGATGTGGTTCGTCAACCGCTTCGATCCGTCCCTCGCGGCGTACAACATCCCCGCGGTGTTGCGCCTGCGCGGCGACCTCGACCCCGATGCGCTGGGTGCCGCGATCGCCGACGTGGTCGCGCGGCACGAGGTGCTGCGCACGACCTACCCGGAGATCGACGGCGAACCGGTACAGCTCATCGCCGGTGTCGCCGACATCCCGTCGAGGCTCGACCACGAGTACGCGACCGCCGGTCCGGACGACTGGGGCCGGGTCGTGCTCGACGCGGTCACCACCGGCTTCGACCTCGCGGTCGACTGGCCGGTCCGGACCCGGCTGCTGGAGATCGGCGGCGACGACGCGGGCTCGCGGGAGTTCGTCCTGGCGGTCGTCCTGCACCATGTGGCCTCCGACGGAGAGTCGTTGGCGCCGCTGGTCGCCGACCTCACCACCGCCTACCTGGCACGAGCCGCCGGCGCCGAGCCGCGGTTCGAACCGCTCGCGGTGCAGTACGCCGACTTCGCGATCTGGCAGCGTCGGGTGCTCGGCGACGTCGACGATGAGTCGTCCGCGATCGGCGGCCAGCTCGCCTACTGGACCGCACAGCTGGCCGGGATGCCGGATCTGCTGGAGCTGCCGACCGACCGTCCGCGGCCGCCGGTGGCGTCGCAGCGCGGAGCGCGGGTGTCGTTCACGATCCCCGCCGAGACCACCCGACGGATCGACACCGTCGCCGACGAGTACGGCGTCACCCCGTTCATGGTCATGCACGCCGCCCTGGCGGTGCTGCTCTCCGATCTGGCGGGCACCGACGACGTGGCCGTCGGCACGCCCGTCGCGGGCCGCGGCGCCGAGGTGCTCGACCCTCTCGTCGGCATGTTCGTCAACACGCTCGTGCTCCGGACCGCGCACGCACCGCGCGACACGTTCGGCGACGTCCTCGGACGTGTCCGCACGGTCGATCTCGATGCGTTCGCCCATGCCGACGTGCCGTTCGAGACGCTCGTCGACCGACTCAACCCGACCAGGTCCGAGGCGTTCGCGCCGCTGACACAGGTCTGGCTGACGCTCGACCAGAACGCGGTCCCCGAGCTCGCCGGCACGCATCTCGGCGCGGATCTCGGTGGTGTCTCGGTGACCCCGCTCGACCCGGGCGAGGTACCGGCGAAGGTCGATCTGCTGTTCTCGGTGTCCCGGTCGGAGGCCGGGCGCCCGTGGTCGGCGGCGCTGCAGTATGCCACCGACCTCTTCGAGGAATCGACCGCTACCGGGCTCACCGCGCGCCTCGTCGGCCTGCTCGACGCCCTGACCGCGCGTCCCGGGGAGCCGGTGGCCGCGGCGTCCATCCTCCTCGAGGGTGAGGCGGAGCGTCTGCTGCCGGTGCAGACCGGAGCGGCCGCCGAGCCGGTGCTGCTCAGCGAGCTCTTCAGCGCGGCGGGAACGCGATTCCGCCGCCGCACCGCCGTGGTCGACGCGACCGGTGCGACCCTGTCCTACTCCGCGCTCCACGCGCGATCGAATCGCCTCGCGCGCTGGCTGATCGAACGCGGGGTCGGCGTGGAGACCCTGGTCGCCCTCGCCATTCCGAGGTCGGTGGACCTCCTGGTCGCGATCTGGGCCGTCGCCAAGACCGGCGGTGGATACGTGCCGATCGACCCGGACTATCCCGCCGAACGCGTCGCGACGATGGTCGAGGACTCGGGCGCCCGGCTCGGACTGTCGATCACCGCGGTGGGCGAACTGCCCGACGAGGGCTTCGACTGGATACGGCTCGACGAGCCGGAGATCGCGGCCGGGGTGGACGCCACACCGGACGCCGAGATCGAGCCGGCGGAACTGTCGGGCCCGGTCCGGACCGACAACATCGCCTACGTGATCTACACGTCGGGGTCCACCGGTCGGCCCAAGGGCGTCGCTGTGTCCCACTCGGGCCTGCGGAACTTCGCGCTGGCGAAGTCCCGCGCCCTCGAGACCGAGGACGGCGTGGTGGTCCTCGGTTTCGCATCGCCGAGCTTCGACGCATCCGTGCTCGAGTACCTTCTCGCGACGGTCAACGGCGGCACCCTCGTCTACCGGCCCGCGACCGCGGTCGGCGGCGAGGCCCTGCAGGACTTCATCCGGCAGCACGAGATCGCGACGACCTTCCTCACGCCGTCGGTCCTCTCGACGCTGGATCCGTCGACCCTGCCGAGTCTGCAGGCGGTCTCGGTGGGCGGCGAGGCCGTGCCGCAGTCGGTGATGGACGCCTGGTCGCCGTCCACCAGGATGCACAACGGGTACGGCCCCACGGAGACGACGATCATGGTGGCGGTGGGTGAGCGCGCCGTGCCGGGCGACCCGGTCCGCCTGGGCGGTCCGCTGCCCGGTGTCGAGTTCCTCGTCCTCGATGCGCACCTGCGGCCGGTTCCGGTCGGCGTCGCGGGTGAGCTCTACGTTCTCGGGTCCGCGCTGTCCCGCGGATATCTCGACAAACCAGGGCTCACCGCGTCCCGGTTCGTCGCGAGCCCGTACGCGGGCGCCGGACGGCGGATGTACCGCACCGGCGACGTCGTGCGCTGGCGCGAGAGCGCGTCGGGCAGCCTCACCCTGGAGTACTCGGGCCGCAGCGACGACCAGGTCAAGCTGCGCGGACTGCGCATCGAACTGGGCGAGATCGAGGCCGTGCTGCGCTCGGCTCCCGGTGTGCGTTCCGCGGTCGTGCTCGGTGTCGGGGCATCGGGAGAGCCGAGTTCGTCGCCGTCGTCGCTCGCCGCGTACGTGACCGGCGACGGGATCGATGTCGACGAGGTCCGCGGGCTGCTCACCCGCAGGCTGCCTGCACACATGGTCCCGGCCTCGATCACGGTGGTCGACGAGTTCCCGCTGACCCCGGTCGGCAAGCTGGACCGGGCTGCGCTGCCACGTCCCGAGATCGTCGCCGAGGAGTTCGTCGAGCCGGCCACCCCGGTCGAGCAGGCCATCGCCGACGCCTACGCGGAGATCCTCGGTGTGGAGCGGATCGGTGCGCGCGACAGCTTCTTCGACCTGGGCGGCAACTCGCTGTCGGCGACGCGGGTGGCGGCCCTGCTCCGCGAGCGCAACGGCTTCGACATCGAACTCGGGTGGTTGTTCAACGAGCCCACGGTCCGGGGTCTCGCGCGCCGCGTCGCGGAGGGCAACGACGTCAGCAGCGACGTCGTGATCACCCTGCGCGGGGAGGGGACCCGGCCGCCGCTGTTCTGCGTGCACCCGGCAGGTGGACTGGCCTGGTTCTACGGCGGCCTCGCGCCCCATCTGCGAGATCGCCCGATCTTCGGTCTGCAGGACCCGCACGTGGTCACCGGAGAGCCCAGCGTCACCGATGCCCGCGAACTCGCGCGACGGTATGTCGAGGAGATCCGTCGGGTCCAGCCACACGGTCCTTATCATCTGCTCGGCTGGTCGGTGGGCGGCGTGATCGCCCACGCCATGGCCACACACCTGGTCGAACTGGGTGAGGACGTCGCGTACCTGGGCATCATGGATTCGCGGCCGGAGGACGAGCCGATCGTTGTCGGACACGAGGGACCGCGCGGCGAGCCCACCGCGCCTGAACCCACCGCGTCTGAGCCCACCGCGTCGGGGGCCGCCACGGAGGCCCCGGACACGGCCGAGACGACAGCGCCCATCGAGCCGGATGCGTCCACGGTCGTCGACGTGCTCGGCGGGTGGCGCGATCTGTTCGATCTCGGTGACGACGTCCAGGCGTCCACGGGCGAGGAGGTCACCGCGATCATCCGCGAACAGATCTCGGGTATGGGTCTGCTCGCCGAGGACCAGGTGGAGCGGATTATGGACAGCTTCGAGTCGTCGACGCAGGTCGTGCTGGACTATCGGCCCGACGTGTACGCCGGGGACATCCACGTGTTCACCGCCACCGAGGACAAGGACGATCCGGCCGCGCTGGCAGCGGCCTGGCGTCCGTTCGTCACCGGTTCCATCGACAACGTCGACGTCGCCACCCACCACCTCGGGATGGCGAACGCGGACGCACTCGCCGTGGTCGGCCCGGCGCTCGACGCGCAGCTGTCGCGAGCCGACGAGTCGAGCCGCACCGTGGACGCCCACGAACCGTCTCGAGGAGGTGGACCGCGGCCGCTGACCGGCGAGGATGTCCCGGAATGAGGGGCATCGCGTGACATGATCGACAAGACAACAGCTAGGTTCTGACGAAAGCAGTGAACCGGCCGCTCACCGAGACGGCCCGGCACGACAACAGCAGGTGGGTGACCCAGTCGCCGCGCCGACGGAGAAAGGACGCACATGACGAATCCATTCGACGACGAGGACGGCCGCTTCTACGTACTCGTCAACGACGAGAACCAGCACTCGCTGTGGCCGACGTTCGCCGACATCCCGGCCGGCTGGACGAAGGTCTTCGGCGAGGACAGCCGCGCAGCGTGCCTGGAGTACGTCGAGCAGAACTGGACCGACCTCCGGCCGAAGAGCCTCATCGAGGCCATGGAAGCCGACAAGAAGACCGACGCCTGATCCGTCCCGGCGAGGACGGATTCGGGCGACGCGCACGGATTGCCTCGAATGTCGGGAGAGTTGCGCATGGGTAACAGGTCAAGAACCGGCCTACTGAGCCCCTGTCGCAACTGCAGTCACAGCCGTAACATGAAGATGTGCATTGTTACGAGAAATGTTGTGGAATATCCCACACATGTTGAACCAGTGTTCTGCTAGCCGAGTGGGGTAGGGCACACTGGGTTGAAGGATCGTAGAGGGCCCGGGTCAGGGGAGGCGCGGGTACTGCGATCGACGCTCCACGGGCGGGAAGGCAGTAAATCATGGACCAGCTACTGGACGACATCCAGACTCGAGGGGCGATCACGCCCCATCTGACCGCAGTGCGGCTGGGCGATGAGGCCCTCACCTACGGTGAACTCGCCGATCGCGTCGAAGACTACGGAACCGTGCTTTCCGAGTTCGGTATGTCGGACTCCTCGGCGTTCTACGCCGCGCTGATGCACTGCATGCCGTCGCTCGTGGACATCGACCCCGTCGATGCCCGTCTCCAGGTCATCGGAGAGATCCACGCATGGCTCGGCCGGGAACGCGGCGAAGTCGCCTCCGTCCGCCCGCGCCTGCGCGCCGTCAGCTAGCCGGGCCTGAGCGCTTCGACCCGGTTCACGCCGAGTCAGGTGCTCGACTGGACTACTGCACCCACCTACGACGAGACCCGCCATCGGCGGGTCTCGTCGTCTTTGTCTGTGTTGTCGCCGGCCCTCGGCGCCCAGCCGCGTCTACAGACCGGCGAGCAAGAGCACGAGGAAGAGGATCGGACCGCCCACGATCATGCTGCCCGTGCCGGCGATGATGCCGGTGACGGCCCGACCGGTTCCCTTGCGGTCCGCGGGCGCTCTGCGCACCTGCCGGATCGCAATGGCACCGGACACGACGGCGACCAGCCCGAGCACCGCGCCCAGGCCCAGTGCGAGCGTCAACGGGAGGGAGATCAGGCCGGTGGTCAACGCGAGCGACGCCGCCGGCGTCACGGTGCGGCGCATGGCGGGTCGCGTCAGGTAAGGGGCGGGTCGGGGC
>NZ_JAKOIW010000007.1 GCF_022206305.1 Gordonia sp. 'Campus' | reverse complement strand
GGCGACGGGCGGCCGCCGGCTTCCGATGCGCGATCGCGGCGCCACGTGTCGAATCCCGTCGCCGGGGGGACACGTGCGGAACACGCAGGGACATCGCTCCTCCAGGTGAGCAGACGCGGGCACGGACGGTGCGGTAACTCTAACCCGCGATCGCCGCGGTCCACGGTCTGAATAGCCCGAACGAATTACATGCGTCGCGCCAGGTCAGCGCCCACGCCGCGCACGTCGCCGTCGACGAACGTGACATCAGTTGTTGACAAATAGCGGACCGTCGAAATACGTTCGGAGTATCTGCTGTGGTCGGGCTCACCCGGCCCGGCCGCCCACCCCGAAGGACGCGACGATGACAAAAGCATTGACACCGAGCACTCCGGAGACCCGCCAGGACGCGCCCACGCGCTACGTCCCCCAGCACGACAAGACCGGCGGCGACCATGACTACAGCCAGGTACTCGACGACCTCTCCGCGGCCTCCGTGCATCGCAACTTCGACCCCTACGTGGACATCGACTGGGACGCGCCGCACATGGCGATCACCGAGAACGACCCCCGGTGGATCCTGTCCTACGAGGTCGATCCCATCGGCCGTCACCCGTGGTACCAGCAGCTCCCCCAGGAGAAGCAGATCGAGATCGGCATGTGGCGCCAGGCCAATGTCGCCAAGGTCGGGCTGCAGTTCGAGTCGATCCTCATCCGCGGCCTGATGCAGTACAGCTTCAAACTCCCCAACGGCGCGCGCGAATTCCGGTACACCACGCACGAATCCAAGGAGGAGTGCAACCACACCCTGATGTTCCAGGAGTTCATCAACCGCACCGGGGTGGACGTGCCGGGTGCCAAGATCGGCTACCGGCTGATCTCTCCGTTCGTCCCGCTCGTCTCGACCGTCTTCCCCACCCTGTTCTTCTTCGGGGTCCTCGGCGGCGAGGAGCCGATCGACCACATCCAGAAGGACTTCCTGCGCACCCGCGCCAGCCTGCATCCCACGATGGCCGCGGTCATGCAGCTGCACGTCGCCGAAGAGGCGCGCCACATCTCGTTCGCCCATCACCTCATCCGTGAGCAGGTGCCGCAGCGTGGCCGTTTCCAGCGGTTCATCCTGTCGCTCATGCTCCCGCTGACCATGCGCATCCTGTGCGGCGCGATCGTGGTGCCCCCGCGCGGTTTCGCCAAGCGTTTCGACGTCCCCGACGAGGTCATGAAGGACATCTTCTGGCGGTCGGCGGAGTCGAAGCGGTTCCTGCGCAACGTCTTCGGCGACGTCCGGATGCTCGGCGAGCAGAGCGGGCTGATGAACCCGGTGTCGCGACTGCTGTGGCGCGCACTCGGCATCAGCGGCCGGCCCTCGCGTTTCCGCAGCGAACCCACCTACACCGCGGCCTGAGCCGCACCGAACGCAGGTAGATCCCGAGACCATGCCCCACGTCGTCACCCAGGCGTGCTGCGGCGACGCGTCGTGCGTATACGCATGCCCCGTCAACTGCATCCACCCCACGCCCGAAGAACCCGATTTCGGCATCGCCGAGATGCTCTACATCGACCCGGCGACCTGCGTCGACTGCGGTGCATGCGTCAGCGCCTGTCCCGTCGGCGCGATCGTGCCCGGCCACCGGCTCCCAGTCGGCCAGGAACGCTTCGTCGAGGTGAACGCGGCCCAGTACCGGGATCCGTTCGACGGCGCCGCACGGTTCCCGGTGGACCCGTCGCGCCGGCTGCCGCTGGCTCCCATCGACCGCCCGCGCGAGCTCGCATTCGACCGTCCGGTGTCGATCGGCATCGTGGGGTCGGGGCCGTCGGCCATGTACGCGGCCGACGAACTCCTGCGCCGCCCCCAGATCTCGGTCACCATGTACGAGCGTCTGGACAGGCCGTTCGGGCTGGCGCGCTTCGGCGTGGCCCCCGATCATCTGCACACCCGCAAGGTGATGGAACTGTTCGACGACATCGCCCGCAACCCGCGGCTGGAGATCCTGCTGAACACCGAGGTCGGCCGGGACGTCACCCTCGAGGACTTGCGATCCCGGCATCAGGGAATCGTCTGGGCCGGCGGCGCACCCACCGACAAACCCCTGTCCTTGCCGGGCATCGACCTCGCCGGGGTCAGCAGCGCGACCTCGTTCGTCGGCTGGTACAACGGCCACCCCGACCACGCCGGTCTCGACGTCGACCTCACGACCGGTCGCGCCGTGGTCGTCGGCAACGGCAATGTCGCGCTCGATGTGGCCCGAATCCTCGTCTCCGACCCCGATTCGCTTGCCGCGACGTCGATCTCGCGACCGGCGTTGGCGCGGTTGCGCGAGTCGTCGGTACGCGAGGTGGTGGTGATGGGTCGACGCGGACCCGCACACGCGGCGTTCACGCTGCCCGAACTCATCGGGCTGGTGGACTCCGGGATACCGGTCGTCGTCGACGCAGCCGACCTCGAGTCCGTGCCCGCACCCGCCGAGCTGGATGCAACGGTCCGCGCGAAGCTCGACCTCCTCGCCGAGTGCGCGGCCCGGCCGGAACCGGAGGGTCGTCGAATCCGGCTGGCGTTCTTCAGCTCTCCGCTCGAGGTGGTGCCGGGCGACGACGGCCGGGCACGCGGCCTCCTCGTCGGCCGGAACCGGCCCGTGGTCGACGACGCCGGTGTGGCGGTCGGCATCGAACCCACCGGGCAGACCACCACGCTCGACGCCGGATTGATCCTCACCTCGGTCGGATACCGGGGGGTTGAGGTGCCGGGGTTGCCGTTCGACGCCGCGCGCGGCGTCATCCCCCACCACGAGGGCCGCGTCCTCGACGGAGCGGACCCGGTGCCGGGGGTCTACGTGACCGGATGGATCAAGCGAGGCCCGTCGGGTTTCATCGGCACCAACAAAACCGACTCCGCCGAGACGGTGTCGTCGTTGCTCGACGATCTCGAGTCCGGCGCGCTCGCCGCACCCGAACCGCGACGGCGTCGTCTCCTCAGCCGACGGTAGCCCGCCACGGGCACGTCGACGGCGAAACCTGCACTACATTGAGCAGCAATGGGGCCCGCGTACCAGCGCACGACCGAGCGCGCCGATCTGTCCGACCTGCCCGCCGACGTCACGGCGGTGTTGCGTGATCATGCGGAGTCACACCAGCTGACACTCACCGACGACCTGCCGTCGTGGTGCACCCGCAGCATCAACCCGCCGTCGACGTCGCTGCTCGGCAAGATGTTCGGTCGACGCAGCAATCCCGTCGACCCGGACTCCGAACACCAGACACTCATCGTGCTCCACCCGACGCACCTGCTCGTCGTCGTGTCCGGGGCCAAACGAGGCGTGTCCGCCCTGTCCGTTCCGCTGGCCGTCGCATCGATCGCGTCGGTCCCGGGCGTGCCCGCCACGGACGGCTTCTCCGTCACCGGTTTTCCCGGCCACGAGGGGCGTCCGGGCAGCTTCTATCTCGGCACCGGGCAGCCCTGTGGCGACGAATGCCGCGAGGCCGTCCGGGCCGCCATCGTCGCCGCCAAGAATCCGTGAGGAACCCCGGGAGCAGTGTGCCGTTCTGCGCCGGGCCACGGCACGTTGAGGATGAATGTGTCGCACGTCGCACCCGGTCGGGGTAACCTCGACCTCCATGTGGGGGGAGGAACCACGGGCGACGGGGATGTTCTCGAGGTTTGACTACATCGATGCCGCGCTCGCGACCGGAAAGCATTTCGCCGAACTCGTTCGCGGAGTCGAGAATTCGGAGGCGCGACTCGCCGACGCGCCGGGATGGACGGTGGCCGACTGCGTCGGCCACGTCTCACTCGCGCCGTCGAGGTTCCTCGGCCTCGCGCGCGGCGAAGGTGAGTGGTGCTGCCATGCCGTCGACGTCCCGGACTTCAATGCCAAACAGATCGCGAACCTGCCCACGCGTGACATCGACGTGCTGACACGGCAACTGATCGACGATTTGCACATCCTCGCCGACGAGGTCGGGCACTTCCAGGCGCAGGTCCCCAAGATGCACTTCGACGGCGACCGCATCATCCGAGCCGACGCCGCTCTGGGCCTGCTGATCGGCGAGTTCGTGGTGCACGGGTACGACATCGCGCGTGCGCTCGGCGTCCGATGGTGGGTCGAGCCGGAAGTCGTGCTGATGATCATCAGGGCACGCCAGCACATTCTCCCGAGCTGGGTCGACCCGGCGGCGGCAGCCGGGCACCACGGCACCTACGACATCCGGTTACGCGGCTGCGGCGAGCGGCATGTCTACGAGTTCACCGACGGCGACCTGGTGATCGATCCCCCGCTGTCTCGTCGCCCCGACGTCCACATCAGCGTCGACCCGGCCACCGCATTACTCGCAGGCTACGGGCGTCTTTCCCCGGCGTGGATCGGCATCACCGGCAAAGCCGTGGCCTGGGGCGCCAGACCCTGGCTGGCGCCACGGCTGGCACAGAAATTCCTGCCCGCCTGAAGTGACTTCAGGCGGGCAGGAGTCTTGCTTGTCAGTTGTCAGGCCGGCGAGCCTGCCGGACGGCTGGCGCGCCGACCCTGCGGACGTCCGCCCGCACGGTGCTGATCACCGGAGCGCGACTGGCCGGCGGAACGCGCCTGCCCCGTCGAGCGCGACTGCCCGGCCGATCGAGACTGACCCGTCGAACGTGCGTCGGTCGAGCGCTGACCACCCGAGCGGCGCGACCCGCTGCCCGCCGACCGTGAGTCGTCGCGCGCGGGACGCCCGCGGTTGTCCCCGCGGCTCTCGCCACGGCCTTCACCGCGGCTGTCGGCACGGGCGCCGTTGCCACGGCTCTCACCGCGTCCACGGCCCGGTCGGCCGCCACCGCGCCCGCCCTGCGAACGACCGCCCTGGGAACGTCCGCCGTGCGAACGCCCACCCTGGCCTCCGCCTCGAGCGGATTCGGCTGCGGCCCGCGCTGCCGCGGAGACACGCGGTGCACGCTCGCCGACGAGCTCGTCCACGGCGTCGGATCCGGGGGTGACGCTGGTCGGGGTGACCTTGATCTTGGCCTTGCGCAGCAACTGGGCGACCTCACGACGCTGCTCGTGCAGGCACACGGTCACCACGTCACCAGCGCTGCCCGCGCGGGCCGTACGGCCCGAACGGTGCAGGTAGGCCTTGTGCTCGGCCGGCGGGTCGACGTGGACGACCAGCTCGATGCCGTCGACGTGGACACCGCGGGCGGCGACGTCGGTGGCGACGAGCACGCGTACATCGCCTTCACCGAAGGCGGCGAGGTTGCGGTCGCGCTGCGCCTGGCTGAGGTTGCCGTGCAGGTCGACGGCCGGAATTCCTTCTTCGCTCAGCTTCTTCGCGAGCTTCTTGGCCTGATGCTTGGTCCGCATGAACAGGATTCGGCGGCCGGTGCCCGAGGCGAGTTCGGCGACGAGGGACGCCTTGTCGGCGGAGGAGACCTCGAAGACGTGGTGGGTCATGGCGGCGACCGGGGACTCCGCTGAGTCCACGGAGTGCAGAACCGGATTGTCGAGGAACCGCTTCGCCAGTTTGTCGACACCGTTGTCCAGCGTCGCCGAGAACAGCATCCGCTGTCCCTCTGCGGGGGTGGCGGCCAGGAGCTTGGTGACAACCGGCAGGAAGCCGAGGTCGGCCATGTGGTCGGCTTCGTCGATCACCGTGATCTCGACCTCGTCGAGACGGACGATGCCCTGACGCATGAGGTCTTCGAGCCGCCCCGGGCAGGCCACGACGATGTCGACGCCCCGGCGGAATGCCTGTTCCTGGCGGGTCTGCTTCACACCGCCGAAGACGGTGGTGACGGTCAGGCCGACCGACGCGGCCAGCGGCTCGACGACCGCGGCGATCTGGGTGGCCAGCTCACGGGTCGGCGCGAGGATGAGCCCGGTGGGGGCACCGACGTAACGCTTGACCTCCATCTCGGCCAGTCCGGCGACGAGCGGGATGGAGAAGGCCAGGGTCTTGCCCGAGCCGGTCTTGCCGCGGCCGAGGACGTCCTTGCCGTCGAGCGTGTCGGGCAGGGTATCGGCCTGGATCGGGAAGGCGTTGACCTTACCCTGAGCGGACAGGACCTTGACGAGTTCGGCTGGGACACCGAGTGATTGGAACGACGGCGAGTCAGACGCAACGGCGTCCGAGGTGGTGTGCGCCGACGAGGTTTCGAGTACAGCAGTCATCGAGTGTGCAGGGTTCTTCCTGTGCATGGCACGCGAACAGCACGACGAGGTGCCGGTGGGCTGTGCCGGTGGCGAACACGCGGGTGCGCGAGCTCGTTCGCCGTATGAAGTCAATGGCAGGTGGCCCGGCGATTTCGGTGGGTACCGACCTGCGAGAGAGGCGTTCTACGACGCTTGACGCGTCCCGGTTGCCGGGCGCATCACTGAACGCAACAGTACGCGTCGGTAACCGATGTGGCGAATCGTTGTGATGCAGGTCGCGATCGAGGCCTCGTCTCGACTCGCTGCGCGCGACCGCCCCGAGATTCCGTGCGGCGCGACAGCGGAGCTCAGAAGATCTCGTTCAGCATGACGGCCACCGTGCCGGGCTCGAGGGCGTCGAAGACGTGCTCGACGTCGCCCGGATACGAGATGTAATCGCCCGCCGAGAGCGTTTCGGGCGCGCTGATGGGGCCGAGACGTGCTCGGCCACTGCTGATCACGACATGCTCGCGCATCCCCCGGGCGTGCGGTGCGGACACTCTCGGCTTGCCCGGCTCGGCGCGGATGACGTACATGTCGCGGCGCGATCCCGGGGCGGCGGTGGAGAGCAGGGTCGCGGAATAGTCGGCGTCGGCGGCGGGGATGACGGGCCCCTCGCCGAGTCGGATGATCTCGACGGTGGGCGCGGGCGAGTCCAACAACGCCGAGAACGGCACGCCCAACGCCGTCGAGAGCGCCCACAGCGTCTCGACACTGGGATTTCCGTCCCCGGACTCGAGCTGCGACAGCGTCGACTTCCCGACACCCGCACGGCGCGCCAGCTCAGTCAGGGACAGTCCGGCACGCGTTCGTTCGCGCTTGAGCGACGCCGCCACCAGCTCTTTCGGGTTCACCGAAGAAGAGTCGTTCATCAAACCGTCCGATCGTCCATCTTGACGAACACCAGCATTCCTGTTCACTATAGTAGTCATGCGTTCGGCTTGGAGAACACTCGATGCGGCGACTCGGCGGGCCGTCGTGGTGATGTCCCTGTCCGTCCTCGTCATCGGCGCGTCGTATGGGGTTGCCGCGCATGGCGCAGGTCTCGCGCTGTGGCAGATCGTGCTCATCGCGACCGTGGTCCTCGCCGGCTCGTCGGAGTTCGTCTTCGTCGGCATCCTGGCCGCAGGCGGGGCCCCGGTCCTCGCCGCACTTGCGGGTCTGCTGGTGAACACGCGCAACTTCGGATATGGACTCGCAATCGGCAAGCATCTGCGCGGAGCGGCGGAGGTGTTCTTCGGCGCCCATCTGATCAACGACGAGACGGCCGCGGTCACGACAGCCGAATCCGATCCCCCTCGCGCACGAGCGGCATTCCTGTTCTGCGGTCTGGGAGTCCTCGTGTCATGGCCGGTCGGTGCCGCGCTGGGCGCTGCCCTCGGTGGCGCGCTGGCGCACCCCGAAGCCCTCGGTCTCGACGCAGCTTTCCCCGCCCTGCTTGCCGCGCTTGCGATCCCGGCGCTGCGCGACGGCGCGACGTGGGCCGCGGTGGCAGTCGGTGCGGCCGTCGCCGTGGCATCGACCCCATTCCTCCCGGCGGGATTGCCCGTCATCGGCGCGCTCGGCGGTTTCGTTGCGCTGGAGGCGATCCGGCGGGCTCGCTCGACCGGGCCTGCCCTCGCCTCGTCGCCGGTGCACACCGATCCGTTCATCCCCGGCGAGCAGGCGCGAACGCAACAGTCGCACAGCGACGTCTCCGGGGGCACTCGATGACGGGTGGACTCGCCCTCGGGGTCGGGGTGGCACTCCTGGCGGTCGGCACCTACGCGATGCGCGCGGCCGGTCCGGTACTGCGCCACCGGATCTCGATGTCCGACGAGACGGAGAAGGTGATGGACCGCGCGACCGTGGTACTCCTGGTCGCCGTCGCGGTGACCGGCGCGCTGTTCATCGAACACGACTTCGCGGGCTGGGCCCGCCCCGCCGGGGTGACGGTGGGGGTGGTCGCCGCGTTGATGAGGGCGCCGCTGGCCGTTGTGGTGATCCTTGCCGCGGCAACCGCCGCCGGCCTACGCGCCGTGGGCATCGCCTGACCGAACCCGGCGGTGGACTCAGAACGGGCTTCCCGTGACGGGCGCGGCCCGGTCACACGGGACGGCTCGGGGATGGTCGGGGTCGAGAGCGTTGAGCACGAAATGCGCTGCACGACGCGAACCCGCGATCCCGGCGTGCTCGGTGAAGTCGACCGAACAACCTTCCTGCACAATGATGTTGCGGACGTTGGGACCGCCCGGGGGCAGACCGAGCCAGTACGGCACCACCAGTTCGTCGTAGCGGGTGGCGATGTTGGTGTACTGGATCGACGGCAGGTAGTAACCGCCCTCCGCGACCTGACGGAGCACCTGCGCGCCCGGATCGAGTTGCGCGCACGCCTGACAGAGAGGCACCTGCTCGGGTCGCAGTCCCAGGGACCGGACGATCGGCATGATCACATCGTTTCCGCCGACCCCGGACCCCCGCCACGCGGGAGCCAGCGACACGTACTTGTCGATGGCGTCGCGGCCCCCGAGATACTTCGCGTAGTAGGCGGGCACCACAGTCCCCTGCGAGTGGCCGACGACGTCGACCTTCGGCGCTCCGGTCGCCCGGCGCACCTTGTCCACGAACGCACCGAATTCGGCAGCGCTGGCGGACATCTCACCCATCCCACCGATGGCGCTGATGGGCCACGGGGCGCCCTTGATCGCACCGTAGGTCAGTGCATAGACGCAGTATCCCTCGTTCTTCAGCAGCGGCACGTAGGTGCCCCAGTTGGTCTGCTGCGATCCCCCGGTCCCGTGAGCAAGGATCACCGGGTTGGGGTGGCGCGCGCTCGGCGTGCAGTTCCAGTCGTTGGAGCCGGGCAGCGAGCCGCCCGGATCGGTCAGTTCGTCCGGGATGCCCGCGAGAAAGTTGTAGGTGACCGGCAGGGTGTCGGCTCGCGCCGGAGCCGCGGTCATCACCATGAGCGCCCCGCAGACGGCGACGACCAGCGCTACCAGGATCTTCGTCGATCTCATGGACGAAAGCTAACAAACCGTCTCAGGCGGGGGTGCGAGTTTGGCCGGACCGGCGCGATCAGTCCGCGGGTTCCTCGTCGCGGTGCCGGATGTCGCGGATCGTCGCGACCGCCGAGGCCAGCACGAGAACGAAACCTAGCACCAGCAGCGTCACGGCGACGTAGTGCATGATGCTCTCGTAATGGCCGATGTCGAACTGCTCGGCCGAGATCCGCAGTCCCACGACGACGAGCCACGCGAGGAAGGCCATCGTCAACGCCCGTCGTTGGAAGACGGCGCTGCGCCGGCGATGTTCGTACTCCGCCAATTCGTTGATCGCGTCGAGGACGATGCCGTTCATCCGCTCATGCGCCTGCGACTCGTGCGGCAGTTTGACCAGGATGTCGACCTTTTGCGACAGCTTCTGGTGCCGATCGTTGGCGTCGAGCCGGGCGATGACCGCGCCGATCATGGCGACCAGCAGCGTTCCGGCGAACGTGAGCATCGCGGCGGTCATGAGCGAGAAACTACACCGCGGTACCCCGCTTCGAGGCCCGAAGCGGACGGGCCGACACCCTCACCGCGACCGGGCGCGTCGTCCGATCAGCGGGCACCCTGCGGGCAGGCAACCCCAGCGCGGACCAGAATCCGTTCGGCGCGACGGTATTCGAGGGAATGGCATTGGCTGCCCGTGATGACGCTGTCGCTGGCCTGACGCAGCAGGATGGCCGCCAGCGACGACGCCGTCCGCGGCGGGATGACCAGCAGGGTGACAGTCCTCCCCGCGGTGGTCAGCGTCATCAGCGGAGGTGTCTCCGGCGAGTCCGGCGAATCGAGCCCCGGCAGTCTCCGAAAGCTGTTCCAGTTCACGTCGATCCCACTGATGTCGCCGACGCGGGCCCGCGCGGCGGCAAGCATGCCGGGGAGTTCCTCGGCGAGTTGCACGGTGTACGGATACCACGCACCCGCGACGGCCGCGCCGGGGTCGACACCGAAACGGACCCGAGCCGGTCCGAGTAGGGGCTTCATCGCCGCAGTCCGTTCCGCGTTGTTTGCGGGGTACCTACGACACGGGACACCATGATCACCGACGCCACCTGACTTGGTCACCGGACGGGTCAGCGTCCGACACCGGAGACGCCAACAGTTCTCTGTCAGATGTTCGATCCAGTTGGTGCCACTCTACGCCCCGAGTCCCGAGGCCAACCCACCTGCGACACGAAAAAACCCAGGTGACGGTATTGTCACCCGGGTTCTGCCGGTGGAGCTATGGGGAATCGAACCCCAGACCTACTCGATGCGAACGAGTCGCGCTACCAACTGCGCCATAGCCCCGGGAGGCGTGTGACCGCCAACCGGGAGCCACTCTAGCAGCCCCGGACCGGCGACACCCAAACGCCTCACCCGCCGCTAGGCTGGTCGGGTGCCTCGGATGTCTGATCAGCAGTTGGCCGGAATTCTCGACAACGTCGTGGGGGTGATCAACCCCGTTCTCGACGCGCTGGCCGAGCGGGACCCCCTGGGTCTGAAGGGCCACACCTTCCACGACGACGACCACGCCGACTCTCGGTTGCAGCAGGCCCAGCACGCGGCGTCGAAGCTGCTCGACGCGGCTGACTGGCCCGGGACCAAGGGCTGGAGCGAACGGTCGATGGCCAAGCGGGCGAGCTGGTGGGTCACCCGCATCGGGACGCTCAACACCGGCGCCGTCGCCTTCCCGGGCGTCTTCGGAATCTGGGCCAAACGTCTGCCGGTGACCCCCTACCTCGGCTTCGCGAACCAGTCGATGGTCCTCGTCGCGATCGCCCGCGAGTACGGCGTGACCGACCGCAAGAGTCAGGTGCAGTTACTCGCATCGGTGCTGTGCAAGCGAGACCTCTCGAACCCAGATGTCACCGCCGAGTCGGGCAAGTCGCTGCCCGACGAACCGAAAGAACGCGAGAAGTCGTTGTTCAAGGCGATCTGGGACGCAGCCAAGCTCCTCCGGGCCGTCGACGACGAGTTCGAGAAGCGCCCGCAGCCGATGGCGGTGTTCCGCATGCTGAGCTACATCCCCGTCGTCGGGGCGCCCGCGACCTATCTCGGCGAACGTTTCGCGTTGTCGAAGGCGGCGAAGGCCGGTCGGGCGTGGCTCGAGTCGCACGGCAAGCCGGCGCTGACCAAGTAGTGCCGAAACGACTCAGCAGTGGGTATCGATCATCGATACCCACTGCTGAGTCCGTTGGTTGTGTGAGTCCTAGGGTCAGCCGACCCGGCGGTACTCATGGTCCTCGCGCTCCACGCGCCGGCGCTGGAACGGCGGCAGGTGGTCGAACACGGGGTCCTCGTCGTCGATCTCGAGAACCGTTGCGCCACCGGGCCTGCGCAGACGCGGAGGCGGCGGTGCGGCCGCGAACTCGGGGACCGCAGCGGCGCGTCGACGCCGCTCCTGCTCGGCACGCGCCGCCCGCTTGGCGCGCGCGGCTCGTTGAGCGCGGATCTGCTGTTCGGTCATCACCGCACGACGCAGGTAGGCGAGGTATCCCACGAGCAGCAGCCCCAGCACCCCGGTGGCCACCCAGCCGGGCATCCCGGTCAAGAATCCGGCGACCACGGCCAGCAGAGTCAGGACGAACAGACCGAGGGTCACCCGCTGGCGCTCGCGGTACTTGAGTTCGCGTTCTTTCTCCGACGAGTACACGCTGCGTCGACCGGACCGCTCGGTCCGCGACCGGGCCACCGGGGCGTCCTCGACCTCGTCGATGACGGACTCCGGCTCGTCGTCCTCGGCATGCGGCTCGGACGCACGGGAGCCACGGGCGTAGTCGTCGTACTCGTCCTCGTCGAGTTCGTCTGTGGCGTCCTCGAAATCGGCGGCGTCCTCGAAATCGGCGTCGTCCTCGAGTTCTGTGTTGTCCTCGGGTTCCGCATCGTCGAGCTCGGCGTCCTCGAGCTCTGCGTCTTCCTCGTGATCGGCCGCGTCGTCCTCGACCTCGTCGTCGTACTCGGCGTCTTCGATGTCCTCCGACGCCTCGACATCGGAATCCGCGGCATCATCATCGGCGCCGTCGACAGTGTGCAGCTCGGTGTGCTCGGCGCTGTCCTCGTTGTCGTCGTCGGCCGCGTCATCGCTGGACACGACGGTCGGCTTCTCGACGACAGGCTTGCCGGCACGACGGACACGCGTGGTGGTGGTGCTCTCGGCGGTGTCCTCAGAAATGTCGGAGTCCTCGGCCTTGTCCTCGTCGAGGGTGGCAGTCGCGGTGCGCCGCGACGACTTCCACGACGGGTCGTGGGGGTGCCTGGCCGATGACCGGCGCCGGTCTCGCGTCGCGGTGCTCGCGCGCGACCCGCCGCGGTGCAGCAGGCGGGTCTTGCGGGCGGCGTCGGTGGACTTCAGGATCTGCGGACGACCCTTGATGACCATCGGGACCAGCACGAAGAGCCAGACCGCGACGAGACAGACCCACAGTACGGAGTTGGGCATGCGACTCTCCCTTCATTCACTCTGGTCACACGAGGCCACTCCACAATCTAGGGCCGGAAGACGCCGGTCCCGGGCAGACGCGCCGGGGCACGGGCGAATCGGCACGGTTTCACACGCGCCTCTCAGCAATTTCGACGCCGCCGGGGTCAGCGCGCCCGGAACCGACCACGACCTCCGGGCCGAAGATGTGCTCGGTCGTCGACGAGAGCCGGTGCGTCGACGCGCCGAGTCCGGACTATCGTGAAAACGGACATTCCGGCGCAGGGGTGGAGGTAGAGGGCGTGCGAACAGACGGCCTGACGGCGAGCAGAACGGTGCCCGTGCGCCGACTCGTGGCATTGTGCGCGACCGCGATGTCGGCGTGCATGCTGGCCGGCTGTGGCTGGATCGCCGACGTCGTCTCGCAGCGGGTGGACGCGGCCGACTACTTCTCCCCTCCCACCGTTCGACTGCTCGACGCCGCCCGGCGTGACGACCAGGCGCAGATCCGATCCCTCGCGGCCGCCGACGCCGACCTCGACGAGCAGGGCGGCGATCCGGACACCGACCCGCGCCGGGAGAACATCACCCCGCTTCAATGGGCGGTGGAATTCGAGCGACCGACGGCCGTGGCCGCTCTCCTCCGTGCGGGTGCCGATCCACACCGTCCGGGCGCCGGTCGATACAACGCCGTCGCCTACAGCGTGCTGCTCGACCGTTTCCCGGCCTTCCGCACCTTCATCGAGTTCGACGCCGGACTTGTCGAGGCGTCCGACCGGATCGGCGGCAACGTCGTCCACACCGCGGTCCGTCACCGGCGCGGCGACGCGTTGCGCCTGTTGATCGATCGCGGCGCCGACCTCGACTCGGTGCAACCACTGGCCGGGCGGACACCGCTGTTCACCGCAGCCGACGTCCTCAACATCGACCATTGCCTGATCCTGCTGCGTGCGGGCGCCGATGGCGCACACCGGGATCAGCGCGGCGCGACGTTCCTACCCTCGCTCTACACCGCCGACGACTCCATCCGGACAGGTTCGTATCTTCGCACTCGAGCGGCGATCGAATCCGAGATGCGCGCACGGGACTTCCCCATCGAGACCGGCCGCTGACACGGTCCGGCACCCCTGCTCATCGGAGGCGGTGCGCACAGACCACCGCCGGCTCAGCCGAACGACGCCCGGCCCGCGCGGACG
This sequence comes from Gordonia sp. 'Campus', assembly GCF_022206305.1. Classification (GTDB taxonomy): domain Bacteria; phylum Actinomycetota; class Actinomycetes; order Mycobacteriales; family Mycobacteriaceae; genus Gordonia. The sequence goes on along the minus strand of NZ_JAKOIW010000007.1, from coordinate 255,027 downwards.
AGCGCCTCTGCGGCGCTGCCGACCACTTCCTCGGCGGTGAGCGCGAAGAGCATGTGGTCACGCCAGCGCTTGTTGACGTCCATGTAGCGCAGGAGCAAACCCTCTTGCCGAAAACCGATGTTGGTCAACACTTTCTGCGATGCCTCGTTGGCGGGTTGAACGGTCGCGTCGAGGCGGTGCAGACCCACCGGGCCGAAGCAGTGGTCGACCCCCAGCGCCACCGCCGCGGTTGCGATCCCGTTGCCGGCGACCGCCGAGTCCACCCAGTACCCGATCCAGGCGGTGCGCACGGCGCCACGCTGGATGTTCCCGACCGTCAGCTGCCCCACGTAACGGCCGTCGAGTTCGATGACGAACGGCAGGAGGGCGCCGCGCTTCGCCTCGGACTTCAACACCCCGAAGAGCGGCGGCCACGAGGCCGGCTGATGCCGGTCGGCCCAGCTCCCCACACCGGTGGGTTCCCAGGGGAGCAGCGCATTCTGGTTACGGATGCGAAGTTCGCTCCACGTCTTGGCATCACGCATCTTCACCGGCCGCAGCGTGACCGATCCGGTCCTGGTGTGCAGCGGGCCGAGAGTCGCCGGCCAGCCCGGGCTGCTTTGATCGCCGCTCAACCACCTGAACACGTGATGAAGTTTATGCGTTGTCACGGATTCGTCTGCCGAACCCGGAACTCACACCGGGCACCGCGTCGTCGGACCGGGAGCAGTGCCCCGTCATCCGCGTTGCGCGAGGAATGCCACTTCCACCTCGTCACCGGTGCCCAGCTCCTCGACCTCGGGGTCGACCATGATCAGGCAGTTGGCTTCGGCGAGTTCGGCCAGCAGGTGCGAGGACCCGGTCGGTGAGGCGCCCAGCACCTGGACGAGATAGTCGCCGGAACGCTCATCGCGCATCAGCTGGCCCCGCAGATAACCCTTGCGGCCCTGCACCGACGCGATCGGACCTATCGTGCGCGCCTTGATGATCCGGCGCATCGGCTGCCGCTTGCCGAGGGCGATCCGGATGAGTGGACGCACCATCACCTCGAAGGTCACCAGCGCACTGACGGGGTTGGCGGGCAACAGGAACGTGGGGACCTCGTCGCGGCCCAACCGCCCGAAGCCCTGTACCGAGCCGGGATGCATCGCCACCCGCACGATCTCGAGATCGCCGAGATCGGCGAGGGCGTCGGCGACGGCCTTCGACGCGCTGCCGCCCACCGCGCCACAGATGACCACGATCTCCGAGCGGATCAGTTGGGCCTCGACGACCTCGCGCATGCGTGACGCCTCACGCTCGGCGATGCCGACGCGGTTGACGTCGGCCCCGGCGTCGCGCGCGGCGGCGGCCAACGCATAGCTGTTGACGTCGTAGATCTGCCCCGGGCCCGGCGTCCGGTCGATGTCGACGAGTTCGCTGCCCACCGAGATGACCGACAACCGGGGACGTGGGTGGACCATCACCCGCGCCTGGCCGACGGCCGCGAGCAGACCGACCTGGGCCGGTCCGATGATGGACCCGGCACGGACCGCGACGTCACCGGGCTGCACGTCGTCGCCGACACGCCGCACATAATTGCCGCTCTCGACGCCGTGCCCCACCTTGACCCGCTGATCACCGCCATCGGTCCACCGCAGCGGCACCACCGCGTCGGCGAGGGTCGGCATCGGGGCACCGGTCTCCACCCGCACCGCCTGGCGCGGTTGCAACCGGGTCGGGTTCCGCGAACCCGGACCGACCTCGCCGACCACCGGCAGGGACACGATCATCGGTTCGCCCGACTCGAGGTCGACGAGTTCGGCGCCGTTGGCGTCGAAGTCCTCGAGGTCCTCGGGCGCGAGGACGCCGGCCAGACCGACGTCGACGGCCCGCACCGCGTACCCGTCGATGGCAGCCTGGTCGAACCCCGGCATCGGGTGTTCGGTGACGACTTCCTCGGCACACATCAGGCCCTGCGCCTCGGAGATCGCGACGCGCACCGGTCGCGGCGCGACCGCGGCCGCGGTCACCAGCGTCAGATGATCTTCGACAGACCGCATCTCACCGCTCTTCTCGTCTCACCCGGTCAGCACACCGCGTCCTACGCCCGACACAGTCGCACGCGCCGGTCGGCACGCCGTGCACTCGATACAACACAGGGAAACGGTATCGGGCGGTCGCACCCCAGCGTTCGAGGCGCGCGGGAGGAGACGAACGGACGGGGCGAACGAGATCGCGCCTGGCTTCAGCGTTCGGTCAGTCGCTTCTCGAGCCACTCCCGCAGATCGGGGCCGTAGTCGTCGCGGTCGAGCGCGAAGTCGACCGCGGCCTTCAGGTATCCGCCGGGATTGCCCAGATCGTGGCGTGTTCCACGATGGACGACGACGTGGACCGGCTCACCCTCCTCGATGAGGAGTGCGATCGCATCGGTGAGCTGCAGCTCGCCGCCGGCTCCCGGTTCGATGCGGCGCAGCGCGTCGAAGATCTTGCGATCGAGGATGTACCGGCCGGCGGCCGCGAAGTTGGACGGCGCGTCCTGCGGTTCGGGCTTCTCGACCATTCCCTTGAGCCGCATCACATTCGGGTTGTTCGCGTCGGGCAGCGGTTCGACGTCGAAGACGCCGTACGCGCTGATCCGGTCTTGGGGGACCTCGATGGCGCACAGCACCGAACCGCCTCGACGCTGCCGGGTGCGCGCCATGACCTCGAGGACCCCGCCCGGCAGGACGAGATCGTCGGGCAGCAGCACCGCGATGGCGTCCTCGTCGTCGTCGAGGTAGCTCTCCACACAACCCACCGCATGCCCCAGGCCGAGCGGCTTCTCCTGGATGACCGAGGCGACCTCGAGAAGGTTCGGCGCCTTGCGCACCTTGGCGAGCATGGACTCCTTGCCGCGGGTGGCAAGGGTGTTCTCCAGGACGAGGTCTTCGACGAAGTGGGCGACCACGCCGTCCTTGCCGGGCGAGGTGATGATCAGCAATCGGTCGGCGCCTGCGGCTTTGGCCTCCTCGGCCACCAATTCGATTCCGGGGGTGTCGACCACCGGCAGCAACTCTTTGGGGACCGTCTTGGTCGCCGGGAGGAACCGGGTCCCCAATCCGGCTGCCGGGACGACCGCGGTGTGCGGGATCGGCGGAGTGTTCGGTACACCCTCGTACTCACTGAAACCAGCTTTGTTGGTCGCACTCATGAATCCACCCTAGGACAGGTGTCGTCTTCCGGCCCGATGGACAGCGGTGTCCCGGACGTCCCCGGCACGATTCGGTCGTCGGATACAGTGCGGTCGTCCCGGCCGGCACGGTTGCGGACGGAGTCACCGATCTCGAGACGATGCGAAGGACGGTCGGGTCTTGCGAACGCTGAAGGATCAGTTCCGGGAGGAGATCGAGACCCGGCGGGCACGTCGGTCCCGGGCCGAGAGAGACCGCGCCGCTGCGGCTCTCGCCGAGTGGATCTACTCGTGCCCGTTCCGGCTCGAGTACGACGTCACCGTCGCCGCGTACGTTCCCGTCGGCAGCGAACCCGGTTCGACGTCGATGCTTGATGCGCTGGTCGACCGAGGGGTCGCGGTTCTTGTCCCGGTGGTCCCCGCCGGCGGACCGGCACCGTTGGACTGGGCGCCGTACACCGGCCCGGAGTCGCTGGCACCCGGGCGGTGGGATCTGCTCGAGCCGACCACGGACAGGTTGGGTATCACTGCCATCCGTGCGGCGTCGGTGATCTTCGTCCCCGCACTCGCCGTCGACAAGACCGGGGTGCGTCTGGGTCGCGGGGCCGGCTACTACGACCGGACCTTGCACGGCCTGTCCGCCGACCTCGTCGGCGTCGTCTACGACGACGAGGTCGTCGACTCACTCCCCTCCGGCGACCACGACGTTCCGGTTCGCTGGACGCTCACGCCGGCAGATGGGTTCCGCGAGCTCACCTGAGGACGGTACGACTGAACCCGGGCGGTGCCGTCTGAGGCCCGTGCCCGGGTTCTGCGATCGTGCGTCCGGCGAGGATCAGGCCGGCGTCGCGGCCTTGCTCTCGCTCTTGCCGCTGCCGGCGGTCGAGGAGGAACTCGACGAGCTCGACGACTCCGACTTCGACGAGCCGGAGCTCGAGGAACTCTCCGACGACGAAGATGAACTGTCCGACGATGACGACGACGTCGAGGTGTCCGAGGACGACCCGGGTCGGGAGTCCGTGCGGTAGAAACCGCTGCCCTTGAACACGATGCCGACCGAGTTGAACAGCTTGCGCAGGCGTCCGGCGCACTGCGGGCACTCGGTCAACGAGTCGTCGGAGAAGGACTGGACGATGTCGAACTTGTTGTCGCACTCCGTGCAGGCATACGAGTAGGTGGGCACCGAAACCTCCGAAAAGTCAGTAAACGCTGACCAGTGTAACCGACTTTGGCACTCGCTCATTCCGAGTGCTAAGGGCTTCGATGTGCAGGCGTGCGGAGACCGTGGATCGTGCCATCTCGCGCCCGGTGCACACGTCGTGCAAACTGTTTCCCTGGCCGAAGTAAACGGTTCACCAATCACCGGGACAGCCGTCACGCGGAAGTCCTCTCACTCCGGAGCGCCATGACCGACTTCCTGACCGATCTCAACAGCATCATCTGGAGTAACCCCCTCGTGTACCTCTGCCTCGGGGTCGGGGTGTACTTCTCCATCCGCTCAAGGTTCTTGCAGATCAGGCACGTTCCGGAGATGGTTCGCGTGATGCGTCACGGCGAGAGCTCCCCCGACGGGGTGTCGTCGTTCCAGGCGCTGATGATCTCGCTGGCCGGTCGCGTCGGCACCGGCAACATCGCCGGCGTGGCCACCGCCATCGCGTTCGGCGGGCCGGGCGCGCTCTTCTGGATGTGGGCGATGGCGTTCCTCGGGGCGTCGACCTCCTTCGTCGAGTGCACCCTCGGCCAGATCTACAAGACGCGTGACCCGCTGACCAACGAGTACCGCGGTGGCCCGGCCTACTACTTCAGCAAGGCGCTCGCGCACACCAAGGCCGCGCCGTTCTTCAAGGTCTACGGACTCGTCTTCGCGGCGGTCACGGTCCTCGCCTGCGGCCTCCTGCTCCCGAGCGTGCAGGCCAATTCGATGGCGATCGCGATGAACCAGGCGTGGGGAATCGCCGACTGGGCAGTCGCGGTAGGAGTCGTGATCGTGCTGGCCTTCGTCATCATCGGCGGCGTCAAGCGCATCGCCACCTTCGCCACGATCGTCGTGCCGTTCATGGCCATCCTCTACATCCTGTTCGCGCTGTTCGTGGTTGCCACGAACGCGTCGCAGGTCCCCGAGGTCCTGCGGCTGATCTTCGCCAGCGCCTTCGGTGTCGATTCCGTTTTCGGGGCGGTTGTCGGCGCGGCGATCATGTGGGGCGTCAAGCGCGGGATCTACTCGAACGAGGCCGGCCAGGGCACCGGCCCGCATGCTGCGGCGGCGGCCGAGGTCTCCCATCCAGCCAAGCAGGGGTTCGTGCAGGCCTTCGCCGTCTATGTCGACACCCTCTTCGTGTGCTCGGCGACCGGCTTCCTGATCATCTCCACCGGCGCCTACCGGGTGTTCGAAGGCGAGAGCGCCGACGGCGCGGTCCTCGCTGACGGCGGACTGTTGCCCGGTGGCACCGACGTCGGACCCGCGTTCGTGCAGATCGGCTTCGACAGCATGTGGAGTGGCGCGGGTTCGACGTTCGTCGCGGTCTCGTTGGCGTTCTTCTGCCTGACGACGATCATCGCCTACTACTACATGGCCGAGACCAACCTGCGGTTCCTGATGGGCAAGGCCTCCACGCTGTACATCCGACCGCTGCGTAGCACGCTCGGCGCGAACCTCACACTGCTCCTGCAGGCGCTGATCCTGGTGTCGGTCGCCTTCGGCTGTGTCTCCACCGCCAGCGATGCGTGGACACTCGGCGACATCGGTGTCGGACTGATGGCGTGGCTCAACATCGTCGGCATCCTGATCCTCCAGCAGCCGGCGTTCAAGGCGCTGCGCGACTACGAGAAGCAGAAAAGGGAAGGCAAGGACCCGATCTTCGATCCCATCGCACTCGGCATCGTCGGAGCGACGTTCTGGGAGACCTACGGCAAGGCCGACGTCGAGAAAGAGGTCTCCGTCGCGAAGTGACCTTCGCGCTGTGCTTGCCGCGGGACGTGATCGGGAGTCATCCCCCGATCACGTCCCGATCGGTGTCGGGGATGTTGTCGCGGTTCATGTCCGGGTCGCGGGCCTGCCGGGCGTCCCATCGGAGCAGGATCGCGGCCAGGATCGCGGAGACGACCGAGCCGGCCAGGATGGCTGCCTTCGCCGCAGCGGCGTGATCGTCGGACCCGGCTTCGAAGCTCAGCTCGGCGATGAGGAGCGCGACGGTGAACCCGACCCCGGTCAGGAGCCCGACCGGTAGCAGGTCACGGAGTCCGATCGCATCCGGCAGGCGCAGAGGCGTGAACGTGGTCATCAGCCACGTCGACCCCAGGACGCCGACGAGCTTCCCGACCACCAGGCCGAGGAAGATGCCGATCGAGACCGGTTGGATGACCGAGCCCTCGCCACCGACGACGCTCACACCCGCTGCGGCGAACGCGAAGACGGGCAGCGCGAGGGCTGCCGAATACGGGCGCACCGCATCGTCGATGGTTTCGGTGCGGGGCGCCTTCTCTCCTCGGATCGCGACCGCCGGGACGGTGAACCCCAGCAGAACGCCTGCGATGGTGGCATGCACGCCCGAGGCGTGCATGAGGCCCCATGCCACGACGGCGACCGGGATGAGCACCGGCCACCATCGCCACGCCTGGCGGACCAGCACGGCGAAGACGGCCACCGTGAGCAAGGCGGCGCCGAGCAGCACGAAGTCGATCTGCTCGGTGTAGAAGGTTGCGATGACGATGATGCCGAGCAGGTCGTCGACCACGGCGAGCGTCAGCAGGAAGGTGCGCAAGGCCAGCGGCAGACCTCGCCCGAAGATCGCGAGCACCGCGAGGGCGAAGGCGATGTCGGTCGCGGTGGGGATCGCCCATCCGCGCAGACCCTCGGGATCGCCGAGCGCCACGACGAGGACGTAACAGGCAGCGGGGGTGATCATGCCGCCCACGGCAGCAGCGACCGGCACCCCGGCGAGCTTCAGGTCACGCAGGCTGCCCGCGACGAACTCGTGTTTCAGTTCGACGCCCACCACGAAGAAGAAGATGGCCAACAGACCGTCGGATGCCCAGTGCGCCAACGACAGATGCAGGTGCAGGGCGGACGGCCCGACCTCGATGTGCAGCAGGGAGTCGTAGCTGTCGCGCCATGGCGAGTTGGCCCAGATGACTGCGACGGCCGCGGCCAGCAGGAGCAGTGCGCCACTGGTCGTGTCGAGTGCCGCCCAACGCCTCAGGCGTGCGCTGCGGCCCGGGGCCGTGGCTGCTGCGGGGTGTGGCGGGTGGTCGGTCATGCCGCTCCTTCGGTGGTCGGGCACAGGGCCATCGTCACGCCACCCGGCCGGGCAGCGGCCGACCAGACTTCCCGGCACACCGTCGACGATTCTCCCCCACCGGGCCGCCGGTCACCAGTCGACCCCCTTCGTACCCCGGACCGCACGATCGCCCCCGGCACAGGTCCACATCGGCCGGCCCGGCTGCGGACCTGTCCACAGGTCGGGCTACGACCGCGGACTGCGGCTGCGCGCGGCCTACTGTGCGCGCATGCCTCCGACTCCCCCCACGATGTCGCGACACGCCCTCTCACCACGACTCCGCGACCGCCTGGGCGCGGCGCTACGGCCGGGATGGACGCGCAGCCTGCTGATCAGGCGGTGCACCGCGGTCGCGCTGATCGTGTGTGCCGCGGTCGTCGGCGTCGTCGGCGCGCGCACGGACGGCGACGTCGAGGTCATCGTGGCGACCCACGATCTCCTGCCCGGCACGGTCGTCGAGGAAGGTGATGTGCATCCACGCCGGGTCTCCGGCTCGTCGGTCCCGGAGGGAGTCCTGGACGATCCCGGCCTGGCGGTCGGGCGGACGGTGACCGGGCGCGTGCGCGGCGGCGAGATCCTCACCGACACCCGACTGCTGTCCTCGCACCTGCCCGCCGACGTCACCGGACTCGACGACGCGCGGCTCGTGCCGGTCCGCCTGTCCGACGAGGCGGTCGCGGCACTCCTGCGCCCCGGCGACGTCGTCGACGTGCTGACCGAGAACGCCGAGATCCTGGCGCGTCGCGCCGTCGTCGCACTGCATGCGGCCGGCTCGGCTCCGGGCGGCATCACGAGCGGCCGTACCTCCGTGTCCCCGGTGCTCCTCGCGATGGACGCCCCGTCCGCTCACCGGGTGGCGGCCGCGGGTCTGGATACGTCCCTTGCAGTGGTCCTGCACTGAGCCGCCGCGCCTATGGGCCTCGCTACGCCATCCGAGACGGGACGACACAGCAGCGGAAATCAACACAAATGGATCGGTTCGTTCACGATCGTGGATAGGGTAGTACAAGCTCGCACAGCGCATGTCGGATTTGCGGCGATCATGCACACAATCGCCGGCAATTGAGCGGAAACGTCGAGGAGAGGCCGTACACCGTGCTCAAGGGATTCAAGGACTTCATACTCAAGGGCAACGTCATCGAACTGGCGACCGCGGTCATCGTCGGTGCCGCGTTCACCGCGATCGTCACCGCCTTCACCGACGGCATCGTCCAGCCGATCATCAATTCGATCCCGATCGGGTCCGACGCCGCCCAGGGCCTCGGATTCCAGATCACCGACAGCCCATCGACATTCGTCGACCTCGGCAGTGTGATCACGGCGGTGATCAACTTCCTGATCATCGCCGCCGTGGTGTACTTCATCATCATCCTGCCCTACAACAAGCTCTCGGAACTCGGCGGATTCGGTAAGAAGGCCGAGGTCACCGAGGTCGCGCTCCTCACCGAGATCCGCGATCTCCTCGACCCCGAGGGGACGTCGAAGGCCAAGGCGGAGGCCGAAAGTGACCTACCGCCGCATCTGACCGACCCCGCCGGACCGGCGAGCGAATCCTACGGCCCGCCTTCGGGCTCCTTCGCACCCTATGAAGCACCGTCGGGAGCCGGTACCACCCAACGCATCTCGTCGCCGCCGTCTCAATCCCAGGGCCTGCCACCGCACTCGGGACCGCACCAGTCGGGCCCGCCCCAGTCCGGAACACCCCAGTCCGGAACACCCCAGTCGGGCCAGCCCCAGTCGAACCAGCCGTATTCCGCTCCGCCCCAGAACCGTCCTCCGCAGGGGCCGCCTCCCGGCCAGCCGTATCCGACACCGCAACCCGCCCCGGGCAACTATCCCCCGCCCGGCAACTACCCGAATCCCGATCCCTACCCGGCACCCGGGCAGGGATCGGGATACCCCGGCGAGCAGTATCCGGGCGACTTCCCCGGCGAAGGTCCGGACGCGCCCGGGCGGCATTCGCGGTGAGTTCCCCCGCCCGGTTGCGACTCCCAGGAGCCTGACAGCCAGGGCCATCCGAACCCGAAGGTCCGACTCCTAGTTTGGGATTCGTCGCCGCAACGAGCGACCACACCGGACAACACGCCGGTGTGACGTCACGAGAAGGATGAACGAATGCCCAACAAGACCACGCCGAATCGCCAGCCGCAGCAGCAGAACCGACGCAACGGACGTCCGCAGCAGCGCACCCAGCCGCGGCCTCAGGCTCGTCCCCGGACGTTCCCGTGGTTCTTCGGTAGCTGATCCCACCGCACACCCGATCGGGGAGACCGCCCCGAACCCACCGAGCCCCTACCGCCTCCGCGGTAGGGGCTCGGTGCGTGGTGGACGTCGTGTGGCGCGGACGCGTCTCAACCGACCGGGTCGATGCGCTGCACCCACACCGTCGGCCCATCGGTCAGGGTGAACTGCGCGCGGACAAAGGCGCTCCATCGGCGGGCGTACAGGTCCGAGAGCTGTGCATCGCTCGTGCTGCAGGTGAGCGGGCGGCCCTCACGATGCACACGTGCCACGACGGGGTCCACCAGTTGCGCCAGGATTCCCCCTCCACGGTGATCCGGATGGATGAGGACGAAGATGACGCGAATCGGATCGTCGGCGACGGTTGACTCCGCGGACTTCTGCTGCAGTTCGTTGAACCGATGCGGAAAACCGTCGAGCTCGCGAATGCGGCGCCGGGTGCGCTCCTTGAGATCGTCGTCGATGCGTCCGGACTCCTCGGTGTTGTCGGAGACGGCGATCAGCGCAATCAAGACGCCGGCATCATCAAAGATGCCCCGCAGGCCGTGCAGATACTCGACGAAGAGTATCTCGCCGTACCAGCGATATGCGTCCGGCTCAGCGTCGTCACCGATCAGCCACCGGTACATGGGAACCTCGCGTAACCCGTCCTGCAGCAGGTCCAGCGCAAGGTCGAGATCCGGAAGCGAGAGCGGTCGAATCGTCATCGTGCCTTTTGACTCATCAGGTCGCGTCACGGGTTCATACCAGCACACCGCGTCGACTTCCTGCCACGCCGGGACCGCGGCGGGACAGGAATCCGCGCACGCCGAGCCAGCCGAATACATTTCACCCAGAATTCAACTGCTTCTGCGGAGGACAGGCCAAGTGGGGTGCGGTATGGTCAGCCGCGTTGCTGTCTTCGAGACGGAACGACGCGCGACACAAAGAGTTTGTCGACAACCCATGAGGAGATTGACATGTCCGACGCCATCAGCATTTCCTGGATTCGCCTGTACCTCGAGGAAATCGTCACCGATTCCGATGGCGACGACGGCTTCGGTTCGTACGCGGCGGAGTAATTCGGACTGATTCGCGACCAGCCCGGTACGGGCGACTCGCGAGCCTCACCACAACTTCATCTTCCGACCGGGAGGGTGCGCTTTCTTTCGAGAGCTGACATTGAACTCAGACTCTTCCCGGGACGGCTCGAAATGATCGAGTACCGTCGGCTGTGTCACCGCCATGGAGACTCTGCGGTGTACTCGAAATCAAATGTGACGAAGGAGAACAACATGGGCGAGATCTACGGCGGAAGCATCCAAGAAGCGATCGCGGCACTCTTCAGTGGGTCCGACGACAATTACGGCGATCCGGTCGACTGATCCGGCTCACACCGGCCCGGCGGACTTCCGTCGGAACACGCGGTCACCTGACGCTGCAACAGCCAATCGGCTTCCGTAGCAGCGCCATCGACCGACAGACATTCCAGCACCACCACTCGTAGGAGACCGACATGGCCACTGGCATCGAAATCAACCTGAACGAACTCTTCAAAGAGTTGCAGAGCGGTTCGGCAGACTCCGACACCGCGAACTGACCGTTTGCAGTTCAGAAACCGCCCTCGGCCACGGCCCGGGGCGGTTTTTGTTGTTTGAAGTCCGCTCATCGCGGACGGGGGCCAGCGAGATCAGTGTGCTGACGAGCACTCGGAATTGCTCCGTCGTTCATACATCGACCACGTGCCGTGACCGCAATATTGTCGAATATCGTACAGTCTGCGATGTGAACGTCGATGGTTTTGTTCGACGTCCACGTTCGGCTGTTTCCACACGACGAAGGAGTTTCCATGGCAGAGATCATCCAAGGCGCAATCACTGACGCTATCGTCGAGCTGGTCACCGGGTCGATTGAATCCGGCTCGGACGACGCTGCCACGTAATAACGTCGCGAACACACCGCCCCGCGGATTCGGCCGCGGGGCGGCTGTGTATTCGGCGCAACCTCTGGGCGGTCACGATATATGCGATGGTTCGCCACCAATTGACGATGCATCGACACTTGCAGCGCGCGACCGGAACGATTGCCGCGTCTGTACACTTCTGAACAACTTCAGCGCCGCTGGTTGCCCTGCGGATCGATTTCCGCCGAACGACTCATCCATGCGCGGTCGGCCATGGTCGTACAACCGGGAGTAGCCTCACCAGATGCCCGTCACCCGCTCATTGAGCAAGGATGAGGTACGAGCGTTGCTCACCCTCATCTCGGACGCGGTCCGGACCACCCCGGCGGCATGCATCGGCTTCCTCGTCTTCCAGATCGCGTCGGTGTTCACCACTCTCGCCCAGCCGGCACTCAACGCAGCGATCATCGACGACGGCATCCTGCGCGGCGACATCGAGACCATCAAACGCGTCGGCGTCATCATGGTGATCGTCGCCGCGGTCAACCTGGTGGTCTCGCTGGGCGCCACCTACCTGGCCTCACATATCTCGGCGACCGCCGCGCGCGACCTGCGGGCGCGGCTGAACGTACGCGTCAGCTCGTTCACCGATCCCCAGGTTGCCCGACTGGGACTGTCGAGCCTGTTGACGAGGTCAACCGGCGACGTGGGTCAGGTGCAAGGGTTCCTGTTCATCAGCCTCACCGTCGTGGTGACCGCTCCGCTCATGCTGTTCGGCGCCCTGGTCCTCTCGCTGGCCCAGGGGTGGCGGATGGCGCCGGTCATCGTCATCGCGGGCATCCTGCTGGTACTCCTCGTCGCGCTACTCGTCCGCCGGCTGGTCCCGTGGGCCGCCCGCCTGCAACGGCGCCTCGATGTCGTCAACCGGGTGCTGCGCGAACAACTCCGCGGGATTGCCGTGATCCGGACCTTTCGCCGGGAGGACCGCGAACGTGCCCGCTTCGCCGTCGAGAACGACGAGTTGACCCACACGGCATTGCAGCTGGGCCGTCTCCAGGTGCTGATGCTGCCCGTGGTCACGATCGTCTCGAACCTCGCGGTGGTCGCGGTCACCGCACTGGGAGCCGTCTTCGTCGATCGCGGCCAGATGCAGATCGGGCAGATCACCGCGACCGTCGGCTATCTCGGGCAGATCCTGCTCGCGGTCTCGCTGTTGACCGTGGTCGCCGGGATCATCCCGCGCGCGGTCACGAGCGCGGGGCGCATCACCGAGGTCCTCGACACCGAGATCCTCGACGCCGGGGATCCGGGGACGGATACGCCGTCGAACCCTCCGACGATCGTCTTCGACAAGGTGACCATCGCTTACCCCGGCGCCGAATCCCCCGCCGTCGACAGCATCTCGCTGATGTGCGCGGCCGGGAGCGTCACCGGCATCCTCGGCGGCACCGGCAGCGGCAAGTCGACCCTGCTCTCCCTGCCACTGCGATTCGCCGACCCCACCGGCGGGCTGCTGCGTTGGGACGCCGACGACGTCACCGGCCTCGCCCCCGCGTGGATCCGTGCGCGCAGTGCCTATGTCGGTCAGGGCGCGGCCCTGATCTCCGGGACGGTGGCCACCAACCTTCGTCTCGCCCGACCCGATGCATCCGACGACGACCTGTGGGCCGCACTGGAAGTGGCCGCGGCGGCGGAGTTCATCACGACGCGGCCGGGGGGGCTGGACGCCACGGTTGCGCAGGAGGGACGCAATTTCTCCGGCGGGCAGCGTCAGCGACTCGCACTGGCGCGCGCCGTGCTCCGCCGGCCGTCGCTCTACATCCTCGACGACCCGTTCAGCGCCCTCGACGTGGACACCGAGTCCCGCATCATCGAACAACTACGGACCACCCATCCCGACGCGACCGTGCTCATCGCCGCACAGCGGGTGTCCTCGGTCCGGCACGCCGACGTCATCGCCGTTCTCGACGCGGGTCGCATGGTCGATGTCGGGACCGACGAGTCCCTGCGCGCCCGCAGCGACATCTACCGGGACATCGCCCACGCGCAGGCGGTGACCAGTGCTTGACGAGAAATCGCGCCCGGCGGCTCCCGCACGCGCGACGCCGCCGCTTCCCGGAACATCCTCCGGCACAACGCGATCCCACATACCGACGGCAGGCTCGGGAGGAGGTGGCCGAGACGGTTCGTTGCGATGGCTGATCGGCCAGCTCCATCTCAGCCGCGGTCGTGGGGTGGTCATCTCGCTGTTCGCCATCCTCGCCGCGGTGGGCAGCGTCGTCGCACCGATCCTCTTCGGGGCGATCACCAATGTCATTGTCGACGGCACCGTCGGCGACTCGACCATGAACTGGCGTCTGTTGTGGACTCTCCTGGGCACACAGATCGCCGTCTTCGCGGTGGTCGCGGTCCTCGGTCTCACGCAGGGCCAGATGCTGACCGTCGCCGTGCAGCGTTCGGTGGCAGGTTTGCGTGAACGCATCGAGGACAAGATCCATCGTCTGCCGCTGCGCTACTTCGAGAACACCCAACGCGGTGCCCTCGTCAGCAAACTGACCGCGCACACCGACAATGCCGCCACCGTCATCGCACCCGTGCTGGTCACCGTTCCCACCAACGCGTTGACGCTCGTCGTGGTCACCGCCGTGCTCTTCGTCATCTCCCCCGTGCTGGCGGCCGTGGCGCTGGTGGCGGCCCCGGTGTCGGCAGTCGCCGCCGTTCTCCTCGCCCGGCGCGCCCGCCCTCATCTCGAAGATCGATGGACCACCACGGCCGCACTCACCGGGCACATCGAAGAAGAACTGAGCGCCCGACGAACGCTCCAGGCGTACAACGCCGAAGAGGTCTCGGCCCGCCGATTCGACGACCTCAACCGAAAGCTGTTCACCTCCGTCCGCGCGGCGCAATGGACCGGCGGCTCACTGCCACCTGTCCTCACCGCGGTCAACGCGCTGGTGTTCCTCGTACTCGCGGTCCTCGGCGGCATCATGGTGGTCGACGGTCACCTGAGCCTCGGTGCGGCACAGGTCGTGGTGGTGTTCTCCCAACAGCTGACGAGCGCGGTCCGCGAGCTGGCCGGATTCGTGACCAAGGTGCAGTCGGGCACGGTGTCGGCGAGCAAGGTACGGGAGGTGCTCGACGCCGCGGAGGACCCGGGCGCCGACACCGACGTCGCTGTACACGCGCCGCCCGGACGACATGCGCGACCTCCCGAGATCGTCTTCGACGACGTGGGTTTCGCCTACGAGGAGGGCAATCCCGTCCTCGACTCGGTGAGCTTCCGAATGGCACCGGGCACCACCACGGCCGTGGTCGGGACGACCGGGTCGGGAAAGACCACTCTCACCAATCTCCTCCAGGGGTTCTACACACCGACGCACGGTTCGATCACCATCGACGGCGTGGACATCGCCGACCTCGGACCGCAGCAGGCACGCGCGCACATGGCCGTCGTCACCCAGGAACCCTGGTTGTTCACCGGGACGGTGCGCGAGAACATCGCCTTCGGCATGGACGAGTCCGACGACGTGTCCGGGGCGCTCGAGGACAGTCATGCGGCACAGATCGTCTCGGCCCTGCCGAACGGTGTGGACACCGTCATCGGCCAGGAATCGGAGAATCTGAGCGCCGGCGAGAAGCAGCTGGTGACCGTGGCCCGCGCGATTGCCGCCGCGCCGCAGATCCTCATCCTCGACGAGGCGACGAGCGCCGCGGACCCCCGCACCGAACTGCTCGTGCAGCGCGCGCTGCACCGCCTGCGCGCCGGGACCACGACCCTGCTGATCACCCATCGCATGGCCACCGCAGCGCTGGCCGACACCATCGTCGTTCTCGACGATAGGGTGATCGTCGAAGCCGGGACCCACCGAGAACTGGTCGCCGCAGGCGGGATCTACGCCCGCAGGTGTGGCCTGGGCCCGGGCACCGGGACTCCGATCACGGGTGATCTCGAAACGGGTACTGAGCCATGACAGAGACGACCGACCGAGTGCGCGCAGGCGCGGGCTCGCCATCCCCCGAGCAGGAGGAACACATGTCCAGCAGCTGGCGCAGATTCGGCATGGCCGCGGTGGTGGCCCTGAGCATCACACTCGTCGCACCACTGAGCGGCGGAGCGAACGCGGCACCGCGACTGGTGAGCCCGGGCGTCGCGGGTGAGCGGGTGACCGACATCGTCGTCCATTCGGATGCGATGAACCGCGACGTCCCGCTCACCGTGATCAAGCCGGCCGACGAGTCGAAGCCACGCGGCGTGCTCTATCTCCTCAACGGCGCGGGCGGCGGCGAAGATCGCGCAAACTGGCTGGAGAAGACCGACATCGTCGAGTTCACCCGCAACAAGAACCTGTATGTCGTGATCCCCAACGCCGGGCAGTACAGCTACTACACCGACTGGGAAAAGCCCGACCCGGTCCTCGGCGTACACAAGTGGTCGACTTTCCTCGGCAAGGAACTGCCGCAGGTGGTCGACGCCACCTACAACACGTCGGGCCGCAACGCGATCGGCGGGATCTCGTCGTCGGCCACCTCGGTGCTCAACCTCGCCATCGAGCATCCGGATCTGTACCAGGCAGTCGGTTCCTACAGCGGTTGCGCCACGACGTCGGATCCATTCGGGCAGGAGAACATCCGGCTGGTGGTCGAGATTCGCGGCAACGGCGACGCCACCAACATGTGGGGGCCGTACAACGGCCCGGGCTGGCGCAACCACGATCCGGTGGTCAACGCGAACAAACTCCGCGGCAAGCAGCTCTACATCTCGAATGCCGGCGGCCTACCGGGACAGTACGACACACCGCGGTACGTCAAGGATCTCGACACCCTCGCCGATCAGATCGTGGTCGGTGGCGTCATCGAGGGCGGTACCCTCGTCTGCACGGTCCAACTGTTGAACCGTCTCGGGCAGTTGAACATTCCGGCGACGGTCGACCTGCCCCCGACCGGCACTCATTCGTGGAAATACTGGCAGGACCAGCTCCACCGGTCATGGCCGTTCTACGAGCGCGCCATCGGCTGACCGCCTGAATCGGCCCTCGATCCGACGAGTCGTCGCTCCTCGAAGCCCCCGTCACGCAACTCGATCCGACGGTCCGCGATCGCCAGGACGCGCGGATCATGGGTGATGAGCAGCGTGGTGCGCGTGGACGCCACCGCCGCGAGCGGTTCGAGGATCCCGGCGACGGTCTCGTCGTCGAGCCCGGTGGTCGGTTCGTCGAGGATCAGCAGCGGCCGGTTCCGAACGATGGTGCGCGCGAATGCTATGCGCTGCTGTTGGCCCCCCGAGAGGTTCTCCCCGCGTTCGGCGATCTCGGCGTCGAGACCTCCGGGAAGGGCGTCGATGAACTCCATCGCCCCGGCGGCGTGGGCCGCCGCGGTGATGTCGGCCCGCGTCACGCCCGGGCCTCCGAATGCGATGTTGTCGGCGATGGTGCCGCGCAGGAGCGCCGGACGTTGATGCAGCACCGACATCTGTGCTCGCACCATCTCGAGACTCATCCGGCGGATGTCGTTGTCGTCGAGACGGATCGAACCGGCGTCGGGGTCGTACAGCCGCAGCAGCAGGTAGGTCAGCGTGCTCTTGCCCGCGCCGCTCGGCCCGGTGACGGTTACGACCTCACCGGGTGCCACGTCGAGCTGCGCGTCGTCGAGGACACGCTTCGCCGACCCGGGATAGGCGAAGCAGACGCCGGTCAGCGTGAGGCCGACTGGAGGCGGAGCCGCGGTGTGGGCGAGTGCGTACCCCGGATTGCCGGTGTGGTCCTCCGGCCGTTCGGCGTCCTCGGCTCCGGACTCGCCGACGCCCATCGGGGCGTCGAGCACCTCTGCGACGCGCTCGGCACTTGCGGTCGCCGACGTCACCTCCACGACGAGACCGCCCAGCGTCTGGATCTGCGGGTAGAGATAACCGAGGTAACCCGTCAACGCGATGAGCGTGCCCAAGTCGGCCGCGCCGGTGGAGATCTGCCACGCACCGAGCGCGATGACAGCGATCATGCAGAGAACCTCGACGATGGTGACCGCCTCGCCGAAAGCCGCATCCGCCCTCACCTCCGACATACGCGCGTCGCGCCACCGCCGGCTCTGCCGGAGCACACGACGACGGTCACGGGTGACCTGATTGTCGGCGACGATGGCCAGGGAGTTGGCGATGCCCTCGGCCACGAGCGAGCTGATCTGTCCCGCGGCGTTGCGTTCGTTGCGGGCAGCGGATTTCACGATCGAGCCGAACCGGCGCGCGATCAGCCACAGCATCGGGGCGAGCACCGCGGCGACAGTGGCGAGCTGCCAGTTCGTCACGAAGGCGGCCGCGCCGTAGACCGCAAGACTGATCCCGGCCACGGAGCCCGTCACGATGCCCGACGAGAGGAGACTGTCGACGGCCTCCACGTCTCCGGTGTTCCGGGACACCAGATCGCCGGTGCCGAAACGTCGACGCGCGTGCGGAGCCAGGCGCTGGGTGTGGGCGTAGAGGCGGTCACGAAGGCGGAGTAGCAGGGTCTCGGTCACTCCTCCGGTCAGCATGCTCCCGGCGAAGGATGCCGCCGCTCCGGTCAGCGACGCACCGACCCAGATCATCAGCGGGCCCACGAGAGCATCGAGGTCGCCGGTGACGAGTACGTCATCGACGATGTGGGCGAAGACGGCCACCGTGATGACCGTGGTGACCACCTGGAGGAGATGGCACCCGATCGCCGCGACCAGTCGCCACCGCAAACCGGCGAGCAACGGTGCGAAGCGGCGCGCCGTCGCGATCACCGACAGCGTCGGCGGCCGCGTGTCCCCCACCGTTTCCGTAGCGCGGTCCACGTCGGTCGGCACACTCACCCTCGATCACTCCCTCAACGGCGGCATCGGCACCACCGCGGTCGAGGTTAGAGCGTCGACCCTGTGAAAAGGACCCTGCGAGAGGCGGTTACAGCACCCTCACAGACACCCGACAGCAGACACACAAACACCGCGGGGCGGGAACCCTGTCGGATTCCCGCCCCGCGGTGTAGTACGAGAGAAGCTGTCAGCCGATGCTGAACGGCTTGCCGTTGAGCGCGACAACGCCCTTCACGGCGTCGGTGCTGACGGTCACCTGGATGAAGGCGCGAGCAGCGGCGTAACCGGCGCAGCTCTCGACCTTGAACTGCTCCTGGCTGTAGACGACGCCGCCCTTGTTGCCCTTGAACGTGTAGGCGTTGACTTCGTAGCCCTTGTACGACTTGTCGTCGCCCGAGGTCTCGTTGATCAGCCACTGACGCTTGACCTCGCCCGGGCCGAGCGAGAAGCCGCCGCCGACCTCTTCACCGTCGAGACCGCCACCGACGGTCACGTTCGACGGGTCGCTGTAGTCGATGCCGCCTGCGACACCGGGCACGCTGACCTCGCCGCCACCGAAGTTGACCTGGCAGCCGACGTCGTAACCGACCTTGACCGAGCCGCCCTCGGCCTTGCCGCCGACGGTGACGCGAACCTTGCCCGACAGCCACACCTCACGGGTGGTGGGGACGTTGCTGATCGGACGCTGGACGTTGACGTACTCGTCGAACAGCTGAACGGTGACGGGGGTGCCGTCGACCAGGGTCTTGGTGATGGTGCCGCCTGCCAGGGGGCCGGCGGTGGCGCCACCGGCGCCGAGGCTGGTGAGGCCCATCGCGACGGCACCGGCGAGACCGGCCGCCGCAACCACGCGACGCGTGATGTTCTTCTTCATGATTCCCCTTCGTGGAATATCGATCTGCTCAGGGCAGACAAGTCAGGAAAAGCTGGTTTATCTGAGCTGATCAGCCGATGGTGAAGGGCTGGCCGTACAGGGTGGACTGGATGAGGGTTCCCTCGCCGCTGACCTTGCCGTCGTCGGTGCTGTAGCCCTTGGCGCCGATGGTCTTGACAGCCGAACGGGCCGAGGCGAAGCCACCGCACTGGTTGAGGTTGAACGAGAGCTGCGACAGCTGGACCGCGGCGACACCCGAATCGGAGAAGTCCTTGTCGGTGATGTCGACAACCGCGACCTGGCCGGGCTTCAGCGGGAGGCCGAGCGAACCGGACAAGGTGGTGGCGGTGAGGCTGATCGCGCCGCTGAGGTCGAGCGTGATCCCGCTGACGTCCACCTGGCAACCGACGATGTACTTCACGGCGAGGTTGCCGCCGACGCCTGCCGAGGCCTTGCCGGAGTAGGTACCCGAGATCACGAAACCGCGCGAGGCAGGGTTGTTGGCCACCGTCGGGATGGGGTACGCGCTCTCGGCGGTACGCCACGTCTGGATGGACTCGCCGTCGATACCGGTGGCGTTCTTGTAACCATTCGGCAGCTTCGCTGCCGACGCCTCGCCGACACCCATGCCGGCCAGGCCCACGACCGCGGCCGAGGCGATCGCGACCGCGCCCGCGGCGCGGCGCAGCCCAAGCTTGCTGAACTTGCTCATTCGTTCCCTCTCACAGGATTCGGCTGATACCCCGCGGAATGCACTCACACCCGCAAGTCATGACCCTCGACGTTCGATGGGCTTCCACACAGTTACCACTAAGCACGCTCTTACGCATGTCTTAGCCGTCGTTAAGAATCCATCGAAATCCTGGTCACTGCTGCGTTGTCACTCGCGACAGATCGCAGGACCACCCTCAGTCCCCGACTTTGGGGACCCGAGCGTTGTCGAGCCGAACGTTATCGGAGGGGTCTCAAGTGGGGCAACAGGAGGACTCAGGCGTGTCACGAACAGGCCACGCACCATAGTGAATGCGAAATCCGCCAGCTATCGAAAGTGCAAAGTTAACGACAGGAAAACACGCTGATGCGCGTATGTGCGGCGTTGCGCTCGTTATTCGTAATGCGGCGGCCGTTGGGCTTCGAACCAATCCTTAGAGCGGCCTGTGTGACTTTCGTCACTCTCGTCGGAGGTGACGTCGGGTAGCACGTTCCCGAACACGGCGTCGAGCCGCCGACGGCGGTCCGCACGACGCCGCGCGACCCCGTCGGCGCTGCTCACGGCGGATTTTTTCGCGTCGTCAGGGTCGGTCGTCATGGCGTCGGTCGCCCCCTCGAACGTTCTGTAGCACCCCGTTAACCTGGGGTTTTCTTCGTATTGCTGAACAGATTTCGCTGGCAACAAACCAGCCGAGGTCAGAACTCGCTGATGGCCTCGATGACGTGCTTGGCGAGCGGGGCCGCCGTCGCCATGCCGTCGCGCACCGCCGCTCGGGAGTTGGCGATGTTGACCACCAGCGTCTGACCGGAGATTCCGGCCAGCCCGCGCGAAAGTCCGCCGTCGGTGGCGCCGGCCGCCAAACCTGAGCTGCGTACCGCCTCCTCGATCCCCCGGAGTCGCCGGTCCAGCAGCGGCTCGGTCGCCTCGGGGGTCACGTCACGTGCCCCGACGCCCACGCCGCCCACCGACACCACGAGATCGACTCCGCCGATCACGGCGGTGTTCAGCGCATTGCGGATCTCCACCTCGTCGCCGGACACCACGACCGCGGCGTCGACATGGAATCCGGCCTCGGCGAGCAGCTCGCTGACGAGCGGCCCGAGGAGGCGCTGGTCCTCACCGTGGGCCGCCTCGTCGTCGACGACGACCACCAGGGCGCGGCCGACCTCCTCGCCCTGCGGTCGGTGGGTGGCCTGTTCGTGGCGGGCCACGAACTCGCGCGCCGCGGCGTCGGCGGCCACCACATCGGCGGGATCGACCGATCCCTGGCCCCCGGTGAGACGGACGTCGAGAGAGTTCTCGTCGAGGTCGCTCCCGGTGGAGATGGCGGTGTTGCGCGAACCAGCGTCGGACATGGCAGGCCCTTTCTGAGTGGGTCGGACCGTCGGAACGGTCATCGTGCTGGGCTGACCCGGCGCGGGAGGCGACGGTACAGCGTCTATGTAGTTGTCACCCGGCGGTTGATGACCGCCGCGGTTCACGTCACCGGACCTCGAGCGTTCCCAGCTTCACCTGAGCGGTCTTGGTCGCCCCGTTGTCCTCGTAGGTGACGGTCACGGTGTCGCCGGGAGCGTGCGAACGGACCGCCGCCACCAGTGCATCACCCGAGGAGATCACGCGTTCGTCGACCTTGGTGATCACCGCGTCGTTCGGGATCCCCGCCGCGGCCGCCGGCCCACCCGGGGTCACCGCCGTCACGACGGCGCCGGGAGCGTCGGAGCCGCCACTGGGGCGTACCGACACACCGATGTTCGCGTGGCTCGCCTTGCCGGTGCGCTCGAGTTCCCTGGCGACCCGGATCGCCTGATCGATCGGGATGGCGAATCCGAGGCCGATGCTGCCCCCGGCCTGCTGCTCGCCTCCGCCCAGGGTGGCGATGGCCGTGTTGATGCCGACGAGGGCGCCGCGCGCGTTCACGAGGGCGCCACCCGAGTTGCCGGGGTTGATCGCCGCGTCGGTCTGGATGGCGTCGATCACCGAGGTCGTGTTGGTTCCGGGATCACGTGAGGTCAGCACCGGACGGTTGAGCGCGCTGATGATGCCGGTCGTGACGGTGCCCGCGAGACCCAGTGGCGAACCGATCGCGATCACGTCCTGCCCGACGGCGAGGTTGTTCGAGTTGCCGACGGTGATGGCGGTCAGGTCGTTGCGGTTGACCTTGATGACCGCGATGTCGGAGATCGGGTCGGCGCCCAGCACACGGGCCTCCGCCCGCGAGCCGTCGGAGAAGTTCACCGCGACCTTCGACGCCGGGCCGTCGCCCCCGGCGCTGACGACGTGGTTGTTGGTCATGATGACGCCGTCGTTGCTCAGGACGACGCCCGATCCGGACCCCATCGCACCGCCGGCGGCCACGTCGATGGAGACCACCGAGGGGATGACCCTGGCGGCGACTTCCTGCACGGAACCCGCGGGGGCCGCGACCGGCGTCGTGGTGTTGTTGCCGGGATCCCCGCCGAGCGGTCCGCTGCTACTGCTCGAGCCGTTGTCGTCGTCGGCGAGGGTGTAGCCGGCGACGCCGCCCGCCCCGCCCGCGACCAGTGCCACGATCAGTGCCCCGGCACCGAGTGCGGCGAGTCGTCCACCGCTCTTCTTCTTGGGCGGGGTCTGCGGTTCCGGAGTGGGTCCGCCGAAGGACTGTGGCGTCCCGGGCCGTGAGCCGAACGGCGTCGACGACGGCTGGCCGTAGGGGCTGCCGAACTGCCCCTGGGGCGGGAACGGACCCGTTCCGGGAGTGGAGTAGGGCTGATTGACGTACGCCTGATTGGGGTTGGACGGGTTGGCATAGGACGACGTCGGCGCACTGCTGCCGCCGAAACCGGATCGACCGCCCGGCGCCGGGAACGATCCGGAGGCCGGCCCGGCCGATGGCCCGGAGCCCTGCGGTCCGGACGGGTTGCCGCTGCCGTGCTGGGTGCCGCCCTGCTGGTTCCCGGCACTGTCTCCTGCACTGTGCTGACCACCGCCGTGCTGGCCACCGCTGTGCTGGCCACCCCCGTAGGGACCGCCACCTTGCGAACCGCCAGTCGTCATCTTCGTCTCTTCCTCGTCGATCCGGCCGCTGTGCCGGTGTGGTGTCTTCCGATGGCTGGGACGGGGCCGGAACACCTCGGCCGTCGTACCCTGACTGCGCCTCCGGTCAACCCTAGGTGATCGATGACCAGGTCACACCGGGTGCGCACGCAGCAATTCGTAGTCGTGCCGGGTGGCGATCGGGGTCCGGTGTCAGGCGCTTCTCCTCTACTGACGAATCACCTGGGGAGATGGTTCCGCGGCCGTCGCACGACCCGGCAGCGTCATCCGGATGAGCGCGCCGCCGAGGGGTGAGGTGTCGGCGGCGACGCGGCCGCCGTGTCGTTCGACCACCTGACGCACGATCGCCAGTCCCAGACCCGATCCCGGCATCGACCGCGACTGCGTCGATCGGTAGAACCGCTCGAAGACCAGTTCGCGGTCCTCCTCCGGGATCCCCGGTCCGGCGTCGGCGACGATGAGTTCGGCGCTCGACATCCCGACCTGCGTCAGGGCGACGCTCACGGTGCGGCCCGGCGGACTCCACTTGGCCGCGTTGTCCAGCACGTTCAGCACCGCACGCGACAGTCCGTGCTGTTCGCCGAACACGAACCACGGTGAGAGGTCTACGTCGAACTCGACGTCGTTGCGGCGGCGTCGAACTCGTTCGAGTGACTGCTCGACGACCTCGGCCAGGTCGACCTCCTCGTAGATGACCTCGGGCGCATCCTCGCGCGCGAGATCGACGAGATCGCCCACCAGCGTGGACAACTCCTCGATCTGGGCCATGACGTCGGACCGCAGCTCGACCATGTCCTGTTCGGGTACCTCGCGGGCTCCCGGCCGGCTGGCGGCGATGAGCAGTTCGAGATTGGTCCGCAGCGAGGTCAGCGGGGTGCGCAACTCGTGCCCGGCGTCGGCGACGAGACGCGCCTGGCGATCCCGTGATTCGTCGAGTGCCCTGAGCATGGCGTTGAAACTGACGGTCAGGCGCGCCAATTCGTCATTGCCGGTCACCGGGATCGGGGTGAGATCGTTGGTGCGGGCGACCCGTTCGACGGCCCGGTTGAGCCGTGCGACCGGGCGCAGTCCGGCACGCGCGACCGTCGTCCCCGCCAGGGCCGCGAGAGCGACTCCGCCGCAACCCACCACGAACAACACCCAGGCCAACCGTTTCAGTGTCCGATCGGTCTGGATCAGGCTCTGCGCCAGCACAAGGGTGTTGCCGTCGTCGAGTTTGCGGGTGAGGACCCGCTGGTTGCGCGTGGTGCGCAGACTCTGCTTGTTGGAGCCGGGAACCGAAGGCGAGCGCACGATCCCGCGTTCGACGTCCTCGAACGGCACCTGCCCGATGAGGTAGGTCTCGCCGCTGGGGGTGACCAGCGCGATGGAGATGTTGGTGGAGAACACCGTTCCCGCCACCAGCTGTTCGGGCTGGTTGCGTAGGACACCGGCACGCGCCAGGGCCGCCATGCCGTCGGCGCGGCTCTCCAGTTGTTGATCGACGTCGTTGTACATCGCCCGGTAGACGACGAAATACGCCGCGGCGGCCATGAGACTCACCGAGACCAGGACGACGGTGGCAGACAGGATGGTCACACGCGTGCGCAGCGACACCGCACGCGTGAGCGGCATCGGCGCACGCATCTCCTTCTCCGCCGAACCGCCCGCACCTGCCGCATTGCCGGTCAGCGCCTGGGCGATTCGGTCGCGCAGCGGAAACCGGGCCCCGGTGGTCGGCGTCGACGCCGGGTCCGACGACCTGCCCACTAGGGCGGCGTCTCCCGCAACACGTATCCGACGCCGCGCACGGTGTGGATCAGTCGCGACTCGCCATCGGCCTCGGTCTTGCGGCGGAGATAACCGACGTAGACCTCGAGCGCGTTCCCGGAGGTCGGGAAGTCGTATCCCCACACCTCTTCGAGAATGCGGCTGCGTGACAGCACGCGACGCGGATTGGCCATCAGCATCTCGAGCAGTGCGAACTCGGTGCGCGTGAGGCTGATGGAACGCTCCCCGCGGGTGACGTCGCGGGTCACCGGGTCGAGCGAGAGGTCGGCGAACGTGAGGGTCTCGTTGTCGGCGTCGTCGTCCGGTGAGGCACGACGCAACAGTGCCCGGAGTCGTGCCAGGAGTTCCTCGAGGGCGAAGGGCTTGGGCAGGTAGTCGTCGGCTCCGGCGTCGAGACCGGAGACCCGTTCGGACACCGAGTCCCGGGCGGTCAACACGAGGATGGGCAGGTCGTCACCGGCGGAACGGAGTCGGCGACAGACCTCGA
This sequence comes from Gordonia sp. 'Campus', assembly GCF_022206305.1. Taxonomy (GTDB): domain Bacteria; phylum Actinomycetota; class Actinomycetes; order Mycobacteriales; family Mycobacteriaceae; genus Gordonia. Next base: position 229,796 of record NZ_JAKOIW010000007.1, on the reverse strand, counting down.
GGCCGTCGAGGCGGGGCATCATGACGTCGAGGATCGCGACATCTGGCCGGTCGGCCAGTATCTTCTCGAGTGCCTCGATACCGTCGCCTGCTGTCTCGACGCTGTATCCGTTGAAGGTGAGCGACCGTCGCAACGACTCCCGGACGGCCCGGTCGTCGTCGACCACGAGGATGCGCATGGATACAGTCTTATCCACCTCGGCTGAGATAGGGCTGAGCAACGCCGAAACCCGTGCGGTGAACTGACCATATCAGGGCTCACCTGCGGTTCCGGACCTCTTTCACACCCCGCGCGACGCCCTGTGAGGTCAAGTTGATGGATGCGTAACGCCGGGCTTCGGGTCGCGAAACATGCGGCTCCGACGCTGGGAGCCGTGACCGTCCCCGCACCCACTCGCTCCGTTGTCTCCAAATCGGTGATGACCCTCTGCGCCTACTGCGGCGTGGGTTGCGGCATGGAGATGAAGGTCGACGAGGACTCCGACCGGGTCACCAAGACGGTCGGGCGTGCCGATCACCCCACCAACTTCGGGCGTCTGTGCACCAAGGGTTCGACGACGGCCGACATGCTCGCGGCCGGTGGCCGCCTGCACACTCCCCTGGTCCGCGACGACCGCGGCGGTCAGCTCCGGCCCGCCGACCTCGACGCCGTCATCTCCGACACCGCTCGCCGACTCCGGGCGATCGTCGACGAGCACGGACCCGATGCGGTTGCGCTGTACGTGTCTGGTCAGATGTCGCTCGAAGCGCAGTATCTGTCCAACAAGTTGGCCAAGGGGTTTGTCCGCACCACCCACATCGAATCCAACTCACGACTCTGCATGGCCAGCGCGGGCACCGGTTACAAGCTGTCGCTGGGTTCTGACGGACCGCCCGGGTCGTACGAGGACTTCGACCATGCCGACGTCTTCCTCGTCATCGGCGCCAACATGGCCGACTGCCATCCGATCCTGTTCCTGCGGATGATGGACCGCGTCAAGGCCGGCGCGAAACTCATCGTCATCGATCCGCGTCGTACCGCCACCGCCGACAAGGCCGACCTGTTCCTGCAGATCAAGTCGGGTACCGACCTCGCCCTGCTCAACGGCCTGTTGCATCTGCTCATCGACGGCGGTCACCTCGACGACGAGTTCATCGAATCGTTCACCGACGGCTTCGAGCAGATGCCGGACTTCGCCGCCCAGTACCCACCCGACGTCGTCGAGGCCATCACCGGTATCGACGCCGCCGATCTGCGCGCCGCCGCCGAGATCATCGGGACCGCGGGCAACTGGATGAGTTGCTGGACGATGGGGCTCAACCAGTCGACGCACGGAACGTGGAACACCAACGCGCTCATCAACCTCCACCTCGCGACCGGCGCCATCTGCCGTACCGGGAGTGGACCGTTCTCGCTGACCGGCCAGCCGAACGCCATGGGCGGTCGCGAGATGGGTTACATGGGGCCGGGTCTGCCCGGTCAGCGGGCGCTGGTCTCCGACGCCGATCGGGAGTTCGTCGAGGACGTGTGGGAACTCCCGGCCGGGACACTGCGCACCGACGTCGGTGGCGGGACCGTCGACATGTTCCGTCGGATGGCCGACGGGGACATCAAGGCGTGCTGGATCATCTGTACCAATCCGGTTGCCTCGGTGGGTAATCGGAAGACGGTGATCGAGGGACTCGAACGTGCCGACCTCGTCATCACCCAGGACACCTTCGCCGAGACCGAGACCAATCAGTACGCCGACGTGGTCCTGCCCGCGACGCTGTGGTCGGAATCGACCGGGGTGATGGTCAATTCGGAACGGAATCTCACGCTGTTCGAGCCGGCGCTGTCGGCGCCCGGGCAGGCGATCCCGGACTGGAAGCTCATCGCCCGGATCGCCTCCGAGATGGGCTACGCCCACGCGTTCGACTACTCCAGCGCCGAGGAGGTGTTCGAGGAGATCAAACGCTTCGCCAACCCCAACACCGGGTATGACCTGCGTGGGATCACCTACGACCGACTTAGCCGGACGCCGGTGCAGTGGCCGTCCCCGCCCGTCGACGACGCTGCGCCCGATCCGTCAGACATCTCGTCCCGCAACCCGATCCGATACCTCAACGACGGTCGAAGCCAGACTCTGCACCGGCTCGACGACGGCTCGGTGCCGCGCCTGGCCTTCGCCACGCCGACGCGTCGTGCCCAGTTCTTCGCCCGGCCGCACATCGATCCCGACGAGATGCCCGACGACGACTACCCGTTCCTGCTCAACACCGGGCGGTTGCCGCACCAGTGGCACACCATGACCAAGACCGGTCGGGTCGCCAAGCTCAACAAACTCAACCCCGAACCGTTCGTCGAACTGCATCCCGCGGATGCCGAACGGATGGGTGTCTCGCCGAAGGACAAGGTCGAGGTGGCCTCGCGCCGCGGACGAGCGGTGTTGCCCGCCCGCATCTCCGACCGTGTCCGCCCGGGGAACTGCTTCGTCCCCTTCCACTGGAACGACGTCTTCGGCGAGCATCTCGCGATCAACGCGGTCACCTCGGACGCAGTGGACCCGCTCTCCCAGCAGCCCGAGTTGAAAGTGTGTGCCGTGACCCTGACCCGGGTGGTCGGTTCACCGACACCGTCACCGCACGCCGGGAAATCCGATGGCGCCTCGGAACTCGCCGTGGCGCTGGGGGTTCCGGACGTACCGCGTCCCGATCTGCTGCCCGCGGAGATGCTGTACCTGGCGGGCATGGCCACCGGACTCGAGGCCGGACGCGCCGGGGTGCCGACCGTTCCGACCGACGCTCCGCTACGAGACGAGGTCCGGATGTGGGTGTCCGGCCTCCTTGCCGGCATGTACTCGCGCGCCGAAGCAGATGCCGACTCGCCGGGGCCCGGATCCGATCCGACCCCGACGCAGGCACCCGCCGACACGGTCACCGTGCTGTGGGCGTCGCAGATGGGCAACGCCGAGGAACTCGCCGCCGAAGCCGCCGAACGCGTGAAAGCCAGCGGGCGCAACGTCGATGCCAAGTCGATGGACGACGTGGCGGTCGACGAACTGCGTGGCACCGCCCTGTTCGTCACGTCGACCACCGGCGACGGGGACCCGCCCGACAACGGGTCGTCGTTCTGGGATGCGCTGAACTCCGACGATGCGCCGGACCTGTCCGGGATCGACTATGCCGTTCTGGCGCTGGGAGATTCCAACTACGACGACTTCTGCGGTCACGGCCGAAAGCTCGATGCGCGGATCGGCGAACTCGGCGGTCGTCGGCTCGTCGACCGGGTCGATTGCGAACCCGACTTCGAGGAGACGGCCGGCGGATGGCTGAACGATGTCATCCGGGCGATCAGCTTGGGCAACAAGGCGCCGACGTCGGAGGTGACCGCCGACCGGGTCACCGTCGTCAGCGAACCGGCCGACTCCGCGGCCGCACCGTCGGTCCGCTCCGCACCGGCCTACTCGCGCAAGAAGCCGCTGATCACCTCACTCGTCCGCAACGACAGACTCAATGGAGCCGGATCGGCGAAGGACGTGCGCAACTTCGGGTTCCGGCTCCCGGCCGACACCCTGACCTATCAGGCCGGTGACGCACTCGGTGTGTGGCCGCACAACGACCCCGCACTCGTCGAGGAGTTCCTCACGCGCACCGGGCTGGACAGTGATACGCCGGTGACGGTCGGCGGCGACGCAATGCCCCTGCATACGGCGTTGCGCGAACGACTCGAATTCGCTCGCGTGACCCCGGATCTCGCGCGTTTCGTCGGCGACCGCACGGGTTCCGGCAACCTCCAGACCCTCGCGGCGCCCGGTAATCGCCAGCAGTTCAACGACTGGTCGTGGGGCAGGCAGTCGGTCGACATCCTGGCCGATCACCCCGTCGCCGCCGACGTCGAGGAGTGGATGCAGGTCCTCAAGCCGATCGTTCCCCGCTCCTACTCGATCTCGTCGAGCCCACTCGAGAGCCCGAACGAGGTACAACTCACGGTGTCGGCGGTGCGATACAACCTGTACGGAACCCCGCGCGGCGGTGTCTGTTCGACGTTCCTCGCCGACCGCGCCGAGGACGAAGTCGGTGTGTTCGTCACCTCCACCAGCCATTTCCGTCCACCGGCGGACCCGGACACCCCGATGATCATGATCGGGCCCGGCACCGGCATCGCCCCGTTCCGCGGATTCCTGCGGGAGCGAGAGGCACTGGGCCACAGCGGGAAGAACTGGCTGTTCTTCGGCGAGCAGTATTCCGCGACCGACTTCTACTACCGCGACGAGCTCACGACCATGCTCGGCGACGGCCTGCTGACACGCCTCGACGTCGCGTTCTCTCGCGACCAGGACCACAAGATCTACGTGCAGGACCGTATGCGTGAACACGGCGAAGAGCTGTACCAGTGGCTTCACGACGGAGCGCACGTGTACGTCTGCGGCGACGCCACACGTATGGCCAAGGACGTCGACGCCGCCCTGAAAGGAATTGTGGCGCAATACGGTCGACGCTCCCCCGCCGGCGCCGAGGCCTACGTCAAGGCCCTCGCCGCCGACAAGCGCTACGTGCGGGACGTGTACTGAGGAGCAGAGCACTCCACCCGCAAACCCACCACCGATGGACACATCCACCCCCCGAGCGAGTGTGGATGTGTCCATCGGTGGTGGGTTTGTCCGAGCGGGCGCGACCCTAGAGCCAGAGAACGATCTCGCCGCCTCGTTCCTCGACGCGGTGCACACCGACGCCGCCGACGTCCTCGGAGGTGCACCCTCCGTCGGCGAACCCGAAAGCGTACTGGTGCAGCGGGCAGACGACCTTTGAGAGATCGAACTGGCCGTCGGCCAGCGGTCCGCCGCGGTGTGGACACACCGCGTCCGTGGCGCGCAGCGTGCCGTCGGTGAGGCGGAACACGGCGATCTGCCTGCCGTGCACCGCGTATGCCCGGCTCTCGCCGATGTGCAGGTCCTCGACGAGTCCGATCACGACGCCCGGGTCGGCCGACACGCTCGTCATCGCACCGGCACCTGTGGCAGCGGAAGCAGCGGCAGCGCGGAGGTGAACTGTGCGGGCGACTTCGGTGCGGCGCGGTCGAGCCACGGATCGACGTAGGCTTCCACCGCCTCGTCGATCCGTTCCTGCAGGCCGGCCACCAACCCGTCACGGTCGTCGACGACGATTGCCCGGAGTTCTTCGATACCGATCCGCGGCACGAAGTCGTAGGTCCGCTCGAGCCACCTGCCCCGTTCGCGGTAGAACTGGATGAAGATGCCGCACAATCGGATCACCTCGGCAGGTGAGTCCACGGTCGCCAACACGTCTCCCTTGCGAATGTGTGCGCCGGCAGCGCCACCGACGTAGATCTCCCACTTGCCGTCACCGATCGCCACCACGCCGAAGTCCTTGCACAGGGCCTCCGCGCAGTTCCGCGGGCAACCTGTCACGGCCAGTTTGAGTTTCGCGGGTGACTCGAGGCCCTGGTACCGCGTCTCGATGTCGATGCCGAGCTGGGTGGAGTCGCCGAGTCCGAACCGGCAATAGTCGGTGCCCACACAGGTTTTGACGGTCCGGAAACTCTTGCCGTAGGCGTAACCCGACGGCATGCCGAGGTCCTCCCACACCTTGGGCAGGTCTTCCTTCTTGACGCCCAACAGGTCGAGTCGCTGCCCGCCGGTCGCCTTGATCATCGGGATCGAGTACTTCTCGGCGACGTCGGCGATCTTGCGGAGCTGGCCGGGTGAGGTGACGCCGCCTTTCATCTGGGGCACCACCGAGAAGGTCCCGTCCCGCTGGATGTTCGCATGCACACGATCGTTCACGAACAGAGCACCGGGTTCGCGCTTCCAGTCCGATCCCCAGATGATCCGCAGCAGCGACGCCACCGGCATTTTCGCGGTCGCGTCCTCGCCCCCGGGTGCGAGTTCGGCGAACACCTCACTGACCGACCGCAGATCTTGGCGGCGGATGGCATCGATGAGTTCGGGTTTGGTCAGCGGAATCGACGGGACGTACCACTCGGCGGATGCGTCCGTGGTCAGTGAGTCTCCCGCGGCGAACTCCACGATGTCGGCGACGAGACCCTTGCACGACCCACATCCCTTGCCCGCGCGCGTCTTCGCGCACACCTCCCCGACGCTGGTGCACCCCGACGCCACACAGCTCACGATGTCGCCCTTGGTGACGCCGTTGCAGTTGCACACCTGGACGTCGTCGGCGAGTTCGGCGGCACCGGTCTCGGCGCTGGGCGTGCCGAGGTCGAACAGCATGGAGATACGTTCGTCGGGCAGTGGGACCTTGTCGTCGAACGCCTGGGTGAGGAAGCTGACCTTCGAGATGTCCCCGAGCAGCATCGCGCCGATGAGCTTGTTGTCCCGCACCACCACGCTCTTGTAGACGCCGTTGCGCGGTTCGTAGAACTGGACGAACTCGTCGTCGTCGCGCTCGGGGCCCTTGACGCCCATCGCGGCGACGTCGACACCGGCGACCTTGAGTTTCGTCGTCAACCGCGAACCATGGTATTCGGCCTGCGGATTCGCACCCGTCAGAACGTCGGCCAGCACCACAGCCTGTTCCCACAGCGGCGCCACCAGCCCGTACACCTCACTGCGGTGCTGCGCGCACTCCCCGACCGAGTAGATGAAAGCCTCGTCTTCGCAGCGCATCTGGTCGTCGACGACGATCCCGCGTTCGACGACCAGCCCGGCACCGCGGGCGATCTCGACGTTCGGCCGGATACCCGCGGTGACCACGATCATGTCGGCGGGCAGCGAATCGCCGTCGGTGAAACCGACTCCCGTGATGGCCCCGCTCTCGTTCCGCAGTACCGAGGTGGTCCTCTTGCCGGTGTGTACACCCACGCCGAGCGACTCGATCTTGTTGCGCAGCACGCGCCCACCACGCTCGTCGAGTTGCTGGTTCATCAGGTGCCCGGGCGAGTGGACGACATCGACGCTGACGCCCTGCGTCTGTAAGCCGTACGCGGCCTCGAGTCCGAGTAGGCCACCCCCGATGACGACCGCTCGCACGTGATCTCGCGACGTCGCCATCTGCAGCATGCCGTTGGTGTCCTCGATGGTGCGGAAACCGAACACCCCGCGCGCGAGTTTGCCGTCGGGTTCACGCAATCCGTCCATGTTCGGGAAGAAGGTGTGCGACCCGGTGGCGATGATCAGGACGTCGAACGCGATGATGCGACCGCTTGCGCAGGTGACGGTCTTGGCGAACCTGTCGATCGACTCGGCACGGTCGCCGGAGTACAGCGTGACGTCGTTCTCGCGGTACCACGCCATCGGATTGAGCATGAGGTCGTCGTCGTCGACGCTGCTCTCCCCGGCGAGCACGTGGCTGAGCATGATCCGGTTGTAGTTGCCATACGGTTCGTCGCCGATCATGGTGATGTCGAACTGGTCGCCACCGCCCCGGGAGATGATCTCCTCGACGGTTCGCGCACCGGCCATACCGTTGCCCACGACGACGAGCCGACGCTTCTCCCGAGATCTGTCGCCGTGCTCCGCCGACTTGTCGTCGCGCATCAGAACACGACCAGCCCGAAGTCGACCACGACCTCACCACTGGCCCCTTCGGGTGCAGCGAGAACCAGTTCCAGCCTCGAGTCGGGATCCACGTCCTCGACGACACGCAGCGGCACGTTCACCGACGACCGCGCGCCCATCGGGAACATCCGCATCGGCGACCCGTCGCGCACCAGGGTGACGCAGATCAGTTCATCGGAGCTGTTGCCGCCGCGAAAATACAACGGCTGAGCCGTCATTCCCGACGGGACCACGAAGGTCAGTGAAGCATCGATCGGCCCCGGCCTGGTCAGCCCCGTGCCGGCGAAAGCGTAGACACCCTGCAGGAAATGTGGAGTGCTCGACATGCGGCCACTATCCGCGAGGCGCATGAAATGCGACTTGCCGCGGTGTTACGGCGGCGTTGTCTGGTTCTCACCGGGCCCGCTCGCCGAGGAGAGCGCGGGCATTAGGACTATCGCGAGCCGAGCGCCCGCTCCCGCGCGAGGAAGAAGAACGGGATCGCAGTCGCGATACCCACCCCGAAGGTCAAAACCACCGAGGCGGCCCACCACGGCAGGATGCGGAGTCGGCGGGCTTCGGCGAAGGCCCACAGGTGAAATCCGATGACGACGAAGGTGAGGTCCACCATCGCAAACCGGCCTGGCGTCGTCTTCAGGATGTCGCCGACGAAGAAGTCCTTCACCGACTCGGGACCGTTTCTCCGTACGTAGGGAATCGCGATGGCGTTCTGGCTCACCAGAGCAGCCACGAAGACCACGAACAACGATCGCTCGCGCCACTTCTGGTCGGTATCGGTCGTCGTCATCGTGCCTCCCTCGACATGCCGGAACCCCGATCGTGCCACGGTCGAGCGCCGGCGCGGCGGGACTCCGCGCCGACGGTGGACCTCAGGTCCGGCGCCACCCCGCTGCGCCGACCATCTCCGCCATCTGCGTGAACTTCACCCGCGGGCGGCCCTGCTCGAGACCCCGACGACGTTCCTGACGGTCGATGGCGCGCATGCCTCGGTATCCGATGACCGTCCGGACGCGCTTGCGCACAAGTGCGCCGAAGGCGCCCGGCTCACGCTCGGTGCGCTTGAGTCGCCCGGCTGCGACGTCGTCGATGAAGTCCTCGACGGTACTGGTCGCGCACATCTTGTTCGCGCCGATTCCGCCACTGGGGCCGCGCTTCGCCCATCCCAGTACGTATCCGCCCGGGACGATGCCGCCCGTCTCGTCGACCAACCGGCCGTCGACGTTGCCGAAGACCCCGCGCTGGTCGTCGAACATCACCCCGGGGATAGGCGTCGACCGGTAGCCGATCGACCGGACGACCAGGTCGGTCGCGATGTGGTGGCGTCCCTCGCCGGTACGGACCGTGATCGACGCGACCTGCGGGTCGCCCGTGATCTCTTCCGGTGAGCTGTGGAAGAGAAAGACGATTCGACGCCGTGCCGGGTCGGCCGGTTCCGCGAAGGACGGCACCTCGTCGTCGAGGCCGTCGATGACCTCGACGTCGACGCCCGGGATCTCCGACAGCGCACGGTATTCGGCTGCGGTGTAGGCGGCCGAGGCCTGATCCCGGCGACCCAGCAACACGACCTCGTGGACATTCTGCTCGCGCAGGATGTCCAGCGCCCGGTCGGCGATGTCGGTCGTCGCGAGCAGATCCGGTGGCGACACGAGAATTCGTGCGACGTCGAGCGCGACGTTGCCCGTTCCGACGACGACCGCGCGACCCGTGGCCGGATCATCGGTCGTCCCCCGACGGAGGGGCGGTCCCGCATCGACGCCGGGCACACCGTTGTACCAGGCCACGAGGTCGGTGGCGGATGTCGATCCGGGCAGGTCCTCACCCGGGATGCCCAGGCGCCGTGACTCGCTCGCGCCGACCGCGTAGAACACGGCGTCGAAGTGCTCGGCGAGCTCGGCGGGCGTGATCTCGCCGGGGCCGTCCCCGACGGTCACGTTGGTCATCATCGTCACGCGCGGATCGCGGTACAGGAGGTCGAAGCCACGCAGGACCCCCTTGGTTCCGGGATGGTCCGGTGCGACGCCGGCCCGGACGAGCCCGCCCGGCGTCGGCAGCTTGTCGATGACGGTGACCTGCGCCTCGGTGCGGTCGAGCAGTGTCCGCAGCGCGTAGCCGCCCGACGGTCCCGTTCCCACCAACGCGACCCGCAGTCCTGCAGGCAGTTTCGGGACGTCCGGGTAGTTGACCGTGGATCCGGACTCCTCGTCCACCGGAGCCCAACCCGACTTCACGTCCGGATTGTTCTTGTAGAAGTCGGCGTTGATGTCGATGAACACCTTGTCGCGGGTACCGAGCTTGTCCGCGGGGTAGATCGCGTCGACGGGGCAGGCGTCGGCACAGGCACCGCAGTCGATGCACGCCTCAGGGTCGATGTGCAGGATGTCGGAGCTGCCGAAACCGCGTTCCTCGGGTGTGGGGTGGATGCAGTTCACCGGGCACACCGAGACGCATGCCGCGTCGCTGCAACATGATTGGGTGATGACGAACATCAGAGCATGTGCGCTTTCCGGTAGTAACGCATGGCGGGCTTGGTGAGCAGGCCGACCTCGTCGAGGAACTCCATGAGGTGGGCGCAGCTACTGCGGATCATCGAGTGGAAGTGCGAGTTGCCGCGCATCTCGCGGACGGCTCGGTCGACGTCGAGCCCGGCGTCGGCGAAGGCCTTGGGCTGCACCAGACTCGTGACGATGAAGTAGGCCCCGATCGCCACGGAGAGGGCACTGAACTGGCGGCGCGCCCAGCTGACGCCCTGCAGCGAGTCGCGGACCTCTTCCCGCGCGAACTTCATGTGCCGCGATTCCTCGAGGACGTGGATCTCGTTGACGGTGCGGATGAAGTCGAGAACCCGGTCGTCACGCATGCATCCGCGTTGGAAGACGTCCAGGACTTCTTCGGCGACAAGGATTCCCGCGTATGCGACCTCGTTCTTGGCGGTCTGCATGAAGATCTTGCCCAGCCGGGAGACCTTCTTCGACGGATGGTAGGACGCACCGACCATCTTCTCCGAGGCCTTCGCGAACATGAGCGAATGCCGGCACTCGTCGGCGACCTCGGTGAGGGCGAACTGGAATTCCGAACCGTGGTAGTCCCCGAGGTACTGATCGCGGATCACCATCTCCTGCAGGATCATCTCGAACCAGATCCCGATGTTCATGATCGACGCGAACTCGTGGCGCGTGACCGAGATGCGCTGCTCCTCGGTGAGCTCGTCCCAGTACGCGGTGCCGTACAGCGAGGACCATTCCGGGCTGCAGCCGTACTTGGTGGGGTCCATCGGCTTGGACCAGTCGATCTCGGTCATCGCGTTGCGCGAGAGCCGGGCAGCCGACGCCAGCAAGCGTGCCGACACCTCTTCGGTGCCCTGGTCACGCAGACTGATGACATTCTCTGATCGTTCCATCGCGGCGGTCATGGAGAACTCGCTTCCGGTCGTCGTCGATCGTGACAATGATCGATGTAATGACAATGCGTGTTGTCAAGATAGCACCGCCTGGTGACGGAGTAAACGAATCAGCGAATATACTCACCGGTAAGTTCGACATCGGACACGATCGCCGCAGGTCAGCGCCGTCAATGCAGTACCCGTTCATCGACAGGAGTTCGCATGCCTTCCATCTTCATCACCGGTGGGGCCGCCGGTATCGGTCTCGCCACCGCGGAGCGGTTCGGACGCGAAGGATGGACGGTCGGCGTCTACGACGTCGACCCGGACGCCCTGGCGAAGGTGAAGGCAGACCATCCCGACTTCATCACCGGCACCATCGACGTCCGCGAGCCCGATCAGTGGGCCGACGCCCTCGCCGAGTTCACCTCGCACACCGGCGGCACCCTCGACGTGCTCGACAACAACGCCGGCATCCTCCACGAGGGCCAGATCGACCACATCACGCCGGATCAGATCAAGCGTCAGATCGACATCGACGCCCTCGGCGTCGCCCTCGGCGCCCAGGCCGCCTACCCCTACTTGAAGAAGACGCCGGGCGCGCACCTGGTGAACATCGGATCGGCGTCGGCCATCTACGGCCAGCCCGGCATCGCCGTGTACTCCGCGACCAAGTTCTTCGTCGCCGGCCTCACCGAGGCGCTCGAGTTGGAATGGGAGCACGACGACATCCGCGTCGTCAGCATCTGGCCGCTGTGGGCGAAAACCGCACTGGCCACCGGTGGCGCCAAGTCCACCAAGACGCTCGGCATCCGCATCACCCCGGAGCAGGTCGCCGAGAAGATCTGGGAGTCGGTGCACCCCACGCGCCAGGACAAGCTGCTGCACCGCACGAGCTACTCCGTCGGCGCCCAGACCCTGTTCCTACAGAATGCCGCCAAGTTCATCCCCAACTTCCTGAACCGGACCGTCAACAAGTACATCGCTCAGTAGCCGCCCGCGCCCCCGGGACAAACCCACCACCGATGGACACATCCACCACCGTCGAGGTGGAGGAGCTGTCCATCGGCGGTGGGTTTGTCTATGGGTGGCACCGGCGACGCCCCGGGTGCGTCCAAGACTCATGGACCTCGCGACCGATCAGCACGGCCTTGTTCGACGCTCTGACGCAGTTCGAACCGACAGCACCGACAAACAGTTGCAGCGACGCGTCGACGCCCGGCAACTCACCCGGTTGTGGCCCGGGGCGATGGCCGATCGTGAGCTGGTCGCCGGACTCGCCCGGATCGAGCAGCACCGTCTCACCGTGTTGGCGGCGGCCGCCGCCGGCGAGCCCGGCCGGATCTTCAGTCACGTGTCGGCCGCAGCGATCCACGGACTCCCGATGCTGAGTCCCGACGTCGCCCGGGTTCACGTCACGTCGCCGAAGGTCGGCAAACGGTCCGCTCGCGTGATGAGACACCAGGCCGTCGTCGCCTCGGAGGACGTCATGGTCGTCGACGGGGTGTGTGTCACCTCGGTCGAGCGCACCGCGTGCGACGTCGCCCGGCTCGGCACCAGCCGCCAAGCGCTTGTCGTGCTCGATTCCGCGCTCGCCGCCGGGGCCGACCCTGACCGGCTGGCGAAGATCCTGGAGTCGAGCAAACGGTTCAAGGGCGTGGAGACGTTACGTCGAATGCTGCCGATGGCGAGCAAGCTCTCCGAGAGCGTGGGCGAATCCCTCAGCCGTGCAGTGATGTTCGAGATCCCCGGGATTCCGATCCCCCGCCAGCAGGTGACCATCGGCGACGACTCGTTCACCGCCCGGGTCGATTTCCTTCTCGCCGGCACAGTCATCGGCGAGTTCGACGGGATGGTCAAGTACAGCGGCGCCCTCGGCGGCGACAAACCCGCCTGGCAGACGGTCGTGGAAGAGAAAGCCCGTGAAGACAAGCTGCGGGCGTTGGGGTACACCGTCGTCCGATGGACGTGGCGGGACCTTCAGGACAAGGCCGCGTTCGCCGCCCTGCTCACCGACGCTCTTCGCATCGCCGGCGCACCGCCCTTCGCAAACCCACCCCTAATGGACAAAGCCACCGGGTGATCGGTGGTGGACCTGTCCAACGGTGGTGGGTTTGCGAGCGGGGTCAGCGGCGCGCCGTCGGGAGGCGCAGCGCGAAACGCAGGCTCGCGAGCCGGAGCCCGGTGGCGAGCACCGACCCGACGACGAGCCACACCCATCCCGGGGCAGACGTGTAAGTGGCTCCCACCGCGACCACTGCGGCGCCGAGGACCGCGGGTACGGCGTACAGGTCGGAGGGCTGAAGCAGCAGGGGGATCTCGTTCGAGATCACGTCGCGCAGGACACCACCGCCGACCGCGGTGAGGAGTCCGACGGTGGTCGCCGCGAAGGGACTGGCGCCGACGTCGATCGCGATCCCGGCACCGGTCGCGGCGAAGAGACCCATCCCGAACGCGTCCAGAACCAGGATCGAGCGGTGCAGCGCGGTGAAGGCCGGGTGGAAGAAGAACACCACGACAGACGCGGCGGTCGCGGTGACGACCGGACCCCACCCGTCTATCGAGGCGGGCGGATTGATGCCGAGCAGCACATCACGGATCACTCCGCCACCGACGCCGGTGAGCACTCCGACGGTGATGATGCCCCAGATGTCGAAGTCCTTGCGGACCCCCAACGTGGCACCCGACGCGGCGAAGACCGCGATACCCGCGAAGTTCAGCACCTCGAGCAGCACGAGAACACCTCACTCAGGACACTGCGCGCCGTCCCGGGCACTTCCGCACACGAATGACCGCCCCCGGACGATCCCGGGGGCGGTCATCGGTGAGACGGTGCGGTGCCGGAACGGCTACCGGACGAGACTAGCGACGATCCAGATCGATGAGGCCGGCGCGAGCCGCCTTGACGAGCCGACGCGGAATCCGCACGGGAACGCCGTTCACCTTCTCCTCTTGCAGTGCGGGGTTTTCCGCCTTCCACTGCGATCGACGGCTACGGGTGTTCGCCCGCGACATCCGGCGCTTCGGTACAGCCATGGTTGAGCCCTTCTCCTACTGTGGTCTGCGTGGCCGCTGGTGACGCATGTCGTCACTGGATCGGCCTCATCAGTGCGCCCCTCTGCCCGCGCGGGCGCGGCACACAACCCGACCAGACTACCTGGCGAGGACGCCCAGCTCCAAAATGGGCTCCATCGCCCAGCCGGCCCGCTGCGATGTCAGAAGTAGTCCCACGGTGTGCGGGCCTCGGTCAGCACGACGACCAGCCAGTATGCGATCCACACGATCGCGACGAACGCGCCGATGATGACCGCGGTGAGGGCGACACCGTCGCCGGTCTGGGTGCCGTCGGACGCCGCGATCTGCTTGCGGGCGACGACACCGAGCACCAGTCCGACGAGCCCGCCGACGCCACTGCACACCAGGCCCAGCAGCGACGCGACCAGCGCGACGACGGCGAGAGTGTTGGTGGACCTTCCGGCCCCGTCCTGCAGCTGCCCGTCCTGCAACGGCCCGTCCTGCGGCCGCACGTCCGGTGCGGATGACGGGCCCGGCGAAGGTTGGCTGTAGGGGTGCCGTGCGGCTTGCCCCTGCATCGACGCCCCGGGCTGCCCGTGACCGGGCGGCGGTCCGTAGCCCGGAGGCCGGGCGGGGCCGGGCGGATAACGACCGGGCTGCCCTGGCTGGGGACGCGGACCGGCGAGGGGACGTCCGACTTGCGGGGGTGGCCCGGCGGGCGGGCGCGTCGAGATCACGCGAGTGGAACCGTAGCCCGACGGCGCCGGACCCGCCGGCGGAGGAGCGCCCGCCGGGGGATGCACCGGCCCACCGTCGGTTCCACCCGATGGTGCGCCGCCGGTGCGGATCACACGGGTGACGTCGTCGGCGGGGCTGTGCGAGTCGGGGACCTCGGTGCCCTCCGGAACGACGCCCGGGGCCGAGGACACCGGGACCGAACCCGTCTCCGGCTCGGTCACCGATGCTTTTCGGGTGGGCTCCCACGCCGCGGACTGCGGATCGGCCGAGGACTGCGCATGGGGCTCGGCGTCCGGCCGGGGTGCGGCGGACGGATCTCGCGGATCCCCGCCGTCGGGCGAGTTCGTCATCAGGTGCCTTTCACCGGGCGCCCGCTGGGCCGGCGCGACGATCGTGCGTACACAGCGCATGGCTATACATCACGCACAGACTAGAGAGAAAGCACCCCGAACTCGGCCGAAGTCGACGATCACGGTCCCGAAAGGACCCGAGATTCGTTCAGTAGTAGTAAACGGAATCGGTCGAGTTGCCCGCCGCGATGAGGATGATGAACAGGACAACCCACACGAGCGCGCCGACGATGCTCAATGCTCCGGTGATGATCCCGGCCAGGCCCATACCCGAGCCGGTCTGCGTACCGCCCGATTGTTCGACCTCGCGGCGGGACATGACACCCAGTACGACGGCTGCGATGCCCACCGGAAACGAGATGAGGAAGCACGCGGCGAGCATCACCAGGCCGACGATTCCGGAGATCAACGCCCCGATCGCCTTGCCGTTGGTGCTCTTCTGCTGCGGCGCACCGTACCCATAGCCACCACCGTAAGGGGCTGCGCCATAAGCGTTCTGCGACCCGTACCCAGCGGTTCCGTACGCGGGCGCCTGTCCCGCCTGATACGGATCGGTGTACTGCCCGTACGACGCTCCGGGTGGCTGTCCGTAGGGGTCCGACGACGGTGAGCCGTAGGCGTTCTGGCCGTAGGGATTCTGCCCGTACTGATTTTGGCCGTACTGATTTTGGCCGTACTGGTTCTGCTCATACGGGTTCTGCGACGGATTCGGCTGGTACGTCTGGCCGAACTCGGTGGGTGCGTATTCGGGAGACTGATGAGCCTGACCCTGGTCACCTTTGCTCAGGTTGGGACCGGAGCCCTCCGACGGTCCAGAGCTCGGCACCGTCCCCCAGTCGTCCTGACCGTGGCCCGAACCTTGTCCCGGTGGATAACTCACGCACAACCCCCATCTCGATCCGACAAATCCGTTCTTCACCCTAACGACTAAACTCGAGCGGTGTCTGGCGTCATCTCCGGGTTCACGGTGATCTTCATTGTAGTCGGGGTGGGTTATGTCCTCGGCCGGACGCATGTCATCGGCGAGCATGCCCACGAGGTGCTGTCCCGTCTGGTGTTCTTCGTCTTCACACCCGCCTTGTTGTTCCACTCCATGGTCACCTCCGATCTGGCGGTGATCTTCTCGTCGACGCTGCTGATAGCGGGTGGGAGCGCCTTCCTGATGGGCGCGGTCTACGTCGTCGTCGCGAAGCTCTGGCTGCGTCGTCAGACCCCAGAACTGGTCATCGGCGGACTCTCCGCGTCGTATGTCAACAGCGTCAACCTCGGCCTGCCGATCGCGATCTTCGTACTCGACGACGCGTCGTTCATCGCGCCGCTTCTGCTGTTCCAGATCCTCATCTACTCCCCCATCGCATTGCTGGCGCTGGATCTCACCGCACTGGACCGTGAGGCCGGGCGGTCCCTGATCCGCGATTCACTGGTCGCGCCCATCACCAATCCGATCGTCGTCGGCGGCCTCGCGGGCCTGGCGGTGTCGCTGACCGGGTGGACCCCGCCTGCCGCGGTCATGTCGCCGCTCAAGATGCTCGGCGACGCCTCGGTCCCGGCCGCCCTGCTTGCCTTCGGTCTGTCCCTGACCGGTGTGGCGGTGTTCAAGAAGGGGGAGAGTCCGCGCCGCGACATTGCACTGGCCACCGTCTTGAAGATGGTTGTGATGCCGATGACCGTCTACACCATCGCCCGTTGGGGTTTCGGCGAGGAAGGGGACGCGCTCTTCGCCCAGGTGGTCATCGCGGCGCTGCCCACGGCCCAAAACGTTCTCGTCTACGCGACGCGGTACCGGCGGGGGCAGATCCTGGCACGGGACACCGCATTACTGACGACGTTGACCTCGATCCCGACGATCATGGTGATCGCACTGCTCCTCGCCTGAGCCGAGTCACCCGATCACGCGTCGGGTTGATCGCGGGCAACGAGTTTCACGTCGACGCCGCCCATCAGCGCCAGGCCC
The DNA here is from genome assembly GCF_022206305.1 of Gordonia sp. 'Campus'. Classification (GTDB taxonomy): domain Bacteria; phylum Actinomycetota; class Actinomycetes; order Mycobacteriales; family Mycobacteriaceae; genus Gordonia. The sequence continues at coordinate 212,862 of NZ_JAKOIW010000007.1, read as the reverse complement.
GTCACCCGCACCACCGGGGCGCCCGGGCGCGGCGACTTCTGCGACTTGCCACTGAAGCCGCCCATGATGCCCAGTCCGCCGATCTCGACCGAGACACCTTCGGGCACCTTGATCTCGACGCCCCCCATGATCGCGACGCACTGCACCGTCAGCACCGGGGCCGTGAACTCGACCTCACGGAGGTCGATCTCGACACCCCCCATGATGGCGGTGGCCGTGAGCTGATCGGCGACGACGGCGGTCCCCGTCAGTTCGCTGCCCGACATGATCGCGAGCCGATGCCGCACCGCTCCGTCGGCGCTGCGCCCGGTGACCCGCGGACCCGGCGAAAGGCTGGCCGCCGGCATCGCGACGCCGAGCTGCGCCACGGGAAGATCATCGGTCAGCGCATCGAGATCACCGAAAGTCTTCGCCAGAACCGCCTTTCCGGCGCGTTCCTCGTATTCGACCGGTGAGAGACTGCCGTGGGCCATCGCCGCGGACAGGATCTCGTGGACCAGTTCGCGGTCCGCGTCCGCGGCACGGAGGCGGGAACGACGGTCGTCGGGCATCGGGAGCTCGCCGGGTTGTGTCACGCTTGTCGACCCTAGTGGCCGTGATCCGTTGCGACCACCCTGATCTTTCCCCCACAACCACCCCGAGGACGCTCGCGCGCCGCCCGGCGCCATCGCCGCTCTCGACTCGGGAACGGTCTGGGCAACCGAGCCACCGCGAAGCCACGCGCGCGGCATAATCCACCCGTGCGGCCGGAACCGGTCGGGCCATCACCATCAACTGCCGGGGATATCGGAGACGATCATGAGCCAGCCCTACGACCCAGGACAGTCCGGCGGCCCGGCGGGACCGTCAGACGGCCGGTTCCCCTACGGCGAACAGCCATACGGGCAGCCACAACAGTCCGGCGCCCCTCTGCCCGGCGCGGGATATGGGCAACAACCCGCGTACGGACAACCCGGGTCCTTCGGCAGCTATCCGCCGGCTCCGCCGCCGCGTAAGGACCGATCAGGCATGCGGAGGTGGGGCAAGATCCTCACGCTCGTCGGCGCCGTGATCCTGGTCCTGTCGGTGGCCGTGGGCGTCGTGCTGGCGGTGGCCGGCATCGGCGACGTCGTGGATCAGGCCGACAAGGCGTTCGAGGTCAACCCGACGGCCGAGCAATACTACGACGCCGGCGACACGTTCCAGCTGTTCAGTTCGGCGGCGAACGGTGTGCCATCGTGCGAGATCACCGGCCCGGCCGCCCTTGAGTCCGGGACGAACACCTCGACGGAGTTCACCTTCGACGGTTCCGGGGTCGAATCATTCGATTCCTTCGAGGTCGTCGAGTCGGGCACCTATTCGTTCCAGTGCGATTCACCGGCGGTGGTGGCGTCGATCGACGCGTCCGGAATCTTCAGCGGCGTCGGCGGAGTGCTGCTCGCGGTGTTCGGTGGCGGCCTGGGAGGGCTGCTCGCGCTGGTGGGGATCGTGCTGTGGGTCATCGCCGGCCGTAAACCGCGGACCGTCTGACAACCCACCGTCTGAAGCCCCACCCCGCCTGGGAAACAGGCTGCCCGCGAGACTCGGTCCGGTTGGCACCGGCCAGTCAGCCGCGCCGGCGGCCCTTCCGCGCTCGCAGGTAATCCCCGACGACGGCCGCACCGAGGCCGTCGACGTCGGGCGCGACCACCCGGCCACCGATCCGGCGCGCGATCTGGTCCATGAAGTGGGCCAGTCCCGGGTCCTCGCCAAGCCGGAAGAACGTGACCTGGGCGCCGATTCGGGCGACGTGGTCGAGTTCGCGGACGGTCAACGCGATCGTCTGCGGGTGCGGCGGATAGAAGAAGAACGGCTCTCCGCTGGGATCGAGATGAGCGGTCGGTTCTCCGTCGGTGACCACCAGGACCACCGGCTGCGCGTTGGGGAACCTCCGCAGATGACGCTGGGCCAGCAGCAGCGCGTGGTGGAGGTTGGTCCCCTGCTCCATCCGGGGCTGCAGTCCGGTCAACTCGGCGATGTCGATCGAACGCGCATAGCGCCCGAACGCGATGAGATGCAGTTCGTCGCTGCGAAAGCGCGTGGAGATCAGGTGGTTCAGGGCGATCGCGGTGCGCTTCATGGGCGTCCACCGCCCCTCCATCTCCATCGAGAACGAGGTGTCCACGAGGAGCACCACCGCAGCCTGCGTACGGCTCTCGGTCTCGGACACCTCGACGTCGCGGACATCGATGCGCACGCCCGACCGCGCCATCTCCGAGGTCGCCAGCGTGGGCTCGGTGGTCTCGGACACCGTGCGCAACACGGCATTCGAGACCGTCCGCGTGACATCCCACGGGTCGGTGTCCCCGAACTCCCACTCACGCGAGGCGCCGGTCGGTTCACCGAGCAGTCCGGTCCGCCGGGTCTGGCGGTCCCCTCGGCGTCCCGACAGTTGTTCGGCGATGTCACGGAAGATCGACTGCCCGAGTTGTCGCATCGCTTTGGGGCTCAGACGAAGTCGGCCGTCCTCGGTCCGGTCGAAGAAGCCCTCCTCGGACAGCGCCTTCTCCAGCTCGGCGAGCATTCGCGCGTCGACCGCGGCCTCGTCGCCCAATTGGCGGGCGAGCGCGTCGAGGTCGATGTCGTCCATCTGCGCGCCGGCGTACTGCTGGGACAGCTGTTCGGACAATGCCTCGAGCTCGGAGATGTCGCGCAGTGCCGCCGCCCCCTCCCCCAGGCCCATCGGCTGGTCTCCGGAGAAGGATTGCGCGTTGTCCCAATCGAGACCGGGACGTGCCGCGCGCAGTTGCGAATCCATCTGCGCGAGTTGGCTCATGAGGTCCGGGGACCCGAACGCCTGCTGGGCGAGCTGGTCGAGTTCGGCCCGCTGCTCAGGCGTGAGCGAGTTGTAGAACTGCTGTGCAGCGGCGGCACGCTGGGCGAGCGAGTCGATGAGTTCGTCGGTGTTGCTCGGGTTCTCGGGGAAGAACTCCCCGTGCTTGTCCATGAACTCGTCGAACTTCGTACCGGTGTCCTCGCCCCTGTTGTGCGACTCGAGCAGATCGTTGAGGTCCTTCAGCATCTCCGACACTCGCTGCCGGTCCTGCTCGCCGGCCCCCTCGAGTGCCTCCTTCATCCCGGCGAATCGTTGATCCAACAACTCCCGCCCGAGGATATCCTTGATCTTGTCGTAGTCCTCTCGCGCCTGCGGACTGCGCCAGTTGTACTCCGACAGTTCTTCGACGGCCTGCGCCGTCGACGGCGGAAGACTGCCGATCTGCATCTCGGCGAACCGGGCGTCGTCGTCGAGATCACGCCCGAGCTGTTTGCGTTCCTCGAGCACGGCGCGATCGAGGAGCTCGCGGATCTCGGCGAAGGTACCGTCCAGATTCCGCTTCTCCAGCAGCTCCTGCCGCCGGCGGTTGATCTGCTCGCGCAGCTTGTCGAGCCCCCGCATGTTCGGCGTGCCGCGACGCAGCAACTCGCGCAGCGCACGCTGCGGCGAGGCGCCGGCCATCACGTCGTCGCCGATCGTCTCCAGCGCTTCACGCAGGTCGACCGGCGGCGCCAAGGGGTCGGGACCGCCGGTGTACCGCTGGTAGCGCGATCGGTGGAAGCTCTTGCGCGCCATGTGTTCTCCTCGTTGTCCTAGCGGCGCCCTTCGAGGCTCGTCGCTTTCGCTCCTCGCACCTCAGGGAGCAGTTCCTGCACTCTCGCTCTCGCAGCGAGCCCCTGGTCCCTGAGGTGCGAGCGAAGCGAGCCACGAAGGGTGCCGCTCAGCCGTAGATCGTCTGTCCGGTCTCGTCGGCCTCTTTGCCGATGCGACGGGCCAGGAACAGTCCCTCGAGGGCCAACTCGACGGCGCTGGCGCGCTCCCCGTCGCTGTCGGCGTCCAGACGGTCGGCGATCTGGTCGAGGACCGCAGCGGTGGTGTCGGGCGACGGGATCGATCCCAGCAGGTCGGCAGCGCGGACGCGATCGCCGGTCACCACCGGTTCGCCCTCTTCGAGCGCAGAGACCAGCGGCGCCATGTCGATCCCGCCCAGATGCGCCCGCACCGCGTCGGCGATGGACTTGCGCATCAGGTGTTCGAGGATCTCCAGCTCCCGACCCTCTTCACCGGACTCGAACTCGATCTTGCCGCGCAGCACCTCGATCACCGATTCGAGATCGACGACGCGTGCGACCGCCTGGTCCTCACCGGTGACGGTGGCACGGTGAAGTGCGGCCGCGGCAACGGTTTCGGCGCCGGCGATGGAGAACCGCGCCGAGACCCCCGAGCGCTGGTCGATCGAGGGATGGTCGCGGGCGTAGCGGGTGAACCGCGCCAGGATCTCGGTGATGAACGTCGGGACGCTGGCGGTGAGGTCGGCTTCCTGCTCGATGACCGACACCTCGTCGTCGAGCTCCAGCGGGTAGTGCGTGCGGATCTCGGCGCCGAAACGGTCCTTGAGTGGGGTGATGATGCGACCGCGGTTGGTGTAGTCCTCCGGGTTGGCACTCGCCATCACGAGGACGTCGAGCGGTAGGCGCAGCGTGTAACCGCGGACCTGGATGTCGCGCTCCTCCATCACGTTGAGCATGGACACCTGGATGCGCTCGGCGAGGTCGGGCAGCTCGTTGATGGCGACGATGCCGCGATGCGCACGCGGGATGAGCCCGAAGTGGATGGTCTCCGGGTCGCCGAGACTTCGACCTTCGGCGACCTTCATCGGGTCGATGTCGCCCACGAGGTCGGCGACCGAGGTGTCCGGCGTCGCCAGCTTCTCGCTGTATCGCTGGGAACGGTGACGCCATTCGATCGGCAGGTCGTCGAGGAGGTTCGCGGCCTTCCGGATCGACCCCGGGGTGATCGGCTCATACGGGTGCTCCCCCAGCTCCGAACCCGCGATCACCGGCGTCCACTCGTCGAGGAGGCCGACGAGCGTGCGCAGGATGCGTGTCTTGCCCTGGCCGCGCTCGCCGAGCATCACGACGTCGTGGCCTGCGATCAGCGCACGCTCGAGTTGCGGGATGACCGTCGCCTCGAAGCCCACGATGCCGGGCCAGGGGTCGCGGCCCTCACGGAGCGCGGACAGCAGGTTGTTGCGGATCTCGTCGCGGATGCTGCGCTGCACGTGTCCGCTGGCACGGAGTTCGCCGAGGGTCCGGGGCGACGGGTGGCGGGTTTCGGTCGATTGAGAACCATGGGTGGTGAAGTTGTCCTCTGGCACCTGATCCACGCTACTCCGAGTTGTGATCTGCGTCTGCGCCGTTGCGGGTCGCCTACCCGGCGGGTGCGGGTGTCCAGGCCGGGTCGCGTCCGATGAAGCCCATCAGCCGGCTCACCACGTCGGCGTCGTCGGGCAACTCGACCTTCGGGCCGTACTGGCCCGAACTGCGCAACATCTCGTCGATGGACGCCATGCCGTCGAGGAGGCGTCGCGCGAATGCCGCGTCGAGGTCGGGTGTCATTCCCTGCGATCGCGCGAGATCCCAGGTGTGCATGAACACGTCGGCGGTGTAGAACTGGTCGACCGCGTCGGCGAGGCGGTGTTCACCTGCCATCGGATGGGCGAAGGAGTCCTCGGCCGACGGCCCGTCGAGAAGAGCCTGGACCCCCGCCGCGTGCGCCGACCACGCCCCGCCCGGGTCGTCGGCGACTGTCGGTCCGGCCGGGAGCTCGACGCCGCCGGCGGCGAGGAACCCGGTGAACCAGTCGACGAGGTGGGCGACGACGTCGCGCGCCACCCATCCGTCGACCGGCGTCGGGGCGTTCCAGTCGGTGACGCCGGCGATGACGTCCGCGAAACCGGCGGCGACGTCACGGTGGCGCGCAGCGGCGTCCAAGTCTGCGATGGTCATGTCCGGGGACTCAGACCGTGCCGTCCGACAGCATGCGGTCGAGGGCGGCGTAGCCCTCGTTGACGCCGACCTCCATGCCGGAGGCGAGCCACCCGTCGCGGGCTTCGAAACTGTCGCAAAGGGATTGGGCGTGGAGTCGCGTCGTGCCGTCACCGAGGTCCTCGAACCACAGGGTCTCCAGCGACACCGCGTCGGGCATGCCGAGGAACGTGAACGTCTGGACGATCTTGTCCTCGCCGACGGTGTGGAAGCAGCCGCGGAAGCCGAACTCCTGCCCCTCGTGGGTGGAGACATAACTCCAACTGCCGCCGTCGCGGACGTCCCACTCGACGATCCGGCTGCTGATCGCCTCCGGTCCGACCCACCGGACGAAGAGTTCGGGATCGGTGTGGGCCTTCATCAGCTGCGCGGGCGTCCCACGGAAGTCGCGGGTGATCCGGATCAGCGGCACCTCCTGATCGGCTTCGATGGCGGCCTCGGGATAGCGGGTCTGGGTTGCGGTCATGACACCTTTCCTTCCTTGTGGAGTGGTTGTTCGACCTCGAGGTCCGGCGCTGTCGGATTCTCGGCCTCGGGGCCGTCGTTCATCTCGGCGAGCAGCGCATCGAGACGCTGGTAGCGCTCCTCCGCCCGCTTCCGATACCGCTCGATCCACTTGGTCATGAGGTCGAACACCTCGGCTTCCAGGTGGACCGGACGGGTTTGGGCCTCCCGGGTGCGGGTCACCATGCCGGCGTCCTCGAGCACCTTCAGATGCTTGGAGACGGCCTGGATGCTGACGTCGTACGGCTCGGCGAGCTGGCTGACCGTCGCATCCGAGACCGCCAGCCGCGCGACCATGTCGCGCCGCGTGGGGTCCGCGAGTGCGGCGAACACCTTGGACAACTCGTCTGCCATTCGAACTCCTCAACCGTTTGGTTGAATACGATCGTGCGCCACTCCAGGGGCGTTGTCAACCCCCTGGTTGAATAACCGCCCCAGGGCCTGAGAGCACTCAGGGCCCCACACACGACGACTCCCACCACCGGCCGGTGGGCCGAGGGTGGGAGTCGTCGGGGGTGGGTGCGGTCAGGCGGGCCCGATGGGCGCCTCGCCACGCAGGGTGATCCGATGCATCACCCTGCGGGCATCGCCGTAGTCGCGGTTCGCGTAGTGCAGCGTGTTCCGGTTGTCCCACAGCACGAGGTCGCCCAGACGCCAGCGGTGCCGGACGATGTGCTCGGGCTTGGTGAGATGCGCGTAGAGCAGGTCGAGGATGCCGCGGCTCTCCGCCTCGGAGACACCATCGATGTGCGAAGTGAAGCCAGGATTGACGAACAACGACTTCCGTCCGGTCTCCGGGTGGATGCGCACCACCGGGTGGGTCACGGGAACGAGTTCGGTCACCTCTTCGCCGTCCCAGGTGTTGCCGCGGCCGTTGCGTCGCTGCTTGAGGTAGTAGCCGAATTCGCGGTTCCCGTCGTGCACCGCACTGAGTCCGTCGATCATCCGGCGGACCGGCTCCGACAGCGACCGGTAGGCGAGCTCCGCATCCGCCCAGTTGGTGTCACCACCGTTGCGCGGCAACACCACCGGGCGGAGGATCGAGCCCATCGGCGGACGCGGCATGAAGGTCACGTCGGTGTGCCAGACGTCGGCGAATCCGTTGTCGGCGCTGTCGAGCGAGTAGACCTCACCGGGAACGTCGCCGCTGTTCCACACCGGGTGCCCGAAGGTGAGGTCGCCCAGTCGGTTTCCGAATCGAATGTGGGCCGCATCGTCAAGGTGCTGATCGCGCAGGACGATGACCTTGTAGTCGATCAGCGCCTGCCGAAGCGCGGCGACCTGCGCATCGGAAGCGGATGCGACGTCGACGCCGCGGATCTCGGCGCCGAAATTCGGTCCGAATTCGTCGATGTCGAATTCGACTCCGCTGGAGATGGTTCCGACGTCAGAACGGTGTGCGGTGCCGACGGGGTGTGCGGTGGTCATGGTGATCGTTCTCCGGGTCGAGGAAGGCGAGGGTGGGAGCGGGGTGCGCCGGCGGCGAACCGTGATGGGAACCGTCCGCCCAGTTCATCGAGTGGAGAGTGCACTTCCCACCGCCGACCGGGCCGGCATGAGACCCCGGAGCGCTCGATGAGCGACCGGGCCTCGTGGCGCGCGGAACGGTGGTGATGGACACCCGTACTGTCTATCCGTCCGCCGTGCCGCCGGACAGGGTTGAGCCCACGGTGAGGAAAAAGGCCGGCCTCAGGCCACTGCGGCGTCTTTCACCGCGGCTCCGATCTCGGCGCGCAACGCGGCGTACTCCGGCGAACCCCGCAGTTCCTCGGGTTCGACGCCGGTGCGCGGCAACGTCGAGGTGAGATCCAGCGCGACACGTCCGGGACGCTTCGTGAGAACGACGACCCGGCTACCCAGGAAGGCCGCCTCGTCGGCGCTGTGGGTGACGAAGACGTTGGTGCGTCCCGAATCCGCGCTCACCGTGCGCAGATCCTCTTGCAGCCGTTCGCGGGTCAGGGCGTCGAGTGCGGCGAACGGTTCGTCGAGCAGGAGCAGGGATGTCTCGGCCGCCAGCGCGCGGGCGATCGCGACGCGCTGCTGCTGCCCGCCGGAGATCTCCCAGATGCGCCGGTGGGCGGTGTCGTCCAACCCGACCCGTTCGAGGAGTTCGTTACGTCGTGCCGCCCGTTCGGATTTCGGGACCTTCGCATACTTGAGTGCGAGATCGACGTTGCCGCCCACCGTCTTCCACGGGAAGAGACGCGGTTGCTGGAACACGACACCCGAGGACACCCCGGGCACCGGGGCACCGCCCGAGACCACCACCTCGCCCGACGTCGCGGGCTCGAACCCGGCGATCAGCCGCAGGAGGGTGGACTTGCCGCATCCGGATGCGCCCACCAGCACCAGGAACTCCCCCGGCGGAACGTCGAGATCGACCGGACCGACCGCGGTCACCGCGTCCGCACCCGTCCCATACCGCTGGGACACGTTGTGCAGGCGGATCGCACCGCGCTCACCCGCGGAGCGTCCGGTGTCGATGATCTGGCTACTGCTGTTCGAGGACACCCGGCAATCCCTCTGTGTAGATGGCCTCGCGGAAGGTCTCGATCGGCGGGGCCGCGGGGATCTGCTGCTGCTCGGCGAGGAACACCGCTGCGCTGTGCAGATTCTCGGACAGATTGCCCGGGTTGCCCTGCGTGCCCAGCCACGTCGGACTCGTGAGCTCCGCGACGGTGAGGTAGGTGCCCTGCTTCAGCTGGTTGGCCGCATCCTCCGGGGTCGTGCCCAGCTGCGCGGCGATGGCGTCGGCCGCGGCCTGCGGGTCGTCCTTGATGAGGGTCAGCGCCCGGGCCTGGACCTGACGCCAGGTGTTCACGACCTCCGGGTTCGCCGTGGCGAAGTCACTGGAGACCACCCCGAGGTCGAGCGTGGGCTTGCCGGCGGTGGCCAACTGTCGACTGGCGATGAGAGTCTTGCCGTCCTGGCGCAATTCGTCGAGCGTGGGCAGCCAGGTGTAGACCGCGTCGATGTCGCCCCGTTGCCAGGCGGCCAGCGAGGCCTGCGGCTGCAGGTCGATCAGGTCCACGTCTTTCGGGTTCACGCCGGCCTGGTTGAGCGCGGCGAGCAGGCTGTAGTGGGCGGTGGAGGCGAACGCCGTCGCCACCCGCTTGCCCTTGAGGTCGGCGACGGTGTCGATCCCGGTTCCGTTGCGCGCGACGAGCGCCTCGTTGTCGCCCGCGACATCGAGGACGAAGGCCACCTGGTACGGGATGTTCAGGGGCGCGGACAGTCCGCGGGCCACCGGACTGGAGCCGATGGCGGCGAAGTCGACCTCCTTGGCGACGAAGGCGGTGTTGATGTCGGCACCGGAGTCGAACTTGGTCCACTTGATGTTGTAGTCCGGCAGGGCCTCTTCGAGCCAGCCGTTGTTCTTGACGATCAGGTCACCGCTCGGGAAGGACTGGTACGCGAGCCGGATCGTCGGCTTGCTGTCGTCGCCGGAGTTGTCGACCGAGCACCCGGCGAGTACCAGCGTGATCGCGGCGATCACCCCGAGCACCGCACCGAACCGCGAGCGGCGCAGTCCGTTCGATCGCCCGAGCCGGCTCGAGCCGGTCCCCTTGCGTGTGATTCTCATGTCCCTCAGACCTTTCCGCGCCATGGCACCACTCGGTGCTCGATTGTTCGAAGGAGCCCGTCGATGATCAGTCCGGACAGACCGATGGCGATGATGCCGACCAGTACGACGGGTGTGTTGTTGTAGTTGCTGGCGTCCTTGACCACGCCACCGATTCCGGGAATGCCGTTGAACAGCTCGGCCGCGACCACCGAGGAGTAGGCGATGCCGACCGAAAGCCGTACACCGGTGAAGGTCTCGGGCAGCGCCGACGGTACGACGACGTCGCGGATCACCTCGGACCGTGACGCACCGAGCGCGCGGGCCGCCTCGATGAGACCCACCGGCGCGGCACTGACCGCGGCGGTGGTCGCCACCGCCGCGGGTGGCAGCGCGGCCAGGGCGAGCAGCGTGATCTTGGGAGCTTCGTCGATGCCGAGCCAGATGACCAGCAGGAAGAAGTAGGCCAGCGGCGGCAGTGCGCGCAGGAACGTCAGCCACGGTTCGAGCAGTCGCCGGAGCGACACCACCGTTCCCATCGCCAGTCCGAGCAGGACGCCGAGGATCACACCGATGGCCACCCCGGCGAAGACCCGGCGCAGCGTCATGTACAGGTGTTCCCACCAGTAGTAGTCGGCGTAACCGCGGACGCCGTCGTGCGTGGTGGACATGTCGACGAAGGCCCGCCACACCGTGCCGAGACGCGGCACGAAGGTCTCGCTCCAGATCCCGCTCACGGCAACGAGCTGCCACACCGCAGCGAACACCACCACCGACAGCAGCGGGAGTCCCACCCGGGTCATCAGTGATCGCACGCGCGAAGAACCGCTGGGCGACGTGCGCTCCGCCCCACCACCCGCCTCTTCCGGGGTGATGTCCACAAACAAGGTCACCGTGCATGTCTAGACATCACCAACCCCGGCGACCAGAGTTTTCCTCGTCGAGAGGGAAAGTGCCCGGGAATGCGTGCGAATGGGTTGCGATGTGCTTGTCGAGCGGATCTCGCCGGTGCCGCTCTCAAGGCCGTGGCGTTTCAGATCGTGGCGTTCAGGGGTCCTGCCGGCGCGGGAACTGCGCGGCGACTTCGGCGACTCACGTCAGCGCGAACTGAACCCGAGCCTGAAGCGCCAGACCGGCGGCGGTCCAGCCGGGTTCGTCGTCGAGATCGGCGTCGTGTGGACGGGCGTTCAGCGTTACCCGCTCCACATCGGAGGTGCGTGACCAACCGCCTCCGCCGTGCGGTGCGAGGTACGCAAGCGACGAGATCCTCCCCCGCCTCCTGAGGCGTGAGGACCGCAGGCGACGAGTAGCACTGTTTCGCAATGGGTTTCAGCTCAAATCTAAGGACTCAGTTGATCGAGGGTGAGTCGTAAGCCGAGACAGACGTGGCGCGAGTTCACCCTCGCCAACGATCCATGCACAGTCAACGTAAATCGACGCACGGTCGACGAAATATTCTGCACGGTCGACGCTTTCGGGATCTTGGACCTATGGAAACCCGTACCTTGACAACTCCACAGTGACACAGCAGTTGGCTCCGTCCCGGTCCTCTCCACCGGTGGGAACGGAGCCAGACCGTCCACCGCACCAGCGCTACTTCGGCATAGACGCGCTACGTAGAACCAGCGCAGATCGCTGTCAGGTAGCGCGTATGTTGTGGCGCCTCACCCGAGGCCAGGCCAGGAATGCTTCTTCCGGCTCCTACCTCCCTGAGGTGCGACCGAGAACCTCCTCTGCCTCCCTGAGGTGCGAGCGAAGCGAGCCACGAAGGGATGGTGACCTGCCGCGCCAGCATTTCGCGGCTCATCGCCATCGCCCCCTCACACCTGAGGACCCAGCCGCCACGGCAATCTCTGAAGGACGGCGAGCAGCGGGGGTGCGCCAAGCCGACCGCTAGCTGACGGCGAGCCACACCGCGAGTCCCAGACCGCAGACACCCACGACGATGCGCAGCGGTCCGGGTGGTAGTCGCTTCACGACCGGCGGACCACACCACCCGCCGGCAAGACATCCGACCGCCATGGCGAGGGCCGCCCACCAGTCGACGGGGCCCCAGATCATGAAGCCGACGGCGGCAACCGTGTTGGCGATGCCGAGGAACAGCGACTTCGACAACGCTGCCCGCCAGAGCGGCTCGCTGGTCACCACCAGCATCAGTGCCAGGATCATGATCCCGGCTCCGGCACCGAAGTAGCCGCCGTACACCGAGATGAGCATCAGTCCGACGATGAACACCCAGGGACGTTCGATATGAGAGGTCGCCCAGCGGCGCAGGACCGGTTGTACGAGTAGCGCGATCGCGGCGATGGCCACGAGGAACGGCACCACGGCCTCGAAGGCCTCGGCAGGCGTCGAGAGCAACAGCACCGCACCGACCGTGCCGCCGATCAGCGAGGCGATCGCCCCGATGATCAGCCGCCTGCGATCACCGTCGAGCAGCGATCGGCCCGACTGTGCCGTACTGCCCACTCCCACCGCGACTAAAGCGACCGTGTTGGTCACGTTGGCCGCGATGGGACTGAGCCCCACGGCGAGCAACGCCGGGTAGCTGACTATCGAGGCCAGCCCGGTGATGTAGCCGATCAGGCCGGCACCGAAACCGGCGACGACCAGTAGCGCGAGTTCAGTGAGCGAAATGGCGTGCCCCGGTGAGGTAGAGCGTCACGCCCGCCTCCTCGGCCGCCTCGACCACCTCGTTGTCACGGATCGAACCGCCGGGCTGCGCAACGGCTTTCACTCCGGCAGACAGCAGCACCTGCAATCCGTCCGGGAAGGGGAAAAACGCGTCCGACGCCCCGACACTGCCGGCCGCGCGGTCGCCGGCCCGCTGCACCGCGAGGTGAGCGGAATCGACGCGGTTGACCTGGCCCATACCGACGCCCACCGACGCACCGTCGGAGGCGAGCAGGATCGCATTCGACTTGACCGAGCGGCATGCGCGCCAGGCGAACTCGAGGTCGGCGAGGGTCTGGGGATCCGCGGGAGGACCGGCCACGAGATTCCAGTTGGCCGGGTTGTCACCGTCGGCGTCGAGCACGTCTCGCTGCTGCATGAGCAGACCACCCGACACCGGCTTGGTCTCGATGCCGGTGGCAGCGGGCGGGGCCGCCACCAGCACGCGGATGTTCTTCTTACGCGTCAGCACCGAGAGCGCGCCGTCGTCGAACCCGGGAGCCACGATGACCTCGGTGAAGATCTCGGCGACCTGTTCGGCCATCTCCACGGTGATCTCACGGTTGGCCGCGATCACACCGCCGTATGCGCTGACGGGATCACACGCGTGCGCCTTGCGATGCGCTTCGGCGATGTCGGCGCCGATGGCGATCCCACACGGGTTGGCGTGCTTGATGATCGCGACCGCCGGTGCGTCGAAGTCATATGCGGCACGCCACGCTGCGTCGGCATCGGTGTAGTTGTTGTAGCTCATCTCCTTGCCGTGGAGCTGCTCGGCGGTCGCGACGCCGCCGGCCCCGGCGGTGCCGACGTACAGTGCGGCCGCCTGGTGAGGGTTCTCGCCGTAGCGCAACACGGCCGAACGGGTCCAGGTCGCACCAGCCCATGCCGGGAACTGCGAGTCGTCCTCGGGGGCAACCACACTCGACATCCACGAGGCGACCGCCACGTCGTAGTCGGCGGTGTGCCGGAATGCCTTCGCGGCGAGCTTCTGCCGGTCGTTCAGGGTGAAACCGCCCGCCTCGACGGCCCCGGTCACCTGCGAGTAGTCGGCCGGGTCGACGACCACCGCCACCGACGGATGGTTCTTGGCCGCGCCGCGCACCATCGACGGACCGCCGATGTCGATCTGTTCGATGCACTCGTCGGGCGTCGCGCCCGAGGCGACGGTCGCGGTGAACGGGTACAGGTTCACGATCACGAGATCGAATGCGGCAACGCCCAGTTCTTCGAGCTGTGCGAGGTGATCGTCCTTACGGGTGTCGGCGAGGATCCCGGCGTGGACCTTGGGGTGCAGGGTCTTGACGCGACCGTCGAGGCACTCGGGAAAACCGGTCAGCGAGGACACCTCGACGACCGGGACACCCGCGGCGGCGATCGTCTTCGCGGTCGATCCCGTCGACACGATCTCCACACCGGCGGCCTGCAAGGCGGTCGCGAGTTCGGTGAGACCGCTCTTGTCGTAGACGCTGACCAGCGCGCGCCGGATGGGTCGGCGGGAGCTGTCAGGGCTGTGTGCGTTCACGGGATGCGGGCCTTTCGTCCATCGATGACTACTCCTCTGGTGACCAGTGCGGTCACCACCTCGGCGAGCAACACGCGCTCGACCGTCTTGATGCGTTCGTGCAGCGTGTCGGTGGTGTCGTCGTCCTCGACCGTCACGACCCGCTGCGCCAGGATCGGTCCGGTGTCGACTCCCTCGTCGACGAGGTGGACCGTCGCGCCGGTGACCTTGACGCCGTAGTCGAGGGCGTCGGCGACGCCGTGTGCGCCGGGGAAGGCCGGCAGCAGTGCGGGGTGGCTGTTCACGATGCGTCCACCGAAGCGGTCGAGAAACGCCGACCCCAGGATCTTCATGAAGCCCGCCGTGACCACCCACTCCGGTTCGAACGCGGCGACCTGCTCGGTCAGCGCGCGATCCCATGCGGAGCGGTCGGCGTGATCCCCGACCCGGCAGGTGACGAGCGGGATGTCGTTGGCCTGCGCCACCTCCTGGGCGCGGCAGGCACGATCGACGACGATGGCGGCGACGGTGAACGGCGAGTCGACGGCGCGGGCGACCAGAGACTCCAGCAGCGAACCGGTACCGGAAGCCATCACCACGATGGGGCTGTGTCCGGGCACGGTCGGGGATGTCACGGGGTCGAGCCTAGTGGCCGGACACCGACCGAGCCGCGCCGGGTGGCTGCCACGATCCGCCGGTCATCGTCGGCGTGAGGCGCCGTGTGAACCCGGATACAGGTCGTAGTCGGCGTCGTCGGCGAGATCGGTCTCGTCGAGGTCGTCGGCGTACACGCGGTTCGCCGCGGGACGGGGCCCTTCGCCCTCGGGTGATCGTCGAACGCCGGCATCGCTCGCACGGTCACCGTCGTCGAGGCCGTCGTGATCTGGGTGATCCTCGAGACGACCGCCGTCGGCGCGATCGCTGTCGTCCTCGTAGTCGACGTCGTCGTGGTCGGCGTCGTCGTGGTCGGCTTCCCCGTACTCGTCGTCGACGCGGTCCCCGTCCTCGTACCCGGCGTCCTCGTAGTCGACTTCCTCGTAGTCGCCGAATTCGTCGTCCTCGTCGAGGTCGGTGACGATCACGTACTCGTCTTCGTAACCGGGATCGAGCGGGTCGTCGAAGTAGTCTTGCCCGACGGCGGCACGCGCGGCCCGGGTGGACGGCAGGAAGGCGTACACGAGCACGAGCAGCAGGCCGACGACGGCTACCCAACCGAGGGTGAAGACGCCGGCGGCCGACACCGTGATCGTCATGTCGCCGAATTCGCCGAGTTCACCTCCCGCGGTGGCCGTCGCGATCGCGACGATCGATGCGGCGACCGCTGCGGCCACCCCCACCGAACGCACGTGCGCCATGGGGTCGAGGTCGCGGCATCGCCAGGCGACGAACGCCGCGACGCCGGCCGGGACCAACAGGCCGACGAGCCCCCACGAGCCGGCGCCGGACCCGTCAGGCAGGACGGCCAAGACGGGGACGGGCGGTACGGCACCGCCGCGGACGGTGAACAGGTCGACGGTCATGGCACCCAGCTGGACATCGGAGCCGACGAGCACCGCCGTGGCCGCGACCATCACGTTGGGCAGGTAGAGCAACGAGAGCACGCTGAGGCCGAGGAACCCGTCGAAGTCGTAACCGGTGTCGATCAGTTCGCCGATCTGACCGTGACGCAGCAGCATACGGACGCAGATCAGTATGGCCCCGGCCACGAAGAGCATCAGTGCCGCGACCAGGCCGTAGCGGAAACCGCGCCGGTCGGCGTGCGTCACCCCGAAGCGGGCCGCGAAGTCGCGGCGGCGGGTCCAGACGATGCCGGCGAACGCTCCTCCGCCGTGCACACCCAGCGTGTAGAGGAATGCGATCAGCGGGTTGGGGGTCTGGACCGGCAGAACCGAACCGCCGTCCATCACGATCGCCAGTGACATGGCGGTGATCAGCACCGGACCGATGACGGCCGAGAAGACGACGGCACCGACATCGAAGAGGTCGTGCCCCGGTCGTTCGAAGGAGTTGCCTCCGGCGACGACGGCCCGTGCGGTCAGCATCGCGGTCCCGGCAGCGACGACCAGCGTCGGCAGCAGCGGCAGCACGCCGATCGTCACGCCGCTGATGGTGACGGGCACCTGGTGGATCGCCAGCCAACTCGACGCGATCGCGCTCGGCAGACCCGTCAGACCGCTGCCCGCGAGCAACAGGACGGTCAGCATCACCACGATCAGCATCACCAGTGCGATCGCCGGCACGGTGAAGGCCACCACCGCCAGCTGGCGTGCGGATCCCTCGGCGGCAGTGCGCTGGGCACGACGGGATCGTCGCAGGTGACGAAGCTGCGACGCCAAGTTCTCCGCGCGGGTCTCGGGCCTGAGGGTGGGCATCGGTATGAGCGTGACACGGGTCCGGCCGAGCCTGTCGCAGACGCGCCGAGCGACGGGCGAAAGCGAGTGAGGTCACGCCCCGACACACGACGGTGCCCCGCCGACCGGAGTCGACGGGGCACCGTGGAAGAGCGTCAGCTACCGCTGCTCGTGGGCGGTTCGGGCTTCTGGAACACCGTGGTCGAGTGGTCACCGGTCGGGGTGTCGGGCGCCGACGGGGTCGACGACGCACCGGGGCCGGATGCCCCTGCGCCGTACTGGCCGGGCCGGTAGTCGCCGTATCCCGATTCACCGTGCCCGGAGGCCGACGCGGTGGACTGGCCGGTCGATGCCGAGGACTCGCCCGCGCCGCTGCCGTAGCCGGAGGACGAAGCGCCCGACGACTGTGCGTAGGCCGACGGGTCGTAGTTCGACGACGCCTGCTGACCGTACTGCGACTGCCCGGTGCCGGCGCCGGTGCCGTAACCGGTGGTCTGCGCGTCGCCGTAACCACCCGCCTGCTGGCTCCCGGTCGTATCGGCCTGGGCGGGGACCGAGCTGGCGGGATTGATCGCCGCGGCCGTGCCCACAGCAGGCGCGACCTTGATGATGCCCGCGTCGGTCAGCAACCACACCACTGCGAGAACCGCGGACAGGAGCGTGAAGATGAGCAACACGATCGCGCCGGCACCGTTGTCGTCGATGTTGAGGAACTGGAACAGCGTGATCAAGAAGGCCGGGATCGTCAGCGACGCCACGATCGGCGCGGCCGGGACCTTCACGCCCGGGATGATCGACAGCAGTGCCAGGACCCCGGCGACGCTCATCAGCGCGTACGGCGCGTTGTACTGGGTCTGGAAGAGTTTGAGTGCGAAGTCATAGCTCTCGGCAGCCGACAGGAAGCCGCCGAACAGCACGATGAGGCCGAAGGCCCCGATCGCCGCGGCGAGAAGCGTCGGCGTGATCGCCGGCAGTCCCTGGCCGGGGGTCTTGGCCGGTTGCTGCGGGTAGCCGTACTGGCCGTAACCCTGCTGCCCCTGGGCCGGCTGACCGTAACCGGACTGTCCGTACCCGGGCTGACCGGCGGCCTGCTGACCGGCAGCCTGCTGACCACTGTCCTGCTGTCCGTAGCCCTGCGGCGCGGAGCCGGGCTGGCCGTAGCCCTGTGCCGGGTTCTGGCCGTAGCCCTGCTGTCCCTGACCGTAGGTCTGGCCGCTCTGTCCGTACTGCTGGCCGTAGCCCTGCTGTCCGTACTGCCCCTGCTGGCCGTACTGCCCGTACTGCTCGGTGCCGGAGGAAGGCGTGACGTGCGGTCCGGTGTTGTGGGCGCCGGCCTGCGGGTAACCCGACGGGTTGCCGTACTGGCCGTAGGACTGGCCGGACTCGGGCTGCTGCCCGTAGCCCCCGGGTGGATAGGTCATGGCGATCTCCTGGTCGGGTCGGGTCGGTCAGGATCAGCGGGTCGCGGTCGAGGTGACGGCGTCTGCCGTCGCCCCCACGAGCGCAGAACTCCCGGCCCACGCTAGTACACATGGCCGGCGCCTCGGCCCGAGAGTTGCACAACTGCCGCAGGCGCACGCGGCGATCGCGCCGATCCCCGTGTCTGGAGTCCCCCACCGTACCGGCATCCGGCGACCGGACGACCGGCGTATCACCAGGCGTGCGAACGGCCCTGTTCGGCGTACCAGTCGATGAGCCCGTAGTCGTCGACGGCTCTCGGATCGATGTTGACCTCGGTGCGACCCGCCAGGATCGACGTGACCGGAACCTCGAGTTTCTTTCCCGTGCGAGTGTGCGGGATTCCCGGCGCCTCGATGACCTCGTCGGGCACATGCCGTTTCGACAGCCGGTCGCGCACGGCACCGGCCACGCGGGCGACCAGTTCGTCGTCGAGCACCGCCCCGGGAACAAGGGTCACGAACAACGGCATCCAGTACGCACCGGCGGGCCCGTCCACGCCGAGCACGAAGGCTTCGGCGATCTCGTCGAGGGATTCCACGACCTCGTAGATGTCGGCCGATCCCATCCGAATCCCGTGGCGGTTCAGGGTCGCATCACTGCGGCCGTGGATGACGAGCGACCCGCGTTCGGTGACGGTCACCCAGTCACCGTGACGCCACACCGGCGCGTCGACTCTCGTCGATGTCCCGCCCCCGTCCCATTCGTGGGCGAAATACGCTGCCCGGTAACGGGCCCCGTCGGGATCGTCCCAGAACCCGACCGGCATTGACGGCATCGGTGCGGTGACGACGAGCTCACCCACCTCACCCACCAACGGCGTGGTGTCGGGAGCCCAACTCTCCAGCGCGACACCGAGATAGCGCACGGACAGCTCGCCGGGCACCACCGGTACGCCGATCGACCCGCCGGCGAAGGCCGAGACGATGTCGGTACCCCCGCTGATCGACGAGATCGGCACGCCGGCCTTGACATGGTCGTCCACCCAGGTGAAGAGATCCGCGGCGAGCGAGGATCCGGTACTTCCCACCGCACGCAACGGTCTCAGGTCATGGGTGCGGCCCGGTTCGAGCCCCGCCTTGCGAGACGCCTGCAGCTGTCCGGGACTGGTGCCGAAGTAGGTGACCTTCTCATCGTCGACGATCTGCCAGAGCCGATCGGCGTCCGGATACAGCGGCGACCCGCTGTAGCAGATGATCGTTGCGCCGCAGAGCAATCCGGCGACCTGGTAGTTCCACATCATCCAGCTCAGCGCGGTCTGCCAGAAGAACACGTCGTCGTCGGACAGATCACCGTGCAGCGCACCGGCCTTGAGATGCTCGACGAGCACACCGCCGTGACCGTGGACGATGCCTTTGGGACGCCCGGTGGTCCCGGAGCTGAACAGGACCCACAGCGGGTGGTCGAAGGCCACGGGCACCGGCCGGAACCCGCTCGCATCACCCTCGAGCGCGTCGTCGTACGACATCGTCGACGATGCGGTGTCCGCGGCGCCGACGGTGATGTGCGCTGCGAGCCCCGGCAGCAGGGCGGCGAGTTCGCTGCTGTCGGCACGCTTGTCGACGTACTTGCCGTTGTAGCGGTATCCGGCCCCGGTGAACAGCACCTTGGGCGAGAGCTGACCGAGCCGACCGGCCGCGCCCTGCGGCGCGTAGTCCTGACCGCAACCCGACCAGATGGCACCCAGCGACGCCGTGGCGAGGAAGGCGACGACGGCTTCGGGGATGTCGGGCAGATATGCCGCGACCACGTCTCCGGAGCCCACGCCGTGCGCGCGCAGGGTCGAGGCCAGGCCGGCGACCTGCGCCGGCAGCTCCGACCAGCCGATCTCGGATCGATCTCCCGACTCGTCGATCCCGATGATCGCGGCGCCCGGCAGGGACGCGTGACGCAGAACCTGGTCGACGTAGTTCAGCTGTACGTCCGGAAACCACCGCGCGCCGGGCATCCGGGCATCGGCGAGTACGGCGTCGTCACCGTCTCCGAGGGGGGCCACCGACAGCGCGTCGAGGTCGAAGAACTCCCAGACGGCACGCCAGAACTGTGCGGGCCGGCGGACCGACCATTCCCACAGATCGTGGTAATCGGTTGCTGCGGAGGCGAGTTCAGCTTCATCGAACCGTTCGGCGACGAACCGCGTGAACCGCTCGATCTGCGCTCGGCTCATCGCAACCGCTCGAGGATCGACAGGGCCTCGTCGCGCATCGCGACCTTGCGGACCTTGCCGGTGACCGTCATCGGGAACTCGTCGACGACGTGGACATAGCGCGGAATCTTGTGGCGGGCGATCTTGCCGTCGGCGAACGCACGCAGGTCCTCCGCGGTGAACTCCGTCGCGGGGTCGCGCAAGCGTACCCACGCCATCAGTTCCTCGCCGTACTTCTCGTCGGGGACGCCGATGACCTGGGCATCGAGGATGTCCGGATGGGTGTAGAGGAATTCCTCGATCTCACGCGGGTAGATGTTCTCGCCACCGCGGATCACCATGTCCTTGATCCGGCCGGTGATCCGCACGTACCCGGTGTCGTCCATCTCGGCGAGGTCGCCGGTGTGCATCCAGCCGTCGGAATCGATGGCCTCGGCGGTCTTTTCGGGCTGATTCCAGTAACCGGTCATGACCGAGTAACCGCGCGTGCACAACTCGCCGGTCTCGCCGCGGCCCAGGGTCTCACCGGTGGCGGGGTCGACCACCTTGATCTCGAGGTGCGGTCCGACGCGGCCCACCGTCGTCACCCGCAGTTCGAGGGGATCGTCGACGCGGGTCTGGGTCGACACCGGTGACGTCTCGGTCATGCCGTAACAGATGGAGACCTCCCCCATGTGCATGCGCTCGACGACCTGCCGCATCACGTGCTCGGGGCACGGCGACCCCGCCATTATGCCGGTCCGCAGCGACGACAGGTCGACGTCGAGACCGTCGTCGAGCAGGGCGAGCTCGGCGATGAACATCGTCGGCACCCCGTACAGGCTGGTGCAGCGGTGGTCGGCCACCGCGGCGAGGGTCGCCCGTGGATCGAAGGCAGGTGCGGGGATGACCATGGCCGCACCATGACTCGTCGCCGCGAGGTTTCCCATCACCATGCCGAAGCAGTGATAGAAGGGCACCGGCAGACAGATGCGGTCGTCGGCGGTGTAGTCGAGGAGTTCGCCGACCAGGTAACCGTTGTTGCCGATGTTGCGGTGCGACAGCGTCGCACCCTTCGGGAAACCGGTTGTGCCGGAGGTGTATTGGATGTTGATCGGGTCGTCGGCGGACAACGACGCGGCGATCTCGGCCACCCGGGCCGCCTCGTCCGGCGTGGGTTCCGCGCTCAGCACCGCCCACTCCGGCGATTCGAACAGCACGACCTCCCGCAGATCCGGGCACCGGGGTCGCGCCTGCTCGAGCATCGAGGCGTACTCGGAGTCCTTGAACCGTTCCGCGGTCAGCACGACGCTCGTACCCGACTGCGCGAGTGCGTACTCGATCTCGTTCTGACGGTAGGCAGGGTTCAGATTGACCAGGACGGCGCCGATCTCGGCGGCCGCATACTGGGTCAGCACCCACTCGAACCGGTTGGGCGACCAGATACCGACACGATCACCGACCGCGACCCCGAGGCGCACGAGGCCCGCGGCCACCGCGCGAACGTCACGGTGGAACTCGTCGTAGGTCCACTCGCGGCCCGCCGCGGCGTCGATCAGCGCCGTGCGGTCGCCGTGTTCGGCGACGGTGCGCGCGAGGGTCGCGCCGATCGTCTCGGTCAGCAGGGCCGGGGTCTCGTCTCCTCGGGTGTGTGCGCGCTTGAGGTGAGCGTCGGTGCTCATGTCGTGCTCCGGTCTGTCGGGGCGAAGTGCCCAGATGAATTGTCGGGGAATGTCAGTCGAGTTCGGATGTCGGGTCGGTTCGCCCGACGCCCACGCGGGACAGCACCACCTCGGCCTGCCGCAGGACGGGTCCGTCGATCATCTGTCCGTCGAGACTGAACACGCCGCCGGCGTGTTCGGTGGCGCCGTCGAGGACCTTGCGGGCCCACTCGACCGCCTCGTCCGACGGTCGGTAGCCGTTCCGGATGTGATCGACCTGCGAGGGGTGGATACATGCGGTCGCGGTGTAGCCCAGCGCCACCGCGTCCCGGACCTCGGCGACGAGGCCGTCGACGTCGTCGATGTCGAGGTGCACCGAGTCGACGGCGAACTTGCCGTACGCCGCGGCGGCGATCCGGACCATCGATCGCACCCAGCTCGCGACGTCGCGGTACTGGCCGGGACGGGACTCCTCCGGGCCGAACCGGCTCGAGGTGCCGCCCAGTCCGGCGACGAGGTCCTCGGCGCCCCACATGAGTCCGATGCAGTTGGACGTCGCGGCGATGTCGCGGGCGCGCGTCGCACCGAGTGGCGTCTCGATCAGCGCGATCGTCTGGAACGCGGTGTCGAGGATCGACGACACGTCCTCGGCCTTGGCCTGCATGACGACCCGATAGTTCGTCTCGGCGACCGCGGCGAGGTCACGGCGGTAGTCACCGGTACCCGCCGGGTTGATCCGCACGATGGTCCGGTCCGGGTCCACGGGATGGTTGACGAGGGCCTCGCGTGCCTGCGCACGGTTGGCCGGGGAGACCGCGTCCTCGAGGTCGATGATGACCACGTCGGCCCGGTCGAGCGCCTTCTGGTAGCGCTCCGGACGGTCGGCCGGGCAGAACAGCAGTGCGGGCCCGGGGGGCAGCCATGCGTTCGTCGGTTGCGGTCCCGCCGACTGCCGGCCGGCATTGACCGGGCCCGGCGCCGGGTCCTCGAAGAACATCGTCGTCACTCCGTCCGTTGCTTGCGCACCAGCGTCGCGCGTGCGGCCCGCGCGACCACCTCGCCGTGCTGGTTGCGTCCGATGTGGGTCAAGTTGACCACGCCCTCCCCCGGGCGGGACCGCGATTCGCGTTTACCCGTGCACTCGGTCTCGGCGTAGAGGGTGTCCCCGGCGAAGAGCGGGGCGGGGAACGCGACCTCGCTGAACCCGAGGTTCGCGACGAGGGTGCCCTGCGTCAGCTGCGACACCGACAACCCGACGATGGTGGACAGGGTGAACATCGAATTGATCAGTCGCTGACCGCCGAACCCCGGCTGCTCGGCCGACCACGCGGCGTCGAGGTGCAGTGCCTGGGTGTTCATCGTCAGCGTCGTGAACAAGACATTGTCGGCTTCGGTGACGGTGCGGCCGGGGCGGTGCTCGTAGATCGTGCCCTCGGTGAACTCCTCGAACCACAGCCCGCGCTGGGTGATCCGGGGTTGCTCCGCCGCCCGCCGGGTGTCGTCGTCGGTCATGCGAACCCCAGCTCGCGCGCGATGAGCATCAGCTGGACCTCGGTGGTGCCCTCGCCGATCTCGAGGATCTTGGAGTCCCGGTAGTGCCGGGCGACGGGATAGTCGTTCATGAACCCGTAGCCGCCGTGGATCTGGGTTGCCATGCGCGCGTTGTCCATCGCGGCCTCGCTCGCGATCATCTTGGCGATCGACGCCTCTTTCTTGAAGGGCTTGCCCGCGAGCATTTTCGCGGCGGCGTCGTAGTAGGCGGTGCGGGCGACATGGGCGCGGGCCTCCATGCGGGCGATCGCGAAGGACACCGACTGGTACTGGCCGATCGGTTTGCCGAAGGACTGGCGTTCCTTGGCGTACTTCACGCTCTCGTCGACACACCCCTGGGCCACGCCGGTCGCCAGGGCGGCGATCGCGATGCGACCCTCGTCGAGGATGGACAGGAAGTTGGCGTACCCGCGCCCACGCACGCCGAGGAGGTTCTCCTTCGGCACGCGGACGTCGGCGAAGGTGAGCGGATGGGTGTCGGAGGCATTCCATCCGACCTTGTTGTAGGCCGGTTCCACCGTGAAACCCGGTGTGCCCGAGGGCACGATGATGGTGCTGATCTCCTTCTTGCCGTTCTCCTGCACACCGGTGACGGCGGTGACGGTGACCAGCGACGTGATGTCGGTACCGGAGTTGGTGATGAACTGCTTGCCGCCGTTGATGATCCAGGAATCACCGTCGTCGCGGGCGGTGGTCGCGGTGGCCCCCGCATCGCTGCCTGCGCCGGGTTCGGTCAGTCCGAAGCCGGCGAGTGCCGTACCCGCGGTGAGTTCGGGAAGGTATTGCTGTTTCTGCTCCTCGGTGCCGAAGCGGTAGATCGGCATCGCGCCCAGGCTCACGCCGGCCTCGAGGGTGATGGCAACCGACTGGTCGACCTTGCCGAGTTCCTCCAGGGCCAGCGACAAGGCGAAGTAGTCGCCTCCCATACCGCCGTACTCCTCGTCGAAGGGCAGGCCGAAGAGACCCATCTTGCCCATCTGGGCGATCACCTCGTACGGGAAGGTGTGTTCGGCATCGTGTTTCGCGGCCACCGGCGCCACGACGGTCTGCGCGAAGTCGCGGACCGTGTCGATGAGGTCGGTGTACTCCTGGGTGAGTTCCATCAGGATCCTTCTGGTCAGTCGGTCGTTGAGCTGGTGGTGTCGTCAGGATCGTGCGGGCGCATTCCCCACCCGGACATCGTCCTCGGGTTCCGCGGCCGGCTGCCCGCTGCCGGGATCGGTGGGCGTGTCGGCGGTGACGACGGCGAGGGTCTGCCCCGCGTCGACCTTGTCCCCGACCGCGACGGAGATGTCGACGGTGCCGTCGACCGGCGCGGTGAGCGAGTGTTCCATCTTCATGGCCTCGACGACGACGATCGGCTGACCGGCCGAGACCCGGTCGCCGGTGGCCGACGACACCGCGACCACCGTGCCGGGCATCGGACTGGTGATCTCGCCGGCGTGATCGCCGGCCGCCTCGTCGAGCAGCGGTCGCGCGAGGTCGATGACCGACGTGCCCGAGGGCCCGGCGACCCACCAGCTCTCGCCGACGCGGGTGCTCGACCACGACTGGCTCACCCCGTCGACGATGAGCCGGTCGGAGTCGCGGGCTCCGCCGGGCGGCGTGGGCAGGTAGACCACGTGTGCGCTCCAGGTCGGCGACCCGCCGTCATCGGCGTCCTCGTGGGTGACGGTCGCGGTGCCCGAGATCGACTGTGCGTCGGCGTGATCGACATGGATGGCGACCGTCCAGTGCCGCCCGTCGCCGACCAGCCGCGTGACCACCGGCGCGGCGGGGCCCACGCGCCATCCGACGGCCGACGACCAGACGTCACCGGGGTCACGCGTGCCGATACGCGCGAGTCCGACGAGCGCCAGCGCCTCCGGCGCCGGTTCGGGGTCGACGTACTCGGCGACCAGACGATCCAGGAGCTCGGTGTCGAGTCGGGCCTCGATCACCTCCGGCCGACGGAGAACGAACCGACAGAAGTCGATGTTGGTGACGACGCCGAGGACCCGGGTGTGGGCGAGCGCCTGGTCGAGCCGTTCGAGCGCCTCCTCACGGTCGGTGCCGTATGCGATCACCTTGGCGAGCATGGGGTCGTAGTCGCTACCGACGCGGAGACCGTCGATCATCGCCGAATCGACGCGCACACCGCTGCCCGGAGCGGTGTCCGGATGCACGAGGTGCTCGATGGTTCCGCCGGTCGGCAGGAACCCGCGGGCCGGGTCCTCGGCGTAGACGCGTGCCTCGACAGCGTGTCCGGTGAGGGTGATCGAGTCCTGCTCGAGGCCCAGGACCTCTCCCCGCGCGACGCGGATCTGCTGCTCCACCAGGTCCACGCCGGTGACCAGCTCGGTCACCGGATGTTCGACCTGGAGCCGGGTGTTCATCTCCATGAAGAAGAACTCGTCGGGCCGGTGCGCGGACACGATGAACTCGACGGTTCCCGCACCCGTGTAGCCGACGCTCCGAGCTGCATCGCAGGCCGCCTCGCCGATGCGGGCACGTGTGTCGGCGTCGAGCAGCGCCGAGGGCGCCTCCTCGATGACCTTCTGGTGGCGCCGCTGCAGCGAGCACTCACGTTCGCCGAGGTGGACGGTGTTGCCGTGCTGATCGGCGAGCACCTGCACCTCGATGTGCCGCGGCGTGTCGACGAAGTGCTCCAGGAACAGGGCATCGTCGCCGAACGCTGCGGCGGCCTCGCGCCGCGCACGCTGCAGGGCGGCGGGCAGGCCCGCCGGGTCCTCGACACGGTGCATGCCCTTGCCGCCGCCGCCCGCGCTCGGCTTGATGAGCACCGGGAATCCGATGTCGGGGGCCGCGGCGATCAGGTCGTCGTCCGACAGCCCCGGGCGGGACAACCCGGGGACCACCGGGACTCCGCGAGCGGTGACCGCCGCCCGGGCGGTGATCTTGTCGCCCATCGTCGCGATGGCCTCGGCCGGTGGACCGATGAAGATGATGCCCGCGTCGTCGAGTGCGGCCGCGAATCCCTGGTTCTCGGAGAGGAATCCGTAACCCGGGTGGACGGCGTCGGCGCCGGTCCGACGGGCCGCGTCGACCACGGCATCGATGTCGAGGTAGCTCTGCGTCGCGGCGGCGGGTCCGATGCGTACCGCGACGTCGGCTTCGCGAACGTGGCGGGCGTTCGCATCGGCATCGGAGTACACCGCGATGCTACGGATGCCCATGCGTCGCAGTGTGTCGATGACGCGACAGGCGATCTCGCCACGATTGGCCACCAGGACGCTGCGAATGGCTCTGGTACTCACGGTCGGGGTCCTCCGGGTCGGCGGTAGGGGTGGTCGGGGTTCACCGGATCGGGTTCACCGGATCGGGGCTCCACATGGTCGGGGTTCACATCCGGAAGACGCCGTAGCGCGGCTCGGCGAGCGGCGCATACCGGGCGGTCTCGAGCGCGAGTCCGAGCAGGGTCCGGGTCTGGGCTGGATCGACGATGCCGTCGTCCCAGAGGCGAGCCGTCGAATAGTAGGCGTCGGACTGACGCTCGAACTGTTCGCGGATCGGCGCCTTGAACGCCTCCTCGTCGTCGGCCGCCCACTCCTGCCCGGATCGCTCGATCTGGTTGCGCCGCACCGTGCCCAGCGTGTCCGCGGCCTGCGGTCCACCCATGACGGAGATGCGGGCGTTGGGCCACATCCACAGGAACCGGGGCGAGTACGCCCGTCCGCACATCGAGTAGTTGCCTGCGCCGAAGGAGCCGCCGACCATGACGGTGAACTTGGGAACGCGGGCACAGGCCACCGCGTTCACCATCTTCGCGCCGTGCTTGGCGATCCCGCCCTGCTCGTAGGCCTTGCCCACCATGAAGCCGGTGATGTTCTGCAGGAACAGCAACGGGATTCGGCGCTGGTCGCACAATTCGATGAAATGCGCACCCTTGAGGGCCGACTCACCGAAGAGCACACCGTTGTTGGCGACGATTCCCACCGGATGGCCGTGGAGGTGAGCGAACGCGGTCACCAGCGAAGTTCCGTAGTTCTCCTTGAACTCGCTGAACTCGCCGCCGTCGCAGATGATCTCGATGACCGAACGGACGTCGTACGGCGTGCGGGGATCG
This sequence comes from Gordonia sp. 'Campus', assembly GCF_022206305.1. Taxonomy (GTDB): domain Bacteria; phylum Actinomycetota; class Actinomycetes; order Mycobacteriales; family Mycobacteriaceae; genus Gordonia. The sequence continues at coordinate 185,566 of NZ_JAKOIW010000007.1, read as the reverse complement.
GTGGGCACGACGTCGTAGATGTCGGTCTGCGGCCGCAGCGGCTCACGCACCGGGACGGTCTCCCACTGCGGCGCCGCGCGCGGGCCGAGTGTCGCGACGATGTCGCGGACCTTCTCCAGGGCCTGCTGATCGTTCTCCACGAGATGGTCGGTCACGCCGGACACCGAGGAGTGCATCGCACCGCCGCCGAGGTCCTCGGCCGAGACGTCCTCTCCCGTCGCCGCCTTCACCAGGGGCGGTCCGGCAAGGAAGATGGTGCCCTGGTTGCGCACGATCACGGTCTCGTCGCTCATCGCCGGCACATACGCCCCACCGGCGGTGGACGAACCCAGGACGGCGGAGATCTGGGGTATGCCCGCGGCACTCATCGTCGCCTGGTTGTAGAAGATCCGACCGAAATGGTCACGGTCGGGGAAGACCTCGTCCTGCTGCAGCAGCATGGCGCCGCCGGAGTCGACGAGATAGATGCACGGCAGGCGATTGGCCGCGGCGATCTCCTGCGCCCGGAGATGCTTCTTGACCGTGACCGGGTAGTAGGTGCCGCCCGAGACCGTCGCGTCGTTGGCGACGATCATGCATTCGCGGCCGGCGACGCGTCCCACCCCCGCGATGACACCCGCGGCGGGCGCTTTGCCGTCGTACATCTCATAGGCCGCCAGCGGGGCGACTTCGAGGAACGGGGACCCGACGTCGAGCAGTCCGTCGACCCGGTCTCGCGGGAGCAGCTTCCCGCGGGAGACATGACGTTCCCGCGCCTTGGCGCCGCCACCGGCGGACACCTCGCGGAGCCGCTCACCGAGGAGGTCGATGTTGCGCTGGTGGGCGGCCCGGAAGCCTTCGAGCGTGCTGGTCACCGTCGACCCTTCAGTTAGTTGGGATTAACTGAAACGAGATACTACGCGACGCAGTGGCCTGTGTCACGCAATCGGTGCCACCGGGACTCGCGCCGGCTCACATCCCCGTGGAACGTGACGCACATCACCGGTTCTCGTACTGTGGTGGCAGGCCCACCACCCCCGGGCCGCGACAACCGATGCGCCGACCAGCCGAAACCCACGGCATCGACCCACCGCATACAGAAGGCCAGGTGACCCCATGACCCTCGCAGACGACCGCGCACGACCCCGGAACGCCGCGGAACCCGCCCCGCGTGCCCCGCAGACCGGCATCGCCGGGTTCTCGCTCGACGAGCGCTACACCCGCGACGCGGGCGACATCTACCTCACCGGAATCCAGGCTCTCGTCCGGATGGTCCGGGACCGCGCTCGCGTCGACCGCCGCCAGAACCTCCGGACCGCATCGTTCATCTCCGGGTACGAGGGGTCGCCCCTCGCCGGTTACGATCTCGAGCTCGCCCGCCGCCGGGATCTCCTGGCCGAGTACGACGTCATCCACCGCCCGGCGCTCAACGAGGAACTGGCCGCCACATCGGTGATGGGTTCCCAGCTCGCCGCCCAGGTGACGGGCCCGGACGGCCTGCGTCGAGCACCCGACGGCGCGGCTCGCGACGGGGTCGTCGGCTACTGGTACGGCAAGGCACCGGGACTCGACCGCGCGACCGACGCACTGCGGCACGCCAACCTCATCGGGACACACCCGGCCGGCGGTGCCGTCGCTCTCGTCGGCGACGACCCCGGCGCCAAGTCGTCGACGGTCCCCTGCGCATCCGAGATGGCCCTAGCCGACCTCTACATCCCCATCCTCTACCCCGCCGACTCGCAGGACATCCTCGACCTCGGCGTCCACGCGGCCACCATGAGCCGGGTCAGCGGACTGTGGACCTCTCTGAAGATCTCCGCCCACGTCGCCGACGGCGCGTCGACAGCCCATGTCGACCCAGACCGCATCGTGCCCGTCCACGGTGACCTCGGCAGGAGCCCACACGTTCCCAGCGGGCGTTTGCTCGGATCGAATCTCATGGAACTCGAGCAGAACCAACTCACCATCAGGCTCCCCCGTGCGCAGGAGTACGCGCGCCTCAACGGGATCAACCGCATCGTGGTCTCCGGCCCCGACGACCGCATCGGCATCGTCGCCGCGGGCAAGACCTACCTCGACCTCCGGGAGGCACTGCGCCTCCTCGGCATCGACGACGAGGACCTCCGACGGCTGGGTATACGCATCCTCAAGCTCGGGATGGTCTACCCCATCGAGCGAGAGATACTGAATCGCTTCATGTTCGACACCGCGACCGGAGATCTCGACGAGGTCATCGTCGTCGAGGAGAAGCGCGACTTCATCGAGACCATGATGCGCGACATCCTGTTCCGTCACCCGCGGGCCCCACGCATCGTCGGGAAGGTGCACGAAGACGGTTCCACGCTGTTCTCGCGCTTCGGCGAACTCGATGTCGACGCGGTGACCCGCGGGCTCGCCGACCGGCTCGCCCGGCATCATGTCGAGGCCGCAGAGCAGTGGCTCGATCGAAAGGCTGCCCGCCGCAACCGGATCGAGCTGCCGCTGGCCGTGCGGACCCCGTACTTCTGCTCCGGTTGCCCCCACAACAGTTCGACGAAGGTCGCCGAGGACACCCTGGTCGGTGCCGGCATCGGCTGCCACGCGATGGTTCTGCTGATGGATCCGCGTCAGGTCGGCGACATCGCCGGGGTCACGCAGATGGGCGGCGAGGGAGCGCAGTGGCTGGGCATGGCGCCGTTCGTGTCCGCTCGTCATTTCGTACAGAACGTCGGCGACGGCACCTTTCTGCACTCGGCGTCTCTCGCGCTGCGGGCCGCGGTGGCCTCGGGCGAAAACATCACCTACAAGCTGCTGTTCAACGGCACGGTCGCGATGACCGGAGGGCAGGACCCCGTGGGCGCGATGGCGCTCCCACAGCTGACCGCCATGCTCCTCGACGAGGGCGTGGCGAAGGTCGTCGTCACCTCCGACGACACCAAACGCACTCGCGCGCTGGGACTTCCGGGAAAGGTCGAGGTACGCCATCGGGACGATCTCCTCGACGTCCAGGCCGAACTCGCGGCCGTGCCCGGGGTGACGGTCCTCGTCCACGACCAGCACTGCGCCGCCGAGAAGCGTCGTAAGCGCAAGCGCGGCACCATGCCCACCCCCACCACGCGGGTGATGATCAACGAGCGCATCTGCGAGGGCTGCGGTGACTGCGGCGAGAAGTCCAACTGTCTGTCGGTGCACCCCGTGCAGACCGAGTTCGGCCGCAAGACGCAGATCGACCAGAGCTCCTGCAATCTGGACTACTCGTGCCTCGACGGCGACTGCCCGTCGTTCGTCACGGTCACACCGGGGTCTGTCCGTACGCGCCGCCGAGCAGCCGATCTCGCCGACTCCGCGCTGCCGACTCCCGCCGTTCCCTCGGTGCGGGACACGTTCTCGATGCGTGTCACCGGCATCGGCGGCACGGGCGTCGTGACGGTCTCCCAGGTGCTGGCGACCGCCGCGGTCCTCGACGGCCACTGGGCGCGGACCGTCGACATGACCGGGCTGGCGCAGAAGGGAGGTGCGGTGGTCAGCGACATCAAGGTGGCACCGCGTCCTCTCGAGCAGGCCGCGAAGGTCGCCTCCGACGACTGCGACCTGTACCTCGTGTGCGATCCACTCGTCGGGACCGACCCGGCCAACCTCAAGGTCGCGGCTCCGGAGAAGACCGTCGCCGTCGTGTCGACCACGCAGGTGCCGACCGGACTGATGGTCATCGACACCTCCGTCGGATACCCGGCCGAGGCCGCGGTCCACTCCGCGATCGACGCGCGTGTCACCCGCGGGGTCTACCTCGACTCCGGCGCGTTGTCGACGGCGCTGTTCGGCGACGAGCAGTTCGCCAACATGCTCATGGTGGGTGCTGCGTATCAGGCCGGGGCGCTGGCGATCACGGCGTCGGCGATCGAGCGCGCGATCACCCTGAACGGCGTGGCGGTCGACGCGAACGTGCAGGCGTTCCGGCGGGGACGACAGACGGTGGTCGATGCGGCCGCGGTGGCGTCGACGGTGGCCGAGCTTCGGGGAACCCCCGAGACCACGCCGGCGCCGAGCAGCCGCGCGGTCGCGATGGTGACCGCCTCACCGGACCTCTCCGGACTCGACGACGAACTCGCGGCGACCGTCGCCATCCGCTACGACGAGCTCATCGCCTATGCCGACGAGCACTATGCGCGAACGTATCTCGATGCGGTGGGTCGGTTGCATGCGGCTGCATCCGACGACGCACTGACCGCCGCGGTCGCCCGGAACCTGTACAAGCTGATGGCGTACAAGGACGAGTACGAGGTGGCCCGGCTCACCCAGGACCCCGCATTCGCGGCGCGGGTGTCCCACGAGTTCGGGAACGATGCACAGGTCGCGGTCCGACTCCATCCGCCGACCCTGCGGACGCTCGGGATGCGCGACAAGCTGGCCCTCGGCCGGTGGGCGAACACACCGCTGAGTGCGCTCGCGAAGATGAAGCGACTTCGTGGCACGGCCCTGGACCCGTTCGGCCGCAGCGAGATCCGGCGGACCGAGCGCGCCCTGGTCGCCGAGTATCGTGCTTTGCTGGAGTCCCTGGCCCGCGCGTTCTCCGGTGGCGGACTCGGTGCCGAGCAGATGCCTGCGGTGATCGCACTGGCCGAGCTGCCGGACATGGTGCGCGGATACGAGGGTGTCAAGATGCGGAATGTGGAGCGCTATCGCGCGGAGCTCGGGCGGCAGCGGGCGGCGTTGGGCGTCTGATACGACGTCCCTGGGATCTGAAAACCGCCCTCTGGAGAGCACCCGATCGCGATATGTCGTCGGACGCCGGCTGGAGGGCGGTTTTCAGGGGCGGTTCAGACTGCCGTCAGCGCGTCCGCCGAAGACGCGCGACGGCGGTCTGCCCATCGTCACCAGACACGGCACTGCACTCGTACGACGGGCCCGCCCGCCCGTCGCGGACGATCAGATCGTATTGGGCGGTGTTCATCTCGACGAGCAGTTCGCCGCCGACAGCGAGCCATTCCCGGGCGGCGGAGATCAACGCCGTGACGTGGTCGAGGCCGTCGGGGCCACCGAGCAGCGCCCGGGGTGGTTCGTGGTCCCGGGCCTCGGGCGCAAGCAGTCCGCGCGCCGAGTCGGGCACATAGGGAGGCACGGCCGCGATCACATCGACGCGGCCGCGTAGGTGAGTAGGCAGTGGTCCGAGCCCGGCGCCGAGATGAATTCCGCTCCCGCCCGGAAGGTTTCGGCGCGCGAAGGCCAGCGCGGTGTCGTCGGCATCGACGACGTGCAGGCCGACACCGGGGACAGCGTTCGCCACGCTCGCGGCGATGGGTGCGACACCGCAGAACGCCTCGAGCACGAGCGGCGACACTCGCGCCCGCGCTGCGGCGACCGCGGTCCGCGCCAGCAGCAGCGAACGTTGCCGCGGTACGAAGACACCCGGCCCGACCGACAAGCGCAGATTGCCGAACTGCACCCAGCCGACGAGGTGCTCGAGCGGTTGCCCGGAGGCGCGGCGCGCACACAGGTCATCGAGTTCGGTTGCGTCACGGGCGTGCTCGCGCAGGATCGCCGCCTCCTGCTCGGCGAACACGCAGCCGGCTCCGCGCAGGAGGGCGACCACGGGGTCGTCAGGCGGGTTGTGCGTCATCCTTTTTCAGACCGTACAGAAACGCCGCCGCCATCAACAGGGCCACCTGCAGGAACCCCAGGATGAGGCCGACGATGGCTCCGGCACCGAGGTCGAGGAACGGCGGCGTGATGAGTGCTGCCGCGAACAGGGCCAGCCACGCTGCCGCTCCGATCACCGCCAAGAACGGGAGGGCTTTGCGATAGCGCGGAACCAGGACGAGAGTCGCTGCGATGCCGACGACCCCGAGAACGATGAAGAACTTCCCGGGGTTCAGAACGATCTCATAAGAGAGGTACGCCGGAATCCCACCCTGGCCGTCCTCGAAATCTGTCCCCCACCGGTTCAGTTCTTCCTCGGCACCGGCCGACACCGAGATCCATCCGAGGAAACCCATGAAATAGGTGACGATCCCGGCCAGCGAGGAGGCGAGCGCGAAGATCACCGCGAGGTCGGCGCGCGGGACCGTACTGCCCGGGGTCGGGCCCCAGCCACCGGTCGGGTACGGACCGCCCGGCCCGCCCCACGGCTGCCCGGGGAAGCTGCCGGTCTGTGGCTGCCCCTGGGGTACGCCCGACCACTGCCCGCCTTGCTGCTGAGGGTCGCCTGCGTTCACGGTTGCACTCCTCGTCGACGGCGCGGGCCGGTTGGACTCCGCGGTTGCTCACCAGCCCGCGCGTCTACGCCGGGCATGATCTGGCGCAAGACTAGATCCTGCGCCCCCGGGCGCGCACCGGTGAGCGGAGTTGTCATTCGACCGGAGGTCACCGGGGTCCCGGGCGTCGGCGCGGAGGCCGCACTGTTTCGACGGCTGCCCGGCACGCCGGGCGCGTAGAGTTCGGACGATGTCCGCGACGCACGAAGCGCGCGGCGGCGAGACGGCATCCGAGACTCGTCCGCCCACGCGCCGAACCCAGGCCAAGGCGGCGCGTCGTGCCGAGCTGCTGACCTCCGCCGCCGCGCAGATGGCCGAGCGTGGATTCGCCGGTGTCCGCCTCGAGGACATCGGCCGCGCCGTCGGCGTCAGCGGCCCGGCGATGTACCGGCATTTCTCGTCGAAGACCGAACTGCTCGACGAGATGCTCATCGACATCAGTCAGCGTCTGCACGACGGCGGCACCGAGGTGGCCGACCGCGGCGGGCGACCCGCGGACACGCTGGTGGCACTGATCGGCTTCCACATCGACGTACTGGTCACCCGCCCCGACCTGATCACCGTGCAGGACCGCGACATCTCGTCGATGACGCCGGCCGCCAATCATCGGGTGCGCCTGCTGCAGCGGCGCTACGTCGAGAGGTGGGTCGACGTGTTGCTGGCGGTGGGCGACGCCGAGGGCCGGCCGGGCGATCGTGACGAAGCCCGTGTGCGGGTCCACGCCATGTTCGGCCTGTTGAACTCCTCGCCGCGGCTCCCCGCCTTCGACCAGGACCGGTTACGGCACTTGCTCACCGCGATGGCCCTGGCCGCCCTTCGATGTGAGGTCCCGGACCGGACGTGACCGGTCCGGCGGCTCACCAACCGTCGATGTGCAGGACCGAGTCGAGCGGCTTGCGCGGCGCCGGCTTGAAGTCGGTGCCCTTGGAGTATGCGACCGGGAGCAACACACCCTGGTGGATGTTGTCCGGGATGCCGAGGAGTTCGGCGATCTCCTTCTCGTAGTTGATGTGCAGCGTCGTCCACGCCGAGCCGAGACCGCGGGCACGAAGCGCCAGCTGCAGGCTCCACGCGCCGGGCAGCAGCGAGCCCCACACACCCGCCTGGTTACCCGCGGGCAGATCTCCGCCGGTGTAGATGGCGCCGATCACCAGGACCGGGACCTGGCCCATCGTGTCGGCGAGGTACTGGGCGCTGGAGGCCACCCGCTTTCCGGTCTCGTCCCGCGGAGCCTGACCGGTGTAGTACTTGGCGAAGGACTGCGCGTAATAGTCCGCGACCTTCTGCTTGAGCTCGGCATCGGTGAGCACGATCCAGTGCCACGTCTGGCTGTTGCTGCCGGTCGGCGCCTGGAGTGCGACCTCAAGGGCCTCCTTGATCACCTTGAGCGGCACCGGGCGGTCGAAGTCGAGACGCTTGCGCACCGAGCGCGTGGTCGTGAGGAGCTGGTCGGGATCCAGGGGCAGTAGTTCGGTCATCACTCCATCCTGCACAAGACTTCCGTGCGGCACCAACGTCGGCCTCGGGCTCACATCCTCAGCGCGATGCCCGCGGCAGCACCCCCGCCCGCTCGAGGTACTCCACCAGCCGGTCGGTCACCTTGGCGTCGCGAACCTGCGCGGGAGTGAAGTACGCGGCGTCGGCGGCGTCGTCGCCGGGCCGCAGGGTGCCCGCGCGGATCTCGGCGCGGAAGTCGTACACCTCGTAGACCCGCCCGTCGCCAGTCGGGATCTCCAGCTGCACAGCCGGTTCACCGACCTCGACGATCAGACCCGTCTCCTCCTCGACCTCGCGGACGACCGCCTGCTCGAGCGTCTCCCCCGGCTCGACCTTGCCGCCGGGAAGGCTCCAGTGCCCGGCCGACGGCTCGTTGCGGCGCAGGATCAACAGGATTCGGCCGTCCTCGTCGGTCATGAGTGCCCCCACCGCCACGACGCGCTCGGTCATCGCGCGTGCACCGACGGAACGCGGGTACGCGCTGCCGCGTCGGGGTTCGGGGAGGTGGCGAGGTACCGCCCGATGAGGCTCCGGATCTCGTCGATCGCGGCGGGGTCGGATGCGGCATCGACGATCTCGTCCACCATCCCCTGCGCGGCCAGCCGCCCGGCGAGGATGCCCTGCCGTGCCGCCATCTCGCCGGCATGATCGCGGTCGCGATGCACGATCAGGCTCGCCCCCTCCGGCGGGAGCGGCGACAGCCATGCATCCGACCGCGCCACCCGGAGGTCGGCCGGGAAGAGCGCCAGCGCCGCACCCCCGGCACCCTGACCGAGCAGCACTGAGACCGTTGCGACCGGGGCTTTCATCAATTCGACTGTGCAGCGGGCGATCTGCGCGGCGAGACCACCTTCTTCAGCCACCACCGACAGTTCCGCTCCCGGCGTGTCGATCACCGTGACGACGGGCAGGCCGAGGTCACCGGCGGCCATGATCGCCCGGCGCGCCTCGCGGAGATGCCGCGGGCCGGGCAGATCGCCGCCTGCCTGCGACGCCCGGTCGTAACCGACGACGAGAGCCACCCGTCCCCCGAAGTCGCTGAGCGAGAAGCGCAGTGGGCCGGCGTCCGACAGCGGCGCCGATTCACCCGCCGCGAGGAATTCGATCAGCCCCGCCCGCCCGGACGCCCGGGTCGCGAGGACACACTTCCACGCGTCCTTCGGCGACCGGTGGACGGTCGGTTCCGACGTCGTGGTGGTCTCGACGGTCTCGACGGATGGTGGTGGCGACGATCGGCGCGCGAGCAGCCCCAACACCGACGTGAGTCGGGCGGCGAGATCGCCGGGGTCTACGACATCGTCGACGACCGTTGTGCGAGCCAGGTTCTCGGCTGTCTGCACCCCGCCGGGAAACGCCTCGTCGTACAAGCCTTCGTACACACGCGGCCCGAGGAAGCCGACCAGCGCCCCCGGTTGGGCCCAGGTGACATGTCCGAGGGATCCCCACGACGCGAAGACGCCCCCGGTGGTCGGATGCCGGAGATAGACGAGATAGGGCAGACCTGCTGCCTTGTGGTCGGTGACCGTCCCGGCGATCGCGACCATCTGGAGGAACGCCGCGGTTCCCTCCTGCATCCGCGTGCCACCCGAGGCGGGAAGGGCGATCAGCGGGAGGCGTTCCTCGGTCGCACGCCGGACCGCGGTCACGATCCTGGCACCCGCGTCGCGTCCGATGGACCCACCGAGGAAGCCGAATTCACTGACCACCAGGGCCACCGGATGACCGCCGATCACGCCGGTGCCGGTGGTCACCGATTCGTCGGACCGGGTGCGCTCGCGGGCCCGCGCCAGTTCCTCGGCGTAGGCTGCGTCGTCGCCGTCCGATGTGGACGCCGGACTCCCGACCGGGGCGTCCCACGATGTCCAGCTTCCCTCGTCGACGAGCATGTCGCGCAGGTCCGTTGCCGTCAGCCGTGCCCGTTCACCCATGGATGCCACCGTATCCCGGCGGGTCATGGCCCGCGGCAACGCTGTGGCGTTCGGGGGTTCCTCAGTGGTCAAAGCCGCCTTCTGTTCTCGGGATCACCGCCGGCCGTCGCTGCGCCGGGGACTGTGGTCGCCACTATGTTGGGTGCGATCTCCAACACCAGAAGCGCGGCAGCGACGTGTGTGGGGTTCTCTTCCACTTTGACCACGGAGAGTTCGTTGGCGCGCGAGACCCGGCGCTCGACGGTGTTTCGGTGCGCGTAGAGAGTGGCCGCCGCCCGAGTGGTGTTGAAGCCGCACTGCACGTAGGTCAGGAGAGCCTGCCGAATCGCTTCGTCTGCTTCGGCCAATGGGCCGAGAGTCTTGGTCACGAACCTTTGCGCGCTGGCAGGTTGGTGCGTGATGCTGTCGATGAGCTCGACGTCTGCGTACGCCGTGAAGCGCCGGCCGGATCCGAGCCGAACGACCATCGCCTGCGCCGCGAGGGCGTCTTGATGGCTGGACCTGAAACCGTCGAGTCCTCGGCCCGGCCTCCCGACGGCCGCTCGAACATCTGCCACCTTCGCCACGATCTTCTCGACATGGCGAAGGTCAGGTGCCTCCGCCCCGGACAGCCAGATCCAGCGCGACGTGGCGCTTGCACGGGCTATCAGGACACTTCCCCCCGCCGAAGCCGAACGCACGGCCGCGACCACATCGTCCAACGCGTCGGCCTGCTGAGGATCGTCGGCCCATACGACGACACCCACGTGTGAGCGGGCCAACCGGTACCTCAGCCGCCCTTCGGCGAGGTCCTCGGTTATGGGGGCTCCACTCGCGATCAGTTGTATCAGCGCAGTCGCGTCGGCATTCGCATTGCCCATCGCGGCCGCCAGACCCGCCTCACGCAGGGCCGAAACCGAGTCGAGCGCGTACTGCACCAACGACTTCGCCGACACGTCGAGGACCTCCACGAGGAGGTCGGGGTCTGTGCAGTGCGCCACGCATTCTTCGAGCCATCGGCGCCAGCCGAGGCCGAGTGCCACCCGCCACCCGTCAGCGAAATCTGGTGCGATGCCGCGGGATACAAGGTCGCCGATGTATTCCGCTGCCCTCGGGCCGACGTAGGGCTCGACCCTCCGCCCCGGTTGTTGGATGTTCGACGTCAGCCACTGGACGAGGTCGGAGCGGTTGAGGTGGCGGTCCTCTTCGACCAGCGACGCATCCGGAAGCAGGGCAGGCTCGTACTGCGCCAAGAGTGCGGCATCGGCGATGACCCCGATGACCTCGGTCATCGCATCTGTTTCCGTCAAGAGCCGCTGACACAATGCTCGGATTGCGTCAGCGGCCTCGACGGTGGGCAGGGGCCACAAGTCCTCCATACCGACAAGTCTCCCCTGACCGTGCGGGACGAGGCGCTACACCGACGCTTTTTCCTCGATCCCCACCAGTCCCGCGACCCGTTCTGCGGCCCGCAGGCCGGTGAGAACAGCACCATTCATCGTTCCGGCCCACTCGCCCGCGGTTTCGGTGCCCGCCCAATGAATTCGTCCGTGCGGGTCGGCGAGGGCGCTGCCATAGCTCACAGACGCGTAGGGAGGCGCTGCGGGGTGTGGTCCACCGGGGGCAAACGACTCTGTGCCCCAGCAGTGGTCGATGTAGTCGATGGGGGTCATCGCCTGTGGGCCGTACAAGTCCACAAGCTGTCGGATCACTCGGCTACGCCGCATCTCGGGGCTGAAGCCGTCGAACACACGCGGCGCGCAGAACACCATCAGGATTCCGGGTCCAGTGTCGTCCGGCGTGACATCGAAGGTGATGAAGGCCGTTCCGGTGTCGGTGAGACCTTCACCCGACAGCCCGTCAGCCCGCCAGAACGGCTTGTCATAGGCGACGAACGCCTTGCTGAGCGCGCCCATGGGCCAGGTCCGCGTGAGTCCGACGGTCTTCTCGGGAAGCGCAGGCTCGAACTCGATGTCGGCGCGGTGCGGCGGGGCCGCCGTGACGATGGCGTACTTGGCCTTGATAGTTGCCGCGTCGGTCTGGACGGTTACGCCGTTGTCGTCCTGGGCGATACGGCGGACCGGTGCGTCGACGAAGATTCGATCACCGAGCCGCTCGGCGAGCCGCTTGGCGATCTCCTGGGTGGTTTCGGTGATGCGGTCTTGATTGGCCCCGTTCTCGACGTCGAGCATATGGTTGAGCCCCCCTGCAGCGCGGATATAGCGCAGTACATGAAGCAGCGAGACGTCTGCCGGGCTGCAGCCCCACTGCACCTTGCTGACGATCGCCATCAGCGCGCGAGTGCTGGGCAGGGCCTTCTTACGATCGAGCCATTCGCCGAACGAGATGGCGTCGAGACGGTTGGCGTCCGGGGACTCCCAGGCGGCATCGACGTCTACGGCACGTGCCGACTTTTCCAACGTCAGCTGCATGCGGGCCATGTCGACCATGACCAGCGGGGAGACGGGAGGGATCGTGCCCTTGTACGTGCGACGGCGACCGGCCAACCACAGGACGTTGCGGCCATGGTCGAACTGACCGGTCGTCGTGCATCCCATTCGCTTGGCGAGGTCACGGATCGCGGTGTGCCGCGGCGACACCCACGTTGCCCCGAGGTCTACCTCGACGCCGGCGATCTCACCGGAGAACGATCGGCCCCCGACCCGGTCCCGACCTTCGAGAACGGTCACTGAAAGCCCCATGCTGACCAGGCGCTCCGCTGCGCTCAGGCCCGCGAAGCCCGCACCGACGATCACGACGTCGACGGAAGCGGCCTCAGTACCGTTTTCAGGCGATTGCGACATTGTTTCCTCCTCCTTCGCTCGCGCGGTGTGCGTGATGCGAGATGTATCGGGTGATCGGATCAACCAGGGCCTGTGGGATGTGGTGGCCCATGCCTGGGATGACGATGTGCTGCGACGAGTGGATGGCGGTGACGGTCGCGGTGCCACCGCTGGGGTGCACCATCAGGTCCCGGTCGCCGTTGATGACCAAGGTCGGTGCTGTGATCCTGCTCAGCTGGGCGGTGCGGTCCCCGGAGCACTGGATCGCCTGGATCTGGCGCGCAACACCTGCAGCCATGTCGCCGGCGCTGCGGTCCCATCCGCGTGCGGCAATCGCGGCCTCCTCCGCGGCATCGATGGGGTACGCCGTTCCTGCGATGTGCTCGGTGGTCCGCAGGTGGGCGCGCACTGCCGCGGTTCTGGTCCTCGGCGGTGGGGCGGCGAGCAGCGGGATTGTCGAGAGCGCCGGCTGGCCGACCCTGCTTGCCCCGGTGGTCGAGTAGATGGAGGTCAGCGACAGCACTCGCTGAGCCTGGGTGGCGGCGATCGTCTGCGCGATCATCCCGCCCATGGACCGCCCGACGAGATGGGCCTGGGTGATACCCAGGTGGTCGAGCAGGCCGACACAGTCGTCGGCCATCTCCGCGAGTGAATAGGCATCGCGTCGGGGACGCCCCATCAGCTGACGCCAGAGCGCAGGTGCCGGAGTAGCTGCGAACGTCGACTGGCCGACGTCCCGGTTGTCCATGGTGATGACCCGAAATCCCCGGGCAGCAATCGATCTGATGAACGATTCGGTCCAGAAGGTGAGGTCCTCGCCCAGCCCGGCGATGAGCAGGATGGCGGGCTCGGCGTCGTCGCCGGAGACGCGAAAGCAGACCGTTGTCCCGGACGTGAGGGTTGCGTATCGGTCGATGCCGTGGTCAGACATTTGCCGGTTCCGCCTTGGCGGGTCGCCGCGAAGGCGACCCGCCAGCACCGAACTCGAGGCTCTCATCGGCCACTGGGCCGCGCAGCGCCTTGGCGTCCTCCTGATAGGACATCGCCATCCGCCATGGGGCGACGGAGCCCTGCTTGGGCAGGGTCTTCGCCGCGCGTTTGGCGTAACCGGATTGGAGGTCCATCACTGGCCTGCGATCCATCCCCGGCGGCGGGACCGGGACCACCCGGTCGTATCCATGAGTGTCCATGTGCCTGACCAGGTCGATGAAGTAGCGGCACATCAGGCTCACCTTGAGCGTCCAGGACGACGTCGTATAGCCGATGGCTATGGCCCAGTTGGGAATTCCACTCAGAAGCATCCCGCGGTAGCAGAACGAGTCCGCGAGGTCCACGTGCTGCCCGTCGACCACGATCGGCATTCCGCCGAACAGTTGCAGATTCAGGCCGGTGGCGGTCACGATGATGTCGGCGTCCAACTCTTCACCCGACCCCAACACAATTCCGCGTTTGCTGAAACGCACGATGGAGTCAGTGACCACCGAGGCGCTGCCGTCCTCGATCGCGTCGAAGAAGTCTCCGTCGGGCGCTGCGCACAGGCGCTGGTCCCATGGGTGGTAGGGCGGGTTGAAGTGCTTGTCGACGTCGACACCGTCGGGCAGCCGCTTGATGTTCGCGCAACGGATCAGCGTTCGCCCAGCGTGCGGAAACATCCGGAGCCCCTTGACCACCCCGCGTTCGATCCAGATGTTCTTGAACCGCGTCACTGCGTAACCGCGTTCCGTGCCAAGGAGTTTCGTGAGTGCAACAGCAAGGCGGTCGACACGTGGAACCGGCATGATGTAGGTAGGAGTGCGCTGCAGCATCGTCACGTGATCGGCGGCGCCAGGACCGGTCAACATCGCCGGCACCATCGTGACCGCGGTCGCGCCGCTGCCGATGATCACAACCTTCTTGCCGCGGTATTCGAGGTCCTCCGGCCAGTGCTGCGGATGAACCACCGGACCCGCGAAATCGTCGCGGCCGGGAAACTCCGGAGAGAACCCCTCGTCGTACCGGTAATAGCCCGTAGCCGCGAAAACCCACCCGGTACGGATCGTCTTCGTGGCGGTTGAACCGGTGACGGGGTCAGTCTTTTCGACGGTGAGCGTCCATTTCGAATCCGCCGACGACCAATCCGAACGCACGACCCGGTGTCCGAACTTGATGAGGTGCGCCAGGTTGTTCTCCTCGACTGTTTCCTGGAGGTACTCACGGATCAGGTGTGCGTCGGCGATCGCCGACTCGTGGCGCCACGGTTTGAACTCGTAACCGAAGGTGTGCAGGTCGGAATCGGAGCGGATGCCCGGGTAGCGGAAAAGATCCCACGTGCCGCCGATGTTGTCGCGGCCCTCCAGCACGACGAGGGACTTGTGTGGGAGCTCACGGCTGAAATACGTTGCCGCGCCGAGCCCGGAGATTCCTGCTCCGATGACGACGACGTCGAACTCCGCGACTTTGCTCGGTGCCTCGATTGTCATGGCTGCCAACTCCTCGTCGTTCTGGTGACTTCGTGACATCCACAGTGGCTGGGGCTTGACGTTGTTGACTACGACAGCGCGCACCTCATTTCGTCCGACCAGGTGCAAGGTGCACCGGGAGCGCCGCCGGGGTGCCTGAGGGTGCACCGTGCACCTGGCGATCGACACGCTGCGCATCGATCCGGGTAGCGAAGGCGCTCACACCACCGAGGCGATGACTTCCGTCGCCCGCCGGTGTCATACTCACGTCAACTCGAACCAGTCGACCGACGGCCAGGAGACCCCGATGTCCGACACCTTCCGCATCACCCGATCGATCACTGTCGAGGCCCCGCCGACCGCCGTGCTCGCACAGCTCACCGACTTTCGGCAGTGGGTGCACTGGTCGCCGTGGGAACAGGTCGATCCGGGGATGTCCCGCGAGTATTCGGGTGCGGAGTCCGGAGTCGGTGCGAAGTACGCGTGGTCGGGCAACAAGAAGGCGGGACGCGGCGCGATGGAGATCACCCGCGTCGACGAGCCGCGCGAGGTCGAGGTGCGCCTCGATTTCGAGAAGCCGATGAAGACCACCAACACGGT
The DNA here is from genome assembly GCF_022206305.1 of Gordonia sp. 'Campus'. Classification (GTDB taxonomy): domain Bacteria; phylum Actinomycetota; class Actinomycetes; order Mycobacteriales; family Mycobacteriaceae; genus Gordonia. The sequence goes on along the minus strand of NZ_JAKOIW010000007.1, from coordinate 170,132 downwards.
CACGTTCGAACTGGTTCCGCAGGGTCGGTCCACGCGTGTCATTTGGACGATGGTCGGCAAACAGACGCTGTTCAGTCGGGTGGGGGGCGCACTCGGATTCCTGGACAAGTTGCTGGGCAGGGACTTCGAGAAGGGCCTGGCCCAATTGAAGGCGGTCAGCGAGAGTAGATGACCCTGGTGCGCAGCAGGACGTCGGCGACCGATCGGCGCCGCCGGTCCACGACGACCCATGCCAGGCCGACGGCGAACAGGGTGCAGATGAGCGCGCGCAGAACCGCGACGACGGGACGAATGCGTGTGCCTTTCGCATTGACCACCCGCAACCCCATGACGACGGCCCCCAGTGTCCGCCCGGACACCTCCCAGCACGTCGCCAGGTACAGAACCGACACCAGTACGAAACCCGTTGTCGTGAAGATGAGATCGACCTCGGGCAAGGCGAATTCGCCGACCGAGACCGCGAACTTCATCAGTGCCAGACCGGCGTAACCCGCACCCAGGACGGTCCAGACGACGAGAAGGTCGAGGAATGCCGCGATGCCCCGGCTCACGATGCCCGCGTTCTTGTCACGGTCCTGTACGGCGTGCGCCCGGTGCACCGGAGTGAACGCGGGAGTCGTTGCCGCAGGCGCACTCTGACCCTCACTCTGGCCGGAGGCGACCTCGTCGGGGTTGGTGGTCATCTCGGAGCTCCTCCGCCGCTCTCGGTGTCGCCGGATTCTGTGCCGCGTCGTCGGAGAAAGCGGTTGACCGCGTTGGCCACCACGTCGTCGGCCCGTTCGCTGGTGCTGCGCACATCGGTCATCACATCGGCGGTCACCGATGTGCTGGCCTCGCGGATGATGTCGGGGAGATCGACGCCGTCGATGATCTCCTCGGCGAGTCCGATCAGATCGACGCGCCCGAGAATGGCGTCGATGTCGATGCGGGCGGCGATCGCGTCGATGTCGATGCGGGTGGCGACGGAATCGAGATCCACTTTCCCGATGACGGCGTCGAGGTCGACGAGATCGATCGCCGCCATCAGATCCACCTGCGCCACAGCACGATCGAGGTCGACGGTGGTGATCACCTCGTCGATGTCGATGAGTGCGAGCACCTCGGTGATGAGGCGCTTCAGATCCACCTGGGTGAGGACGAGGTCGGTGAGGTCGACCTCCTCGACCAGAGCGTCGACGACCTCCCGGATGACGACACCCAGAACTGTTCGCGTCGTCGATACGACTGCCGCCACCACGGCGTCGGTGATCGTGGTGATCCGCGCCCGCACGGACCCGATCAGCCCGCCCGCCACGGGAAGCCGTTCGGCGACCCCCACGAGGACCCCCGCGTATCGCACCGACTCCCCCACCAGCTGGGGAAACGCGCCGCGTCGCACCTGGGAGTTCACCGACGGATTATCTCACGCGACGGTTGTGGCGGGTCGGCCCATGAAAAAGCCCGAGCGGGGAGGACTCCCGCTCGGGCTTTTTCGTCTGCAGTGAGGCTTACAGGGCCTCGTAGAGCTCCCGTGCCAGCGAGGCGGTCTCGGACGGCGTCTTGCCGACCTTGACGCCCGCGGCCTCGAGGGCCTCCTTCTTGCCCTGGGCGGTGCCCGCACCGTCGGAGACGATGGCTCCCGCGTGGCCCATGGTCTTGCCCTCGGGAGCGGTGAAGCCCGCGACGTAGCCGACGACCGGCTTGGTCACGTTGGCCTTGATGTACTCGCCAGCCTTCTCCTCGGCGTCGCCACCGATCTCACCGATCATGACGATCAGCTTGGTCTCGGGATCCTTCTCGAACGCCTCGATGGCGTCGATGTGGGTGGTCCCGATGACCGGGTCGCCGCCGATGCCGATGGCGGTCGAGAAGCCGAGATCGCGCAGCTCGTACATCATCTGGTAGGTCAGGGTGCCCGACTTCGAGACCAGACCGATCGGCCCCTTGCCGGTGATGTTGTTCGGCGTGATGCCCACCAGCGCCTCACCCGGGGTGATGATGCCGGGGCAGTTCGGGCCGATGATGCGGGTCTTCTCGCCCTTCTCCACGTTGTAGGCCCACGCGTAGGCGGAGTCCTGCACCGGGATGCCCTCGGTGATGACCACGAGCAGCGGGATCTCCGCGTCGATGGCCTCGATGATGGCGTCCTTGGAGAACTTCGGCGGCACGAAGGCGATCGAGGTGTCGGCCCCGGTCTCCTTCATCGCCTCGGCGACCGAGGCGAACACCGGGAGCTCGACGTTGTTGCCGTCGGCGTCGACGTGCGAGACGGTGGTGCCGGCCTTGCGTGCGTTGACACCGCCCACGACGTTGGTGCCGGCCTTGAGCATCAGGGCGGTGTGCTTGGTGCCCTCGCCGCCGGTGATGCCCTGGACGATGACCTTGTTGTCCTTGTTCAGAAAGATCGACATTTCCGTGGCTCCCTTACTTGCTCGCCAGCTCGGCGGCCTTGTCGGCGCCCGAGTCCATGGTTTCGGCGAGCGTGACCAGCGGGTGGTTCGCATCGGCCAGGATCTTGCGGCCTTCGTCGACCTTGTTGCCGTCGAGGCGGACGACCAGTGGCTTGTTGGCGTCCGACCCCAGCTTCTCCAGAGCCCCGACGATGCCGTTGGCGACGGCGTCACACGCGGTGATGCCGCCGAAGACGTTCACGAAGACGCTCTTGACCTGCTCGTCGCCGAGGATGACGTCGAGACCGGCGGCCATGACCTCGGCCGAGGCGCCGCCGCCGATGTCGAGGAAGTTCGCGGGCTTCACGTTGTTGTGCTTCTCACCGGCGTAGGCGACCACGTCGAGGGTCGACATGACCAGGCCCGCGCCGTTGCCGATGATGCCGACCTCACCGTCGAGCTTGACGTAGTTGAGGTCGTTCTCCTTGGCCTTGAGCTCCAGGGGATCGGTGGCGTCGCGATCCTCGAACTCCTCGTGGCCGGGCTGACGGAAGTCGGCGTTGGCATCGAGGGTGACCTTGCCGTCGAGGGCGAGGATCTGATCGTCCGGGGTGCGGACGAGCGGGTTGACCTCGACCAGGGTGGCGTCTTCGCCGACGAAGACCTCCCAGAGCTTCGAGATGGTGACCGCTGCGGCGTCGAGCACCTCGGCAGGGAGGTGACCCTGCTCGGCGATCGAGCGCGCGGTCTCCAGGTCGACACCCTTGACGGCGTCGACGGCGACCCTCGCGAGGCGCTCGGGCTTGGTCGCGGCGACCTCTTCGATCTCCATGCCGCCCTCGACCGAGCACATGGCCAGGTACGAGCGATTGGTGCGATCGAGCAGGAAGGAGATGTAGTACTCCTCCGCGATGTCGCTGGCCTCGGCGACCAGCAGCTTCTTGACGACGTGGCCCTTGATGTCGAGGCCAAGGATGTTGGAAGCGTGGGACTGCGCGTCGTCCGGGGTCGCGGCGTACTTCACGCCGCCTGCCTTGCCACGCCCGCCGGTCTTGACCTGCGCCTTGATCATCACAGGCTTGCCGATTTCCTCGGCGATCGCCCGCGCGTCGGCGGCATCATCGGTCACCCGACCGGGTGTGGTGGGAACCCCGTGCTTGGCGAACAGTTCCTTCGCCTGGTATTCGAAGAGATCCATTCAGCTCACCATCTCGTAGATTTGCCCGCGCAAGGGTGTAATGCGGGCCATATCGGACTCTAAACCTGTCGGAAATCGCCACCCCGCGCGCACCCTGCGCTTGTGCGACAGATCACTCGCTCGGTCGGTTCTCACAGCTGTGGGTGATGTACGTGAGGTATCGACCGTTGAGCAGCGGTTACTCCGTCGCGACGCCCAACCCCACCCCAGCGGCGTCGATACTCTCTTGTGAACAGGAGATTCTCGATCTCGACGAACCACGCCGAAGTCATGTGACTCAGCTCACAATATCCCGGTATGCCCGTTTCTACGGTTGGACTTGCCGCAATCATTTCGTTACCGTCGGCTTTCAGCAGTTGGTCACAGAAGGATTACGGACGTTTACTTCGGATCCGCGCAACGAAGAGATGAGGTGGACGATTTGGCGGGACTCGATGTCTCACGCGGATCGAGCCGCGTCCGATCGGGCGGACTGCTCGATGACGTCACAGCGGAAGAGATGACCACTATCATCCCGATCGTCGATCCCGACGCCGCAGGCTACGACCTCAGCGATTACGACTTCGATTTCGCCGACTCCGACTCCACTTCTCGGAAGTCCCAGGTACAGACGTCCTCCGACGCCGGGTGGACCCCGTCGTCGTGGCAGGGCTACTACCGCCCCTCGCGCTCCGAGATCACGCAGGACATCCTGATCCCGGAGCACGAGTTCGACCAGTACGAACACGACGAGCCGTTCGACGTCGAAGGGGCCGAACTCGACATCCTCGTCGACGACGACACCGACGTCGAGACCGAGCACCTCCCCTTCCGCACCAACCCAGCCGGACAACGCGTCCGTCGCGGCGGCAAGCACCGCATCGCGGCCCCGCCGAACGCCCTCAAGGGCGGCCGTGCGGCTCTCATCGCCATGGCGGCAGGCGCAGCCGTCGCCGCGGCCTCTCAGGCCGGCACGAGCAGCGAGGCGCCCGCCCCGGTGAACGCGGCAGCCGTCAACGACGCCGCCGCCCAGACCGCGGCGCCCGTCGACCTCGGACCAGGGGTCGCCGCCGCCACGGCCCAGACAGACCAGATGAAGGTCTTCGGCGACCAGCTGGCCGTCGGCGCCAAGCGGGCCGAGGCAGAGGCGCGTGTCGACGCCATGAACCGGCGGCCGTTCTATCAATCACCGATCCCGCTCGGCAAGTACGACTTCACCTCCTCCTTCGCGATGCGCTGGGGCACCATGCACGGCGGCATCGACATGGCCGCTCCGCTGGGCACCCCCATCCACGCCGCCACCGACGGGGTCGTCATCAAGGCCGAGCCCGCCTCCGGCTACGGCCACTGGGTGCAGATCAAGGCCGCCGACGGCACGGTCACGATGTACGGCCACATGGCCTCCTCGGGCGTCCTGGTCCACGCGGGCCAGCGCGTCACGGCCGGCGACGTCATCGCCCTCGTCGGCAACGAAGGGTTCTCCTTCGGTCCGCACCTGCACTTCGAGGTGTGGAAAGACGGCGTCACCAAGATCGACCCGGTGCCGTGGCTCGCCGCCAAGGGCATCAAGCTCTCCGGCTACACCGGCTAAGAGACTCCTGCGCCCCTGGGTGCGAGCAGCTTTTCCACCCTCACTGCGGTGCGAGGAGCGACGAGCTTCGAAGGCCCGCCGCCCTCACCACCGCTAGAGCTTGTCGCCGGGGATGCCGCCCGCGGTCAGGAGCGTGACGCGTCCGGCGCTGCCGCCGTAGTCGATCGTCACACGTTCGGTGGCGCCGCTTCCTTCTTTGGCCACGACCTTGCCCATGCCGTACTTGGGATGGTTGTGGCGGTCACCGATGTCGAGTTGCACCTGCTTGTTGCGCCCACGGGCCGGGTCGGCCGAGTACGACGACCTACCCCGGGCGGACGACGAACCGGAGAACGCACCGTCCCGGCCGAACACACCGCCCGACGACCCGCCGAAGCCCCGCATCCCACGGCGGGGCTCGGTGCGCCGCCAGTCGATCAGATGCTGCGGGATCTCTTGCAGGAAGCGGGATTCGGGATTGGACACCGGTTGTCCCCACGACGCCCGGGTCACCGACCGGGTCAGGTAGAGGCGCTGCTTGGCGCGCGTGATGCCGACGTAGGCCAGGCGCCGCTCCTCGCTCAGCTCGGCCGGGTCGCCCAGTGCGCGCATGTGGGGAAAGTGTCCGTCCTCCCAACCGGTCACGAAGACGACCGGGAATTCCAACCCCTTCGCGGTGTGCAGGGTCATCATCGTGACAACGCCCTCACCTTCGTCCGGGACCTGATCGGCGTCGGCGACCAGTGACACTCTCTCGAGAAACGCTGCGAGAGAACCCGGTTCGGGCTCACCCTCGCGATCGACCTCCACCTCGGGGTCGTCGTCGTCGGCGTCGATCTGGGCCGCATCGGCACTGAATTCCCTTGCCACGGCGACGAGTTCGTTGATGTTGTCGAGGCGGGCACCGTCTTGCGGATCGTTGGACGCCTCCAGCTCGGCGCGGTACCCGGAGCGCTCGACGATGGCGTCGACGAGCTCGCCGATGTCCGCCGACTCCTCGGTGGCGTCGAGGAACACGACGTCGGACTCGTCGGAGTCGCTCGCGCCGAAGTGGGTGAGGAAGTCCGAGCGCAAGCCCTCGATCAGTTCGACGAATCCGCCGATCTGCTTGACCGCCCGCGTGTTCAACAGCGCGACCTTGCCCTCGGCCGCGTCCATCAGCGACTCGTAGAAGCTCCGGCCGGTGTTCTCCGAATGCACGGCGACGCACGCCTCGGCGCGATCGCCGATACCGCGCCGCGGCGTGTTGAGGATGCGACGCAGGCTCACCGAGTCGTCGGGGTTGGCGACCACCCGGAGGTAGGCGACCACGTCCCGCACCTCTTTGCGCTCGTAGAACTTGGTGCCACCCACCACCTTGTACGGGATTCCGTGACGGACGAAGACCTCTTCGATCGCACGCGATCCCGTGTTGGTGCGGTAGAACACCGCCACATCCGAGTACTTGTGGCTCGACGATCCGCCGATCGAGTAGTCGGTGAGCTCCTCGATCTCCTTGGCGATGAAGGTGGACTCGTCGCGATCGGAGTCGGCGACGTATCCGACGATGAGTTCGCCGTCGCCGGAGTCGGTCCACAACCGCTTCTCGCGACGGTTGGCGTTGCGCGAGATCACGGCGTTGGCCGCCGACAGGATCGTCTGCGTCGAGCGGTAGTTCTGTTCGAGGAGAACGGTTTCGGCCGAGGGGAAGTCCCGCTCGAATTCCTCGATGTTGCGGATGGTGGCGCCACGGAACGCGTAGATGGACTGGTCGGCATCACCGACCACGCAGAGTTCGGAGGGTTCCAGACCACTCGCGGTCGTCTGCTCGCCGACCAGCTCGCGGATGAGCACGTACTGGGCGTGGTTGGTGTCCTGGTACTCGTCGACCAGGACGTGCCGGAACCGGCGCCGGTAATACTCGGCCACCTGCGGGTGGCGATGCAGCAGCGCGACGGTCTCGCCGATCAGGTCGTCGAAGTCGAAGGCGTTGGCGGCGCGCAGGCGGCGCTGGTACTCGGCGTAGATCCGCGCGATCGTGGTCGACGTCGGGTCGTCCTCGTCGGCCGATGCCTGCGCCGCGTCGGGCGGGATCAGCTCGTTCTTGAAGTTGGAGATGGCCACCGAGACGCCTCGCGGGCTGAACTTCTTCGGGTCCAGCTCGAGGTCGCGGATGATCATGCCCAGCAGACGCTTCGAGTCGTCGGCGTCGTAGATGGAGAAGTTGGAGTTCATCGACTCCAGCAGCCCGGACTGGGCGCGCAGGATGCGGACGCACGTCGAGTGGAACGTCGAGACCCACATGTAGGCGGCACGCGGGCCGACGAGGTCGATGACACGCTCGCGCATCTCCGCGGCGGCCTTGTTGGTGAACGTGATCGCCAGGATCTGCCCCGGGGTGACATCGCGCGCCGCCAGCAGATACGCGATCCGGCGGGTCAGGACGGCGGTCTTGCCGGACCCCGCGCCGGCCACGATCAGCAGCGGGGCGCCGGCGTGCAGCACCGCCGCGCGCTGCTGCGGGTTCAGGCCTTCGAGCAGGCGCGCGACCCGGTCGTCGGACGTCCGACCCGAAGGTGCGGACCCCGCGCGACCGGCGAGAAGAGGGGCAGAAGAAGAGCTGTTCATCGGTTGTCCAGGCTACCCGCCCGGACCGACACGTTTCCGGGCGCCGGGCGCCGACGACGTCGTGCGAACAGTGGACCTGCCGCGTGCGTTGACACCCCGAGCGTCATGCCCCGCGGCTACGATGACCCGGTATCAGTGGCTCGGGGTGGCCCCTCTGCGGACCGTCGCACGCGGGGACTCGCCCCGGCGAGGAGAAAGAGCCGCCCATGAAGAGACCGTCCGTCGTTCCCGCCGCCATCACCCTCGGTGTCGGAGCACTGGCCCTCGTCATAGCGCTCGTCCTGTCGTTTGTGCCGTTCAGCAGCGCGGGGACCGTCGAACCCACGCCCGCGTTCCGCGCCCAGAAGAGCCTCGACGAGGTGCTGTTCAAGATGGCGACCAGCCCGGCGGCCCAGTTCACCGGCAAGGTCACCTACACCTACGACGACGAACGGGGCGACGGGACGGTCGAATTCGACGAGTTGATCGTGACCACGTCCAACACGGCCGAGGGCACCATCTCGCTCGGCTCGCAGCAGGGCGAGTACCGCCAGATCGGCAACAGCCCCTTCATCAGCGCCCCGAGTGCGCTGTGGACCGAACTGCTCGTCGACGCCGAGAAGACCAACCTCGACGCCGCGCCGCTGGACAACAAGTGGGCCTCGACCCGCTTCACGAGCATGCCGCGCCTGGGCACGATCCTGGGCCCCGACAACCTCGCCGGCGACATCGGCAACATCGAGACCGACTCCGAACCCCAGCTCGGTGCCGAACTCCCCACGCCCAACAAGGGCACGCCCGACGCCCGCCGCTGGCCCACCTCGGACCCGCCGATCGAGTTCATCGGCGACGACAAGGTGAAGCTGGGCACGTGGGAGGTCACGTTCGATCCGGAGACCAAGAACGTCACGCACGTCAAGGGGCAGAGCGTGCAGGACTCCGTCACCTACGACATCGACACCGCGGTCAGCCTGCAGCCCGCCGATCAGGCGCAGAAGGTGTTCGCCAACCAGCGCGCACTCGTGTCGGACCTGCTGTCGGTTCCGGCGCCCGGCCTGTGGATGAAGCAGCCGGTGGTCACCTCGCGTCAGACCGGCGCATGCACCACGTCGTCCTGCGCGTTCGACTACACGGTCCAGGGCAGCCCCTACACCGACGACGTGCGCGGCCACTTCAACTACGGTCTGACCCTCAACTTCGCGGTGGGCAACCGTCCGCCCGGTGCGGTCGGCGGTGAGTGCAAGGTCGTCCTGCGCGTCGATTTCGGTCGCAACGGCACCACCCGGTGTGCGGCGACCAACCTCCCGCCGGACACCAACATCGGTTCGCGGTACAGCTTCACCTACCTCGCCTTCCTCGATGCGACCACCGATGAGCTCAACGATCTGATCGACAACAACGAGAAGCAGACCAACACCGAGATCGTCTACGTGCGGACCGGCAACAAGGAGCCGCAGCAGGCACGATTCGGCGCCAGCGTCACCGGGCTGCCGAGCTACTACGCCATCAAGCGCGGCGACTACCTCTTCGACGGCATCGGCACCGACGGCAACATGCACATCACCTTCGGCGAGGGGTACAGCGAACACCTCGCGGGCGGCGTCTTCGATCCCTCCTGGGAGGGCACCGAGGTCCTCCGGAAACAGATGGAACAGCAGGTCGCCGCCGCCGGTGACGCGAAGGTCGTCTACTTCGTCGCCGAGGAGGACGCGGCGACGGCCCTCCGTACGTTGATCGCCCAGGAGAACCAGAGCGACAACATCTCCGCCTACCACTACGACTAGCGCGGTCAGCCGGCGAAGCGCGCCTCGGCCGCCTCGCCCACCCGCCCGGCACCGGTGTGCAGGCGAAGCCCCGGAGTCAGGGGGCGCAGGTCGATGTGGTCACCGCCGCCGTCGAGACGCACGTAGGTCGCGCCGAGTCCGGCGCGGACCGGCACCCGGACCGGGGCCCCGCCCTCGAGGGCGATCTCGACCTCGCCGTCGCGCGTCGCGCAGTAGCTGAGTGCGACCGTCCACGGCCACGAGAACAGCGGACCGTCGAGGCGCAGTTCCGTGGGACCGTCGACCTCGGGCAGCCTGCACGTTCCGGGGCCCGCCCCGATGATGCGTCGCTGCGTGACCCCGCCGGGCACCAGGTTGCCCGCGGTGTCGAGGACGAGCTGGCGGTCCGTGGAGTCGCCGAACGCCGGCCGCGGGTCGACCCGCCCGAAGATGCGGCTGACCTGGTTGTCGGGGTAGACGAACGGTTGCAGGATCTCCAGCGGCACCGACTGATCGAGCAGCGTCGCATCGGCATTGTCGTGCAACGATGCGACGGCGGTGTCGAGGTACTCCCCCGTCGGGTTGTCCCGCCACGATGACGAGAACGCGACCATCGACACCAGGGCCGACACGACGACGAACGCCCCGGCGACCGCGGCCGAGGCGACGAGCACCGATCGGCCCTCGCCGAGCTCGTGACCGGCGTCCTCGTGCTCCCGGGCGTGCCGTCCGCCGGTCATCTCGGGTATCCGCGCCCCGGGCGTCCTCTTCTCGGAGATCTTCTTCCCCGGGGTTCTCGACGGCGCGGCGAACAGCAGGGCGATCGCGATCGCGAAGACCATCGCGGTGTCGGGCAGGTAACGCATGTGCTGCGCCAACTCGATGGCCGTCTGGGGACTGGACCGGTTCCACATCACCGGTATCTGCGCTGCCACCGCGTACACCGCCGCACAGGCGACGATCGCGGCGCCGCCTCGCTTGCGGCTGACGGCGACCCACGCCACCCCGGCGAGCGCGATCCAGCCGCCGACGATCATCCACACGTGCGGGAAACCGGTGGGGGGACCGGGATTCCACCGCTCCCACTCCCAGGGACCACCCATCAGCGAGGGCACGATCGCGGAGTTGACGGACCGCCACACGAGCCGGGCGGTCTGCACCGACGAATGCTCCCCGGACGTCGGGTCCGAGACGAGGAAGTACAGGACGAGCCACACCGCCGACAGTGCGGTCAAGGCGACCCACAGTTCCCGACAGACGTTCAGGGTCGACCGGATCGCGCGTGGACCGCCACGAGCCAGGACCGCGGCCACCAGGGCCACGGGCAGGATGAACACCGACTTCTCGAAGAACGCCAGCGCGACCAGGAAGATCACCGCCGAGCGGATCCACACCGTCCTGCGCCTCGCCTCGTCGACCTCGCCCCTCGCGAGCCGAACCGCGTCGGCGACGATCCACGCCATCGCGGCCTGCATGGGCAAGGTGTTGAGGCCCGCGGACCACCACGCGAAAGCAGGCACGGTCATGGGGCTGAACAGGTAGAACCCGAGCGCGATCAGCGCGCCCACCCGGGCCCGGGGCGCGATGCTCCTGACCATGCGCCACACCGCGATCGACGCAACGGCCTGCATCGCCACCAGCATGAGTGCGGGCACCACCCAGTTCAGCGGGGCCAGCCAGGTGGCCACTCCGGCGACGAGGAAGGCCGCGGGCATGAAGTGGCCGTCGTGGCTGTGCCCCAAGTACTCCCAGGACAGGATCGGCCCCGACGAGGCACGTGCGATGAGGACGAGGTCGTCCCAGTAGAAGTCACCGGTCGCGACCAGCCAGCCCCGGACGATCAGCTGACCCGCGATCAGGAAGACGGCAATCAAGGACACCATCCGCGCGTTGGGCATGCGCTCCAGTCTCCATGGGCGGCGTTGGCCTCCACACCCGAGGTCGCATGCCGCGGCAGGCGCATGCGGGACGGCGGGCATCGCCGTGGCAAAATCGGGCCGTGACCGATCGCAGCCCTGATTCCGGAGCGCAAGAACCCCGTCCGACCGGCGGGGAGTCCTTCGAGAACACGATCGACCTCGAGAAGTACCAGCTCAGCTCCGATGTCGCCGACCTTCCCGATGACATCGACCAGCTGCGCCTGGAGATCGATCGGTTGGATGCGGTCATCCTCGGCGCGATCAAACGGCGCTCGGCCGTGTCCAAGAAGATCGGGGCGGCGCGAATGGCGTCGGGCGGCCCGCGTCTGGTGCACAGCCGCGAGGTCAAGGTGCTCGAACGGTTCAAGGACCTGGGCCAGGAGGGGCACACCCTCGCGATGCTCCTGCTGCGGCTCGGGCGCGGCCCCCTGGGACGCTGACGCCGCGAACCGGCCCACGCCGTGACCGTCGCGGCCCGGCCGTCGAGCACATAGGGTGAACAGTCATGAGCACCCAGGCCCCTGGCAGCGACTTCACCGGCACCGATCACGGCGACATCACCGCGACGCAGTCCTGGCAGGCGCTCGCAGCGCATCAACCGCACGTGTACGCGATGCACCTGCGTGAGGTCTTCGCGATCGACCCCGCTCGCGGCCGCGAACTGACCGTCGACGTCGGTGATCTGCACATCGACTACTCCAAACACCGTGTGCTCCGGGAGACGCTCGAACTGCTGCTGAGTCTCGCGCGCGAGGTCGGTCTCGAGGAGATGCGCGACGACATGTTCGCCGGCGCACACATCAACACCTCCGAGGACCGCGCGGTTCTGCACACCGCGCTCCGGCTGCCCGCCGATGCGACGCTCACCGTCGACGGTCAGGACGTGGTCGCCGACGTCCACGAGGTGCTCACGCGGATGGGCGAGTTCACCGACCGGTTGCGCAGCGGAGAATGGAAAGGCCACACCGGAAAACCGATCACCGACGTCGTCAACATCGGTATCGGCGGCTCCGATCTCGGCCCGGTCATGGTCTATCAGGCGTTGCGCCACTACGTCGATGCCGGGATCCGTTGCCACTTCGTCTCCAATGTCGACCCCGCCGACATGGTCGGCACTCTCGCCGATCTCGACGCCGAGACCACCTTGTTCATCATCGCGTCGAAGACGTTCACCACGCTCGAGACGCTGACCAACGCCGCCGCCGCCCGGACGTGGTTGCTCGAGGCGCTCGCCGCCGAGTCCGACGCGGTGGCCAAGCATTTCGTCGCGGTCAGCACCAACGCCGACGAGGTGGCGAAGTTCGGCATCGACACCGACAACATGTTCGGCTTCTGGGACTGGGTGGGCGGACGGTACTCGGTGGACTCGGCCATCGGGCTGTCGGTGATGGCGGCGGTCGGCAAGGAACGGTTCGCGGAGTTCCTGCAAGGGTTCCATCTCGTCGACGAACACTTCCGCACACAACCCCTCGAGCGCAACGCGCCGGTACTCCTCGGCCTGATCGGCCTCTGGTACAACAACTTCTGGGATGCCGCCACCCGCGCCGTGTTGCCCTACAGCAACGACATGGCGCGTTTCGCCGCCTATCTCCAGCAGCTGACGATGGAATCCAACGGCAAGTCGGTGACGGCGAGCGGGCACCACGTGACCACCGAGACCGGTGAGATCTTCTGGGGTGAGCCGGGGACCAATGGCCAGCACGCGTTCTATCAGCTGCTGCATCAGGGGACCCGGATGGTCCCGGCGGACTTCATCGGTTTCGCCGAGCCGACCGACGACCTGCCCACCGCCGCAGACGGTTCCGGCTCCATGCACGACCTGTTGATGAGCAACTACTTCGCCCAGACCAAGGTGCTCGCGTTCGGCAAGACCGCCGACGAGATCTCAGCCGAAGGCGTACCGGCGCACGTAGTGGCCCACAAGGTGATGCCCGGCAACCGGCCGACCACCTCCATCCTGGCCCCCCGACTCACCCCGTCGGTACTCGGTCAGCTGGTGGCACTCTACGAGCACCAGGTCTTCGTCGAAGGCGCCATCTGGGGCGTGAATCCGTTCGACCAGTGGGGCGTCGAACTGGGCAAGACCCAGGCCAAGGAACTGCTCGGCACCATCACCAGCGTCGAAGCTCCCGCAACGCATGACGATTCGTCGACGGACGCGCTCGTCGCGTGGTACCGCGAGCGCCGGGGCCGCGCGGTCTGAGGGGTTTCGACGAGCCCACCCGGCGGGTGGATGAGGCTACTTCCAGTAGTCCTCGTCGAACACCTCGTCGGGGATCTCGTCACCCGGTTGGACGTCCAGCGCCTGGATACGGCCCATGATCGCGGCCGCGGTCGCCACGTAGGTGACGAGATCGGTTGCCTCCACGTCCCTTTCGGCGGGATCGCCACCGAGGAACTCGTAGACGGCAGGCGCGACGCAGGCACCCATGTCCAGCGACCGGGTACCGGTCGCGGTGCGCCACGCGTCGAAACTCACCGAGTCCACCGCCTCGGCGATGTCTCCGGTCCGCACCGCCCCGAGGACCTCGTCGAGAGTTGCCAGCTCCCCGGACGTACCGCTCGACGGATCGAACCCGAGGACCGACTCGGGTGCGGTCGACTCGTCGTCGTCGAGAGTGAAGTAGACGATGCCGCGCCAGTCAGCACCGACCGCCTCGATGTCGGTGCGGTCGAAGATCTCGCCGAGCAACTCGCCGACCCGGTCGCGGAGACCTCCCCCGAAGAGCTGAAAGGCACCCGACGCGACCACCTGTCCCTGCTTGTTCGCCACGTCGGTCACCTTACGCACGTCGGTCGTCCGCACGCAGATCAGTGGTCCGCACGCAGATCAGTCGTCGAGACCGAGCACGACCACGCGGCCGGTGGCCGGGGACAGGTACACGGTCGCGTCCCACTGCGCCGAGGAGAAGGCGCGGTCGAGTTCGGGTCCGCCGAGCAGTCGGCCGGTCGGTAACCACGGACGCACCACCTCGGCCGACGCACCCGGCGCGGCCACCGGCCGGGTGTCGTAGAGCTCCGACCATCGGGTCACCCGATCGGTCCCTACATCGACCACGGCGTCGAACCAATACGTGCTGGGCCCGGGCACCCGACCGGTGCCCTCGCCCCCGAGAGTCCCTGCCGCCCATGCGTCGACGCGCGCACCGGTGAGCAGCGGGAAGCGGGCCACGACCGGCTCGACGTCGCGTCGCGGTCCTGCGGTCACGGTCTTGCTCACCTGCACCGGCGTCGAGACCGGCGGCCCGGGCGTGCGATCGACCGGGTCGGACGGTCCACAGCCGGTGACCAGCGCGCCGAGTACGACGACTCCCGCGCACACCGGCCGGAATCGCAAGGGAGACATCCCGTCACGATAATCGGCGCATGGAGGCGAAGCCCGGAAAATCCGTCCGGTGAATGATCCGGGCCGGTCAGATCATGCGACGGGTGACCGACGCGGGCAGGTACTTCAACGCTGCCGCGATGGGCGTCCACGGCCAACCCGGCACCGGGGCCCAGTCCTTCTCGGCCTCGATCGCCGTGACCATCGCATCGACGCCCTTGTCCGTGTCGACCATCAGCGACGTCTTGACGCCACGGTTGATGTCGGTCTCGATGTAACCCGGCGCGACGACCGTCACGGTGATGGGTGAGTTCGCGAACTCCGCCTGCAGACCCTGACCGAGTGCGGTCAGGCCCGCCTTGGACGCCGAGTAGGCGGCCTGGGCTCTCGGCATACCGCGGACCCCCGAGATCGAGCTGATGAGGACGAGGTGTCCGGCGTTCTGGGCACGGAAGATCTCCAGCGCGGCCTCCGCCTGCGCGAGCGCACCGACGAGATTGGTCTGCACGGTCTCGATGTTGGCCGCCGCGTTGCCCGTTCCGAGCGGGGCACCCTTGCCGAGGCCCGCGTTGACGATGACCCGGTCGAGGCCGCCGAGCCGGTCGGCGAGCTGACCGAACACCGTCGGCACGGATGCGAGATCGGTGACGTCGAGCGCTTCCACCTCGACCCGTGCGGCGGCGGGCCGGATCTGATCCGCGAGCTCGTCCAGCTTCTCGACGCGACGCGCGGCCAACCCGAGCGCACGTCCCTGGTCGGCGAACCGGCGGGCCATGCCCGCACCCAGTCCCGAACTCGCACCGGTGATGAGGATTCTCTGCCGTGTCGTCACGACGCCAGGCTACCGGCCGGTAGCCCCGCGTCCCGGCCGGCCCGCGCTCACTTCAACAGACGTGACATCCGACGGTCGGCCAGGACCTTGCCGCCGGTCTGACAGGTGGCGCAGTACTGGAACGACCGGTCGGCGAAGGACACCTCGCGCACGATGTCGCCACACACCGGGCACGGCAGGCCCGTACGGGCATGGACGCGCAGACCGGTGCGCTTCTCCGACTTGAGCCGTGCCACCGTCTGACCCTCCAGGCGATCGGTCGCGTCGGTGAGTACCTCGCGCATGGCGTCGTAGAGCGTGGCCACCTGGTCCGGTTTCAGGGTCTTCGACGACGCGAACGGCGACATGCGGGCGGTGTGCAGGATCTCGTCGCTGTAGGCGTTGCCGATCCCGGCGATCACCCGCTGATCGGTGAGCACGTTCTTGATCCGGCCCGTGGTCCCGGCGAGGACGGCGGCGAACTGTTCCAGGGTGAGTTCGAGCGCATCGGGACCGAGTCCGGCGACACGCTCGATGTCGGTGAGCTCCCGCACCAGCCACACTGCGAGCCGTTTCTGGGTGCCGGCCTCGGTGACGTCGAACCCCTCCCCCGGCAATCCACAGTGGACGCGCAGCGCGATGGGACTCTTGCCGCCGGGCCGCAACGGCCGGGGCGAGAGTTCCTCGCTCCATCGCACCCATCCGGCGCGCGACAGATGGATGACCAGCTGCAGCAACGGCTCTGGGGCCGTGGCCGCCGACCCGGGAATGGTACGGATGACCAGGTACTTTCCCACCCGCCCGACCGATTCGACGATGCGCTCGTGCAACGCGCTGTACGGCGGGTCGGCGGTCTTGAGCACCGACAACGACGCGACATCGACCCTGCGGATCGGGAGTCCGGCCGCGCGTCCGTCGACATAGTCGGCGATGGCGGCCACCTCTGGAAGCTCAGGCATGCCAACAGTGTGCTCTAGTTGAGGGATGAACTCCCGTCTTTCCGATGCCGAACTGGCTGCCCGGATCGCGCAGGGGGCCGGGGAGGTACTTCTCGGAATCCGTTCCGGCGGACTGCTCGGCGGGGCCATGCTCGGCGATGTCGGGGATGCGCTTGCCCAGGCATGGATCTCGACGGTGCTGCGCAAACACCGTCCCCGGGACGCGGTGTTGAGCGAGGAGGCCGCCGACGTCGGCGACCGGTCCACCGCGCAGCGCGTCTGGATCATCGACCCTCTCGACGGCACAAGGGAATTCGCCGGCGGCTCGGCGGACTGGGCCGTGCACGTCGCGCTCACCGAGAGCGGGATCGTCACCGAGGCATCGGTGTCGCTGCCCGCGACGGGCGAGTTGTTCCGCTCCGACACGGTCGAGGAGACCGACGGGCCCCTCACGCGTCGCCTCGTCACCTCCCGCTGGGGCGGGTCGTATGAGACCAGCTACGTCGCCAACCGACTCGGCTTACAGATGGTGCCGGTGGGGTCGGCGGGCGCGAAGGCGATGGCCGTCGTCCGTGGCGATGCCGATGCCTATGTCCACGCCGGCGGTCAATACGAATGGGACAACGCAGCGCCGGTCGGGGTCGCGCTGGCTGCCGGGCTGCACTGCAGCCGTCTGGACGGTTCGGAGATCGTCTACAACAACCGGCATCCGTACATGCCCGACTTCGTGATCTGCCGCAGCGAGATCCGCGAGGAGATGCTGGCGGCCCTGCAGCAGATCTGGTGACCCCGACACCGTGAACGGAGTCGGCGACGCGGTCGTACGGATCGGGCCCGCACTGATTGTCGTCGTCGTACTGCTGGCGGTGGCCGCGGCGGTGGTCAACCGCCGGTCCGGTCTGGCCACCGAGACCCTCGTGGCGGTGCTGCGTGCCGTCGCGCAACTCGCCGCACTGGCCGCGGTGCTGGCGGTGGTCGTCCCCCACCTGTGGGCCTCCGCGCTGTTCGTCCTTCTCATGGCGTCGGCAGCGGCGTGGACGTCGGCCCGGCGCGTGCACCCGGAGCGCTCCGGCGTCGTCGGGATCGCGTGGTGTGCGGGTCCCGTCGCCCTGCCAACCATCGTCATCGTCACCGCACTCGTCGTCATCGGAGTACTTCCCGCCCGCGGGATCGCCGTCATCCCGACGGCCGGAATCCTCATCGGTGGCGCGATGGTCACCACGTCGCTCGCCGGGCGCCGGGCGCATGACGAGTTGAGGGTGCGCCGCGGCGAGGTGGACGCAGCGTTGTCGCTGGGTCTGCTCTCGCGGGACGCGCGCATGGAGATCTGCGGGCCCGCCGCGTCGAGTGCCCTCATCCCCGGACTCGATCAGACCAAGTCGGTGGGGCTCGTCACCATCCCCGGCGCGTTCGTGGGCATGGTCCTCGGCGGCGCCTCGGTGTGGGCTGCGGCGGCGATGCAGTTGTTCGTCCTCGTGGCACTCTTGACCGTCAGTTCCATCGCCATGCTCGTCACCGTCGAACTCGTTGCCCGCGAACGACTGTGAACCCTGAACACCTGCAGACGGGTGCCGGTACTCAGTGCGCCTTGCGGATGAGATAGATGTCCATGATCCAGCCGATGCGTTCCCTGGCCTCCGTGCGGGCAGCGACGATGCGGTCGGTGACATCGGCGACCCTGCCGCTGATGAGGATCTCGTCGTCGGTGCCCACGTAGGCGCCCCACCAGATGTGGTCGTCCGGGCTCGCCGTGTGCCGGAAGGCGAGTTCACCGTCGAGCATCACGATCTGGTTCGCGTCCGCTCCGGCGGGGGTGTCGGCCAGGCGCCGTCCGGTGGTGATGTGGATGGGTTCCCCGACGCGGTTGGCGACGATGCCGTGCGCCGCGGTGAGCGCGCTCGCGCTGGTGACACCGGGGATCACCTCGACGGACAGGTCGAGGTCCGCGCGTGCGGCGAGGTCGTCGACGATGCGCAGCGTGCTGTCGTAGAGCGCGGGATCTCCCCAGACGAGAAAGGCGGCCACACCCCCGTCGCCCACTTCGTCGCGCAGTGCCGTGGCGATGAGGTCGGCCCGGGCCGCGTGCCAGCGGCGGACCTCCGCGTCGTAGTCCGCCGGAGCACGGTCGCGCGGCGGGTCGGGAATCTCGACCAACGACGATCCCTGCCGCGCATGGGCGTCGAGAACGGCGCGTCGGGCATCGAGCAGACCGCTCTTGGACGTCCCTTTCTCGAGTGCCAGGAACACGTCCACGTCGGCCATCGCATCGATGGCCTGCAACGTGATCTGACGCGGGCCGCCGGGGCCGATCCCGATGACTCGCAGCGTGATTCGCACGGTCAGATCTTCACCCTCGGGAGCCCGTGCTTGCGGGCGGTCATGTCCAGGATCAGCTGGCGGGGTGCGAGCCTTCTCAGCAGGAAGACCACGCCCGCCTGATTACCCCTGGCGTAGAACGGCTTCGGATGGTCGGCGAGAGCGGCGTCGACGATCTGGGCGGCCATGCTCTCGGCACTGATGCCGGCGTCCTCGTTGCGTCGGGTCGCGGCCGCGAGTGTCTCGTACTCCTCGCGGTAGACCGAGTTCTCACCCACGAAGATGCTGCGCCGGTCGCCGATCCCGGTGGCGATCGTGCCCGGTTCCACACTGATCATGCGGATTCCGTAGGGCGCGAGCTCCCGTCGTGACGCCAGCGCGAATGCCTTGAGCGCGGACTTGGTCGCGGCGTAGTTCGACCGGAAGGCGACCGGGAAGCTCGACAGCATCGAACCGACCATCACCACCGTGCCGCGACGCCGCTCCCGCATGCCCGGCAGGACCGCCTTGGTCAGCGCGATCGGACCGAACACGTTGACGCGGAACAGATCCTCGATCGCCGACAGCGGCGTGTCCTCGAGCGCACCCGCCTGCGACTCCCCCGCGTTGTTGACGAGAATGTCCACCTCACCGACCAGAGCTGCGCACGATGCCGCCGAGTCGTAGTCGGCATTGTCGAGGCGGACATAGGTGACACCGGGGATGGGGGCACGCACGGCGTCGGGGTTGCGGGTGGTGCCGAAGACGCGATGGCCTCGGGACACGAACTGGCGTGCCACCTCGGCCCCGATGCCGCTGGTCGCGCCGGTGACGAGGACAGTCTGAGAACTCACGACCGCAACGGTAGCGCAGCGGCCGAGACGTCAGACGAGCTTGTCGTACCGGCGGGTGAGGATGCTGAGCTCGGCGGCGACCCGCTCGGTGTCGGGGCCGTAGGGGCGCCGCGGGTTTCGGGTGAACCAGTCGGCGAGCCGCTGGCCCGGTGTGCGCCGACCTGCCGGCGTGCGCCGCGCGGCGAGGGCCAGGATTCCGGATGCGCCTGCGACCGAGGCGACAACGACG
This sequence comes from Gordonia sp. 'Campus', assembly GCF_022206305.1. Taxonomy (GTDB): domain Bacteria; phylum Actinomycetota; class Actinomycetes; order Mycobacteriales; family Mycobacteriaceae; genus Gordonia. Next base: position 150,296 of record NZ_JAKOIW010000007.1, on the reverse strand, counting down.
AAGGCGAGAACGAAAACGAGTGTCATGGCAGTAATCATCTGCTCGCATGTTTTCGGCCACCAGTGGCAGCTATGTCATTCTTCGCAAATTATCCGCCATACTGGTCGTGTGCTGCATTCGATCGGTGTCCTCCTGTACGGGCACGTCGCGCTGTTCGAGTTCGGGGTCGTCCACGAGGTGTTCGGTCTCGATCGCACCGACGACGACGTACCCGCCTTCGACTTCCGCGTCGCCACACCGGATCCCGGGACTTCGCTCGCCGTCGGCAACGGGGTGTCGATCCAGGTGTCGCACACCCTCGACGAATGCCGCGACGTCGACCTCGTCGTCATCCCCGGCGGCAGCGTGAGCGGCGACTACCCCGACGAGGTACTCGACACCATTCGCGCGGTCGTCGACAACGGAGGACGTGTCCTCACCGTCTGCTCGGGTGCGTTCGTGGCCGGCGCGGCCGGACTCCTCGACGGCCGCCGGTGCACCACCCACTGGCGTTACGGCAGCCATCTGGCCCGCATGTTCCCCCGGGCGCGGGTCGACACCGACGTGCTCTTCGTCGACGACGGGCCCGTCACCACGAGTGCGGGCACCGCGGCTGGCATCGACGCGTCCCTGCACCTCGTCCGCGAGGCCTGGGGCCCCGCCGTCGCCAACCGGATCGCACGTCGCATGGTCGTACCGCCCCACCGCGACGGCGGGCAACGGCAGTTCGTCGACGCACCCATGCCCGCATGCACCGATGACGGTTTCGGCGCCCTGCTCGCCTGGCTGGTGGAGAACCTGGATCGCGACATCAGCGTCGACGACATGGCCGCTCGGATGCACATGTCGGGACGCACCTTCGCTCGGCGCTTCGTCGACGAGGTGGGCGTGTCCCCCCGCCGGTGGCTCACCGAGCAGCGCGTCCTGTCCGCGAAGAACCTGTTGGAATCCACGGACTGGGGTGTCGACGAGGTCGCGCGCCGCGTGGGCTTCGCGTCCGCGACGCTCCTACGACATCATTTCGCCGCATCCGTCGGCGTCTCGCCGCTGGTGTACCGACGTCGATTCGCGAAGGCGACGACGCATCCGTGAACCGGAGTCGAACACGATGGTGCCCTCGGCAGGATTCGAACCTGCGACCTACCCTTTAGGAGAGGGTTGCTCTATCCCCTGAGCTACGAAGGCGACTCGGCGGGCGTGGCCACCGACAGCGGGAGTCTACTTGAGCAACCGTCTCCGACGACAATGCCCACGGCACCGCGAGTCGGCATCGAGAACGCGTCAGATGGTGAAGATCGTGTAGTTGGTCCCGAGGCGTCGGTTCGCCGCACGCACCCGCCGGACCGACGCCCACGACACCGCACCGGCGACCACCGAGACGGCGCCGGCCACTAGTGCGGCTTCATCGGAATTCCAGGTCAGCGCCAGACCCGCAGCAACGATGCAGCAGATCGCGGTCAGTGCTGCACATGCCATCAGCATCGCTATCTTCCTCATGCACTTCAGCGTCGAGGACAACGCCCGGCGACTCATGATGCACAATTGATCATTCCGAAATCCGCGATGGAAACACGACGCGGACATCGCTGCACCCGAAGAAGGACCATGACGGGATGACCGGTACGGACGCGGGACGGGCGGTGGCGTACACGACCACGCCGGTCGTGGCCCTGCTCGATGCCGAGCACCACCCGATCCCGCTGCGTCCGCGTGTCCGGCAGGCTCTGGCCCTCTTGCTTCGGCATCGCGAGGTCGGCATCTCCGACGACGACCTCGTCGCCGGCATCTGGCCGACGCTGCGGCCCCGCCACCCGGACGCGGCGCTACGAACGGTCCTCAGCCGGTTGCGGGACAAACTGCCGCCCGGCAGCCTGCAGCGCACCACGTCCGGGTACCGACTCGCCGGCTTGCACGGACCCGGACACGTCCCTCCGCCGCTCCTGGGTCGCGACACCGATCTGCACTCGGTGGCCCGCCTGCTCGACACACACGACGCGGTCCTGGTCACCGGCCCGTTCGGCATCGGAAAGTCGCGCCTGCTCGCCGAGTTCTCGGCCGTGGGTACCAGCGCTGCGCCGCCTCGGCCCTCCCGGTGGCAGCGCATCGTGGTCCTGCCGCCCACCGTCGCCGCGCTGCGCGCGCGGGCCGGGACCGACGACGACCCCGTCGCGGCCCTCCGACGACGGTCCGGCCACTCCGACCGGACGCCCGCGCTGGTCGTCGCCGACGACATCCACCGGGCCGAACCCGCGATCATCGACCTCCTGACGGCACTCGCCGAGATGGAGCCCCTCCGCATCCTCGCCGCTTCCCCCACCGATCGGGAGGCGCCCGGGACGGTCACGGACCGACTCCGGGCCGGCCGATGGGCGCACCACGCGTTGGGCCCGTTGGACGATGCCGCCTCCGCCGCTCTCGGGCACATCGTCGGAGCGGTTGAAGTGTCTGCGGCGCATGGTAATCCGGAGCTCATCTGTGCGCTCGCGCGCGACGGCGCCGCCGCGGGCCACGGGGTGGCCGACACAGTGCGGCGTCGCCTCGCCGGACTGCCGGAGCACTGCGCGGACGCGCTCGCCCTCGTCGTCCTCGCCGGAGCCCTCGACTGGCGCACCGCCCACGAACTCGACGTCCTCGACGCCGTCGCGACGCTGGAGGACCACGGACTCGTCGCCACCGACACCGAGGGAGCACGAGCGGCGTCGGCGCTGATCGCCGAGGCCACCGAGCAGTCCCTCGGCCCGGCCCGCCGGTCGCACGTGGCCGACCGTCTGTACGCGACGGCGACGACACCGGTGATGCGGGCGTCGTGGGGGTTGCGGACTAACCGTCCGGTCGCGGTGGCCGACCTCCTCGCCGCGGGGGCGTTCCACCTGACGGCCGGCGACCCGGACAGCGCCGAACGGTTCGCCGCCGCGGCGTGGCGCGCCGAACCGACCCCCGAAGCGGGGTTCGTCTGGGCGCACGCCATGACCCTGGGCACCCTGCCGGGGCACGAGATCGCCGCGCGGCTCGCCGCCGTCCAGGCCACCCTGCCGGTCCCGTCACCGGCCATCGACACTGCGGCCGCGATCTCGGTGTTCCTCAAGGACGCCGAACCGGGGCCGGCGCGTGATCGCCTACGCGCCCCGGGGGTCGACGCGCACCCCATGGCACAGGTCGCCGACGCCCTGATCCGGACCTACACGGGCCGGCCCGACCCCGACACCCCGTGGCGTGTGCTGTCACAACAGACCGAGCCCGCCGTCCGCGGCGCCGCGTGGGCGACCTGGTTCCTCGCCGCAGACCTGACCGGAGACCGCTCCCTGACGGCCCGGCTGCCCGACCCGACGACGGCTGCCGACGAGGGCCTGTCGTCGGCCCAGTTGCACGCGATGCGCGCCCGAGCCCACCTGCGCTCCGACGACCCGGTCGGCGCCGAACGGGAGATCGCTGCGGCCAGGTCGGCCACGACGCTCGGCGACCTGCGGATGCGCGCGTGGCTGGCGACACTGCGCTCGGAACTCGCCTTCTGGAACGCGGAGTTCGCCGAGTCGGCGAGCCGTGCGGGGCACGCCGTCGAGTTGCTGCATCGCAGTCGGCATGTCAGTGACGAACGCATCGCCCGTCACTGGCTCGCTCTCACCCTCGCCGCGGCGGGAGACCCCGAGGGGGCGAGCACCGCACTCGTCGAGGCCGACCGAATGCCTGCGGCCGCGGTGATCGGCGAGCACCACGGCGACGCCGCGCGCGCTCTGATCGCCGTCGGACGCGGAGAACCCGACGCCGCGGTCTGGCTGGAACGCGGCCGGAGTCGGGCCGAGCGCCACGGGATCACCGACGACCTGCCGCTGGAGGTGGTCTCGGCGGTGCTCGCCCCCGCATCGACAACCAGCGGACCGGGCATCACGGCACATCCGGTCCGGACCCGCATCGTCGACCACCTGCGCCGGGCCACGGCCCACGATCCGCGGATGGCCCGGCTGACCGCCCGCGAACGCCAGATCCTCCGCCTGTACCGACAGCGATTCACAGCCCGGGAGATCGCTGCGCAACTCGGGATCTCCTCCGCCACCGTGCGCAACCACGTCGCCCACGGTTTTCGCACGCTCGGAGTCCACGCGCGTGGCGAGCTCCCCGACGGCCTCTGAGTCAGCGGTGCCGGACGTTGCCACAAACGGACAATCCGGACTGTGATTGTCGCCACTGTGGACACCCCGGCGTTGAGGTTCCTGCCAGATTGGAGCCGTAGACTGCCTAGCGCACACGTCCACATCACGGCCCGGGGAGGTCTTCTCGTTGGTGCACGCGGCATCCGGACCAGCACCCATCGCGCCTGACGACACATCGTCATCCGTCGGCGCCGACGAGGCATCGTCGTCCACCGCCGCCGACGGGGCATCGGCAACCGGCGCAGCCGACGGCACCCCGAGCGCCGGGCCGTCGAAACCCGCACGGTCGACGGGACCGGCCAAGCCGCGCGGCCGCGCGCACACCGCGGACTTCGTCCGCGTGGTCCTCTTCACGTTCGTGGTCGTGGCGCACAGCGTCAACGCCATCAACGGCGGGGCCGACGAGATCCGGGGCGCGAACCTCGTGGGCGTCCTGTGTCACCTGACCCGCTACGGATTCGTCGCGGTGACCCTGTATGTACTCGTGCTCAGCATGCAGGGGCGGGAGATGTCGCCGTGGCAGTTCTGGCGCCGGCGCTTCGGCCTCGTGGTCGGCCCGTACCTCGCATGGACCCTGATCTACACCATCACCGACCACCTCATCATCGCCGACAACCCGTTCCCGCCGGCCGGCGAGATGCTCCCCCATCTCGCGCATGACCTGCTCGTCGGCGAGGGCAAGTACCAGCTGTACTTCCTGCTGATCTCGATGCAGATCTATCTGTTCTTCCCGCTCATCTCGTGGATCTTCGAGCGCGGGCGCAACCGGCCCTGGCTGTTGCTGTCGGGCGGTCTGGCACTCCAGCTCGCGGTGTTCGTCACCTACCAGTACCTGCCGCGACCGTCTGGTCAGGCGTGGGACATCGCCTACCAGCACCTGTGGAAGACGCTGCCGATGTACGCATTGTTCATCACGGTCGGCGTCCTGGCGGCGCAGCACCGGGAGAGCGTGGACCGCTGGCTCCGGGACCACATGGCCACCGTCGTCCTGATCGCGGCGGGGTGCGCGGCGTTCACCGTCGCGGGTTATCTGCTGGCGACCTCACCCGGCAACGTGCCGTGGCAGGCCAACACCGCCTGGAACCCGATGTCGCTCCCCTGGTTCATCGGCGGTCTCGCACTGCTGTGGCTGATCGGGCTGGTGTGGGACGACCGTCGCGCGGCAGGCCGTCCGGCCGGCGGGAAGCTGGTCTCGCAGGCCACTCTGCGCGCGTTCGGGGTCTTCGCCGTGCATCCCTTGATCCTGGACATCCTCGGTCGCCTCGGCTTCCTCGGCGGCCTCTTCGACTGGTTCCCGCACTCGGCGGTCATCCGGTCGCTGATCCTGATCACCGTGGTGCTCGTCGCATCGCTCGCACTGGTGGACATCCTGCTCCGCCTACCGTTCAGCAAATGGCTGACCGCCCGGCCCCGGATCCCCCTGCGGCTCTGGCGGCGAGGGGGACAGCGGGACCGGGCGGCCGAAGTCGAGGAGTCGGCGGGGGCTGAGAAAGTGACCGCCGACCAGGTGGGTCACCCGTAGCGGTGGGCTACTTGTAACGCGGGTTGTTGAACACCGGGATCTCGATGTTGATCGGCATCCGCAGCTCGGACATGTAGAACAGCACGAACTGGCGGAGGAATTCGTCGAACAACCAGTACGCCTCGCGCGGCATACCGACGTTCAGCAGCCCTTCACGGACCTGTACGTACGGACCCCACGCGGTCTCGAGCAGCGGTGTCCACACCGGCTCGCGCGGGATGCGCAGCCAATCGGCGACCTGGTCACCCAGCATGAAGCGCGTCAACGCTCCCAGGACGCCGCGGGAGAGCAGGGTGAGGTCGAGGTTCATGCCCAGGTCGAGCAGCATGTCCGCGAGCTTGATCCCCTCCGGCGTCGGCGCGAGGATCGGGTCGAGGACCTGCTTGGCCTGTGAATCCGCGGCGGCCCACGAGGCGGGGATGTACTCGTCCTTCACCCCGAGCATGTAGGCGCTGACCTGCCACGAGTGCAGGAAGCCCGCGGACTCGTCGGCCGCGATCGGGACGTTCCACTTGTCGAAGTTGCGCATGACCGTCGTCGGCAGGCTGTGCCAGGTGACCATGATGTCGGCGTGGCTGATCGGCTTCGTCTCGGTCGCGTTGTGCACCCAGTGCGGGGACTGCGGTAGAAGGTGGCGGACGCCGGCATGGGCCATTCGGGTCTTGACACAGGTCACGACCATCTCGCCACCGGGCTGGTAGGCATTCAGCGAGCCGATGTCGTAGCCGAGCTTGGCGGTCTTGGTGATGCGATCCTTGAGGTCCCAGCCACCCTTGGAGTAGTACACCGCGCGTGCCTCGCGCGGGATGACGGTGCTCATCATGCCGCTGGCGAAGCCGTAGAGAACACCGAGGTAAGTGCCGCGCTTCTGGTTGAATTTGACCGCGGACGCCAGTTTGTCCTGGTCGGTCCACGACGGCAGTTGCCGTGCGTACTCCATGAAGTCACGGAGTTCGGAGGGCAGGCCGGCGGGCAGTGGTTGGGCGTTCCGATGCCACGTACGCAGCAACTTGTTGACCTTGGGTGCCTGCCCGCTGTCGATCACCTTGGCGATCACCGGATCGGCCTCGTCGTCGAACTGCTGGCGCGGGTCCCCACCGCGGCCCCGCCCGGGCACCGAGTTGGCCGGCGACCACGTCCACGGTGTCGACTGCGCCACCGCCGCGACCGCACCGGCCGCACCGACGGCACCACCGGCGCGCAAGAGTTTCCGTCTGTTCAGATCTTCCATGACCCCGTCCCATCACTTCCATGTATCAATGTGACAAACAACGTATCCTTGTATCATCAATACCACTTGGTGGTCCACGACACACGGGAACCGACAACTTTGCGATCATGGAAGCTCGCGACGTCATCATGTGATGGGAAGGGGGTGACCAGGTGACCACGCAACCGACCGGCGCGTCGCTGTCGAGTTCACTTCTCGCGCGTGCGTTCCTCGAGTCCTCGACCCCGTCCGAGGAGGCCACCGACCCCACTGCCGAACGGCTTCTCGACGCGGCGTTCGAGTTGTTCTGCCGCCTCGGTGTGCAGCGCACCCCGATGGAGAAGGTCGCCAAGAGCGCCGGGGTCACGCGCGTGACGCTCTATCGCAAGTTCGCCACCAAGGACGCGCTCGTCGACCAGGTGGTCCTGCGCGAGTTCCGGCGGTACTTCGACCGCTTCCGCGCGGAGATCCCCCGGGCCGACAGTGTCGCCGACCGCGTCGTCTTCGGCTTCGTCGGCTCCCTGCGAGCCATCTCGAGCAACCCCCTGATCGGCGAGATCAACGATGCCGAGCCCAGCATGCTCATCGAGTCGATGATCGGCGGCGACGGCATGCTCCTGGCGATGGTCCAGCATTTCGTGGCGGCGCAGTTGCGCCGAGAACAGTTGGCGGGCAACATCTCCGACCTCCTCGACGTCGAGCTGGTCGCCGAGATGATGGTGCGCGTCTCGGCGTCGTTCCTCACCGTGCCCAGCCGGGTCGTCGACATCACCGATGACGCCCAGCTCGCCCGGGTGGCGCGCCAATTCCTGGTGCCCATGCTGAATCCGCCGCGCTGACGGCGCCGACCTGCAAAGATCACCAGCGTCCCGCCACGCCCCAGGGAGGCAGCGATGCGCTCATGGTCGGTGATCGCGATTCTCGCGGTGTCGCAATTCGTCATGGTGCTCGACAGCACCGTCATGAACGTGTCGATCTCGGTCGTGGCCGCCGACCTGGGCACATCCATCACCGGCATGCAGGCAGCCATCACCTTCTACGCCCTGACGATGGCGGCGTTCATGCTGACCGGCGGCAAGCTCGGCGACCTCATGGGCCGCGCCCGGGCATTCAAGATCGGTGCCGTCATCTACGGAATCGGTTCGCTCACCACCTCACTGAGCCCCAACCTGACCGTGCTGCTCATCGGCTGGTCGCTGGTGGAGGGCCTCGGAGCGGTCCTCGTCATCCCGGCCATCGCTTCTCTTGCCGCGATCAACTACACCGGCAAGGCACGGGTCACCGCGTTCTCCATCCTGGGCGCGGTGACCGGGCTCGCCGCGGCGGTGGGCCCGCTACTGGGTGGCGTGATGACCACCTACCTCTCCTGGCGCTACGTCTTCGTCGCCGAGACGGTGGTGATGATCGCGGTCCTGTTCGCCGCGAAGCTGATCCGAGATGTGCCGCGGGACAGGAGCGTCCGCATCGACCTGCTGAGCGTCGCGGCATCCGCCGGCGGCTTGTCGCTGATCGTCTACGGTGTGCTGCAGTCAAAGACCTGGGGGTGGCTCGCACCGCAGCACCCGCCGGAGATCGACGGCAACGAGATCGCACCGCTCGGCGTCTCGCCGGTCGCCTATCTGCTCCTCGCCGGCGTGATCGTGCTGTGGTTGTTCGTCCTGCGTCAGCGGACCCTCGCAGCATCCGGACGGAAACCCCTGTTGCGCGTGCAGTTGTTCCGGATCCCCGCGCTGCGAAGCGGACTCGGCGGTTTCCTCGCCCAGTACTTCGCCATCGCCGCACTGTTCTTCGTCGTTCCGGTGTACCTGCAGACGATGCTCGGTCGCGACGCACTGCAGACCGGCGTGAAGATCCTCCCGCTGTCGGTGGGTCTCGTGCTGTTCTCCGTACTCGGATCCTGGCTGACGGCACGACGATCCGCGCGTTTCATCGCCCGCGGCGGACAGATCACCATGGCGGTGGGCACACTTCTCGTCATCGCCTCGGTCGGCACCGACCTCCGCAGCGCGGCCTTCGCCGCGGGTATGTTCGTGATCGGTTCGGGCTTCGGTCTTCTCGCCTCCCAGTTGGGCAACGTCAACATGTCGGCGGTCGAGGAGAAGGACACCTCCGAGGTCGGCGGACTCCAGGGCACCTTCCAGAACCTCGGTTCGTCGTTCGGCACCGCCGTCGCCGGATCGGTGTTCATCCTGTTGCTGTCTTCGGGATTCGTGTCCGCGGTCGGCGACACCGAGAGCCTGACACCCGCAGAGCGACAACAGGTCACGGCGTCGGTGGACGACGCCGGAGTACCCATCGTCTCCGGCGAGCAGGCACGCACCCTCGTCCTCGACGCCGGCGGGACACCGGATGCCGCGCAAGCCGTGTCCCAGGCCTACTCCGACGCGCAGATCACGGCGCTCCAGCAGGCGCTGTTCGTCGTGTTCGCCCTACTCGTGCTGGCGCTGCTCTTCTCCCGACACCTGCCCAACCGAATACCCGATCCCGCCCCGGGCCCCGACGACCAGAGGTCGGCAGCCTGAGCCCCGCAGGCGGGGACGATCGCTAACCGAGCTTCTTCTTGATGGTCGCTTCCGTATGACGTACCCCCTGCGCGGCGAACGGCCCCACGACCTTGCCGAGGAGCTTGCCCGCCATCCCGCCGGGCAGGTTGTAGGCGATCTCGACGTCGAGCTCGGTGCCCGACCCACCATCGGCGTCGGCGAAGCGCCACGTCGTGTTCGCGTCGAAACCCTCGACGGCCTTCAGTTCGATGAGTTCGTTCTCGACGTACCCGGTGCACTCGACCACCGACTTCAGCGTCTTCGGCCCGACATCCATCGACACCGCGAACTTCGCCCCGAGCCCGCTCGTCTGCTCCGTCGTCGGCTCGAAACGTTTGATCCCCAGCATGTACTCGGGCACGTTCTGATACCCGTCGATGTAATCGAACACCCGCTCGCGCGGACTGTCGATCTTCGCCTGATGCCGTACCACTCCCACGCTGATCCCCGTTCGTCGTGCTCCGCCGACCGTGTGCGGGCCGGCCCGTCCCGTCGAGCCTATGTGGTCAGGCGTCCCGGTCGAGTCCACAACACGGACAACACGGGTGTGCGACGCTGAATCGATGAGCCGCCGCGAGATCAGCCGCGTCCTGCGCGCACTGGCAGTCGCCACCGTCGCCGCGTCGATGGTGGCCTCGTGCACCGATGACAACGGAGAGCCCGACGAGCCGACTGCCGCGCCGGTCACCTGCGCGGAGCTCCCCAACGGCAAGATGATCGCCGCCCGGGACGATGAGTCCGGGTCTCCCACCGACATCGCCACGCGGCCCGAGGTCGCATCCGGCTACCGAACCGGCATGCGGCCCGTCACGACCCAGACCTTCGCCGCCGCGACCGCCAACCCCCTGGCCACCGGTGCCGCATGCGAGGTCCTGCGCGACGGTGGCACCGCCGCCGATGCGCTCGTCACCGCGCAGACGGTTCTCGGGCTCGTCGAACCGCAGTCGTCCGGCATCGGCGGTGGGGCATTCGTGCTCTACTACGACGCGGCGTCGAAGGCGGTACGCGCCTTCGACGGGCGTGAGACCGCGCCTGCCGCCGCGACCGAGACCTACCTGAGCCGGATCAGTCCCGACAACCCGGCGCCGCCGGTGCCGAGCGCGCGCGCCTCCGGACGGTCGATCGGTGTACCGGGCCTAATGCGCATGCTCGAACTCGTGCACGGCCGATACGGCAGGCAGACGTGGCGCGACCTGTTCACCCCGGCGGTCTCGCTGGCCGACAACGGGTTCGAGATCAGCCCGCGACTGGCGTCGGCGATCGCGGAGTCGGCCGACGAGCTCGCCGCCGACAAGGAGGCACGCGACTACTTCCTGAACGGCGACGGCAACCCGAAAACCGAGGGAGTCGAGCTGGTGAACCCGGCATACGCGAAGACGCTCGGCGTGCTGGCCACCGACGGCCCACAGGCGATGTACGAGGGCCCGCTCGCCCAGGCCATCGTCGCCGAGGCCGGCAGTACGGCAGGCGGCATGACACCCAGCCTCATGACGGTCGGGGATCTCCGCGATTACCGTGCCGTGGAACGCGATCCGGTTGTCACGACCTACCGCGGGCGACGGATCGTCGCGATGCCGGGCCCTTCGTCCGGCGGGATCACCGTCGCCTCCGCGCTCGGAATCCTGGAGAACTTCGACCTCCCGGCGATGCCACCCGGAGACCTCGACACCGACGGCGGTCGTCCGGATCCCGCTGCCGTGCATCTGATCACCGAGGCCGAGCGGCTGGCGTACGCCGATCGCGACAAGTACGTGGCAGACCCGGACTTCGTGCCGCTGCCCGGCCGGGGTGTCGCGACGATCCTGGACCCGGGCTACCTGCGGGCGCGGGCACAGCTGATCCGCCCCGACGCGTCTCTCGGCGAGGCGGAGGCCGGCGATCTGGGCCCGGTTCCGCTGGGTTCCCACCCCGGCACCGAACACGGCACGAGTCACATCACCGTCGCCGACCGCTACGGCAACGTCGCGTCGATGACCACGACGATCGAATCCGCGTTCGGCAGCTATCACATGGTCGATGGTTTCCTGCTCAACAACCAGCTCACCGATTTCTCGGCCGAACCACGCGACGACGACGGAATGCTCCTGGCCAACCGGGTGTCGCCGGGTAAGCGACCGCGATCGTCGATGGCGCCGACCCTCGTCCTTTCGCCCGGCACCGCAGGCGCCCCCGCGGAAGTGCTCGCTGCCCTCGGCTCACCGGGCGGATCGGTGATCATCCAGTTCGTCGTCAAGACGATCGTCGGGATGCTCGACTGGGGTCTCGATCCGCAACAGGCGGTCTCGATGATCGACTTCGGTTCGGCGAACAGCCCGACGACCAATGTCGGCGGCGAGCACCCTCTGGTCGACACCTCCGACGACGGAGCGCACGACCCACTCGTCCGTGGACTCCGGGAGCGCGGCGCCGAGGTGTCGGTCGAGGAACAGTCGAGCGGACTCAGCGCCCTGGTGCGCAAGGACGGCGGCTGGATCGGCGGTGCGGACCCGCGGCGTGAGGGTGCGGTGATGGGCGACAACGCGATCTACTAGTTTTCCTCAGCGTCACACCTGCGCAATCGGACGCATACACCCAGGTCATAGCGTCAGATCGCTCGCATCTGCGACACCGGCGTAACGACGTCGTCGTGCCGGCCCTGCGCGATCGGGGCCGATTCATCCAGGAGTGACCATGAGTGGCAGCATGTCCCGCCGGCAGGCGATCGAGGCCGTGACGACCTACGACGTCTCGGCGCCCGGATTCTCCGAACCGTTGGCAGACACGTTCGGACGCAACGTGTTCGGACTGTCCGTGATGAAGAAGCGGCTCCCGAAGCATGTCTTCAAGGCGGTTGCCGCCACGGTGGACACCGGATGCGCCCTCGATCCGACGCTCGCCGACTATGTCGCGGTCGCCATGAAGGACTGGGCGATCGAGCGGGGCGCCACCCACTACGCCCATGTCTTCTACCCGCTGACCGGTTTCACCGCGGAGAAGCACGATTCGTTCCTCGAACCCGATTCCACCGGAGCCTCGCTCGCCGAGTTCGCAGGCAAGACCCTGATGCAAGGTGAGCCCGACGCGTCGAGTTTCCCCAACGGCGGACTCCGCGGCACCTTCGAGGCGCGCGGTTACACCGGCTGGGATGTCACCAGTCCCGCCTATCTGCTGGAGAACCCGAACGGGAACACCCTGTGCATCCCCACGATCTTCATCTCGTGGACCGGTGAAGCGCTCGACAAGAAGACCCCGCTGCTGCGCAGCCAGCAGGCGATGAGCAAGCAGGCCATGCGGTTGCTCAGGATCTTCGGCCACGACGACGTCGACACCGTCGTCTCCTACGCCGGCGCCGAGCAGGAGTACTTCCTGATCGACGAGCACTTCTTCTATGCCCGACCCGATCTGATGACGTCCAATCGCACCCTCTTCGGCGCGCCGCCGTCGAAAGGCCAGGAGTTCGACGACCACTATTTCGGGGCGATCCCCGAGCGGGTGCTGTCGTTCATGATCGAACTCGACCGCGAACTGTTCAAACAGGGGATCCCGGCCAAGACCCGTCACAACGAGGTCGCACCCGGTCAGTTCGAGATCGCACCCGTCTTCGAGCGTTCGGTTCTCGCCCACGACCACCAGCAGCTGATGATGACGACGATGAAGGCCGTCGCCGAGAAGTACGGCATGAAGTGCCTACTGCACGAGAAGCCGTTCTCCGGCGTCAACGGATCGGGCAAGCACGTCAACTTCTCGCTGGGCAACGCGAATCAGGGAAACCTGTTGAACCCGGGCGACACCCCGCACGAGAACATGCAGTTCCTCACCTTCTGCGGAGCCATCATCCGGTCGGTCCACCTGTACGGCGGACTCCTGCGTGCGGCGGTCGCCTCGGCATCCAACGACCATCGCCTCGGGGCGAACGAGGCTCCGCCGGCGATCATCTCGATCTTCCTCGGCGAACAGTTGATGGACGTCTTCGACCAGATCGCCAAGGGCGGTGCCACCGGGTCCAAGACAGCCGGGGTCATCGAACTGGGCGTCGACACGCTGCCGCCGCTGAAGGCCGACCCGGGTGACCGCAACCGGACGAGCCCGTTCGCGTTCACCGGCAACCGCTTCGAGTACCGGGCGCCCGGATCGAACCAGTCGATCTCCGATCCGATGGTCGCCATCAACACCATTCTCGCCGAGTCCATCGATCACATCTCGACGGCTCTCGAGAAGCTGCTCGGTGAGGGTCTGGAACTGGGGGACGCGGTCCAGAAGACGTTGCAGGAGATCATCAACACCCACGGAGCGGTCATCTTCAACGGCAACGGTTACTCCGACGAATGGCAGGAGGAGGCCGCCGCGCGCGGTCTGAAGAACCTGCGCACGACCGTCGACGCGGTCACCGAGTACACCTCACCGGAGGTCGTGGAGATCTTCGAGAAGTACGGCGTCTTGTCTGCGCGCGAACTCCAGGCCCGCGAGGACGTCATCTTCGAGCAGTACGGCCTCACGATCCTCGTCGAGGCGAAGGAGACGGCGGAGATCGCCAAGACGATGATCATGCCCGCCGCGATCCGCTATCAGGGCGAGCTCGCCGGTACCGCCGCCTCGTTGAAGATGGCCGGGATCGATGCCCCCACACCGGTTCTGCCGGAGTTGACCGAGCTGATCGGCACGCTGCACGACACAGTCGTCGCCCTCGATGTGGCCATCGCCGGGATGCACGGCGAGTCGGCGCACGAGGAGTCGAAGTACGCCCTGGAGAACCTGATCCCGGCGATGGCCGCCGTCCGCGGTGTCGCGGACACGCTCGAGGCCATCGTCGCCGACGACCTGTGGCCACTGCCCACCTACAACGAGATGCTCACCATCCTCTGATCCGATCGCACCACTGACCCACACCCACCGACACCGCGTCCGAGGCTCTTCCGGTCACCCCAGGGGCCACCGGGTGCCCGTGAGAGTCTCGGCCTCGGTCCACAGGCGAGCGGCGAGGTCGTAATCGCACGCCGTCCGAGCCCGTCCCGACAGCACCGGCCGGCCGCGCAGTCCCCACGGCCCGTCGACTCCCACATAGCTGCCGGGCGGGATCGGTTCGGTCAGGCAGTGCAGCGTTGGTGCTGCGCCGGCGTCGAGGTCGTTGCCGACCACTCCCGCCAGCCCCTGGGCCACCCGGTGCAGGGCTCCGAGGCCGGGTTTGTTCGAGATGTTCGACGCGGCCCAACCCGGGTCGGTCAGCATCGAGACCACCGGTGACCCCGCGGCGCGCAACCTCCGGTCGAGTTCCAGGCCCCACACCATCACCGCGAGCTTGGAAGCGGTGTAGGCCCGCGGTGACGACCAGCGTGTGCGCCGGTAGTCGAGATCGGTGGGGTCGATACGCGCGCGCCGATGCCCCTCGGAACCGACCGACACGATCTGCCTTGTGACGCGCGGCAGGAGGAGATTGGTCAAGGCAAACGGGCCGAGGAAGTTCGTGCCCATGCCGAGTTCGAAACCGTCCGGCGTCTTTCTGCGTAGGTGGGGAAACATCCCGGCGTTGTTGACGAGCACATCGACCGGGCCGTCGAGTTCGTCGACGAACGCCCGCACCGAGGTGAGGTCGGCGAGATCGAGCCGGAGCACCTCGCAATCACCGCCGAATTCCCGTGCGCGACGTCCGCCGAGGTCGGTGTCGCGGACGGCCAGCACCACCCGCACACCTGCGCCGGCCAGCGCGCGGGCGGTGGCCATCCCGATTCCGTTGGTGGCACCGGTGACAACGACTCGAGAGCCCGCCAGTTCGGAGAGCGACGTCGACGACGAGGGCATGGACGCCACGGTACCCACCGTCCGCCGGGGCGGTGTCGCACCTCAGTCGGTCGGATGTCCCGGCACCCGGCGGACGCGCAGGGACAGCGCCACCACCAACCGCGTCGCCGGATCGTCGAGGTCCATACCCGTCAGCGCCTGTAGGCGACGGATGCGGTAGCGCAACGTGTTCGGATGGATGTGCAGGCTGCCGGCGGCGGCCCGCACATCACCGAAATGATCGAGGTAGGCACGGAGGGAGGCGGTGAAACCGCTGCCACCGGCGGCGTCGATGGCGGCGAGCTCGGTCACGCGGGAGTCGACGAGATCCGGATTCTCCGAAAGCAATCCGACGATCTCACCGAGCAGTACGCCGGTGCGTGAACGCGCAACGGTGGTGACGTCGTCGATCAGCTCCGACTCCCGCATGGCCGCGTCGAGGACGCGGTCCACCTGTGTCCGCAGATCCGGCACGGCCGCCATGTTTTCCGGACCGGCGACGACCGCGCGGATCTGCAGCCCGAACTGTCTGCGGCCGGCGTCGACGGCGAGTCGTGCCCATGCGACCGCGGCCTCGGTGATGACGTCGGGGAGGACGGCGTAGGCACGGTCACCTATACCTGTGGTCACCGACAGCGGGCTGAAAGCGCTGGCATGCAATGTCAGGGCCGACACATGTGTCGCATGCTCGCCACCGGGTGCCGTGAATCCGACGACGGTGACCGCGGACGACGGGTCGACACCCAGGTCGGTGGCCAGTCGACCGGCGTCGACGATGTCACCGCGGGCACCCAGAAGAGTGCGGACGAGGTCGTCGTGTTCGGTGCCGAGGGAGCGCCGGCGGGTGATCACCCGCGCGGCGACGGCGGCGGCACCGATGAGGACCTCGTCGGTGTCGTCCGCGAGGCGGCCGGCCCCCTTCTGCAGCCAGACCACGCCGAGGAATTCGCCGGATCCCGGCGCACGGATCGCCACCGCCCGGCGCGGGCGGAGCCGCAGATCTGCGCGTTCGTCGACGGTGACCACCGCCGACGAGGTGCGCAAGGCGTCCAGAATCCCCCACTGCCGCAGCCAGGCGAGCATCTCGGGTGGGCCTTCCCGACCCAGGATCGACAGTCTCCGGAGTTCATCGGCCTCATCGCCCGCGGTGCTGTAGGCCAGGACGTGGGAGTGCTCGTCCTCGATGCTGACGAGCCCGCCGGTGCGCCGGGCCACCTGTCCCGCCAGCTCGAACAGGTCACCGGTGTTCCCCGAGCGCATCGACTCGCCGTCGGGTCCCGAACCCACGCGGGCGATGTCGAGTACCCGCATCACGAGGTTGTAGATCCGCTCCCAACGTGCGTGTGGGTCGATGGCGATGACCGCGACCCCGAGTCGGTCTGCGACATCGGCGAGCCCGGGCGTGGGCGCCTTGCTCATGATCGCCACCGGGCGGTGCGTGCCGAGGCCGGTCAGCAGTTCCCCGGCGGCCGCGTCGGGCAGGCCGACGAGCAGGAACAGGTCGGCCGCCCGTGCGGCACGCCCGAGGCCGTAGCGGAGGTCGTCGACGTCGAGCATCGCCACCGTCGCGACCTGCTCGTCGAGTCCGTGCGGGGCGCTGACCAGGGTTGCCAGCGTCCGGTCCAGGGCGAGGATCAACCTCCCCAGAGCCACGCCCACCGGTTTGTCCATATCGCCAAGAGTACGGCCGCACTGCTTGCCGATCGGACATATCGCTCGGGTGATGTCCGAGGTGAACTGAGTGGCATGGATGCCGTCACCACACCACCGCGACCGGTCAACGAACCCGTCCACACCTACGCCCCCGGCACGCCCGAGCGAACGCGGATCGTCGATGAGCTCGACCGCCAATCGCGCGCCGGCCGCCGCGAACTACCCCACATCATCGGCGGACGGCTGCGTCTCGGGAACGGTGCCCCGATCGACGTCGTTCAGCCTCATGCGCACCGCGAGGTGCTCGGCTTCGTTCACAACGCCACCCACGACGACGCCCGCGCCGCGGTGGATGCGGCACGCGCGGCGGCCGACGACTGGGCACACACCAGCTTCGACGACCGCGCCGCGGTTGTCCTGCGTGCGGCCGAACTACTGGCGGGGCCGTGGCGCGAACGGATCGCCGCCGCGACGATGCTCGGACAGTCGAAGTCGGTGCAGCAGGCCGAGATCGACGCGCCTTGCGAACTGGTCGACTTCTGGCGGTTCAACGTCGCCTTCGCCCGCGAGATCCTGGCCGAACAACCCCTGTCGTCGCCCGGCGTCTGGAACCGTCTCGACCATCGGCCCCTGGACGGATTCGTCTACGCGGTCACGCCGTTCAACTTCACCGCGATCGCCGCGAACCTGCCCACCGCACCGATGCTGATGGGAAACACCGTCGTGTGGAAGCCCTCTCCCACCCAGGCGTATTCGGCCCAACTCACGATGGCGTTGCTCGAAGCCGCCGGTCTGCCGCCCGGCGTGATCAATCTCGTCCACGGTGACGGCGCGGCGGTCTCCGACGTCGTTCTCGCCGACAACGACCTCGCCGGTATACATTTCACCGGTTCGACGGCGACCTTCCGCCATCTGTGGCGCGAGGTCGGCGCACGGATCGACAGCTACCGGAACTATCCGCGTCTCGTCGGAGAGACCGGGGGCAAGGACTTCGTCGTCGCCCACGCCTCGGCCGATGCGAATGTTCTCCGGACAGCACTGATCCGCGGGGCGTTCGAATATCAGGGACAGAAGTGTTCGGCCGCGTCGCGGGCGTACATCGCGCGGTCGGTCTGGGACCGGATGGGTGACGACTTCCTGGAGGAGACAGCCGAACTCGCCTACGGCGATGTGCGTGATCTGTCGAACTTCGGTGGCGCGGTGATCGATCGGCGGGCGTACGACAAGCAGGTGGCCGCGATCGACCGCGCGAAATCCACCCCGTCGGTCACCGTCGCAGTCGGCGGGCAGTGCGACGACACCGTGGGATTCTTCGTACGGCCGACTGTCTTGCTCTCCGACGACCCGACCGACGAATCGTTCGCCGTCGAGTACTTCGGACCGCTCCTGTCGGTCCATGTCTACGACGACACCGAGTACGAAACGGTTCTGTCCCTGGTGAATTCGTCGGCGACCTACGCTCTGACGGGGTCAGTCGTGGCAACCGACGTCGCGGCGATCGCGCTGGCGTCGGACCGACTCCGCAACGCGGCAGGCAATTTCTACGTCAACGACAAGCCGACCGGAGCGGTCGTCGGGCAACAACCGTTCGGCGGCGGACGCGCCTCGGGCACCAACGACAAGGCGGGGTCGAAGCAGAACCTGCAGCGCTGGACGTCGACCCGGACGATCAAGGAGACCTTCACCCCGCCCACCTCGTCGCGCTATCCCCACATGAGCACCGACTGGACGGCCGTCTGATGGGTACCGTGTTCGACGGCCTGCTGCGGCCCACGATCGCCGCGGCGTCACGCAGCGAGTGGATCGAACAGACCTCCCAGCGATGGACCGTCACCGAGAAGGTCGTCCGCCGATTCGTGCCCGGCGAGTCCCTACCGGAGGTGATCCGCGCGATCGACGACCAGCGCCGTGACGGACTCACCGTGACCGTCGACTTCCTCGGCGAGGACACCATCGACGAGGCCGGTGCGGACGCCACCGTGCAGGCGTATCTCGAACTCCTCGACGCGATGCCGGTGCCCGCTTCGACGACGGGTGAGGCGATGGAGGTGTCGCTCAAACTGACGGCCGTGGGGCTCGACCTCCCCGATCACGGCCACAAGATCGCCGAGGAGAACGCGCGCACTGTCGTCGAGGCGGCCCATCGTCGAGGCGTTCTGGTCACCATCGATGCCGAGGATCACACCACCGTCGACGCGAGGCTGGCGATCGTCCGCGCACTGCGCGCCGACTTCCCCGGCACCGGGACCGTACTCCAGGCTTACCTGCGGCGCACGGAGGACGACTGCACCGAGTTCGCGGCGTCGGGCGCCCGAATCCGCCTGTGCAAGGGCGCCTACGCGGAACCTCCGGCGGTCGCCTACCCCGGGCGACGGCAGATCGACGACAGCTACCTCCGGTGCCTGCGAATCCTGATGCGGGGCAACGGTTGCCCGATGGTCGCCAGTCACGACCCGACCATGATCGAGGCGGCGACGATCCTGGCGGGTGAATTCGGGCGCGCGCCGGACACCTGGGAACACCAGATGCTGTACGGGATCCGCAGCGACGAACAGCGTCGACTCGCCGCCACCGGAGCCCGGGTCCGCGTGTACATCCCGTACGGCGGGCAGTGGTACGGCTACCTCGTCCGCCGCCTGGCCGAACGGCCCGCCAACGTCGGGTTCTTTCTCCGCGCGCTGGTGTCGGGGTGAGTGGGGTCAGCCGCCCTTTCGAGGACCGTCGCTGTCGAGCACGACGGTGAGGCAGGTGTCGAAAGCCGGTGTCGCAGCCGGAGTCGCCGGGCGTCGGGTCACCACGTCGGCGTCGACCAGCGTGAGTCGCCCAGCGCCGATCGTTCCGGGCACGTACGTGTAACCGGCGGGCGAGGTCAACAGCTGTGCGGGGTCGACACCGCGGACCCGCCACACGTCCACCGGTCCTCCGCTGTTGTTCATGCGGACGAAGTGATCGCGCTCGTGCGCGCCTCGCGCCAGGAAGCAGCCGTCCTGCTCGGGACGATCACTCCCCGCGATCCCCCGCGCCGCGCCCATCCGACGGGCATCGAGGCCGTGGGTGACGATCGACTCGCGATTGCTCACCGAGGACACGTGATAGAACTCCTCGTCTTCCACTGGTTTGGTTACCTCTCGTCGTGCATCACGGTGTCGCTGGCCAAGGTAACCGTTTCGTCTCGTGCAGTCCGATCGATTTGATTCATGCTGGCGAGTTCCGGGCGGTCGGCGACTCGGCTAGGAAGGATCTATGGCCCGTCCATCGCTGCTGGAATGGACTCGATACCGGGCCCCAGCGACGCAATCCGATTATCAGCCGTTCGCGCAGGCGAATTCGAACCACCCAGAATCGTCGGATGAGTACGGCACCCACGACGAAATCGAGGGCCTAGCTCGCTTCTCCGAGGGCGCGACGCGCGGCCTCGGCTGCGGGTAATTCACGACGACTGGAACCCCGGAGCAGAGATCATCGCGTCTTCAGACCGCCAGAATCCGGATAAGAGGATGCAGAGTCAGCGGTGGCATCCCAAGGAATCGAACTCCCCTGGCAACGACACCGCAAGCGGGCCCGCCCCGCCCTCAGCGAAGTTGCCAAACGCCGAAGTGTCGGCCCCGCACAGGGACGACGCGCGAACACAATTGTGATCTCACACCCGTCGCATGGCTTCCGAAACATCACTGCGGTCACGCGACAGCCTCGTCGCGAGCTCCGACGAGTGTTCAAAAGGCAGCAGACTCTCCCCGCAAGCCGAATGTCCAGTACAGATGCGACAGGAGTTCCCCACTGTCAAGAATGACTCGAATGTGGCGCGACTAGTATTGCGTGGCAACGACATTGAACTCATTCGAGTTCGCGTCACCCCTTGCATTCGCCAGTATGTTCGAGTATCGTAAAGTCATGACAGAGCTCGACAATCTCCTCGATCGGCTCATCGAGATCTCCCCGCCCATTGAAGATCCCGCCGGAAGGGCAACGTTCGACGCGCTCAACACATTGCGGTTGATTCGCAATGCGGCCGACCAGCTCATCGTCACCCACACAGCACAACTCGATCTTCTGGGTGTTGCGCGCAAGGCGGGCGCCACCACCCGAAAGATGTTGATCGACATGGGTTTTGCACCGACAGCAGCATCGCGCACCATGCGGATCGTCGAGGCTTCACCATCACTGCCCACTCTCGCCCGTCACGCCGCCGACGGACGACTGTCCACCGAGATCGCCGACGCCATCGCACGCGGCGTGGCGCACATCGACAAACGTTCGCCCACAACGCTTACCAACGAGGAGCGTGCCACCCAGGAAACCGCCCTCCTCGGACAAGCCCTGTCCGGTGCCACGCCGGCAGAGATAGAGCGCCACGCCCGCGCCATCGGCAACACCCTCGCCGACGCCACCGACACCGGAATACCCGCCGCCGACGACGCTGGTATGAACGCGGTCAACGCCCACACCACCGACGACGGACGCGTCGAGATCCGCGCCGACCTCACCCAGACCATCGGCGAAAAGTTCCTCACCATGATCGACGAACGCTCCTGCCCACGCCCCGAACCCGACGGCGCCGAAGATCGCCGCACCGCAGAACAACGCCGCGCCGACGCCCTCGAACTGATCCTCGACCAAGCAGCACTCGGAGCGAGCATCGACAGCATCGGCCGCCCACGCACCCAACTGATGGTCACCATCCCCGCCACCGGCGACCCGGCGGCCCTGCCATGGACCGGATCGATCAGCCAGGCGACCGCCAAACAAGTGTCCTGCGACGGATCACTCACCGAGATCGTCCTCGACGGCGAAGGCGTGCCGCTACAGATGGGACACACCAGGCGCTTGTTCCCCGCCCACCTCCGTAAAGCCGTTGTCGTCCGCGACCGGTGCTGCATCAAATGCGGTGCACCGCCCTCGCACACGCAGGTCCACCACATCGCCCACTGGGCCGACGGCGGCAGCACCGACCTCGACAACGGCTGCCTGCTCTGCCAACGCTGCCACACTCAAGTCCACCACCACGGCTGGGATGTGATCCTCGGCTTCGACCGGCATCCCTGGATCGTCCCGCCCGCCACCATCGACCCACACCGCCGCCCACTACCCGCCCACAACCGACGCACCATGAGACTCGACCACGCCGCCTGAAACCGCCCCTCGCGCAGCATCTTCCGCACCCGGCGCCCCCGGGACCGCATCCGTCCCTTGACAACTCCACAGTGCTCGCGGGTTCGGGCGCCCCCTCACAGGGGCTGGGCGCGCCGTACCTGGTCTGCAGCTCGACCCGCATCGAGGACCTCGTCGGTGATGATGACCGCAGGGCCGAGGCTGAGCGTCCCGGAGGTCAACGGTTGCGCCCGTAACCCGCCGCGCCCGATCAAGGCCTTGCGGACACCCTCGCCGGCGACCGTGTCCATCCACGAACAGGGATGTGCGGGACGACCCCCACGGAACCGGACAGGCCCCGACCCGGTGTCCAGTGCGAATTCGCGACCGCGGAGCGGATCCAACTCGAGACCGCGCACGACGACGTTCCGCCGGGCGAGCACGGGGTCGACGTCCCCCGCGGCCGCCGTCCACGCCTCGAGCGCCAGGAACGTGACCGCCGCCTCGGTGTGCGCTCGCACCCCGAAGAAACGGTCACCACGAATCCCCTTGTCCGCGGCGATCTCCACGGACTCAGGCGTCGAGGTCTCGACATCATCGGCGGGTCCGTCTTTGGGCCGACCGAAATAGGCGTGCGCGGGCGAGACCACGAACGTGACTATCTCGCAGTCGTATCGGTGAGACATGGGTGCCCCTCGTGGCTCGTCGCTTGCGCTCCTCGCACCTCAGGGAGCGGTGTGGCGTTTGCGCTCCTCGCACCTCGGGGAGCGTCTTGCTCAATACCCGGTGAACGAGTCGGTGTGGATGCGCCATGGACGCATCCTCGTGGCGGGATCGTGGCGCCGGATGGTCGCCGAGGTCACCTCGACGAACGCCGGTGTGCCGGACACGTAGTAGTCCGCCTCACCCGCGCGGGAGCCGATCAGTTCGGCGAGGCGTGCGGGATCGTCGATCCCGTCGGCCGATTCGGGTGCAACGACCGTCTCCACTCGTGCACCGCGGGCGCGCGCGGCGTCGAGGTCGTCGGAATACACCGCCCGCGCGTCGTCGCGCAGTATGTGCACCAGTGACAGTTCCGCGAGGTCTGCGTCCGGCGCAGCCGACGTCAGTTCACGCACCATCGACACGAACGGCGTGATCCCGATCCCCGACGCGATCAGCACCACCCGGCCCCTCGACGGGAATCCGCGGGGCAGCACGAAGTCGCCGCCGATCTCGTCGACGAATGCGCGCTTGGCGGTTCCGTCGATCAGCGCCGCCTTGTATGCGGACGGCTCCGATGCGACCGTGAACCCGAACTCGACAGGCGACTGCCCGGGAGCCGACACGAACGAGAACACCCGGCGCGAACCGGCCCACACCGGCGCCGACCATCGCGGCAGGCTGACGCTCGACCACTGCCCCGCCCGAAACGCGGGCGCACCACCGGTCGGCTCCGCGCGGACCGAGTAGCTGCGGTCGGCGATGGGAACCGCCTCGACGTCGAGCGGCACACGGCGCGCGGTCCCCGAGACCAGCCGCACCACGAACGCATACAGACACCCGACCAGCAGGGCGACCTCGGGCACGAAGGCCAAGGTGTAGGAATCGGTGATCGCGACCGTGTACTGGCAGTGCATCAGCACACCGACGAGCGCGCCGTAGACGAGCCGGTGGACCTGCGTCGCCGGTGAGGTCAGCGGCTCAGGGAGCATGATCGCCGCGACGAACAGCATCGGGCTCGACACGATCCACGTCGACAGATCCTGACCACCACGGACCAGTTCGACGACGCCGATCGTGACCAGTGAGGCGGCGATGAACACGACGACCAGCTGCCAGTCCCGGATGAGGGTGACCACCACGGCACCGATCACGATCATCGGGACGAGCAGTGGCTCGGTGGCGACCCACCAGAACGGGAAGCTGATGCCCTCGACGCCGGCGTACGCCAATGCGTAACAACCGACCGCGCCGGCGACCGCCGGGTTGACGAACAGCCGACGCCGCCACGCCAGAACATATTTCGACACCGCGGCGATGGCCGCACCGACCGCGACCGTCGTCACCGCGGTGTCCTCCGACCCGCCCGGCAGGACGAAGAACAAGATCAGGCCGGTGATGAGCCACGAATCCGAGTTCGGCGGCACGCGCACCACGGCGGCGCACACGTAGCTCACGACGGCGCTGACCCCGACCGCCACCACCAGCCATACAGCGAGTTCGTCGGGCCCGTAACCGAAGTCGGCGTCGACCACCGACACCACAAAGGCAGCGACCACCAACAGGAGAAGCCCGCAGAGCACCGCCCGGTAAGGCGTCAGGTGCCGCCGCGACGCGTCGATCGGCGTGAGTAACCGTGGGAGGACCGATGTCACAGGAACAGCTCCAATCCGGGGATCGCGGTGTGCTCGACACTCCCGTTGCGTCGGATGGTCACGTGATGAAACCCCTCGCGGTGATGGTCGAAGTCCCCGCGCAGGAACGCCGCCGGCGTGAAGAACAGTGCCGTCGCAAGCCCGTCGGCCTCCATCGCCGACGGCGCGATCACCCACGTGGCCAGCACCTCTCGGGCGGGCGATGCGGTCCGCGGGTCGACGATGTGATGCCAGTCCGCCCATGCACGGCGGTTGCTCGCCGACGCGCAGATCGCCCCGCCGGCCACCGACACCACACCGATCGCCTTCGATGAGTCCAGCGGATGTTCCAGCGCCACGCGAACGCCTCGGTCTCGCGGTGAGATCGCCATGTCCCCGCCTGCGTCGACGACGTAGTCTCCGACACACTCCGCCACGATCGCCGCCACGCGATCCACCGCGAAACCCTTTCCGGCGGCGCCGACATCGAGCAGCGCCGGCGCCCGCATGTCGAGGACACCCACGTGGTCGGCGATCACCGCATCCCAGTCCGGCGCGACAGGCACCTGCGGCGACGGACGCAACGAATAGCCGGCGTCGTACCCGGCATCGGCGAGGGTCTGGCCCACCAGCGGCGACACCCCGCCGCCGGTCAAGTCGTAGAGACGGCGGTACCAGTCGAGGAGAGGCTGATCGGACTCGGCGACCTCGTAGCGGCCGGCTCGACGCGCCATGTCCGCGACCACGGAATCATCCCGGAACCGCGACCACACCCGGTCGATCCGGTCGATCTCGGCTTCCACCGCGGCAACCGTGTCGACGGTCAGCGGCGCAGGCGTGCTGATCGTCCACCGGGTGCCCAGAGCGTCGAACGCCCAATGGTGGGCGGTGGCGAGGGACGTCAGGCCTGGGCCTCTTGCTTGATCTGGGCGATCGCGTCGTTGAAGCCGCCCGACGTCAACGACGAGCCGGACACCTTGTCCACATCGATCTCGTCGATGTTCTTGCCCACCACGACGTCGGAGATGCCGCTGGAGAACTTGCCCTGGTACTCCAGCGACGGCCCCTTCGTCTGACTCGTGTCGATGGACACCGCGGTGATCACCGAGTTCGACAGGGTCACCGTCACACCCACCGTCTGCGGCCCGCCCGGGGAGATGTATTCGCCGACCGCGGTGTACTCACCGTTCTTGTAGTCACCCGACCCGGCATCGGCCACCTCCGTGGCGGCCGAACTGCCCGCGGTGGTCCCGGAGGTCGAGTCGCCGGAACCGGAGTCCTCCGAGGAACACGCGCCGGCGACGAGCCCGACCGCTGCCATCGCGGCGATCACCCCGCCGGTCCGTGCCAGCGCTGACGAGGTACGCGGAGCGGGGGTGCGGGACGCCGACAACGAATCGGACGACTGGGACATTTCCGGGGTGAGGGTCATGGGCTCAATTGTGCCGACAGTTCGCCGGAAAGTCCCGGTGACGTCCGGATCCGCACTCAGCGGCCCGCCGCGGCGACCCGCGCCTGGATGGCGTCGACGAACACGGTGCGGATGTCGGCGGCGTTCTCGGCGACATAGGTGGTGCCGCCGGTCGCCGTCGCAATCTGCTTGAGCGCGTTGGAGTCCGCGTCGTCGGAGATTCCGATCGTCAGCACCAGAACCGGCCGTGCCGGGTCCTCGAGTCGCTTCAGTTCCGCGAGCAGGTTGTCGAGGGTGATGCTCTCCGGGTCCTCGTTCTGCCCGTCGGTCATGATGATGACGCTGTTCGAGTAGTTCGGATCGTAGGTGTCCTGGACCTTCTTGAAGGCGGCGAGAGTGGTGTCGTACAAACCGGTTCCGCCGCCGAGGTTCGACAGGCCCTCTTCCACCGCCCGGCCGAGTGCCTCACGGTGGGTGCCGCTTCCCGACCTCGCGTCGAGTCTGCGGATCGGTGCCATCTCGACCCAGTCCTGGCCGGGCCCGCCCTTGTCGACACTGAAGGCCCAGCCCCCGATCATCGTGTTGTTGGGGAACAGTTTCAGGCCGGTCTGCGACGCGTCGATGAGCAGGCCCGCGCGGGTCGTGCCGCCGGCCGGGGTCTCCATCGACCCGGAGGTGTCCTGCACGACGAGCGTCCGGATGGGCACGCCGAGCACCTGCCACTGCCGCAGGGCCTTGTCGACCGAGGTGGGGTCGCGCAATCCGAGTTCCTTGACGGGCGCGCCGACACCGTTGCCGTCGGCGTCGCGGTATCCCGAATCGGTGAGCGCGGCCCGCCCGGCGTCGGTGCCCAGCGCCGCGACGAGTGCGGCACCGGCGTCGGCTGCCGTCTGCTGCCGGGCCATGGCCGCAGTGTTGACCAGCGGGTAGTCCAGCATGACGGTGCCCGCCGTCGGGATCGCCGACTTCAGCGTCGAGCCCGGATGAGTTCGCATGAACAGATCGAACTGCTGCTCGGTGGTCACCACCGGCACGCCCGCGGTGTTCGCGAGGTTGAGCCGGGTGCCCTCGTTGTCATTGGCGAGACGCGCGTTGTTCTGCTGGATGGCGAGGATCGTCATCGCCTCGGTGAACTTCTCGTCGGTGAGTTCACCGGCATCGACCGCGGCCAGCGCACCGATGATGGGCGCATCGCCCGTGCTGGTGTCGACCGGACTGCCGGTTCGCAGGTCGGGAAGCCGCATCACCTCGACCCACGTGCCCAGCTGCGGGACGTCGGTGCCTGCCACGACGGTCGGCGTCGACGCGATCGACGGGGAGACCATGTCGAGTTCGCGACGCACCTGGGTGGTGACGCGCCGGGCCTGCACCTGCGAGTCGGCCACCCACAGATCCGGCGCCGCGGCGCCCTGCGTGAGCAGGCCCGGGACGTCGGCGCCCGCCGCGGTCTGGATGTCGTAGTCGAAGCACGAGTCCGCCGACGCCTGCCGTGCGACCTCACGAAGCGGCCCGGTCATCGCCGCGTCGGAGGCGACCGCGACGCGGGTGCGGTCCCCGCACCCGGTCGAACCCGTCTGCCAGATGATGAGGCCGCTGATCAGGGCGACGACCACGATCAGGACGGCCGCGGCCCACAGCCAGGTGCCGCGTCTGCCGCCACGGGTCTCGCGATGTTCGAAGCCGAAGTCGTCGTCATCCCGCGCCGGCGGCGGAACCGCCGCCCGCCGGCCGCTGGGTGCGTCTCCCGCACCGTCGCGTCCCGCCCGATCGTTCGATCCCGCCCGATAGTTCGACCCCGGCCGATCGTCCCGGTCGTTTCCGGCGCGATCGGCACCGGAGCTGTGCCGCCCCATAGTTTCTCTCCCCTTGTACGGCGGCCTCCCGACCGCCTCACGCGTTGCGGCCGCCCCGCCCGACGCATCGCGGCACCGGCGACAGCCGCCGGCGCCCGTTCACGCCTGGCTCAACCGAAGACCTCGCGGAACTTCAGCAGCGACTTACGCAGATCCCCCGACACCGCCATGGCCGCGGTCTTCCCGACCGGCCCGATCAGCGGCAGCCCTCCCAGATCAACTGTGAAGGTTACTTCCGATCCGCCGGAAGTGGGAGCGATGCCCAGGTCGAGCTTCGCCTTGACCCCGCCCTTGCCGTTGCCCTTCAGGCGGACATGCGTCGTCGGCTCGTACTTCTCGATGACCCAGTCGAAGCGGACGCGAGTGCCCTTCACCTTCACGATCGACGAGATCTCCGTGCCCTTGGACAACTCGCCCGCCGCCGGAATGGGGCTGCGCCACGTCTCGTGGATCAGCAGCCACTCGCCATACCGGGACAGATCCGACGCCGCGGCCCAGGTATCTTCCGGTGACAGATCAACTTCGATGGAGTCACTCGTCTTCGCCATGGTCCAAGAGCCTAGTGCCACCGCCTCGGTCGCCGAACAGGCACGTTCACTGCTCGGCGCGCATCTGACCGGGCACGGCGTGACGATCATGGTGACCGAGGTCGAGGCGTACGCGGGTCCCGACGACCCGGCGTCGCATGCGTACACGCGAACGGCTCGCTCGGAGATCATGTACGGGCCACCCGGACGGCTCTACGTCTATCGCATCCACGGTCACCACTGCGCGAATGTCGTCGTGGCCGGGCCGGGACCCGCAGCCGCCGTCCTGCTCCGCGCGGGCGCCGTGACCGAGGGCACGGAAGTGGCGCGGGCGCGACGCGGGGCGACCCGCTCGGGCCCGGTCCCCGACTCCCGGCTCGCCGCGGGGCCGGGGAATCTGTGCCGGGCCCTCGGGATCACGATGACCGATCTCGGCACCGACCTCGCCGATCCGACGACCCCGGTGACGCTCACGCCCGCGGTTGCGGGGACGACGGGCCCGATCGTCGCCGGCCCCCGCGTGGGTGTGCGTCGCAACGCCGACGTCGAGTGGCGGTTCTGGATCGACGGCCAGCCCAGCGTGTCGGCGTACCGGCGACACCCGCGCGCCGGCCGATGAGACGGCCGGCGCCGGTCGGCTAGCGCTGCGGGTTGCCGGGGTTCTGCTGACCCGGGTTGTGTCCGGGGTTCTGCCCCACGGCCTTGCGCACGGCGTCCTGTGCCTTGTTGACCTGGCCGGAGTACTTGTTCTTGGTGACCTTGTCGATGGCGTCGCCGCCCTTCTCGATCAGGGCCGGGTTCTGCTGCAGCGTGGCCTTCGCCTTGTTGACGAGTCCCTTGAGGTTCATGGTGGTTCCTTCACATGACGGGCCGGAGCCGTTCCGGCCGCTTGCCGCGAGTTTAGCCGTGCGCGGCGAGTGACCCCCCGTGCTGCGCGGCGTCATCGTGGCGGCCGGCGAGCACCCGCGGCACGACCCGCGACACGACCTCGACGCACACGATGCCGATCGCGGCCGACACCAGCGCGACGGAGTTCATGTGCCAGTTGGACGAATCGAGTCGGAACAGGTCCTGGGTGAACGGCCACGCGAAGATCAGCACGTAGGCCCCGGCCGAGCAGGTGAGGAGGATGACCTTCCACCAGTTGTAGGGACGCGCCACCACGGCGAGGACGTAGACCGCGATAGCGATCAGGGTCATCAGCGCCGCGGTCGCGGCCTGCGTCTGGGCGGGCGAGAGGTTCACCGCGTCGCCACCCATCTCGACCCCGGAGCCGCCCGGGTTCACGATGACGTACGTCACGAAGGTGCACAGCCCGACGATGATGCCGTTCGGCACCGCGGACAGCAGCACCCGCCGTACGAAGCCGCTGCGTGCGCGCTCGTGGTTGGGCGCCAGGGACAGCACGAACGCCGGGATACCGATGGTGAACCACGCGGAGATGGTCACGTGGATCGGTTGGAACGGGTAGCTGAGGGGATCGGACCCCGCCAACGCGCCGACGAGTCCGCCGACGCCGACGAACAAGGCCAGCAGGACCGCGTACACGGTCTTCGTGAGAAACAGGTTGGAGACGCGTTCGATGTTGCCGATCACGCGACGGCCCTCGCCCACCACGTAGGGCAGGGTCGCGAACTTGTTGTCGAGCAACACGATCTGCGCCACCGAGCGGGCCGCGGAACTACCCGAGCCCATCGCGACACCGATGTCGGCGTCCTTGAGCGCCAGCACGTCGTTCACACCGTCACCGGTCATCGCGACGGTGTTGTCCCGGGATTGCAGCGCCTTGACCATGGCGCGCTTCTGATCGGGCCGCACCCGGCCGAAGGTGACGCCGTGTTCGACGACATCGGCGAGTTCGTCGGTCGAGGACGGCAGTTCGCGCGCATCGACCGACGTGGCGGCGGTTCCGAGT
Organism: Gordonia sp. 'Campus'; assembly: GCF_022206305.1. Classification (GTDB taxonomy): domain Bacteria; phylum Actinomycetota; class Actinomycetes; order Mycobacteriales; family Mycobacteriaceae; genus Gordonia. Next base: position 120,357 of record NZ_JAKOIW010000007.1, on the reverse strand, counting down.
CCCAGGGATTCGGCGACCGCACCGACCGACCGGGCGTTGTCCCCCGAGATGACCTTGACCGCGACGTGCTGCTGGTCGAAGTAGTCGATGGTCTCGCGGGCGTCGGATCGGACACGCTGCTCGAGCACGACGAGCGCGACCGGCGTCACCGTGCCGGGAGCCACCGCACCCGCCGCGGGTTCGGTGTCGACGGGGACGTCGGTGCGGGCGAGCAGCAGGACTCGGAGACCCGTCGCCCCGATGTCCGACGCCAGCCGGGCGGTGTCACCCGTCGGGTCGAGGAGCACGTCGGGGGCGCCGATGAGCCAGTTCCCCACGTCGGCACCGGCGTCGCTCGCAGCGTCGTCGCGGAACGACATGCCGCTCCACTTCGTCGCCGAGGTGAACGGTTTGATCGCCGTGACCGTCCAGCCGGGCGCCTCCGGATGTGCCTCGGCGACCGCGATCATGCTGGCGTTGGGCCGCGGGTCGTGCGCGGCGAGCGCCGCGAGCACCTGGTGCGCGGTGTCGGCCGGCACCGATCCGACGGTACGGACCTCGGACAGCCGCATCCCGTTCTCGGTCAGGGTGCCGGTCTTGTCCGCGCAGACCACGTTCACCCGAGCCAGGCCCTCGATCGCGGGCAGCTCGTTGACCAGACACTGCCTTCTGCCGAGGCGCACGACGCCGACCGCGAAGGCGATCGAGGTCATCAGCACGAGACCTTCGGGCACCATCGGCACGAGGGCGGCCACCATCCCGAGCAACGCCCACCGAATTCCGTTGTCGCTGATGAAGAGTTGATTGACGATGGTCAGCAGACCGGCCGGGACCAGCAGCCAGGTGATGACGCGCAGGATCTGGTCGATCCCGGATCGCAGTTCCGAGGACACCAGCGTGAACTTCGACGCCTCGGCGGCGAGCTGAGCGGCATACGCATCGGCGCCCACTCTGGTCGCGCGATACGCGCCGCCACCGGCGACGACGAAGCTGCCCGACAGCACGACGGCGCCGGGGGTCTTGTCGATCGGGTCGGCCTCACCGGTGAGCAGCGATTCGTCGACGTCGAGCGCCGTCGCCTCGGTGACCTCCCCGTCGACCACGATCTGATCGCCGGCACCGATCTCGATGATGTCGTCGAGGACGACCTGATCCGGCGGCACCTCGGAGACCCGGCCGTCGCGACGGACCCGCGGGCGTGTCTGGCCGACGATCGCCAACTTGTCGAGCGTCCGTTTGGCGCGGACCTCCTGAACGATGCCGATCGTCGAGTTGGCGATGATCAGCAGGCCGAAGAGCCCGTTGATCAGCGATCCGGTGAACGCGACGATCGCGAACAGGACACCGAGGATCGCGTTGATCCGGGTGAACACGTTCGCGCGCATGATGTCGGACACGCTGCGTCCGGACCGGTCGGGCAGCGCGTTGACCTGACCCGCGGCAACTCTCTCGGCGACCTGCTCGGCACTGAGCCCGGGGTCGGACTTCTCGGTCGTGACACTCATTGCGCGCACTCCGCCGCGGTCACGCCGAGGCCTCCCACCAGCCAGGATTCGCCACACCGGGCCCGGTGCGGTGGACGAGATCGATCGAGCCGCCGGGCTGTGGGACCAGGATGGTCGGGCCGTCGGACGACGATGCAGCGGTCAGCCGGGCGATCGGCTCGCCCCAGGGGTGTCGGGCGAGGCTGAAGGTGCCCCAGTGGATGGGGACGAGCACAGAATCCCGCCCGGTGCCCGGCGAGACCATCCGGTGGATCGACAGGGCCTCCTCCGGGTTCACGTGGATGTCGGGCCACATCACGTCGTAAGCACCCGCGGCGATGAGAGTGAGGTCGAACGGGCCGAGTCGGGCGCCGACGTCCTCGAAGCGTTCGGTGTGGCCGGTGTCCCCGGAGAAGAACACCTTGTGCACGGGACCCGCGATGGCCCAGCTCCCCCACTGCGTGAGGTTGCGGGCGAGCCAGCGTCCCGAGAAATGCCGCGCCGGGCCACAGGTGAATCGCAACTCGCCACCCGCGGTGGGGACGGTCACCTCATCCCACCAATCGGCCTGCCGGATGCGATCTTCCGCGATCCCCCAGGAGGCGAGATGCGCACCCACTCCGATGGTCGTCACGAACACCGTGTCCGGCTGGGTCGCGGCGATGGTGGTGACGGTCGCCATGTCGAGGTGGTCGTAATGGTCGTGACTGATGACGACGACGTCCACCGGCGGGAGGACGTCCGGGGTGAGCGGTGCGGCGTGCATGCGTCCGGGGCCCACGAGTTGACTCGGCGAGCAACGGCGGCTGAGCACCGGGTCGGTGAGGATGCGTGCCCCGTCGATGTCGACGAGGGCGGTCGCGTGACCGAGCCAGGTCACGGCGAGCTCGGCCGGCGCCTCGAACCGGGGAACCGTCACCATCACCGGGCGCCGCGGACGGCCGGGGCGGCGTGCCATGTCCGACATGACCTGCAGATCGGGCTCACCGGCCGACGAGGCCGGCTCCGGGTTGTCGAAGACGCCGTCGCGCTGGTGCGGGGACAGTCGCACATGGGGGGCGATGTCGGCGCGCGAGGCGCCGATGGCGCGGGCCGGCCCCACACCCCCGGCGGCGAGTCCCGCGAGGACCGTGTCGGCCGCCATCACCCCGGCCGAACCGACCCGCCGCAGAATGCTCGAACGGGCGTCGGTCGTGCCCTGTTTCCCGGTCGTGGAAGTCACGTTCACACAGTAGTGCGTTCCGTGCGATGCCGACTCCGAGTGAAGCGCGTTGTGGGCCTCACCGGCACTGATAGGCTGCGGCGAACATTGTCCACCGAGCATGCGCCGGCGCATGTGGTCAGAAAGTCACCCAAGTGGCACGGATGTCCGTCGACCAACGTCGAAGCGCGCTGATCGAATCGGCGTACCGCGTGATCGCCGATCACGGGGTCGAGGGCGCGACGACCCGTCGCATCTGCGCTCACGCCGGGATGCCCCTGGCCAGCTTCCATTACGCCTTCGAGAGCCGTACCGCGCTGCTGTGCGCGGTGATGGAGACCGCCGTACCGACCGACATCGAGCGGATGTTGCACACCGTCCTGCCGGCGGCGGAGTACGGACCGATGCCCGACAAGGTCGCCATCCGCGAGAACATGCAACGACAGTTCCATGCGTTCTACGACCTGCTGAAGGCCGATCCCGGTCGCATGCAGGCGGCCATCGCGCTCGGCATCTACGCCCACAATCACCCGGAGCTGCAGCAGGTGGGCAAGCACATGTACGAGCAGCTCTACCGGGTGTCGTCGGAGGGGTTGCGGACGATCGCCGAGCTCACCACGGCGGTCTGGACGACCCCCGTCGAGGAGTTGGGCCCGCTGATCATCGCGGCGACCAACTCCATCACCCTCGTCTACCTCAGCACCGCCGACGACAAGGTCGTCGACGCGATCATCCGTTCGATCACCGATCAGCTCATGACGCATGTCAGATTCGAGTGATCCCGGCCCGTCGCGGCCGGCCACCACGGTCGGACTGTGGGCGCGCGACCCCGACACCTACTGGGCGTCGATAGACCAGGCCGTCGCCGACGCCGGCCTCGACGCCCCTGTCCTCGCGCTGGACCGGGCCGCGCTGGAACACAACGCAGGTGACCTGCTCCGACGCTCGGCCGGTGTACCGATCCGGGTCGCCAGCAAATCCGTCCGGGTGCGATCGGTGATCGCCGACCTGGTCGCGCGCAACGGTTTTCAGGGGGTACTCGCCTACGATCTGGCCGAAGCGCAGTGGCTCGCCACCGATTCGGGTCTGACCGATGTGCTGATGGGTTATCCGTCGGTTCGCCGTGGAGCACTCGCGGCATTCGCCGCCGACGAGGTCGCCACCACGCGGGTGACCGTTCTCGTCGACTCGGTGGATCACCTCGACGTCATCGACTCGGTCGCTCCCGCAGACGCCCGCCCGCCGATCCGGGTCGCCATCGACCTCGACGCGTCATACCGACTCCTCGGCGGCCGCGTCCACATCGGCGTGCGCCGCTCACCGGTGCACTCGCGCCGAGACGCACTCGATCTCGCCCGGACCATCGTCGCGCGCAAGGGATTCGACCTCGTCGGCGTCATGTCGTACGAGGCCCAGGTGGCCGGGGTGGCCGACGCCGTGGCCGGCAAGACCGTGGTCAATCGTGCGGTGTCGGCGATGCAGCGCCGGTCGATGGCCGAATTACGACGACGCCGCGGACGCGTGATCGACGAGCTGCGTCGACTCACCGACCTCGAGTTCGTCAACGGCGGCGGCACCGGTTCCCTGGAGGAGACCGCTCGCGACCGGTCGGTCACCGACATCGCGGCCGGCAGTGGCCTGTTCGGCGGGCACCTGTTCGACGGTTACCGCCGGTTCCGGCCGGCGCCAGCTCTCGCCTTCGGGCTCGACGTGGTCCGCCGCCCGTCCCCCGGCATCGTCACGTGCGCGGGCGGAGGTTGGATCGCCTCGGGCCCACCGGCGGCCGATCGCCTCCCGAAACCGGTGTGGCCGAGCGGCTTCGAGTTCGTCGGCACCGAGGCAGCCGGGGAGGTGCAGACACCGTTGCGCGGACCGGCCGCCGACCGCATCTCGGTGGGCGACCGGGTGTGGTTCCGGCACACCAAGTCCGGCGAGGTGTGCGAACGCGCCCGGGAGGTGGCGATCATCGATCGCGACGCGGCGGGACGTGCCGTGGTGAGCGAGGTCGTGCCGACCTACCGAGGAGAGGGCAGGTGCTTCCTGTGAGAGGGACGACCGCGCTTCCGACCCACACCTGGCGCAACTGGGGCGGGACGGCCGGCTGCACGCCGAACCGCGTCATGGGTCCGTCGAGCGCCGCCGAGATCGCCGACATCGTCCGCGACGCCGCTGCGCGCGGCGGCACCGTCAAGACCGTGGGCGCGGGACACAGCTTCTCCCCCATCGCCGTTGCCGACGATGTTCAGCTCGACCTCTCGCGGCTTCGCGGCCTGGTGCAGGTCGACGGACACCGGGTGACCCTGCGCGCGGGGACACACCTCTACGAGATCCCCGGCCTGCTGGCACCTTTCGGGCTCGCGATGACCAACCTCGGGGACGTCGATCGCCAGACCATCGCCGGCGCGACCTCCACCGGCACCCACGGCACCGGCCTGGCCTTCGGTGGGATCAGCACCCAGATCGTGGGCGCCACCGTCGTCACCGGCACCGGTGACATCGTCACCCTGACCTCCGACGATGCCGACTTGCGCGCTGTCGCACTCGGACTCGGCGCGCTCGGGGTCGTCGCGGAGCTCACCGTCGAATGCGTCGACGAGTTCCGGCTGCACGCCGTGGAGGGCCCCGAGACCGCGGACGCGGCGATCGCGGCGTTCGGCGAGCGCGTCGAGAACTCCGATCACCACGAGTTCTACCTCTTCCCCCACACCAACTGCGCATTGGTGAAGACGAACACCCGGGTCGGGACCGACGTCCCGGTCAACGGCCCGTCACGCATCAAGCGCTACATCGACGACGAACTGCTGAGCAACAAGGCACTTCGCCTGTTGTGCGAGGTGGGTGCACGCGTACCCCGCCTGGTGCCGGCCATCAACGGCGTCACCGGCCGCGCGCTGTCGGCCCGTGAGTTCACCGACTCGTCGACCGGCGTCTTCGTCTCCGACCGCGACGTGCGGTTCCGTGAGATGGAGTACGCCATCGACCTCGACGCCGTTCCCGAGGCCTTACGCGAGATCCGGGCACTGCTCGACCGGCGCGAGTACCTGGTGAGCTTCCCCATCGAGGTCCGCGCCGCGGCCGCCGACGACCTCATGCTGTCCACCGCGTCCGGCCGCACCAGCGGTTACATCGCCGTGCACCGCTACCACCGCGACGATCCGGCCGACTCCGACGCCTACTTCGCCGACGTCGAAGCCATCCTCACCGGATTCGGCGGCCGACCGCACTGGGGCAAGATGCACACCCGCGACGCCGAGTACCTTCGTGGCGTGTATCCGCGGTTCGACGAATTCCGTTCCGTACGAGACCGTTACGATCCGTCGCGGGTGTTCGCCAACGATTACCTGCGGCGGGTGCTCGGGGACTGACGGCTACCGGCCGTTGGTGTGTATCGCGTCCCATGTCGATCGGGTTGTGGTTGTGCCCGGTTCCCGGGTCGGAACGCAACGTGATCGGCGGTCGCCCGGCCGCGCGCGGCCTCGTCTGGCCGCCGCTGCCGCGATCTGGTCCACTGGACACATGCGCGACGTCCTGCGGTCCCTGATCGAACTCCTCGACGGGGATGCTGCACGCCCGGTCGCGCTCTGCCGGGTGATCGGCACGTCCGGATCGGCGCCACGCGAGGTCGGCTCCGCGATGATCGTGACCGCCGACGACATCGTCATCGGTTCGGTCTCCGGCGGGTGCGTCGAATCCGCCCTCGTACACAGTGCGCGAGAGGTCCTGACGAGCGGGACCGCCGTCGTCGAACACTACGGCGTGGACGATCCGGACGATCCCGCGCCAGGCCTCACCTGCGGCGGTCAGATCGAGGTCCTGGTCGAGCCCGTCGCGCCGACCGAGGAGCGTCGCCGGCATCTGTCACGGCTCGCCACGGCCCTCGACGCCGACGAGCCGGTCGCCTGGGCGACGACTCTCACCGACGAACCCGACTGGCACCTCGCGACCCAGGCTGCCCGCACGCCCTGGCTGCGCCTCGACCGCGACGTCGCCGACCTCCTCACCACCGGCCGCAGCGGCCTGATCGGGGTCGACGACTGCGACGCCCCGTCCGGCGAACGCCCCCGGACGTTCGTGCAGACCTTCGCGCCGCCGGCACGGCTGATCCTCGTGGGCGCCAACGACTTCGTCCGAGCTCTCAGTTCGCTCGGCGCGAGTCTCGGCATGCGGGTGACCGTCGTCGACGCTCGACCGGTGTTCGCCACCGCCGCACGGTTTCCCGACGCCGACGAGGTCGTGGTGGCCTGGCCCGATCGCTACCTGACCGATCAGCTCCGCGAGGGTTCGATCAGCTCCACCACGTCCGTCTGCGTGATGACCCACGACCCGAAGTTCGACGTTCCCACCCTGGGAATCGCGCTCGCGTCGGAGCAATTCGGATTCATCGGGGCACTCGGCTCCCGGCGAACGGTCGACGATCGGAATCGTCGCCTGCGTGAGGCCGGCGTCGCGGAGACGCACCTCGCCCGCCTGCGCTCACCCCTCGGCCTCGACCTCGGCGGGCACACCCCCGGCGAGGTCGCCGTGGCGATCGCGGCCCAGCTCATCGCAGAGCGCCACGACGCCTCCGCGACACCTCTGCACACCGGGGACGGGCCGATCCACCGGCGCTGACCGGCCTCAGGAGCCGGTGAACCGCGGCGGCCTCTTCTCGACGCGGGCCGCACGCCCTTCCTGCAGGTCGTCGCTCTCCCAGGCGCGCATCATCGCGGCGGCCCGGTCCTCGGGAGCCGCCTCGCGCGCTCCGTCGCCGTTCAGGACGAGCTTGTAGTGCTGCAGGGTGAGCGGTGCGAGGTCGGCGATCGTCTGCGCCCAGTGCTGGGCATCGGCGAGGTCGCCGATCCGGTTCGCGAAACCGAGGTCGTGGGCACGGTCCGCGCCGAGCGGGTCGCACCCGATCAACATGCCGCGCGCCTGCCCGGCACCCACCAGCGACACGAGGCGGCGAATCGTCCATTCGTCCACCGCGACGCCGATCTTGGCCGCCGGGATGCCGGCGATCGCATCGGGGGCCATGATCCGAAGGTCGGCGGCCATGGCCAGCTGTAGGCCCGCGCCGATCGCAGAACCGTTCAACGCCGCGATGACCGGCACCGGCGCGGTCTCGATCTGCTGAAGTGTCGCCACCAGCGTGTCGAGAAAGCCCTTGTCGTACACCGGCCCGGACAGATCGGCACCCGCACTGAACACCGGTCCCCTGCCCGTCAGCACGATGGCGCGCGCACCGGCGTCGAGTGCGGCGGCGAACGCCTCTGCCAAGCCGGTCAGCATGTCGTCGTTCAGGGCGTTGCGCTTGTCGACCCGATCCAATTCGATGGTGACAACCGGGCCGTCCGTCGTGGAGTGGATCATGGCCCCGACCCTACCGATGACCGAGCCCTGCCGACGACACCGCGCGCGCGGGTCGTGACAAGGTGGTCTGGTGCAGATCTCGTCGGCCGCCGCACGCCCCGCGCCACATTCTGATGTCTTGATCATCGGCGGCGGTCAGGCCGCGTTGTCGGCGGCGTACTTTCTCCACCGCTTCGGGCTCGGCGATCGGTACCAGATGCTCGACCACGCACCCGGGCCCGGCGGGGCGTGGCAGTTCCGTTGGCCCACGCTGACTCTCGCGACCGCCAACCGTGTGCACGATCTCCCGGGCTGGGGGCTGGTCGAGGCCGTCGGACTCGACTGCGACCAGTTGCCCGCCGCGACAGCCGTCCCCGACTACTTCGGCCGGTATGAGGAGAAGTTCGGGCTGCACGTTCATCGGCCCGTCCATGTACGGGCCGTGCGCCGGGAGGGTGACGGGTTCCGCGCCGAGCTCGGAGACGGCAGTTCGGTGACGTCGACGCTGATCATCAATGCCACCGGCACATGGGATCGCCCGTTCATCCCGCACATCCCGGGAGCGGCCGACTTCCGCGGGCGCCAGCTGCACACCCATGACTACGCATCCCCCGCCGAGTTCGCCGGCAAGCGGGTGCTGGTGGTGGGGGCGGGCATCTCGGCGATCCAGCTGCTCATCGAGATCGCCCGCGAGGCGCCCGGGAGTCAGACCTTCTGGTGCTCGCGACGTGAGCCGGTGTTCAGCACCGGACCCTTCACCCCCGAGCAGGGACGCGAGGCCGTCGCCCGCGTCGAACGACGAGTGCGTGCCGGGCTCCCGCCCACATCGGTGGTGTCGGTGACCGGGTTGGCGCTGACGCCGGCCATCGCGGCCGCCCAGCGCGACGGCATCCTGGCCTGGCGGCCGATGTTCACCCGCATCACCGAGACAGGTGTGTGCTGGGACTGCGGCACGAACACCCGGGCCGGAGACGGTTCCGACAGCACTTCAGAACATCTCGACGTCGACGTCATCTTCTGGAACACCGGATTCCGCAGCGCCATCGATCATCTCGCACCATTGCGCCTCCGCGCGCCGGGCGGCGGCATCACGATGACCGGCAGGCTCGCCACCGTCGTCGACGCCGACCCCCGCATCCAGCTGCTCGGCTACGGACCGTCAGCCTCGACCATCGGCGCCAATCGTGCCGGACGGGAGGCGGCCAGGGTTGCCGCGGACCTCCTCGGTGCATCCCCACACCGTCAGCCGGTCAACAAATAGTTGCCAGCACTTGACATGTTGTTGTGTTTTCACAACACTAAGTCACGTGAGTCCAATACGCCGTGGGGAAAAGCTCCCCATCTACAACCGCATCGGCGTGCTTCGCGCCGAACGGCGGATGTCGAGGGCCGAGCTCGCCGAGCTCGTCGGCATCAATGTCCAATCGGTGGGCGCACTGGAACGCGGCGACAACTACCCGAGTCTCGACCTGGCGTTTCGGATCTGCGGCGTCTTCGACCTCCCCGTCGAAGCCGTGTTCAGCCGAACCGAGTTCGGGGCGATGTCGTCGGCGCTCTACCGCCGCGACCTGCCGTCGGCTCCACATGACCCGCATCTCGCCCACACCGACGACACCGGAGGTGAACGATGACCGACCCCTACTCGACCATCCCCGAGGAGGCCACACCCGCGCTCTGGCGACGCTATGAACACTGGCGCGGTCAGCGGCATCAGGAATTCAATGCCAAGAACTCCCACCTACTGACCTCGTGGCGCACCCGGCGCACGTTCCGGCGGCTCGTCCTGGCGCAGGTGTTCTTCGCGACCGTGCTCCTCATCAGCTCGATCATCGCGTTCTTCACGTCCGGGTGGTTTCTCCTCCCGTTCATGATCGGCCTGTTCGGGATCATCACAACGCTCTACCTGCTCCGCATCGTCACGGGCTCCATCGCCGACACACCGGTGACGGCCCTCGACGAGATCCAGGTGGCGCAACGCAACTCGGCACGCTCGATCGGCTTCACCGTGCTGTACTGCCTGATGTTCATCCCGTATGCGGTGCTGATCGTCCTCAGCTTCCGCGACGAGGTACCCGGGCAGGCCGTCTACGGCTCGGCGGTACTGCTGATCACCCTCGTACTGTCCGCCATCTGCGTGCCGACCATGCTGACCGCCTGGTGGATGGCCGATCCCGATCCCGAAGACCTCGAAGCACTGTCATCCGACCCGACAACCATCCCCAGTGAGGAGGGTGCGCCGTGACCGCACCACTGATCGTCGACGGGCTCCACAAACGCTATGGAGACCTCGTCGCATTGCAGGACATGACCTTTCATGTCGAGCCAGGCGAGATCTTCGGCTTCGTCGGCAGCAACGGCGCCGGCAAGTCCACGACGATGCGCATCATCCTCGGCGTGCTGGCCGCCGACTCCGGCGAGGTGCGGCTCGGCGACCGCCGCATCGACCTCGACCTGCGCCGCCGGATCGGGTACATGCCCGAGGAGCGCGGCCTGTACCCGAAGATGAAAGTCGGTGAACAACTCACGTTCTTGGCGCGCCTGCACGGCATGTCCGCCGCCGAGGCCGAGGAGTCGGTCCGGCGCTGGACCGACCGGCTGGGCGTCGGCGCGCGCTACGACGACAACGTCGCCGATCTCAGCCTCGGCAACCAGCAACGCGTCCAGCTAGCCGCCGCATTGGTCCACGATCCCACCGTCCTCGTGCTCGACGAGCCGTTCTCGGGCCTGGACCCGGTCGCCGTGGACGTGATGAGCGACGTGTTGAAAGAAAAGGCAGCCGAGGGCATTCCGGTCCTCTTCTCCTCGCACCAGCTCGACCTGGTGCAGCGGCTGTGCAATCGCGTCGGCATCATCGCCAAGGGCCAGATGCGTGCCCTCGGCAGCGTCGACGACCTTCGCGCCCGCGACGGGGTCAGCCTCGAGATCACCGGGCCGCGTGCCGACATCGCCTGGGCCGAAGGCCTTCCGGGCGTGCGGAACGTGGAGTACGGCGAGACGACCCGCCTCCTCATCGACCCGCAGGCCGCCGACGATCAGCTGATCCTCTCCACCGCGCTGCAACACGGTCCCGTCCACCGCTTCGCGACCTCGACCCCGTCCCTGACCGACCTGTTCCGAGAGGTGGTTTCCGCATGACCACGCTACGCGACACCCCGCCGACATCCACCACCGGTGACACCAGAGCCACTGCCGCACAGGCCGTCCGTCTCGTCGCCGGCCGCGAGATCACCACGCGCGCCAAGACCAAGTCCTTCGTGGTGAGCACCGCACTGCTGATGGTCGTGATCATCGCCGGCGCCATCATCATCAACCTGTTCTCCGGCGGGGACGACACCGAGAAGGTCGCCGTCGTCGGTCAGCCGTCAGCGGTCACCGAGTCCATCGTGTCCGTCGGCGAGGCGTCGGGCACCACCATCGCGACCGAACCCGCCGACACCGTCGAGCAGGCGCGGGACCGCGTGAACAGCGGCGATGTGGCCGCCGCGCTCGTACCCGGTGAGGCACCCGGGTCGTACGTCATCATCACCAAGGACAGCCTCGAGCCCGCGCTCGAGGGGCCCATCAGAACCGCGGTCTCGCAGGCGAATCTGACGGCGGCACTGTCCGAACGCGGCGTCGACGCCACCACCCTGCCGACCGTCGACATCAGCGTGACCCAGACCGAGCCGGACAAGCCCGATGAGGGACAGCGTCTGCTCATCGCCATGGTCGGCGTGGTGTTGCTGGTCACGGCGATCATGATGGGCGGCACCATGGTCGCCGTCGGCGTCGTCGAGGAGAAGACCTCCCGTGTGGTCGAACTGCTGCTCGCGACGATCAAGCCGCTGCACCTGCTGTGGGGCAAGATCATCGGCATCGGCGTCGTCGCCCTGGGCCAGGTGGTGCTGCTCGGGGCGACAGCCCTGATCGCCGGTACCGCGACCGGGATCCTCACCCTGCCGGGCGCCGCCCTCGGGATGTTCGCGGCGGTGATCGCGTGGTTCCTCCTCGGATTCCTGTTCTTCTCCTCCCTCTACGCGGCGACCGGGGCCATCGTGTCCCGACAGGAAGAGCTGAACTCGTCGTCGGCTCCGCTGACGTTCCTCGCGGTCGCGGTGCTGTACTCGGGCATCTTCGGTGTCCAGGCGATGGATTCGACCCTGATCGAGGTGCTCAGCTGGATTCCGCCGTTCAGCGCGGCCCTCATGCCGATGCGCATCGCCACCGGCGACACCGATGCCGTGCAGATCATCGTGACGTTCGGCCTGATGGGCGCGGCCTGCGCGGCGGCCACCTGGGTCGCGGCCCGCATCTACCAGCGCTCGATCCTGCGCACCGGTTCGCGCATCGGGTGGGGCGAGGTGCTCAAGCTCGCCCGCTGAGCGACTCGCCCCCTGAGGTGCGAGCGAAGCGAGCCACGAAGGGCCTGGTGACATACTCGCCACGCCCTTCGTGGCTCGTCGCTATCGCTCCTCACACCTCAGGGAGCGATGAACGAGTGTCAAATCTCGCCGAAACGCCGGAGCGCTTCCTCGCGCTCGGCCTTGTGGTCGACGATGGGCTCGGGATAGTCCTCGGCGTCGATGTCGCCCACCCACCGTCGGACGTACTCGCCTTTCGGGTCGAACTTCTTGGCCTGTGCTTCGGGGTTGAACACCCGGAAGTACGGCGCCGCATCGGTTCCCGTGCCTGCGGCCCACTGCCAGCCGTGGTTGTTCGACGCCATGTCACCGTCGATGAGTTGGTCGAGGAACCATTCCGCTCCCCACCACCACGGCAGGTGGAGGTCCTTCACCAGGAACGACGCGGTGACCATGCGAACACGGTTGTGCATGTACCCGGTCTCGGCCAGCTGACGCATCCCGGCGTCGACGAGCGGGTAACCCGTCCGGCCCGCCTTCCACGCCTCGAACCGCTCGTAAGCCTTCTTGTCGGTGTCGAGGTCGATGTCGTCGAACTGCCGATTCCAGTTGTGCCACAAGCTGTGTGGCCAGTGATAGAGGACGTCGGCGTAGAAGTCGCGGAACGCGAGTTCGCGGAGGAACGCCTGGGCGCCCTCGCCGTTACCCAGGTCGGCGGCCAGGGTTCGGGGGTGGATGTTGCCGTACTTGAGGTACGCCGACATCCGGCTCGTGCTGTCGCCTGCCGGGTCGTTGCGCCCGGAAGCGTAGTCCGCCAGCCCGTCGTCGACGAATTCGGCCCACTTGGCCCTGGCCGCCTCCTCGCCGGCCGGCATGGACAGTGTCGTCGGGGCGGGCGGGATGTCGATGCGTCGGGACTTTGCGATGTCCGACGGGTCGAGAGCCGAGGCGGCCGCGCGGGCCGAGTCCGCGGGCTTGCGCCAGCCGTGGTCGCGCCAACGCCTGTAGTAGGGCGTGAACACCTTGTAGGGTTCACCGTCGTCCTTGGTGACCCTGCCCGGTGAGACGAGGTAGGGCGAACCGGTGGCCTCGAGCGGGATGTCGCCGAGCTCGTCGGTCACCGCCTCGTCGCGACGGCGCCCGAACGGCGCGAAGTCCTGCGAGATGTGCACCCGCTCGGCGTCGACGGCTCGTGCGAGCCGCGGGATCTCGACCTCCGGCCGTCCGCGCACCACGAGCAACTTGCCGTCGAGCTTGTCGTCCAGTTCACGCAGGGAATCGAACAGGAACGCGAGTCGCCGCTCGCCGGAGGACTCCTCGAGTCTGGGGTCCAGCACAAAGCACACGAGGACCGACGAATCGGTCCCCGAGGCGGCCGCGGAGAGCGGCGGGAGGTCTCTCAGGCGCAGATCGCGCCTGAGCCACACGAGCGACGTTCCGGACGTCAGCCCACTCCGAGCAGATCGATGACGAACACCAGGGTGCGCCCCGACAGGCGGTGCCCGGCGCCGGCCGACCCGTAGGCGAGCTCCGGCGGAACGGTCAGCTGGCGACGCCCGCCGACCTTCATCCCGGGGATGCCCTCCTGCCAACCGGGGATCAGCCGGTCGAGCGGGAAGTTGGCCGACTGGCCGCGATCCCACGAGGAATCGAACTCTTCGCCCGTCTCGTAGTCGACACCCACGTAGTGGACGTCGACGATGCCGCCGCGTGCGGCCTCGGCACCGTCGCCGACGATGATGTCGGCGATGGTGAGCTCGGCCGGCGGGGGGCCCGCCTGGAACTCGACTTGTGGCTTCTCGGTGCTGGTCACTGGACTCTCCTTTGAGTCGGGTGTTCGGCGGTCAGTCGTGTCCGGGGAGACGATCGTCGACGATCGTCCCGTGGAACCCGAGCGCTAGCGATCGCCCATCTGGACGTAGTCGCGTTCGGTGTAGCCGGTGTAGAGCTGACGCGGACGGCCGATCTTCGTGGTCGGGTCCTCGTGCATCTCACGCCAGTGAGCGATCCACCCCGGCAGGCGGCCCAACGCGAACAGAACGGTGAACATCCGCGTCGGGAAGCCCATCGCACGGTAGATGACGCCCGTGTAGAAATCGACGTTCGGGTACAGCTTGCGCTCGATGAAGTAGTCGTCGGAGAGGGCGACCTCTTCGAGACCCTTCGCGATGTCGAGCAGGTCATCTTGCACGCCAAGCGATTCCAGGATCGTGTCGGCGGTCTTCTTCACGATAGCGGCGCGCGGATCGTAGTTCTTGTAGACGCGGTGACCGAAGCCCATGAGCTTGACGCCGGCTTCTTTGTTCTTCACCCGCTTCATGAACTCCTTGGTGTCGCCACCGTCGGCGCGGATGTCGTCGAGCATCTCGAGGACGGCCTGGTTGGCGCCGCCGTGCAGCGGACCCCAGAGTGCGTTGATGCCACCGGAGATCGAGGTGAACAGGTTGGCCTGCGACGAGCCGACGAGACGGACCGTGGAGGTCGAACAGTTCTGTTCGTGATCGGCGTGGAGGATGAACAGCATGTCGAGGGCCTTGGCGACCTCGGGGTTGACCTCGTAGGGCTCGGCGGGGAACCCGAAGGTCATGCGCAGGAAGTTCTCGACCAGGCTCAGCGAGTTGTCCGGGTACAGGAACGGCTGCCCGGCCGACTTCTTGTATGCGTAGGCCGCGATGGTCGGCAGCTTGGCCAGCAAGCGGATCGTCGACAGCTCGACCTGCTCGTCGTCCTTGGGATCGAGCGAGTCCTGGTAGTACGCCGACAGGGCGTTGACCGCACTCGACAGCACCGGCATCGGGTGTGCGTTGCGGGGGAAGCCGTCGAAGAAGCGCTTCAGGTCCTCGTGCAGCAGGGTGTGCCGCTGGATCTTGGTGGTGAAGTCCTCGAGCTGCGACGGGGTCGGGAGCTCGCCGTAGATGAGCAGGTAGCTCACCTCGATGAAGGTCGACTTCTCCGCCAGCTGCTCGATGGGGATGCCGCGGTAGCGCAGGATGCCCGCGTCGCCGTCGATGTAGGTGATGGCCGACTTGGTCGACGCGGTGTTCACGAATCCACCGTCGAAGGTGGTCAGATTGGTCTCGGCCAGGAATTTGCCGAGCGCGACCGAGTCAGTGCCCTCGGTGGCCTTCAGGATCGGGAGCTCCAGCTGTCCACCGGGGTAGGTGAAGGTCGCTGAGGCCGTGTCGGACGCCTGGTCGGCTGGGACTGTTTCAGCAGACACACGAACCCCTTATTCAGATCAGAGTTTTTACAGTGTCCGGGTAGGACACACAGGTAACAACCTAGTCGCTTCGCAGCTCGCCCGCCCACGGAGGGTCGGCGCCGGGGCGGGACACCGTCACAGCAGCCACCTGAGCTGCGAATTGAGCCGTTTTTCGCCATCCGTCGACGTCCAGCGAGCGTAGCGCTGCGGGGGTCAGCCAACCGTGCCGATCGAGGTGGTGCACGAGCCCTCCCAGAACGCTGTCGCCGGCGCCGATGGTGTCGACGACGTCGACGGCCGGGGCGGGGATGCTGACCTCGTCGGCGGTGGTGCGGACGGTGATCCCCGACGATCCGGCGGTGGTCACCACCGCTGCCACTCCGTCGGCCAGCCAATCCTCCGCGGTGCTGCCCGCGGGCCCGTCGGCCAGCCACGAGGCGTCCTCGTCGGACAGTTTGACCAGGTCGACGTCGGTCATCCAGCCACGGAACCGCCGACGATAATCGTCGGGATCGTCGATGACGGCGGGCCGGATGTTCGGGTCCAACACGACGACTCGCCCTTCGGCACGTGCGCGTCGCATCAGGTTCTCGTACACCGAAGCCCCTGGCTCCAGGACCAGCGACAGCGTTCCGAAGGTCATCGCGGAGACGGTCGGCGGCAAGTCGCCCGGGTCGGCGACGGCGCGGTCGGCCGTGCCCTCGACATAGAAGGAGTAGCGCGCGGAACCGTCGTCGGCGATGGTCGCGACCGCCAATGAGGTCGGTTGGGCGCGGCGCTGCACCCACGTGGTCCCCACCCCGGCGGACCGCAGTGCGTCGACGATGGCATCGCCGTAGGTGTCGGTGGACACCGCGGACAGCAGGGAGACCGCACTTCCCAAGCGCCCCAATGTGATCGCCACGTTGAAGGGTCCACCGCCGAGCGCCGGCTGCAGGGGCGCCAACCCGTCGGGAGCCGAACCTCGCGCATCGTGTCGCTGCTGCACGACGTCGACCAGCGCCTCACCGCAGACGACGATCTCTCTCATCGGTCTCTCCTCGTGCCGCGCCGTGATGACCATCGGGTTCCTCGCCCAAGTGTGCCATCGCACGGCGTGCGCCCAGGCGGATCGACCTGTCCCCCATCGCCCCCTCGCCGTTCACCACGGCGGTCGCACCGGATGACGGGGGTAGATTCAGCTCATGCACGAGTTGCCGGCGGGCCCGGATGCGGTGGCCCTCGACTTCTCGGCCGAGGCATCCCCGTCGGCCGCGGTCCTGGCCGCGACCGATGCGTTGCGGGATGCCCGTGCCCGCGGTGAACTCCCGGAGGTCACCGACCTGATACCGAGTGCCCACACGCTTCTGGTGCAGGCGCGTCCCGGTCGCGGACTGGACGAACTGGGCATTCGGCGCGCGTTACGGCGGCGCCACGCCGACCCGGACGCCGACCCCGGCCTTCTCGACGACATCGTCATACCCGTCGTCTACGACGGCGCGGATGTGGCCGATGTTGCTGCGACCCTGCGGATCACGCCGGAGGAGGTCGTCGACCTGCACTCCCGCACCCGCTGGCGGGTCCAGTTCATGGGCTTCGCACCGGGTTTCGGCTACCTCGTCGCCGATGACCCGTCCCCACACCCCTTCGACGACGTCGGGCGCCGGCCCGAACCGCGATCACGGGTACCGGCGGGCGCGGTGGCCATCGCAGCGGGGTACAGCGCCGTCTATCCGAAGCAGAGCCCCGGCGGGTGGCACCTGCTGGGACACACCGAGATTCAGCTGTGGGACGAGCATGCCGATCCGCCCGCACTGTTCGCCGCCGGGCGGATCGTCCGTTTCGTCGACGCCGAGAGCTCCGTTCCCCACACGGACGGAGGCCGCGGATGAGTGGCCTGAACGTACTGGCGCCGGGCCCGCTGGCGACGCTGCAGGATCTCGGCCGCCACGGCTACGCGCACCTCGGCGTTCCCGCCTCGGGCGCGGCCGATCGCGGAGCTCTCGCGTTGGCCAACCGCCTTGTGGGCAACGAGGAGTCGGCAGCGGCGATCGAGACGACGATGGGCGGTCTGCGGGTCGAGGCCGTCGGCGATCTACTGGTCTCGGTCACCGGGGCGCAGACGACGGTGCGCCGCAACGGCGTGCCGGCGGGGCTGGCGGCCGCCCTGGTTCTCCGGGCGGGCGACGAGCTGGTGCTGGACACCCCGGATCGGGGCCTGCGCAACTATGTCGCGGTGCGCGGGGGCATCGACGTCGAACCCGTGCTCGGTTCCCGAGCCACGGACACCCTGTCCGGGCTGGGGCCGGACGCCCTGTCCGCGGGATGCGTGCTGCCGGTCGGTCGTGCCGCCGGCGACTGGCCCCCGGCGTCGCAGGCACCGCCGGACACTTCGCATCCGTCGGTGACCGTGCTGGAGTGTCACCCCGGGCCTCGCGAAGACCATCTCCGGTCGTCGTCTGACCTGTACCGGGGCACGTGGGTGGTCGGCGCGGACAGCAATCGCGTGGGGGTCCGGCTCGACCGGGCCGCGGATTCGGGCGATCCCCTGCTGACCCATCGCGACGATGTTCCCGAGCTGCGCTCGGAGGGGATCGCGCATGGGTCTGTGCAGGTTCCGCCGAGCGGGCGTCCCGTCCTCTTCCTCGCCGATCACCCGGTGACCGGCGGGTATCCGGTGGCGGCGGTCCTGACGGTGGGGGCGGTGGATCTGGCGGCGCAGCTCGTGCCCGGATCGGAGATCCGTTTTCGAAGGCGCTGATCGGAGATCCGTTTTCGAAGGTACTGAGCGGCTCCTGACGGGCCGTGCGTCCGAAGCGCTCCCACGTTTGGGATTCACCTGCTGAGGGAACGCGATCGGGGTCCCGATAGGAGGTACCGAACGTGAGTGAACCGTCTGTGAACGACTTGTCGACCGTGCAGCTCGTCGAGCGTCTCCAGAGTCAGACGACGACGCTGGTGAAGACCGAACTGCAGCACGCGGTTGCCGAGATGAAGGGCAAGGGCACCCGGATCGGCGTGGGTGCGGGGATTTCCGGTGCCGGCACGCTGCTGGTGCTGTTCGGCCTCGGCACCCTCGTCGCCGCCGCGGTGCTGGGGTTGGCCAACGCGGTCCCGGCATGGCTGGCGGCGGTGATCGTGGGCGTCGTGTTGCTGGCCATCGGCGGTGCGGCTGCCGCGATAGGCGCCAAACGGGCGAAGTCGGCCATCCCGCCGGCGCCCGAACACACCGTGGAGAGCGTCCAGCGGGACGTCGCGACCGTGAAGGAGCACCTCTAGATGAGTGAGACACACCCGGAGAAGACGCCGGCCGACGAGCCGCCGCCCATCGAACAGCAACGCCAGGAGCTCGCCGAGACGGTGGATGCGCTGGCGGCCAAGCTGGACGTGCCGGCGCGCGTCAGCGAGGCGGCGTCGGAGACCGCACAGACCGCGAAGGTCAAGGCGCAGGAGAACCGGACCGTCGTGATCGGCGCAGCGGTGGCGGCCGTACTGGCCGTCGGCGCGATCATCATCGTGCGTCGTCGCCGCGGCTGATCCCTGTTTCATCAGTCCGTCTCGATAGAGGAGCTTCCCATGAGTGCTGTGTCCAAGGCGATGTACAAGCCGATGTCCCTCGCGACGAGTGTTCTCGGCGGTATCGCCGCCGGCGCTGTCTTCGGTCAGATCTGGAAGCGGATCTCCGACGATGAGTCGGCGCCCGATCCGAAGGATCTCGAGCGCAGCAACACCGAGGTGCTGATCGCCGCCGCGCTGCAGGGACTCGTTTTCGGCCTCGTGCGCGCGGCCGTCGATCGTGCCGGCGCGCGCGGCTACAAGGCGGTGACGCACGAGAACCCCGAGTGACACACGGTTGACAGAGCCGTGAGACGAACCTAGGGTTCCGTCTCATGACCGAGGTTATGGACGATGCGCAGGAAACCTGTCCCGTTCACGCCGAGGATGGCGCGCCCGTCGGCGCCGCCTGCCCTGCCGGCGCGGAGTTCTCCGATGACGGATACGAGACCGGCAGCGCAGGCGTCAAGGCGGCCCATGAGTACGAACCGCTCGGGCCCGACTCGCTGACGTGGCAGATCTGGGGCACGTGGACCGGCATGTTCCAGGGACTGTGGGCCGGGTCCATCCAGAACATGCATCCGAAGCTGGGCGCGGCGGTCTGGGATCACTCGGACTTCTTCGGCGAGCGCTGGGAGCGCCTGATGCGTTCCCTTTATCCCATCAGCGGCGTCGTCTTCGACTCGATCGTCCCCGGGGCGCAGACAGGTCTGGAGGTGCGGGACTACCACCGGACCGTCAAGGGCACCATGGAGGACGGATCTCGTTACCATGCACTGGATCCCGATGTGTTCTATTGGGCGCACGCCACGTTCTGGTACGGCAACGTCCGCCTCTGT
Source organism: Gordonia sp. 'Campus' (assembly GCF_022206305.1). Classification (GTDB taxonomy): domain Bacteria; phylum Actinomycetota; class Actinomycetes; order Mycobacteriales; family Mycobacteriaceae; genus Gordonia. Next base: position 100,450 of record NZ_JAKOIW010000007.1, on the reverse strand, counting down.
GAGCGCTTCGGACCGTTCCTGAGCGAGGACCAAAAGCGTCAGCTCTTCGAGGAATCCAAGGCCTGGTACGCCCAGTACGGCGTGTCGATGCGTCCGGTGCCCGAGACCTACGAGGACTTCCTCGAGTACTGGGATCACATGTGTCGCAACGTTCTTCGCGACCACGTCTCGGTACGCACCGTCCTCGACATCACGCAGCTCCCACCGCCGCCGTTCCTCTCGTTCATCCCGAAGTGGTTGTGGGACCGGTATCTCGTCCCGCAGAACCAGAAGCTCTTCATGTGGCTGACCACCGGCTTCTACGACGAGCCGGTCCGCGAGATCCTGGGTCTGTCATGGACTGACAAAGACGAGCGTCGATTCCGCCTGGTGGGCAAGGGCATCAATCTGGTGATGCACAAACTGCTGCCCACCCGGGTTCTTCGGCACCCCCGACCACGCGACGCCTACGATCGGCTGTCCGGCAAGGTCGCCGTCGACGCACCGCTCGTGCACACCCCCGCACGCAATCTGCCGCCGCAGGATCAGCGCGACAATCCGATGCACTACTGCCCGGTGACCGCGGCACGGCGGGCGACCTATCCCGGGACGCTCACCTCGGACTGAGACGTCGGAGACCTGTCGGGGGCGGGACCCGTCTCGGGCCTCACGGTCGCGCTGAGCTCGACACCGACCTCAGGTCCGCTGGCCGGCGCGGTAGTGCACGAACGCGGGGATCATCAGGGCGGCGACGATCGTCGCGATCACCACGGCGACTCCGCCGTAGGCCGTGGCCGCGGCGACGCCGATGGATGCGGCGGCGGTGCCGTGTGCGACGTCGGCGATCCGCGGCCCGCCGGCGACGACGACGATGAACACGCCCTGCAGCCGTCCGCGCACCTCGTCGTTGGCGGCGGCGAGCAGGATCGTCTGCCGGAACGCCGCCGAGGCCATGTCCGCGGCACCGCCGATCATCAGCAGCACGACCGCGACGATGAGCATCGGCATCGCCGTACCGTCGGCGAAAGACACCGCGATCCCGGTCCCGGTGATCGCCAGACCCCAGACGATCACGCACACGATGACTGCGAGACCCTGGCGCTCCACCCGCGTCACCCAGCCCGAGAAGATGCCGCCGATCACCGCACCTGCCGAGATGGCCGTGAACAGCAGCGCGAACGCCAGACCGCCGCCCTCGGGACCGCCGAAGTTCTCGTGCGCCATCTGCGGGAAGAGCGCGCGTGGCATACCGAACACCATGGCGATGAGGTCGACCAGGAACGACGCCATCAGGATCTTGTGTCCGGCCAGGTAGCGCAGACCGTCGAGCACCGAACGCAGACCCGCCACCTTCGGCGCGGCGTCGCTCTCCGGGCGCAGCGACGGCAGCATGATCACGGCGATCAGCGTCGGCAACAGGAACAACGTGTCCACGAGGTAGAGCAGCGAGTACCCGAGCACCGGGATCAGTGCACCACCCACGAGAGGGCCCGCGATCGCGCCCGCCTGCATGACCGTCATGTTCAGTGACAGCGCTGCGGGTAGGTCCTTGGCGTCGAGCAGCCGAGGCAACACCGCGGTGCGTGTCGGCTGGTTGATCGCGAAGAACGCCTGCTGTAAAGCGAAGAGCGCCAGGACGATCCACACGTTCTGACCGCCCACGGCAGCCTGGACCCAGAACAGTGCGCTGCACCCGATCAGTCCGGTGGTGGTGACGATGAGCAGTGTCCGCCGGTCGACGACATCGGCCAGCGCCCCACCCCACAACCCGAAGACCACGAGTGGAACGAGTCCGAACACGCCGGTCAGGCCGACGTAGGCCGAACTCCCGGTGACCTCGTAGATCTGCGCGGGCACCGCGACGACGGTGAGTTGCGCTCCGATGACGGTGACGATGTTCGCCAGCCAGAGCCGTCGGAAGTCGTGATTGCGCAACGGCGTCGTGTCGGCGAGGAAGCGGGCCATTTCCACGATGCTATGACCGTCGGCGAACCGGTCGCGATCCAGGCCTGTCAGCGCCTACGCCGGTGTCCGTTGTGCACCAATTGTCGTGTCGCAGCACGTCTCGGGACCATTCGGGTGGCACCTGTGGACAGTGAGGGCGATCTGCTCGACGCCGTGGGCTATCGTCTTTTTCGCTCGGGCGGGTCCGCTCCGGGTCGGGGTTCGAGAGGGGTCGCACATGGGTATTCGACGCTGGGTTCTGATCATGACGACGGCTGCGGCAGTCGTTCTCGGCGCGGCGTTTCCGGGGACCGCGGAGGCCAGTCCGCGCTTCCCCACCGCCGGGGATCGCATCACGGTGCAGGTCGCCTCGGATCAGCGGAGCACATACAGCTACTGGTGGATCGACGGCCGCAACGCGATGGCGCCACGCACCTCCGGCGTGGGTATGACCCTGCGCGACTACAACCCCCGCACCCGCCTGTGGTCGACGACGACCACTTTCGTCGCGCAAAAGAAGCGGCAGCAGACCGCTGCGAACATCACCTCCTGGGGCGGCTACGCGCAGTGCACGATCTGGGTCAACGGCGTCCGTGTCCGGCACCACGTGTACCGCGCGCCGATCTTCGCCCAGGCACAGTGCGGTATCAACACGCTCGACGCGAACCGTATCGACCACCGCTGACGGGCGGCGGTCGCCGACGGCTCAGGGCTGCAGGCGTTCCGCGCGCCAAGAGTGGTCGACCTGGGTCAACCGGACGCGGTTGTGCAGCCGGTTGGCCCGGCCTTGCCAGAACTCGACCTCGACGGGCGTGATCCGGTAACCACCCCAGGTGGGCGGGACGGGCACTTCCGCACCGCCGTCGAACCCGCCGAGCTGCTCGGCCAGGCCGGCCGCCTTCTGTTCGAGTTCGACTCGGCTCCCGATCGGCCGGGACTGCTCCGAGGCGGCGGCCGACAGCTGCGATCCCCGTGGCCGCAATTCCCAGTACGCCTGGGTCTCGGCAGCACTGACCGGCTCGACCGGCCCGCGGAAGTGGACCTGACGCTCGAGGGCGATCCATGGGAACGTGACCGACGCATACGGATTCGCGGCGAGGTGACGACCTTTGTCGGAGTCGTAGCCGGTGAAGAACACCACCCCGTTCGCGTCGACACCCTTGCACAACACGGTGCGGGTCGACGGCCGCCCGTCGGCATCGGCGGTGCCGAGCACCATCGCGTTCGGTTCGGCGATGCGGGCGTCCAGCGCCTCACGGAGCCACACGTGGAACAGATCGAGCCACGGCGGGTCACCGCGCAACCAGCTCGGGTCGAGGTTTTCGCGGATTCCGTCGGCACCCGCTGCACGGTCGCCTTCACCGATGTTCGGCGGGATCCCGCCGCCGTAACCGACGCGCATGTTCGGCAGGTCGATGGGGTCGCGCGACTCGTCCAACACGTCCCCGACGCTACTCCGGGCGACCTCGTTACTCCTGGGTACACGCGGGGCGTCGTGCTGATCTACAGTTCGTCCTGGATCGCATGCATGCGTATGCACGACACGGATGTCGAATGAGGTGGTTGTCATGGCCAACACAGTTCCCGAGGACTTCGTCACCGGACTCGAAGGCGTGGTGGCGTTCACCACCGACATCGCCGAGCCGGACAAGAACGGCGGCAACCTGCGCTACCGCGGCGTCGACATCGAGGATCTCGTCGAGAACAAGGTGACCTTCGCCGACGTGTGGGCGTTGCTCGTCGACGGCCGGTTCGGCAACGGACTGCCGCCGGCCGAACCGTTCCCGCTGCCGATCCACACCGGCGACGTGCGCGTGGATGTGCAGGCCGCACTCGCCATGCTGGCCCCGATCTGGGGTTATCAGCCGCTCCTGGACATCGACGACGAGACCGCCCGCGACAACCTCGCCCGCGCGTCGGTGATGGCGCTGTCCTACGTCGCGCAATCCGCGCGCGGCATCCACCAGCCCGCCGTCCCGCAGCACGTCATCGACGAATGCGACACCGTGACCGAGCGTTTCATGACGCGCTGGAAGGGCGACCCCGACCCGCGGCACATCGCCGCCATCGACGCCTACTGGGTGAGCGCCGCCGAGCACGGCATGAACGCGTCGACCTTCACCGCCCGCGTCATCGCCTCGACCGGCGCCGACGTCGCCGCCTCGCTCTCCGGTGCCATCGGCGCGATGTCGGGACCGCTGCACGGCGGCGCACCCGCGCGCGTCCTGCCGATGATCGAGGAGGTCGAGAACACCGGGGACGCACGCGCTCTCGTCAAGGGCATCCTCGACCGCAAAGAGAAGCTGATGGGCTTCGGCCACCGCGTGTACCGCGCGGAGGACCCCCGCGCCCGCGTGCTTCGGCGCACCGCGCAAGAACTCGGCATCCCGCGTTTCGAGATCGCGGCCGCTCTCGAGCAGGCCGCCCTCACCGAACTCCGCGAACGACGCCCCGACCGCGCGATCGAGACCAACGTCGAGTTCTGGGCCGCGGTCATTCTCGACTTCGCCGAGGTGCCGACACACATGATGCCGGCCATGTTCACCTGCGGCCGCACCGCCGGATGGTGCGCCCACATCCTCGAACAGAAGCGTCTCGGCAAACTCGTCCGCCCGGCCGCCATCTACACCGGCCCGAGCCCCCGCCGACCCGAGGACGTCGAGGGCTGGGGCGACGTGGTGAAGCCGGGTCTGTAGGCCGGGGTTCGCAGATGCGCTGGTTCGGGCGACGATTCGCAAGCTGTAAGTAGCGCAGCTGTTGGCGAAGTAGCGCTACTGCGATGGCCGCGCCGCTGTGGACAGGACCGTTCACACTCCACAAACGGGCACCGACGCTCGCAGTCCGGAGGAGACTCGGGTCACGCTGAGGCGATGACGGAACACCACGTGGTTCGACGATCCGCTCTCGCAACAGTTCTCGGCGAGCACGAGGTACGGCTGCGCCAAGAAAGCGGCGCCTTGCACAGCGTGTGGCGCGGTGCGGTCCATCTCGGACCGTCACCCGACGGCGAGCTCGAGCGCTATCGCCTCAAGATCCGCGGCGCCGCGGCCGTCGGCGGGACCGGACGAGTGATCAGCCACGAGTCCGCAGCGGCGATCCACGGGATCCCCCTCCTCAGACCGGACATGAACAAGGTTCACTTCACCAGTTCGAAGACCGGCCGTACCGGTGGCAACATCCACGTCCACCGCGACAACCTTTTAGCCGCGCACGTGACGGTTGTCGACGACCTGCGCCTCACGACGCCGGCCCGCACAGTCGCCGACATCGCCCGTCTCGGGACCTTCGAGCAAGCGGTCTGCGCCCTCGACAGCGGCCTCCGGTCCGGCATCACGCACGCCGAGATCGAGTCTGTCGTGGCCGCGAGCACCAAGATGAAGGGCGTCGGCAGGCTGCGCCAGACGCTGGCGGTCGCGGATGCACGATCAGAGAGCATCGGCGAATCCCTCAGTCGCGCAGCGATGATCGCCGCCGGAATCCCACTCCCCGACCTGCAGGTGACGATCGTCGACTCCGACGGCCGGTTCATCGCCCGCGGCGACTTCGGCTGGGACGACAAGGTGATCGGTGAGTTCGACGGCAAGATCAAGTACTCCGGGCAGTTCGGCACGTCGGCGCCGCAGACGGTGTTCGACGAGAAGCGGCGCGAGGACGCGATCCGTCGCACCGGCCGGATCGTCGTACGTTGGACGTGGCAGGACCTGCTCGACACTGCACACTTCCGCAGCCTCATCGTGGACGCGCTACGCGAGGCCGGGCTCGCGTGACCCGCGGCGTCCGAGCACAGAAGCGCTATCTCATCCGAAGATGCGCTACCTGCAGCCTGCGCATCTTCGATGAAAGTAGCGCTCCTGTGGCCGAGCCCGCACGTTCTGGGGACCGAAACCCGGGTGTCGGGGGCCACTCCCTAGAATTGCGGGCATGAGCGAAGCCGCCACCGCACCGATCACCCTGCCCGCCGACCTGCTGCCGTCGGACGGCCGCTTCGGTTGCGGGCCGTCGAAGGTACGCCCCGAGCAGTTGCAGTCCCTCGTCGACACGGGCGCGTCGGTGTTCGGCACCAGCCATCGGCAGGCGCCGGTGAAGAACGTCGTGGGGTCGATCCGCGAGGGTCTCTCGAACCTGTTCTCCCTGCCCGAGGGCTACGAGGTCGTCATCTCCAACGGCGGCACCACCGCGTTCTGGGATGCTGCCGCGTTCGGCCTGATCAAGCAGCGTTCCCTGCACCTCACCTACGGCGAGTTCTCGTCGAAGTTCGCGACGGTCGCGAAGAAGGCCCCGTTCCTCGATTCGCCTGCGGTCATCTCGACCGATCCGGGCACCGCCCCCGACCCGTCGGCGCTGACCACCGACGACTTCGGCGGCGTCGACCTCATCGGCTGGGCACACAACGAGACCTCGACGGGTGTGGCCGTTCCCGTCGTCCGTCCCGCCGGTTCGGATGACGCGCTGATCGCCATCGACGCCACCTCCGGCGCGGGCGGCCTGCCGGTCGACATCAACGACGCCGACATCTACTACTTCGCACCGCAGAAGTGCTTCGCCGCCGACGGCGGGCTGTGGGTCGCGCTCATGAGCCCGCGTGCGCTGGCGCGCATCGCCGAGATCGCCGAGACCGATCGGTGGTGCCCCGAGTTCCTGTCGCTGCCGACCGCCGTCGACAACAGCAGCAAGAACCAGACCTACAACACCCCCGCGGTCGGATCGCTGCTGCTGTTCGCCAACCAGATCGAGTGGATGAACAACAACGGCGGCCTGGACTGGTGCGTCTCGCGCACCGCCGATTCCAGTGCGCGCCTGTACGAGTGGGCCGAGGCCAGCGAGTTCGCGACGCCGTTCGTCACCGATCCGGCTCATCGCAGCCAGGTCGTGGGCACCATCGACTTCAACGACGAGGTGGACGCGGCCGCGGTTGCCAAGACTCTGCGCGCCAACGGCGTCGTCGACACCGAGCCGTACCGCAAGCTGGGCCGTAACCAGTTGCGCGTGGGCATGTTCCCGGCGATCGAGCCCGAGGACGTCACCAAGCTCACCCAGTGCATCGACCACATCGTCGAGCGTCTCTGATCCACGTCCGCCAGACGACTTCCCGGCGCGTCGCAGGCTCGTCCTGCGGCGCGCCGGCGTCGTTTCACCGAGCGGGTAGCCTGGTTCCCACAGACCACATCTGACGCACCATGCGCTGCCGTCGCTTGCGTCTCACGCGTGCTGAACTGCGGTTTTGCCGCGTGTCCCACAGTGAATCGGCAGATCGGTGAGTTAATGTGACCCCAATGCGTGCACCGACCGGAGGAGGAGCAGATGCGTGAGCTCCGTGTCGTAGGAGTCGACTCCGACGGCTCCCATGTCATCTGCCAGGACGCCCAATCCGGCGAGAAATTCCGGATCGCCTCCGACGAACGCCTCCGCGCCGCAGCCCGCGGCGACATCTCACGACTGGGACAGATCGAGATCGAGATGCAGAGTGCTTTGCGGCCCCGCGAGATCCAGGCACGTATCCGAGCGGGCGCCACGGTCGCCGAGGTGGCTGCCGCGGCCGGTGTCGGAACCGACAAGATCGAACGCTTCGCTCACCCGGTGCTCCTCGAACGCACCCGCGCCACCGAACTCGCCGGCGCAGCCCACCCCATCCGCCACGACGGCCCGGCCGTCGCGACGCTGGTCGAGTCGGTCAACGAGGGCATTCTCGCCTACGGTCACAATCCGGCCGACGTCGAATGGGACGCGTGGAAGGGCGACGACGGATACTGGATCGTCCAGGTCGCCTGGAGTGTCGGCCGCACCGACAACCTCGCGCACTGGCGCTACCAGCCCGGTTCGCACGGGGGCAGCGTCGATCCGCTCGACGATCTCGCCGACGAGCTGACCCACCCCGAGACCATTGCTCCGCGCCGTCGCCTCACACCGGTCGCGGCACCCCCGGTCGCCACTCCGTCGGTCGCCGTGGAGACCACGCCGGACGGGCGCGAAGAGGTCACCATGGATGCGAACTCGATCATCGGTGCGCAACGCGCCCGCCACGACCGTCGAATCCCGGCCGTCGAGGACGACGGGACCGTGCCGTTCGACTTCGGATTCGACGACGAGCCGACTGACCGGTCCGAGCCCGAGCCTCCCGTGGCCGGCACATCCGCCGACGACGCACCCGCGGAGGCCGACACCGACGTCGACGACGATGCACCGGCACCGGCGCAGACCGCCGGTGTCGAGCGCCCGCGCCGCAAGAAGGCGCGCAAACCGGCTGTGCCTGCGTGGGAGGATGTCCTGCTCGGCGTACGCAGCAACGGGAACAGCTGAGTGTCGTCGGCACGGGCGGCCACCGTCTGGTTCATCGACACCGACGATCCCGCATCGATCCTCCGCGCCGAGGCTCACAACGACTTCCAGCACGCTCGCCAGGTGGCGACCGCCATCTTCGGCGACAGCGTCCTGGTACCACTCGTCGACACCGACCTCGCGACGGCCGCGTCCGCCAAGGACACCCACGTGTACGCGGGCTTCTACGGTCCGCTGGCCGTGGTCTCGTGCTCGCTGTTCGAGACAACGGCCCCGTCGACCCTGACCCGAACGTTGGCGTCGATCCGTAGAAGCGCCGCGACCACCCTCCTCTACACCGAGCCCGAGACGTCACTCGGGGTGTTCGCCCGGTGGGAAGCCGGCACACTACGACGCTCGTTCGCCGCCGACCCGGTGACCATCCACGAAGACCACGGCCTGCCGTTCACCTTCGAAAAGCCGTTCTGGGGTGGCGAGTACCCGCTGAACTATGCCGACGGGGTGCCGACCGCACCGATGTCGTTGCCGTTCCACCCCGCGCAGCTGGCCGAGGAGGCGAACCGCGAGTGGCTGGGCTTCCGCTACACCCATCCCCTCGCGCCATCGGACGTCGACCCCGCACGCATCACGGTCACCTGCTTCGCGCTGCATCCGGCCGAGTACGAGCCGACCGCTGCCGACTACGACAACTATCGGGAGGCCACGGCCGCGCGGGCTCGGACGCCGCGGCCCGAGGAGACGCCTCCCAAGCGGGGGCGCATCCGGGAGTACTTCGGGTTCTGAGGACCGGGACCCACCCGCACCCTGCAGCATCCCGGAGAACGCGTCAGGTCGGGCGGCCCAGCGCCAGCAACGCGATCGACGACGACACCCCGGCGAGAAACCCGATCAGCAGACCCCATACGACCCAGCGCCACACCGGCCGCATCCGGAACTCCCACAGCGTCCATCCGAGACCGCCGGCGACGACGAGGACCGCGGCGATCCCGAGGAAGCGCAGCACGCCACCGATCAGGAAGTACACGCCCACCAGGACGAACGCGGCGAACAGCGCAGACACGACGCCGACGACGATGCCGAGGACCCACGGCGTCGGTTCCGGGCGGCTGTCGTCGTTCCGCAGCGATTCGGGAGCGGTCACGTCTCCATCGTCCCCGACCGTGCGCGCTCGTAGAATGCGACGGCCGCCGCGGTCGCCACGTTGAGGGAGTCAGTTCCTCGACTCATGGGGATGCGTGCTTTCACGTCGGTCGACGCCATCGCGGAGGCGGTCAGACCCGGCCCCTCGGCACCGACGAGGAACCCGACCTTGTCCGCGGTGACCGCCTCGGCCAGGGTGACCGCCGACGGGTCGGGCGTCATCGAGACGAGTTGGAAGTCGCGGTCGCGAAGGAGGTCGAGTCCGCGCGGCCATTCGTCGAACTTCGCGAACGGCACGAGCAGCGCGTGCCCCATGGACACCCGGACGCACCGGCGGTACAGCGGGTCCGCGCAGCCCTGCCCGAAGAGCACGGCGTCGACGCCGAGTCCGGCGGCGTTGCGGAAGATCGACCCGATGTTCTCGTGGTCGTTGACCCCTTCGAGGATGGCGACCGTCCGGGCGGTGTCGAGGATGTCCGCCACCGACAGGACCTGCGGTCGGCGCGACACCGCGAGCACTCCTCGGTTGAGGTGGAAACCGACCACCTCGGCCATCACCTCGGCGGTGGCGCGGAAGAACGGGACCCCGGCCAGAGTGGGATCGAGCAGATCATCGCCGAGTTCGTCGAGTCGTTTGTCGACACCGAGGAAGGCGTGGGTCTCGAAGCGCGAGGCGATCATCCGGCGGGCGACGAGCACGCCCTCGGCGATGACCAGGCCGCGCCCGGGTCGGCCGCCGGGCAGCACCGGCAGGTCGGGCCGTCGATCCACCGAGTTCAGGTCGCGGAAGTCATCGACGCGCGGATCCGCCGGATCGTCGATGTCGATCACGTCCACTGCGAGCCCGGGCACCGCAACAGTGTGCCACCTCCGGGGCTCGCTGCCAGACGGCGGTACACGTCCGAGCGTCGACGAGACGCGGTCGCCGCCAAGCGGACCCGAGACGTGGCGCGGCACCCGGGTATGACACGGTAAAGGGCGTGACCAGCGATTCGACTCCCATGTCACGTCTGTCCATGAAGCGCGCGACCGACGCCGACTGGACCGACATCATCCTCACCGACGCCCGCGCGTTCGCCATGCGCAACCCGCTGCCCGACGACGAGGTCGCCGATCTCCGCGGGAAGGTCGCCGACGACGACGTCGTCCTCGTGCGCGACACCGGACTCGACACCCAGCCGCTCGTGGGCGTGTCGATGTTCTACCGCATGTCGATGTCGCTGCCCGGCGGCGGTGTGTCCGACGCCGCCGGCCTGTCGTGGGTGTCGGTCGCGTCGACCCATCGGCGACGCGGAATCCTGCGCCGCATGCTGACCGAACTCGTCGAGCAGTGGGAGTCGGAGAAGTACACGTTCGCGATCCTCACCGCGAGTGAGGGCACCATCTACGAGCGCTTCGGGTTCGGCCCGGCCTCGTTCGCGAACAGTGTGTCGCTGAGCCCCGACGCGGCCATGCGGGCCGAGCAGCCCGCGGATGCGACGGTCCGTTACGCCGACGCCGACGCGGTCGCCGCCGCGATCCCCGACCTGCACGCGCGCTGGACCGTCACCACGCCGGGCGCGCTCACGCGCACACCCGCCTGGTGGAACCCGATCCTCGCCGACCGCGCGTCGGAACGCCCGATCTCGGCGAGCGGTCTGCACTACCTGCTGCACGACGACGGCTATGCGAGCTACCGCATCTACAAGGACGAACGGGGCGCGGTACGTGGCGAGGTCTACGAGATCTTCGCCGTGACCGACGCCGCGCACACCGACCTGTGGCGCGTCCTGATCAACCTCGACCTGATCCCCTCGATCACGGCGAGCATCCCGGTCGACGATCCGCTGCCCCAGAAACTGGTCAACCCGCGATCGGTGTCGGTGACGGGGACCTCGGACACGATGTGGCTGCGGATCCTCGACGTCCCGGCCGCACTCGGTGCCCGCCACTACGGCGCGGACCTCGACGCGGTCATCGAGGTGACCGACGAATTCCGTGGCCACGGAGGCGTTTTCGACATGTCGGTGCGCGAGGGCGGGGCCATCGTCGCACCCGCGGCGGCAACGGCCACACCGACCGTCCGCCTGGACATCTCGGTGCTGTCGAGCATCTACCTGGGCGGCATCCGACCCTCGACCTATGCGGCGGCGGGACGTCTCCACGCCGACTCCGCGGCGACGCTACGGGCTCTCGACCATGCGTTCATGACCGACCGCGCACCGTTCTCCGGCACGTTCTTCTGACCCGCGGGCGGTGAGCCGGCCTCGCGCCGACGCCCTAGATCGCCCGCGACTTCGGGACGTCGGTGTCGGCCTGTCCGAGAATCGAATTCACGATCAGGACGGCGTCTCGCAGGGTGTCGCGTTCTTCTGGGGTCAGTTCCGCGAGACGGTCACTCAACCACGCCTTGCGCGCGGCGAGTTCTTCGGTGACCACCTCGACCCCCTCCGGCGACAGCGTCACGATCGCCTGGCGCCCGTCGGTCGGGTGCGGTTCGCGTCTGATCATGCCCAGGTCCGACAGCGACGCGATGACCCGCGTCATCGACGGCGGGCGAACCCGTTCGGCGGCGGCGAGCGCACCGGGCGTCATCGGACCTTCGTGGTGCAGGGTGTTGAGGGCAGACAGTTGAGTGAGCGACACCAGCTTGTTCTCGCGTCGCCCGCGTAGGCGCCGGGCGAGCCGCACGACGGCGAGGGACAGGTCGCCCGACAGGCTTCCGTCACCATAGGGAGAATGCATCCATCAAGGGTAGGTCAGTTGACCAGCATGAAACCCTACGCAAAGCGAAATTGAACTGTGTGGACGACACGGGCCCATCATCCGGACGGCGAAGCCGAGGTGTCGGCTCACCCGATGAGGTCGGAGATGGGTCCGCGCGCGAAGTAGGCCACGAACACGGCCGCAACCAGCCACAGCAACGGGTGCACGGTACGCGCCTTGCCCGCGGCGGTCGCCATCACCACCCAGCTGATGAACCCGATGCCGATGCCGTTGGCGATCGAGTAGGTGAACGGCATGCTGACGACGGTGAGGAAGGCCGGCAACGCGTAGTCGAAGCGACGGAAGTCGACCGCGGTCAGCTGGCCGATCATCATCGCGCCCACCACAACGAGTGCCGGGGTGACGGCTTCGAGCGGGATCACCTCGTAGATGGGTGTCAGGAACATCGCCACCAGGAACAAGACGCCCGTCACGACGTTCGCGAGGCCGGTCCGCGCACCTTCGGCAATGCCGGATGCCGACTCGACGAAGACCGTGTTCGACGATGCCGATGCGGCACCGCCGGCGATTGCGCCGGTGCCCTCGACCACCAGGGCGCGGCCGATGCCGGGCAGGTTTCCCTTCTCGTCGGCGAGTTCGGCTTCCTTGCCGAGGCCGGTCATCGTGCCCATCGCGTCGAAGAAGTTCGACAGCACCAGGGCGAAGACCAGGACCGACGCCGCCAGGACACCGATGCGTGTGAACGCGCCGAACAGGTCGACGTCGCCCACGAGGCTGAGATCGGGAAGCCCGCCCAGGGTGTTGGGGATGTCCGGGACGCTGAGTCCCCAACCCGACGGGTTGTCGATGCTCGACCCGTAATCGAAGATCCGCTCGAGCACGATCGACAGAACCGTGGTGATCGCGATGCCGATCAGCAGCCCGCCGGGGACCTTTCGCACCACGAGGACCCCCATCAGCAGGACGCCGATGGCGAAGATGAGGGTCGGGATGGTCGCGATCGAATTGTCGGTGCCCAGTTGGACCGGCACGGTGGTACCCGCGGCGTCGGGGATGCGCTTGACGAACCCGGCGTCGACGAAGCCGATGAACGCGATGAACAAACCGATGCCGGCCGCGATCGCGGCTTTGAGCTCGGTCGGCACCGCGTTGAACACCGCGGTGCGGAATCCGGTGACGGCCAGCAACACGATGATGATGCCGTCGACGACGACCAGGCCCATCGCCTCGGGCCAGGTCACCTGCGGGGCGATCGACACCGCGAGCAGACTGTTGATGCCGAGGCCTGCGGCGATCGCGAACGGATAGTTCGCGACCAGGCCGAACAGGATAGACATGACGCCCGCGACCAGGGCCGTGACCGCCGCGACCTGAGCGAGCGGGAGCACGTTGCCCAGCACATCGGCGTTCTTGTCGCCGCCGGGGATGCCGCCGATGATGATCGGGTTCAGCACCACGATGTAGGCCATCGTGAAGAAGGTGACGAGGCCACCGCGGAATTCGCGGTTGATCGTCGACCCCCGTTCGGAGATCTTGAAGAACCTGTCGAGGGGGCCGCGCGGGCCGGGGTCGCTCGGTGTCGTGGAGGACCTCAGATCGCGAGACTCACTGGGCACGTCGTTTGGCACGTTCCGAAAGCTACCCTGTTGTCCATGTCCGTGACAGTCGAGATCCCCGAACTCCCCCGCGCCCTGCGCGCGCCCGAGCCGGTGATCGTGGTCGGCATGATCGCGTGGGTCGTGGCGACCGTGATCGTCGCCGTGACCGATCTCGGCGGTGACCGCACGCTGACCATCTGCCTGGTGGGCCTCGGCGTCGGACTCCTGGGCACGACGATCGTACTGGTGCAGCGCGCCGGCGTCCGACGCGGCGCCCGCGGTGCGCAGGAGGGTCTCGACTAGTCCTTCGGTCCGTCGCCCGCCGGAGCGAATTCGTCGACGCCGGGCTCGTGGTCGAGGACGTCGCGATTCCACACCATCATCACCGCGAAGTACACCGCCCCCGCGGCGATCAGACCCAGCACCACGAAGGTGGGCACGGTGGCGTCGTCGGGAGTGACCAGGACGAACAGCGCGAACACCACCCAGATCAGCGCGGCGACCGCAATCGGCAGTTCCATGCGTCCGAGGCTGAACCCGCCTTCCTTGCGCTCCAGTCGCTTTCGGACGACGAGATAGAGAACGACGATCCCGCCGTAGATGAGGGCGGGAAGGATAGTCGAGGCCACGATCAGTTCGATGAGGGCCGAACCCGGCAGCGCGACCATCAGCACCACGCCGACGCCGAGGATGAGAAGGGTCGCCGGGACCGGGGTCTGGGTGCGCGGACTGACCCGTCGCATCAGCCGATGCGCCGGGAACCGGCCGTCCCTGGCCATCGCGAACACCTGCCGGGCGCACGCGGCCATCACCACCATGCCCGCGCCGAACATCGCGAACGCGATGCACACGAGCAGGACCCGTTCGGCGACCGACCCGAGCTGGCCCCGGATGATGGCCGCGACCGGTGAGCCGTCCCGGCTGATCGCGGCGACGTCCTCGATGGCCACGGTCAGCACGATGAGGAAGACCAGCCCGACCACCGCGGCCGCAACCACCGAACCGACGATCGCGCGAGGAACGCTGCGGAACGGGTCCTTCGCCTCCTCGGCGAGGTTCGCCGCGGAGTCGAAACCCACCAGGGTCGTCAGGCCCATGACCATCGCGGCCATCACTCCCCCGCCGATGGCCCAGTAGTCCGCTGCGCCCGCCGCGATGCCGCGCGAGCCCAGGTTGCCGGGGTGCCCGCTGCCGGTCACCACCATCACCACGGCCAGTCCGACGACGAGGATCGCGACGATCGCGAGTTCGACGGCGACGGCGCCCGAGGTGAACAGACCCAGCAGTCGGGTCGACGCGATGACGAGGATGGCCTGGACGACGAGGATGACGACGGTCATGATCCGCGCCACGGACTCGTCCTCGGCCATGCCGAACAGGGGCATCAACGCCTGGCTGGCCAGCGCGTTGTCCATCGCGACCACGGCGATGGCCAGGTACCAGAAGCTCAACCAGCCGAACATCCAGCCGACCCTGGGGTTCGCGAGCCTCGACGCCCACTGGTACGACGACCCGCTCAGTGCGATGCGGGCGGCGAATTGTGCGACGACCAGCGCGATCAGCGTCTGCCCGATGGCGGCGACGATCCACAGCCAGATCCCCACGGGGCCGGCGGTGGCGAGCACGTCACCGTAGGTCGCGAAGACGCCCACCGCGACCGAGATGAACGCGAAGGAGATCGCGAACACCGCGAACCCGCCGAGCGTCCGGCGGAGTTCGGGGCGGTAGCCGCCGGTGCGGAACTCATCGTCCGCGCTGGATGGGGTGAGCACTTCGTCGGCCATGGCGGCCCTTCTGTACAGGCGGCTACACGACCAGGTCGTCCAGTCGCTGAGCGATGATCCCCACCGCGTACCCGAGGCGCTCGAACGCCTTGTTGGTGGTCTGGCCGTGGTAGTAGCGGTAGTAGATCTGCTGGGCGATGGCGCCGGCACGGAACAGCCCGAACACCTCGTACCAGCGCCACCGCTCCGGCGACATGTCAAAACCCATTCGCTCGCAATACATTTCGACGAACTCGGCGCGACTGATCATGCCGGGTAGGTGCGTCGGAACACGGCGCATCAACTGCATGGCTTCCGGGTCGTCGGCCTGGATCCAGTACGCCATCGATCCCGCCACGTCCATCAGCGGGTCTCCGAGCGTCGCCATCTCCCAGTCGAGGATGCCGATCACGCGCGTGGGGTCGTCCTTGTCGAGCACCACGTTGTCGAGCTTGAAATCGTTGTGGATGACGCAGTTCGCGACATCGTCGGGCTGATTCTCGGCCAGCCACACCATTGTCCGCTCGAAGTCGGGCACGTCGTCGGTGTGTGCGTTGCGGAATCGTGTGGTCCAGCCGTCGACCTGGCGGCGGACGTACCCACGGCCCTTACCGAGGTCGCCGAGCCCGGTCTCATCCGGATCGACGGAGTGGACCTCGACGAGGGTGTCGACGAAGTTCGAGCACAGTTGTCGCGCCTGATCCGCGTCGAGCGGCACGTCGGAGGGCCATTCGGTGCGCGGGATGACGCCGTCGATCCGCCCCATCACATAGAAGTCGGCACCCAGCACCGACGGATCGTCGCAGAACGCGACCATCGGTGCGATGTAGCGGATGGCACCCGCCAGCTCGGATTGAATCCGGTACTCCCGTGCCATGTCGTGCGCGCCGCGCGCCTTGGTGCCCCGTGGCGCCCGGCGCAGGATCAGGTCCTGGGTCGGATAACGCAGCAGATAGGTGAGATTGGAGGCGCCGCCGCCGAACTGGCGCACCTCGGGCACAGCGTCGAGCCCGGCGGGGTCCGCGGCATGAGCCTCGAGCCACTTCGCCACCGTCTCGACGTCGAACGCATCTTCGGTGCGGACCTCTCCCGCGCCGGCGACCTCGTCAGCCATTCGTCTCTCCCTGTCTCAGCGGTACTTGCCGAATTCGATGCGCGCAACCACGTTGCGGTGCACCTCATCCGGACCGTCGGCGAGCCGGAGCGACCGCGCCCCGACCCACGCCGAGGCGAGGGGGAAATCGTCGGTGAGGCCGGCCCCGCCGTGGAGCTGGATGGCGAGGTCGATGACGTCGAGGGCCATGTTGGGCACCTCGACCTTGATCTCGCTGACGGCCGAGAGCGCTTCGCGGGACATCCCCTGGTCGAGGAGCCACGCGGCGTGATGGACGAGCAGGCGCGATCGGTTGATCGCGATCCGGGCGTCGGCGATACGTTCGCTGTTGCCGCCCAGGCGCGCGAGTTGCTTACCGAAGGCCTCACGCGAGAGTGCGCGCCGCACACCGAGTTCCAGCGCCCGCTCGGCGAGACCGATGGCCCGCATGCAGTGGTGGACGCGGCCCGGTCCGAGCCGTCCCTGCGCGATCTCGAATGCCCGGCCGGGTCCGAGCAGGATGTTCGACGCCGGGACGCGGACGTTGTCGAAGCTGACCTCGCCGTGGCCGAACGGCTCGTCGAAGTAGCCCATGGTGGTGAGCATCCGGTCGATGGTGACGCCCGGCGCGTCGATGGGGATCAGCACCATGGTGTGGCGCGCCTTGCGGTCCGCCTCCGCGTCGGTGACGCCCATGAAGATGAGGACCTTGCAGTCGGGGTGGCCGACGCCGGTGGAGAACCACTTGGTCCCGTTGATGACGACGTCGTCGCCGTCGAGCACCGCGGTCGCGGCCATGTTGGTGGCATCCGACGACGCGACGGCCGGCTCGGTCATGCAGAAGGCACTGCGGATCTCCGCGGTCAGCAACGGCTCCAGCCACTGCTCGCGCTGCTCATCGGTGCCGTACCGGAGCAGCACCTCCATGTTGCCGGTGTCGGGCGCATTGCAGTTGAAGATGACCGGCGCGAGTCCCGACGACCCCATCGCCTCGGCGATCGGCGCGTAGTCGATGTTGCTGAGCCCGGCACCACCGTCGGTACCGAAGTCCGCCGCGTAGCGACCGGCGTGCTCGGCAGGGAGGAAGAGGTTCCACAGACCCTCCGACCGGGCCTTCTTCTGCAGCTCCGCGATGATGGGCGAGGGCGCCCACGGATCGCCCTTCTCGTCGCGCCTGGTCTTGATGTCCCGATGGATCTCGGGTTCGACGGGCTCGATCTCGTTGGTCACGAAGGTGCGCACGCGTTCGGTCAGGTCGGCCGAGCGCGCTGACGGGGAGAAATCCATACCCGACCGTATCGCGGCGTACCGACGAATCGTCAACATTCCGGGCAAACCGGCACGGACGTGCATCGACGGGTGGGGCGTCAGACTCGCCGGGGTACATACGAGGACGGGGCACGAACGCCCGCCTGGGTCACCACGAAGAGGTACAACGCTGCGCCGTCGTCCTGGGAAGTGTCAGGCGGCCGCCGGAAACGCAGGCAGGTCGTCTGCGACTCGCCCGTGTCGGCCGACGCGGCTTCGCGCACCAAAACCACCCCATTTGGCGCAGAAGTCGAGACGGGTGTGACTGGAGTTCACCGGTGTTACCGACTGACGCGCACTTCGTCGAATATTGTTGTCTGGCAGCTACATTCGACATATTTGGCTTCGCGACAGCTCTTGCTCTCGCCAGTATGTTCGAGTACCTTGGAAACATGGCAGCGCTCGACACCCTCCTCGAACGGCTCATCGAGACCACCCCGCCCGCCGACGATCCCAGCGGCCGAACGACATTCGGCGCGCTGGACACCCTGCGGTTGATTCGCAACGCAGCCGATCACCAGATCGTCTTCTACACAATGCGACTCGATGAACTGGGCGTCGCACAGAAGGCGGGCAGCACCACCAAGAAGTTGTTGATCGAGATGGGTTACGCGCCCGCTGCCGCCCACCGGATCATGCGCATCGTCGACGCCCTACCAGCGCGGCCTACTCTCGCCCGCCACGCCGGCGACGGACGACTGTCCACCGAGATCGTCGACGCCATCGTCCGCGGCGTGACGCACATCGACAAACGCTGTCCTGAAAAGCTTTCGGATGACGGCAAGGGTTCTCACGAGATCGAACTGCTCGGCCAAGCACTGTCAGGTGCGACGCCGGCACTAGTACTCGAGCACGCCCGCACCATCGGCAACACCCTGGCCGACGCCACCGACACCAGTATTCCCGCCGCCGACGATTCGACTCTGAACGCGGTCAACGCCCACACCACCGACGACGGACGCGTCGACATCCGCGCCGACCTCACACAGACCATCGGCGAGAAGTTCCTCACCATGATCGACGAACGAGCCTGCCCACGCCCCGAACCCGACGGTGCCGACGACCGCCGCACCGCAGAACAACGTCGCGCCGACGCTCTCGAACTCATCCTCGACCAAGCAGCACTGGGCGCGACCATCGACAGCATCGGCAGCCCACGCACGCAGCTGATGGTCACCATCCCCGCCACCGGCGACCCGGCGGCCCTGCCATGGACCGGATCGATCAGCCAGGCGACCGCCAAACAAGTGTCCTGCGACGGATCACTCACCGAGATCGTCCTCGACGGCGAAGGCGTGCCGCTACAGATGGGACACACCAGGCGCTTGTTCCCCGCCCACCTCCGTAAAGCCGTTGTCGTCCGCGACCGGTGCTGCATCAAATGCGGTGCACCACCATCACACACGCAGGTCCACCACATCGCCCACTGGGCCGACGGCGGCACCACCGACCTCGACAACGGCTGCCTGCTCTGCCAACGCTGCCACACTCAAGTCCACCACCACGGCTGGGACATCGTGATGGGCTTCGACCGGCATCCCTGGCTCATCCCGCCCGCCACCATCGACCCACACCGCCGCCCACTACCCGCCCACAACCGACGCACCATGCGACTCGACCACGCCGCCTGAACACGCCGCGCAGCACCTTCCGCACCCGGCAACCCCGGGACCGCATCCGTACCTTGACAACTCCACAGTGAAACCGCCGCCGGGGCTGCGGCGCTGTCTGGTTCAGGGAACGTTCAGCGACCTGGCGACCCCGACGTGGAGTCGGCGCCCCGTCGCGTTTCGTATCGGAGCAGGACCCAGGTGCACAGCACGACCCAGATCGCGCCGAACAACCAGCCCGACACCACGTCGGTAGTCCAGTGCACCGCGAGTTGGATTCGGGTGAGTCCCACCAGGATCGACAGCAACGGCGCCAAGGCCAGAACCCAGCGATGCGTCCGCACCCACGCCGAGGCGCGGTACGCCGCGACCGCGCACAACCCGAACACGACCATCGTCATCATCGCGTGGCCCGAGGGATACGAGAAGGTGTCGATCTCGAGCAACCGGTCCTCGAGGGGCGGGCGATCCCGGGCGAAGGAGAATTTGAGTGTCTGCATGAGTGCGTACCCGACGAGCACTCCGAGGCCGAGGAACACCGCGTCCGCACGCCGACCCAGATAGGCCAGCGCGATCACCGCGACAACGGTGAGCGCAGTGAGGGTCAGGGTGTTGCCGAGCAGCGTGATGACCTCGGCGATCGAGATCCACGGTTCGGAACGGTTCGTCACCACCCAGTTGAGGATGTTCTCGTCGATCGTCGTCGGGGAGACAATCATCAGCCTCGGACTCCTCTCTCGTCGTGCGACGGCGCACGACCCGAATCCGTCGCCACCCTAGTCGAGTTCGACATGTCGTCTGTTCGACCGATACACCCCGCTTCGGAAGCGCGCGCACCGTCGACGGACCAAGTCGCCTACAAGTACGTCACAAGCCTCGTCGCTGACAGTGGTCACCATCACCGCTCGACCCGACCATATGACCACCCGACCACATGACGAGGACACGACCATGACCGCAACCACCGGGCACCCCACCCAGCTCCTGCTCCCCGGCCAGGCCGCCGCACCCGACGGGCCCATCGACCCGTTCATGATGTACGTGCTCCACCACACGTTCCGGCGCGATCTCGCCGATTTCGCCGCGAGCGTTCCGGTGACCCCGATCGACGACGCGGGGACGTGGCGCGCACTCGCCGATCGTTGGACGATGTTCGCCGAAGCGCTGCATCATCACCACAGCGGCGAGGACGCCGAACTGTGGCCGCTGCTCCTCGCCCGCTGCGACGAGGACGAGAAACGCGTCCTCGACGCGATGGAAGCCGAGCACCATCGGATCGATCCCCTGCTCGCGGAATGCCAGGCCGGCTTCACATCGATGGCCTCGTCCGCCGACACCGGAACCCGCACCACCCTCGCAGACGCCCTCGTCCGCGCTCGACAGATTCTCGGCGAACACCTGGCACATGAGGAGACCGACGCCATAGCGATCGTGCAGCGTCACATGACCACCGCCGACTGGGATGCCTTCGAGGAGAAGATGGGTAAGCAGGCCGGACTCCGCCACACGCTACGGGTCGGCCCGATGATGGCCAAAGGCCTTCTCCCCGACGACCGCGAGCGAGTGTTCACCCGCCTGCCCGGAATACTCAAAGTCCTCGTCACGCTGGGCGGCCCGAGCTTCCGTCGACTCGACGGCCGCGCCTTCTACTACATCGCGAGCTGAGACCGTCACCACCCGGAGTCGAGCGTGATCACCGCGCCAGCGCGCGTCCGATCACCAGACGCTGAATCTGGTTGGTGCCCTCGAAGATCTGCGTGATCTTGGCTTCGCGCATGTAGCGCTCGACCGGGAAGTCGCGGGTGTAGCCGTACCCGCCGAACACCTGCACCGCGTCGGTGGTGACCTTCATCGCGGCGTCGGTGGCGACGAGCTTGGCAGTCGCGGCGGCACGCGTGTAGTCGACGCCGGCGTCGCGGCGTCGAGCCGCGTCGAGATAGGTGGCACGGGCCGAGTCGACGGCGGCAGCCATGTCGGCCAGGACGAACGACAAGCCCTGATGATCGATAATCTTGCGGCCGAACGCACTTCGTTCTTGCGCATAGTCGACCGCGGCGTCAAGGGCGGCCTGCGCGAGGCCCGTGGCCACCGCCGCGATCCCGAGGCGGCCGGAGTCGAGTGCAGAGAAGGCGATCTGGAGTCCTTGACCCTCGGTTCCGAGTCGCCGGCCCTCGTCGACGAAGGCGTCGTCGTAAGAGGCGCCGGTCGTCGGGACCGCGTGCAGTCCCATCTTGTCCTCCGGCTTGCCGAAGGTGAGGCCCGTCGTGTCACGCGGCACGAGGAAGCAGCTCACACCCTTCGACCCCTCCCCGGTCCGCGCGAAGAGGTTGTAGACATCGGCGATGCCACCGTGGGTGATCCACGCCTTGGAGCCGTTGACGATGTAGCCACCGTCGGCCTGCGCGGCCCGGCAGGTGAGCGCGGCGGCGTCGGAACCCGCCTGCGGTTCACTCAGGCTGTACGCACCGATCAGCTTGCCGTTGAGCAGATCCGGCAGCCACTGCTGCTTCTGTTCCTCGGTGCCGAAGTTGAACAGCGGATGGCAGGCCAGCCCGTGGACACTCACCGCCACCGCGACGGCCGCCCACCGGGCGCCGAGTTCTTCGAGCACCTGCAGGTACACCTCGTACGACTGGCCGCCGCCATCCCACTCGACCGGGTAGGCCAGGCCGAGCAGACCGGCCTCACCGAGTTCGGCGAACAAGCCGTCAGGGTAGGTCTGGTCCTTCTCGTGCTGGTCGACGATCGGCGCCATGCGCTTGTCGGCGATGTCGCGGACCAGCGCGATGAGGTCGCGCGCCTCGTTGTCGGGTAGCAGGCGATCGACCGGCATCACAAACCTCCAGGTAACAGAACTAGTACTCAAGTCCTCTGCACAGTACTATTTCGACGACGCTCCGTACAGTCACAGCGTCGTCAGCCGTTCCGACCGCGAGGAGCCTCATGCCAGCTCAGGGATTCGCCACGCGTCGTCGTGCGGTGTTGTTCGACGCGCTTCTCGAGCTGATCCTGCGCGAAGGATTCGCCCATCTGTCGATCGCCGACATCGCCGCCGAGCTACGGTGCTCCAAGTCGACGCTGTACACCCTCGCCGCCAGCAAGGAACAGCTGGTCACGGCGACCGTGACGCACTTCTTCCGCACCGCCACCGATCAGGTCGAAGCACAGGTCCAGGCGACAGAGAGCCCGCGTGAACGCGTCATCGTCTACCTGGTGGCGGTCGGCGAAGCGCTCTCACCCGCGTCGGAGACGTTCATGCGCGACCTCGACGCCTTCGGCCCGACACGTTCCCTGTACGAACTGAACACCGCAGCCGCGTCGTCCCGGGTCCAGGCACTCATCGCCGACGGCGTCGCGTCGGGCGAGTTCCGTGACGTCGACGCCGCATTCGCCGCAGACCTCGCGACCTCGATGATGAGCCGCATCCAGCGTCGCGAGGTCCTGGCCGCCACCGGGCTCGACGACGCGGCCGCCTACCGGCAGCTCGCCTCGATCCTCACCGCGGGGATCGACGCAGGCGCTCCAGGTGCGTGACCCCCACGTCGTCGATCCACCAGGACACCCGCACCTCACGCTCGGAGTGGTTGCCGCGCACGTCGACCCACAGCTCGTCGTGCAGCCGAACCGTCCCGTGCGCGACGGCCGCACCGCGAACGGCCCCGAAGCGGACGGCCTCGGGGTCCGCCCATGTGACCGCGTCACCGGGATCGCGGACGGTCGCCGTGTACTCCTCGGACGCCAGCGGCAGGTCGAGCAGCGTGGCCAGCACGTCGGCGTCGTCCGAGATCACCGTCGGCCCGGCGAGCACCGACTCGTCGTCGGACAGCACCTGCAAGAACCAGGCCCGGTCGACGACCACCGCGCGGTCGGTCACGGTTCCGGCGAGGCTACGCACCCGGTCGGGCACCTCCACGTCGGCCGGATCGATCGCACCGCGCCGGCATGCCGCGACCACCGCCGCGTGGACGGCCACCGCTGCGCCGGCGCTGATCTCGCGGGAGGGATCGCCGAGTCGCGTCACCAGCAGCGCCGCGTCGTCGGCGTCGTCGGGTTCGAGTCGCGCGAGCGCGCCGGACAGCCCGTCGGCATCGGGGTGATCCAGCGGATCGATGATGTTCGCGAGGATCTCGTCCGACGGCGCGCGGTACTCGCCCAGCAGCAAGCCGTCGATCTCGGCGTGCCGACGCAACCACCAGGCCGTGTAGCCAGAACGGTCGGTCAGCAGCGGGGCGATCTGCTCGTCGCCGGCCAACATCGTCAGCGCCTGCGGCCAACGGGTCTCGTCCACGAGGTCGAGGTCGCGTACCGCGGAGAGCGTCTCGGGCGCTTCGGGTAGCGAGTCCCACCAGTCCTGTTCGTCCGGCAGGTCGTGATCGGGCCCCACCGGCAGGTCGTCGTCGACGGTGACGAAGCCCCACCCGACGCCGATCCTCCGCAACGGCTCGGCACCGCACTCGTCGACGACGCTCTGGTCGACGACTCCGAACGGGTGGTCGTCGACGAGGACGGTCAGCAGCGGGCTGCCGGGCAGGAGGAGTTCGTCGGCGGGCCGCAAGTCGCCCTCGGCATCGGTCAGGGCGAGTGCCGAGAGCCACGGCGGCACCGGCGCATCCGGGTCGGCGCGCACGACCGCACACACCTCGGCGGCCAACCCGTCGTCTCCCACGTCGTCGAGATCGGCATCTTCGACGAGCACACGCAACGCCGGGTCGGCGAGCGCCTCCGGCACCGAGAGATCCTGGACTCCCAGACGTTCGAGCAATTCGTGGCGAGCCTCCGGGTGGACGGTCGGAATCCAGCGCATCGGAGTGGAGATCCGATCGCTGACGAACAGTCCGCGGGGACCGATCGCCATTCGGCCGTCCGAACGCGGAATCGGCAGGGCGCCCAACTCCTCGATCTCCCGGCCGGTCGACACCAGCGGGGCCAACGCATCGTAGAGGTCATGCCACCACGACGGATCGCGCCGCACCCCGGTGAGCCGCTCGGCCGTCGCCGCCAGTCCGAGCTCCTCGCCACCGAGCCGCCCCAGCGTCGGAAGGTTCTGCGCGAGAGAAAGATCCGGGTGAACGAGATCTCCGAAGAGCTCCCCCAGGATGTCCGCCAACCGATCCGTCAGGCCGACGAGCACGACCGCGCGGGGCGGGATCAGGTCGTCGCCGGCCGCGGCCGGGAGCCAAGCCGCGTCGCGGAGTTCCCGACGGACGGCTTCGATCAGGCGGGCGTCGTCGGGATTGCGCGCAAGATGCAACTCGGGCACGAGACGGAGCCGTCGAGCAGGGTCGACCAGTCGAACCAGGTCGACGTAACCTGTGGCGGCATCGGCGATCTCGGCTTTCGGATGCAGATGCCGGCGATCCGGAGTGAGTGCCAGATCGGTGATACACCGGCACGGCAGGCTCAACTCGATGTCGGTCGGAGTGGGGGCACGAAGCACGTCATGTGCGGGCGCCGGGCCATCGTCGGCGTCGACGAGCCATCGGGTTCCGCCGCGCGCGACCTCGAGCCACCGCCGCGGCGCGGGCAGCGTCTCCATGGCGGACGCATCCCCCACGACCGACACGGTCACCAG
This sequence comes from Gordonia sp. 'Campus', assembly GCF_022206305.1. Lineage (GTDB taxonomy): Bacteria > Actinomycetota > Actinomycetes > Mycobacteriales > Mycobacteriaceae > Gordonia. The sequence goes on along the minus strand of NZ_JAKOIW010000007.1, from coordinate 75,461 downwards.
GGTCGACCGGGCGGCGACATCGTCGAGCTCCGGGCCGGGGACCCGCGCCACCGACACATCGACACCGGATACGGCGATTCGTTGCAAGGCAACGAGTTCCACGACGAGGTCGGGCGCCTGTGCCAGCATCGCCTCGACCAGCGGGCCGGGCTGCTCACGCAGGTGCAGCACCACCTCGGTGTCGTAACCGTCGGCGGGCGCGTGTTCGGACGGCCACACCAGTCGCAGGACCGGGACCGCGGGCGACCCACCAGCGGTGGTTGGCGTGATCCCCGCTGCCCGCACCGCCTCGAGCGTCGCCTCCCGGTCGAAGACCACCGACCCGGTACGCGAGCGCACCTCGACGCGATCGGCCACCGTCGCGGTGGCAGTGAACCCGACGCCGAACCGGCCGATCTGACCTCGGCCGGCATCCCCGGAGTCCGTGACCTCACCGTCGGCCGGTTTCGCCGAGACCCGCAGCGCGGCGAGCGATCTGACGCCGTCGCGGGTCAGCGGGGCGCCGGTGTTGGCGACGTGGAGCTCCGAACCCTCGACCCACACCGCGAGTTCGCCGTCGACACCGGCAGCGGCCGCGGCATCGGCGGCATTCGCGGCCAACTCGGTGAGCAGCCGATCGCGGTAACCCACTGTCACCAGGTCGGATTCGGCCGCCGCGTCCTCGGCAAGGCGTGTCGGCGACGACGCCCAGCCATCGAGCGTCGATGATCGCAGCGCGGCCGTACCGAACGGATCGTCACTCACGGCTGAGGTGTCCTGGAGGTCGGGCCCCGGCGATCGGGCAGGGTGGGTCAGGAACGGGCCGGCTCTGCGTCCAGCGCAGCCCTCGCGATGATCTCCACGGCGCCGTCGTCGTAGGCGTCGTAGGCCGGCGAGCCCTCGCCCTTCGGGGCCTGGACATCGGAATGTGCACCGCAGCCGTATTCCGCCGACACAACGCGGCCGTCCGCGGCGTACTCGTTGGTGCACGCGCCGAAGCCGACTCGCAACGCGCCCGCGAGGGGAACGTAGAAGCCGCAGGTGCAGCATGCGAACGGAGCCGCCTGGGCCATCTCGGAACCGGGACCGAAGTCGCCGTCGTACCAGCGCTGCGCCGCGTCGGCTCGACCCTCGCGGCTCAGCAGACGCTTACGTCCCAGACCGAGTTCGCCTGCCACCTGGCCGATGTCGTCGGGTTCCGCTGAATCGGACTCGAACCGGAACTCGTCACCGGTGTCGATCTGATTGGGAACCAGACGCGGATCGTCGGGTTCGGCGGCCAGCAGGTCACCGGCACCGAGGTCACCGGACGCGACACGCTCGGACCAGGGCACCCACGGCGGCGCGAGCAGCGACCCGTCGCCCGGCAGCAGCACCACCTCGCTGAGGGTGATCTCGTCGCTGCCCGGGGAACCCGCCAGCACGACACACCACTGCCATCCGCGATAACCGGTGAGTTCGGCATCGAAGTAGTGCGCGGCGGCCCAGTCGCCCTCGGCGACGCTGCGCCGATGCGCGCCGGGCTGCTGACCTTCGTCGAGCAGCGCGGAGCGTGCGATGTCGACGGCCGCCAGGAGCCGTTCGCCGTCACTTACCTGAGTCACCGTTCCAGTGTGCAATATCCCCGACGTGTGCCACACAACGACCCGCTTCAAGCGGGTGCGGCCGGAGATGAGGAACAATCGTCTCCGTGATCCCACGGAGTTCCCGACACGACGAGGGGCGCGGGGCCCCCAGGGGTCCGGCGAACCACCGGCCACCACCCGACGACACCGCGCGACGGGCCGCGCAGCATCCCGGTTCGACGAACTACCCGGTCGACGAGACGCGCCAGATGAGAGCGCGACGTCCGGCCCCCGGCTGGGGACCGCCGAGCGGCCCGGGCCCCGGACGCAACGCCTACCTCCCGCCGCCCACCCACAATCCACATCTGCCGCCGCTCGACGACCGCGGTCAGCCCCCGCATGACGAGCAGACGCGCGCCATGCCGACAGAACACGGCCCCCGCACGCCCAAGAAGCTGACCGTGATGCGAGTCGCCGCGATGCGCAGCCGAGAGCTCACCGGCAAGGGCATCGGCAAGATCCACCAGGCCGCGACGGCCGACGGCGCCGATCAATCGGGGCTGACCGCGCTGACCCTCCCGGTGATCGCCAACTTCGCCGCCGACGCCGCCATGGCCGTCGCGCTGGCCAACACCCTGTTCTTCGCCGCCGCGACGGGCGAGTCCAAGACGAATGTCGCGCTGTACCTGGCACTCACGATCGCGCCGTTCGCACTCATCGCGCCGCTCATCGGTCCGCTCCTCGACCGGCTGCAGCGTGGGCGTCGCATAGCGATGGCCGCGACCTTCGGTCTCCGCGTCGTCCTGGCTCTTCTGATCATGGCCAACGTCCAGTGGAACGACGTGACGCAGCAGCTCGAATACGACCCGTGGGTGCTCTATCCGTGCGCGCTGGGGCTGCTCGTGCTGTCCAAATCGTTCGGCGTGCTCAAATCCGCGGTCACCCCGCGCGTGGTGCCGCCGACCATCGATCTGCCGCGCGTCAACTCACGGCTGACGACCTTCGGTCTGATCGGCGGGACCATCGTGGGCGGCGCCGTCGCCGGCATCATCGAATTCCTGCTCGGCCAGCTGCTGCCGATCCATCTGCCGGGCGCGATGGTGTGGCTGGCGATCGTCGCCGCCGCCGGCGCCTACCTGTGCATGCGCATCCCGTCGTGGGTCGAGTCCACCGAGGGCGAGATCCCGACCACGCTGACCTACCACGGCGAGCCGGCCAGGTCCGGCCCCGATCCCGATGCGTCGACGAGCGCGCGCGACGGCGCGAAGATGCTGGCCGCGAAGATGCGCCAGCCGCTGGGCCGCAAGGTGGTCGCGGGTCTCTGGGGCAACGGCACGATCCGCATCCTGACCGGCTTTCTGACCCTGTTCATCGCGTTCTATGCCAAGGCGCAGCAGGGCGACGCCTCGGACTGGACCCAGTTGCTGTTGCTCGGCGCCGTCGGTGCGGCTGCTGGTGTCGGCAACATGATCGGCAACGGCGTCGGCACCCGACTCGAGCTGAAGAACCCGCCGGCCATCGTCGTCTGGGCAACCGCCTCGTGCTTCGTCGTCGCCGTGCTCGCCGCCATCTTCGGCAACATCGTTGCCGCCGCGGTCGCCGCCCTGGTCGCCTCCGGCACGAGCGCGATCGGCAAGGTGTGCCTCGACTCGTCGATCCAGGACGACCTGCCCGACGAGTCGCGCGCATCGGCGTTCGGTCGCTCGGAGACGGTGTTGCAGCTGTCGTGGGTCTTCGGTGCCTCACTCGGAGTGCTGCTGCCGCCCACGCTGTGGATCGGGTTCACCGTTGTCGCCGTCCTGCTCGGCTTGGGCCTGGCGCAGACGGTGATGACCACGCGCGGCAAGTCGCTGGTTCCCGGGCTCGGCGGCAGCCGTCCCGACCACGCCGCGCCCACCGTGGCGTTCCGGGCCGCCGGTGGGTCGCAGGCCCGGAGGAGTCCCGCGACGGCCGACACCCGCCCCCACCCGCAGCGTCCGTCGACCGCTCAGATGCCGACTCCGCACAAGCCGACGACCGCTCCGTTCGAGAATCGGGGTGACCGTCCGTACAGCCACGGCGATCACCCGCCGCACAACCAGACAGGACAACGTCGTCAGTGATCAGCAGTGGTGAGAAGAAGGCTCTGTCGATCATCGCGATCGTGGTGGTGGCGTTCGTCGCCGTCGTCGGGACCTCGGTGTACCTCCTGACCCGCAACGCGCAGCACACCGACCAGCCCTACCTGCACATCGCAGTCGGCGACGAGCTGCACAGCGTCGAACCCCGCTGGTGGTGCGACCTGATGCTCACCGAGTGCGACCCGGAGATCACCACGCCGCGGGAAACCGCGGACATCCCGGTGCCGGTGGACACGACGATCATGGTGACCGTGTCGAGTGAGATCGCGCAGGGCCCGTGGAACCTCGCGGCCGTCTACCAGACCCCCGGCGGGCTCGTCGAAGACGAGCAACCCCAGGCACCGGACAGCACGTACACACTCACCCTCCGGTCGACGCCGGAGAAGGAGCTCATCGGTTTCACCGTCATCGCCGCGTCGGCGCGGCTGTCACCGGCCGACGAGGTCCTGCCGCGGGGCGAGTTGGCCGTGCAGACCGCGCCCGCCCAGTAGCGCGACTCAGGAATCGAGCTCGCGGGCCACCGCGCGCACGACCTCAGAGATCCGCTGGGCGGTCTTGCGATCGGGATAGCGCCCCTTGCGGAGATCCGGCTGGACCTTCCCCTCGAGCAGGGTGATGAGATCGGCGACCATGCCGTGCAGCTCGTCGGGCGAGTGGCGCTTGACGTCCTTGCGGGCCGCCTCGCGGACGTTCTTGGACACGCTCGGGGCCGGCTCGAGGACCTTGACGCTCAACGCCTGCGGACCGCGGCGTCCGGCGGCCATGCCGAACTCCACGCGTTGTCCGGGCTTGAGAGCCTCCACCCCGTCGGGCAACGCTGCCGAACGCACGTAGACGTCCTCACCACTCTCCTGCGAGAGGAAGCCGAAGCCCTTGTCCGCGTCGTACCACTTCACCTTGCCGGTCGGCACTGTGCTCACCCTCATCTGTTCTTGATCCGTCGAAAAACGACCTGTCACGACAAAAGACGCCATCACCCATCTCGACGACCCGACGGCGTGTGCCGTACGAGCCCAGACGGATGCAAGGCGCCTGCTACGACCATCGTAGCCAACACCGAACCCCGCGGTCACACCATTACCCGCCGCGGCAGATCGGCCGACGCCGCACCCGCTGCCGGTGCACTACCGTGGGAGTCATGCAGAAGACGTCGTCCCCGCGATTGCTGCAGGCGGCCGGGGTTGTGTTCGCAGTCGGAATTCTGGCGGTCGTGGCGTTGTTCATCACACCATTGGTGACCGGCGGCGACACCGCGCCGACCGCCGTCTACCTGCTGACCATGTGCGCGCCCCTGGGATTCGTCCTGGGCCTGGTGTACGCACTCCGTGCCGGACGCCGAGCCAGGTGAGGACCGTGACCACAACCATCGACACCACCCCCGATCTCGCCCCGGTATCCGACGGCAGGGCGCTTCGCGAGGCCTACAGCTGTTTCCCGTCCGGCGTCGTCGCGGTGTGCTGCCGAGAGGGCGACGGGGATTCGGCCACGCTGATCGGAATGGCCGCGAGCTCGTTCACGACGGTCTCCCTCAATCCTCCGCTCGTCTCGGTATGCGTGCAGAACACGTCGACGACGTGGCCCAGGATCCGGACCGCCCCCGCGATCGGCGTGAGCGTGTTCGCCGGCGACCAGATCGAGGTGTGCAAGCAGCTCGCCGGGCCGTCGGAACATCGGTTCGACGGCATCACCCCGCTCAGTACCGACGCAGGCGCCGTGTTCGTGCCCGATGCGGCCGCGCACCTGTCGTGCACCATCCACAACGAGATCCAGGCCGGCGATCACACGGTCGTCCTGCTCGAGATCGAGACCCTGCGCGCCGATCCCGGCGTCGAACCACTGGTGTTCCACGCCAGCACCTTCCGTGCCCTCGAAGCACGCAAGGACCTGAACCGGAAGTGAGCCGCATCGCAGCATGACCATCGTCGGCCTCGGAGTGCCCCTCCCGCGACCTCCGCACGCGGGGGCGCCTTCCGACGTGCCGACCGACGGCCCGCTGCGTGACACCTTCGGTCGGGTCGCGAAGGACCTGCGGGTGTCGGTCACCGACCGATGCAATCTGCGCTGCGCGTACTGCATGCCCGCCGAGGGCCTCGACTGGATGCCCACCGATCAGGTGCTGACCACCGACGAGCTGGTCAGAGTGCTCACTGTGGCCGTGCGTGATCTGGGCATCGAACGCATCCGGTTCACCGGGGGCGAGCCGCTCCTGCGCCGCGACCTGGACGAGATCATCGCGGCGGTGGCGGCCCTGCCGGAGTCCCCCGAGATCGCGATGACGACCAACGGGCTCGGGCTGCCCCGCCGGGTCGACGGTCTCGTCGCCGCCGGACTCGACCGCATCAACGTCTCGCTGGACACCATCGACCGTGCCCGCTTCGCCGCCATCACCCGACGCGACCGGCTCGACGACGTCCTCGACGGTCTGGCCGCGGCACGGGCGGCGGGGTTGAACCCGGTGAAGGTCAATGCCGTGGTGCCCGAGCGTGCCGACCTGGCCGGCGTGCCCGACCTCCTGGCGTTCTGTCTGGAGCACGGGTACGAACTGCGCATCATCGAACAGATGCCACTCGACGCCGACCACGCGTGGCAACGGGCCCAGATGGTGACGGCCGACGAGATCCTCGCGACCCTGCGCACCCGGTTCACGCTGTTGTCCGACCCTGTCCCGCGCGGTAGTGCGCCGGCCGCGACGTGGCTCGTCGACGAACACCACGGGCCGTCCGGTCCGGCTCGCGTCGGGGTCATCGCGTCGGTCACCCGCCCGTTCTGCGGGGACTGCGACCGCACCCGGCTCACCGCGGACGGGTCGTTGCGCAACTGTCTGTTCGCCACGTCGGAAACCGACCTGCGTTCCGCGCTCCGCACCCTGCCCGATGACGAGATCGACGCCGCGGTCGCCGAACTGTGGCGGGGCAGCATGTGGGCCAAGGCAGCCGGCCACGGGGTGAACACCGAGGGCTTCCGGCAACCGACCCGGCCGATGTCGGCGATCGGCGGCTAGGCTCGCCCTCGATGCAGCTCACAGTCCGCTTCTTCGCCGCCGCTCGTGCCGCGGCCGGCACCGAGGAGAGTGTCCTCGACATCGATCCGTCGATCACCCTCGGCGACCTCGAACAGTCCCTCGCATCCGGAAACCCTTCCCTGGCGACGGTTCTCGAACGGTGTTCCTATCTCCGCGACGAGATCGCGTTCTCCGACCGCACGCGCACGCTCGGCACCTGCACGACCCTCGACGTCCTCCCCCCGTTTGCCGGTGGTTGACACCACACACCGCTTGTGACCTTTGTCACATAACGGCGGGGTAACAGGATGGGCACGGGACGGCCACTAACCCGTTGAACTGGGATGACGCCCGAAGTGGGTCGAGAGACCCGGATCCGGGCCGAAAATCGGTTGCGTGGAGCAGGTGATTCGGTCCCCCGAACGACGTACTGTACGAATCGTCCTCCTCGGAGGTCACGACACAGCAACCAAGACATAACGTCCCACCGGCCGCGCCGAGCCTCGTTCCGCCGGTGGGAACGACAAGCAATCTAGGAACGAGGACGGGGGACCCAACCTCAGTCCCCTGAGACCGGACACCACACCAGGTGTCCTCGGGGTTAAGTCCCGGAATCCTTGGCCACCACCAAGAGGACCGGGGCCGAGCACCTCTCGCTCGAACCCGACAGCTGACTCCGTAGGCGCGTGGAGAGAGGAAATACATTCATGTCCGGACGTCATCGCAAGCAGACGACCAGCACCACCGCCAAGACCATCACCAAGGTCGCCCTCACCGGCGCGGTCCTGGGTGGCGGAGCAGCCCTCCTGGGCACCGGAACCGCCAACGCGGCCACCGACGCCGAGTGGAACCAGGTCGCGCAGTGCGAGTCCGGTGGCAACTGGGCCATCGCGACCGGCAACGGCTACCACGGCGGCCTGCAGTTCTCGCCGAGCACCTGGACCGGCCACGGCGGCGGCGAGTTCGCCCCGACCGCCGATCAGGCCTCCCGCGAAGAGCAGATCGTCGTCGCCGAGCGTGTGCTGGGTTCGCAGGGCAAGGGCGCATGGCCCACCTGCGGCACCGGCCTCTCGGGTTCGACCCCGCGCAGCGCGCCGACCGACACCCCGCGTGAGATCGCTCCGGTCCTCCCCGGCGGCAACGGCAGCGTCGACCTCGCCAAGACCACCGAGGACGTCGCCGAGCAGGTCACCGATGCCCTCACCAAGGCCGGCGTGAGCCCCGAGGTGCAGAACCTCTGGAAGGCCGCCGCCGAGAGCGGTGTCACGCTGAACCAGGACCAGATCAAGATGTTCAACGACAACAAGCACCTGTTGCCGCTTCCCTGATCCGGGACACAGACGAAGGGCCCCGCACGATGAATCATCCGTGCGGGGCCCTTTTCCATGTGGTTTCGACAGGCTCAACCGCCAGGATCAGGCCGAATTGACCCATTCGTCGGTGCCGTCGTCGAAGAACTGGTGCTTCCAGATGGGCAGCCGCGCCTTCACCTCGTCGACGAGGCGCGAGCACGTCTCGAAGGCCGCGCGGCGATGGTCGGCCGCGACGGCCACCACGAATGCGACGTCGCCGATACGAAGGTCGCCGACCCGGTGCGACACGGCGACCGCGCGTACCCCGTCGACCGCGGACACCTCGTCGACCACCTCGGCGAGAACCTTCGGCGCGGTCGGATGGCCGGAGTAGTGCAGTGCCGTGACCGACCGGCCGCCGTCGTGGTCGCGGACCGCCCCGACGAATCCGACGACTGCGCCCGCCTTGCCCCCGGCGGCGTCGACGACCATCTGCTCGTGGGCGGCGAGACCGATCTCCTTCTCCGACACCGCGGTGTGCACGACCCTCGAGCCGGTTTCCCCGACCATCAGTGATCGCCTCCCCGGATCTGGTCAAGTGCGTGGTGGACGACCCCGGCGAGCACCTCGAGGCCGTCGCGGACGCCTCCCGTGGAGCCGGGCAGGTTCACCACGAGGGTGGAACCCGCGATGCCCGCCAAGCCGCGCGACAGCACTGCGGTCGGGATCTTCGGCAGACCCGCGGCACGGATGGCGTCGGCGAGTCCGGGGATCTCGCGGTCGAGCAGCGGTCGGGTTTCCTCGGGCGTGCGGTCGGTGGGTGTCAGGCCGGTTCCACCGGTGGTGATGACGAGGTCCACATCGGCGTAGACGGCGGCTCGCAGCGCCTCGCCGACGGGCGGCCCGTCGGCCACCACGTCGCACTCGTCGACCTCGAAACCCTGCTCGATGAGCCAGCTCTCGATGATCGGCCCGGTGCGGTCGGCGTAGACGCCGCTGCTCGCCCGGTTCGACGCGACGACGATCCGGGCCACGCGGACGCGTGTCTGCTCAGTCATCGTCGGAATCGGCGACGTCGCGGTGCCAGTCCCCTGACTTACCGCCGGTCTTCTCGAGCAGGCGGATGGCGTCCATGTGCGCGCGCCGGTCCACGGCCTTGACCATGTCGTGCAGCGTCAGGCCCGCGACGGCGACCGCGGTGAGTGCCTCCATCTCCACCCCGGTCTGACCCGAGGTGGCGACCGTGGCGGTCACGTCGATGGTGTCGGTGCCGATCGAGAAGTCGACCTCGACCGATGACAGCGCCAGCTGATGGCACAGCGGGATCAGTTCGTCGGTGCGCTTGGCGGCCATGATCCCGGCGATGCGCGCGGTGGCGAGGACGTCGCCCTTGGGCAGCTTCGACTCGCTGAGCAGGCCGATCACCTCGGCAGAGGTGTGGAAAGTGCCACCGGCGACGGCCCTGCGCCGCGTGGTCGCCTTGGCGCCGACATCGACCATGCGGGCCGTGCCTGCACTGTCGATGTGTGTCAGCCGGGCGCCGTCGGCTCCGCGGGGGTCCGACCCACCATCGTCAGGTCCGGTGGGCGGCATCGGCGTCAGCGGTTGACGACGGTCTTCGACTGCACGAACGGCAGCTGATCGGCCGGGATCGGGAACTCGGTCTCGCCGAACGGCGACAGCGCGCCGGAGATGTGGGTCGCGAGCTCGGACACGGCGTGCTCCGCGGCGTCGCCGTTGTCGTCCTGCGGCCAGCCGTTGTCGACGTAATGCTTCTTACGGACCTTGCCGGTGCCGGCGCCGGCCTCGCCGGGGCTGGTCGTGCCGGTGCTTGCTGCGTCAGCGCCAGATTTGTTTGCCACGTCGAGCATTGTGCCATGTCGTTCGGATGAACAAGTGCCGTGTCCAGGGCAGGAGGGCCGTCCTGGGGCTATCGTCGTCGCATCAACGGGCACGCCACCAGGAGGCACCGATGGCCCCCCAGCCAGACCAGGTCGCCGGATACCGCGTGATCACCCGTCTGGGCTCGGGCGGGATGGGGACCGTCTACCTGGTCGAGAACCCTCAACTACGACGCCGGGAGGCGCTCAAGGTCATCTCGGTGGCCGACACCGTCGACGACGAGTTCGCCCGTCGGTTCAGTCGCGAGGCGCAGACCGCGGCCGCGCTGGACCACCCGAACATCGTCACGATCTATCACTACGGGGTGAGTGACGGCGACCCCTGGTTCACCATGGCCTACCTCGACGGCGCCGACCTGCGTCGTGCCTCGTTCCGGCCGGAGGAGGTGGCGGCCGTCGTCGGCCGGGTCGCCGACGCCCTGGACCACGCCCACGAACGCGGGGTGATCCACCGGGACATCAAACCCGCCAACATCCTGGTCACGCGCAGGGCGACGGATCACGCCCTCGACCGAGTGGTCGTGCTCGACTTCGGGATCGCGAAACTCACCACCGCCACCACGTTGACGGCGCCGTCGTCATTCGTCGGAACGCTCGTCTACGCCGCGCCGGAGATCCTCGACGGCAGACCGGCCGGACCCGCCTCCGATCAGTACTCGCTGGCATGTACCGCTTACGAATTGCTCTCCGGTGCAACCCCCTTCGACGCCGACACCCAGACCCGGCACATCGTCGCCAAGTTGACGACGTCGCCGGCCCGGATCAGTGAGCACCAGCCCGGACTCGCCACCCTCGACCCGGTGTTCGATCGCGCGCTCGCCCGCGACCCGATGGACCGCTATCCCACCTGCCGCGCCTTCGCGGACGACCTGCGAGCCGCCCTCGCCGGTCCCGGGCCGGATTCCGTCGGCGAGGCCGCCACCAGCGTGATCCCCCCACCACACGGCACCCGGCATCTCGCATCACCGCCGGGCATCACCCCGCCCCTCCCGGCCGGGGCCGTCACGAGGGTCCCGCCGACACCTGCCGCGCCGGTCCCCCCGAAACCGACCCGGAGCCGATGGCCGCTGCTGATCGGGGCGGTATGCGCGGTGGTGGTCCTGCTGGTGGTCGCCGCGATCGCCGTGCTCACCCTGCGCGGCAACGACAATGACCCCGACGACCCCGCCGCACCGGCTCCGCAGGCGTCGAGCGCAGCCGGGGCCCAACTCAGCGCCGGCCTCGGAACGACGTGTTCGCTGCAGGACGGGAACGCCTACTGCTGGGGACTCAACGACAACGGGCAACTCGGCGACGGCACGACGACCGACCGCTCGACCCCGACCCGCGTCGCCGACCTCACCGACGTCACCGCCATCACCACGGGCGGTCCGAACACGTGCGCGGTCGCCGGGTCGAATGCGTACTGCTGGGGCAACAACGATTACGGGCAGGTCGGTGACGGCACCACCGATGCGCGTCTCGTCCCCACCCGTGTCGCCGGTCTCGCCGACGTCACCGCGGTCTCGACGGCCAACTGGGCCACGTGCGCCATCTCCGCCGGGTCCGCATATTGCTGGGGCACCAACGATTTCGACCAGGTCGGCGACGGCTCGACGGCCAACCAGTACCGCCCGGTGCGGGTCGAGGGGCTCGACGACGTGACCGCCATCAGTGTGGGGGTCAATTTCACCTGCGCGATCGCCGGCGGCGACGCCTACTGCTGGGGACTCAACGACAACGGGCAGATCGGCGACGGGACCACCACCAATCGGGCGCGACCCACGCGGGTCGCCGATCTCGACGCCGCCACCGACGTCTCCGCGGGTGCGGCAGCGGCCTGCGCCGTCGCCGGCGGCAGCGCATATTGCTGGGGCAACAACGCCTTCGGTCAGCTCGGCGACGGCACCAAGGAGTCACGGACCGCCGCGACGCTGGTATCCGGGTTGAGCGACGTCGGTGCCATCTCCACCGGGTCGTCGAGCACGACGTGTGCCATCGCCGGCGGGACAGCCCACTGCTGGGGCGCGAACGCCTGGGGATCGGTCGGCGACGGCACCCTCGAGGACCGCCCCGCGCCGGTTCGCGTCGACGGATTGACCGAGGTCGACGCGGTGTCCGCGGGGGAACGGACCACGTGTGCGTTCGCGGCGTCGACCCTCTACTGCTGGGGGTTCAACGCCACCGGTCAGCTCGGTGTCGGAGGCACCGACGACCGTCTCGAACCGACCCCCGTGTCCTTCTGACAGCGCGGCCGGGTCATCCGGTTGAAGGGTGCCCGAGGCCTCCGGGGCCTCGGTATCGTCACTGCGTACGTCTGTGAGAGCAGCCAATTGTGACCCCCAGGAAGAGGTGACGCCGTGCCGTTGAGTCCTGGCACCCACATCGCCGGTTATCGCGTGATCTCACAGATCGGCGCGGGCGGTATGGGCGAGGTCTACCTCGTCGAGAACCTCCAGCTCGAGCGACGTGAGGCACTGAAGGTCATCTCGACCGCGGTCAGCGCTCAGCCCGGGTTCAACCAGCGGTTCACCAATGAGGCCCGCACCACCGCGAAGCTCGACCATCGCAGCATCATCACCATCCACCAGTACGGCATCGAAGACGGCTCGCCCTGGTTCTCGATGAGCTACGTGGAGGGCAAGGACCTCACCGAGGAACGCCTCACCCCACCCGAGGCGGCCACGGTCGTCGCGCAGGTCGCCGATGCCCTCGACTACGCGCACCGCCATCACGTCGTCCACCGGGACATCAAGCCCGCCAACATCTTGGTGACGCGCGACCCGGCGACCAATGCCGTCGAACGCGCCCTCGTCCTCGACTTCGGTATCGCCAAACTCGCCGGCTCCGCCAATCTGACCGGTACGCATTCGTTCATCGGCACCGTCGCGTTCTCGGCCCCGGAGACACTCGAGGGCGCCGACGCCACGGCACGGTCCGATCAGTACTCACTCGCCTGCACCGCGTATGCCATGCTCGCGGGTCAGCCGCCGTTCGTCGGACAGTCCGAGCCGTCGGTGATGCTCGGACACATCCAGCGACCGGTCCCCCACATCGGTTCGCTCCGTGGGGATCTCGCCCATCTCGACCCCGTCTTCCAGCGGGCGCTGTCCAAGGATCCCGCGGCCCGCTACCCCGACTGCCGCAGCTTCGCCTCGGCTTTGCGTTCAGCTCTCGAATCCCCTGCGGCGCAGAGCAACACGATGATCGCGGGTGCGGTGCCACCGCCGACACTCATGGGCGGCAACACCGGCGGGCCCTCCGCACCGCACCAGCAGTTCGGACCGCAGTACGGTCAGTACACGCCGCCGCCCCAGCCGACGATGACGGGGCCGTCGGGACCGCAGCCCCTGATGAGCAAGCCGTCGGGGCCGCAGCCGCTGCACACCTCGGCTCCGCACAACTCACCACCGCACATCTCGGGACCACATGCTCAAGCCGGCCCCCCGGGATATCCCGGAATGCCGCCGGCACCGCCGAAGAAGAAGCGGACCGGACTGATCATCGCCGGCGTCCTCGGCGCCGTCCTGCTGCTCGTGGTCGCCGCGGTCGTCGGACTGGCCGTCATCGGCAGCACCGTCGACGACCCCGAGAAGGCTCCGGTCGCCCAGCCGATCGTGACCACGAACTTCGGCAGCAGCTGCGCTGTGGTCACCGGCGCCGTGCACTGCTGGGGCGACAACGACACCGGCCAACTCGGTGACGGCACGACGACCCCGCACACCCGCCCGGTCGCGGTCACCGGCGTCTCCGACGCCACCGCGGTCACCACCGGCGGCTACCTCACCGGCGAGAACGCCTACGTGTCGACCGCGTGCGCCATCGCGTCCGGCAGCGCCTACTGCTGGGGCAACAACCATTACGGCGAGGTCGGCAACGGGACCAGTGGCACCTCGGTGGACACCGCAGCCAAGGTCGGCACGATCACCGACGTCAAGGCCATCTCCACCGGTTGGGGCACGACGTGTGCCGTGTCCGGCACCGACGCCTACTGCTGGGGCAACAACGAGTACGGCCAGCTCGGCACGGGCGGCGGCACCGATCCGGTCTCGGCACCCACGAAGGTCCCCGGGCTCGGCGTCGTCACCGACATCGCCACGGCCTACGGAACGACATGTGCGGTCTCCGACGGTTCGGCATTCTGCTGGGGCGCCAACGACAACGGCCAGATCGGCGACGGCAGCACGACGTCGCGTTCGGCCCCGACCAAGGTCGGCTCACTCACGGACGTGACCGACATAGCGATCGGCGGCTACCACGAGGCCGCCGAGGACGACGACCCCGACACCAACACGAGCACCTACTTCCAGACCGCGTGCGCCGTGGCCGGCGGCGACGCCTACTGCTGGGGCTCCAACGCCTACGGCCAGATCGGCGACGGCACGACCGAGTCCCGCCAGACCCCGGTGCAGGTCAGCAACCTCTCCGGCGTCAGCGGCATCTCGACCGACTGGGGCACCACCTGCGCCGTGTCCGACGACAAGGCGTTCTGCTGGGGCGACGACGACCGCAGCCAGCTGGGGTCCAGCGGCGGCTCGGTCAAGATCCCCCGCGAGGTCACCTCGCTCACCGACGTCACCGCGATCTCCACCGGCAACGGGACATCGTGTGCGATGGCGGCGTCGTCGGTCTACTGCTGGGGTTTCAACAACGACGGACAGATCGGCGACGGCTCCAGCGGCGACAGCGCCAACCGCACCACCCCCACGAAGCTGACGATCTAGCGGAGCCTGAGCCGGCGACGAGCGGGCACTCGGTCTGATCCGACCCGTGCCTGCACCGCGCTGCAAGCAGTCAAGTCGGGCGTGACGCACCGCACAGATGATTGACTGAGCGCATGGCAGATCGTGGTCGTCGCGAGGCTCTGGTGTTGTTCGCCCTCATGGCGACCGCAGTACTGGTGTTCGGGGTTGTGACGGTGCTGCGCGGCGGGGAGGAGACCGAACAGCTCTCCGCCGCTCCGACTCTGGAACCGTTGCCCACGCTGCCCGAGGTTCGGTGGAAGGTGGATGCGGCATCGTCTTTCGGCAGGGAATTCCGCGATGCGTACGTGCGTGTGATAGCCGCCGACGATACCGCTGTGATCGTCACCGCCACTCCGAGGTTGGGTAAGCAAGGGGCTTTACTGGCCGTGGACCCGAACACCGGGCGGCCGCTGTGGAATGCACCCAGGATGGGATGGGACAGCGAATGTGCGATCAGTCATGACGGTCGACTGGCCTGCACTCGACAGGTCCTCGACGAGGGCGCCGTCGCAACCAGGGTGTCGTTCATCGATCCAGGCACCGGCAAGGACGAAACCACTGCGACCATCCGCGCTGACGGTTGGTCGACCATCAAGCGCGCCGGTGACGGTTTCCTGGTCGAGACCGACGGTACGGAGAACATCGCTGTCTTCGAGGAGATCTCCGAGAGCGAAGCACAACGTCTCGAGCTTCGGATAGAGCGCGTGACCGATCCTCCTGACCGGCAGAAGTCGGTCACCAAGTTCGACTCGCGGGGTCACCAGAGCTGGTCGATCGCACCGCCTCTCAACCACGGAGAATCAGTCGTCTCCGAAGCCGGCAACCTGTTCGCGGTGCAAGACAGCTCGCACGGCGGTTTCGTCGTCTACCGGTTGGATACAGGGAAGTCCGTGTTCACGGCCCCGCGTCGCACGGCAGACGGGTCCGGCCCGACTACTTACAGCGTGGTCCTGCACCCGTCGGGTTTCGTCACGAGTTCAGGCTCCTCTTCAGCGGATCACCGGGTCGAGTTCTTCGACGCCGACGGCACGAGAACCGGCGATCTACCGGGTTGGCGTGTCACCACCGGCGAACTCGATCGGGTCATGACGATCGACGGTGACGACATCCCGCTGTCGTCTGGGTCCGTCGTCGGGGTCGGGTCGATTGCAGACCACACCGTGCGGTGGGATACCGACAAGTCACGATCCACGCTTGAACTCCTCGATGGGAGGTACGCGGTGGCCCCATCGGACAGAAACTACGGAATCGGTGTTCCGCAGGAGAACCAGACATGGACGGTGTTCGACACTCGAACCGGGGATCAACGGGGCGAGTCGATAGTCGAATCCAGACAGGACTTGTTCGGCTTCGACGGCACCAGAATGCTTTTCATGGGTGATGCGAATTCCGATCAATGGTCGGATCTCGACAGCCTGACTGCTTATGACGTCGAGACGGGCGGGGAGGCGTGGCGACTGTCGGCACCCACGGACAACGCCTTCTGGCAAGTCACCGGACCGTACCTCCTTCTCAGCGAGAACGGCACGGACGCCGTGCCCGGCTCGATCGCCCGGTACTCCTCCCGATGACAAGAACAGTGGCCTCGCGGAGCGTGGGCGGCAAGGGTGGTCAGCCGGCCGGGCCCAGGTAAGCTCGATCGAATGAGTTCGGATGACCAGCACAGCGGCCTGGCCGCCGAGTTGGCTGCACGTTCGGACGACGAGCTGACGGACCTGCTCCTCGAACGCCCCGATCTCGCGTCCCCGACGCCTTCGGGCACCCGGGTTCTCGCCCAGCGGGCGTTGTCGGCCGCCTCACTGGCCCTCGCCGGCGAAGATCTCGACGTCCTCGCGGTCGCCGTGCTCGAAGAGGTGGTCGGGGCGAGCACGGCCGACGGCCAACGCGAGCTACCCGGCCCCGTGTCGGCGTCGCACCTGCTCGACGCGCTCGATGGTCGCGCCGATCCGGCTCTGTTGCGCGACCGCATCGACCTGCTCCGACGCCGGGCCATCCTCTGGGGCGACGACGCCGGGTTGTACTCGGGCGCACACACGGCCTCGGCGATGCCGTGGAAGGCCAGGCATCTCACCGGTCCGCTGGCGGGCCGGTCGGCCGACGACATCGCCGCGATGCTCGCCGAACTCGACGAGCGTCCCCTCGGGTTGTTACAGACCCTCGCGCGCGGACCGGCACTGGGCCGGAGCCGCGATGCCGCACCCGACGCCGATCCCACCTCACCTGTGGCGCAACTGATCTCGTCGGGACTCTTGGCGCGTATCGATGAGCAGACCGTCGAGCTCCCACCCATGGTCGGCGCCGTGCTCCGCGAAGAACCGGCCTGGCGCACAGACGATCTGAACCCGCCGGTGCTACACGAGCCGCGCGCCAAACCACGTTTTCCGGCCAAGGCCGTCGACGCGGCCGCCGGGGGTGAGGCACTGGAGCTCATCCGCCACCTGAGCCAGTTGATCACCGTCCTCGGTGCCACCCCGGCCGCGGTACTCCGCTCCGGCGCGCTCGGCGTTCGCGAACTTCGGCGTCTCGCCAAGCTGACCGGGCTGGAGACGCAGCGTGTCGCATTCCTGATCGAACTCGCCGCGTACCTGCGACTCATCGACGCCGGATTCCCGGAACCGCCGCCGCCCAACGACTCCGGGGAACAGTCCTTCGCCCCCACGTCCACCGCCGACACCTGGCTGCACCAGCCACGTGAGCGTCAGTGGCTTGCGTTGGCTGACGCCTGGTTGCACATGCCGCGCCGCGCGTGGCAGGTCGGCGACCCCGATCGTGACGGCAACGCACTCGCCACACTCGCCGCCGACCTGCACGACGCCTACGCCCCGGTGCAGCGACAACTCATCCTGTCCACCCTCGCCGACGCCGACCCGGCAGTCGCGGTACCCACGGACACGGTGCTCGCCGCACTCCACTGGCACCGGCCTCGACAGATCCGACGCTTCAGCCGGCGCGTCGTCGCCGAGACCCTCCGTGAGGCAAGGGAACTGGGCCTGGTCGCGCATGACGCGCTCACCACGGTGGGGCGGGCCTACACCGTCGAGGAGCCGCCCGACACCGATCCGGCCGACGTCGATGCCGCGGTGCTCGCGGCCATGCGCAAGGCGCTACCGGCTCCGGTGGACCACTTCCTGACGCAGGCGGACCTCACCCTCACCGTCCCCGGACCGATGACCCCGGAACTGGCGGAGCAGGTCGAGCTCGTCGCCGACCTGGAATCCGGTGGCGCCGCATCGGTGTACCGGGTCTCGCCCGAGAGTGTGCGCCGCGCGCTCGATGCGGGACGCAGCAGCAACGAACTGCTGTCGATGTTCACGACCCACTCGAGAACGCCGGTGCCGCAGTCACTCACCTACCTGATCGAGGATGTCGCACGTCGTCACGGGCAGCTTCGCGTGGGCGTTGCGTCGGCTTTCATCCGGTGTGAGGACCCGACGGTGCTCGCCGCGGTGCTGCGCAGTCCGGCCGCCGATGCGCTCGCCCTGCGCGCACTCGCACCGACCGTCGCGGTCTCGCAGTCGGAGGTACGGGACGTCATCGATCAACTGCGTGCCGCGGGATTCGCTCCCGCGGGCGAGGACTCGTCGGGCGCGCTGGTGGATCTGCGGGAGCGCGGTAGCCGGGTCTCGGTGTCGCGGGCGCGACGTCAGAGCCAGCCACGTCGTAACGCCCCGTCGGAGGCACAGCTGCGGTCGGTGGTCACCCGCATCCGCTCGACCGACCGGGCTGCCGCCGCGACCCCGGTCGTGCGTACCGATCACGCCACCCCGGTCCGCGCGACCGGTGGCGGCGAATCGGCGACGGCCCTCATCCAGTTGGCGCTGCGTGCGAACCGCAGGCTCCGGGTCGGGTACGTCGATGCACAGGGCTCCGCGAGCCGGCACGTCGTCACACCCAAGATCCTCGGCGCCGGTCAGCTGGTTGCCGTGGAGGAGGGCAGCGACGACGAGCAGCGCTTCTCGCTGCATCGACTCACCAGTGTGGAACTGCTCGACGCCTGAGTCCTGCCGATAGAGACGTCCTGTGGCGCACGTCTCATTCTTGCTACAGTCAGATATGACCGCTGCACGCGACCTCCCTGAGCGCGAACACGGTGGCGGCCCTGTCGCCGACACCTATCAGCACGATCTGGTCGCCCGGAGGAAACCCACCGCACGCCGTCGCCCCGTGCGACGGCCGGCAGATCTGGTCACCGCCATCGGTCCCACGCTCGCCGGTGCCAATGTCATCATGCAGCTGGCCAACCCGAAGGTGGGCTACGGCGTGCACGAGAGCCGCGTCCCCTCCGGCAACGCCATCAAACGGCCGATCAAGCGCGGCCGCACCACCGGCACGTTCCTCGCCGTCGCCCTGATGGGCAACGAGTCCGACAAGGCCTACATCCACGAGGCGGTCGGTCGCATCCACGATCAGGTGTACTCCACCGAGACGAGTCCCGTCCGCTACAGCGCCAACGACTCGCGTCTCCAGCTGTGGGTCGCGATCTGCCTGCTCAAGTACTTCATCGACCAGTACGAACTCCTCCACGGCCCCCTGACTGCCGAGGAGAAGCAGACGGTGCTGACGCAGGCCCACCCGCTCGGAACCGCGCTCAACGTACCGGCGGACAAGTGGCCCGCGACCTACGACGACCTATTGGTCTACTGGAACGGCGAGCTCGCCGGGCTGCGCATCGACAAGCCGGTGCGCGACGAGCTGCGCAGTCTCGCCGACCTCTCGTTCCTCGAGTACCGGGTCGGCAAGCTCGGGACGCTTGCGCATGTCACGCTCGGACCCTCGTTGGCCTACGCCATCAAGGCGGGCCTGCCGCCGGAGTTCCGCGAGATGATGCGCTGGCGGTGGACCGAACGCGACGAACGCCGCTACCAGCGTGCACTGGTCGGATTCCGACTCGTCGACCCGGTCCTGGCGCCCGTTCTGCGAGGCGTCTTCCGGCTCAACCTCCTCGATCTGCGCCTCCGCCGCAAGCTCGGCATCCCCGTGTTCTGACCCACATCGTGCCCCGTCGCTGACAATCGTCGGTGCGATCTGGACAATGGAGCGGGTGACCGACGGACCCCTGATCGTGCAATCCGACAAGACGCTGCTGCTCGAGGTGGATCACCCCGACGCAGCGGCGGCGCGCGCGGCGATCGCCCCCTTCGCCGAACTCGAACGTGCACCCGAGCACGTCCACACCTACCGGGTCACCCCGCTGGCATTGTGGAACGCCCGCGCCGCCGGGCACGACGCCGAGCAGGTCGTCGACGCACTCGTCACCTACTCGCGCTACGCCGTCCCGCAGCCCCTGCTCATGGACGTCGTGGACACCATGGGCCGCTTCGGTCGCCTGCAGCTCGTGAAGCACCCGGCGCACGGCCTGACGCTGGTCAGTCTGGACCAGGCGGTGTTGATCGAGGTGATGCGCAACAAGAAGGTCGCCCCGATGCTGGGCGCCCGCATCGACGACGACACGGTCATCGTGCATCCGTCCGAGCGCGGCCGGCTCAAGCAGGTGCTGTTGAAGGTCGGCTGGCCTGCCGAGGACCTCGCCGGGTATGTCGACGGCGAAGCGCACCACATCGAACTCGCGCAGGACGACTGGCAGTTGCGTGACTATCAGGAGATGGCCGCGGACTCGTTCTGGGCCGGCGGCTCGGGCGTGGTGGTCCTCCCCTGCGGTGCCGGGAAGACAATGGTCGGCGCGGCGGCGATGGCCAAGGCCGGCGCGACGACGCTGATCCTGGTCACCAACACCGTCGCCGGGCGCCAGTGGAAACGCGAACTCATCGCACGCACGTCGCTCACCGAGGAAGAGATCGGCGAGTACTCGGGCGAGCGCAAGGAGATCCGCCCGGTCACCATCGCGACCTATCAGGTGATGACGCGGAAGTCCAAGGGCGAGTACCGGAATCTCGACCTGTTCGATTCGCGCGACTGGGGTCTGATCATCTACGACGAGGTGCACCTGCTGCCCGCGCCCGTCTTCCGGATGACCGCCGACCTGCAGTCCCGGCGTCGTCTGGGCCTCACCGCGACACTGGTCCGCGAGGACGGCCGCGAAGGCGACGTCTTCAGCCTGATCGGACCCAAGCGCTATGACGCGCCGTGGAAGGACATCGAGGCGCAGGGTTGGATCGCGCCCGCCGACTGCGTCGAGGTCCGTGTGACGCTCACCGACGAGGAGCGCCTGCAGTACGCCGTCGCCGAGCCGGAGGAGAAGTACAAGCTCTGCTCCACCGCCCACACCAAGGTCAACGTGGTGAAGGCGATCCTGGAGAAGCACCGCGGTCAGCAGACGCTGATCATCGGCGCCTACATCGATCAGCTCGAGGAGCTCGGCCGCGAACTCGACTCGCCGGTGATCCAGGGCTCGACCAAGAACAAGGAGCGCGAGGTCCTCTTCGACCGGTTCCGCTCCGGCGAGCTGCAGACCCTCGTGGTGTCGAAGGTGGCCAACTTCTCCATCGACCTCCCGGAGGCGTCGGTCGCGGTGCAGGTGTCGGGCACGTTCGGGTCACGGCAGGAGGAGGCACAGCGCCTCGGCCGGCTGTTGCGTCCGAAACGCGATGGCGGACAGGCGCATTTCTACTCCGTGGTCTCCCGCGACACCCTTGACGCCGACTACGCCGCCCACCGTCAGCGGTTCCTGGCCGAGCAGGGTTACGCCTACCGCATCACCGACGCCGACGACCTGCTGGGCCCGACCATCGGCGACGCCACGTCCACGGACTGAGTCCGGCACATGCCATCGGACAGGACAACGAGCCGGCTGCGTCCGTTCGCCACGA
Organism: Gordonia sp. 'Campus'; assembly: GCF_022206305.1. Taxonomy (GTDB): domain Bacteria; phylum Actinomycetota; class Actinomycetes; order Mycobacteriales; family Mycobacteriaceae; genus Gordonia. The sequence continues at coordinate 54,112 of NZ_JAKOIW010000007.1, read as the reverse complement.
CGATCTTCGCCGAGATGTCGGCACTCGCCGTCGAGCATGACGCGGTCAACCTGGGCCAGGGGTTTCCCGACACCGACGGGCCGGAGTCGATGCTCGACGCCGCACGCGCCGCCATCTCCGACGGTCGCAACCAGTATCCGCCGGGCCTGGGGGTTCCCGAGCTGCGGCATGCGGTGGCACGTCACCAGCGCGAGCGCTACGGCCTGGACTACGACCCGGACCGGGAGGTGCTCGTGACGATCGGCGCGACCGAGGCGATCGCCGGCGCCGTGGTCGGACTCGTCGAACCGGGTGACGAGGTCGTCATGATCGAGCCGTACTACGACTCGTATGCGGCGACCGTGGCGATGGCCGGAGGTGTCCGGCGCGTCGTACCGCTGGTGCCCGATGGTGACGGGTTCCGACTCGACCGCGAGCGTCTCGCCGATGCTTTCGGGCCGAAAACATCGGTCGTACTGGTCAATTCGCCGCACAACCCGACAGGCACGGTCCTGACACCCGACGACCTGGCCGAGATCGCCCGCCTCTGCGTCGAACACGATGCCGTCGCCGTCACCGACGAGGTCTACGAACACCTCGTCTTCGACGGACGCACCCACACCCCGCTGGCGACACTGCCGGGCATGCGCGAGCGGACGATCCGCATCTCGAGCGCGGCGAAGACGTTCAACTGCACCGGCTGGAAGGTGGGCTGGCTCAGCGGGCCGCCCGAACTCGTCGCCGCGGCCCGCACCGCCAAGCAGTACATGTCCTACGTCGGTTCCGGGCCGTTCCAGCCGGCTGTCGCGCACGCACTCGACCACGAAGCGGACTGGGTGACCGCGTCCGCCGATGCGCTGCAGCGCAAACGAGACATGTTGTCGGCAGCCCTCCGCGATGCCGGGTTCGGCGTACATCGCAGCGAGGCAACGTACTTCGTCTGCGCCGACCCCCGGCCTCTCGGCGTCGACGACGGCATCAAGTTCTGCCGGTCGCTACCGGAACGCATCGGGGTCGCGGCGGTGCCGGTCAGCGTGTTCGCCGACGACCGTGATCCGTGGCGACACCTTCTGCGCTTCGCCTTCTCCAAACGCGACGAGGTCATCGCCGAGGCAGCCGACCGACTCCGCAGGCTCTGACCCCTAGCGCAGCGCGGGCGCGACGTGCTGCTCGAACAGTTCGAGATCCGCGAGGTCGTGCGCGAGGTTCGGGAAGTAGAAGATGCCGTAGGACATCCCGGCGTCGGCGAGCCCGCGCAGGTTCTCGGCGACCTGCTCGGGAGTACCGACCGCGGGCATTCCGCGGAACGCGCCCATGCTGCCCGACGCCGCGTCGGGTCCGACGATCGTGCTGAGTCGGCTCTCGAGTTCGGCGAGCTTGCGCTCCACCTCTGCTTCGGTCTCGCCGAGGATGACGTTGTAGTTGGCCGACCGGACGATCGACTCGAAGTCGCGTCCGAGGTCGGCGCAGTGCTGTTGCAGGACAGTCGATTTGTGGGTGAACCCGTCGAGCGTGCCGTCGAAGTTGGTGTAGTCGGCGTACTGCGCGGCGATGCGCAGCGTCTTCTTCTCACCTCCACCTGCGATCCAGATGGGCAGCTTTCCGGCGGTGGGTTGCGGTGCGCAGATCGCGTCGTCGACGGTGTAATGGTTGCCGGCGAAGGTGGCGCGCCCGGTCTCCCAGGCCTGCTTCATGATCTGCACGCCCTCGTCGAGGCGCGCGAGCCGCTCACCTGCCGAGGGGAATCCGTATCCGTATGCGCGCCACTCGTGTTCGTACCAGCCGGCGCCGATGCCCATCTGCACGCGTCCGCCGGAGATGAGGTCGGCGGTGGCCGCGACCTTGGCCAGGTACATGGGATTGCGGTAGCTCATCGCGGTGCACATCTGCCCGATCTCGACGCGACTCGTGGTGGCCGCGAGAGCCGAGACCAGGGTCCACGCCTCGTGGGTGGCCTCGTCGGTGGGCATCGGGACGGTGTGGAAGTGGTCGTAGACCCAGACCGAGTCCCAGCCGCCCGACTCGGCACGGTCGGCCACCGAGGACATCACCGCCCACTGGTCGGCGGGTGTCACACCCACGAGGTCGAGACGCCAGCCCTGAGGAATGAAGAGTCCGAAACGCATGACGTCCAACTTACGCGGGCGCATCCGCGGCGGCCCGGCTGCGGACGTCGAGGGTGGTCTCCGCAGGATCGGGTACCAGTCGCCCGTCGGCCAGCGTGAGCACTCGGTCCGCCATTCTGCGGACGGTCCGCGCGTCGTGCGAGATCAGCAGCACCGAAGTCCCGGCGGTCTGCACCTCCTCGATGATCGTCAGGACGGCGTCGGCGGCGACCGCGTCCAGCGACGAGGTGATCTCGTCGCAGATCAGCACTTCCGGGTTGCCCGCAAGCGCACGTGCGATCGCCACCCGCTGGATCTGTCCGCCGGACAGTTCACCGGGACGACGGCCCAGCAGGTCCGGGGTCAGGTGGACCGCCGACAGCAGGGACCGGATCTCTCGGTCCGCGGCGGTGTCGTCGAGTCCCCGCAACACGCGGAGGACCCGACGCAGCTCCCGGTCGACCGTTCGCCGCGGGTCGAGGCTTCGTCGCGGGTTCTGGTAGACCATGCTGATCGCGCGCCGATGATCGATGTGGCGGTGCGCGGCCGTCGACGCGAGGCGTCCGCCGTCGAGGACCACGTCGCCACCCGTCGGCGCGTGCAGGCCCGCCAGACACCGCGCCAGCGTCGACTTCCCCGCACCCGAACGTCCGACGAGCGCCACACACTCTCCCCGCCCGATCCCGAACGAGACATCGCGCAGGATCGCGGCGCGTCCATGAGAGGCGGCGAGGCCGCGCACCTCGACGCGCGGATCGTCGTCGAGCACGAACCGGCGAGATGCCCCTGCCGCCGGATCAACGGACGCGGCCGGCTCGACCACCGACCGCTCACCGGTGACCCGCCCGCCGTCGAGCGTCACGATCCGATCCACGACACGCGAGATGCGGTGCAGATCATGGGTGATCACGACGACCGTTCGACCCCGCCGCAGACGGTCCAGCACGTCCACGAGCTCCTCCGCGGTGTCCGCATCCAACCCGCTCGTCGGTTCGTCGAGGACGAGGACCCCGGGCGATCCGAGCAAGGCCATCGCCAGAAGAACCCGTTGTTGTTGTCCACCCGACAGCTGACCGGGGTACCGACGGAGGAACTCCCGGTCCGACGGCAATCCCAGTTCCGCGAGCAGGTCTCCGATACTCCCGTCTCGAGGGAGTTGGTGGGCACGACGTACTTCTCGCAGGGCAGCGCCGATCCGCATCGACGGATTGAGCGAGGTGCCGGGATCCTGCGGCACATATCCGAGACGCCGACCGCCATCCGGTGAGTCAGCCACGCGCACAGTGCCGGTGGCGGCGAACCCCGGCGGCAACGCCCCCACGAGCGACAGTGCCGTGGTGGTCTTGCCCGCACCGGAGGGTCCGACGAGGGCCAGGGTCTCGCCTCGACGCACCTCGAGTTCGTCGATGTCGACGACGACAGCCCCGTCCGGCGCCGAGACAACGAGATCCGACACCGAGACGGACACCCCGGGTGGGGCATCCGGCTGATCGCGCACCGTGCCAAATCCCCGGCGGCGAGACGCTCCTCGGCGAGACCCCCGTCTGCGGGATCCCCCATCGACCAACGGATGCGACTCGACAATCCGGTCGACGAGCAGGTTCACCGCCACCACCATCGCCGCGATGCAGACGGCCGGCACCACGACCGGCCACGGCGTCAGCGCCATCCCGCCCTTGTTCTCGGTCACCATCAACGCCCAGTCCGGCTGCGGCTGGGTCACTCCGAGACCGAGGAAGCTACCCGCGGTGACCAGCGCGATGGTTCCCGAGACCCGAATCCCGGCGTCGGCCAGCAACACCGGGCGCAAGTTGGGCAGCACCTGCGCCATCGCGATCCAGCGGAGGGTCTCACCCCGCGCGATCGCGGCCTCGACGAATCCCGCGTCCATCAGTTCGATCGTGGCCGTCCGCACCACCTTTGCCACCCAGGGCACGGTCGCGACCCCGACCGTCAGGCACACGGCGAGCGGCCCCTTCCCCATCGTCGTCGCGATGACCACGAGCAAGAGGAACCAGGGCAGGACGGTGACAGCGTCCACCGGGCGCATCACCCAACCGTCGAGCCGACGCGACATCCCCGCCGTGATCCCGGCGAGCACTCCGAGCGCGTACGACACCGACAAGGCGGCGACGGTCATCAGCACAAGGCGGTGGCCGCCGTGCAGAATCCGGGACGCCACGTCGCGACCGACGAAATCGGTTCCCAGCCAATGGCTCGACGACGGCGCCCCGAACGACACCGACACGATCGCGGTCGGCGAGTACGGGGCCAGAAAAGGGCCGACGACGATGATGATCGCCAGGAGGACCAACACGGTCGCGGGGACCACCAGCCGACGGGCGCGGGTGCTCATGAGCGCCCCCGACCGATGACGGCGCGGGCGGCCGGGGACGAGCCGAGGGCCACGAGGTCGGCGAGCAGGTACACGAGCAGTCCGTATGCGGCCAGCAGCACCGCCACGGACTGGACGAAGACCAGGTCACGTCCGGAGATGGCGCGCAGGAGTTCGTGCGCCACACCGGGGTAGGCGAACACGACTTCGATCACCGCGATGCCGCCGACCAACCCGACGACTGCTCCCGCGAGCGGTTGGATCGATGCCGAGACCGCGTTGGGTGCCGCATGACGCACGACGAGGCGGAGCTCGCCGACACCGTTCGCCCGTGCCGCCGAGATGTACGGCGACTGCATCACTTCTGCCATCTGCGCACGCACCAATCGCACGGGATGCGGCGCGAGCCCGATCAGCAGACACACCACCGGCAGCACCAGGACTTCCGGGCGATCGAGAGCGGACGAGCCGGCCGGGACGAGCGACACCGCGGGCAGCACACCCAGACCGATCGCCACCCAGGCGATGAGCACGACGCCGACCACGAACGCCGGAACGGATTCCGCCGCCAGCGCCGCGGTGCTGAGCAGCCTGTCCCATCGCGAACCCGGCCTCGCACCGGCGGCCACTCCCATCGCCAACGCCGCCGGGACGAGGACGACGATCGTGACGACGGCGAGCACCACCGAATTCGTCAGGCGCCCGTCGAGGATCTCCGCGACGGGTCGGCCCGACAGTTGCGACACACCCAGGTCGCCGGTGAGAAACCCACCCGCCCAGTCGAGAAACCGTACGACAGCGGGACGGTCCAGGCCCAGCTCGGCTCGCAGCGCGGCGATCTGTGCGGGATCTGGTTTTCCGGCGGCGCTTCTCGACAGTCGCGTCTCGGCCGCGTCGCCCGGCAGCAGTTCGAACAGGGTGAAGATCGACACCGCCACCACGGCGAGCACGGCCAGCGCTCCGCCCAATCGGCCCGCTACATACCGCAACACGACCGTCGGCCTAACGCGGCTGCAGCCAGGTGCCCGTGAAGCTGGCCCACTGCCCGGTGCCCGGTACCCCGTCGGTGATGCCCTGCACGGTGGTACGAACGCCGGTCGGTTGCAGCGCGAAACTGTGGATGAGATAACCGCTGTCGTTCCAGAGCTCGTCCTGCAGTTCGCGGTAGAGCGCGCCGCGACGGGCCGGATCCAACTCGGCGCGGGCCTCCGCGAAGGTCGCATCCCACTCGGGACGACGCCACGCCGTGGCGTTGGCCGGGGCGTCCGAGGTGAGGGTCTGCCCGTAGAAGTAGTCGAGACTGTAGTTCCACCAACCGGATTGGGTGAACGGCTTCTCTCCGACGACCTGGGAGAAATAGGTGTCGCCGGGTTCGACGGCGAGTTTCACGGTGATTCCGGCGGCCTTGGCCTGCTCGGCGAACAGCGTGGCCGACTCCAGTTGCCCCGGGCTGACATCCGCGGTGTGCAGGGTGACCGTGAGATTCTCCTTGCCCGCTTCCCGGAGCAGTCGTCGAGCCCGTTCCGGGTCGTAGGACCGCTGGGGCATGTCGGCGTAGAACGGCGCTCCCTTGCCGTACAGGTCGTTGCCGACCTCGGCGAAGCCGTAGTACACGTTGTCCACGATCGCCTGCCGATCGACCGACAGCTTGAGCGCCTCCCGCACGCGCGGGTCGTCGAAAGGCGCGATGTCGGTGCGCATCGTGAACGAACTCATCGTGCCCACGGGCGGGGTCACGAGGTAGACGTCGTCCTGTGACCGCAGGATGTTGCCCTGAGCCGGGGACAGTTCGTAGACGACGTCGGCTTCCTGTGAACCGAAGGCATTGAATCTCGCGTCCGCCTCGGCGACCTGGAGGATCTCCAACCCGTCGAGATGCGGCCGCTGATCCCAGTGGTTCTCGTTGCGGACCAGGACCGACCGGTCACCCGGCGACCACGACTGCAGGACGAACGGACCGGTTCCCACCGGGAGCGACGACGGGGTGAACTCTGTTGTGCCGTCTTTGATCACATAGACGTACCAGCCGGCCAGCACGGAACCGAAGTCGGCGACCGGCTCTGTCATCGCCACCACGACGGCGTGGTCACCGTCGGCGCGGGTCCGGGACAGGTCGATGATGTCGAGGTCGCCGGCCGACGGCTTCTCCTCGTCGAGCATCCGCTCGAGACTCCACATCACGTCGCGGGAGGTGAAAGGTGAACCGTCGCTGAACTGTACGCCGCGACGCAGGTTCATCCGCCACTGCGAGCCGTCGGCGTTCGGTTCCAGGGACTCGGCGAGGCGGTAGTCCAGGGTGAGGTCGTTGTTGTAGTCGACGAGGTGATCCCACACCGCCTTGGAGAGTGCACCGCCGGCCGAGTGACCGACGACGTGCGGATCGAGCACATCGGCAGTCGCCGAGGTGCCCGCGAAGACGACGCGGAGCGTGCCGCCGGGGACCGGGGTGCCACCGCTCGGGGCGCCTCCCGGGTTCGACCGGTCGGCGCATCCGGTGAGGAGCCCCACCGCGCCGAGTCCGGCGAGGCCGGCGATCCCGCCTGCTCCGCGCAGCAACCGGCGCCTGGTGAATACGGGAGCTGCGTGGGCAGCTGTCGATCTTGAGTTGTTCATGTCCATCCTCGTGGGTAGCGAAGACGCAAGCGATCTGGCTCCCCGATCGGGATCGGGTCACAGTTGCGGGACAGCCCCGGATTCACACCGGGTTCCCTTGCGTCCCGGTCATCGTACGGAGTGGACAATCGCGACATCACACGCGGCTTGGCTCGCACCTTCGGCCGAACTTACAAGCAGTCCGGACTGTTTGTGGTACCGTCTGCGATGTGACCGAGCCCACCAAGACCCCACGGCAGCGAGCGCCGGGTCGACGCACGCAGGCCGAGCGCACTGCGAGTACGCGTGCGCTGATCCTCGACGCCGCGGTCGACGCGCTCGTCGACGTCGGTTATGCCGCGACCACCACGCAGGAGGTCAACCGGCGTGCCGGGGTGTCACGGGGCGCACTGCTGCATCACTTCCCCACCCGCGAGTCGCTGGTGGTCGCCGCCGTCGGCCACCTCGTCGACCGTCGCCTCCAGGAGATGCTGTCGCGTCCCCGCACCGGCGACGAGGGGCTCGAGATCCTGATCGAGGCGTTCAGCGGTCCGCTGTTCGACGCGGCGCTCGAGCTCTGGGTCGCGGCCCGCTGCGACGTCGGCCTGCGCACGGCGATCATCCCGCTCGAGCAGCAGGTCTCCGACGCCCTCGCCGTGGGTTGCGCCGAGCTGTTCGGCGACCGGTACACCACCGCCGAACTCGAGCTCTCGATCGAGCTCGCCCGCGGCCTCGCCGTGTCGCGCATCCTGCGCTCCCCCGACGCCGACCGCGCCCTGCTCGACCATCTCCTGCCTGTCTGGAAGGACCTACTCAGCCATGACTGACCCCACTTCGCCTCTTCCGCAACAGAACACGTTGCCGGCGCGCGTCGACGTCCTCGTCGTCGGTGTCGGATTCGGCGGCCTGGCCGCACTGCACCGGTTGCGCACCGATCATCCCGAACTGCAGGCACTGGCGATCGAGCGCGGCGAGGGCGCCGGCGGCGTCTGGCGTGAGAACGACTACCCGGGCGCGGCCTGCGATGTGCCGACCTCGCTCTACTCGTTGTCGTTCGCACCCAATCCCGACTGGTCGCACACCTACGGACGTCGCCATGAGATCCACGCGTACCTGCGTTCTGTCGCAGCGGATTTCGCCGACCAGATCGAGTACAACTGCGCGCTGACGTCGGCGCGATGGGACGGCGACGCCCAGGAATGGATCGTGGCGACGACCCGGGGCGAGATCCGCTGCCGGTTCCTGGTGGCGGCGCCCGGCGCCCTGTCCGAGCCCGGACTTCCCGCCGTCCCCGGCGCGGACGAGTTCACCGGCACGATGTTCCACTCGGCCCAGTGGGACCACAGCCACGACCTGCGCGGTCGCCGCGTCGCGATCGTCGGTACCGGCGCATCGGCGATCCAGATCGTGCCCGAGATCGTCGACACAGTCGGACATCTCACCGTCTTCCAGCGCACTCCGGCGTGGGTCGTCCCGCGTGTGGATCGCAACATCGGCCCGCTCGAGCGCACGCTCTACCGTCGCGTACCCGGTCTCCACCGGCTCGTGCGGCGGATGGTGTGGACCTACCGCGAGGCCTACGTCCTGATGATGGCCCGCAATCCCAAGCTGCTCCCGATCGCGAAGTCCATCGCGCTGGCCCAGCTTCGCGTCCAGGTCCGTGACAAGAACCTCCGTCGTCGCCTCACCCCCGACTACACCATCGGGTGTAAGCGAATGTTGCTGACCAACAAGTGGTTCCCGGCGTTGCAACGGAACAATGCCACCGTCACGGGGGCCATCACCCGCCTCACCGCGCGCGGGGCCGTCGACGACGCGGGTCGGGAGCACGAACTCGATACCGTTGTCTTCGCAACCGGTTTCACACCGACGCAGCCTCCCATCGCGCACGCCATCACCGGCCGCGACGGCCGAACCCTCGCAGAGGCCTGGGCCGGATCGCCGCGCGCCTACCGCGGGGTCGAGGTCCACGGCTTCCCGAATCTGTTCTTCCTGTACGGGCCCAACACCAATCTCGGGCACAGTTCGATCGTGCTCATGCTGGAGCCGCAGGCGTACTACATGAGCAAGGCCATCTCCGAGCTGGCTCGCAACGGTCATTCGGCCTTCGAGGTCACCGAGTCCGCGCAGGAGCGCTACAACGCCGACCTCGACCCCGAACTCGAACGCACCGTATGGAACTCCGGCGGATGTTCGAGTTGGTATCTCGACTCGACGGGCCGCAACTCCGTGATGTGGCCGAAGTTCACCAGCGACTTCCGCCGCATGATGGCGTCCTTCGACGCCGCCGACCACCGTTTCGACGACGCGATCCCCGTCGCTTCCACCACAGCCGGCGACACCACCGCACCGGCAACCGATTCCGACACCGAGAGGACAGTCGCACCGTGACCTCCACCCCCACCCCCGACCACGACGACGCCGATCACTACGACGCCATCGTCATCGGCTCCGGTTTCGGCGGTTCGGTAGCGGCCTTGCGCCTCACCGAGAAGGGCTACCGGGTCGCGATCGTCGAATCCGGACGGCGATTCGCCGACGGAGACCTGCCCAAGACGAGTTGGCGGCTGCGCGATTACGTGTGGGCACCGGCGCTCGGCATGTTCGGTGTTCAGCGGATGCATCTGCTGCGCGACGTCCTCGTCATGGCCGGCGCCGGGGTCGGCGGCGGATCACTGAACTACGCCAACACCCTCTACCGCCCGCTGCCCGCCTTTTTCGACGACCCGCACTGGGGCTCGATCACCGACTGGGCGTCCGAACTCGATCCCTACTACGACCAGGCATCTCGCATGCTCGGGGTCACCACCTACCCCAAGGTCACCCCGGCCGACCGCGTGATCCGCAAGGTCGCCGAGGACATGGGCGTCGGCGACACCTTCGTCCACACACCGGTGGGTGTGTTCTTCGGTGAAGCCGGCAAGACGGTCGACGATCCGTTCTTCGGTGGCGCCGGGCCTGCCCGCACCGGATGCACCGACTGCGGCGCCTGTATGACCGGCTGCCCGGTGGGCGCCAAGAACACCCTGGTCAAGAACTACCTCTATCTCGCCGAACAAGCCGGCGCCGAGGTCATCCCGATGACGACCGTGGACACCGTGCGGCCGGGCCCGGACGGCGGATACGTCGTCGGCGCGCACCGCACCGGTCGCCGCTGGTCGCGCCGGGGCCGCCGTGCGTTCACCGCCGATCACGTGGTGTTCGCCGCAGGAACCTACGGCACCAACAAGCTGCTGCTGGACATGCAGCAGGGCGGCCACCTGCCCGGGCTGTCGACGCGCCTGGGCAAGGTGGTCCGCACCAACTCCGAAGCCGTGCTGGCCGCCACGGCACGCGACCTCGAGACCGACTACACCGAGGGTGTGGCGATCACGTCGTCATTCCATCCCAACGAGCACACGCACATCGAGCCGGTGCGGTATGGCAAGGGCAGCAACCTCATCGGGCTGCTCCAGGCGATGCTCATCGATGGCGACGGTCGCATTCCGAGGCCGTTGAAGGCGATCGTCGAGATGGCGCGGCATCCGCTGGTCACGATCCGCAGCCTGTCGGTTCGACGCTGGTCCGAGCGCACGATCATCGCCCTCGTCATGCAGACGGCCGACAACTCACTCGAACTGTTCTCGCGTCGCGGGCGTTTCGGCCCGATGCTGCGCAGCCGCCAGGGCGCCGGCGATCCGCCGCCGACATGGATTCCGGTGGGACACGACGCCGTGCGCGCGGTGGCCGACGAGATCGACGGCGACGCAGGCGGTTCCGTCGTCGACCTGCTGAACATCCCGATGACCGCGCACTTCCTGGGCGGTTGCTCGATCGGCCGTTCTGCCGAGGACGGCGTCGTCGACCCCTATCACCGCGTGTTCAACCATCCGGGCCTGCATATCGTGGACGGTTCGACGGTGTCGGCCAACCTCGGCGTGAACCCGTCGCTGACGATCACCGCGCAAGCCGAACGCGCGCTGGCGATGTGGCCGAATGCCGGGGAGGCCGATCCGCGACCCGCGCTCGGTTCGACGTACCGGCCCGTCGAACCGGTGGAGCCGATCCATCCGACGGTCCCGGCGCACGCCCCCGCCGCGCTGCGGTTGCCGATCACGCCGGTCTCGCACGCCGGCTAGAAATTTCGTGGGGAGGTCACCACACTCCCGGCGGACGCAGCTGGATGCTGATGCGCGCCCCGACGCCGCGCACCTTGGGAACCGCATGTTCCCAGGTGCGCTGGCAGCTGCCGCCCATCACGAGCAGATCGCCCGTCGACAGCGTGAACCGCAACGATTTCCCGCCCCCGCGGGGACGCAGCATCAGTGGTCGTGGCGCGCCGAGTGAGATGATGGCGACCATCGTGTCGTGCGTCGAGGCGCGGCCGATCCGGTCGCCGTGCCACGCCACAGAGTCGTTGCCGTCGCGATAGAGGCTCACGCCGGCGGTCGCGAAGCCTTCAGGCAGTTGGTCGCGGTAGTGGTCGCTCAGCGCACTCCGGGCCTGGGTGATCAGGTCGTCCGGGAACGGGTCGTCGGCCTGGTAGATCGACACCAGGCGCGGGACATCGACCACCCGGTCGTACATCTGACGCCGCTCGGCGCGCCACGGAACGTTCCGGCGCAGCCGGTCGAAGAGCTCCTCCGGACCGCTGATCCACCCCGGGCAGAGGTCGACCCAGGCGCCGTCGGTGAGCGGGCGACGCATCATCGTGGTCGAGAGGTCGCCGAGAGCCGGATCAGCCGACTGGTCGGCGAACAACGAGCCCTGGATACCGATCGACATGAGCGCCACCCTACACCGCTGATCGAATACATGTTCGATGATTCACTCGCCGGCCGCCCTCTGGTGAGGCGACCCTTCGCATGCGGGGTTCCCCGTGCTTTAATCATTTCGTTATAAACCGCGATGACCGAGAGAGTTCGATGAAGCGCACCCGTATCGCCGCCACGTTGCTTGCCGCCACTGCCCTGCTGCTGCCCGCCGCACCGGCGAACGCCGGCCCCCTGGACAGCTTGTTCGGAAGTGCGAGCGGCAGTCTCGACTCCGGGAGCGCTGCCCTCGGGTCATCCGGCGGCGACAAGGTCACGCACTACGGCAAACTCGGTCGCCCGGGCGCACCCAACGGCATCAAGTCCATCAACGTGTGGGTGTACGCGCCGAACAAGACCGAGGCGATCGTCCCCGGCACCTATCCGAAGAACTCGCGGCTCGGCGTGCGCTGGAATTCGATCATCGACGCCGGACCCATCGTCGACGGTAACGAGTGCCGCATGGAGGTCCGTCTGTCGGGCCCGAAGGTGCCGAAGGAGGCCGCGCTGTACAAGACCCAGGACTGCACCGCGGTGAAGTCTTACTTCTTCAAGGGCGCGGGCGACTTCACGATTCGGGTCACCGACACCATCTCGGGTGCGTCGAACAGCATCGCGTTCAGCGTTCAGTAGGGCCGGTACCGGTCTGCGGCCGCCTCAGCCGGCAGCCGCGACGTCGAACTTCTCTCCGGTGAGCCGTTCGGACTCGTCCCACAGCGCGCCCCGGAACCGCACATCGTCGGCGGCCTTGCGGTACGTGCTGCGCCCTGGGGCTCCGCGCATGCCGAAGAGCTGGGTGGGCCCGAAGAACGTCCCGGACTCCACGTCCGGCATCGTCGCGGCGTAGAGCTGCGGTAGAGCACCGTCGGCGGCAGGCTGCGCGATGGGCAGTTTGTTACCGAGCTTCGCGAACAAGTCGGAGAAGTTCTCGGTGCGGCCCTGCAGTTCGGTTGCGGCATAACCGGGGTGGGCGATGAGCGATTTCTTCGACGACCCGGCGGCGTCGAGTCGCGCTGCGAGCTCCTTGCCGAACATGAGGTTGGCCATCTTGGAATCGCCGTACGCGCGCCAGCGTCGGTATCGCCGCTTCTCCCAGTTCAGGTCGTCGAGGTCGATACGACCGATCTGGTGAACGGTCGACGACACGGTCACCACTCGCTCGGTGATCTTCGGCAGCAGGAGCGCAGTGAGCGCGAAGTGCCCGAGATGGTTGGTACCCATCTGCATCTCGAAGCCGTCGGTCGTGCGCCGGAACGGCACGGCCATGAGGCCTGCGTTGTTGACCAATACGTCGGCCCCGGTGAGACCCGCGGCGAAGGTGCGTACCGAATCCAGGTCGGCGAGGTCGAGTTTGGCAACGGTCGCCTGCGAGCCGAGTTCTGATGCCACCGCATCCGCCTTCGCGGTGTTGCGGCACGCGAGCACCACGTCCGCTCCGGCCTTCACGAGCGCCTTGGCCGTCTGGTATCCGAGCCCGCTGTTGGCGCCCGTCACCACGAAGGTGCGACCCGTCTGATCCGGAATATCCGCTGCCGTCCAACCACTCATCGCGACCCCCTGGGATGCTGTGTCTCCCCCGGCATCGACGCCGGGACCGTGCCCACGCTATTCACGGCTTGGTATGTCGTCAACGATCCATCTCTTCGGCGCGGGAGTTTCAGCCACCGAAGAAGGTCGACATCCGGAGCGGGTTGGCCCCGACGATGCGTCGCGCGGGACGCAGCAATTCGGCGATCAGATTGGTCGACGACCCGAGTCGCTGAACCAGCTCGATGGGCGCGTAGAAGTCGGTCGGCTCGGATCTGCCCCGCATGATCCGACTGCCCAGCAGTTTCCATTCCTCGGTCTCGTCGCCTGCGGCCTCGATGGCCGCACCGCTCGCGAGGGCCGGAATGCGACCGGTCTTGGCCATGTCGGACAGTCGCGCACTCTCGTTCACCGGGTCGCCGATGACGGTGTACTCGTAGCGTCGCTCGGCACCGATGTTGCCGGCGAACACATCGCCGTGGGAAACACCGATGCCCCACCGGATGTCGAGGCTGTGTGCGAGACGGTCGGCCAGATCCCGCGCTGCGGCGAGGGCAGCGCCGGCGGGGTCGTCGATCTCGACCGGCGCACCGAACACCGCCAGCGCGGCGTCTCCCTCGAACTTGTTGACGAACCCCGAATGCTGGTCGACGACGTCGGCGACGATGCTGAAGAAGGCATTCAGCAGAGCGGCCGTGTCGTCCGGGCTGCGTTGCTGCGCAATCCCTGTCGAGCCGACGATGTCGACGAACAGCACGCCGACGTGAGTGTTGGTGCCGTGCATGCCGACGCCATCGGAGATCGCCAGGTCGGCGACGGTGTCGCCGACGTGCCGCGCGAAGATCTCTCGCATGCGGTCGCGTTCGGCCAACCCCTCGACCATGCGGTTGAAGCCGTGTTGCAGCACACCGAGTTCCGAGGAGTCGTAGACGGGTACGCGGGCCTTGTAGTCCCCGTGGTCGACGCGATGCACGGCACGACGCATCTCGGTCAGCGGATCGGTGAGGGACTGTCCGACAAGCGCGATGACACGTGCACCCGAGACCAGCCCGACGATGGTGAGCACCACGGTGGTCCAGTCGACCGCGCCGTGGACATCGGGGAGCAGGCCGCCCCACCGACCGGCGTTGACGGTGAGCAGGCCGACCATCGGGACCGCCGAACTCACCGACCACACCGCGAGCATCCGCACCCGGACCCCGTTCATGACGTGGTTCGTCGGGAAGTCCTCCAGCACCACCACCGCAAGCGGACGAGCGGCGCGTTCGGCGAACAGGTAGGTGAGACAGGCACTCGACGATCCGGCAAGCGCGAACGCCACGGCCACGCCGGCGACGGTCGCGGTCGTCAGTTGTTCGGCGATGAGCACGTAGAAGAGGACGGCGGCAGTCCAGGCGGTCGCCGTCACGAGAACCTGGACGATCGGGATCCGCTGGACCGCGCGGCGTCGCGCATGGTCGGCGGGCTGGCAACTGATGAACCACTGCAGCTGTGGCCGTACCGCGATGAGGCCGAGCAGGAGATTCGTGAGAATGCCGACGATGATGGCCCCCACGACAACCGGGAAGTTGGGGGCGCCCAGCGTCTCGTCGAATGTGAGTTGCCCACCGTTGAAGGCGAGTTGGACGAGGAGGAAGGTCTCGGCACCGATCACCGCGTTGCTCGCGATCACGGCCGTCATCGCGGTCACCGTGGCGTGCAGCGCGATCCGGCTGCGCATCGTCGGCCCTATCCGCGACCACCCGCGCGGGCTCGGAACCGTGGGACTTCCCCACAACAAACCCGCGGTGCGCCGGCGAAGACGGTTCCACGGCGCACCACGGCGGGTCCGGCGCGGTCGTCCCATCGGCCTCTCCTGCCCAGCGGCGTTCTTCGCAGCCTACCGAAGGGATCGCCGCAGATGAGGTGACCAATGACCCTTTCGGAACGGTCGAAGCCCACACAGACGAACGGGCCGGCACCGCTGCGGGGTGAGCGCGGTACCGGTCCGTGACCGGTGGGACTCGAATGTGGGCGAGTCCCGACCGGGGTTCGTGCGGATCAGGCCTGGAGTGCCTCGATCTCGAGGTTGATGGTGATCTTGTCGCCGACGACGACGCCGCCACCCTCGAGCGGCATCTCGATGTCGATGCCGAACTCCTTGCGGCTGAGGACGATCTTCGCCTCGAAACCGGCGACGGTGCCCTGGCCCATGCCGGGGTTGGTGCCCAGGTACTCGAGTTCGAGCGTGACGGGCTTGGTGACGCCCTTCAGGGTGAAGTCGCCGTCGAGGAGGTAGTCATCGCCGCTCTGGCGGACGCCGGTGGAGACGAAGGTCGCCGTCGGGAACTTCTCCGCGTCGAAGAAGTCGGCGGACTTGATGTGGCCGTCACGCTGCTCGTTGCGCGTGTTGATCGAGGTCACGTCGATCTCGGCCTGCACAGCCGGGGCACCGTTCTCGTCGACGGTGATGGTGCCGGAGAAGGTGTCGAAGCTGCCGCGGACCTTGCTGACCATCAGGTGCTTCACGGTGAAGTTGATCGCCGAGTGCACAGCGTCGATGGTCCAGGTGCCGGCGGGGATCGGTGCCTTGACGGTGGTTGCAGAAGTCATGAGTGCGTCCTTCCAGAAATTCGGGTTCGGGTCTCGAGTGGCCGTGGGCCTTCGCGACCCATCACCCAAGCTAACCGGACCACGGTCCGATTTCATTCCCGGTGCCCGATTTCCGTAGCGTGATCTATGTCGCACTGGCTACTTCCAGGCGAATACTGGCTGCTCGAACCCGTCGACGCGGGTGGCCCGGTCGCGCAGGACCACCTCTGCGAACTGGTAGATCACCGCGGCTGTCGGCGCGTGGACCAGCGATCCCACGATCGGTAGCTGGATGACCGGGAGGTCCGACTGCGGGATCGAGAGGAACCGCGGCTCCACCAGGAGTTCCTCGAACGTCACGAAGAACAGGAGCGCGACCTCGTCCGGGTTGGGCGTCGGCTCCTGGTACTCCTCGGCCCAGCAGACGATCGGGGTGATCACGAACCCCGATCGTGTCGGATAGTCGTCGAGCAGACCGAGGACCGAACTCGTCGGCAGCTGGATGCCGAGCTCCTCGTCGAGCTCACGGAGTCCTGCGGTGACGTGGTCTTCGCCGGGATCGAGCCGGCCGCCGGGCAACGCGAACTGGGCCGCATGCCGACGCATCGTCGCGGGACGCTTCGAGAGCCAGATGCCTTGTCTGCCGTCCTTCTCGGCGACCGCGAGAACCACCGAGGCAGCGCGGGAGCCCGGCACATCGGCGGTACGACGCTCGAACCGTTCGACGCGCGCGGCCGCCACTTGCCGTTCGAGGTGAGTCACACCCTCAGTTCATCACGGGCACCGCTCGACTCCGTGACCGCCTGCGAGAGGTGGTAGCTCACGACGCTGAGCGCGAACAGGCCCAGGCCGAGGTTGAGTAATGCGCCGAACCCTTCCAGCGCGAAGTCGACGAGCGCGTTGGACAAGGTGAACACCAGTGCGGCGATCCGCAGTGCACGCAGGGGCCACACCCCGGCGTCCTCCCGATGACGGGCGATCATGGCGGGCAGCGAGAGCGCGAGTGTGACGATGCCGCTGACGAGAAGGATCCAGGTCGCCTTGTGATCGCGGGTGAGTTCGATGTAGACCGCGATCTCGTCGTACCGGTTCTCGTTGAAGTAGAAGCTCAGGGCACCGACGACGACGGTGACGCCCGATGCGAGCACCAGACCCCACCCCACCAGTGAGATCCAGCGTGGACTCCGGAAGAACCGGGGGATGAGCCCCACCGCACGATCGCGCAGCCGCATCAGCCGATCGGGGGTCCCTTCACTCGATTCGAGCACCGCGCGGATGTGACCGATCGTCTCGGCGTCGAGTCCCTTCTCCCCCGCCATCTCCAGGAACTCATCGGCCTGGCGTCGGCGACGCTCGGGCAGCCCGTGCGCCACCCCGTCGGCGGCGATCACCGCGGCGTTGGCAAGCGCTTCGGCTCCCGTGGGGCGCTTCACATCTCGGACGATCCGACTGATGAGCAGAACCAGCACGACGAGGATGTACATGATCTCCGCCGACGGCCCGTAGAAGTAGTCGTTGGTCCGGGTCACGAACTTTCCGACCTCGTCGAGGAACAACCCGAAACCGATACCGCCGAGCACGATCGAGGTGACACGCGCCGACGCCCCCAGGAACAGCCACCCGTTGATGAGAGCCAACATCATCAGCGCGCCACCCCACAGGGCGTGCGCGATGTGCAGAGTGCCGTCGCCGATCTGCGGATATCCCGTCAGGTGCAGATACAACCGCGTGACGAGGATCGTGACGATCGCGATGATCAGGAACCACTCGACCGCGGCGGTTCCGTACACGCTGCGGACGACCACCGTGGTCGTGCGAGTTCTCATGGAGATGAGTATGGCCGGTCTCGCGGCGACACAGTGATGATCGGCGGAAGGCCCCACTCCCAGACTTCGTTTCGTCGACGCGACCTCGATCGAAGTCGCGTCGACGAAATGAAGTCTGGCAGTCGATTCCTGTTGCTGCATAGCCTTTCTCGTACACCCGGCCTGGGGATCGAGATCTCGGTTTGTCGGTGGTGAGGTCTAGATTGGTGGGTGAGCGGACAACCGTCGGAGATGTCCGCGCACACGTGTTCGGGGGAATCATCGTGGTGTCATGGGCCGATCTACCGGGCGAGTTCCTCGCCGGGGTCGATCCCGCCTATCCCGATGAGACGGAACTCTGCGTCTTGATGGACGGTATGGCCGCCGGGACGCGAGGCCGGTCGTTCCTCGCGTGGTCGCAGTATCAGATCATCGCGGTCATGTACGACCGCCTGGTCGCCGCGCGTGAGGACATCAGCAAGTTCGTCATGGACGGTCATGCAGACTGCGCCGCCCGCATCGCGCGGCAGGAGGGCATCTCGCGTCGCAAGGCCGAGACACTGATGGAGGAGGCACTGGTCCTGCGTGACCGGCTTCCCGAGGTCTCCGCCACCCTGCGGGACGGTGTCACCACCGATTGGCAGGTCCGGTTGATCATCTCGCGCACCTACCTGATCGCCGCCGACGATTCCGTGGCACCGGCACTGGATGCCGAGATCGCACGGACGCTTCGCAAGCGCCGCGGTGTCTGGGACCGCGCCCGCCTGCGGGACATGGTGGACCGCCTGGTGTTCCGGCACGACCCCGACGCCGTACGCGAACGCCGCCGGGAGGCGCTCGACGGGCGTGGGATGTGGACCCGCACTCTCGAGGACGGAACCGCCGAACTGACCGGCGTCATGTCGGCGGAGAACGTCCGCATCGCCGCCAAGGCCATCAATGCGCTCGCCGAATCGGCGTGCAAGCACGACGGCCGCAACCGCGGTCAGCGCAACTCCGACGCGATGTTCGCTCTCCTGACGGGCGTCGCGTTCGAGTGCCAGTGCGACCGCCCCGACTGCGAAGCCGAGATCCCGGAGCCCGGTTCGTTGATCGCACCGGTCAGCACCGCGGTCGTCATCCACGTCGTGACCGACGCCTCGACTCTCGCCGGGGGCCCCGGCATCGGCTTCCTCGACGACCACGGCGTCATCTCCGACGAACACGTCCGCGATCTCGCCTCGCGTGACGACGCGACGATCAAGCCCGTGACACCCCCGCGAACCCGTCCGGTACAGGCCGTCGCACAGTCGATTTCGATCGACGACGAGACCGTGGTCTATCCAGGCGCCCAGCCCGCGGATCCGTACCGGCCGACGACGGCATGCGCCGACTTCGTCCGAGTCCGCGACGGTTACTGCACTGAACCCGGCTGCACCCGGTCGGCGTTCGCGTGCGATCTGGACCACGTGGCGGAGTATGACCACCGCGACCCCTCCCGCGGCGGATCCACATCCAGCGAGAACCTGAACGCCAAATGCCGCGCGGGCCATTTGTTGAAGACCCACGGCGACTGGGTGGATGTGCAGTATCGCGACGAGGACGGCCGCCTGAACACGGAGTACATCACCCCGGAGGGCATCATCCTCCACGGCGACGCCGAGACGCTCGAGGACCTCTTCCCCAACCTGCGTCGCATCCGGTTCGAGCAGGCCGCGAAAGCACCACCCCGGCCGCGCGTCATCGGCCCGGAGGACAACCCGAGCCGCACCCGCACCCGACTCGCCGACAAGCTGGCGCGCCGGCGGGCCGAACGTGCCCGGAACAGGCGGCAGCGCGAGGCCGAACACGACGCCGAGCGTCAGGACTCCTTCGACGATCCTCCGCCGTTCTGAAGCGAAAACCGTTGGCACCAATCGTTTTCGGACGAAGGTGGACCAAACAACAACAATCCCCAACAGACGAATCTGCTGGGGATTTGTTGTGGCCAGAGTCGGGATCGAACCGACGACCTTCCGCTTTTCAGGCGGACGCTCGTACCAACTGAGCTACCTGGCCGGAAGGCACCGGTTGGCAATGAACCGAAACCTTTGGCGACCCTGACGGGACTCGAACCCGCGACCTCCGCCGTGACAGGGCGGCGCGCTAACCAACTGCGCCACAGGGCCTTGTTAAATTATCCACGCGGGACCCGTTGCCGAGTTCCGCGCAGGCGTACCCCCTACGGGATTCGAACCCGCGCTACCGCCTTGAAAGGGCGGCGTCCTAGGCCGCTAGACGAAGGGGGCCGGTCGTGTTCTCCGTTGGGAGCTCGCATAGCTTATGACAGGTTTCGCAGAAACCACAAATCGACTGGTCAGGTCCATAAGGGGGCTGTCAGGGCCAGCTCGCCGACACGCGGCGCGAGGGCCTCGTCCGGACCCCTCGCGCACGTTGTAAACTCATCGACGCCCCGGCTCGCCGGGGTCCTGCCCCTATAGCTCAGTTGGTAGAGCTACGGACTTTTAATCCGCAGGTCCCAGGTTCGAGCCCTGGTGGGGGCACTCATCTCTACCGCCCTCGTGCGCACGCCGGTCGCTCAGCCGATCCGGAAGTCGTATCGCGCCCGGCCTCCGACCTGATCACAGAAGTACGGCGAGTCACATTCGAGGAAGACGTACCCCGCGCCAGTCGAGGTCATACGGACCCTTGCACGGTCGCCTCCGCCCAGGTCGAAGTTCAGAGTGGCGTCAGCCCGACCCAGTCCACAACTCGCGCCACGCCTCGCAGTGAAGATCACCCGCCAATTGGAAGGCCAGCGATCTGGCAGTTCGAGCCCAGGGGTTTCGAAGCAGGACGAGTCGGGTTGAGCGTTGATCATGGTGACCGTCGCCCCTCGGAAGCCGGTGCTCATTGTGACGAGCACCTCCGGCTCGCTCGTACGCGGTTCGAGGGACCCGAGATCGAGGCCGTCGAGGCTCCCAGTTGCAGGGGCGGCCACCGCCGCGGCGGGTGTCGCACTTGCGAGTCCTGCGAGAGCGATCGTTGTCGAGGCCAGTACTGCGGCAACGCGGCGGGCGAACGTCATGACGTGCTCCCCAGTGGCTCACGATCCAGACCGACCGCGATCAAGACATCAGTGCATCACGAAAGTCCGTAATAGCGGGCGGCTTTGACCACACCGGACACCCCTTTCACTCATCGATCCGCTCGCGCCTGCGCAACCCTCGGCCGCTGCATCCCCGGCCGGCAACACGAGAACCGTTCGCATTGCTCACTTCTCGCGCCGCGTTGCCGCATCCATCCCCACAGCGGGACACAAGAAGTACAAATTTGTGACATGTCACGAGGAGTTTCCCGCGCGCAATTCGCGCGAGGTGAAGCCGATTTGCCACGCTCCCTCATATTTCGACGGCCGCCCACGGAAGGCGAGTGCGCCCCATTTCGCACCTGACGAGCGGGGCCATCGAATCAATTGACAATCAGAGCGAGTCAAAAGACAACAACGTTTTCTCAACCTCGATTTGTCAACTGAAAAGCCTTACGCAACCATTACGACTTCTCAGTTGCCGGCATCCTCCACCTCCCTGAGGGCATGACTCGACGCCGTATCCGCAGCTAGAGAGGTTGTAGACAGCGCCGATGCGCCGGCGAACGCCCCATCCAGTAGGCGATATGCACGATTCTGGACGGTAGACAACGTTTACCTGACGATCACCTCGGCCCGCGCAAAAGCTCGACCGGGCATCCATCTGCGGCAAGCAAATAGGTCACTTGTCCAACAATTCAGACATCTCAACAATGGCCATTGTTTCGAATCCTCCAACGCCCACAAACGCCTATTTGAATGACGCGGAATGGTCTGTACAGTTCCGAATTGCCAAGGGGGCGAGAAGCCGAAACGAATAGATCGGCCACTTCTCGCGGCACTACTCAGGGGGAGTACATGAGCGTTCCAGTTGACCGGTTCACACGTGCCTTCATCGGCGCCGAGCGTGTTCCGGGCGCGGCGCCGATCGCGTCGCAGAGGTGGCTCGTCCAGTACGCGCGGCACATCGCGTGGACCGACCTGTCCCTCATCGCGCTGGCGGTGCTCGCCGGTCAGGTCATCCGCTTCGGGGGCGACCTGCTGCGCCCGATCGGACGCGACGGAATGCCGGCGCTGCTGGTCACCGCCACCCTCATCGTCGGATGGCAGTTGGCGTTGCGTATCGGGCAGGCCGGCGACCCGCGCATCCTCGGTGCAGGCCCCGTCGAGTATCACCGCGTCCTGACCGCCTGTTTCGGCTTCTTCGGCGCCTGGGCCATGGTCGACCTGGTCTTCGACCTCGCCATCGCACGCGGTTTCATCGCGATCGTCCTGCCCGTCGGCACCCTGATGCTCCTCGGCAGCCGGTGGGCGTGGCGCCGGCACCTGACGACCGGCCGCGAAAGCGGACGTTTCCTGCGATCGGTGCTGGTCGTGGGGTCCCGAACGTCGGCACGGGCGCTGATCGAGCGACTGAACACCAACCCGTCACTCGGCTACCGCGTCGTCGGGGTGTGTCTCATCGACCCGACGACCCCCACCGCGATGCCCCGGTTCTCCGGGTACGGCACCGAGGGTGAGAGCACCGACGTCCCGGTGTTCGCCGGTTACGACCGTGCGGCCGAACTCGTACAGTCCTGTGGCGCCAATACAGTCGCGGTCACCTCCGCGGACTCGCTCGGACATCGGGCAATGCGCGAACTGTCGTGGGAACTCGACAACTGCGACGTGGAGATGCTCGTCGCGCCCGGTCTCATCGACATCGCCGGCCCCCGGATCACGATGCGACCGGAGGCCGGACTGCCGCTCCTGCACATCGACAAACCGCAGTACAAGGGTGCCAACAGATTCCTCAAACTCACCTTCGACAAGGTCGTCACAAGCGTTGCACTGCTGACGCTTTCGCCCCTGTTGGCACTGTGCGCGCTCATCATCAAACTCGACAGCAGAGGTCCGGTCTTCTACCGTGCCGAACGCGTCGGCACCGACAACGAGCCATTCATGATGTGGAAGTTCCGTTCGATGGTGGTCGACGCGGACTCCCGGCGCCGCGAGCTCATCCACCTCGACAACGGCAACGGCGTGCTCTTCAAGCTGCACACGGACCCGCGGGTGACCCGCTTCGGCCGCTTCATCCGCCGATACAGCATCGACGAACTCCCCCAGCTCTTCAACGTCCTCGGCGGCACGATGAGCCTGGTCGGTCCACGACCGCCACTGCGTGAGGAAGTCGAGTCCTACGATCAGGTCGTCCGGCGCCGCATGCTGGTCCGGCCCGGGATGACCGGCCTGTGGCAGATCTCCGGCCGCAGCGACCTCTCCTGGGACGACTCCGTCCGGCTCGATCTCTCCTACGTCGAGAACTGGTCTCTCACCACCGATCTCGTCATCCTCTGGCGCACGGCGAGTGCCGTCCTCTCGCGTCGAGGCGCCTACTGAACCCCGTCGCGCACCGGTCACCTCGCACCGGCACCCGAACACCACTGACCACAACCACTCTCGCGACATACGAAGGAAGACCCATGAAGAAGGCGCTGATCACCGGAATCACCGGACAGGACGGCTCGTACCTCGCCGAACTCCTGCTGTCGAAGGGCTACGAGGTACACGGGCTGATCCGTCGCTCGTCGTCGTTCAACACCGCCCGCATCGATCACCTGTACCAGGACCCGCACGATCCTTTCGCCCGGCTCTTCCTGCACTACGGCGATCTCAGCGACGGTGCGCGACTGGTCACCCTCCTGGCGTCGATCAATCCGGACGAGGTCTACAACCTCGCCGCCCAGTCGCACGTCCGCGTCAGCTTCGACGAGCCCGAGCACACCGGTGACACCACCGGAATCGGTTCGATCCGCCTCCTGGAAGCCGTGCGGCAGGCCGGGATTCGGTGCCGTTTCTACCAGGCATCGAGCTCGGAGATGTTCGGCGCCTCGCCGCCGCCGCAGAACGAGGACACCCTGTTCTACCCGCGGTCGCCCTACGGCGCGGCCAAGGTCTACTCGTACTGGGTGACCCGCAACTATCGCGAGGCCTACGGACTGTTCGCGGTCAACGGCATCCTGTTCAATCACGAATCCCCGCGTCGCGGCGAGACTTTCGTGACCCGCAAGATCACCCGCGCGGTCGCCCGCATCAAGGCCGGCGTCCAGAAGGACCTGTACATGGGCAATCTCGACGCGGTGCGCGACTGGGGGTATGCGCCCGAGTATGTCGAGGGCATGTGGCGGATGCTGCAGGCCGACGAACCGTCCGACTACGTTCTCGCCACCGGGGTTCCCTTTTCGGTCCGGGACTTCCTCGAGCACGCTTTCGATCACGCCGGCCTCGACTGGCGCGAGCACGTGATCTTCGATGAGCGTTACCTGCGCCCCACCGAGGTCGACTCACTGATCGGCGACGCGTCGAAGGCGGAGCTGGATCTCGGCTGGCGGGCGCAGGTGCGGGCCCCTGAACTGGCACGGATCATGGTCGACGCCGACATCGCCGCCCTCAAATGCGAGGGCACGGAATGGATCGACACTCCCCAGCTGCTCACCTGGAGTCGCGCGTCATGAGGTTCGATCCGTCGTCGACGGTCTACGTCGCGGGTCATCGAGGGCTGGCGGGCTCCGCCCTGGTGCGCGCGCTGCAGCGTCGTGGGTTCACCGACATCATCGGGCGGTCGAGCCGCGACCTCGACCTCCGGGATCGGCACAGCGTGTTCGAGTTCTTCGCATCGACCACACCCGACGTCGTGATCCTCGCCGCCGCACGGGTGGGCGGGATCATCGCCAACAGCACCGCACCCGTCGACTTCCTCTCGGAGAACCTGCGTATCCAGGTCAATGTGCTCGACGCCGCGGCCGCGTTCGGCGTCGAACGGGTGCTGTTCCTCGGGTCGTCGTGCATCTATCCCAAGTTCGCGCCGCAGCCCATCCGGGAGGACGCGCTGCTGACCGGACCACTGGAATCGACCAACGACGCCTACGCGGTCGCCAAGATCGCCGGCATCATGCAGGTCCAGGCCACGCGACGCCAGTACGGCCTGCCGTGGATCTCGGCGATGCCGACCAATCTCTACGGGCCGAACGACAACTTCTCCGATGACAACAGCCACCTGCTGCCGGCGATGATCCGGCGGTACGAATCGGCGCGCCGGGGGGCCGCGCCGATCGTGACCAACTGGGGCACCGGCACCCCGCGCCGCGAGCTGCTCCACGTCGACGACATGGCCGAGGCGTGCATGCGCCTGCTCGAGCACTACGACGGGCCACGGCAGGTCAACATCGGTACCGGGGTCGACCATTCGATCGCCGAGATCGCGAGCATCGTCGCCGACGCGGTGGGTTACGACGGCGCCGTCGAATGGGACACGACCAAACCGGACGGAACTCCGCGAAAGTTACTCGACGTCAGCACGATCCACGAACTCGGCTGGCGTCCCATGATCACCCTCCACGAGGGGGTGGCGCAGGTCGTGGAGTGGTATAGAGGGGTCCACTCCACGACCGACGCGTCCCCCGCGGGAAGCGAGCTATCCGATGTCGGGGTCTGAGTCATCGGTGACCGTCGCGGTACCCACCACGACGGTTCCCGCAGCGACGTCCCCGGACACCTCGGCGGCGGCACCCACCACTGCCCGCCTGCCGATGGTCGCGGGTCCGGTGACGATGGCGCGCAACGCAATCCATGCCCCGTCCTCGACGACGAGTTCGGCGCTCGCCGGCGCCCTCAGCGTCGCCGACTGCGAGAGCACCACGTCGGCGCCGATCCGGATCGGACCCTCGTTGTCCAGGGTGACCGCTTCTCCGATCCACGAGTCCGCACCGATCACGAGGCGGCCCGGCCGCGTCACCCGCACGCGTGGCCGCATCAGAACACCTCGGCCGATCTGCGCACCGAAGACCCGAAACACCGCCAGGCGTACCGAATTGGGCACGAACACCAGCCCGATCGCGCGCATCACGAAAGGCCAGACCAGCGATGACCACTGAGCTAACACGATCGCCATCGTATCGAACCCGCCGGCCACTCGGCCCGGTGAACGAGACCACCGGACCTCGTTCGGTCTCCTCGGGCCGTAAGTGCGTGGACTTCATCGCGATCAACTACGCCCCCGAGGTCACGGGAATCGCCCCGTACGTCACCGACATCACGCGACGCCTCGCCGCACGCGGTTGGAGCGTCCGCGTGGTCACCGGCTACCCGCACTACCCGCAGTGGCATCTCGACGGAGAGATGTCGGACTACACCTCGACGGTCGTCGACCACGGCGTCATCGTCGTACGAGTGCCCCACAGCATTCCCGAGGGCACCGCGCTCGTCGCCCGTTCACGCATGGAGCTCGAGTTCGGCATGGGCGCCATCGTCGCGCACCTGCGTCCCGAGGCCGTCACCGTCATGGCGAGCCCGCCGCTCATCGCGTCGGCCATGGTCATGCTGCGCCGCAAGCTGGGACGACGACGGTTGTCGCCCATGGGCGTGTGGGTCCACGACCTCTACAGCCAGGCCGTCAGCGAGGCCGCGTCCGGCGGATCGCTCAGCCGCACACTCGTCGGCAAGCTCGAGAGGTTCGCGCTGCGCGCGGCCGACGAGATCGCCGTCGTACATCCGCGGTTCGGCGAGATCATCGTCGACCGTCTGGGTGTCGACCCGAAGGTCGTCACCCACGTACGCAATTGGACGCAGGTGCAGCACGACGCGCGGGTCGCGCGCGCTTCGGCGCGTGAGCGGCTCGGCATCCCGTCGGACGCCATCGTCGCCGTGCACGCCGGAAACATGGGCCAGAAGCAGGGACTCGAGAACCTCGTCGACGCGGCCCGCTTGATCGACGGGACCGACGACCCGTCGACGCAGCAGGTCCACATCTACCTGGTCGGCGACGGCAATCAACGTCGACAGCTCGAGGAACGCGCCCGCGGTTGCACGAGTCTGACATTCGTGGACTCGCTTCCCGATGACGAATTCCACCTCATGCTGTCGGCTGCCGATGTCCTCGTGGTCAACGAGAAGCCCGGTGTGGTCGAGATGTCGTTGCCCAGCAAGCTGACCACCTACTTCAGCTATGGGTTGCCGGTGGTGGCCTCGGTGGCCGACGACGGCATCACCGCCGGCGAGGTCCGGCGATCCGGGGGCGGCGTCGTGGTACCGGCGGGCGATCCGGCGGCCCTGGTCTCCGCGATCACGCTGATCGCGACCGACGCCGACGCCGCCGAGGCAATCGGTGAGGCCGGCGCCCGTTACGCACGTGAGGTTCTCGGCGCCGACGCCGCGGTCGAGCGGTTCGAGCTGTGGCTGCACAAGCTCGCACAGCACGCGAGCGTGCGGGCATGACCGTGACGACGCCGACCACGACCACCGCGCGGTCGGTGATCCTGTCCGACCTGGAGCCGCGCCGCCTGCGCGACTACATCGTCGACAAGTCCGACCGCGGACGCGGACGCATCTGGATGGTCACGTGGTTGGGCGTCGGGCCGGTCCTTCGTAGTGGTCTGGGCGGGAACCGCTTGCGCCGCCTCGCGCTCCGCTCGTTCGGCGCCGCGGTGGGTGCCGGTTGCGACATCCACCGTTCCTTCCGGGTCCACTTCCCGTGGAAGCTCACCCTCGGAGACCAGGTGCACATCGATCGGGATGTCTGGATCATCAACCCGGAGCCGGTGTCGGTCGGGTCGGCGTGCCGACTCGGCGAGCGCTCGGTCATCTGCTCCGGCGGCCACGACCACCGTTCGCCCACCTTCACCCGCACCAGCCAGAGTGTCGTCATCAGCGACCGCTGCCATCTGGGCAACGGGGTGACGGTCCTGAAAGGGGTTGTGCTGAAGGCGGGTACGCAGGTCCCGGGTGGGGCCGTGGTGATCCCGTCGACCCGCCGCCCAGGAGGTGATCCCGCATGAGGATCCTGCAGGTGTTGACCCTGCTGTCCCGGGCAGGCGAGTTCGGCGGTCCCGCGACCGTCGCCGTCAACCAGAGTCGTGCCCTGGCCGAGCGTGGCCACCAGGTGACACTGATCGCGGGCTCGTTCGACGGCCACGCCGCGGCACCGGACGTGGCCGGCGTCCGAATCCTGACCTTCCCCACGCGCACGGTCGGGACGGCACCCAGCTTCTCCCGCATCGTCTCGCCGTCCATGCTGCGATGGATCTGGTTGCATGCGAACGAGTTCGACGTCGCCCACGTTCACCTCAGCCGCGATTTCGTGACACTGCCCGCCACCCGGCTCCTCGCTCGGCGTCGGGTCGCCACCCACGTGCAGACGCACGGCATGATCAATCCCCGCCCGTCGCTTCCCTATCAGGTGATCGACAAGACGCTCACCATCCCGGCGGTGCGGCATGCCCACACCGCGTTCTATCTCAACGACGTCGAACTGACGAAGTTGCGTTCCGCGATCGGTGGCACCCCGCGATATGCGTACCTGGCCAACGGCGTACCACTGTCGCAGCCCGTCCCGGTCGCTGCGCCCGCCGACGACGATCTGCCCGAGGTGTTGTTCCTGGCACGGCTTCACCCGCGCAAGCGTGCGGTCACATTCGCCCGCGCCGCAGCCGAACTCGCGGTGCGCTTCGATGCCCGCTTCACCATCGCCGGCCCCGATGAGGGCGACGGTCCCGCCGTCGACGAGGTCATCGACACCTTCCGTACGGTCTGCGGCCCCGAACTCGGTTCCCGGATACGTCGCGATCCGCCGTTGCCGTCGGATGCCGTGCCAGCACGTCTGGCCTCGGCGTCGATCTTCGTGCTCCCCTCCGTCCACGAGCCGCTACCCATGTCGGTTCTCGAGGCGATGGCGGTCGGCCTGCCGGTGGTGGTCACCGATACCTGCGGCTTCGCGGGCCTGATTGCCGAGGCCGATGCCGGGCTGGTCGTCGACGACTCGGTGGAAGCACTGTCCGCTGCCCTGGGTGCCCTTCTGGCCGATCCCGACGGCGCCCGCGCCCGCGGAGCGCGAGCGCGGCGGGCGGTCGAAGACCGTTGGGGCATCGGCACCGTTGCCCGAGAACTGGAGGCCCGCTATGCCGCAACCCGCTGACACCTTCGCCGCCACCCGTCCGGCCCCCACCGCTCCGGTCACGTTCTCGATCCTGGTGCCCTCCTACAACCCGGGTGACTACTTCGGTCCGGCGATCGCATCGGCGTTGCGCCAGATGAGTGCCGACGACGAGATCCTCGTCCAGGACGCGGGTTCGACAGACGGGACCCAGGACGTCATCGCCGCACTGGCTGCCGAGGACCCCCGAGTCCGCGCGGTGGTGGAAAGCGACGACGGCCAGTCCGACGCTCTCAACCGCGCACTCGCACGCGCGTCGGGTGACTGGGTGATCTGGCTCAACGCAGACGATCTGCTGATCGACGGCGCGTTGTCGGCGATCCGTGCCGCCGCCCTCGAGACCCCCGAGACATCGGTACTGACCGGTGACCATCAGCTCCTGCGGGCCGGTGGTGACGTGGTCGGGACATTCGACGGCAAGCCGATCGAGAAGCGAACCCTGTTGCGCCGCTCCACCTGCGCGTCGTTCTCGGGATCCGTGGTCATGCGACGTGATCTGCTCGAGGCGCTCGGCGGCTTCGAGAACGACCTGCATTGCACCATGGACTATTCGTTGCAGTTCCGGATCGCGGCGGTCGCCCCGCGACAGCGGGCCTTGCCGGTCCCGATCGGGGCCCTGCGGTTTCACGACGCATCCAAGTCGGCGAACCTGTGGCGGACGTTCCTCGGTGAATCGTTCCGGTTGCGCATGCGCTACGCCGAGTCGGGAACGGACCGCGTGCTCGGGGTCGTGGGCACCGCCGAACAGCTGGCGTCGTTCCTCGTGTTCCGCATCCGGCTGACGCCGACCTACCGGAGGTTGCGCGGTGCGCTCCGACACTGACCGTCGTCGCGCCGGCGACCGGTTGCGCAACGATGCCGGACTACGGATCGCGGCCCGAGTGGCCAGTTCCGCGATGCTCGGCGTCTTCGTGCTGCTGCTCGCCCGCGCGCTGTCGGTCGATTCCTTCGGTCAGTTCATCCTGGCGTATACCATCGGTCTGGTCATCGGGCTCGTGGCGGGATTCGGTGCGCCGGTGCAGGTCATGCGGTCCGGCGCGGGCGGGGGCGACACCTCGGCCGTGCGGTTGTATGTCGTCCACACGGTGTCGGTGTCTCTGGTGTTCGTACTCGCCGGCGCCGTCGTGTCTCTCTCGACGATGCCGCTGATCGTCGTCGCCGGTGGGCTTTTCGCCTACTCCGACACGCTGCAGAACTTCGCCCAGAACTTCCTGGCCGGCATCCGCGCCCACACCGCGGCCAGCTGCCTGGTCGTCGTACAGCGGGCGGTGCCGCTGGCCGCGTGGGGTGCCATGGCAGCCCTGGGCCAAGGGTTCGGCGACATCGCGGTCATCGTCGTGTTCGCCTCCACATCTGCGGCGGCGCTGCTGATCCCGACGATCGCGGTCGGAACCCGGGCCGTGCGGAGCGCCGTCGCCGAGATCCGCGAACTCTCGCCGGGAGAGGTCGCCCACTTCTGGGCGCTGTCGATGTCGGGCATCCTCGCTCAACTGCAGGTGTCGGCGCTCGCGGTTTTCGCTCCGCCGGCGACGGTCGGCTACTTCGCGATGGCCTCACGCGTCACCGGGCCACTCACCCTGTTGTCGGCAGCGGTGTCCACGGTCGCCGTCCCCGAGCTGGCCGGATCGGTCGACGACCCTTCGGCGTTCGACCGCATCTACCGTCGCTATCGGAACCTCATCCTCGCCTACTGCCTGTTGGTGATGGTCATCGCGTGGCCCGCCGCCTGGATGATCGTGCAGATCGTCGGCGCGAAGTACCAGCCGGCGCAGATGCTGCTGGTCGGCATGATCATCGCTGCGGGTATCTCGTCGGTGTCCCAGGCGCTCAGTTCCAAGTACATCGCCCTCGGGCGGCCCGACACGGTGACGGTCGCGATCGTGATCGGCGGCGCAACGACACTGGCTCTGCTGCTGCTCGCCGGCGCCGTCGACCGTCTTTCCCTGATCTGGCTCGTTCCCGTCGCCGGTCAGTCACTTGTCCTCGCAGTCCTGCTCTCCGATATTCACGAAGGTGGGAGAATGACCAGTTTCCTCCGAACTCATTGGGAGCGAGCGCTTCTCGTGGTCACGGCCATCGCGCTCGTCGTCGCGGGAGCGTCGACGTTCCTCGTCCAGCGGGAGTCCGCGGACCCGGTTGCCGCCGGCCCGGCCCAAGA
Organism: Gordonia sp. 'Campus'; assembly: GCF_022206305.1. Taxonomy (GTDB): domain Bacteria; phylum Actinomycetota; class Actinomycetes; order Mycobacteriales; family Mycobacteriaceae; genus Gordonia. The sequence continues at coordinate 23,238 of NZ_JAKOIW010000007.1, read as the reverse complement.
GATGACGGCCGCCGCCGGCGTCCGACCGGCCGCGAGCGACGAAGCGGTCAAGATCCTCGTGATCGGTGACAGTTTCACCGAGGGAACGACATACGGCGGCAAGGGCACGTCCAACTGGACGCGGGTCGCGCAGGCGAAGCTGTCCGGCGAGCGACTCAACCGGTGCCCGGTTCTGCTGCGGGTGTCGGGGCGCGGCGGCGCCGGTTACCTGACGACCGGTATCCGACACACCACCTTCGCGTCGGAGGCGCAACGCCTGTTGACCCGCGATGTGTCGGCGATCGTCCTGGTCGGCAGCGGCAACGACCTCTCACACCCGTCGCGTCAGTACCGTGCCGCGGTCGACGAGACCATCGCCGGGGTGCGCAAAGCACGTCCCGAGATCCCCGTGGTCATCGTCGGACTGTCGTGGATCCACGACGCCCCAGTCGAATCCGGGTACCTGCGGGCCAACAAGATGCTGGCCTCCGTCGCCGCCCGTCATCGGTCGACGTTCGTCGACCCGATCCGCGACGGTTGGTACGACGGTCCGCGCGAGCAACCGCTCGTGGGCGCGGACATGCGGCACCCCACCGATGAGGGACACGCCATCATCGCCGCGCGGATGACCCCCATCCTGGCGGACCTGGGCCGAAAGGGCGCCTGCGCATGAGGAACACGAGGACGAGCGGGTTGCGGCGACCCGCCACCCCGATGCTCGTCGCGCTCGGCGTCCTCGGCTGCCTCGGCCTCGTCGTGGCCGCTGCGGTGTCCACTCTCACGTCGCAGCACGGCACGGTCGAGGCCACCGCGCGTGTGGTGCTCACCTACGAGCGTGACGCGATGGAGCTCCCGCAGGACTTCGATCCCGCCCCCACGATGCTGCTCACCAAGAGCATCGAGTCCTACTCGTCGCTGGTGACCAGCGAGAACTTTCTGCGTCGGGTAATCGACTCCCACCACATCGGCATGACTCCCGCCGAACTCCGGTCCGGCCTGTCGATCACCTCACCGCCCGACACGACGATCATGGATTTCACAGTTCGCGGTGCCGACTCGCAGACGGTCGAGGCAGCCGCGCTGGGAATCGGACGTGAGTTCACCGCTGCTCTGGCAGAGCTCGAATCACCGGCCCCCATCGCCTCGGTCGTGCTTGGGCCGGGGTCCGCCGGGCGGACGTTCCCGAACGCGCTGATGCGCACGACGATCCTGACCGTCATCGCCGTGCTGACGACCGCGGTCGTGGCGTTGATGTTCGTTCGCCGCCGGGCCGAAACATCCACTCTTCGAACACCACCGCTCGCCGACCTCTGGAGGACATCATGAAGCGACCCAACAAGTGGCTCAGCCTGATCGTCTGGCTGCTCCCCGCGTCGAACGCGAAGAACACCCTGTTGCGTGCCATCGGCAACACCGTCGGACAGGACGTGGTTCTGGGTCCGAATCTCGTTCTCGGGTGCGGCCCGTTCCACATCGGCGACCGAGCCGTCGTCTCCCCGTTCAACATCTTCCGACAGATGGCGTCGGTCGAGTTGGAGAAGGACAACTTCATCGGCCGGCTCAACCAGTTCACCGCCGCACCGTCGTACCAGCGGTTCAGCGACCGCGCCGGGGTCCTGTCGATGGCGGAACAGTCGGCGATCACGAACCGGCACTACTTCGACTGTTCTGGACGTATCGACATGGAGGCCTACAGCGCCGTCGGGGGCACCCGCAGTCTGCTGCAGTCCCATGAGATCGACATCGTCGAGGACCGAACCACCATCGGCACCATCACGATCGGCGAGCGGAGCCTCACGGCGACCGCCTGCCTCATCTTGAAAAACGCCCATATCCCGGCTTTCTCGCTGGTGGCGGCAGGATCGGTGGTCACCGCATCCAACAAGGCGACCGCGGGTGATGCCGGAATCTACGCCGGCGCCCCGGCGAGGTGGCGTCGCGAGCTGCCGGAGTGCAAGTGGTGGTACCGGTCGTCGTACATGACTCCGGTCCGAGAGGTCGAGGGCTTCTGATGTTCTCGTTCTCCGGTAGACGACCGTCGACCGTCGCGTGGGCGGTGGCTGCGGTCGGCCTCATGCTCCTGGGCTCCGCGTGCTCGACGGCTGCGCTCGCCGAACGCGCCGACGACCGGGTCGCCACCGCCCAGGGGGCCGCCGTCCACGTCGACTACGCGACCGCGGCCGCCGTTCCGCCCGGATTCATCTCCATCGAACGCGGACGCAACTCCCATCCTCTCCGAGTCGTCGACGGCCGACTCCTCCACGGAGAGTCGGCCGCACCGAACGCGGCATCGTATGTGGCGACCGACCTCTCGCCCGCACACGTCACCCGGATCGGCGCGACGGTCGGATTCACCGGCGACGACGCCGGATCGATCGCCTTGCTGGTGAGCGCGAAACCCGTGCCGGACAACGAGTCCGAACCCGCGCCGAGCGCGGCCGTGCATTTCGTCGCCACGCGCACCGGTTGGTCGTATGCGATCTGGGAGGCCGGCAAGGGCGGCCAGACGGTGCTGGGTAAGGGCACCTACAAGACCGCGTTCGATCGTGATGCGGCACGGTTCGAGATCGAGCTCGACGGTGACCGCGCCAAGGTGTATCTCCCCGATGCCACATCGATCGTGTTCACGGACAGCCGGATTCAGGAGTTCTCGGGGGGTTGGGCGACGTGGGAGCTGTATGAGGATTCCGCCGGAACCGCTCCGGCCTCGTTCCGGGAGCTCTGGGCGTCATGATCGTCGCGACTCTGTTCGCAGCCCTGGTTGCTTTCGTCGCCGCCGCCTACGACCCGCAGTGGGTTCGACGGGTCGACCCGTTCCTGTGCAGCTGGCTGGTCGCGTTGACGGCGTGGCCGGTCATCGTGATCTACGCGGTGGCGCCGGCGGTCTGGTCCTCGGCGGACGCAGCCGGACCGATCTTCGCAGTGCTCCTGTACGGCCCGGCGGCGGGCTTGAGTGTGGCGGCTGCCCTCAGGGCCATCGGAACGCACGGGTTCCGGATCGACCAGTCCGCGGCGATCCTCGGTCTGCTCACCGTGTACGCCTGTGCCGCAATGGTCATCGACGGTTCGGGGCGGATCATCAACCTCGGCATGGCGATGGCCCTGCTGGTCGGGTTCATCTTCCGGTACCGGCCCTTCGGGCTCGACGATGTTTCCCGCGCGGCGCGAATCGCGCTGGTCGTGACGGCCGCCGTCCTGCTCGTGTCGGTGTTGTTCAATTCGTCCCGCGTCGTCGGAGCGTGCCGCATCGACAAGTGCACCGACCTCGGTGCGGTCCTCACTTCGCCCTTCGCGGGTAACGGCAACCTGGCGGGTATCACCATCACGGCGCTACTGCCCTTCGCGGTGTACCGCCTGCCGATGTGGCGTGTGCTCGCGGCGGTGGCCGGCGTCGGGTTGATCGGCATGCTCGCCGGAAGCCGGACCGCGTTCGGCGGCATCGCGGTCGCCGGCGCACTGGGGATCGTCCTGGCCATGCCTTCGGTCACGACTCGAGTGCGAAACCTGGTGCTGGGGCTCGCCCTGGTGGCGAGCGCGGTGTACTCGCTGTTTCCCCTGTACGTCGGCTACACCAATTCCGACTACAGCCTGCGTGGCTACCTGTGGAACCAGGCGCTGCGGGAGATCCCCGACCAGTGGTTCTTCGGTCACAACCCGGCGTTCTGGGTCGAGTCGGGCGCCTCGTTGCTGTTCAAGGCGAACTACTCGCCGCACAACGGGTGGCTCGAAATGCTTCTGGCCGTCGGTGTCTGGGGTGTCGGACTCGTCATCCTCGCAGCCGTCGTCAAAGTGGTCCAGACCCCTGACAGCACCACACGCGCCTATCTGCTCGCGTACTTCAGCACCATCCTCGCTCTGAGTTCGCTCGAAGCGGTGTACGTCCCGTACTTCCTCGGCATCGCACCGTTCGCTGCCCTACTGCCCTACTTCCTCTACCAACACAACCGTTTCCCCGTGAGTCGCCACGAGGTGCTCGCCGAATCACAGATGGAGTCCCGATGAAGATCCTCACCACCATCGCCACCAGATGGATGCTCGTCGTTGCGTTCACCCTCATCGGCCTCGTTGCGGCCATCGGGTTCTCGCTGCTGCAACCCCAGACCTACGTGGCAACGGTTCGCACGTACATCGCGACAGGCACCTCCGACATGCTCGAGGCCTACCAGGGCAACCAGGCCGCCCGAGCCAGCATCCAGACGTTCGCGGTGCTCGCGACCGACCCGGTGGTGGCCCAGCGCGCCATCGAGAAGTCCGGCGTCGACATCTCATTGCCCCAATTCCTCTCCGAGATCTCCGTCAGCGTTCCGCCGCAGACCGTCATCCTCGACGTCTCCGTCCAGAACGCATCGTCGGCCGACGCCGAACGGTTGTCGACCGCGCTGACCGAGGAACTCGTGGGGATGGTGACAGCGCTCCAGGAGCCGACAAGCGGCGGCCCCGGTGCGCTGCGTCTCGTCATCGTCGACCCGAACACTCAAGGGGCCGTGCGGCAACAGCTGATCGACCCGATGCTTCTCGGCGTCGGCGCGGTCGGTGGCGCACTCGCGGGCGCGGTCCTCGCCCTCCTGCTTCAGCTCCGCAAAGATCGCCGCAACGACGACGAGGAGCTCCTCGACGTGACCGGTGGTCCCACCACCGGCGACATCGAGGTGGCCATCAGCCGTCCCGCGGCCGCTGCGCCCGCTGCCGTCAACCGCCACGAGCTCCCCGAGCCGGCGCCGAGCGCCCCGGTGACGAGCGCAGCACCGAGCCACCACATGCCGATTGAGCCGGTGACGAGCGCAGCACGGAGCCACCACACGCCGGTTGAGCCGGTGCCGAGCGCAGCGAGGAGCCGTGTCGAAACCCCCGCCCGGCCCGCTGTTGCGCCCTACTCCGCTCGCCACACCGTCAGCCGGCATTCGGCGACGCGATGAGACGACGGACTCGCTGGGGTGGGCTGGGAGATGTGAACTTGCGGGTCGATTCACGCCTGTAGGACCGACGGATGCCCGTGCGCACCTCACCCACCCGTCACAATTCCCAACCGACACCCGGCACCATTTTCGTACACTGTCGAGAGCCGGTTCGGCCGCCGTCGATGGCAGGCCGTAGAGGCGCCGAACCCCGAGCGCCCTCCTTGGGGTCGCGACTGGGCAGCTCGAATAGCCAGCCAAAAGCACGTACACGATCACGCAGGCACATCAGGCCCACACTCGATCCAACACCAGGCGGCCAGGGCCGCCACAAACATCGACCAAGGACTAATAAGTTTACATCTCGCTGCTTAAGAAGCAGTCCGTTCTGAATGTGGTCCCTCTGTCAAACATTGCGATGCAGATAATGACGGGCCCCCTAAGAATTAGAACGGAACTCTTATCCACGCCAAATTATGGAATCGACCCAAACTCGGAGGTCTAACGAATGCTTCTCGACCGGGTTGTAGATGATGCAAACGAGCGTACTTAAACGGCTCCATCCAATTTAACCTCGACATTCATGTCTGCATGCTGCGGCGAGCCAACGGTTTGCACTCGCGTAGACGATCCCGGTTACAGATTCTCATTCGTTCGAACTACGCGCGCCGCCGGCCCGGAGCGTGTTCAGTGACTTGCTGCGTCCTAGTAGCGCTGTCCACTCTCGACACCCCGGGGCGAATTTTGCGCTCGAACGTACATACCGCGAGGGCAAGACCCGACCATACAATGAATGCGTGCGGGCTGAGCCGCCATGCACGCAGGGGATCTTCCGCAATTTCGGCTAAAAGAAATGCCAGAAAGAAGAAGGCAGGAATGCTGTTTATCGAGTACATGAACCTGAATCGCACTGCGACCGTTACCAAGGCGATAAGTACGGCTGCCACGGCGACCCAGCCCCCCACCGCCAGAACCGTAAGCCACATGTTGTGCGCCGTCACAGCTCGTGATCCGATTGCTGCCGCGAACTCGTTGTCGGGACTTTGGAAGACTCCCGCACCCCACCCTAAAACTGGATGGTCTGGAACATAGAACCGTGTCACCTTCCAAATCAACCCCCGGTTAGTGAAAGCGGAATCCTGAGTGGTTTGGAGAGGTACTATCACTATTGCTGCCGCAGCAACTACCCAGGAACCTGTTAGAACCTGAGCGGGACGTCGAAATCTGGCGTACTTGACGGTCACTAGTATCAGCACGACAAGCGTAGCAGCGACAATCGAGATTCTCGAGGCCGACCAAACTAGCGCTAAGCAGACCAAAATTCCCCCGGCCAGGCGTTCTTTACCGCGAAGAGCGAGCAGAACGAACGGAATCGACAGTACCATTGCTAGACCAAGAATATTGGAATGACTGTACGGCCCCGCCAGAGCAGCGTCGCCGATTATCGCCTTATCGTCGGTCTTGTGCCACCCGTACGGCATCGAACCTTTGCCGAAAATTCCGAGAGCGATGCTCACCAAAGCAGTTAAGACACTAATCCTAGCGAGGAAGATACACACATCATCGACCCTCGGCGCAGCTAAGAAGAACGTCACGATCATCAATGGCCAGACGAATTCGTAATACTTCGGAAACTCGCCGAGCAGAATGACTGATTCGAGGACGTAGATGACAAGCCACGGCAGTACCAGAGCGAAAGGAATCCAAAGACGCACGGCCGGGCGCTGCGACCGGTCACTTATCGAGGCGAGGATCGACAGCGACATCGTCACCAGGATCAAGACCATCGTCAACCTGGTGACCAGATCGGCCAGGGGTGCCGATGTGTCGATGATCTCGGACCGCAGAGATTCTCGTCCTTGGGTGAGCAGTTGCGTGGCACTCGGAGCCCATGAGTACAGCCAAAGGAAGCCGACGGACCAGAGCGCGAAGGTTGCCTGAATCGGGCGTCGAGTATCCACATTCGAAGTCTCGTAGTCTTCACACTGAGTTGCACCTCGCAGAGGGGCAATTGGTCCGTTTGGACCACACCCTCGAAGCGCCGCTACCTCAGAATGTTCTGCAGAGCACCCACTACCGGCTTCTGCGATCCATCGAACCGATATAGGCCGAAGTTCGAGTTGTCCACTGCCTTGTTGGCCGAGAGGTCATGGGCGGTGAAGAGGAAGATCGCGGCTATCCAGGGCAGGTTGTTTGCGCGGTTGACCGCGTCGGTGATGATGCTGGCCTGGACCGACTCGGTCGTCGAAGCGGGTGTCGTGCCGGTCGGCTGCCCGAACTCGGTGACCCAGATCGACTTCGCCGAGTCTCCGTTCGCCACCATGGTCTCGCGCCCCTGGGGCAGTACCGCGGCGCCACCGCCGTCACCTCCGCGTGGGTCTGCCGTGATGGGATACGGAAGCGTGTACGGATGGACTCCGATGCCGTTGAAGTAATTTTTGGCACCGAGCGCATACATATCGGCGATGAAGACCGTGTCACGAGTCTCTGTGCGAAGACTCGAAAGTCCACCTGTGATGACCGGCTGATTCGCCCCGGCTCCGCGGATACCGTTGAAGGCTGCCTTCAGCAGAGGGACGTACTCGCCGGCGGTAGGAGGAATCAGGTAGTGCGCCAGGTTCGGCTCGTTCCAGACTTCCCAGGCCGCGACACGAGGTGCGTAGCGGAGTGCGACCTGGCGAGCGAACTCGCCGAAGGTCGCGGGATTCGCGGGACCGTTTCCGTTTGCGAGGGGGTTCGCGCCCGGCTTCTGAGCCCAGACCGGGGCCGGGCCTTCGAGGTTCATCAGGATCGACAACCCTTTGGCCCGAGCAGCGCTCACTGCCGTATCAAGACGTGACCAGGTGAAGGCAGTCGAGTTCGACGGCTGCAGCAAGTTCCACTTCGCCGGTATGCGTATCGCCGTGGCGCCTGCCGACCTGATCTGGTCGGCCTCACGGTTGAAGTCTGCCCCAGCGTACTGGGTCGATATCGACGCTACGCCGACGACGACTCGAGTCGCCGCCAGCGACGGCCCGGGAACGGCTACGAGTCCCAGTGCAGCTGTCACCCCAGCGACAATCAAGGCGATAAGTCGGCGCACGGTCTCCTCCTGCCAGGTTCAAGGTTGGCATGATTATCGCGTCTGATCGCCCAAGCGACTGCCGTTTGCCGATCACAGGCTCTTGCTTGCCGCGTCCGGTCCCGGCCGGCAGCATAGCCGTGCCCAACCCAGCCAACTGTCTACGACCCCGACCGCACACAGTGGCTACGTTCTGAACATGGGCCCAGCGCGGTTACGAACTGGTCGGCGTCAAGATCCGGTTGCCGAACGTCGTCTCCGCGGTTGCCAGCCTGTTTGAACCCGCGTAGGCGACGGCGAAGAACATAGACATCCACACAACATAAGCCGTTACCGTGCCTCCTGTGCTGATCGAGGAGAACAGCTGGATCGATACTAGTGCGATAAGAGCAGAGACCATTCCCGGATTCAGCGATCGGTCAATCACGAGCTTACTGATTACGATCCAAACTAGCGCTCCGAAGAAGCAAACTGCCAAGACTAAACCGAATCCGACCAGGTATCCCAGCACTGCCGACTCTGGACTCGTGTTCAAACCGTATTGCGATGCCACGAAAGGTTTGACGCGCTGAATCCCTTCGCCGAACGGAAAGAAGCGCGAGACATCTGGCAAGATCACCGTCCATGCGTTCCGTCTCGCATCCGCGGACCCGGAGTCGTCTGCGATCCGGCCGAAAATCGCGTTGAACACTCCCAGCGTGTCGAAGAGTACGTAAGCTCCTGCCACGCCGGCCCCAAGGAATAGTCGGCGCCCGATGGTGGCGGAGCTTGTGAGGATCAGGAAGATCACTCCGATCGCCGCACCCAGCAGAGCGATCCTCGATTGGGTAAGCGCTACTCCGCCGATCAAGACTACTAAAGCCACGTATGTCAACCACGTGCGTCGGAGTAGGGCCAGTAGCGGAACCGCCGTTGCGATGAAAAGACCGAGGTCAAGCGGGTGATCGATAGTGCCCATTTGGCGGTTCGACTCGTCGACGATACGCCACCAAAAACGCGTCATGTACCGATCTAGGAATGGCTGCGTCACCCAATCTCGCGAGATCAGAAATGCGAGGACGCTCTGAGCACAGGCCGCGACAATATACCCCATGGCCGCGAGCCGGTAGAAAGATCTGTACCGTTCAGCGAGATCGCAACACATTAGGAAAATTAACACCGGGGCCAGGATGAAATTTAGCCAGAATGACAGCGCGACACCATAGCTCGCGCCATTCAGGAACTCCGAGGCGAGCGATCCGACGATAAATGTGGCCATCAGACCTGCGGCACCCTTCGGGATCTCAGTCAGGATCGGTCGAGATCTCGCGGGTAGGTGATTCGCCGGAATAAGCAGGCGCGTGCAAGCGACGGCCACAGTGAGGACAGTGCATAAATGCACCCCTAGGAGGGAGATCTGCGCAGCAAACGGTAAGACCAAGTAACCGACAAGCACAATTGCCACACCTAGGCGCGGGTCGTAATACGCTGCGGCACAGACGATTCCGACAGCTAGCAGGATGAGCACTACTGCCAAGGGATTAACCGCTTCCTACGCTCGACGAACTGCGACGAACCGTTTGGCTCAGAAACCCGACCGCACCGCTGGATCAGCGGTAGATCGACCGTCCATCATCTGACGCTCCGTGCATGCTGTCACGTGATGTTCGGGTGGCAACCGTTGCTGGGTTGACATGGCGCGGGTCGACTTGGGTGACATCCCCGTAGTACCCGTACCGGTACGTGCGTTCGCGATCGCTGACGCCGTTCACAACGACTCCCAGGATCGTCGCCTGCGCTCGTTCGAGCTCAGCGAAGGTAGACACCAGCTCGGTTCGCTTGGTGCTGCCAGCCCTGACCACAACCACTACGCCGTGCACCCACTTCGTCAACTCGACAGCGTCGGTCACCGGCATGACCGGTCCCGAGTCAACTATCACGAGGTCGTAGAGGGCCTCGAGTTCTGCAAAGCAGCGGCCCGTCCGTTGGGAGGCAAGCAACTCCGCAGGGTTCGGCGGCACCGGCCCTGACGCAAGCACATCGACACCCGGTGTGCTCGACTGTTGGATGACTTCGGCGACGTTCTCCACACTCCCACGGAGGTAGTCAGTAAGACCGATACTGTTTGTCAGACGCATCCGCTGAGAGGCCGACGGTTTCCGAAGGTCCGCCTCGACCAGAACCACTCTGTTGCCGGACTCAGCGAAAGCCGCGGCGAGATTCACAGCAGTTGTCGTCTTACCTTCTCCAGGGTTCGCACTTGTCACGAGAATCCGTCGGGCCGGGGTGTCGACGCTGACAAACCCCAGGTTGACCCTCAGCCTCCGGTAGGCCTCGCCGGTCGGGCTCGCCCCGGCGGGAGCGAAATCAAGCAGGACCTTGTCCTGAAGCGCGGAATCGTCCGGGACAGTACACAGTGAGGACACGTTCGGCAGCAGCTCGGTCACGTCCGATTCACTACGGAGACGGGTGTCAAGTCGGTGCCGGGCAAACACGATGAGCAGGCCGAGAAGCAACCCGGCTGTAAGACCTATCGCGAAATTGCGTTTCGTTCGTGGCGAGATCGGGGTGTCGCTGGTCATTGCGGGACTCACGACGGTCACCTTGGCCAGAGGATCGCCGCCAGAGCTCGGTGTTTCGAGCACCGACACATACTTGACCAACGACTCTGCCACCCTGTTCGCCAGGTCGCTGGCGACCGCCGCGTCAGCATTCGTTGCGTTGACGGTGAGTAGCACGGTCTCCAGCGACGTGTATGCAGACACGTCTTCACGAGCGTCCTCGACGCTGATCTGAAGACCGGAGTCATTGAGAGCGTCGCGAAGCACAGCCTCGGAATCCACCAGTCGGACATAGGACGCCACGCGCTGCTGGGAGGCCAGCGAGCCCTGATATGCATTCTGTACCGTGGCCTCCGTCCCGGAGGTCACATACAGGACTGCCGAAGAACGGTACAGCGGCGTCTGCGTGAGACTGAGCCCAATCGCCGAGGCACCTCCGATCAAGACACAAAGAGCGATGATCCACCATCCATCGCGCATCACCCGGAGGAGCAACCTCAGTCGGTCGGCTGCCGATGCGGTATCCACAGCTTCAGTTTGATTCACAGTGCCTGCCTCGGTTGGGGCTCAGACTCATCGAGCCGATCGACCTGATTGGTGGGTTCCAGGGAAGCTCCAGTTTTCGAAACTTCGCATAGATGTGCTGCTTAGGAGTGCACGGTTTTTCTGGGGGAATCCATACTGGCGAGGAGTTCGCTCTCGTACGCTTCACAGACGCCGTTCCAAGTGAAATATTCCCTCTGGCGTTGCATTGCAGATCGGCCGAGCTCGATACGGGCGTCGCAATTGCCCATCACGCTGATCAATGCCTCCGCAATCGCTTCAGGATCAGGCTCGGTGAACACTCCAGCATCGCCAAGAACCTCTCGATTGAACTTGGTGTCACGGGCCACGGTCGGTGCTCCGCAAGCCATCGCCTGGACGAGCGCCGGGTTAGTGCCACCGACGCTATGACCGTGGAAATATGCTCCGCAGTTCTGCCACAAAGCGAGGAGCTCATCGTCATTCGATATGTGACCCAACCAGGTCACACTCTCGCACGCATCAGCAAGTGCCGCAACTCGCTCTTCGATTTCACCGCCATAACCGGATGACCCGACGATCACAACCTGTTGGCCCGCCGGTAACCGCTCCACCGCAGCGACAAACTCCGCCACGGAGTTCTCCGGCACAAATCGGGCAACATACAGGATGTACTCCCCGGTTCGGTAACCGCGCACCGGTTCGAGTTCGCCGGCCTCGGTGCCCCCATATGGAATGTAGGCGCCCACGCGCGCGAATTCACTGACCCATCGGTCGCGAATAGCGAGGGAATCGCACACGATCCGGTCGGCGTACCGCGCCGAGAGAACGGCACCCGCGCGGAAGACCCGCTTTGCCAGGCCACCCCACTTCTGACGTTCCCACTCGATCCCGTCTACATTGAGGACCACGGGCACACCTCTGGCCCGCAGTATCGGAAGCCAGTACCCGTTGGCCACGTTCATCACCAACGCAACGTCGACATCACGAAAAGCCGTATCAATCGAGCTCGTCAACCCGTACGACAGCGTGCTGAGCGACTTCTTCTCGATTCCTGGCGAGAACACTTGGACTACCGAATCGCCCCCAGCACCGTCGTCGAGGCGGTCAACCCCTGAGCGACAGTAGACCACGACTCGCCAACCACGCTCGGTCAAGAACGGAACGAGTTTCCTGATGAGGGTCTCAAAGCCTCCGTAATAACTGGGGTAGCCCCGCGTGCCTACGATCGCAACCGTTGGCTTCGAACTATGCTTCATTCTTCGATCCTCCGGCGAGTTTTCAGCCGCGGTCGCCCGGGCCGTCGAACAGGCTTTCTCAACTCGGTAAGGCGTTCGGTAATTCCAGCGACAGCACCGGCCATGGTGAGCGATTGTGCATTCGAATGGACGTGCTCGGCCACGAGAGAGAGCAATTCAGGTTCATCTAGCAGTCGGCGCACGACGACCGACCAAGCCTTCGGCTCGGACGAGCGCACGACGCAAAGTTTCGCGATGTCGGGATCGGTCACCAGCATTCGTGCCGCGCCGTATCTGTCACCTATGACTATCGGCAGTCCGGCGAGGCTCGCTTCCACCGCGCTCCTACCAAACGCCTCGCGGTAGGAAGTCCCCACAAAGATTGAAGCGGGTCTCCACATCTCATCGGGCCCCGCCCAGCCCTTCAACTTGCAATGTTCTCCGACTCCGGCGGCGAGAGACTCACGCAACGGTCCGTCACCGAAGATGTGTCCAGTATGTGCTGCCTGTTCACAGATCTCGGCGAACAGCCCAGGCCGTTTGTCGACGTCCAACCGCCCCGCCCACACAAGTGGGCCATTCGAGTTGCCTCCCGAGTTGCATCGCTGGAGTGACTTGATGCCCGGGCGGACAACACGAGGAGAAGCCCACGGACGCACGTCTTCCGCGAGAGTTTCCGTCGTCACCCACACTTCGCGTGCCCGACGCAACGAGATCGTTTCCAGGAAACGTAATAGCTGCCGCCGCACCGATGACTGTTCTCCTGCGGCTGGCCAAGGAAGACCTCGGATGTAGGCAATCCATGTAGATCGTTCGCGATTGCCGTCGAGAGTATCGCGATAGACGGCCATGTCCGACTGACTTATCAGAGTGATCACCCAATCAGCACGGGCGTAGTTGACGTCGGATGCGAGCACCTCCCGAATCTCGGGGATCACCGGAAGTCCGTGACGACGGATCTCACTGACACACACGGCTGCATGGTGACGCGCAGTTCCCGGCGCACCCGGCCTCATACCGACAGTCGCCGTCCACGGCAGGCCCTGTGCTCGGGCTTGTTCTATGAGATCGAAAAGTGAGTTATAGACCCCGCTCCGCGCCATGAGCGGAGCGGCAACTAGGTGCACCCTCATCGATCTACTTCCCGATTCAGTCATCGCTTGACCAGATCCAAGATGAACTGGGCCTTATAGCGCCAGGTCACCGGGTCAGGGATATCTGCCGGAATACGAACCGGTCTACGAGCCTCGGTTGCCCGCGCGAGCCAGTCCCTCTGATCTGCGGCGTTGACGACAAAGACCCCGTCATCTAGTTTGCGATCGCCCGTGCCGAGAACCGGAGTCGTCAGAACCGGTAACCCGGCGGCGCGATATTCGTAAGTCTTGATGACATCACCCCCGACCTCACCTCGTCCGACCCGATGCGGGACCCAGCCGATGTCGAAGGTGGTCAGCAACTCCGGTACGCGCTCGTAATGGACATCACCAAGCAGCGTGATGTTGTCGATGTCCCCCAGAGGCTTGCGGTACTCCCGGTCGAGAATGGGTCCCGCGAAAACGAAATTCAAATCGGGCATCTGTTGCGCTGTATTGCAAATCAGCTCTAGATCCAGTCGACGTCCGATCTTGCCGACGTACCCGACGGTCACTGGCCCCTCAACCGTAGGGGTCCCCGAAAACCGCTCCGGATCACACCCATTGAGCACGAGGTGAACGTCTGAACGACCGAACCGACGTGCTAGATCCGCGGTCGCCTCCGAGTTCGCAGTTACATGATCCGCGCGCGCGAACATCACCTCGTAGGCGTCCTGGACCTTGTCTGCGATGCCTTCGAACGCGAAATGAACTGTCCAATCATCCAGAAGATCGAAAACTATGGTCCTGCCGCCCGCACTGAGGTCGTTCCATGAAGCGCTGAGCGCCACAAAGGGATTCCACACGACCGCATCCGCCACGTCGAGTTCCGCCCCCAGACGCGGATACTTGCGCAGTGAGTCGACCCACCAAGCCTGCCTGTCCGAGATGCGAGGAAGAGCCCAGGTGAAAGAGTTCAACGCAACCGTGTTCGATGCAACCTCGAGATTCTTCGCGCGGATAGACGCGCCCGTCAAGTGCGGTTCCGGCCGCGAGATAACCGCAGTACTTCCTAATTCCGAAAGTAGGCGCCCGAACCACTCGATGAGATGGCCGTCGCGAGTTCGGTACCCCTCCCGGCTCAGTTTGTGCTGACCATGCATCGGAAAGGCCAGCAGCGCGACTTTCGTGTCGTTCGAAGTCAAATTATGCAACGGATACTCCATCGTCGGTGCGGCGGTACTCATAGGTTCGGTAACCCGCCAGCCCGAGGACCTTGCCGACCTCGAAACTCATTACGTTGAATGGTTTGGCTGGAATCATTCGGCTAACTACGATCCCCCGCATTAGAAGAAGTGCGTAATAACCTGCGCGGGGAATACCTTTCAAAACCGCCCTGTAAGGGTGATCGCAGTACTTCACGCGCACACGGGAATGCACGATCCCGCTGCGAGTACTTCGACGGATCAGCCACCGCGCATTGAGCCTTGAGGCCGGAACGTCCTCGGACACAATCGCCTCGTTGCAATACACGATCAAAGCACCGGAGAGTCGAAGACCCCAGAAGAAGTCCCAGTCGCTTCCTCCGGTCTCGCTGAATGACGTGTCAAAGCGTGGTTCGCCGGCGCGGACCCAGGCATTGCGCGTCATGATCGTGTTGTTGGTCGCAGCCGAGAGCAACCTGAAACCACTGGCGACGCGCTCGCGCTGGAAAAAGCCGCCACGCCGAATCCACTCCGGGCAGTCCTCGGGGAGAACGGTCATCACTGGGCCCTGCACGACGTCAGCCCCGCTGGTGACCAGGTACGACGTGAGGGCGTACAGCCATCCTTCGTCCACCCATTCGTCGTCATCGACGAAAATGATGCCGTCATATTCAGTGGTGAAGAACTCAAGGCCGGCGTTACGTGCCTGGGCAATACCTGCTTCGGGTTGAATTGTGTAGTAGGTCGCAGCAGGATGAGCCTCAGCGAGGGCTCTCGCGGAGCCAACCGGATCATTGTCCACGATCACTACATCGGCGCATGAGTTCGTACCCACGGCGAGACTGTCGAGCAGACGGCCCAGGCCTTCCGGCCGCATGTAGGTGGCGACAGATATGAGGTATTTACCTTTCACCGGATACCGCTCTTCGTTGGACATTTCACCCCTTCGATCCACTGACGCGCTGACGACGGGAACTCGCGAGCCCTCGCAAGCGAGTCGTGAAATGACAAGCTTTCCGAGAGAGCGCTGTGAAGTCGTCGCGCCTAAACCGCAAGAAGAGTGCGGGCCTCAGTCCGAACACTCTGTTCGCCAGAACCAGTACAAACAGGCCACAAACACCGTTGGCGATCATCGATGCGATGGCCGCCCCCATGGCACCCATTCGGGGCAGAAGGACTACCAACAAGACGACATTCAGGATGACTGACGAAAGAATGGCAATACTGCGCAGAACCGGCCGTCCGCGAGCTGTCATTCCCGCCGCCGCAACCGATCCCGGGTTTCCAACGATTGTGCCTACCAGGATGACAGCCAGGACCGCAGTTACCGAGCTGAACTCGGAGCCGAATGCCAACGGCACGGCCCACAGCGCCATCAGCACCGCAGCGAGCCCGACTGCGGTGGTGATGATGGTGGACAAACGCGCCGCCCGCCCCAGACTCTCATCATCGTTCTTCGCTGACTGGACCGAAAACACGACATCTCGAACGGCTGTGTTGAAAGTCCTGACCATGTCAGCGAGCGACACTGCGACGACATAGATGCCGAGCTCCTGCGCGGAAGACAAAGGCAAGAACAGCACTTGGTCCAGCCTCGCCAGGATGACACCCGCTGCCGATCCAATCCAGGCGCCCATTCCGAATCGAGTCAACTGGGTCACGTGTGTGCGCACTGGCAAAGGCGTGGGCGGAAGCGCAGATCTAGAACGCCGCGTCCAGAAAAGGCCGAGGTAAGCGAAGCCTCCTATGAAGTTCCCGATTCCCAAGACCCACGCGGCCGAGGTCACGGTGAGGCTCCCCGAGGCGAGGAGCGCACCCAGGGCACCAACCCTGAACACGCTGGCGATGCATTGATCGAACGCAACCAGCAGCCAAGCCTGCTCGGCGCGCGCATACCCGCGGACCACCAGGACGATCAGCGCTGGGGTCAGCATCAAGCCGACCATCGACATCAGGCCCCGGATGTCGGGATGCGCACCGGCCAACATGCCAGAGATCGACGCGATCAGCACACTGCCAATAGGCCCGACGACACACATCACGCAGATTCCGAACAAGAGGCTGCGGATGGTGCGCACGCGGCGGGCGACGAAGTAGGTCACCGCTTCGGGCATGCCGAGGGTCAGTGCTGCCGTCGCAACTAAGAGCGGCGCGGTTGCGGCTGCAACCAAACCACGCCCTTCGGCACCAAGGGCACGCGCCAACAACGGAGCTGTGATGAGTGAGGCGAGGAGCGGCATCAGGTTGCCGAAGGTGACGATCGCAATACTGCGACCGACGTCGCCGCCGGCCTCTTGCCGACCCTCGGTTTCTTTGCCTCGGACGTCTGAGTCTGATCCGGCCGGGTACTGCGGGACTCTCATCGGCAGGCGGCCAATTTCTTTCGGTCCAGTTCTTGATAGGCGGCAGCGATCTGCACGTCGTTCCGACCTTGCGACACGTTGACGTGCTTCAGACCGCTCGACTGCGCTGCTTCGACGGAGATGAAGTCCCGACTATTGCCTCCTACGACACGCACCGGGACATCGACCTGCAGGGCGGTGTGATTGATCCAGACGTCATCTGCGCTTGGACAGACTTCCTTGAATTCGGTTCCGCGCGCGATCAAGGCGCGCACCATGTGGAGAGGGTAGAGCGCCCCGGAGACGCCACACACGAAGTTTCTGTCGCTTTCCCTCGAATCGCGAACCAAGGGCCACTGGGCGTAGGGCAAAAGGTGAGGCCCTGCATCGCTGTCCGTGGTGTCGACACCTATTCGTCGCGCACGATAGCAACTGATCCCGTCCGGGTGATGAAGATGGTGCTCGAACAGTTGATGCAGCCAGAAGACTGGGTAAATCGTATCGTCGTCGGCGGTGACCAGCGGCACTCCGGCTTCCACCGCGATCTGCAGTGCGTCGAAGTATTTAGTATGCGGGCCGACACCCTCAACCGAGAGCCGCACCTCGAGACCCACTCGCTGCAGTCGCCTCAATTGTCTGGGCAGATGCTGAATCGTGGCACGGTCGTCGACCCACAAAATTATCCGAGACGGTCTAAGACGGCCCATGAGGATCGATTCCAAAGCATAGTAGGCGAGGTCGAGACGATCGCCATAGCTAGTCATGCTGACGATCGGCGCTCTGTCGTCGCCCAGGGCGCAACCACGGTGCCGCAAAGCGTTGCTGGCTCGGATCCGGGTTAGCACTAAGGCTTTTTGGATACGAAACTTTGCGCCGCCAGCGACCCGTCGGAGGAGCGGTTTGTGCTCGGTCAATGCGCGAGGTCTCATGTCAGGTCTCTTTTTCGGAATTGCTGGGCTCATATCAGCGGAGATACGTCCACCCCGCCGACTTCCAGGCGGATTCGTCGAGACACAACCGGCCGTCGATGATCGTGCGTCCCCGAACGATGCCATTCAAATCACTCGGCTTCAGATCCCGGAATTCTTGCCACTCGGTCAGCACCGCAACCACATCTGCTTGATCACAAGCTTCTCGCGCGGACGGTGCGTAGTCCAGCGTCGGAAACAGGCGCTTAGAAGTCTCGTTCGCCTTCGGGTCATACACCACCACCGACGCTCCTTGCAGCTGGAGCTGGCCCGCCACGTTCAGAGCCGGAGAGTCGCGTACGTCATCAGACTCCGGTTTGAATGCAGCTCCCAAAACCGCAACGCGTTTGCCGAGCAGAGATCCTCCACACGACCGCTTTGTCAGATTTACCATGCGGTTCCGGCGCCGCATGTTGACATTGTCAACCTCTCGCAAGAACGACAACGCTTCGGAAGCTCCCAACTCGCCAGCCCTCGCCATGAAAGCCCGAATGTCCTTCGGGAGGCACCCTCCACCGAAACCCAGACCCGCGTTGAGAAACTTCCGACCGATTCGGTCGTCGTGGCCGATCGCATCGGCCACCGCGGTGACGTCTGCGCCCGCAGCCTCACACACCTCGGCGATCGCGTTAATGAACGAAATCTTCGTAGCCAGAAAAGAGTTGGCCGCAACCTTCACCATCTCTGCGCTCTGGCGATCCATGACGATGTAAGGGGTTCCGCGGTTGATCATCTCGGCGTAAACCTGTCGTGCCGCGAGTTCCAACTCGCCGTCCCTTTCGGCGCCCACGACGATCCGGTCAGGACGCAAAGTATCGTCGATCGCATGCCCCTCGCGTAAGAACTCAGGGTTCCATCCAAGGTGAACCACGACGTCGTCCTTCGCCAACTCCTGTGCGCGATTTGCGAGTCGTTCGCAGGTACCCACCGGCACTGTTGATTTGCCCAGAATCAGTGCGTCTTCCGACAGGAGCGGAACCAGGCTCTCTACAACACTCTCGACGTAGCGAAGATCTGCCGCGTACTCCCCCTTGCGCTGGGGCGTTCCTACCGCGATGAAGAAAACACCACCCCAGTCTGCCGCCTCCTCGTAACTGGCGGACACCTTGAGTAGGCCCGAATCGAGGTGCTTTCTAACCAGGTCCGGTAGCCCTGGCTCATAGAACGGCACCTCGCCTCGTGCGAGTTCCTCGCGTCGGTAGTCGTCCAATTCGATTCCGAGCACCTCATGGCCGAGTTCCGCCATGCAGGCCGCGTGCGTCGCTCCCAGATAGCCCAATCCGAACACTACAATCCTCATGCGACTGCCTTTCCAATGCGTTGTGGTGCCCGGCCTTCGCGGCTTGGCCACCGAGTCTCAAAGTTCACAGAAAAAGAGGACTTTCGCAGATGCTGGTGCGCTGTCGACCTCAGCCACGCGCGTAAGTTCTTCGTGCTTCTGACCGGCCCCACATGCCGAGTCCAGGTCTGGGGGAACACCCCTGAGGGTGGTCTTGCGTGAAAGTCTGGTCCCATCCTGAGACGACTCATCCTCCGTGGACATCTCAACTTCCTCGAGTGGCACATATCCATCTCCAGGAAGGTCGACCTCAACCGGAACCCGATCTGTTACGTTCTCGCCAGTATTGATCACAACGAGCGCCAGCGACTTGTTCCCTTTGAGCCCATAAATCCTGAGATTGTCTCTCTTTTCGGCCGGCACGACTTGAAGCATCGCCATCCCGTTGGCCAAACCATTGAGCACAGCCATCGCCTTGAACGTATCGCCCTTTCCGATTTTCTTATCCTCACCGACACAGAGCGGCGAATACGCAATGCAATCCGTGAGCGTCCCGTGGAAGTAGATCCCGTTGAAACCACGGGTCGTCGCATCGAGCGCAAAGTCAAGTATCCACAGCGCTCCCGCGAGCCTGTTGCTGACTCCTGCGATACCTCCACAGTTGACTGAGTTAGCCTCGGAAAGAACAACTTTAGGAGAGTTCGCGATAGACGCGGCACGGGATATGTCAGTCAGGGATTCATCGCGTGCCTCATAAGCGAAGTCGGAGAAGAGAAGACTCGGGTCCATCGTCGTACTGCCGCAACCTCGCGATCCATAGAAATGCGCCGCGTAAACACTCGGGGCCGCACTAGGCGATCGGGCGAATTGGGAAGCACTACTCCAGATGAAGTCATATCTGTTGCCACTCGAGTCCGGCGCCTGGATATCGATATCCGAAACCTCGTTTCGGATGGCCTCCGAATAGCGCTTCACGTCACTCAGGTAAGTACCAAAAGGAGGATTCGGCGGGTAGTAGACATTCGGCTCGTTGCCGATCGCAGCTGAGACCAACCTGTCACCGAAGATCGCCCGTGCATGCTTCACCATATCCGCGGCGCGAGCTGAATCTCGGGACCTCAGATTCACGCCCATCACTACTCGCCAACCTAAGGCCTCCGTGAGAGTCGCGAGCCTCTGTAACCCCGTCGGCGTCGCTCTGAAGCGGTACCCATCTGGCAGTGCTTCACCCTTCGAGGTCCAGAACATCTCGTCAGAGGTATTGCCACCAACCCGTAGAACCATTCCTGGGCGGAAGCTCTTGAAAGCTCTTGCGACTTCTTCAACTTGCAGAGATTTGGCGTCACCGGCCAGCGTCGAAGACTCGATCGAGAGCCCCACGCTGTCGGACACGAACCCGTAACCCGCTTCGCCCAGCATCTGGGCGTGAACAGGCGATTTGACATCATTCGTTGCGCATGCGCTGAGAACCAGAAGGACTGGGAGCATTACATTCAGGACTCGTGCGTCCATTCTGGTTGAACCACTACCCCTCTCATAAGGATTGACCAGACCTTCCTCGCGGGAGATCGTGTTCGGCGGAGTCGACATGACTCAGTACGCTCCATCCTTCTGGAGCACGGCCCGGACCGTCCGCCAGAGGATCAGGGCGTCTTGCATTATCGACCAGTTCTCGACATACGACAGATCGAGCCGCACAGACTCTTCCCAGGACAAGTCCGACCTCCCCGAAACCTGCCACAAGCCAGTCATTCCAGGCTTGACCAACATTCGCCGGGCGACGCGGCCGTCGTACTGTTCAACCTCTTCCCGCAGTGGCGGTCGCGGGCCTACCAGGCTCATGGTCCCGCCGAGCACGTTGAGGAGCTGCGGAATCTCGTCAAGACTGTATCGCCGGATGAACGTGCCCACGCGGGTGACGCGGGGATCATTCCGCATCTTGAAAAGGACGCCTGCCCCCTCGTCGAGTGTTGCGAGTCCTGCTTTGTGCTTGTCGGCGTCCTGAACCATCGATCGGAACTTCCACATCAGGAAAGGCTGGTTGTTGATGCCCATGCGTGTTGCTCGGTAGAACACCGGCCCCGGCGAGTCCAGTTTGATGGCGAAGGCTACCGCCACGAATACGGGCGCCAACACGGTGAGGATTGCCGCAGAACCGACCCTGTCGACGAAGGCCTTTCGGAACCGGTTGGCACCCTCATACCGGGGCTTGTCGATATGCAGGAGCGGCAAACCAGCAACAGGACGCACCATGACCCGCGGCCCAGCAACGTCTGTGACCCCCGGTGAGACGATCATGTCGACGTCAAGCCCTTCCAGGTCCCAGGACAACGCTTGCATCGCGTCATGCCCCAGGGCTTCGGCAGAGGTGACAGCGACGGTTGTGGCGCCAGATTCCGCAACGACATCACACACGTCGTCGAAGGTGCCTAACACAGGAACCTGCGACTCGCCCACTGCCATCAGCCGTGGACGCCCACTGCGCTCCGGCAAACAGATCCCCACAACTCGGTAGCCCAGCTCGGGATGTCTTACCAACCGCTCCATCAGAGGAACCGCGGAACTTCGCGTGCCTACAACCAGCACATGCTCAAGATTCTCTGATCGCCTACGCTGCATCAGCAGGACTCGTCTCCACATCCAGCGTGAAAGTACGAGGCCACACGTACCTATGGGAAGCGCGAGGGCGAGGAATCCTCGTGCGATGTTCATTTTGAACAGCAGATCGACCATCGCAAGAACACCGAACACGGAAAGACACGCAGTCACGACGCGGCTGTACTCCTGGGACCCCGAAGCGAGAATCCGTCGATCGAGGCTTTGGAAGGCGCGCAGCGCGAGCAGCCAGGAGATGCCGAGCGCGATCGAGACATAGACCGCCGGAGCACCTACCCGACCGTTGGGCGCCATCGCGCCATCAGCGCCGAAGCGGACCCCTTGAGCAACGGCAACAGCGACTGCGACTATCAACGCGTCAGACAGTGAGACTCGCCTCAGGTAAGTGCGCATCCAAGACCTGGAGCGGTCTTCACTGCGATCGACAAACCGAAGCCGCTGACCGCGGCGACCGGCGCCACGCGTCGGCCTTTCGTAGGCTTGACGATCGGCCACTGCCCACCTCCAAACATCCCCGAAATACTGAAGGAATAGGCGAACTCCCCACGCCACACCAGGGAGAGTTCCGTCGTTGGAATACTCCTCCCGTGCGGCGAGCTTATTTCACTTCGATCACAGTGACAACTTGGCGTGATCTAGGGTATTTCCCAGTTCGCCCTGGGGTCAGATGCAAGATTCGCGCGACCGTCGCCATCTCACAGCACCCTGCGTAAGGTCGTTAGATCCGCCGGTTGTGGCTCACCACCTGCGGAGACGCGAATTCCGCGGGCACCGATGACCATTTTGAGCTGACCGCCGATCGGGTCACGACAGAGCTACGAAGTTGCGGCCTGCAAAACAGGGACAGATTCGCGCGAACCATTCGTAACTGGTTTTAACGATCACAGAATCTGCGAAAATGCGGTTAACAATTGCTCGCCACGGATAAAGCAAGGCTACCGAGGAGCTGGTGCCTTGTATCACACAGATGAACTAAGCATGACGCTGCGAAGAAGAAATTGCGCGTTAGCCTTTGATGACGCGTTCGGTGGTGGCGTATTTCTGTTCGACGGCGTTTTTGGTGGGTTGCCACCAGTCGGTGTTGGTGCGGTACCAGTCGATGGTGGCGGCGATGCCGGCGCGGAAGTCGAGGTAGGTGGGTTGCCAGCCGAGTTCGGTGCGTAGTCGGGTGGAGTCGATGGCGTAGCGGCGGTCGTGGCCGGGGCGGTCGGTGACGAAGTCGAAGGCGTCGGTGGGGTGGTCGAGGAGTTCGAGGATGGTTTCCACGACGGTGCGGTTGTCGACTTCGCCGTCGGCGCCGATGAGGTAGGTTTCGCCGATCTGGCCGCGGTCGATGATGGTCCACACGGCGTCGTTGTGGTCGTCGACGTGGATCCAGTCGCGGATGTTGCGGCCGTCGCCGTAGAGCTTGGGGGCGTACCCCGGTCAGCACGTTGGTGATCTGGCGGGGGATGAATTTCTCGATGTGCTGGTAGGGGCCGTAGTTGTTGGAGCAGTTGGAGATGGTCGCGGCGACGCCG
>NZ_JAKOIW010000006.1 GCF_022206305.1 Gordonia sp. 'Campus' | reverse complement strand
CCCCCCGACACCCCCGTCCTCTCCCGGCACTGGCACGAGGCCGAATCGTGGACGCTCGACAACTACTTGCGACACAACGGGTATCGCGCCCTGCGTATCGCGCTGGACACCCCGCCCGACGGTGTCATCGACATGATCAAGGCCTCCGGGCTCCGGGGCCGCGGCGGCGCAGGGTTTCCGGTGGGTATGAAGTGGTCCTTCATCCCCCAAGGGGATACGAGTGTCCCCCACTACCTCGTCGTGAACGCCGACGAGTCCGAACCGGGTACGTGCAAGGACATGCCGCTGATGCTGGCATCGCCGCATTCGCTGGTCGAGGGAATCATCATCGCGGCCTACGCGATCCGGGCGCACCACGCGTTCATCTACCTCCGCGGTGAGGTCGCCTCCGTGCTCCGCCGGGTACGG
Organism: Gordonia sp. 'Campus'; assembly: GCF_022206305.1. Taxonomy (GTDB): domain Bacteria; phylum Actinomycetota; class Actinomycetes; order Mycobacteriales; family Mycobacteriaceae; genus Gordonia. The sequence continues at coordinate 276,369 of NZ_JAKOIW010000006.1, read as the reverse complement.
ACAGCAGTCGACGAGGCCTACGCCGCAGGTTATCTGGGCGCCGACATCCTCGGTTCCGGATTCGATCTCGACCTCGTCGTCCACGCCGGCGCCGGTGCCTACATCTGCGGCGAGGAGACCGCGCTGCTCGACTCGCTCGAGGGCCGCCGCGGGCAGCCACGACTCCGTCCGCCGTTCCCCGCGGTCGCCGGCCTGTACGCAAGCCCCACGGTGGTCAACAACGTCGAATCCATCGCCAGCGTCCCGCCGATCGTCCGCAACGGCGTCGACTGGTTCCGGTCGATGGGTTCGGAGAAATCGCCCGGTTTCACGCTGTACTCGTTGTCCGGGCACGTCACGCACCCCGGTCAGTACGAAGCGCCGCTCGGGATCACGCTGCGTCAGTTGCTCGAACGCGCCGGCGGTGTCCGTGCCGGTCACCAACTCAAGTTCTGGACGCCGGGCGGGTCGTCGACGCCGATCCTCACCCCCGAACACCTCGACGTCCCGCTCGACTACGAGGGCGTCGGCGCAGCCGGGTCGATGCTGGGCACCAAGGCACTTCAGATCTTCGACGAGACGACGTGCGTCATCGGCGCGGTGCTGCGCTGGACGGAGTTCTACGAACACGAGTCGTGCGGCAAGTGCACCCCGTGCCGAGAGGGCACCTACTGGTTGGCGCAGCTCCTGCACCGTCTCGAACACGACGGTGGGACCGAGGCCGACCTCGACACCCTCGCCGACGTCACCAACAGTGTTGTCGGCAAGTCGTTCTGCGCTCTCGGCGACGGTGCCGGCAGCCCGATCGTGTCGTCGCTGAAGTACTTCCGCGACGAGTACCTCGCTCACCTCGACCACGGGTGCCCGTTCGACCACTCCGCGTCGACCGTCTGGTCGGGAGGTGCACGATGACCCTCACCCACGGCAACGACCCGGCCACCGCGGCCGAGAACCTGGTCGGGCTCACCATCGACGGACGGACGGTGCGAGTGCCGAAGGGCACGTTGGTGATCCGCGCCGCCGAGCAGATCGGTGTCACGATCCCCCGCTTCTGCGACCACCCGCTGCTCGACCCGGTCGGCGCCTGTCGGCAATGCCTCGTCGAGGTGGAGGGGCAACGCAAGCCCCTCGCGTCGTGTACGACAGTGGCGACCGAGGGGATGGTGGTCCGCACCCAGCTCAGTTCCGAGATCGCCGCCGACGCCCAGCGCGGGGTGATGGAGCTGCTCCTCATCAACCATCCACTCGACTGCCCGGTGTGCGACAAGGGCGGTGAGTGCCCGCTACAGAACCAGGCGATGTCGACCGGCCGCAGCGAGTCCCGGTTCGACGGGGTCAAGCGCACCTTCACCAAACCCGTGCCGCTGTCGTCGGAGGTGCTGCTCGACCGGGAACGCTGCGTCCTGTGCGCCCGGTGCACGCGATTCTCCACCCAGGTCGCCGGGGACCCGCTCATCGAACTCGCCGACCGCGGTGCGTTGCAGCAGGTGAGCATCTACGCCGACGAGCCGTTCGATTCCTACTTCTCCGGCAACACCGTGCAGATCTGTCCGGTCGGCGCGCTGACCGGCGCGCAATACCGTTTCCGCGCACGACCTTTCGACCTGGTGTCCACACCTAGCGTCTGCGAACACTGTGCGAGCGGATGTGCACAGCGCACCGACCATCGACGCGGCAAGGTGCTCCGACGACTCGCCGGTGACGATCCCGAGGTCAACGCCGAGTGGAACTGCGACAAGGGGCGCTGGGCCTTCGCCTACACCACGGCGGATGACCGGCTCACCTCTCCGCTCGTCCGCGACCGTCACGGCGAACTGCACGAGGCGTCCTGGGCGGATGCCATCCGGGTCGCCGCCGAGGGCCTCTCGTCGGCGTTCGGCAACGTGGGCGTGCTCACCGGCGGCCGACTGACCGTCGAGGACGCCTACGCGTACTCTCGTTTCGCGCGGACGGCGCTGCACACCAACGACATCGACTTCCGCGCCCGCGCACACAGTGCGGAAGAAGCCGACTTCCTGGCCGCCCAGGTCGCCGGTCGGGGTCTCGTCACGACGTACGACGACCTGTCCGCTGCGCCCGCGGTGCTGCTGGTGGGTTTCGAACCCGAGGAGGAGTCGCCGATCGTCTTCCTCCGCCTGCGGCGCGCGGTGCGATCGTCGGGTCAGCGGGTCGTCACCGTCGCCCCGTTGCTGAGCCGTGGCGCGGCCAAACTCGACGCCCGCCTCGTCCCCGCCGTGCCGGGTACCGAGGCGCAGGTGCTCGGCTCAGACGAGATCGCCGGACAACTCGCATCTCCCGGGTCGGTGATCATCGTCGGCGAACGCCTCGCGACGAGCCCGGGCGCACCGGCCGCCGCCGCGGCACTGGCCGACCGCACCGGGGCGCGTCTCGCCTGGATTCCACGGCGCGCGGGCGAGCGAGGAGCACTCGAGGTCGGAGCGCTACCCCACCTCCTGCCCGGCGGGCGCCCGGTGGATGACGCCGCAGCGCGCACCGCGGTCGAGCAGATCTGGAACACCCCGCTCGACGCACGACCGGGACGCGACACCGCCGGCATCGTCGACGCCGCCCGCCGTCACGGACTCGCGCTCGTCGTCGCAGGTGTCGACGTCGACGACCTCCCCGACCCGACCGCCGCGGCCGAGGCAGTGGCCGCGGCGCCGTTCGTCGTCGCGCTCGAGCAGCGTCACAGCTCGGTGACCGCCCACGCGGACGTCGTGTTCCCGGTGGCCGCGGTCGCGGAGAAGGACGGCACCTTCGTCGACTGGGAGGGACGCCCACGCCCATTCACCGCCGCGCTCACCGCGAGCGGCCACCTGCCCGATCACCGGGTCCTCGACGCGGTCGCCCGGCAGATGGGTGTCGAACTGCGTTGCGACACCATGCAGACCATCCACACCGAGCTGCGACAGATCGGGGCCTGGACGGGCAACCGTCGCCCCGTCACGCAGATGCCGGCCCGTATGCCCGAGCCGGCCCCGGGGCAGGCGGTACTGGCGAGCTGGCACATGTTGCTCGACGACGGCCGGTTGCAGGACGGCGAGCCCCAACTCGCCGGGACCGGGCGTCGTCCCGTGGCTCGGTTGTCGGCCGCGACTGCCGCCGAGGCCGGCATCGTCCCGGTCGCCGCGGCGACCCGGCTTCGGGTCAGCACCGCCCACGGCTCGATCACGTTGCCGGTGGAGGTCACCGACATGCCGGACCGCGTCGTGTGGTTGCCGCTGCACTCGGCGGGGTCCCACGTGCATGCGGCTCTGCGAGCGCAGGCCGGCCACATCGTCGCCCTCGCATCCGGCGGAGGTGTCGCATGACCCTCGCCATCGACTACCCCACCCTGGACGACTTCGGCACCGACCCCCTCTGGCTCATCATCGCGAAAGCCATTGCGGTGTTCGCCTTTCTGGTGGTCAACCCGCTCGTGGCAATCCTGCTCGAACGCAAGATCATGGCGCGCATGCAGTCCCGTCTCGGACCCAATCGCGTCGGACCGCGCGGAATCCTGCAGAGCCTGGCCGACGGCGTGAAGCTCGCGCTCAAGGAAGGGATCATCCCGTCGGGGGTCGACAAGGTGATCTACCTGCTCGCACCGATCATCGCCGTCGTCCCCGCGGTGATGGCCTTCGCCGTGATCCCGTTCGGACCGATGGTGTCGGTCTTCGGACACCAGACGCCGTTGCAGCTCACCGATCTTCCCGTTGGCGTGCTCTATGTCCTCGCCGTGACCTCGGTGGGTGTGTACGGCATCGTGCTCGCCGGGTGGTCGTCGGGATCGACGTACCCGCTCCTCGGCGGGCTGCGCTCGACCGCCCAGGTGATCTCATACGAGATCGCCATGGGTCTCACCTTTGCTGCGGTGTTCCTCGACGCCGGCACGATGTCGACATCGGGAATCGTTGCCGCCCAAGAGCACCACTGGTACGTACTGTTGCTCCTGCCGTCGTTCGTCATCTACGCGATCTCGATGGTCGGCGAGACCAACCGCGCGCCGTTCGACCTCCCCGAGGCCGAGGGCGAGCTGGTCGGCGGCTTCCACACCGAGTACTCGTCGCTGAAGTTCGCGATGTTCATGCTCGCCGAGTACATCAACATGGTCACCGTCTCCGCACTGGCCACCACACTGTTCTTGGGTGGGTGGCAGGCACCGCCACCGTTGAGTGCCTTCGACTGGGCCAACTCCGGTTGGTGGCCCGTGCTGTGGTTCACCCTGAAGGTCTGGGTGTTCCTGTTCGTGTTCATCTGGTTGCGGACCAGCCTCCCGCGTCTGCGGTACGACCAGTTCATGAACCTCGGCTGGAAGGTCCTCATCCCCATCTCCCTGACGTGGGTGATGGTGGTGGCGATCATCCGGGCATCGATCGTCGGTGAGGATGCCGATCTGCTCCGCGCCCTGGTGTCGGCAGGTGCCGGGTTGGTGGTCACCGGGTTGATCGCGTTCTCGATCTGGCATCTGATGCGGGTCCCCGACCTGAACGACGACGACCCGGCCGACCCCGCGACGCCCGTCGACTTCGACCCCATGGCCGGCGGCTTCCCCGTCCCGCCGATGCCGGGACAGGTCATCCGCACCGGTACGGATCACGAATCGACCCCGAGCAGGGAGACCACCGATGCCTGACTTCCTCAAACCGGTGAGCGGCCTCCGCGTCACCTTCGGCGGCATGTTCACACCCACCATCACCGAGCAGTACCCCGAGGAGAAGCGCCCCACCGCTCCGCGTTATCACGGTCGCCATCAACTGAATCGGCACCCGGACGGGCTCGAGAAGTGCATCGGCTGTGAGCTCTGCGCCTGGGCGTGCCCGGCCGACGCGATCTACGTCGAGGGCGCCGACAACACGCCCGAAGAACGCTATTCGCCGGGCGAACGGTACGGCCGCGTCTACCAGATCAACTATCTGCGCTGCATCGGCTGCGGGCTGTGTATCGAGGCGTGCCCCACCCGGGCACTCACGATGACCAACGACTACGAGCTCGCCGACGACAACCGCGCCGACCTCATCTACGAGAAGGACCGCTTGCTGGCGCCGCTTTCCCCCGGTGCCGCACAACCACCGCACGACATGGCGCCCGGCTCCACGGAAGAGAATTACTACCGCGGCGAGGTGGGCGCCGACGGACGCGTGACACCGTTGCCGACACCGACTCTGCGCGAGGGCCTCCGGGAGTCGCGGTCATGACCCCGGCCCCCGTCGTCACCTTGCTCGCCGACGAGGTGGCGCGCACCTCCACCGGCGAGGCCGTCCAGTTCTGGATTCTGGGCGCCGTGGCCGTCGCGGGGGCACTCGGCGTCGTCTTCGCGACCAAGGCCGTGTACTCCGCCATCTTCCTCGCGACGACGATGATCATCCTGGCGGTCTTCTACGTCGCGCAGGGCGCCCTGTTCCTCGGTGTCGTCCAGGTGGTGGTGTACACCGGCGCGGTGATGATGCTGTTCCTCTTCGTCATCATGCTGATCGGTGTCGACTCGTCGGATTCGCTGATCGAGACCCTGCGCGGACAACGACTCTCCGCCGCGCTCATCGGCATCGGGTTCGGTGTGCTGCTCATCGCCGGGATCGGCAGCGCCACCGTCGGAGTCGTGACCGGCGCGACCGCGCCGGGAACGCTGGCCGCCGGCAGCGATTCCAGTGTGGAGGCCATCGCCGAGCTGATCTTCGTGCGATACCTGTGGGCCTTCGAACTGACCGGCGCGCTTCTCATCGCCGCGACACTCGGCGCCATGGTCCTCGCGCACCGCGAACGGTTCGGCCCGCGCCTCACGCAGAAAGAGCTGTCGCAGGCCCGTTTCCGCAGCGGCGTCAACCTGACCCCGCTGCCGACGCCCGGTGTCTACGCGAGGCACAACGCGGTCGACGTCCCGGCGCGGCTGCCCGACGGCTCCCCGTCGGACCTGTCGGTGAACGCGATCCTGGCCGCGCGGACCCTGCGCCGTCGGCCGCGGAACCAGTCGGGCGACGACTCATGAATCCCGAGAACTACCTCTACCTCTCCGCGCTCCTGTTCACCATCGGTGCTGCCGGGGTCCTGCTGCGACGCAACGCCATCGTCGTGTTCATGTGCATCGAACTGATGCTCAACGCGGCGAATCTCGCGTTCGTGACCTTCGCGCGGTTGAACCAGTCCTTCGACGGTCAGGTGATCGCCTTCTTCACGATGGTCGTCGCCGCCGCCGAGGTCGTGGTGGGACTGGCGATCATCATGACCATCTTCCGATCGCGCCGCTCGGCGTCGGTCGACGACGCGGATCTGCTGAAGCGGTAGAGGAGGATTGGTGAACGCCGAACTGACCGCGTCACTGCTCTGGACGATTCCCGCACTGCCCCTGCTCGGCGCCGTGATCCTCCTCCTCGGCGGTCGTGCCACCGATCGCTGGGGCCACCTGCTCGGCACCGCACTGGCAGTCGCCTCCTTTGCCGTCGGACTGCTCATGTTCGCCGGGATGGTGTCCCGGCCGGCCGAAGGCCGCGGGGTCGACGACATCCTCTTCAGCTGGATACCCGTCGGAGAGCTCCAGGTGGACTTCGGTTTTCGCCTCGACCAGCTGTCCATGTGTTTCGTCCTGCTGATCACCGGCGTCGGATCCCTGATCCACGTCTACTCCATCGGTTACATGACCGACGACCCGGACCGCCGTCGATTCTTCGCCTACCTCAACCTGTTCCTCGCCGCGATGCTCGTCCTGGTTCTCGCCGACAACTATCTCGGCCTCTACCTGGGCTGGGAGGGCGTGGGCCTCGCGTCGTACCTGCTCATCGGCTTCTGGCAGCACAAACCGTCTGCCGCGACGGCCGCGAAGAAGGCGTTCGTCGTCAACCGGGTCGGCGACATCGGGCTCGCGGTGGCACTGATGATCATGTTCGCCACGTTCGGCGCGGTCTCGTTCACCGCGGTCTTCGACGGGGCGTCTCAGGTCGGCGAGACCACCCTCACCGCACTGGGATTCATGCTGCTGCTGGCGGCGTGCGGCAAGTCCGCGCAGGTGCCGCTGCAGTCGTGGCTCGGGGATGCGATGGAGGGCCCCACCCCGGTGTCGGCGCTCATCCACGCCGCGACGATGGTGACCGCGGGTGTCTACCTGATCGTCCGGTCGGGCCCCATCTTCGACCTGGCGCCCGCCGCCCAGGTCGGCGTTGTCGTCGTCGGCGCGGTGACACTGTTGTTCGGCGCCGTCATCGGGTGCGCGAAGGACGACATCAAGAAGGCCCTCGCCGCGTCGACGATGAGCCAGATCGGGTACATGGTGCTCGCCGCCGGCCTCGGTCCCGCCGGTTACGCCTTCGCGATCCTCCATCTGCTGACCCACGGCTTCTTCAAGGCGGGCCTGTTCCTCGGTGCGGGCTCGGTGATGCACGGGATGAACGACGAGACGGACATGCGCCGCTACGGCGGACTGCGCACGTTGATGCCGATCACGTTCGTCACATTCGGGGTCGGCTACCTCGCGATCATCGGCGTGCCGCCGTTCGCCGGCTTCTACTCGAAGGACCACATCATCGAGGCCGCGTTCGGCGCCGGCGGGGCCAAGGGTCTTCTCCTCGGCGGCGCAGCGCTTCTCGGCGCCGGGATCACCGCCTTCTACATGACCCGCGTCATGCTGCTCACCTTCTTCGGCGAGAAGCGCTGGCACGACGGCTCCGACGCTCCCGCACCCCACCCGCACGAGGCACCGAAGGTCATGACCGGTCCGATGATCCTCATCGCCCTCGGTTCGGTCGCCTCGGGTGGGCTCCTCGCGATCGGCGGGTCGTTGGAGCACTGGCTCGAACCCGTCGTCGGCGAACACACCGAACACCACCTGCTCCCCGTCTGGGCGATGACCGCGATCATCCTGGTCGCGGTGGCCATTGGGGTCGCGATCGCCTACCGGCAGTACGCAACGCGCCCGGTGCCCGTCGTGGCCCCCGACGATGTCTCGGCCCTCACCGTCGCCGCCCGGCGCGACCTGTACGGCGATGCCCTCAACGAGGAACTGCTGATGCGTCCCGGTCAACGGATCACCGCGGGCCTCGTCACCGTGGAATCCGACGGCGTGGACGGGCTGACGAGCGGGGTCGGCGATGCGGTGACCGGCACGTCTCGTCGAATACGGAACTGGCAGAACGGGTACGTCCGGTCCTACGCGCTGTCGATGTTCGCGGGAACCACTGTGATCGTCGCACTGGTGATGGCGGTGAATGTCCTGTGAACGTCCCCTGGCTCACCGTCCTGTGGCTGACTCCCGCGATCGGTTCGGCGCTGGTGCTGGCGATTCCCGCGACGAGGGTCGCGGCGGCCAAGTGGTTCGCGTTCGCGGTGTCGGTGGGCGTCCTCGTCGTCGCCGTCGGGATCACCGTCGGCTTCGATCCGGGCGGCGATCGCTACCAGTTCGTCGAGGACGTCAGCTGGATTCCCGCGCTGGGCACCCGGTACGCGCTCGGCCTGGACGGGATCGGACTCGTCCTGATCCTGCTGACCTCGGCGCTCCTGCCCTTGCTGCTGCTCGCCGGCTGGCGGGATGCGGATCCGTCCGGCTCACTCGACGATTCGGGTGGCCGCGCGCAGAAGGGTCCGCACATCTACCTGGCGCTGTTCCTCGCGACCGAGGCGATGGTGCTGATGAGTTTCGTCGCGCTCGACGTGTTGCTGTTCTACATCTTCTTCGAGGCCATGCTGATCCCGATGTACTTCCTCATCGGTGGCTTCGGCACCGGACCCAACCGGTCCGGTGCGGCGGTGAAGTTCCTGTTGTACAACCTCTTCGGCGGTCTGTTGCTGCTGGCGGCGGTGATCGGACTGTACGTGGTGACCGCACAGAACGGCGTGGGTGCCGACGGGGGCGGGACCTTCGCATTGACCGACATCGTCGCCGCCGTGTCCAGCGGGCAGATCGACGACTCGACCGGGCTGGCCAAGTTGTTGTTCCTCGGGTTCATGTTCGCGTTCGCGGTCAAGGCCCCGCTGTGGCCGTTGCATTCGTGGCTTCCCGATGCGGCCGTTGCCGCGACGCCGGCATCCGCGGTCCTCATGATGGCCGTGATCGACAAGGTCGGCACCTTCGCGATGCTCCGCTTCTGCCTGCAGCTGTTCCCCGACGCGTCCCGGTACTTCGCACCGTTCATCTGCGCACTCGCCGTGGTCAGCATCGTCTACGGCGCGGTCCTCGCGATCGGACAGACCGACGTCATGCGGCTGATCGCCTATACGTCGATCTCTCACTTCGGATTCATCATCCTCGGCATCTTCGTCCTCACCGATCAGGGCCAGACCGGGTCGGCGCTGTACATGGTCAACCACGGGATCTCCACGGCGGCACTGTTCCTCATCGCGGGCTTCCTCGTGTCGAGGCGGGGCAGCCGACTGATCGCCGACTACGGCGGGGTCCAGAAGGTCGCACCTGTCCTGGCCGGCACCTTCCTCGTCGCGGGCCTGGCCACCTTGTCGCTGCCCGGTCTCGCCCCGTTCATCAGCGAGTTCCTGGTGCTCATCGGCACTTTCACCCGCTATCCGGTGGCGGCGGTTCTCGCGTGTTCTGCGCTCGTGCTGTCGGCGATCTACATCCTGTGGACATACCAGCGGATGATGGGCGGTCCACCGAAGCTGGCGGACGTCCGGTCGTCGTCGATGCGCGATCTCGCCGGCCGTGAGCTGGCCGTCGTCGCGCCGCTGATCGCCTTGCTCCTCGCGCTCGGCGTCTACCCGAAGCCGATGATCGATCTGATCGACCCCGCCGTGCAGAGCACGTTGACCACGGTCGGCGTCACCGAGCCCGAACCATCGGTGCGCCCGGTCCCCGAGGACACCAGCGCGGAAGCGGAGGGACATCGATGAACTCGACCGGCGGCACAACACTTCTGGCGGCGATCGAGACGCCCAGCGTCGAATATGCCGCGCTGTCACCGATGCTCATCGTCTTCGGCGCCGGGGTCGTCGGGGTGCTCGTCGAGGCGTTCGCCCCTCGTCGGTTGCGCTACCCGTTGCAGCTGACGCTTTCACTGGGCGCACTCGTCGTCGCATTCGCCGCACTGGTGACCGTGGCAATCGCACAGACCGAGGACGGTGCGAACGGTCAGGTCGCCATGTCGGGAGCGGTGGTCCTGGATCGCCCGACGCTCTACCTCCAAGGTCTGCTCCTCGTCGTGGCCGTCGTCGCTGTCGGGTTCATGGCCGAACGCCGGCTCGAGCGGGTCGTCGCACCGGTCACCATGCGGACGCTGGCCGGGGCGGGTGGTGGAGACGAACCGTCTACCCGCACCGTGAACGGCGGCGGTATCGACGCCGACATGTTCACACCGTCGGGCGCCTCGGTTCCCAACACCGACGCCGAGTTCGAGGCGACGCGCGCCGGCGCGGTGACCACCGAGGTGTTCCCTCTTTCCCTGCTCGCGGTCGGCGGGATGATGCTGTTCCCCGCCTGCGGCGATCTGTTGACGATGTTCGTTGCGCTGGAGGTGTTCTCGCTGCCGCTGTACCTGCTGTGCGGGTTGGCTCGGCGTCGACGTCTCATCTCGCAGGAAGCGTCCCTCAAGTATTTTCTCCTGGGGGCGTTCTCCTCGGCCTTCTTCTTGTTCGGAGCAGCCTTCGTCTATGGCGCCTCGGGCTCGTTGAACCTGTCGACCATCGGTGCATCGCTCACCACAGTCACCGACACCGGCGGCGACACCACATTGGCCCTCATCGGTCTGGCCCTCCTGGCGGTCGGGCTGCTGTTCAAGGTCGGTGCGGTGCCGTTCCATTCGTGGATTCCCGATGTCTACCAGGGCGCTCCGACACCGGTGACGGCGTTCATGGCCGCAGCCACCAAGGTCGCGGCGTTCGGTGCGTTGTTGCGAGTCTTCTACGTCGGTTTCGGCGCCCTGCGCGACCAGTGGGAACCCGCCCTGTGGGCGGTCGCGATCGCCTCCATGGTGATCGCCTCGGTCATGGCCGTGACGCAGAACGACATCAAGCGAATGCTCGCCTACTCGTCGATCGCCCACGCCGGCTTCATCCTGCTCGGACTGATCGCATTCGACGACGCCGGTCTCGGCGCGACGCTGTTCTACCTCGCCGCCTACGCATTCACCACTCTCGGCGCATTCGCCACGGTGGCCGTCATCCGCGAACCCGACACGGATGCAGCGACATCCGCGCGTAGAGCCGCCGTCCAGGGCACCGCGACCCCTGTGCGCAACCCGCACCTGTCCGGTCGTGAGGCCACCGACCTGACCCAGTGGTCGGGGCTGGGACGCCGCTACCCACTGGTCGGTGCGATGTTCGCGGTGTACCTCCTCTCCTTTGCCGGAATCCCGTTGACCAGTGGTTTCATCGCCAAGTTCGACGTCTTCGCCGCGGCCGCCGGCGCCGGTGGTGGCGTGCTGGTCGTGGTGGGTGTCGTCAGCAGCGCCATTGCCGCCTACGTCTACATCAAGATCATCGTCGCCATGTTCTTCGACGACGTCCCTGTCGAGGCGGCACCCCACGTCGTCAGACCCAGCGTGCTGACGACGTCGGGGATCGCACTCTGCACCCTGATCACCGCGGTGCTCGGCATCTTTCCCCAGCCCCTGCTCGACCTCGCCGATTCTGCGGCCGCGTTCTTGACGTGATCGTGCGGAAGCATCGCCGGGGCTGGGCGGTCACACTGTGGAGTTGTCAGAGGTCGCGCACGAACCCTCATCTGGGGACCGCTGGTCTCACTGCGGCAGTTGTGTCCGGAATGCGATGCAGACTGCCGCAATGTTCTATGCAGCCGCCGGTCAGGCCGCGTCGTCGAGCCGCATGGTGCGCCGGTTGTAGGCGGGTAACGGTCGGCGCCGTGGATCGATCTCGACTGGCGGGATGAGCCAGGGATGCCGGTCGAATCCCATCACCACATCCCATCCGTTGTGGTGCACCTGGGTATGACACCTTTGACACAGCAGACACCCGTTGTGCAGGGACGTCTCGCCGCCGTCGGCCCAGTGCACGATGTGGTGTACCTGCGTATGTGACGGTGGCGTTCCGCATTTGACGCAGCACGAATCCCGGATCACAACCGCCTTGCGTAGGTGCGACGGGAAGATCCGCTTCTCGTGTCCCATCTGCAGAGGCACCGTTGCGCCATCGATGACGACCTCGGTCAGGGTGCCGTCGCACGCGAGCATCCGGGCGGTGGCGTCGGTGATGGTGCCCGTCCACGGCAACGCACCCAGATCTCTGGTCTCCGCCGGGATGGTCAGAATCAGCTGGGTGCGGGGCGCACCTGCCGTGTTCACGGAGGCTCCCAGTGCGGCTTGGTCGAGGATCAGCTCGAAGGCGTCGGCGCGTCGTTGTGCGGCCGAGCGTCGATCGTTGGCGCCGTCCGGTTCCGGACGTGGAGTCGAACGTTCGTCGAGCATGGTCATGAACTTCTCCCCGACCACCTGAGTGACGTCGGCATGGATTTCCACGCGCCCGTCATCGGTCACGGTGTGCTGCACACTGCTGAGCGAGCGGTCTTCGGCGGCCGAAACCCCTCCCGTGGTGCTCGAGACCACGTGTCCGAGCGCTCGCGCCCTCATCAGAACCTCCGCGGGGGATGCGCCTGACAGCGCCTGGGCCACCAGCTCACCTTCGAACGCCACCATCTCTTCGTCGGAAATCCCTACGCAGCAACGCTTTCGATGTGGTTGATGCCTCGGACGATGGCATCGACGATCTCGGTCGACAACCGCCCGTCCGCAGCATGCCCCTTGACGACGTCCAACGCGGACACCCGGGCGACGATTCGAACGATCCGTGACGCGGCCGCAGGCGGGAAACCCATGTCCATCAACAACCGCCGCAGAGTCGAGTGGCTCCGCTCCGCCACACGCAGTCGGTCGAGTTGCGCAGCGCGCGTCACGATCTGATGGTCGAGCGCATTGCGCATCAACCGCATCGTCTCCAACTCGGCGCGCCCCTCGGGATCGTCCAAAGGGGGCTCGGCATCGATGATCGCGTCGAGGAGGGCTGTGAGATCGGGCATGACTCCAAAGTACTCGAACATTCTGGCGAATGCCACTCTCATTCGCGGCAAATCAACTGCGAGACAACATCTCCGAGAACGCACTCCCAGACTTCATTTCGTCGGTGCGACCTCATTTCGGCCACTCGGATACTGTTTCGCACCACCAGTCACGGATTGTGACTGAAATGCGCACACCACACTCGTCCTGAATCTCGTGAATTCACGAACCCGGACGGGGACATCTGGCAGCCCCTACCGACGCATGCCATCCTGAACCTCATGGTTGTCATCGAACGCCGCCTATGCGCCAGTTCAGATTCACACCGGTCATGACTCTCGCGTGGACCCTCAGCGACCGACTGCACCGCATGGCGGTGTCGCACGCGCGTGTGACCGATCCACGCTCGGTAGCCGGCACGATTCACATCGATCTCGACCATGCCGCCTACGTTCGAGACCCAGACGCGGCACACCGCGGCCTGTTGGACCTGTTCATCGGAACAGGTCCTGGTGGGACCGACCACCGGAACAACATCACCGTTGCATTGACCCGATTCATCGTCGACTCGACCGTCGACGTCAACGACCTCCTCGACCACGCGTTCGCCGACCTCCGACGACTCACTGACTGGACCGAAACACGCGCAGACCGCTATCCCATCGACAACCGGACACGCGGCGGGAGCGTTCAGGCAGGTCACTATGCGGGTACAACAGGCGATCGCCGGTTCCTGGTGCACAAGCACGTGATCTACCAGCGAGCGAACGTCGTGTATCTGCTGCAGTGCAGTGGAACCACCGCGTCCGACAGTGCCGTCGCCAGATCCACGCTCAGCGACGCCGTGGTTTCTACTCGACTAGACGATTGAGAAAATGAGATGGTTACCCGGAAATCAGTCGTCGAAGACCTCGAACAAGCGATGTGCACCCCGGTCCACTTCGAACCGGACCCCGACGATCGATCCTGGTATGTGGGCCAATTCGTAGATCAGTCACTCTACGTCCGACTGGGCAACTTTCCCGACGAGGAACTGTTCTCGCTGTACCTCGGCCACGGCCGGTGGATGGATTTCACCACATTCCCCGCCAACTGGACCGTCGCGAGCGAAGGCGATTGGCCCCCCACCGCGCGACCCCGCCTGCCCAAGGGCGAGTTTTACGAGTGACCGGTGGTGACGCACGTCAGCGTCACGGGTGCCCCCACCATGCCATCCTGATACTCGTGGATCTCATCAGGCACTTGCGGTTCTTCGTCGCCGTGGCCGAGGAGGGTCACTTCGGCGAGGCGGCGGCCCGCCTGGAGATGACCCAGCCTCCGGTGTCCCAGGGGCTTCGTCGGCTGGAGAAGCACCTCGGGGTCCTACTGATCCGGCGGACGACGCGCGGCGCGGAGCTGACCGACGCCGGGCGGGAACTGCTTCCCCGCGCGCGACTCCTCATCGACGATGCCGCGCGGTTCCAGGGAGAAGCGCGACGCCTCCGCGATCGCAGCGAGGTACTTCGTTGGGGCGCGGTGTCTCTCGTGGGAGCGACGCTCACCGCCACTCTGGCGCAACGTATCGCGCGAGTGTCCTCGGGACAGGAGATGGCGAGCGCGTCGACGGTGAGCCTCATCGATCAGGTGTCTGCCGGCTCACTCGATCTCGCCGTCGTCGAGGCACCCTGTGTCACCGGGTCCCTGATCGCCGGGCCCGTAGTTGTCGTGCGACGCACCGTCGTCGTTCCGGCGTCCCACCCGGTCACGACCGCCGAGCGCCCTCGCCTCCGTCAGCTGGCCGGACTCGACTTCTGCCACGCGCCACGCTCGTTCAACCCTCCCGCCCATGACCAGCTCATCGACAGACTGCGCGAAGCCGGCCTCGACCCGCATGTGCTCCCCGCCTCCTCGTCCGATCAGGTACTTGCCGCGGTCGCCGCCGGTCGCGCCTTCGCGCTGACCGCCGAACCGGGGGTCCTCGCCTCGGTCGACGCGGTTCGCAGTGTGTCGATGGGCCGGGACGCGACCGCACTGCGCCTGCGGGTGGTGTACCGCGAAGCCGCCTTGGGCGAGATCGCGGAGGTCGTGACCGCGGCGCTCTACAAGATCGGCAAGGCGTCGTGAGCGGGGCGGGTTCACTTCCCGACGCCGCACGAGATGACCTCGACCACACCGTCAGCGAGTTGTTCAACGATGCCGGCTGCGCCGGTTGGCTCCATGCGCGCACGATCGGATCCGCCTCCGTCGAGTACTGTTTCGACGCCGATGCCCCCGTCGTACTCGCGTCCGTGTACAAGCTGGTGGTCCTGATCTCGTTGTGCCGCAAGGCCGATCGCGGCGATATCGATCTCGCGTCGTCGCTCACCGTCGATCCCACCCGATGGGCGCAGGGCCCGACCGGACTCGGCCTCTTCACCGACCCGGTGACGATCTCCTGGCGCGACCTCGCGACGTCGATGATGACGGTGTCCGACAACGTCGCCGCTGACGTGATCCTCACTCACATCGGACTACAGCAGATCCACGACGACCTCGCCGCTCTCGGTCTGACACACACCCGGATCGTCGGCGGCGTGGCCGAACTGCACGAACGCCTGCAGCGCGAGACCGGAACCAGCACGGTCGCAGAGGCATTCGCCGCACTGGCCGATCCGGATTCCGACGTGTCGGTGAGCGCGTACGACGCCGCCTACTCGAGTTCGGCCACGCCACGTGAATGCACGTCACTACTGGATGCGGTCTGGACCGACCGCGCGGCGTCGCCGGCGTCGTGTGCGTTCATCCGACAGACGATGCGACAACAGGTTTTCACGTCGCGACTCGCGTCGGGGTTCCCGTTCCGGCGGGTCGACGTCGCAGGCAAGACAGGAACCCTCGTCGCCATTCGCAACGAGATCGGCGTCATCGAGTTCCCGGGTGAACTCCCCGTCGCGGTTGCGGTGTTCACGATGAGCGCCAGGTCAGAGATCGCGCTCCCCGAGGTCGACCGGGCGATCGGCCTGGTGGCGCGAGCGGTGGTGACCGAACTCCGCATGCCCGATGACTCGGCGAGCAGTGGCCGGTGAACTGGCACGATAGCGAATCGCTATCGGACGATCGCGCGTCGCATCTTTGCATCTGGGCGACCCCACGAGTTGGCTCGAAGCATGCGTCGATGGTGGGCACTGATGTGCGTGTGTGCGGTGATCGTAGGGACGGTGTCGGGATGCTTCCTGTCCTCGGAGTCACCGGAGGACACCCTGCGATCTTTCGCCGCATCACTACAGAAGGGTGACGCGGATGCCGCCGCCGCGCTCACCAGCGATCCGGTCGCGGCTCGGGCCGCCATCTCATCGATGTTCGACGGCATGGGTGCGACGCCCAAGCTCACGGTGACGGGGGAACTCGTCGACGACAAGAAGGTGAGCGGCACCCTCGATCACCGATGGCAGATCCGTGACCGGACTGTCAATTACCAGACCTCTGTCGTTCTCGCCGAGACGGATTCGGGGTGGCGCCTCCAATGGCAACCGACGGTGCTCCATCGACAGTTCCGCAACGGCGACACCTTCTCCTACAGCGACGACCGGGCCTATCGCACCCCCGTCCTCGACACCAACGATCGACCGCTCATGACCTGGCAACCGGTGACCCTGGTCAACTTGCAGCGCGCCCGACTCGATTCCGCCGAGACGCTCGCACGCGCACTACGCCCGGTCGAACCGGGAATGAACGCCGCCGGAATCCGCGGAAACTTCGACGGCAACAACGCATCACAGCAGACAGTCATCCGACTCCGTGAGTCCGATCTCGCACGCGTCAAGCGGTCTGTGGACGAGATCCCGGGAGTTTCGCTCACCGAGCAAGGTGCGCTGCTCAGCGCGACCAAGGCGCTGCATTCTCCCGCGATGGACGGCCTCGACGACATGTGGCGGAGAACAATCGACGCCACGGCGGGGTGGTCGTTCCAGATCGTCGACGCGGAGGGGACACCCACGCACCTCGTCGACTCCGCGCAACCCGGCACGACGCCGCCCGTACGAACCACTCTCGACCGAGACATCCAGTCCCGCGCCCAGCTAGCCGTCGACGGCGAACGACGTCCGGCGATGATCGTCGCGATCGAACCCTCGACCGGTGGGATCGTCGCTGTCGCACAGAACACCGCTGCGGACAGGTCGGGGTCGGTGTCGCTGTCCGGCCTGTACCCGCCTGGTTCGACCTTCAAGACGATCACGACCGCGGCGGCACTCGACGCCGACGCCGTGCAACCGACCTCGCAGGTCCGATGCCCCGGCCGGGCAACCATCGAAGGACGTACGATCCCCAATGAGAACGACTTCGACCTCGGGACGACGACCCTGCCCACCGCCTTCGCCCGGTCCTGCAACACCACGATGGGTGCGCTCGCCAACACCTTGTCCGACGACGCCCTGACCACGATGGCTCGCCGCTTCGGCATCGGCGCCGACTACGCGATCCCGGGCCTGACGACCGTCACCGGCTCGGTGCCCCGCGCCGACACCCCCGCGCTGCGCGTCGAGAACGGCATCGGTCAGGGAACCGTGACGGTGAGCCCCTTCGGTCTCGCACTGGCAGAGGCGAGCCTGGCACGGGGAGAGACCGTCACCCCGTCCCTCGTCGCAGGTCAGCGCACCACCGGTGACGTACAACCGCAACAGATCCCCGACGACGTCGTGCGTGCGATCCGGAGCATGATGCGTGACACCGTCACCCGGGGGACCGCGACCACACTGCGCGACATACCGGGCCTCGGAGGGAAGACCGGGACCGCCGAGTACGGTGACAACAAGAACCCGCACGGATGGTTCGCCGGTATCGTCGGCGACCTGGCTTTCGCGACATTGGTCGTCGGAGGCGGATCGTCGGCGCCGGCGGTCGAGGTGACCGGAGAGTTCCTGCGGCCGTTGACGAATTAGCCCTTCCAGCAACAGGATGTGCACCGAGACGTCGACGCACACCCCTGGCTCCGTACTCGCCGGGTCACCCCGCGGGTTCCAGGTCCTTGCTGTACAACGTCTTTCCCGACGCGTCGACGAGCTCCACCCTGAACACCTTGGTTCTCCCGTCGATGGACACCTCACCGAAGTGCTGAAAGCCCTCCGCCGGTGACACGTTGGATTCGGTGGGCGCGTGGACGAATTCGTACGTCGCGCCGAATGTCCCGTCCAGTGGGCTCTCGGGGAACGCGCCCGCGTGCAGCGGTCCGGCGACGAACTCCCAGAACGGGGCAAAGTCCTCGAAGCCGGCACGGTCCGGCTCGTACGAGATCGCTGCCGTGTAGTGGACATCCGCTGTCAGGAAGACCACGTTCTGGACCTGCTTGGTCTCCGACAGAATCCGTCCGAACGCGATCTCCCGACCCAGCGGATCACCGTTGTCCCCCTGCGCCACGGCCTCCATCGCCTTCGGCCCGTTCGGCGGTGTCGTGTTCTTGTCCCCGACAACGATGCTCAGCGGCAGGTCGTTGGCAACGACCTTCCACGTCGCACGCGAAGCGTTGAGCCCGTCGATGAGCCACTGCGTCTGTGCGGCGCCCAGCAACCCGTCGACGTTGTTCCTGGACCAGGCATCGGGATTGGGGTCCTTGAAACTCCGCATGTCGAGTATGAAGACGTCGAGGAGCGGCCCGTAGGACACCTTGCGGTACACCCGGTCCGCCGCACCGATCTCGACGGGTTGCCACTCCTGCCATGCCTGACGCCCGTTGCGTGCCAACACGTCGACGCTCATCTCGGTATAACCCTCGCGTCCCTGGCCGGCGAGACTCTCACCGGGGAACCAGTTGTTGACGACCTCGTGGTCGTCCCACTGCACCAGTTGGGGAACCGACCCCACGAAACGTCGGAAGTGCTCGTCGGTGAGGTTGTAGGCGTAGTTACCTCGAAATTGGTCAACCGTCTGTGCCACTTGCTCTTTCGCCGGGCTGGTGACGCTCCGGTAGATCTTGCCGTCGTTCTGCTCCTGTGTGGGCTCGACGGGATTGTCGGCGTAGATGGCGTCGCCGGAATGGATGAAGAACTGCGGGTTCCGGTCGGCCATGGTGGAGAAGATGGTCATGCCGCCCATGTCGGGATTGATCCCCCATCCCTGGCCCACCACGTCACCCGACCACTGGAATCTGATGTCGTCGTCGCGCACCGGGGCGGTGGTGAACGTGCCGGTCACCGGTTCGCCGAGCGCGCCGTCCTCGCCTTCGAGAGTGACGCGATAGTGCACGGTCTTCCCTGGTTCGAGTCCGGCCACCCGCAAGCGGCCGGTGCCGTCGGAGGCGGGCGTCAGTTGCGGACCCCGCAATGTGCGTGCGTTACCGAAGGATTCGTTCGACGCCGTCTCGACGATCATCGTCGCCGGGCGGTCGGACCGCGCCCACACCAAGGCCCCGCCGCTCGTCATCTCGCCCGTCGCCACTCCGTGTGTCAGCACCGGCCGGTTCCGGATCAGACTCGTCGACGACGGTGTCGAGTTCGACGATCCGCACGCCGCAACCGAGGCTCCGAGCGGAACCAGAAGTGCACCAGCGCCGGCAGCGCGCAGGATCGTTCGGCGGGAGACGTCGCGAAATCCGTTGGTTGCGGTCATGCGGGCCACCCTCGCGCACCAACTCCACGCGACGGTGAAGTACGGGTGACGTCTCGGTGTCGCACCCCGCAGTGCAGACCAATGACCCTTGACCGCTTGATGCGCTTGGGCTCAGATGGACAGATGGGAGACGAACTCTTCGAACACAAGACCAAGTCCGAACTGACTCGCGAAGAAGCCGCGCAGCGACTCCACGAACTCGCGGACGCCATCGCGCGCCACAACGAGGTGTCGTTCGTGGAGAACAACAAGACCGTCCGCGTCGACATCCCGCCGCGGGTCAAGCTCAAGGTCGAGATCGAGCGTGGCGTCGAAGAATCCGAGTTGGGGATCGAGATCACCTGGTGAACAGCTGATGTCGGCGCCGAGGCAACTCCCACCGGCGCCGGGTTTCGTCGTCCGCGTCCGAGCAAACCGGGCCGGCGCGTCAGGAACCGGTCGGCGCCAAGCTCTCGGTCGGCTCTGTTCGCAATAGGCAATCGATGCGCTTCAGCCGCCAAGCGGCGACTGCGAAGGCGGCCTGCCTCCGCCACCGGCAGCGGATCGGCCGCACGTTGCCGCGGCGTAGAGCCGGCCAGACGTGACCCCCAGACTTCGTCTCGACCGGCAGACCTCGATCGAGGTCTATCGGTCGAATTGAAGTCTGGCGGTCAGAGGCCACGGTGCCCGATCCGCACGGCGCGATTCGTTTGGTCCCACGTTGCCGTCGCCACTGTCGATCTTCAGGATTCGGGCTGCAAGCCCATTCGTCTGAACAAACCAAATCGGACAGACCGGCAGCGCACGCGACCTGCGTCGTCCTAAGTTCGGCCTTTGCAGTTTGTGGACACTACAGAATCGGGGAACCATGCGCGCTCGACACCTCTCACTGACCATTGGGCTCGTTGCAGTACTCGCGGGCGGCGCCGCGTGCAGTTCCTCGGACCAGCGAACCGAATCGCCGACGCCCACCCAGTCGGCTGTAGCAGACGCGCCGTTCACAACAACCGAGTTGACGACACCGCCCCAACCTTCGCCTACTCCCCCGCGCACCACCGGGGCCACTCCGTCCGCCGTCAATGAGGTATCGATCATGCCGAACGTCGTATGTATGAACTTGCAAGCTGCACAGAATGCGATCCAATCGGCTGGGGTCTTCTTCTCGCGTAGTGAAGATGCCACAGGTCGTGGGAGATCACAGATGGTCGACAGCAACTGGATTGTCGTCGGTCAAACCCCCAGCCCCGGAACCCCTTTCACCGAAGGTGAGGCGGTTCTCTCCGCAGTGAAGATCGGTGAGCCCAATCCGTGTTGACCGATGTCAAACGCGCCGTTCACCCTCTAGTGGCGGTAGGAGTGGCGCTCCTCGTGATGACAGGATGCGCAACCGATCGTTCTGCGACGGTCGAATCCAGTGCAAGTAGCGCCGTCACATCAACGACGTTCTCGAGCGTCAGCGTCGCGCCGGCGCCATCACCGTCTCGTTCCGCCGTGCTGACGACCGCCGCCCCCTCGATAGTCCCTACCCCCGCAGTGCCCGTCGTCGCCGAGGGCGCGGAGTGCGGTCCGCGCGGAGCAACGGCGCAGTTCTCGGATGGCGCCGTTGCCTTTTGCTCACGACTGGCAGGCACCGACGGTGCGGTCTGGTCCCGCTCTGCAGGCGTCGCGCCGAATCCGGGCCTGCCGACGACACCTGTCGGACCGTCCCCAGGAGATCGTTGTATCGGCGCAGATATCGGACGCACCGCTACAGATGCCGCCGGAAACTCGATCGTTTGTGACAACTATCAGTGGCGACTGGACTCCGGCCAGGAACCCACCCATCCCTGGGCCGATGGGCAGCGGGAGTGGACCGAGTGCCTCGAGACGCACAGTGTCGAGCGATGTCGCGAGATCCACGGTAGTTGAACGTATCCCCCAATCTAGGATCCCCCGCCGATCGCGCAGGATGATCCTCTTCGCGACCAGTTCCAAGTGTTCGGCTCACCGTGATGCAGAACATCGTCGTACTCGGCGGTGCCGGTTAGCTTCGACCGCAATCGAACTGCGCGAAGGAGCACCATGACCGAGACCGCCACCCGCCTCAACGACGTCGATATCGCTGCCGTGGGGCAGCTCGTCGAGGCCATCCGGGCAGATGCGACGAAAGCGCAGACGACGTGGGCAGCGCACGTCCAGTGGAATGGCGCATTCGCATCAGAGGCCCGGGTCCGCACCTTCTCACCCTTGGCATCGGACGAGCCCGCAGCCCTCGGTGGAGGCGACGCCGCGCCGAACCCGGTTGAACAACTCCTCGGCGCTCTCGGCAACTGCCTCGCAGTCGGTTACGCCGCAAACGCGACACTCGCAGGCATCGAGCTCAAAGACCTGCGCATCGACCTGAAGGGCGACGTCGACCTGCACGTCTTCCTCGGGCTCAGCGAGGGCCACGCCGGATTCAGTTCCATCACCGCCAAGGTGACCATCGAGTCCGACGCCCCGCGCGAGAAGCTCGACGAGCTGCACGCGAAGGTCAAGGCGAGTTCGCCGGTCGGGCACACCCTCGCGAGCGCGGTGCCGGTGGAGATCATCGCGAGCTGAGCTCACCGCGGTGGTACGACGGCGCCGGCCACGGAAGCTGCCCGGGCCTTGTCCTTCGAACGAAGGATTCGTGACGAATGCGCTCGATTAGCTATCGTCAGTGGCCGCGCGTCGTCGAAGATGCCCTGATGCGGAAGATGACTGTGCGGCGGCTGTTGATGAATTTCGCCGCAATCCTTGCTCTGTCCTTCGGACTCGTCGTAGGAGGAGCTGCGGGCCTCGGTGCGCCCGCGCATGCCGACCCAGCCCTCCACCAGGTGGACTACAGCTGCGGTTCGGGGAACTACCGCAACTCAGACGGACGCTGCACACCCGGCCCGGACAGCTCACCGACTGGCATCCGATGCAAGGACGGCACCTACAGCCACGCCGAGACTCGACAGGGCGCGTGCTCCCGACACGGCGGCATCGCCGATGATTCCGGAACCGCCGGCACCAGCGGCAGCGACGACGGTGGCAGCTCGGACCTGGGAGTCGGCAGCGCAGTGGTCGGCAGTTCGGTGATCGGCGCAGCCTTCCTGGGCGCGCTGCTGTTCGGCAGCAGCAGCTGACTCAGTCACTGCGAGTACTGTCGCCGTGTGGTCGACCGTAGCCTCGACGAGTCTTTACCGGAGCAGGAAGTCTCCGTTCACGCAGTGCTCGACAACCCCGCTCTGGCCGCGCTGACGGGACCGCACGCACACTTTGCGCAGCGCCGCGGTGCCGCACTGCGGTACGACCCCGACGTCTGCCCGGTTGCTGCCCTTCCGAATGAGCCGACGGCTCGTGACTGGAGAGACGCCGCGGATCTCGTCGGACCGGGCGGTTCCCTGTTCTCCTTCGTCGTCGCCGACGCTCCTCCCGCCGACTGGGACACGACGATGGACCGCGCCGGTGTGCAGATGATCGATGCAGGTGTCGACGTCGGGGCGGACGACGAGGCCGTGCGACTGACGGCCGCAGACGTGCCGGAGATGAGCGACCTGGTTCGACGCACCAGGCCCGGTCCGTTCCGCCCGCGCACCATCGAGATGGGTACATATCTGGGTATCCGCCGTGACGGGCGGCTCATCGCCATGGGCGGAGAGAGGCTGAGCATTCCGGGGCACACCGAGATCAGCGCCGTCTGCACCGATCCGGACTTTCGCGGTCACGGCTTGGCGTCGCGGCTCGTACTCGCTCTCGCACAAGGTATCCGAGATTGCGGCAACACCCCGATCCTCCACGCCGACGCCGAGAACGTCGGCGCAATACGCCTGTACGAGCAGCTCGGTTTCGCTGTGCGCAAGCCGGTTCGGTTCCAGATCGTCGTCGCTCCGCACTGAGAGCCGGGTCTTACGTAGACGAATTCAGTTGCTCTCCAGCGACTTCGCCAGCGGCGCAATCTCGTCGAGATAGATCGATGCCAGGACGTCGGATTCGTCGGCCAGGTCACGCACGCGATCGCCTTCCGCGCGATCCCACTCGGCGCTCACGACGTGCTCGAACTCATTTATTTCACTGACCCGGTCAAGCCAGGCCTGCTTGTCCTGCCGCAGCTGGATGCGATGAACGATCCGTTCGTAGTCGGCGAAGGCCTCCAGACGCCGCACGAGACCGTCGAGGCGTCCGGACAACAGCGTCGACTTCTCGGCGAACGTCGCGACCACGTCCGCGTCGGCACCGAGGTCCCCCTTCGGCGCATCACCGAGAATGGCCAATTGGTCGCGGAGTCCCGCTGCCGCGGTGGTGATCGAGGTGACCTCTCCGACGAGGTCGACCCGCACGGAGTGCCTGTCGAAGAAGTCGAGCTCCCACGCCGGATGTCCACTGACCCGGTCTGCGACCACGCCGGCTGTCCATGCGATCTGTCCCACCTGATCGTTGCGCAGCCGATCGACGTCGGCGGGGTCCAACGGGTGGTCACCCCGCTCGCCGAGCCACAGATCCGTTGCGAGTCGCACGAACTCCCGCGCGGCAGTCGATTCGTCCGTGGGAGCGGTATCCGCGTCGAGCCGTTCCTGAATCGCCTGACACGCGGCCCACCGCCGACCCTGCGCCAGACGCATCGCGTCGACGAGGCCGCCCAGCAGATCGGGTGCGGGGACGTCGGACGACCCAGGCACAGGGGCGACGGCGACATCGTGGCTCGCGTCGGCGGATCGTCGACGCCGGAAGGCCTCGCGCATGCCGCCGAACATCGCCGTGAACGCCCCGATCGCCATGCCCAGGAGCACGACGAGCGCCACCGCCATGACCACCACGAAGACGGCAATCACGACGTACACCATTCATCCAGTAGACCACGCCTCGCACAGACGGTGGTCGTTTCCTGTGCAGGTCAGCGGGCACTCGAAGTTGTCGGGAACCGGTGCCTACCCTCGACTCCACAACCCACCTGCCGCGGAGGTCCACCGATGTCCCCCACCCTCGCCGATCACCAGCTCGACTTCGCGTTTCCCGACGTCCACGCCGATGCCCGCCTGCTCGTCACCGTGCATCGCACACTGCGCGTTCCCGACGACGACACGACCTACGGCCTGCCTCCGGGGTTGGGCCTGTTCCACCTCACGGGTGCCGACAGCGTCCGGCACGATGCCCTCGGATGGTCCGCCACCGACGCCCTGCTGCCCATGTGGCAGGCGGAGGCCGCATGGTTTCGGTTCTCCTCACCGAGCGGTTACCCCTTCCTCGTCCGCATGTCGATGGGCGGAGTCAATGCGGTGACCGGTGAGGACTTCGCCGACGAGGTCGACTTCGAGACCGAGGACTACTTCGAGGTTCCCGAGCAACCGTGGCTCGACGGTTTTCGCGTCGATGACAAGACCGTCCGCCAGTTCGTCGCGATGCCCCTCGGGTCCGGGTACACCGCAGCGGAGCAACTCGCAGGCGCCGACGACGGTGCAGTCCGCATCCAGGTGACTCCGCTCCGAGCGTCGAAGTGGAGAAAGCGCGTCGCCACTCGACGTGCCGCCCCGCAACAGCTCACGAGCTTCGACGCACTGGGCATCGTGCCGGCTCCCGCAAGCGCGTGGTCGATGGGTATGGGCGCCGGCGGGTCGATCACGCAGTCGATTGCGACGCCGATCGAACCGCAGAAGAACTGGAACACCGACGCCACTTCAGCGGCCACCCTGCGCATCGTCAACAGCGCCGACTGGCAGGCGCTGACGGGAACCGACCCACACCATCGACCGCCGACCATCACCGAATACCAGCAGCACGGTTATCCCTGGTTCGAGTGGTACGACGATTCGCTCGCCCGCCGAGGCGAGTCCAAGCTGTCCGGGTTGAAGACGGTTCGGGAGATCGGCGAGGAGCGGGGCGAGCATCCACTCCCGGACAACGCGAGCTTCGACCCCCCGAAGCCTCACGTCGTGGGGCCGTGAGACCCGACCGGATCAGCGAATACCCACCAAGCAAGCACTTGGTTTGCTAGGTTCTGCGGCGATGGGATTCCTGAAACAGGCCACCCCGGACATCGACTTCGCAACCTGGAGTCAGGGCAGTCGGGCGGAGAAGATCCGCCCGATGGCTCGACACTGGGCCGAAGTGGGGTTCGGGACGCCGGTCGCCCTGCACCTGTTCTACGTCGGCAAGATCCTCGCCTACATCCTCATCGGCTGGGCGGTGGTCGTCAGCACGCCCGGCGTCGACGGCATCTTCGACGTCACCGCCTGGTACAACGAGCCGATCGTCTTCCAGAAGGTCGTGCTGTACACGATGCTGTTCGAGGTCGTGGGGCTCGGCTGCGGTTTCGGCCCGCTGAACAACCGGTTCTTCCCGCCCCTGGGGTCGATCCTGTACTGGTTGCGCCCGAAGACCATTCGGCAACCACCGTGGCCGCGTATCCCGCTGACCGCCGGGGACAGTCGCAGTCCCGTCGACGTCGCGCTGTACGGCGCGCTTCTCGTCGTCATCGCAGTCGCGCTGTTCAGTTCGGGCACCGGCGCGATCCCCGAGCTCGGCACCTCGGTCGGGGTACTGCCGGTCTGGCAGATCTGGACCATCCTCGGCCTGCTGGCCGCGATCGGCCTGCGGGACAAGACGGTGTTCCTCGCAGCCCGCGGGGAGGTGTACGGCGCACTCACCGTGACATTCCTGTTCAGCGGCGTCGACATGATCATCGCCGCCAAACTGATCTTCCTGTGCATCTGGCTGGGCGCCGCGACGTCGAAGTTGAACAAGCACTTCCCGTTCGTCATCGCCACGATGATGTCGAACAATCCCATCTGGAGATCGCCGAAGATCAAGCGCAAGTTCTTCGAGAACTTCCCCGACGACCTCCGGCCCGGCCGACGCTCGCGCTGGATCGCCCACTTCTCCACCGCCATCGAAGGACTCGTTCCTCTGGTCTTGTTCTTCTCGCACGGCGGTTGGGTCACCGCGATCGCGGCGGCGATCATGCTCATCTTCCACTTCGGCATCCTGTCGTCGATCCCCATGGGGGTGCCGCTCGAGTGGAACGTCTTCATGATGTTCGGCATCCTCGCGCTCTTCGTCGGGCACCCGGGAATCGGACTCGAGGACCTCCAATCGCCCTGGCCACTAGTTCTTTTCGCGGTGTCCGTCGCGACGGTCGTCGTCGGCAACCTGGTCCCGCGCAAGGTGTCGTTCCTACCGGGCATGCGGTACTACGCGGGCAACTGGGACACCGGGTTGTGGTGCATCAAGCCGTCCGCCTCGGCGAAGATCGAGAAGGGGATCGTGGCCATCGCATCGATGCCGGCCGCCCAACTCGAACGGTTCTACGGGAGTCCCGAAGCCGCTCAGATCCCGCTGTACATGGGTTATGCGTTCCGGTCCTTCAACAGTCACGGACGGGCGCTGTTCACGCTGGCGCATCGTGCGATGGCGGGCACCCCTGAGGAGCACTATGTGCTCACCGACGGCGAACGGATCTGCAGCACGGCGATGGGGTGGAATTTCGGCGACGGCCACCTGTCGAACGAACAACTCATCGAATCACTCCAGCGGCGTTGCCGATTCGAGCCCGGTGAGGTTCGGATCGTCTTGCTCGACGCTCAGCCGATTCACCGTCAAACGCAGGAGTACCGCCTCGTCGATCCGGCGGTCGGCGAATTCGAGCGCGGATACGTGCGCGTCGCCGACCTTGTCACAAGACAGCCATGGGACGACCAGGTGCCGGTCACGGTGACGTGGCGGGACGACGGCGCGATCCCGGGGATGACAGATGGGGCAGTCTCGTCCGATTAGCGGACCACACTGCCGCAACGGTTCCAACGTCACCCGAGACCTCACCGCGCAACTCCGGCCACCTCCTTCGCCGCCATCCCTCCGTCCGCCGGCCGCTCGGCCGCCCCGCAATTGACCACCCACGTGGCCCCACACGCCATCGCCAGCCCGAGAGCCGTTGTCCAGGTGAACGGTTCGTCGTACATGGCGGCTCCCCACAGTGCGGTCACCGGCGGCATCAAGAACATCAGGGTGTTGACTGAGGTCACCCCCGATCGTCGGAGCAGCACCCAGTACAACCCATAACCACCGAGGGTGGACAGAATGGTCAGCCATGCGATCGCCACCCAGAACGTGCCGGCCATCGGGGGCACCGCGACTCCGGCGACAACGCCTGCAACCGTGAAGATCACCGCCGACGCCCCGCAGTGGATGGCGAGGATGACAGTCGGTGCGGGTGCGTCGATGACGCGTCGCTCCAGGAAGGTCGCCACCACCAGACTTGCCATCCCCACCAGCGGTACCAGGTAGGCCCACCAAGGCGCGCCCTCCGACGACGAGGCGTCCGCCCACGTGACCAGCACGACCCCAGCGGCACCGACCATCAGACCCCACCATTGGCGACCGCGCGTCACCGCGCCGAGAATCGGGCCGGCCAGCGCGGCGACCACCAATGGTTGCACCCCGTCGATGAGTGCGGTGGTGCCCGTGCTGACCCCGAGAGAGATCGCCCAGTACACGGTCACGGTGTACCCGCACTGCGACAACACTCCGATCACCAGCTGTAACCCGAACTGCCGCCACGACATCGGCGGCAGTCGTCGACGGCGCGACAGCACCCACAGCGCCGCTCCGAGCACGGCCGCGATGGCCAGAAACCGCCACATCAGGATCGTCAGAACCGGCGCCTGGTCGGCCCCCAGCTTGGCGCCGATGAACCCCGACGACCAGCACAGGACGAACACCGCGGACATCGCGAAGGTCAGCCATCGGGCAGGTATACCGATCGGTGAAGTACGCATGTGGGTGACTTTACAGATCGGTGTAGTATTTGTCAGGTGACGACGACTCACGAAGTGGAATGGACACCGAAGGCCCGCCAGATCCTGGACGCCGCCTCCGGGTTGTTCTACGAGCGCGGAATCCATGCGGTCGGCGTGGACACCATCGCCGCAGAAGCCGGGGTCACCAAGCGCACGCTCTACGACCGGTTCGGTTCCAAGGAACAACTGGTCGTCGAATACCTGCGGGCACGGAACACGGCATGGCACGCGTTCCTACAGTCGCGACTCGACGCAGCGTCGAGCCAACCGGCAGCGCAACTCGCGGCCGTGTTCGACGCCACGCGCGACTGGGCCGCCGAACGTGGTCACAAGGGGTGCGCAATGATCAACGCGCACGCCGAGATCAGCGATCCGACGCATCCCGCATATCCCATCATCGTGGGACAGAAGAAGGAGCTGCTCGAGCTGCTGACCGCCATCGCCGACGCCACCACAGCCCCGCGAGAAGTGGCCCGGCGACTGCTGATCCTGCATGAGGGCGCCCTTGTGAGCGCCGGCCTCGGTGTGGAGCCGGAGGCTTTCGACATCGCCCGCGATCTGGCGCTCCGCGTGCTCGCCGACGCGATTTGATGATCTCTTAACGCGTTATCGTGTTCCGCTACAACGTGTTGCGGAGTAGATCTGGTCCGGTGACACTGTTCGACCAATTGCCCTCCCTCCGAAGGATCACCGTGACCAGAACGTTCGACAGTCAGATCTGGGGATCATCTCTGCGCGCCACCGGCTCGGATGTGATCGCCGGGGACATCTCGCTGCGCGAAGAATCGTTGCATCGTCGAATCGCCTTCTACCTCGACGACGACGGCCTGCCGGTGTGCCAGTCGCTGTGCCCGACCTCGGTGTGGTTCCCGACGCTGGTCACCCGACTCACCTCGGTCACCGTCGCCAACGGGCGCGCGGTGTTGCACGTCGACGCCTCGCTGCCGCTGCATTCGTCTCTGCTGGACGTGGCCTTCCCGGGCACACACCTCGCCGGCGCGACGATGGCCGACATCACCGTCGTCGACCTCTCCCGGCATCGAAGAACTCTGCACGCCGAGCTCCCGGCGCATCTCGTCGTGACGGGCACGATCGCCCTCGCCCTGTCTTCCGTGCAGCAGTTCCCGGCACCCTTGCCCGGACGGGAGGCGCCCACGGTCGCCACAACCTGAGCGATCGCGGACGAACCCGGCGGGCAGGGACCATAATCGCGGCATGCGACCGGGTGCGGTGTCACGGCTTCTCCCAGGGTGGGGCGTGCTCCGCTCCTACGAGAGGTCGTGGCTCAAGGGGGACCTCGTCGCCGGGATGGTGCTGACGGCGTTGCTGATCCCGGCAGGTATGGGGTATGCCGAAGTCGCCGGCCTTCCACCGGTGACCGGCCTGTACGCGACGGTCATCCCCTTGCTCGTCTATGCGGTTGTGGGTCCCTCACGCATTCTCGTGCTCGGTCCCGATTCTTCGCTGGCACCGATCATCGCCGCATCGATCATCCCGTTGGCCGCCTTCGACGCCGAACGTGTCGCGCTCGCAGGCGTACTCGCCATCGAGGTCGGGCTGGTCCTGGCGGTCGGCGGCCTGCTGAAGCTCGGGTTCGTCACCGACCTGCTGTCCAAACCGATTCGCATCGGCTATCTGAACGGGATTGCCCTGGTCGTCATCCTGAGTCAGCTGCCGAAGCTGTTGGGTTTCAGCGTCGACGGGGATTCCGTGCTCGAGGAGGCGACGGGCATCGTCACCGCGATCGGCGCGGGCGAGACCGAAGCACTGGCGTCGAGCATCGGCGTCACCTGTCTGGTCACCATCTTCGCGTTGCGTCTGTGGCGCAGGGCGATTCCCGGTGTCTTGATCGCCGTCGTGGGTGCGATCGCGGTCGTCGCGACCTTCGGATGGTCTGACGATCTACCGGTCGTCGGCGCGATGCCGCGTGGCCTGCCGTCACCGTCGCTGGAGGGGATCACCGTCGACGACGTGATCAGCCTGATCGGCCCGGCGGTGGGCATCGCGCTGATCGCCTTCGCCGACACCAGCGTGTTGTCAAGAACATTCGCGGCGCGTGCCGGTGACACCGTCGACGGCAGCCAGGAAATGTCGGCCATCGGAACCGCCAACATCGCCACCGGATTCCTCAGCGGCTTCGCCATCTCGGCATCGTCGTCACGCACACCGGTCGCCGAACAGGCCGGGGCCAAAACCCAGCTGGCCGCGGTCGTCGGTGCGCTGCTGATCATCGTCTTCATCTTCGCCGCCCCGGGGGTGACCGCCTATCTGCCGTCGGCCGCACTGGCCGCCGTGGTCATCGCCGCGGCGATCTCGCTCATCGACATCTCCGGGGTCGTGAAATTGTTCCGCGCCAACTGGATCGAGGGCGCGCTGTCGGTGGCGGCGTTCCTGGGCGTCGCGCTCATCGGTGTCCTGGAGGGCATCCTGATCGCGATCGGATTGTCGTTCATCGCCTTCGTGAACCTCGCCTGGCGCCCCTATCGGACCGAGCTGGGTCGGGTGCCCGGCCTCCGCGGTTACCACGACGTCACCCGATACCCCGCGGCCGAGCGAATCGAGGGAGTACTCATCGTCCGCTTCGACGCCGCACTGTTCTTCGCCAACGGCGGCATCTTCGACGACTTCGTCCGCGGCAAGGTCAAAGAGGCGCGATCGGCTGGGAGGCGGGTGCACACCGTGATCGTCGCGGCGGAACCCATCGTCGACATCGACGCCACCGCCGTGGACGAGCTCGTCGAGCTCGACGACTACCTTCGTCTGCACGGGATCACCCTCATCCTGGCGGAGATGAAAGACCCGGTGCGCGATCAACTTCGGCGCTACGACCTCCGCATCGACGGGAAGCCGCGGTTCGACGATTCCCGGTTCGCACCGACGACCGGTGCGAAGATCGACGAGATCACCGGCACCCTGCGCCGCGACATCGAGAAGCAGGACGACGGGGCCTGACACCGCGACATCGGGCGTCGACGCTCAACACGCGAAGATCACCGGCCGAGGAATTCGCGCACCGTCAGCGCCAGAGCGAGATCCAGCCGGTCGAGGTCCGCCGGGACCTCGGCGAGCGCCTTGCCGACGCGATACTTCACCGTATTGCGGTGGAGGTTGAGCCGTTCGGCGGTGTGGAGGTGGCTCTCTCTGGTGGCGAAGTACACGGACAGTGTCTCTCGCAGCATGTTCGCGTTCGGGGCGTCCTCGGCGAGCCCGCGGAGGACTTCGTCGACCCACGCCCGGGTCGACTCGAGGTTCTGCGCCAGCAGGGACACCACGGCCACACCCCGGTCTCCGAATCCGATCACCCGATCCGCCGCGCCACCCGGCATGGTCGCCACCGAGTAGGCGGCGCGTGCCTGCTCGTGAGTTCGCCGAAATCCTCGTGCCCCGGATGCGGGCAGTCCCACCGCGACTCGGATCCCTGCCGGCACGGTCGAGCGCACGGCGACCACTGATGAGTCGTCGGTGATGTCTCGTCCGACCAACGGAATCCAGGCCCAGACCGTCGACCGGTCGATCGCGGTGACGATCGGCGGGGCGCCCCCGCCCAGCCTGGTACCGGTTTCACGGGCCGTACGGGTGAGCGCGACCAGTTCGCGGGGTTCATCATCGGATGACCAGAGGATGAGCGCGAGGTGCCGTCGGTCGAGCGCGTAACCGGTCTCGGACTCGAAGGCCCGCTCATCGGGTTCGGCGCTGTCGAGGAAAGAGTGGATGGCCGCTGATTGCACGTTGCCCTCGACGCCGAGCCACCGTCGGCGTTCATCCTCGTACGCCTCGAACACGTACAAGGAGATCCAATCGATGTAACCAGACAACACATCGGAGATGTGCCGGGTCAACGCCATCGATTGTCCGGCGTCGAGGTCCAGATCCTCGACCAGGGAATAACATTCACGCATCACGCTGTTCTGCCCCAGGTGGTAGGCACGCACGAGCGAGTTCGACGGCACGTCCCGTTGCGCCAGACGCAGCGCGTATTCTACTGCGGCGGTGGTCGGTTGCAGGTGTTCGATCGGAATGTCGTTTGCCAGCACGTGGATGATCGTCGAGACGTTGCCGTGCACGCTCGCCTCGAGCAACTCCACGAGCTTGGGATCGGTGTCGAGCTGATCGATCTCCCGGGCCATCATGGCACTCAACTCGGAGACGATGTCGGACACGTTCTCCTGCAATGTCTTCGCGATCACGGCCGCCTGCTCGAGCAGTTCGGACCCGGCCGCCGCGGGCACTCCGGCCAGTCGGTCGCGCGCGGCGTTGCCCGCTGTCCACAGCGCACGCGACGATCGCGAGGCGGTCATCGTCGCGACCGTGCGTACCGCAATGCCGACTCGGCGGCGTGATACCCACACAACCCGTGGATACCGGCACCGGGCGGACTGGCCTGAGAACAGATGTAGACGCCCGGTACGCCAATTGCGTACGGGTCGAGCGCTGCACGGGGTCGCAGGACCATCTGCAGGCCGTCGTTCGCTCCGCCGATGATGTCCCCACCCGCGAAGTTGGCGTTCGACGTGTGGAGTTGTTCGGTGCCCGTGCTGGTCGTCGCCACGATCCGGTCGCGGAATCCCGGTGCGAACCTCTCTATCTGCGCAACGATCTGCTCGGTGGCATCACCGTCGAAACCACGAGGGACGTGCGCGTAGGCGTAGATCGGATTGATGCCACCAGCACTGCGACCGGGATCGGCGATGTACTGCTGACCGAGCAGGACGAACGGCCGTGGGACCATCACGCCGGCCGCTCGCTGTCGTTCGGTGTGGGCGATCTCCGCGAAACTCCCGCCGAGGTGCACTGTCCCGGCGCGCAGGCATTCCGGATTCGACCACGGGATGTCCCCGTCGATCGCGAAGTCGACCTTGTACGCCGACGACCCGATTCGATAACGCCGGTAGGAACGGCGAATTCGAGCCGGCATCTCGTCGCCGAAGATCGAGAGCACCTGCGCCGGAGACAGGTCCAGCAGCGTGATGTCCGCTCGCGGCAGGTCGGCACGCGAACTCACCCGGACACCGGTCTCGATCTTGCCGCCCGAATCCCGCAGTGCACCGACGATCGCAGCGGTGATCGCTCCGGAACCGCCCTCGGCCACCGGCCATCCGTAGCGGTGCCCGCTCGCGGCGATCATGAGCCCGAGTGACGCGGTGAGCGGACGGTCCAACCGAGAGAACAGGTGTGCCGCAATCCCGCCGTACAGCGCGCGGCCACGCTCGGTACGGAACCAACGCGCGAGCACGGTGGCCGGCAGGATGGCTCGCGGGCCGAACGATGCGAGGCGAATCGGGTGACCGGGCATGTGCACAATCGGGCGGAGCAGATCGTCGCCGAGATCGTCGAAGTGCTCGGCCAGATCACCGAACATCGTCTGCCAGCGCGATCCGTCGGCGCCCAGTCCCGCCGCGGTGGCACCGATCGACCGGAACAACAGTCCGGCGTCGCCGGAATCGAGCGGGTGTGCGCAGTCGGCGTCGGGCCACTTCCACACCAGCCCGTACCGCTCGAGACCGACCTCCGCCCAGAACGGCGATCCCACGCCCAGCGGATGAAAGGCTGAACAGTGGTCGTGGATGACGCCCGGTACCGTCAGTTCGCCCGACCGGGCCCCACCACCGACATCCTCGGCCGCCTCCAGGACCTGCACGTCGACACCGTTGCGCGCCAGGTGCAGAGCGGCGGCGAGCCCGTTGGGCCCGCCGCCGACCACGACAGCTGTGGTCACTGCGGCGCCTGATCGGTCAGCGGGACCGGTGTCGCGCTGCGGTCATCGGAGCGCATCTGCGGTTCATGCACCACCTCAGGATCGGTGACCGCGCGGCGAGCGTCAACGTCGAGAGTCCAGTCGACCTGGAACGGGATGGGGCCGTTGGGCAGCCACGGCTGCTCGTTCACCGCGTCGACCACCCGGTAGGTTCCGGTCTCGATGACGCCCAGCGCCGCATCGATCACCTTGAACCGCTGCGTGCCCCGATGGATCGGCTGGGACTCGATCCAGGCCACCGTGAACTCGCCCGGCGCGAAGCCGCACCGCTTCTGAAGCGCTGCGATGAGACGCTCGTCATGGAGATGCCCGTCACCGAAGTTGAAGGCCACCAGCGAGTTACACGAGAACTCCGCCTCCCGCAGCGTGTAGGTGTCGATGTCGGATCCGAGATGACGGATCATCAGCGAGTAGAGCGCGCGCCCCTGGCTGTGCATCGAACGCCAGGCCAGCAACTGGTGCATCACGACATCGGCCACCTCGGCCGGGTACGAGGCGAGGAGCTGGGTGCGGGTGTTCTTCGCGGGCCGCACGACGTGCTGGTCGAGCTTCTCCTCGGCACCGGGTGCGAAAGCCCACGTGGCCGACGCCCAGTTCCCCGCGTACTGGCGCATCGACGGGAGGAACGAGACCAGGTCCGGACGGAGGTTGCCGAGCACGGGGAAGAAGCAGAGCGCGGCGGCGATCAGCACCAACGCCCACGGCATCGACGTGTCGGACAGCGCGTAACCGTCCCAGGCCGGAAATCCGAGGAACAGGAACACCGAGGCGTACGCGAAGAGCAGGTTCCATTCGAGCGGAACGGCCAGTGGGAACGTCGACAGGATGAAGAAGTGGAAGCACACCATGAGGACGACCGCGGCCACGGTGAGCGATTTGCTCGTCGAGAACAGCAAGACCAGTGGGGTGACGACCTCGACGATGGTGCCCAGGACGTGCCCGACGCCGCCGGCCAGCTTCGACGGCCGCATGTCCTCGGGGAAGTCGCGATAGTGTGCCCGCTTGATCTTCTTGCTCGGCAGCCACGGGGTGTTCGACAGCATCGGTGGGATCACCATCGAGAAGTGGTGCCCCAGCTTGGAGATACCAGCACCGACCCACACCGACACGATGAGCAGTTTGAGAGCAAGGATCATGTCGACGAAGGGCAGGAAGCCGAAGAAGATCATCGCCGGGAGGTACTGCTCGGAGCGAGCCGCGATGAAGATGACCTTGTCTCGCAGGCCGATCACGACGAACAGCGCGATGAGCGGGTACATCAGAACGGGGTTCACCAGTCCCTGGTTGTCTGCCACCACCGAGTCCAGCGAGTTCGACGCGATACCCGGGAGTGCGATCGCGACAACAAGATTCGCGAGGATGAGTGCATAGACCGCGGTGTCGAACGCGGTGCGGGAGTCACCCTTGGTGAAGGGCACCTTGCCGGGCCACGGTGGGAGCCGGATCGTCTGTGGCCGCAGCCAGTACAGGAAACCGCCGGTCATCGGTTTGAAATGCCCGGCCAGCGGACCCCAGGACCCTCCGATGCCCATGACCTCCACAAGCACGGTCCACAAGACCAGCTTCTGATAGACGATCGGCTGGTTCCACCACTCGGTCACATGCAGCGGGCTGAGTCCGGACGTCAGCGTCGCGAGCACGATCCCGACACCGCCGTAGAAGACGAAGACCTTCATCAGATAGATCAGGTGGACCATCTTCGGCGTGCCGAAGCCGTGATCGGCCCAGTGTGCTCCCAGTACGCGGATCCGATCGAAGAACGGCCGCTGGAGAAATGTCTCCGGGTCGACTTGGGGGAAGTCGGGTTGGGTGAGTCCCATTGGTGCACACTCCTTGTCGTGTGATTGTCTCGGTCGTGGTGTGGCTGTGTCGGTTGTGGTGTGGGTGGGACCGGCATCGACGGTCTCGGCGCGCGGGTCTCCGGCTCGGCGTCCGCAGCGGGACGCCGGGATCGGGCCGAATCTGGGGGTCAGATGGGTTGCGGACTGCGGAGGCCGGACCGCAGCGCCGGTTTGTCGATCTTCCCGACCGGATTGCGCGGCAGTTGGTCCACGACGTGGATTGTGCTCGGCTGCTTGATCTTTGCCAGCCGTCCGGCGAGGTGACCGGCCAGCTCCTCCGCGTCGACACCACGGTCTGGGTAGGCGACGACGAACGCGACGGGCAACTCGCCGTAGAGTTCGTCGGGTGCGCCCACGACCGCGCACTCGAGCACGTCGGGATGCGTCGCGAGTGCGTTCTCGATCTCCTTGGGGTAGATGTTCTCCCCGCCGCGGATGATCATGTCCTTGATGCGGTCCACGAGGGTGAGGTATCCGTCCTCGTCGAGGCGGCCCACATCGCCGGTGCGCAGCCGGCCGTCGACGATGGCCGACGCGGTTGCCTCCGGTCGGTTCAGGTAGCCGCGCATGACGTTCGGCCCACTGATGACGACTTCACCGATCTCACCGGTGGGCACCTCGGTGCCCTGTTCGTCGACGATGGAGATCCGTTGACCCGGGAGCGCGGGGCCCACCGTCCCGAGTTTGCGTATTCCGGCAACCGGATTACAGGCCGACGCACAGGTGCCCTCGGTCAGGCCGTAGCCCTCGACGACAGGTATCCCGAAGGCGCCCTCGACCCGATCGAGCAGCTCTTTCGAGATCGGTGCGGCCCCGCAGACCGCAAACCGGAGAGACCGGGTGGCCTCGGCCGTCAGACCGTCCTGCGACACGAGAAGCGCGTAAATGGTCGGTACGGCGGAAAAGTATGTCGGGGCCAGGCGTGCGACGTCGTCGAAGAACCGTGACGGCGAGAATTTTCCGGTGATGCTCAGCTGTCCGCCCGCGAGCATCGGCGCCAGGAAGCTCACGCAGATGGCGTTCACGTGGAACAGCGGCAGCACCAGGAGGGCATGGTCGGCCGCGGTGAGACCGAAATGGGTGACCATCGTCGTAGCCATGTAGTGCAGGTTGTCGTGCGACAACCGGACACCCTTGGGTCTGCCGGTGGAGCCGGAAGTGTAGATGAGCAAGGCGTCGTCGTCGCCGGCCGGTGACCTCGAGCCTCGCCAGTTCGCGCTCGGCGCCGCCGCCAACTCCTCCACGTCGAACCGGGCACGGCCGAACCCCAGTTCTGCTGCGCGGGTGCCGATGACGACCCGTGCTCCCGCATCCGCCAGCTGATACTCGGCTTCCTCGAGGGTGAATGCCGGGTTGACCGGAGTGGCGACCGCACCGATCCGCCATGCCGCCATCAGAGTGACCAGCAGTTCGATCCGGTTGGGCAGAAAGGTCGCCACGACGTCCCCGGCTCGAACGCCACCACGGCTCAGTTGTTCGGCGACACCCTCGACGCGCCGTGCGAAACCGGCGTAGTCCAGGGCGACCTCGTCATCGCGAACACACGGGGCGTCGGCGCGATGGGTCAGGTCCCATGCGAAGTACGTGCTGGTCACCGGGCTTGCCTCCAAGATCGTCGTCATCGATGTGATCCAGAACACTATGAAAGTGAGGGCCGGACGGAAACGGTCGCGGAGGCCAGACTTCCTCCCGACCTTTGTGCTCGGGGGATAATCCGACAGCGGACGCCGTCGGTCCGGTCAAGCACTACGTGCGTGGCGTCCCGGTAGCCTGTGGGGTGCTCCGCCCAGGCCCTCGCGAGCGTTCCCGAACCCGAGACGGCATCGTTGTACCGCCGTCACCAGACCTGCTGAGAAAGCACCACCCATGACCGCGCATGCCAACGGACCCGTTTCGACGAGACGGTCGCCGGACGACAGGCGCGCGCTCGACGCGATCGCCGCCTTCGACGCCGGACTGTCCGACCAGGAGCGGCTGGTGCTGACCGAGCGCATCTACGCTGCCAACCCTCGCACGCAGTCGGAGGTCGCTGACCTCCTCGGGCTGTCCCGCGAGCGGGTCACCCAGATCGATCGCTCCACACGACATCGCCTGGCCGCGTTGATCGACGCGGACCCGGCTCTCTCCGAGCTGTGGGCGATGATCAACCGCCGGGCCGCTCCGGTCGCGGACGCCGCTGCACTCATGGCGGACTCGACGCTCGCCGGGATACCGGTGGGCGACGTCGAAGCCCCGTGCTGGCGGGTGGTGGCCGCGGCGTCGGGCCTGCGGACGAGCGAGAACTGGATCATCAGGGGCAGCTTGCGCTCGGTCGCCGAGTTCACGAAGTCGGCTGTGTCGGCGGCGGCGCGCCCCGGCGAGGTGGCTCCCGTCGTCACCATCGCGGATCACCTCGGCCTGTCCCCAGATTCGACCGCGCGGTGGTTGCGGAGGGTGGGATACGAACTACTCGACGACCACGCTGTCGCCATCCGGTCGACGACCGGTGAGATCATCGTCGCGGCGCTGTCGATACGCGGCACGCCGTTGACCTTCGACGAGATCGTCGACGCGACGTCGGCGATCCCACGTGCCCACAACAGTATTCGAAACGCCTTCACATCTGACGCGCGTATCGTCAAGACCGACCGCACCCGCTACGGCCTCGCCGAGTGGGGCCTTCCCCGATACGAGTCGGTCCATCTGCAGATCGATGCGATTCTCTCCGACCGCGACGGGGCCGTGCCCCTCGACGACATCATCGCGACGATCCGCGGTCGTCACGACGTCAGCGAGGCCACGATCCGCGCGTACGCCGGGGCGGGCGAATTCCAGATCCGCGGTGGCGTGGTCACCCGACGTGAGCGGCCGCATCGGCCCCGGCGGACCCCCGGACGGACCCGCGGTCTGTACCGCGAGGACGACGCCGTGCACTGGGCCACGACGATCACGCCCGCGCAATGTCGCGGAACAGGATTCAATATCCCCAGTGCTCTCGCCGGCGTCCTCGGCATCGGCCCCGGCACACCGATCAGCCTCGAGACCCCGCTGGGACCACAGACTTTCACGTGGGCGTCGGTTCAGGCCCGGTCGGGTTCGATCAAGCGGTTCATCGACGCACTCGAACTCACCGCGGGGGCGGCGGTGTTCCTCGACTTCGGACCGGACACCTTCGCCGTTCGGCGAGCCGAGCACTCCGGGGCGTCACCCACCTCCGCCATCCTGACTCGGCTGGGGCGGCGTCCGGAACGCGTCGCCAGGCCCCGACTCACCCGAATACTCGCGGAATCGCTCTGGTTACCAACGGATTCCACTACCGACCGAATTATCGACCTCCTCGTCAGTCGTCGCGAGACCGACCTCGCCGACCGGGTCGTCTCCGCGCTGCACTGAGGCCTCCAGCACCCGGTCATAGAGCGGCGGGGCACCCCAGTCGGGGACCCCGAAGGGTGCGTCGACCGCCACGCACGCGCCGGCCGACGCGCACGCGAGAATCCGGACCATCGTCTCGCGGGTGCCGAGATCACCTTCGAGTCGCACACGGGCACCCCGACGCAATCCGTCGTCGTCCTCGGCCATCCACTCTGCCTCGGCGATGAGTTGACCAGCGGTGGAGGGTGATCCGGATTCGAGGTCGGCGTCGAGGCCACCCTCGTTCCGAAGCACCTCGGACGCCCCGAGCGCAGCGAGGACGAAGTCGTCGGCGACGCGGTACATCTGGCGACAGTGATGCTCGGGCGCAGTGGCTTCGATCAGATCCTCGACGTCGACGCACTGATCGACATGAGCGAGCACGAACGCGATGTCGCCCGGATCGGCCGGTTCGCACTGCGGACGTAGAGCGATCGGAACCGTGACAGCGTCGGCTTCCAGCAGCGAATGCCAGGCGAGCACGAACTCCCAGCCCGTGCGGATCGCGAGACCCACCCGACTCCCCGCGGTGACCCCGCAGGAGGCCAGTTGCTCGGCCATCCATTCCACGGACTCGTAGAACCGTTCGAAATCGATGACGGCGTCACCGGCGTGCACCGCCGGTAGCGCGCCGTGGGTGTCGTGGGCGGCGCTCAGCAGCGAACACGAAGCCGACGTCTGACTCACACATCCCCGAACGTGCAGCGAGTCCGGTTGCAGTGCAGCCGAGCTCGGACAACTCGCGAGCGACTCCGCCAACTCGCGCCAGCATGAGCCCTCGCCTTGCGGAGGTTAGGCTACCTTTACCAGGCGCCCGGTGTCCAGTGCCTACATAGTTTTTCACTCATCTATTACTTAGGGTACGTTCACCTACGATCCCCCCTGCCGCAGCTGACAGGTCATCCCCCTGCGATGAGTCCCGACGCGATTGCGACAACCCGTTTCTGAACGTCAATGACACGAGGAGAGCATTAGATGACACAACGAACCATGCGGGCCGTCGGATTGTCCGCACTCATCGGCGGCTCGGTGTCCGCCGCACTGCTCGCGGGCGCCGCGTCGGCCGGCGCGGACGCGTTCGTCCGGCTTCCGGACGGCACCGCGACCGGCGAGGGCATCCGTATCGTCCGGTCCGACGAGAGCGCACGAGTCTCGGCGTCGATGGCCGCCAACGGCGTGGCGCGAACGACCTGGGTCAGCGGTCAGATCACCCTGTACGCACCGCATCTGAAGCCCGCCAAGGCCGGACCCAGCGCCGGCGCCGCCGGTGAGACCACGATGCCCGGCAGCAACGGCACGGCCACCAACGGAGCGGCCGCGACGCTGTCGACCGGTTACATCGTCGGATGCCAGGTGAACATCAAGGGCCTGCAAGGCGGGCTGTCCGGAACGATCACCCCCACCGCGCCGACGGTGTCGGGCAGCCTGACCGTCCCCCTGGCTGCCGGTGACGTCACATTCGTGGTGCTGACCAGCAAGAACATCGAGAAGCCCGGCACCTACCACCTCGGTTACGACGACGCCCAGATCGACGTCCAGAACTGTGGCGGGTATGCGCAAGCTCGCGCGTTCACCACCATCGAGACGACCGGCGAGGTGCATCAGAAGGTGAATCTCTACGGCAAGCCGTTCTCCATCGGCTGATGTCGCCGTCGACTTCCCACAACCGTTGCATCACAATTACATTCGCTGAATCGAGGCTCTCATGACCATCTCCGGACAACGACTCCGACGCGCTGCCCTCACCGGAACCGCCGTCGCTTGCGCGACACTGTTCCCCCTGACGGTCGGCGCCACCGCCGACGCCGACACGACCACCAAGCTGCCAGGGCAGACACTGACAAAGAAGATTGCCGACGGCACGACCGTCACCATCACCCGCTCCAACGAGTCCGCGCGCGTGAACCCGTCGATGGGCGGCACCCCTCTGCACCGAAATGCCTGGGTGTCAGGCAAGTACGTGGTGTCGAGCTCGGATCCGACCGCGCAGCTCGGCGTCGCCGCCGGTTACGTCGTCGGTTGCCAGCTCACCCTGGGCGGCAATTCCACCACCAAGGGCGGCGGCTCCGCTCCGCAGTACGACCTGCAGAGCGCCACCGTCACCGCCGAGACCGGCGCCGGGGTGACCATCGGCCCCGGCCAGGCAGCCAACTACGTGATCAACGATCGCGAGTACAAGGACGCCTTCGGCGCCGCGGGACACTCGTCGTCGATCAGCTTCACCGGCGGCAAGGGCACTCTCGCCTACACCAACGAGACGATGATGGTGAACGGCTGCGCGGGCTACGCCCAGGCGCGGTCCTACGCGAAGATCAGCATCTCCACCGAGCGCGCGACACAGAGCGTCACCCTGTGGGGCAAGCCCTTCAGCCTCGGCTGACGGCAATCCGCAGTTGGGCGGTTCGATCGCGTTGTGGTTTTTCCCGGATTCCGGGTGGAATCGCAACGTGATTGGAGGCGCTGCACTCGAAGCGTTACCCGGGGAACCCTCCAGCCAGGGGTGACGGGTCGTATCGACCCTCTCACAACAACCACTGGTCACGCCTTTGGCGTGGCCAGTGGTTGTGTGTTGTGAGGAGGTTGCAGTCGGAGCCCTATTGATGCGGGGGCCTTCGGGACTCCGGGCTCTTAGGTCCAAGGTCTTCGAGGACAACCGTCCGCGCCGGACGCGTATCCGCACCCCCTGAGCCAGAACCGCCGGCGCGTGTCATGTCTACGACCGCGCGCTCGACCAACGCGCAGACTTCCAGACGTCATTTCGTCGACGCGACTTCGATCGAGGTCGCTTTGACGAAATGAGGTCTGGAAGTCTGCAATTGGGCCGGTCACCTGCACTAAATGGGGTTGCCCCCGCGGCCCTCCAGCGAGGGGTGACGGGTCGAAGGGAACCTCAGACAACAGCCGCTGGTCACGCCTTGGGCGTGGCCAGCGGTTTCGTGTTGAATAGGCGATCTAACAGAGCCCGCTAGCCTGACTATCTACTTCGGAATTCCCAAAATCGATTCGCGTAGTAACCGGATCGCGCGGGCACAAACTTGCTCTATATCAGGGCCGCCCACATAACTGATATCGAAGCCCGTTGTTACGAGTGCATGGTTTGATACAACCAATGCCTCGCACCTGACGTTGTCAGTTGCATTGACCGCAACCTGACGACCATCGATCACCAAGTCCGGATACCAGACGCCGTAGTCATTCTCGCGTTTGTAGTCTTTCAAATCACGCACATCGCGTGATAGATCACCGACGAACTGAAAAGCTACTGCGTGCTGCCCATCGACGAGGTCCCACTGACAGCCACGTAGTGTCTGAAAGTTTGAGAGTGCGGCATCCCTCACGCTACGAGCGACGATTCCGTTTCTTTTAAGGGTCTCCTCTTGTAGACCCGTACACGGTTCATACTCTGTTTCGTCGTTGTTCACGTTCCAGCGATCCGGAAATGTCGTCGTAAACGGCAACCGACGCCCACTGGCGTCCGTCTGGCGAATGGCTACTTCAGCACTCTGCGTCTCGCTGGAATCACTGGTCGGCTCCGGCTGACCCGAAACCCCGCACGCAAGGGTGCCAGCTGAGACGACGGCGAAGAAGAAGCCGATAGCCGCCGTTTTGAGGCTACCCATCGAAAGTCTGACCATTATCTATTCGCGCGATTTCGTCGCCCGCACGCTCGCACTGACGAGCTACCAATTCCGCGGCGTTCTGCTGATGCAACAGTCGCGTCGAGAGCGAATCTAGGGCGCCGCGGAGCCCCACATAAACTGTGTCTCCTTCCACACAATCCCCGAAGACGTTGGAGCGGAGGACGCCCCTGAGGGCATCGCGAGCCATGCGCAACTCCGCCGCCGCATCCCCCGCCACAGCTGCACGACGTTCCCATTGGGCCTGCTCCGACCTCAGGACGTAGCCCCGCGCGGGTGGGATCGGCGCCGAAGTCGGGCCCGGTAGCGATTGGTCCGGGTACGGTGCGGTCACTGCTCCCCCTCGCGCGCTCGTGGTGGCTCCCCAGCCACACCGGGGAACAGACTAACCCGTCGAGTACCGGTCGTCTCCGGCTGCGCGCTTGCTGTGAATCGGCGGGCGGAGTCCAGATACGAGAATGGCCTCCCGTCTGCGAAGACGGGAGGCCCATTCTCTGGCGGTG
Source organism: Gordonia sp. 'Campus' (assembly GCF_022206305.1). Lineage (GTDB taxonomy): Bacteria > Actinomycetota > Actinomycetes > Mycobacteriales > Mycobacteriaceae > Gordonia. The sequence goes on along the minus strand of NZ_JAKOIW010000006.1, from coordinate 233,023 downwards.
GCGGAGGGATTTGAACCCTCGGTACGGGGTTACCGCACACAGCATTTCGAGTGCTGCACCTTCGGCCGCTCGGACACGCCACCGCCGAAGACTGTACCGCAGTCAGTCGGTCAGGCTTAAATTGCCTGGTCAGAGTGGCCGGATCGGGTGCAGCGAGGCTCTAGTGGCCGGTCAGCTTGTTCTTGACGTCGTCGACCTTGCCCTTGACGGCGTCGGCGGCGTCGGCGATCTTCTGCTTGCCCTGGGCCTGCGCCTGGTCGCCCTTGCCCTCGTTCTTGAGGTCCTGGTTGTCGGTGAGGCTGCCGGCGGCTTCCTTGCCGCGGCCCTTCAGCTCTTCGGCCTTGTTCTGTGCGTCGTCAGTGGTTCCCATGAAGCCTCCTCGATAGGGTTCGGCCTACCGGCCGAGTGGAAGAACTCGGCGACGTTCGTCGCGCCATGGCTCGACGCCACCGCCGCCGCTCAGGAGCTGACTCCTGATTCCCACCGTGCCACAGGACCATGCAGGTCTGCAGAACCGCAGGTCAGCGGCTGTTGAACTTCTGGGACACCTCGTTGATCTTGTCCTTGGCCGTGCTGAACGCTTCTTGGACCTTGTCGTTCTCGGCGAGCTCGTTCAGCTTGTCCTTGGCGGTGCCGAGGGCCTCCTGAACCTGCTTGCTCTCCACGAACTCGTCGATCTTGTCGCGGGCGGTGCCCAGAGCTTCCTGCACCTTGCCGCTCTCGGCGAACTCGTTGATCTTGGTCTTGGCGGTGTCGAAGGCGGCGCTCACCTTGTCGGCGGGTTCGGTCATGACTGCTCCTCGCAGGTCGGGGACTCTCGCCTCCAATCTGCCAGAGCCGCCCGACGCCGACCATCGGTCACGACCCTGAGATGTCACCGATCTTCGGCGCCACCGACCCCGAGGGCGCCCAGGTCAGGGTGAGCGGCGTTTCGCGAAGAAGTCGACCATGAGGGCGCGGCACTCGTCCTCGAGCACGCCGCCCTTCACCTGCGGTCGATGCGAGAGCCGGGGATCGCGCACCACGTCCCACAGCGAGCCCACAGCACCCGTCTTGGGCTCCCAGGCACCGAACACGAGGGTCTCCACCCTGGCCAGCGTGATGGCCCCGGCGCACATCGTGCACGGCTCGACGGTGACCGCGATCGTGCAGCCCGGCAGTCGCCAGCCGTCGCCGAAGGCGAGGGCCGCGGCGCGCAGGGCCAACAACTCGGCATGGGCGGTCGGGTCCCCGTCGGCTTCCCGACGGTTGGCCGCACGGGCGAGCTCGACACCCTCGGGGTCGAACACGACAGCCCCGATGGGGACGTCGTCGGACCCGGAGAGCGTCGCCGCATCGAGCGCGGAGAGGATCATCGGCTCCCAGCGGCGCGCATTCATCGCGTGGTCGGCGACGTACCCGGTCAGTGACCGAGCGAGTCGAGGACCTTGCCCAGCTCGTCCGCGAAGCCCAGTCGGGCCGCGATCATCCCGAGCTGCTCATCGGCGTACAGATCGGTGTCCCCGACGATGATGCTCATGACCGCGTCGGGCAGACCCAGATCGGCGAGCACGCCGAGGTCGCCCTCTTCCCACGGGTCGATCTGATCGAGTTCGTCCGGGTCGATGTCGGGCACCTCGACGTTCAGCGCGTCGAGGACGTCGACGGCGATGTCGTAGTCCACGGAGGCGGTCGCGTCGGACAGCAACAGGTGCGCGCCCGACGGCGCGGGACGGATGATGACGAAGAACTCGTCATCGACGTCGAGCAGGCCGAACACTGCGCCGGCCGAACGCAGCTCACGCAATTGCGTTTCGGCGTCTTCGAGATCGGTCAGGGCGGACGGCTTCATCGCCGAGACCTTCCACCCGCCCTCGTCGCGGACCACCGCCACGGCAAAACCGTCGATGTCGTCGTCCGCGTCCTGCGCGTTCGACCCCGACTTCCCAATTCCGGCACCGGCCATGCAGCAAACCGTAGCCCCTATCACCTGTACTCCCAAGTCCCGGTTCACCGGTCCCGACCGGTGTGGGAACGTGTCAGGGTGACTGCCGACCCGTCATCCGACTCCCCCGTCCTCGCGAAACCGGTGTGCGTGCTGGGTCTCGGCCTGATCGGCGGGTCGCTGCTGCGCGCGCTGCACGACGCCGGGCACGAAGCGTTCGGGTACAACCGATCCGATGCGACCGTCGACGCCGCCACCCGGGACGGGTACGACGCGTCGTCGAATCTCGTTGCCACACTTGCGCGTGCAGCCGAATCGGACGCACTGCTGGTGCTCGCGACCCCCGTGACGACGATCGAACCACTCGTGTCCGCCATCGCCGAGCACTCGCCGAGCGTCCTGCTCACCGACGTCATCAGCGTCAAGCAGGAAGTCCAACGCATCATCGCGCGGCTGCACCCGAACGGCCGGTACGTCGGCGGACATCCGATGACGGGGACGAACCGCTCGGGATGGTCGGCGACCGACGCCACGCTCTTCGACGGTGCGATGTGGGCGGTGACCACGACCGATGAGACCCGCGCGGAGGACTGGCTGCCGGTCGCATCGCTGGCGGTGGCGGTCGGATCGCGGGTGGTTCCCGTCGCGCCCGACGCCCATGACCGCGCCGCAGCCGCCATCTCGCACCTGCCCCACCTCACCGCAGCGGTGACCGCCGCGGTCGGCGCCGGCGAGAGCGGTCTCGCACTGCGCCTGGCGGCCGGCAGCTTCCGCGACGGCACCCGGGTCGCCGGTACCGCACCCGATCTGCAGCGCGCGATGATCGAGGCGAACGGCATCGCCGTGCTCAACGTCCTCAGCGAGACCATCGACCGACTCGTCGCCGCACGCGACGAACTACGAGATTCCGGAACCGTCGAGGTACTCATCGACGACGGGCACCGCGCGCGGTCAGCCTACGAGCAGTTGCATTCCGGCACCGCCGAGGTGATCTCGGGCGTCGCCGTCGGCGACGACGGCTGGCAGCAAGAACTGCGTCGTCAGGCCCACCAGGGCCGGGTGTGGGTGGGCTGAGGTCAGCGCCCTCAGACCCGGCGCGCGAGACCCGGGTAGTCGAGGACGACACCGTTGTCGTCGACGGTGATGGTGGTGGTCGCGAGCGGCGACACCACCTCGAAACCGTCCTTGACCGCGGTGTATGACATCGTCGCCGGCTTCACCTCGCCACTCGGCAGGTACATGTAGGCGACGGGGACCTCGACGGCCTTGCTCGACGAGGCCGACACATCACCGCGTCGGATCGGCAGCGCATTGAACATGGGCGACAGGGCGAGCTCGACGTCCTGCGCACCGCCGAAGTCCGAGCGGGTGGTCTCCCCGTCCGGGCGCCGGATCAACCACGTGCCCTCGTCGTCACGGGTGATGCCGAACTGGGTCTCCCCGTCCGCGCGGACCAGGTGCACCGTCAGGCGTTTGACGACACCGGCATCGGTGGTCTGCAACTCGTACGACGCCGAGAACGCCTCATGGTCGGCGGTCGCGGCAGCGATGATCCGGCCGTACGCCTTGAGACGGGTCCCGGACACGACCAGGCGGACCTGCTCGAGTCGGTCGGTGTCTTCGCCACGCCACGTGAGCATCGTCTTGAACTCGTCGTTGGCGGCGGAGGTCTGCCCGCTGTCGGGGGCTGATTGCGGAGAACTCACGTGACCAAGGTAGCGAGCCGGGCCGCCGATCACACATCGGACGAGCAGGTCACCTCGGTGACACGCCGAATCCGAGGTGACGACGCGCCGAACATCAGGCAATGCAGGACGCCGTTCGACGAGACGACGTAGGGGTCACCGTGTCTTCCACGACCACCTCACCGTCGACCGTGATGGAGCAACTCACGGTGCTGCCCGTACCCGCGATCACGAGCAGACGCAACGGGTTGACTCCCCCGGTGAACTGAACGGTCCACGGGTTCCGCGGCGCGAAATCCGAGCGCAACCCCGCGTCGTCGACGTAGAGGATCGTCGCCTGCCCATCGATCGTGACGTCGTATGTCACCGGTTTGTTCTGCGGATCGATCCGCTCCCCGGGCCCGCCCGGAAGGTTGCCTCCCGGGTCCTGCGGGGTCAGGCTCGGCGGTTCGAAGGTGCGCGGGATCGGCATCGTGTCGGTGATGAGGGGCGGATCGGCGACGGCCTCGTCCGGTTCCGACTCACGAAGTCCGGCGAACCCGAGCACCGCGATCACGACCAGGACGACCATCCCGAGCGACAGCATCAGTGTCGCGGTGGACACCTTGGGCATCCCCGAGGTGGAACGACCGCTCGATGCCTCGGCCTCACGCGCGGTAGCGGCCGCGCGGTGCTGCTCGGCACGTTCCGCGCGCTCGGCGGCGTTCAGCTCGGTGTTCGTCGGCTGGCCGGGACGGAACATCGGCGTGCCGTCGGCGGCGTAGCCGAGCGGCGGATACAGCCGTGACGATTCCGGCTGTGCGTAGGGGTCGGACGGGCCGCCGGCGTATCCCTGCGCGCCGCGGGTCGGCCCGTCAGTGCGCCGCGGTTCGTTGACGCCCGGGTTCGGCCCGCCGTACGGCTGTCCCATCGTCGGCCTCCGGTCGAGATCTCTGTCGTCGTCGACGACGTCGGAAGCCCCGGGGTACGTCCCGGCGGGCTGCTGCGTCGTCAGTCCTCCTCATCGACCTTACGGCGCGTCGCACGGACCGCTCCGACGCACGACGGTGAACCCGCAGGACCGCGGCGATCGGACGCCCACACGAACCGGTCAGATGAATGACGCGCAGCGAGGACGGCCGACGACCGGGCGACGGCCAGCTGAGGGTGGATCCGACTTAGTACTCCGAGACCTGTTGCACAGCAACGACTTCACGAAACGAAGAGTCGGAATCATCGGCCCACGGGTCCCGCGTGGCCGCGCTGCCGCCCCACCCCCGATACACGGGGGCGGCAGCCCCCTGACAAGGCCCCACCGATCGAAGTTCACAGTCGTGAACTGAAAGTACTTTCACATACCGCACCGCCGCCCGCAATACCTCGGCCGTGCAACGGGACAAGTGACATGAGGGTCCGGTTCACCTGCGAGTGACGCTCTTTGATCCCCTTTCACCATAAGCCCTGGACGGGGGCTTGCCGCAAGACCCCCTGACCGGTGCAGAATCGCTGTCTCACCTGCCGAGAGTCCCTTGCCGCCTGCCGATACGGAGCTTCATCTGTGCCGTCCTCGATGCCCACTCCGAACCCCTCTTCGGCTCCGATCTCACAGACCGACCGGGTCTTCGACCTGCCCGAGCATCTGATCGCCAAGAACGACCCCGACCTCATCGCCGACGACACAGCGCATTTCGCTTCCATCGCCGCCAATCTCCGACTCTCGCTCGCCCACGCGGAGAGCAGACTCGACGAGCTGCGCCGCTCCGCCGGCGGCAAGGGCCGGCGAGCTGTCGACCGCGACATGGAGATCCATCAGCTGAGTTCACGTATCCGCACCCTGCGCCGGTTCCGACTCGACGTGTGCCTGGGCCGACTGGTGGGCGACAACGACAGCGACAACGGCGACGACGGGGAACCCGTCTACGTCGGACGGCTCGGTCTCACCGATGCGCACGGCGAGACCTTGCTCATCGACTGGCGGACACCGCTCGCCGCACCGTTCTTCGCCGCGACCCACCGCGACCCGATGGGACTCGTCAGTCGACGCCGCTACCGCTGGACCCACGGTCGGATCACCGACTACTGGGACGAGGTGTTCGTCGACGATCCGGCGGTCCTCGCCCGGCATGCGGCACTCGACGACCAGTCGGCCTTCATCGCCGACCTGGGTGCCAGCCGATCACCGCGGATGCGGGATGTATTGGGCACCATCGCCACCGACCAGGATGCGATCATCCGCGCCGGGTCGCACGGCGTGCTCGTCGTCGACGGAGGGCCCGGCACGGGAAAGACTGTGGTCGCGCTGCATCGTGCGGCCTACCTCGTCTACGCCGACCCGCGACTCGCCGGCAACCGCGGCGGACTGCTCGTCGTCGGACCGCACCGACCGTATCTGGCCTATGTCGCCGACGTACTGCCGAGCCTCGGCGAGGAGAGTGTGCAGACCTGCACCCTCGTCGACCTGGTCGTCGAAGGTGCTCGCGCCGTGCCCGAGGTGGACGACGAAGTGGCGCAGCTGAAGTCGTCGGCACGAATGGTGAGTGCCATCGAGCCCGCGGTCAGGTTCTACGAGCAACCGCCCACCACGTCGTTCCGTGTCGAAACCCCCTGGGCGGAAATCACTCTCACGGCCACCGACTGGGCCGACGCCTTCGACGCCCCGGAACGCGGCACACCGCACAACGACGCTCGCGACGAGGTGTGGGAGGAACTGGTGTCGATCATCGCCGACCGGCATGACGACGACGTTCCGTATGGTCCGCTGCGGCGGGCCCTTGCGGCGAACGTCGACCTCATGACGGCGTTCTCCCGCGCGTGGCCGATACTCGACGCCGCCGAGATCGTCGGCGACCTGTGGTCGGTGCCCGCCTACCTGCGCATGTGCGCGCCGTGGCTGACACCCGCCGAGACCGCGGCATTGCAGCGCACGGATCCCGCCGCGTGGACCGACGCCGACCTCCCCCTCCTCGACGCCGCGCGGCAGCGGATCGGCGACCCGGAGGCACCAGCACTGCGCCGCACCCGGCAGGCCGAGCTCGACGCCGGGCGCGAGCGGATCGACCAGGTGGTGGAGGATCTGATCGCCGCCGAGGTCCACGACGACGGCGAGGGCGTGATGTCGATGCTCCGGCACGAGAACCTCCGCGACAATCTCGGCGACGGGACGATCGACGACCCGACCGACACCGATCGTCTCGCCGGCCCGTACGCGCACGTCATCGTCGACGAGGCCCAGGAACTGACCGATGCCCAGTGGCAGATGCTGCTGAGCCGCTGCCCGTCGAAGAGCTTCACCGTGGTCGGCGACCGTGCCCAGGCACGACGCGGGTTCGTCGAGAGCTGGGCGGAGCGGCTGCGGCGAGTCGGCTTCGACGACGTCACCATGGCCGGCCTGACCATCAACTACCGGACGCCCGAGGAGATCATGGATGCGGCGGCACCCGTCATCCGCGCTGCACTCCCGGACGCCAATGTCCCGACATCGGTGCGGAGCACCGGAATCCCGGTCACCCACCGCCGACGCTCCGAACTCGACGACATCGTCCACGAGTGGACGGCGACCCACCCCGAGGGGACGGCCTGCGTCATCGGCGAACCAGGCTTCGCCGCCACCGACCGGGTGCGGTCGCTGACACCGACTCTCGCGAAGGGTCTCGAGTTCGATCTCGTCGTCCTCGTCGACCCGGACTCGTTCGGGGCCGGTATCGAGGGCGCGGTGGATCGGTATGTGTCGATGACGCGCGCGACCCAACAGCTGGTGATCCTCGACACGTAGCTCACGGAGCTGCGGGAAGCGCCGAACGGAGAAGCCCGCCACCGTGAACCGGTGGCGGGCTTCTGCGAGTGCGCCCGTAGGGATTCGAACCCCAAACCTTCTGATCCGTAGTCAGATGCTCTATCCGTTGAGCTACGGGCGCGTGCTGTTCAGTTGTGTCGTGCTGTTCAGTTGTACCGCGGTCGGCCGACTACGGCTGGCGGAGGCGAGAGGATTTGAACCTCCGGTCCCGTTTTAGCGAGACAACTCATTAGCAGTGAGTCCCATTCGGCCGCTCTGGCACGCCTCCTCGGCGGAGTCCTTCCGAACTACCGAGTCGAAAGGTTACACACCCCGCGCGCTGACTAGCAAACCGTTTGGTCAGAGCCACTTTTTGCCCGTTGTGGACCGGGGCCTACATTGGTCGGGTGAGCTTGCGAATCCGCCCCGATCTGGACGACCTTCCCGTGTATGTACCGGGCAAGACGTTTCCGGGGGCCGTGAAACTCGCGAGCAACGAAGTGACCGAGCGCCCGCTGCCCAGCGTGCTGCACGCCATCGGCGCCGCCGCTGCCGCGGTCAACCGCTACCCCGACAACGGGATGGTCGCGCTCACCGCCGCCCTCGCCAAGGAACTCGGCGTCACCGAAGACGAGGTGCAGGTGGGCTGCGGCTCGGTCATCCTGTGCCAGAACCTGATTCTCATCACCAGCGGTCCCGGTGACGAGGTCGTCTTCGGCTGGCGGTCTTTCGAGACCTACCCCCTCGCCACCCGCGTCGCCGGCGCGACGCCAGTCCAGGTGCCCCTCACCGGCGACCTCACCTACGACCTCCGCGCGATGGCCGACGCCGTCACCGACCGCACCCGGCTGATCTTCGTGTGCAACCCCAACAACCCGACGGGCACCGTCGTCGAGGCCGATGATCTGCGCGACTTCCTCACCCGTGTGCCGTCCGACATCGTCGTCGCCCTCGACGAGGCGTACTTCGAATACCTGCGGCTGCCGTCGAACCAGGCCTACAACGCTTTGGAACTGCGCCGTGAGTTCCCCAATCTGGTGATCCTGCGGACCTTTTCCAAGGCCTACGGTCTCGCGGGTCTGCGCGTCGGGTACGCGGTCGCCGACCCCGAGGTCATCACCGCGCTCGGCAAGGTGCATGTCCCGTTCTCGGTCAGCAGCGTCGCGCAGGCCGCTGCCCTGGCCAGCCTCGAGGCAGGCGACGAACTGCTCGCCCGCACCGAAGCCGTCGTCGCCGAACGCGCCCGCGTCACCGACCGTCTGCGGGCCGCCGGTTACCGGGTCCCGGATTCGCAGGCCAACTTCGTGTGGCTCGACCTCGGTGTCGCGACGATGGACTTCGCCCGCGCGTGTGTCGACGCCGGGGTCGTGGTCCGTCCGTTCGACGGCGACGGCGTCCGGGTGACCATCACGCATGCCGAAGAGGACGACGCATTCCTGCGGTTCGCGGAGAGCTGGGCCGGCCCCCGGAGCTGAGCGTTACGGCCGGTCTACAGTCCCCGGCCGATGGTCGGCCAGAGCACCTCGAGGTCGCGCTCCCAGTAGGCCCAGGTGTGGGTGCCGATGAGACGGAAACCGTCCGTGTACGGCACCCCGGCGGCGCGCAGAGTGATCGCGAACTCGAGCGAGCAGCGGTAGGCCCCGAGTTCGAGCGCCGATGACGACGCCGTCACCACCTCCCGCGGACCCTCCTCGGGTTCGATCTGTCGCCTCAGATCGAGTGGGCCGACCGCGCCGGAGCCGGCGGCGATGAAGATGTTCTTCCCCCGCAGCCGGTCGAGATGCAGGCTCGGATCGTGCGCGCGCCATCCGGCGGAGCCGAACGGGCCCCACATGTTGGTCGCGTCGCCGCCGTCGCGGCCGACGGTCGTGCGGACGTATGCCTCGTTGAGCGGACCCGACACCGGTGGGCACCCGCTGAGCGATGCGACGCCGGTGTACAGCTCGGGGTGGCGGATGGCGAGCGAGAAGGCCGCCTGCCCGCCCATCGACAATCCGATGACCGCGTTGCGGCCGTTTCCGTTGAACTTCGCGTCGATGAGCGGTGGGAGTTCCTTGCTGAGGAACGTCTCCCACATCGGTTTGCCGAGCGCCGCGTCCTTCTTCTGCCAGTCGGTGTAGAAGGTGCCCTTGCCGCCGGTGGGGAGCACGACGTTGACGTTCTTGTCGGCGAAGAAGCGGCCCGCCCGCCCCTTGGTGATCCAGTCGCTGACCTCGCCGTCGGCGCCGGCACCGTCGAGCATGTAGACCGTCGAACGCGGCGTCGAACCGCCGACCGGGGTGAGGACCGACAGCTTGATGCGTTCGTTCATCGCCGGGGAGAAGACCCAGATGTCGGTGCGCAGTGAGCTCAGCTTCTCGGCCTTGGCGATCCGAGCGACCTGCTTGGGTGCGGCGTCGGCGAATGCAGGGGACGCCAACGCTCCCACCAGCAGGCACACCAGACCCGCGATCAATCGCCTCGACATGTTGCCAACTCCCTCACCGGCGGTGCCCCCCGAGTGCACCCGGACCTCGTCGTGTCACCACGTGCAAGTCCGCGCCGACCGATGGGTCCGACGCGGACATCTAGACTCCCAGACTACCCGGCACCCACCGGAGTGGAAGGTCACGACTGCGACACCGCGCACCGCTCCGTGTCGCCGAACGAAAGTCGACATGCACTGTTCATCATCCGTTCAGCCCCACCGCGGGAATCCCGTCCACAACCGGCCTGACCAGCATCGACCCGACCGAACGATCGCCCGGGAGGAGCGTCGATGAGCGAGAGACTGGGGTCGTCGGACTTCGCCTTCGTCGCGGAGGTCGGGGTTCGATGGTCGGACATGGACGCCTTCGGCCACATCAACCACGCCCGGATGGTGACCCTGATGGAGGAGGCGCGGATCGCGTGGTTGCTCAGCGCCGGCGAAGCCTACGCACCGCTCATCACCAGTGCGATGATCGTCCACGTCGACATCCGATATCAGGCGCAGCTGCGCCACGAGGACTCGCCGTTGCGAATCGGCATGTGGATCAAGAGGTTCCGCTCGGTCGACTTCACCATCGGCTACGAGATCCGTGGTGCCGGCAGAGATCCCGGGAGTCGCCCGGCCTGCGTGGCGAGCACCCAGATGGCCGTGGTCGACATCGAGAAGCACACCCTGCGCCGCCTGAGCCCCGACGAGAAGACCTACCTCAGCAGCTGGTCACGAAGGCTCGTAACGAGCGGGTAGCTCACGCGGGACAGCGGGGGAAATACGGGCGATGTTGCCCTGCAACACATCCCGGTAAATCCGCAGCTGCTCTTCGCCACTGCGGACCTGTTCGGTGAGCCGCTTGGCGTTGTCGACCGAGATCTCCCGGTCGCCCGACCGCGCGATCAGTGCGTCGATGCGGTCGTCGATCGTCGCCGCCTTGTTGTACTCCGACAAGACCTGGAGTTCCACCGCAGCCGACTCGACCACGTGCGCGACCTCGTTGAGTGCCTGTACGCGATCGATGAGTTCGGTCCACACCGGCCGCAACGTGGTCTCGCGCTTGTCGATCTGTGCGGCGAAGGTGCGGTCGAAGCCGCCGTTGCGCTTGGCGCGGTCGAGGTCGATGCGCACTGCGCGCAAAGCGATGACGTCGGCGGCGATCTCGGCGACCTCGGCATGCAGATTCACCTGGGTGCGCTGGACCTCGAAGTGATCCGACCGCCAGGCCGGGTTGTCGAGGATGCGGTCGTAGTAATGCCCGGTGATGTACAGCAGCGTCTCGTAACCGTCCACGAAATTCGCGTTGCGTGGGACGCCCGCCGGGGACTCACCGCCCTGGCCGCCCACCGACCGTGTGCCCGAGAGGAACTGGTCGGCCCACTGCCCCGCCTGGGTGTTGCCCGACTTCGATGCCACCTGTCCGACCATCCCGGCGATCCGGTCGAAGGCCGCGGTACCGGCCCTTCGGACGTAGCTCGAGGCGTTCACGTTGGGTGTCGGGGTGCACAGCAGGCCCGCGAACAGACGCTCGCGCTCCTCGATCTCGAGGTAGACGTTCTCCCGTCGCTCGCGACGGATCGCCCGGGTGCCCGACGCGAACACGCCCTTCGCGGCCACGATCTGCTTGCGTGCGTCCTCCCGGCGCCGGTGCAGGCCGTTGAGCCGATTGCGCATCACCGCCGCGACCACGCTCGGGACCATCGGATTCGACAGCTGGTGCTCGATCTGGACGATCGCCCGCTGGAGTCGTCGTAGGTCACCGAAGCCCGCCGACATCGACGGCATGGGCCGCCCGGTGGAGATACGACGCACGACGATGGCGCGTCCGCCCGGCGTGAGGTAGCCGGATGCGATGAGGAGTGCCGCGGTGTCGGACAGCTCGCGGCGTTCGCCCGGGATCGCCGATCGATCGCACCATTCGCGGATCTGCTCGCTCGTGCGGGCAGGCATCATCCGGTGCCCACCCACGCTGTTGTCGACCATGCCACCGCCGCCTTACCTGGAGAATCGGTGCCCCGACCGGTCAGCGGACACCGATATCGATGCTACCCGCGGCGTGCACCTGCCCGGTGCGGCCGAGATGTCGTCGCCTGTCGTACCTGCGGAATCACCGGGGGTGGTGTCACGATGACCACATGACAGTGCCCACCGACTCGTCGGAACCCTGCGGCGTCGAGCGAGTGCGTGGCCAGATCTGGGAGAACGGCGAGCCGGTGGACGGGTTCGACCTGGAGTCGATCTCGACGTGCCTCGAGAAAGAGGACACCTTGATCTGGGCCGACGTCGAATGCCCGTCGCATGAGACCCTCTCGCGGCTCGCCGCCGAGCTCGAGCTCGACTCCTTCGCGATGGAGGACACCGTCGCGGCGGCCGAGCGTGTCAAGACGGTGACCTACTCCGGACACACCTTCGTCATGGTCTACGCGGTCGCGCTCCACGATGACGACGACTCCGATGACGACGAGGACAACGACGACGCGTCGTCGAAAGGCACCGAGTTCCGCGCCTCCGGACATGGCCGCGCGCGGATGTTCGACCTGCACCGCATCTCGATCTTCGTCAAGCGCAACGCGCTCATCACCGTCCGGCTGACGTCGGCGGTGGACATGGACGAGGTGGTCCGACGCTGGTCGGACAGTGGTGCGATGCAGTACGGGATCGGATCGCTGGTGCACGGCCTGCTCGACGTCGTCGTCGACGGGCACTTCGACGCCGTGCAGCGCCTCGACGACGAGATCGAGGATCTCGAGGCACTGCTGTTCGACGAACGCATCCCCGGCCGCGAACTCCAGCGCCGCACGTACGACCTCCGCAAGGACCTCGTCGTGCTGCGCCGGGTGGTCCTGCCGATGCGCGAGGTCATCGCGGGAATCCAGCGGCGCCGGTTCGACAACCACGCCCCACCCGAACTCGACCCCCACTTCTCCGACCTCTACGACCACGCCTTGCGCGCCTCGGAATGGACGGAATCGTTGCGGGACATGATCACCACCGTCTTCGAGACCAACCTGACCCTCGCGGATGCACGGCTGAACACGGTCATGAAGAAGCTCACCGCCTGGGCGGCCATCATCGCCGTCCCGACGGCCATCACCGGTTTCTACGGACAGAACGTGCCGTTCCCCGGTTTCGAGAAGACGGCCGGTTTCGTCACCAGCGGCACTCTGATCCTCATCCTGGTTGTGGGGCTATATGTTTCGTTCCGCAAGCGAGACTGGCTCTGACGACACGCGAGTCGTCCGAGACACACTGCGCTGCAACGTGTCCGATGCTGCGCCGTCGATCTCCGGAAGGCACCGGCCGACATTGGTAGCGTGAGTGCGCACATCACCGACGGAAGGCACCGATGGAGTTCCCCGCCATCACGATCGACGGACTCACCAAGAGGTTCGGCGGCCTCACCGCGGTCGACGACCTGTCGTTCACGGTCGCGCCCGGCCGGGTCACCGGATTCCTCGGACCGAACGGGTCGGGCAAGACCACGACGCTGCGCATGCTGCTGGGACTGGTGGAGCCCACGGCCGGGCGCGCACTGATCGGCGACCGGCCGTTCCGGCAGATCCCGCAACCCGCCCAACAGGTCGGCGCGGCATTGGAGGCGTCGAGCTTCCACCCCGGGCGGACCGGCCTCGGACACCTGAAGGCGCTGGCCCCGCAGGTCGGGGTGCCGACGTCGAGGTGTCGGGAGGTTCTCGAGTTCGTCGGCCTGTCGCAGGCCGCCGACCGGCGCGTCGGCGGCTACTCGATGGGTATGCGACAGCGCCTCGGCCTGGCGACCGCCCTGCTCGGCGACCCCGGGATCATCCTGCTCGACGAGCCGGCCAACGGCCTCGACCCGCAGGGCATCGTGTGGCTGCGCGGCCTGCTGCGTTCACTCGCACGCGAGGGACGGACGGTGCTGGTGTCCAGCCACGTGCTCGCGGAGGTCAGGAGCACCGTCGACGACGTCGTCGTGATCGGTAACGGCAAGCTGGTGCGGGCGTCGACGCTGGCCGACTTCGAGGCGCTGGCCGAACATGTAGTCGCCGTGCGCACTCCGGCGCGCGCATCCTTTGCCGCACTTGCCGGTGAGCGGGGTTGGCGGATGGAGGACACCCACGACGGGTTCCGCGTTCACGGTGTCACCGCGGCAACCGTCGGTGCCGCGGCGTTCACCGCGGGCGTCGAACTCCATCAACTCGCCGACGTGGGCGCCGATCTCGAAGCGGTGTTCCTGCACCTGACCCGGTCGTCGGACGCGCCGACGAGTTCTTTCGCGGGGCCACCCCCGGCCGGGCCGGCGACGGGAGATGTCCGATGAGGGCCGCACTGATCGCGGAGTACCGCAAGTTCACGTCGACGCGGATGTGGTGGGTGCTGCTCATCGCGATGGTCGCGTACCTGGGCTTCATCGGTGCGGCGCTGGCATTCTCGATGACCACGGAGGACGCCATCGAGCAACCGACCGCGCTCGTCGGCGGCGACCTGGCGCGATCGGTCTACGCGCTCACCAGCCCGATCGGGTACGTCTTCGCCCTCGTCATCGGAAGTCTGGCGGTCACCGGCGAGTTCCGGCACAAGACGATCACCGCGAGTCTCCTGGTCGAGCCGCGACGCGGAATCCTGTTGACGGCCAAGCTGATCGCCGGTATCCCGATGGGGTTGCTGTATGGCGTGCTGGGCACGCTCGCGGTCGTCGCGACGGCGGCCCCGATCCTGGCCGGCGTCGGCGACGGCGCTTTCCTCGGCGACAGTGCGACCCTCGAGGTCATCGTGCTGTCGATGCTGGTGATGGTGTTGTGGACCGCGATGGGTGTCGCCTTCGGTTCACTGGTGTCGAATCAGGTTGCGGCGATCGTCATCTTGCTGGCTTTCACCCAGCTCGTCGAACCGGTTGCCCGCATCGCGTTGGCGTCGTTCGACGTGACATCGTCGGTGTCGAAGTTCCTCCCCGGTTCCGCAGCCGACGCCCTCGTCGGGTCGAGCTTCTTCGCGACCATGGGCGGTGGCAGCGACGACCTGCTCCCGCAGTGGGCCGGCGCGGTGGTCATGCTCGTCTACATCGCGGCCTTCGCGATCATCGGCCGGTACACGACGTTTCGGCGGGACATCGCCTGAGCTGGTTGTCCGACGCTGTGTTTGCAGGCTTCCCGCGTCGCTGTTTCCCTCGCGCGGTCGCGCTCCCGTCCCGCTGATCGGATCTGAACAGCGGAACGGAAGCGGGGCCGCGGGAGTTGGAGCGCGGGTCACCCGCGAGGCGCCGTGCGCCGTCACAGGTCGGCGTACTCGACGACCAGCGGGGCGTGGTCGGACAGCCGGGCGTCGGGCGTCGGCTCCTTGTCGACGGCCACCACGCGCGCCCGCTTGGCCAATGCGGGTGTGGCCAGCTGGTGATCGATGCGCCACCCGACGTCCTTGACGAAGGACTCGCCCGCCCAGCTCCACCAGGTGAGCGGCCCGGGACGGTCGCCGTGGAGCGCCCGGACGACGTCGACCAGTCGACGCGGGCCGGTGATCTCGCCGAACCAGGCGCGTTCCTCCGGCAGGAAGCCTTCCATCTTGCGGGCCGCGCGCCAGTTGGTGACGTCGTGTTCGAGGTGAGCGACGTTGAGGTCGCCGAGCAGAAGGAACTCCCGGCCCGCCTGGCGCGCGGCGAGCCGGTTGCGCGCCAGCTCACGAGTGAACCCGGCCAGGAAGCGTTGCTTGCGTGCGTGTTTGGCGCCACCATCGAGGGGATCGCGGGACGAGCCGAGGCGCTGCAACTCGGCGGGGAGCCCGCCCTTGGGAAGATAGATGTTGGCGACGGTCAGCGGCCGATCGGAGAGGTCGACCTCGATGTAACGGCCCTCGTGGGCGAAGGCGGGCAATCCGCGGGCCTTCGGCGGATGTGTCACCCACGTGCGCACCGCAGCCGGTTCGCTCCGGGTCAGCACCGCAACGCCGTTCCGTCCCGCGATGGAGCCGACGTCGAACGACGCGTGATACCCGTCGAAGTCCCCGACATCGTCGACGCCACAACGCAACTCCTGCAGTCCGACCACGTCGGGCTGCCGTCCCGCGAGCCAGGCGTCGAAGCCACGACGACGCGCGGCCCGAATCCCGTTGACGTTGAACGACGCAACGGTGAATCCGCCGGAGTCCATCTTCCTCTGCCTTTCAGGGTCTCGGGCCCGTCCAGGCCGGGTCGGCGCCGGCGGGTCAGTCGTCTCACGAAAAAGCCCCCACCCGGAAACAGGTGAGGGTTTCTGGCGGAAGCGGAGGGATTTGAACCCCCGGTGGTTTTACCCACGCTCGCTTTCAAGGCGAGTGCATTCGGCCGCTCTGCCACGCTTCCCTGACGAGCAAGGGTACACAGCGAACGCGCGTCGGACTCCCGGAGGCACGCGCGCGAGCTGTGACACCATCGAACGGGTGAAAGCCATCGTCGTCGAATCCGAGAATCTGTCCCTCTCCGATGTGCCCGACCCGACCCCCGCTGCCGGTGAGGTGGTGATCGACGTGGTCGCCGCCGGTGTGAACCGCGCGGACATCCTGCAGCGCGCGGGAAACTATCCGCCTCCGCCGGGGGCGTCGGAGACCCTCGGCCTCGAGGTGTCGGGGCGCATATCCGCGCTCGGCGACGGTGTCTCCGGGTGGTCCGAGGGCGACGAGGTGTGCGCTCTCCTGGCCGGCGGCGGGTACGCCGACAAGGTCGCCGTGCCGGCGGAGCAGCTGCTCGCGGTCCCGAAGGGCGTCGACCTCGTGTCGGCGGCGGCGCTTCCCGAGGTCGCGTGCACCGTGTCGTCGAACATCTTCGACACCGCACACCTCACCACCGGCGAACTCCTGCTCATCCACGGCGGGTCCAGCGGTATCGGCACGCATGCCACCCAGATCGCGAACGCCATGGGCGCACGCGTCGCGGTGACCGCGCGCACCCCGGAAAAACTCGAACGCTGCCGCGAGTTCGGCGCCGACATCCTCATCGACTATTCGAAACAGGACTTCGCCGAGGTCATCAGCGACGCCGGCGGCGCGGACGTGATCCTCGACATCATCGGGGCCAAGTACCTGAAGTCCAATCTCAAGGCGCTGCGCACCGATGGGCGACTCGTCATCATCGGCATGCAGGGCGGTACCAAGACCGAGATCAACCTCGGACATCTGCTGAGCAAGCGACTCTCCGTGATGGGCACGACGCTGCGTGCGCGGCCCGTGCACGGTCCGGGTGGCAAGGCCGAGGTCGTCGCGTCGACGCTGACCCGGACCTGGCCGCTGATCGAGGCCGGGACGGTCGTGCCCGTCGTCGACCGCGTGTTCCCGCTGGCCGACGCCGCGGCCGCACATGATCACCTCAACAGCGGAGACGTCGTCGGGAAGGTGCTGCTGGGCGTCGAGCACTGAGCGCGGTCAGTCGGCGACAGGCGGATCCGCGGCGTCGACCGCCGCGCGGATCTTGCGAAACGCAACACCGAGCGCGGCGAACTCGTCCGGGCTCATCGCGTCGACCACGAACTGCCGGATCACCCGATCGCGCACGCTCACGTGGTCCGCGAGGGTGCGCCGGCCCTGATCGGTGAGACGTACGAGCCGATGCCGCCCGTCGGCCTTCGACTCGAGGCGCTGGATGTCGCCGTCGTTGCTGAGTCGGGCGATCATGCGCGACACGGTGCTCACCCGCATGTGGACGGCGTCGGCGACCTCGCTGACGCCTGGCTGCCGGGCGCGGCAGACCGCCTCGAGGATGCGTAGGTCCGCGACGGAGAGACCGCGTTTGCCGAATTCGTCGTTGACGCGCGCGAAGAGCGCCCATCCGCCATCGACGAGGTTCAGCCAGCTTTCGGCTTCCGCGACTGTGAGCAAGCGGGGTGGGCCCTTTTCTGGACCATCGAGAAGATTTGCCGACACAGCACGACAACATACATTGTCGTGAACTCAAACAACACCATCGTGAATCCCGGGCGTCCGATTCGGCATGATTTTCAGGCCAGGGACCCCAGGGTGCGCACGAGGTGGTCGACTTCGTAGGGGGTCGAATACGGGGCGAGCCCGACCGTCACCGCCCCGCCGAAGTCGGGCGCTCCCATCCGCGCGAGCGCACGGTTCGGTACGTCCGCGAGCGCGCAGACACCGTTGTCGGCAAGCCGGCGGACCACCTTGTCCGCGCCGACCGACTCGACGGTGAAGCTCGCCAGCGGCACGCGGGACTCCTCGGTGCCGACGAGGTTCACATGGTTGAGCTGCGACAGCGTGGTCACGAGGTAGTAGGTGAGCCGCTGGAGGTATTCGTAGACGCCATCCATGGACGTGACCAGGCGCCGGCGCCGCTTGCCGATCCCGTGTTCGTCGAGACCTGCCAGGTGCTCCACCGAGGCCACCAGCCCGGCCAGCAGCGCACCCTGGTGGGGTTCCGGCTCGAGCCGCGCCGGCCCCCTGGCGCCGGGGTCCATCGACATCAGCTTCAACCGGTCGATCAGGTGGGGTTCGCGGAAAGCCATCGCCGCCATCCTCGGACCACCCCACCGTTCGGCCGACACCACCAGGACGTCGGCGCCCAGGTCGTGGATGTCCAGGCTGAGGTAGGGCGCGGCATTGGTGGCGTCGACGACGAGCAGCGCTCCGGCCGCACGCGCGAGCGGCGCGATCTCACTGATGTCGGTGATGGCACCCGTCGTCGACGACGCGAGGGTCACCGCGACGACCTCGGTGTCCGGGGTGATCAGGTCCCCGAACTGCCAGGCCGGCAGCTCACCGGTCTCGACGTCGACCTCGGCCCAGCGGACACGTCCGCCATAACGGTCGGCGGCCCGCAGCCAGGGCACGATGTTCGGTTCGTCGTCCTGCCGCGTCACCACCACGTCGCCGCGCAGCCATGCGTGCGGCGCCAGCGCCTCGGCCAACGACGACAGCAACGCGTAGCGCGAGGGCCCGAGGGCAACACCCGCAGCGTCCCCGCCCACCAGATCGGCGATCGCCCGCCGCGCACCGTCCGCCACCTCGGCACTCGCACGCGCCGCCGGGTACACCCCGCCGGGCGCAGCCGCCAGATGCCGAAAACTGGTGGTCACCGCGGTCGCGACCGAATCGGGGACCTGCATCCCGGCCTGGGGGTCGAGGTGGATCCAGCCGTCGCCGAGCGATGGAATCAATCCACGCACATAGGCGACCTCGAAAGCCATGGGCACGAGGATAGACGTCGGCCATCGGCGCTTTTGCGGTGTCCGGGCACAATGGAGCCCATGGCTATCGAAGGCACCCAAGGACCCGGCTCGACCCCTGGACCATTCGGCACGGCCGGTGACTCCGAGAACGTCATCGTCGTCGGCGCCGGCGCGGAACCGCAGTCCGGCGACGACGCGTCGGACTCGACGAGCGTCGCGGACATGGTGGAACAGCCCGCGAAGGTCATGCGCATCGGCACCATGATCAAGCAGCTGCTCGAGGAAGTGCGGGCCGCTCCGCTCGACGAGGCGTCGCGCAACCGGTTGCGGGAGATCCACCAGTCGTCGGTCCGCGAGCTCGAGGACGGCCTCGCCCCGGAACTGCGTGAAGAACTGGAACGGCTGGCTCTGCCCTTCTCCGACGAGGCGACGCCGTCGGATGCCGAGCTGCGGATCGCGCAGGCACAGCTCGTCGGTTGGCTCGAGGGACTCTTCCACGGCATCCAGACCGCGCTCTTCGCCCAGCAGATGGCCGCGCGTGCCCAGCTCGAGCAGATGCGCCAGGGGGCGCTGCCGCCGGGCATGCCCGCCGCCGGTGGCGGACCGGGTCACAGCACCGGGCAGTACCTCTGACTTCGGGACGCGTCGGGTGGCTTACACCCGGCTTCCCGACCGGCTGGTCACCTGCCCAGCCGGTCGGGGCCGCCTCGCTCGTCACCGGCTCAACCAGCAGAAGAGCCGACGGGTACGCTGACTCCTCGTGTCAGCGGTACTAGACGACGACGCGATCCCCGCGCGTCCAGAGGGTTCTGATTCGCGCAGCTTCGCCCGCGCGGTCAAGGACCTCGGCGACGGTTTCGCAAGCCGCGAGCTGTGGTTCCACCTCGGTTGGCAGGACATCAAGCAGCGTTATCGCCGTTCGGTCCTGGGCCCGCTGTGGATCGTCATCGCGACCGGTGTGACCGCGATCGCCATGGGCCTGCTCTATGGCGAACTCTTCGGCATGGACATCAAGGTGTTCCTGCCCTACGTCGCACTCGGTTTCATCTTCTGGAACTTCATCTCGAGCTCGATCCTCGAGGGTGCTGAGGTCTTCTCGAAGAACGAGGGCCTGATCAAGCAGCTCCCGGCCCCGGTGAGTGTGCACGTCTACCGGGTCGTGTGGCGAGCGCTGATCATCTTCGCGCACAACGTCGTCATCATCGTGATCCTGTTCCTGATCTTCCCGCCGCCACTCAATTGGACGGTGACGCTGATCGTTCCGGCGCTCGTGCTCTACGTGCTGAACTCGATCTGGGTCACCATCGTCTTCGGCATCCTGTCGACGCGATTCCGCGACATCGGTCAGTTGTTGACCACGGTGGTGCAGCTGGTGTTCTTCATGACGCCGATCATCTGGACCACTCAGAGCCTGGGCACTTCGACGGGCGAGACGTCGTCGCGGCTGAAGCTCGTCGAGCTGAACCCGATGTTCCATTACCTGGAGATCGCACGTGGGCCGCTGCTGGGTGAGCCGGTGGAGTTCTATCACTGGGCCGTCGTCCTGGGCTGCACCGCCGTCGGCTGGGTGCTGGCGATGCTGGTGATGCGCAACTACCGGGCCCGCGTGGCGTACTGGGTGTAGGGACGGAATCGAGATGGCCAAGAACAGCAACCCCGTCGACGATCGGGTCCGGGTCGACACCTGGGACGCGTGTGTCGACTTCCCCATCTTCGACGCCAAGACGCGCTCGCTGAAGAAGTCGGTGATCGGCGCGGCCGGCGGCGTGATCGGCTCGACCGAGTCGAACGTGGTGGTCGTCGAGGCGCTCAAGGACATCAACCTGCACCTGAAGCACGGTGACCGTGTCGGTCTCGTCGGGCACAACGGCGCGGGCAAGTCGACGCTGTTGCGCCTGCTCTCCGGCATCTACGAACCGACCCGCGGGGCGTGTCGCGTCCAGGGCCGGGTCGCACCGGTCTTCGACCTCGGTGTGGGTATGGATCCGGAGATCTCCGGATACGAGAACATCATCATCCGCGGCATGTTCCTGGGCATGACCCGCAAGGAGATGCTCAAGAAGATCGACGACATCGCGGAGTTCACCGAGCTCGGCGACTACCTGCAGATGCCGCTGCGCACCTACTCGACCGGCATGCGCGTGCGTATCGCGCTCGGCGTGGTGACCTCCATCGACCCCGAGATCCTCATCCTCGACGAGGGCATCGGCGCGGTCGACGCGGACTTCATGCGCAAGGCACGTGGCCGACTCCAGGCGCTCGTCGAACGGTCGGGAATCCTGGTGTTCGCCAGCCATTCCAACGAGTTCTTGGCCCAGCTGTGCGACCGCGCCCTGTGGATCGACCACGGTCAGGTCCGGATGGAAGGCGGCATCGAAGAGGTCGTCGGTGCATACGAGGGACCCGACGCCGCGGCGCATGTCCGGAAAGTGATCGCCGACATCGAGAAGTCCGACGCGCAGGGGAAGCCGGAGTGACCGACGGCACCCCCGGCCACAAGGTGGTCGCGGTGGTGGTCACCCACCGTCGCGTCGAGCTGCTGGCGGAGTCGCTCGCCGTGGTGTCGGGACAGGACCGGCCCGTCGACCACTTGATCGTCGTCGACAACGCCGACGAGCCTGCGGTGGCCGCACTGGTTGCCGCACAGCCGGTTCCGACGACGTACCTGGGTTCGCAGCGCAACCTCGGCGGCGCCGGCGGCTTCGCCCTCGGCATGCTGCACGCCCTCGCTCTCGGCGCCGACTGGGTCTGGTGCGCCGACGACGACGGGCGCCCCGACGGACCCACGGTGCTCTCGACGCTGCTTGACTGCGCCGCACGGCATGACCTCGACGAGGTGTCGCCGGTGGTCGCCAACCTCGACGACCCGGACACGCTCGCCTTCCCGCTGCGTCGTGGGCTCGTGTGGCGGCGGAAGCGGTCGGAGTTGTTTGCCGACGGTGAGACCCAAGACGATGACTTGTTGCCGGGCATCGCGTCGCTGTTCAACGGTGCATTGTTCTCCGCACGGTGCCTCGAGCAGGTGGGTGTCCCAGACTTGCGGCTGTTCTTCCGCGGCGACGAGGTCGAGGTGCACCGTCGTCTGGTGCGATCGGGTGTGCGCTTCGGCACGTGCCTGCGCGCGGGCTACCTGCACCCGGACGGGTCGGCGGAGTTCCGCCCGATTCTCGGCGGTCGCATGCACACCCAGTATCCCGACAACGAGACCAAGCGGTTCTTCACGTATCGCAACCGCGGTTATCTGATGAGCCAGCCCGGGCTCCGGAAGCTGCTGCCCCAGGAGTACGCCCGGTTCGGATGGTTCTTCCTTGTGCAGCAACGCGATCCGAAGGGATTCGCCGAGTGGGTACGACTTCGCGGCCTCGGTCGCCGGGAACGGTTCACGCGGCCCTGAGCGTTTGGTCCTGCACCGCTCCCTGAGGTGAGACGAACCCGCCCGCCCGCGCTCCCTGAGGTGCGAGCGAAGCGAGCCCGCCCGCGCTCCCTGAGGTGCGAGCGAAGCGAGCCACGAAGGGTCTCGCAAGGCACGTCACCAAGCCCCTTCGAGGCTCGTCGCTTGCGCTCCTCGCACCTCAGGGAGCAATGGGTCCGGCCACCTCAGGGAGCAGAGGGGGCGCTTCTTTCGGATCAGGGAGCACCATGCCGCGGGGTCATCCCCAACGCTGAAACAGCCCCCAGCGCAGCGATTCCCGCGAGAACCCACCACGCGGTCACGAACGACTGGTGCACGTCTGTGTACACGACCGACGTACCGATGATCGCGACCAGCATGCTGACGCCGAGGGACATGCCGATCTGGCGGCTCATGTTCACCACCGCGCTCCCCGTCGCCGCCTGATCAGCGGGTAGGTCGGCGGTCGCCGACGACAGGATCGACGGCAACGCGAATCCCACTCCCACGCCACCGATCAGCCACCCCGGCAGTATCTCCGATGCGAAATCGGGTGTGGCGTCGACCGACAGGGCGACGAGCACGATGCCGAGTCCGAACAATGCGCACCCGATTGCGACGAGCACACCGACCGGCACGCGTGCGCTCAGACGATGGGAGACGGCCGCGAAGATCGGGACCGTCAGCGGTCCGGTCGACACCGCGAGTCCCGTCGCGATCGGCGAGAAACCCCAGACCTGCTGCAGCCACAGGATATTCGCGAGCAGTGCGCCGGCAAACGGGATCGAGAACAGGAGCATCGTCACGTTGGCGACGGAGAACGCCCGGACCCGGAGCAGAGCCGGCGCGATGACCGGTTCGTCGTGGTGCATCGAACTGACGATGAACCCGATCAGGGCCACCACGGCGATCACCCATGCCCCGGTGATCCGGAAGTCCGACCAGCCCCACTCACTTCCCTGGACCAGGCCGAGCGTGAGCGCACCGACCGACACGACGAGCAGCGTCGCACCCAGTGCATCCGGAAAGCCGCTGACCGAGTCGTTCCGGGGACGGGCCAGCACGATCGCTCCGGCAACGATTGCCGCCAGGCCGACAGGCACGTTGACCAGGAAGACCCAGCGCCACGACGCCTCGACCAGCAGTCCGCCGACAGCGGGCCCGAACGCCGCGGCGAGTGCCCCGGTGGCGGCCCAGATGCGGACCGACCGGGCGCGGCGCTCCGGCGGGATCGTCGAGACCACCAGCCCCAGACTCGCCGGGGTCAGGATCGCCGCGCCGAGCGCCTGCAGCGCCCGGAATGCCACCAGCCACCACACCCCCTGCGCTGCAGCACATGCGGCACTCGCGACGGTGAAGATCGCCAGACCGAGTAGGAATCCACCCTTGCGACCGTACCGGTCGACGATCCGCCCGGCCGGAACCAGCAGTGCGGCATACAGAATGGCGTAGGCGTTGAGGATCCACGACATCTGCGACAGCGTCGCGTCGGCGAAGTCGGCACCGATGTCGTCGAAGGCCACGTTCACGATGAACACGTCGAGGCTGGCCATGAACGCGGCCCCGGACAAGATGAGCAGGACGATGCCCGGACGCTCGTGAAGTGTGGCCGGGGTGGAAGTTCCGGTGCTGGTGGCGGTCATCGGGTCGGCCACCCCAGAACGCGACGACTCTGGCGTGCGGAGGCCAGGAGTCGGCCGTTGCGGTCGCGCAGCGAGGTGTCGTCCACCGACCATCCACCGGACGTCGACGTGTTACGCGTGTCCACGAGAACCGGCGCCGGTGTCGGATCGTCCAACGGGGCGGTCACGTGCATGGAGAAGGCGACCGTCGGAAGTGCGAGGGGCGCAGTCAGAGTCGGGAACACCGCGGGCGGCAGACAGTCTGCGAGCAGTGCGAGGTAGGCGGCATCGACGCCCATCGGGGTGCGAGTGGTGATCCAGGCGCGCATCCACGACTCGCTCGCGCCGGTGAGCGGGAGCGGGCCGTCGACCGGCCGCAGGTCCAGTTGCGCACCCATCGCCACGATCTCGGGCGGAATCATGAACGCGGCCAACCCTTCCGGACCAGGCACGCCTGAGACCCGGTCGACCACATCTGCGGGATCGGTTTCGCCGACGTGCCCGGCGGTGACCGACGCCGTCGCGATCTCGACATCGGCCTGCGTGACCGTGACATCGACGATCCGGGTATACCGGCCGACCTCCCGCACCGACGGCGTCAGTAGCAACTCCCCGCCGTGTGGCTTGCCAACGAATCGCAGATCGAGAGCGCGCACCGATGCATCTGGCGCCGCATCGGCACCGACCCGGACGGCCAGCGCCGCGATCGCACCGCCGTGCGGACCCGACCATCCCCACCATGAGGGGTCGATGGTCGCCGACCAACGACCCCCACCCACGGGAATCGCCCCGAAACTGTCCAACAATCCGTCGCCGACGGTGCTTAGCCTGCTGAGTTGCTTCACGCAACTCATGCAAGCAGGTTGAGTTGCATCACGCAACCCACTAGTCTGGATCTCATGCGCCGCGCCTCGTTCGCCGAGATGAACTGCTCGATCGCCCAGACACTGGAGATCGTCGGAGAATGGTGGACGCTGCTCATCGTTCGGGATGCGATGTTCGGGGTGACACGGTTCGACGACTTCTCGTCACACCTCGGCATCGCCCGCAATGTCCTCACCCAGCGACTGGACACCCTCGTGGAGCACGGCGTCCTGACCAAGGAGCCGTATCAAGACAACCCGGTGCGCTACGACTACCGCCTGACCGAGAAGGGGCGCGACCTTTGGACCGTCCTGGCCGCGCTGCGTCAGTGGGGCGACAAGTGGACCGCGGAAGACGGTGCGCCGGTGGTGTCGACCCATTCGTGCGGGCAGACGATGACCGTGGAACCGACGTGCTCGGCGTGCGGCGAGCACATCGCCGTCGGCGACCTCCGCGTGCACGCCGGCCCCGGCGCGACGGCAGCCAATCCGCTGAAGGCTCTGCGCTAGAGCAAAGCTTCCACCACCCGGGCCGCGGCCAGCGGCCCGTCCTCGGAGGACAGCTTGGCCGAGAGCTCGGTCGCAGCGTGGCGGTATCGGCCATCGTCGACCGCTTCGGTGATCGCTTCGTTGAGCTGCCCGGCGGTCAGTGTGCTGCGCGGAATCGGGCGGGGGGAACACCCCAGTTGCCGGAGACGGTGAGCCCAGAACGGCTGATCTATGATCCCGGGCAAGGCGATAGAGGGGGTTGCCGATCGCAATGCCGAGGCAGTGGTCCCCGCTCCACAGTGGTGTACCACCCCGGCAGTCCGCGGAAAGAGCCACGCATGGGACACATCATCGATGGTGTGCAGTGTTGTGGTGTCGTTGCCACCATCCAGTCGAGCCCACCCGCGCTGTAGGACACCCCTTCGACCGGTGTGGCGCAGCGCGTCCGCGACGATCCTACTGATTTCTTCCCCGTTGCTGATGGCTGTACTGCCGAGGCCGACGAATACCGGTGGAGGACCGTCGTCGAGGAAGTCGAGTAGCTCGGCGGAAGGCTTCGCGGCGGAACTGTCCACAGGCCACCAGTATCCGGTCGTGTGCACATGATCCGGCCAATCACGCGGAGTCGGCACAACGTGACTGCTGAACCCACACAGCTGGGTCCAGCGTCGTTGCAGGCGCCGACGAGCGCCGACTGACTGAGCGGGCAGACCCAGGGTCCGACGGAGGTCACCGATCAAAGGCGCGAAGAACTTCTCACCGGCGGCGGCCAGATTCCACGCCACACGGTTTCCCCAGCGACCGTATGAACGTGTGCCGAGTGGCGGTGGCGCAAAGTTCCCGGTGGGATACGACGGTTGTAGGACCACCGCGGCACTCGGCCGCCCGCTTGCTTCGGCAACGTGCCAACCGAGCATCGTGCCGACCGGGCCGCCACAGAGAATCAAGTCGGCGTCCTCAGCGGCAACGGCCATCGCCTCGCCGACGCCGCGGAGATCCTCGCGCATACCCTCGAGCGCCTCCTTGGAGGGTTTGAGTCGGCGCCCGTCGACCATGGCCTGTCCGTACGTCGACGCACGAGTATCGGCCTCGGTGTCTCGCGGGAGATGTCGGTACTCGAACCCGGACCCGGTGATCATCGATTCGTAGGGACGCTGCGCGGCGATCGCCACTGTCGCGCCCAGGTGTTCCGCGAGTCCCGCCGCCAGACCGGTCATGGGCCCGACGTCCCCCCGCGTGCCGAAAGCCAGGATGGTGATTCGTGTGCTCATGGTCATCTTCCGATCGCTGAGATGATGATCGAGGCCAGTGCCGACGTGTGACCGAGGACGTCGTAGTCACTGTCACGCGCCAGTTCGCGGACCACGCCGTCAAGAGAAGAGCGGACGATGCTCTTCACCACCGCCGGTGCTGCGGTGGCGTCGAATTCGCCGTCTCGGATTCCGTCGCCGAGGATGGACAACGGATCGAGCAGCGCGAGCTCCGGAGGGACGCCGGCATCATCAACGGATGCTTGCACGGCCTGATCGAACCGGAGACCCCGTTTGTCCCGGTAGCTGACCGAGATCTCGTACAGCGCGACGGCCTCTTGCCGGTGGACATCCAGGAACTCGCCGTTCGACTCGATGTAGGCGCGCAGACGGTCGGTCGCGCTCGTCTGCGCGACGATGCGGGGAATCATTGTCGTGGCCGACGCCTCGAAGACCGTTTCGACGATCGCCGAAACCAATTCGTCTTTGCCACGAAAATGGTACAGCACAGCACTTTTCGCAATTCCGGCGCGTTCAGCGATCTTTGCCAGCGACGCCGTCGGGTACCCCACCTCGGCAATCAACTCGATGGCACACGCCACGATCTGACGTCGCCTCGCCTCGTCGGCAAACGTCCGACCCGTAGTTGATCCTGACCGCATGGACAGATATTAGACCGATCGGTCAGTTGGAGCAAGGGTGTCGTCCGGACGGCGCCCACCTGCCACAATGACGAACTCCATGCCACGGAACTAGAACGTGTTCTACTGTGAGGACAGTTCCACTTGCCGTCCCGAGGAGCATGATGCGGTTCACGTTCGCCGAGGCCATGACCGATCCGTCGTACTACGCGCCGCTCGCGCAGGCCGCGGAGTCGGCGGGGTACGCCGGTTTCACCATTCCCGACTCGCTCGCCTATCCCGAGGAGTCGGACGCGAAGTATCCGTACACCCCCGACGGCAACCGCGAGTTCCTCGACGGCAAGGCGTTCATCGAGACGTTCATCCAGGCTGCTGCTCTCGGTGCGGTCACCTCGACCATCCGTTTCACACCCTTCGTGGTGAAACTCCCGGTCCGGCCGCCGGCGCTGGTCGCCAAGCAGGCGAGCTCGGTGGCCTATCTGACGAACAACCGGTTCGCGATGGGTGTCGGCACGAGCCCCTGGCCCGAGGACTACGACTTCATGGGCGTGGACTTCAAGCGTCGCGGGAAGCGGATGGACGAGTGCATGGACATCATCCGCGGTCTCACCACCGGCGAGTACTTCGAGTTCCACGGTGAGTTCTATGACATCCCCAAGATCAAGATGACCCCCGCACCCACCGAGCCCATCCCGCTGCTCGTCGGCGGGCATGCCGATGCCGCGCTGCGTCGTGCGGTCATCCGGGGTGACGGCTGGATGCACGGTGGCGGGCCGCCCGAGGAACTCGACACGCTCCTCGACCGGATCGCCGAGATACGCAAGGCCGAGGGCAAGACCAACGACCCCTTCGAAATCCACGTCATCTCGATGGACGCCTACTCGGTCGATGGTTGTAAACGTCTGGAAGACAAGGGGATCACCGACGTGATCGTCGGTTTCCGACTCCCCTACGTGATGGGCGAGGACACCGAGCCGCTGCAGACCAAGATCGATCACCTGAACTGGTACGCCGACAACGTGATCGCCAAAGTGAACGGCTGAAATCGGAGTCCGCCCACCGGACTCGACGCACCGCATGGACCCGACGCGCCGCCGCCACCGTTGTTGCACCACCCCACACCCTGGGGCAGACTGCACGAACGGACAAGTGCGCACAACCCGGTGAGTGAACACCTCGGGCGGGAGGACAGCGATGACCGATTCGGCCGCGGGGTCGATGTCGTCGTCGCTGAGCAGGCGCGGATTCTTCCGGGTCGCCGGTGTCGCGGGCACGACGATCCTCGGCGCGTCACTCCTGGCCGCATGCGGTGGTGGATCATCGGACACCGCCAACACGATCAAGGCAGCCATCGCGGGTGAGCCCGATCAGCTCGATCCGCAGAAATCGAGTTCCTACTTCACGTTCGAAGTTCTCGAGAACGTCTTCGACACCCTCGTCGAGCCCGACGAGAAGCTGCAGATGCGGCCTGCCCTGGCCGAGAGCTGGGTGGTCGACGCCGACGGGTTGAACTGGGACTTCACCCTGCGCGACGGGGTCACGTTCCACAACGGCGACCCGCTCACCGCGGCCGACGTCGAATACTCCTTCCGTCGGATCATCGACGAAGAGCTCTCTAACGCATACAAACTCGATGCCATCGCTTCGATCACCGCGCTCGACGAACGCCGGGTCAGGTTCACCGTCACCGCTCCCACGCCCAATCTCCTCACCAGCATCGGCGGGTTCAAAGGCCTGGCCATCGTGAACCGGCGAAATGTCGAATCCGGCGAGATCGCCACCACGCCCGTGGGAACAGGTCCGTTCCGCTTCGTCTCCCGCTCTCCGGGCGCCTCGATCGTCCTCGCGGCCAACCCCGACTACTGGGGTGGCGCACCCGCCGTCGACGGCGTCCACTTCAGCTTCATCTCGCAGGGAACCACCGCGGTGTCGGCACTGCGTTCCGGCGAGATCGACTGGACCGATGCCATTCCCGCTCAGCAGCTGAGCATCCTGCGCCGCGACGACACACTCGACGTGGGCACCGTGGTCGCCAACGACTACTGGTACGTCACGATGAACTTCGACGCCGAACCGTTCGGGGACACCCGGGTCCGACAAGCCGTCGCCTACGCACTCGATCGCGACTCGATCGCCCAGGTCGTCGGCTACGGGACCGCGACACCGAACCAGCTCGCCATTCCGTCGACCAGTCCCTGGTTCGCCGCCTATGACCGTTACACCGCGGGCCTCGATCGCGACGCCGCGGTCGCGAAGTCGAAAGAGCTGTTGCGTCAGGCCGGAATCCGCGGCCTCGACATGCGGCTGATGGTCACCACCGAATATCCCGAGACGGTGACCGCGGCACAGGTGATCGCCTCGAACCTGGAGGACGTGGGCATCACGGTCAAGATCGAACAGCTCGACTTCGGTGCGTGGCTCGACCGTCAGGCGGCAGGCGACTTCGACGCTCTGCTGCTCGGCTGGCTGGGCAACATCGACCCGGACGACTTCTACTACGCCCAACATCATTCCGAGGGCACCTCGAACTCCCAGAAGTACTCGAACCCCGAGGTCGACGCGCTGTTGGATCGCGGCCGAACCGAACTCGACGTCGAGACGCGAAAGCAGACATATGCCGACGCCGCGAGCATCATCGCCGACGACGTCAGCTATCTCTACCTCTACAACCCGTCGTCGACGCAGGCCTTCGTGACCCAGCTGCAGGGGTACGTCGTCCGCCCGGACAAGGCCATCCGGTTCCGCAACGCCCGGTTGGAGAGGAGCTGAGATGACCGCCCTGCAATCACCGCTGCTGCGTTTCATCCTCGTGCGACTGCTCTACACGGTCGCAGTGCTTCTCGGCGTGATCGTCGCGGTGTTCTTCCTGATGCAGATCGTTCCCGGCGATCCGGTGCGCATCGCCCTGGGCACCCGCTACACCCCGGAATCGTATGAGGCACTGCGCAGCGCGTCCGGTCTCGACCAGCCGCTGGCCACACAACTGGTCAACTACGTCGGAAACGCCTTCACCGGCGATCTCGGAGTCAGCTTCCGCAACAGCGAACCGGTGACGACGATGCTGTTCGAAAGGCTCCCCGCCACCATTACACTGGCGACCGCGGCGATCGTCGTCGCGTTGCTCATCGCCGTCCCGCTGGGGTTCTGGGCCGCACTGCGCGAAGGACGTATGGCCGACAACGTGATTCGCGTCGTGAGTCAGTTCGGGATCTCCGTGCCCGACTTCTGGATGGGCATCCTGCTGATCGGGCTGTTCTCCACCGCGCTCGGTTGGCTGCCCTCCGCCGGGTATCAACCGTTCGCCGACGACCCGCTCGGGTGGCTCGAACACCTTGTGCTCCCGGCGATCACGGTCGGGGTGGTCACGGGGGCGATCATGACCCGGTACGTCCGTTCGTCCGTGCTCGACGTGGTCAACGCGCAGTTCGTCACCACCGCGGAGTCCAAGGGTCTGAGCACCAGAAAGGTCATGCTCGACCACGTCGGCCGCAACGCGCTCGTACCCGTCCTGACGATCTCCGGTATCCAGTTCGCCGGCCTGCTGGGCGGTGTCATCGTCGTCGAGGTCGTGTTTGCCTGGCCCGGGCTGGGCCTGCTGGTCTACGACTCCGTCGCCGCCCGTGATTACCCGGTCCTGCAGGGCGCGATCCTGCTCATCGCGGTGATCTTCCTGGTCGTCAACCTCGTCGTCGACATCCTCTACGCCGTCATCGATCCCAGGATCCGACTGTCATGACCCTCACCTCACCCGATCCTCCCGAGCCGGGCACCGCCGACGAGTCGGCCACCGGGGCATCGAGCTCCGGCGCGCCGACCGACTCGGCCTGGCGCCTGCTGTTGCGCAATCGCACATCGGTGATCGGGCTCGTCATCATCGCGGTGGTGCTGGTCTGTGCGGTGTTCGGTCCACTCATCGCTCCGTACGGCGCCAACGAGATCGACGTCCCGAATGCGCTGCAGGCGCCGAGCTGGTCGCACCTGTTCGGCACCGACGACCTGGGGCGCGACGTCTTCTCGCGGGTCGTGCTCGCCGCATCGGTGAGCATGCGGGTGGCGGTCATCGCGGTCGCCATCTCCCTCACGGTCGGCGTGATCCTCGGCATGGTCGCGGGTTTCGCGGGTGGTGTCCTCGACACGGCGCTCATGCGCATCGTCGACGTCGTGTTCTCGTTCCCGGTCCTGCTGTTGGCGCTGGCCATCGTCGCCGTCCTGGGGCCAGGCGTCACCTCGGCGATGATCGCGATCGGCGTCGTGTACATACCGATCTTCGCCCGCGTCGCCCGGGCGGACACGTTGCGGGTGAGGCAGACCCAGTACGTCCAGGCGGCACGCACGATGGGTGTGCGGACGCCGGCGATCCTGGCACGCCATGTGCTGCCGAACATCTCCGGACCGGTCATCGTCCAGACCTCGATCTCGCTGGCGTTCGCCATCCTGTCGGAGGCGGCACTGTCGTTCCTCGGCCTCGGTGTTCAACCGCCCGACCCGTCGTGGGGCCGGATGCTCTTCGACGCACAGGGTTTCATCACCACCGCCTGGTGGATGGGCGTCTTTCCCGGTCTGGCCATCCTGGTGACGGTCTTCGCGTTCAACCTCATCGGTGACGGCGTCCGCGACGTACTCGACCCGCGTCAGCGCACGCTGCTGCGCAACCGGGGACACGAGCGCAAGTCGCCGACGGTGACAAGACCCTCGACCGCGGAGCGCCGCGAATCCGACGGTTCGGTCCTGCGCGTCGAGGATCTCGTCGTCGGTGTCGGCCCGCGAGAGATCGTGCACGGCATCAGCTTCTCCGTCGCACCGGGTGAAACGCTCGGCATCGTCGGGGAGAGCGGATCGGGCAAGTCGCTGAGCGTCCTGTCGGCGACCGGACTGTTCGACGCGCCGAGCGCCTATGTCCATGGATCGGCGGTTCTCGGTGACACCGAGATCGTCGGCGCCACACCGGCAAGACTTCGGGCACTGCACGGTTCGCGCGTCGGATTCGTCTTCCAGGACCCGTCGTCGAGCCTCAATCCCCTCCTCACCGTCGAGCAACAACTCACCGAGGGACCACGACGCCACCTGGGCCTCACACGTGCCCAGGCACGGGAACGCGCGTTGAAGCTACTACGCGACGTGAACCTCCCCGATCCCGAGAGCCGTCTGCGCGCCTACCCACACCAGCTGTCCGGCGGCCAACGACAGCGCGTGATGATCGCGATCGCACTGGCCTGCGATCCCGAACTGCTCATCGCCGACGAGGCCACCACCGCACTCGATGTCACCACGCAGGCACAGATCATCGACCTCGTCGCCGAACTCCAGCGCGACCGAGGAATGGCGGTCCTGTGGATCAGCCACGACCTCGGCGTCATCGGTCGGATCGCCGACCGCGTGATGGTCATGCGCGAGGGGCGGATCGTCGAGAGCAGCGACGTCTCAACGCTGTTCGACGATCCGCAGGACGATTACACTCGCACGCTGCTCGATTCGCGTCCGCTGCTGAGCAAGGTCGCGGAGCGCGGCGACGCCCCGGCCCTCGAGAAGCAGATCGATGCCGACCCCCTGTTACGTGTCACGGGGTTGGGCGTCGACTACGTGGTCCGCGGACCGTCGGGACGCCAGGTGGTGCACGCCGTCGACGGTGTGGACCTGCAGGTCGACCGCGGTCGGACGCTCGGCATCGTCGGCGAATCCGGTTCGGGTAAGTCGACGATCGCCGGTGTCGTCACCGGTCTCATCACCTCCGCCCAGGGGACGACGGTGCGGGGAAGCGTGACCGTCAGCGTCGACGGCCACGAGGTGGAGGCCGTCGGAGTCGGTGGGTCCGACGAGGCCCTGCTCCGGCGTCGGGTCGCGATGGTCTTCCAAGACCCGGCTGCATCACTCGACCCGCGCATGACCGTGGCCGCGTCGATCGCCGAACCATTGCGGACGCACGACCTGGCCGACAGCCGCAACGGGACGCGGCAACGCGCCGAGCAGCTGCTCGCCGACGTCAGCCTGGACGCGTCGTTCCTCGACCGCTATCCGCACGAGATGTCCGGCGGACAGCGGCAGCGGGTGAGCATCGCGCGTGCGCTGGCCTCGGACCCGGAGATCCTGATCCTCGACGAGTCGACCGCGTCGCTCGATGTCTCCGTGCAGGCCAGCGTGCTGGACCTGCTCGCCGAGCTGCAGCGCGAGAAGAACCTCACCTACCTGTTCATCGCGCACGACCTCGCCGTCGTGGAGCAGATCAGCGACACCGTCGCGGTGATGCAGGAGGGCAAGGTCGTCGAGAGCGGGCCGGCGTCGGAAATCCTGCACGACCCGGCGACCGATTACACCCGCAAGCTGTTGGCGGCCATCCCACCCGAGGTGCCCCAGCGGGCCTGACGACCCCGTCGACCGTGCGTCGTTTTCCGTCGACCGTGCGTCCGATCTCGTCGACCGTGCGTCCGATTTCGTCGACTGGGCGTCCGATCCCGTCGACTGGGCGCCTGTTTCCGTCGACTGGGCGTCCGATCCCGTCGACTGTGCGTCTATATCCGTCGACTGGGCGCCCGAACCCCACCACACGCCCGTCGGGACGGTTGCCAGGACCTTGTCGGCTAGGGTGTCAGCGTGTCTCGACCCGACCCTGGTGACCACGTCCGCGATGACGAAGACCCGAGCCACGAGGACTTCGCCACGCGGCATGCGCCGATGCCGATCGAGCTCCCGCTCGACGACGAAGAGGCATCGACGAATGTCAGCCTGAAGACCCAGCTCATTCGCTTCGTCATCACCGGCGGGTTCTCCGGGCTCCTGGACTTCGGGTTGACGATCCTCTTGCAATACGGCCTGGACCTGCCGTTCTGGCCGGCCAAGTCCGCGGGGTTCATCCTGGGCACCACGGTCGCGTACCTGCTGAATCGTCGATGGACGTTCAGAGCTGAGCCGAGCATGGCGCGGTTCGCGTCGGTCGTCGCCCTCTACGTGGTGACCTACTTCGTCAACGTCGGCATCTACACGGCCCTGTCGCATGCATGGCAGGAGACACTGCTGTACAGCTTCGCGGCCTACGTCGTCGCCCAAGGCACGGCAACGGTCATCAACTTCGTCGTCCAGCGGATGGTCATCTTCAAGATCCGCTGATCCGAGAACGCACAGTCGACGAGATTTGCCGCCCAGTCAACGAGGTTTGCTGCACGGTCGACGAAAGTCGACGCACGGTCGACGGATGGCGACGCACAGTCGACGAAAACGGACGCACGGTCGACGGAAACGGACGCACAGTCGACGGGCGAGTCAGAACTCCTCGTCGACGTCGGAGTCGCGGGCGGCGCGTTCGCCGCGGTCGAGGGTGGCGAGATCCGCGAGATCGGCATCGTCGAGCGCGAAGTCGAACAGGTCGGCGTTCTCGAGCTGCCTACCCGTGTGCGACGACTTGGGGACGACGCTGATCCCGTGTTGCACTGACCACCGCAACGCGATCTGCGTGGGTGACTTGCCGTACTTACGTGCGATGCGGAGGATGACCGGATCGGCGAGCAGCCCCTCCTTGCGACCCGTCGGATGCCACGCCTGCGCGTGAATACCTTTCTCGGCCATGAACTCTCGCAGTTCGGTGCGCGGCAGGACCGGCGAGCACTGGATCTGGTTGAGCACCGGCCACCGCCCCGTCTCGTCGAACAGCATCTGTAGGTGGTGCTGCTTGAAGTTCGAGACGCCGGGCGTGCGGACATATCCCTCGTCGGCCAGCGTCAGCAGGGCCTTCCACGAGTCGACGGTGCGACCGAGGCTCGGGCACGGCCAGTGGATGAGGTAGACGTCGATGTGGGCCACCCCGAGGCGTCGCGCACTCTCCTTGGCAGCATTGATCGCCTCGTCGAAGCCCTGGTCGCCACCCCCGAGTTTCGTCTGCACGACCAGCTCGTCGCGGGGGACGCCGGCACCGTGAAGCCCCATGCCGACGCTGAGTTCATTGCTGTAGCGCGGGGCGGTGTCGAGCAGCCGATAGCCGGCCTTGATGGCCGACCCGACCGCGCTGACGCACGGCCTGCCGAGCATGTTGTAGGTGCCGAGCCCCACCATGGGGATCGCGGTGCCGTTGCTGAGCTCGACCGAGGGGACGTCCACCGCATCAGGATATGTCGACAACCGCGTCCTGCGCCGCCGGTCGATCTGGAACGCTGGGCGGATGGGCACCGAAGACTTGTCGTACGACGACATCGTGGTCGGCGCCGGGCACAACGGGCTGACCACCGCGGCCTACCTCGCCCGTGCCGGACGCCGCGTGCTCGTGCTCGAGAAGGCCGACCACGTCGGCGGGGCGTCCGTCTCGGCGACGCCGTTTCCCGGGCTGTCGGCGCGACTGTCCAGGTACTCCTACCTGGTGTCGTTGATGCCGCGCGAGATCATCGCCGATCTCGACCTCGACATCGAGCTCATCCGACGGCGCTACTCGTCGTATACGCCGCTGCCGACGGATCCGGGGCGAGGGATCCTCGTCGACAACCTGGACGACGCTGCGACGGCCGCGTCGTTCCGGCGGGTCACCGGCTCAGACCTCGGTTTTCCCGCGTGGCAGTCGTTCTATCGCAGGGTGTCCGCGGTCGCCGAACGGGTCTTCCCGACCATGACGCAACCGCTGCGCACCGCCGCCGAGATGCACGAACTGGTCGTCGGTACCGATACGTCGACCGCCGAACTGTGGGAGGCGCTCACCACACTGCCGCTCGGCACCATGCTCGGGCAGTACTTCGACGACGACCTGGTTCGCGGGATCGCGGCCACCGACGGGCTCATCGGCACCTTCGCCGACCTCGACGATCCGGGCCTGCACCAGAACGTCTGCTTCCTTTACCACGTGATCGGCGGCGGTTCCGGGGACTGGGACGTGCCCGTCGGCGGGATGGGTGCGGTGTCGGGCGCGCTCTACCAGGCGGCGACGTCGGCCGGTGCCGAGATCCGGACCGGCGTCACCATCACCGGCATCGATCCGGTCGACGGGACCGTCGAGATCGAATCCGGAACCGTCCGCGGGTCGATGATCTACGCCGCGTGCGCGCCACAGGTGTTCAACACCGTCCTCGACGGCACACCGATCCCCTGCGACACCGAGGCGCGCGGGTCACAGCTCAAGATCAATCTCCTGCTCGACCGGCTGCCGCGTCTGCGCGACGACGCGGTGTCACCCCACGCGGCCTTCTCCGGGACCTTCCACATCAACGAGTCCGCATCGCAGCTGCACGCGGCTTGGCGTCAGGCGTCCCGAGGCGAGGTGCCCGCGCTACCGCCGTGCGAGATCTACTGCCACACGCTCTCCGACCCGTCGATCCTCGGTCCGGAACTCACCGGGCGACACACGCTGACGTTGTTCGGCCTGCACATGCCGCCGGAGGTGTTCGATGAGCCGGGCGCCGTCGACCACGCGGTCGGCGCGACCTTCGCGTCCCTCAACGCGGTACTCGGCGAACCGATCCAGTCGGTCATCGCCCATGATCTCGACGGTCGCCCGTGCATCGAGGTGAAGACGCCGCAAGACCTCGAGGAGACCCTCGGTCTCCCCGGCGGCCACATCTTCCACGGTGCGCTGCGGTGGCCGTGGGCCGAGACGGCCGCCGAGGTGGGCACCTGGGGTGTGGAGACCCCACATCCGCGGGTGCTGCTGTGCGGTGCGGGCGCGCGACGCGGCGGCGGGGTCAGCGGCATCCCCGGTCGCAATGCCGCTGCCGCGGTGCTGGGGGCGGACGCGTTGGGACTGGCGCATTAGGCCTGTCGGACAGCGTCGTCATGCTCGGCGACCAACCGCCGGAGTTGTTCGCGCTCGAGGCGATCGGTGGCCCCACCCCGCAGGGTCGGCGCGGACTTGACGAGCAGCCGACTGTACGGGTGCTCAGGCCGGCGGAGCACCTCGCCGGTGGCGCCGTCTTCGACGATCGACCCGCGATAGAGAACGAGAAGGCGGTCCGTCACCCCCGCGACCGATCCGAGGTCATGGGAGATGAACAACATGGTGGTGCCCGCGTCGCGAAGCGAAGCGAGGATCTCGATCACGTTCACGCGATTCGCCGAATCCAGCGCGCTCACCGGCTCGTCGAGGATGACCAACCGCGGATCGGTGATGAGGGCCCGGGCGACCGCGACTCGCTGACGTTGACCGCCGGAGATCTCGGCAGGAAACCTGCCGAGGACGTCCGTTTCGAGCGAGACACTCCCGAGCCTCGCCTCGACCTTGGCCTCGATCTCATCGCGCCGGTACCGGCCGCTGATCTCGAGGGGTTCGGCGAGGGACTGTGCGATGGTCCGTTCCGGATCGAGGCTCCGCAGCGGGTCCTGGAACACGTACTGCACGACCCCCTCGCGGCGAAACGCCCGCCAGCGCGCGCGATCGAATGACGTCACCTCGGCGCCGTCGATGCGGACTTCCCCGTCGTCGACCTCGATGAGACCGAGGACAGCGCGCGCGATGGTCGACTTGCCCGACCCGGTCTCACCCACCAGACCCAGAGCCTCGCCGGGCGCGATTCTGAAGCTGACGTCGCGGAGCACCTGCCGGCGACGATGTCCGCGACCGTAGGCGACCCTGAGGTCACGGACGTCGAGAAGCGGTCTCGGCTCAGACATGTGCGACGTCCTCCGTGTAGCGGCCGATGCCGTAGCGCTCGTGCTCGTCGACGAGCAGCCGCGTGTAGTCGTGAGTCGGGCGGTGCAGCACGTGGGAAGTGGGACCGCGGTCGACGACGACACCATCGCGGAACACGATCACCTGGTCGGCGACCTGGGACACCACCGCGAGGTCGTGGGAAACCACGATGAGCGACAGGTCATGACGCTCGACGAGATCGGCGATCAGATCGAGCACCTCGGCCTGGACGGTCACGTCGAGGGCGGTCGTCGCCTCGTCGGCGATCAAGATGCGGGGTTCGAGGGAGATCGCGATGGCGAGGGCGACCCGCTGCAACATCCCGCCCGAGAGTTCATGGGGATATTGCCGAGAAACCCACTCAGGCTCTCGGATTCGCACCTCGCCGAGAAGCTCGAGCGCCCGGTTGCCGGCCGCCCGACGTCCGAGTCCACGCTTGACCCGCAGAACTTCGACGATCTGCCGTCCGATGGGGAGGGACGGATTCAGGTACGACCCCGGGTCCTGAAACACCGCGGTGATGCCACTGCCCCGCAACCGATTCCAGTCCGAGGCGCGGTGGCCGGATGTGTCCTCGCCAAACAGCTCGATGGTTCCCCCGGTGATCGTCAACCCCGTCGGCAAAAGACCGAGTACCGCTCTGAGACTGATCGACTTCCCACTTCCGGACTCCCCGACGATGCCGAGGGTCTCTCCCCGCCGGAGTTCGAAGTCGACCCCGTCGACGAGTGTCGAACCGCTGACGAGATCGGCGATTCGGAGCCCGTCGACACGCAGGATCGTCTCCGCGGGCGGGTGACCGACTGTCTCGGAGGCGGTTTCGGCCGTGACTGGCTGGGCGAGAGTCGTGTGAAACGTCATCGCGGTCAGGCTCCCTGTGTGGTGGCGGATGGTGCGGTGGTCTCGTCCCGGCGGGGCGTACGTGTGAGCAACCGACGGCCGGAGACGCCCCGGACATCGCGGATGACGTCGGCCAGGACGTTGAACGCCCAGACGACGGCGATGATGGGGATTGCCGGGATCAACGGGGCATATGGACGGAACGTGAGGTAGCCCAGGTCCGACGCGAGCATTCCACCCCACGTCGGAGCAGGCGGTTGGACGCCGATGCCGAGGAAGCTCAGTGCCGCAACCGTGATGAGTCCGACGCCGAGCATGCTCGCGAACACCACGGCGACGGCCGGCAGGACCTTCTTGACGACGTGTTTGCGGACGATCCAGGACACATCCGCGCCGGCGATCCGGGCTGCTTCGACGTACTGGGAATGGGCCACCGCGAGGGTCGCGGCGCGGGCGACCCGGTAGAAGGCGGGCGCGGTGAGCACGCCGACGACGATCATCGCCTGAGTGACGGCGTTACCGAGCAGCGCCGTGACCGCAACGGCGAAGACCAGGAACGGCAGGGCGACGAGGGTGTCGACGAGACGGAGAGTCGACCATTCGAACAGGCGGCCGGAGTACACAGACAGAACGCCGGGAACAGCCCCGATCACGAGCCCTATCACCGCGACCTCGACGGCACTGAGCAGGCTCAACGGGGTTCCGGCCAGCAGCCGGCTGAGGGTGTCACGACCGAGGTAGTCCGTACCGAACCAATGCTGAGCCGACGGTCCGGCCAGGATGTCCGGCGAGCCCGCCAACGGGTCGTACGGCGCCAGTAGTGGTCCGAAAGCGACGAGGAAGAAGGCGAAACCGATGACGACCAAGGCAATGCGGCCGCTGCGGACCGCCCAGATGTCGCGGACATGTCAGAGACCTCTCGTCGACGCGGGTACGAGCCGGTTCAACAGGATGTTGACGATCAGGTTGAATCCGACCACCAACACGATCGAGATGACGAGGACGCCCTGGACCGCGGGCACGTCGCCCCGCTGTGCCGCGTCGGCCGCGAATCGGCCGTAGCCCGCGATACCGAAAATGGCCTCGGTCACGACCGCTCCGCCGAGCAGGGCGGGAAACTTGAGGCCGAGTAGCGCCAGCGTCGGACCGATACCGTTCCGCAGCGCGTGGACGAAGAAGATGCGGCGAGATCCGAGCCCTCGAACCTGTGCGCCGACAATGTAATTCTGGTCGTAGGCGTCGACGAGGCCGACCCGTGTCTGACGCGCGACCTCGGCAACGGTGTCGACGCTCAATGCGATCGCGGGCAGGGTGGCGAACCAGAGCCAGGAACCGAACCCATCGGCCATCGGGGTGTAACCGGCAGCGGGGAACCATCCGAGACCGACAGCGAAGATCGACACGAGAAGGATGCCCACGATGAACGGCGGCATCGTGGAGATCAGGGTGGAGAATGCGGTGATCGACCGGTCGAGAAGCGATGTCGGGCGAGACGCCGCCAAGCCGCCGAGAGCGAGACCCACCACCACTCCGATGACGAGGGCCAAGCCGGCGATCGAAAGACTGATGAGTGCTCGGTCGAAGAGGATCTCCGACACCGGAAAACCGTTGTGCCAGCTGTTGCCGAGGTCGCCCCGCAGGACCGCACCGAACCAGTCGAAATACTGGATCAGGAAGGGACGGTCGAGTCCCCATTCGCGCTCGATCTGGGCGACGAGTTCGGGCGTGGCGTTGTCCCCCGCCTGCAGATAGGCGGGGGACAGGCCGCTGACCGCCTGCAGCGAGAAGGTGATGAACGTCGCGATGATGAAGACCGGTATGAAGATCCCGATCGAGCGCAGAAGCGTGACGCCGACACGTCGCGCGGTGGAGGCTCGCGAGCGCCGACGCCGTGGCCCGGCACTGCTGGGCGTCGAGGCTAGGGGTTCTCGGTTGCGAGGCTCGCTCACCGGTGTGATGACCATGACTTCTCCTGGGTGAGCTGGTTCAGCTGACCGCGACTGGCGCGGCCGCCTGCGCCAGGCCGGGTTCGGAGTACGGTGTCGCCGGCAGCTGGGGATGGATGACCTCGGCGATCACCGCCAGGCTGTTGCGATAGTGGCGATCGGACAGGCCCAACGGCACGCTGAAGAGATAGTCGGTCGCCGCATTGGCCGCCGAGTCCGCGGCGAGCTCGGCGACGATCTCCTCAGGGGTGCCGTGCAGGATGTAGAAGTCGCGCATGAGATCTGCGACCGACGTGCCGGGAGTGGCCCACGGCAGTGCCGTCGGGTTGCGCTCCAGGTAGTCGGCGAACAGACGTCTCGCGTCCTTCTTGCTCTCGGCAGGTAGCACCGACCGGGACACCCCGATCCGCGGCGTGCGCTCAGACGGAAGCTCGCTCACATATGCCTCGACGAGGAGTGCCTGCACCTCGCCGGTGGGTCCGCCCTGAGCAAACCGATGGAGTTGCAGTCCATCGCCCGTTCGCCCGATGTCTCGTGCGGTGTCCGGTTTCGAGGTCGCCTGCCAGAGTCGTTGCGGTAGATGGCCCGCGGGCGGGTAGAAGCCGAACGCCTGCCCGTCTGAGACATGCTCGAGCTGGAACGCGTCCCGCAACCGCGCGAGCGCGTCCCGATACAACTCCTCGCGCTGCGCCTCGTCCAGTTCGTACACGTTGTACGCGGCCGTGGAGAACCCGCCACCGTTGCCCTTGCCGACACCGAGTTCGAGCCGGTCGCCGCTCAGCGTGTTGACGACCGACGCCGACTCAGCAAGGCGCAGAGGATGATCGAACGCCAGCGGAATGACCGCGGTACCGAGGCGCAACCGGTGCGTGCGCTGCGACAGCGCGCTGAGAAGGACCAGCGAGGACGGGAGACCGATGTTGGAGAATCGGCCTTCCGCCACCCAGTACGTCTGATAACCCAGGGCTTCTGCCTGCACGGCGTTGGTGAGCAGGACGTCGTACCCCGTAGCGGCATCTGTCTCGGTGAGAGGCACCTCGAACAGGGCGAGGCCCGGGCGAACAGGGAGCAGAGACATGGGATGTCCTAGGTCTGAGATGGTCGTGTCGAGCGATGGCGGGCGGAGTCGATCAACTGTTCGCGCCGACGGTGATGCCGCGCCAGTTGAGGAACCCCTCGCGGTTGTCGAAGTTCGACGACAGGCCCGACGACGTCGCCCACGTGGTGGCCGATGCATAGAGCGGGATCGTGGAACCTTCGAGGAACCCGGCGACCGAGGCCGCGCGCGCCTTGTCCAGGTAGTCGGGGGCATCGATCGGCGTTGCACGCATCGCGGTGAGGGCCGACTGGAATGCACCGGGAGAGTACGGCGAACTCAGGTTGAGTACCCCGTCGACGTCGTAGTGTTCGGTCAACGTCTGCGCCTGTGAGTTGCGACCCACATATCCGTAGGAGGCCAGCGCCTGGGTCTTGCCGAAGTAACCCTTCGACCAGTTCGGATTCTTGTTGATGGTGACGCGCACCCCGATCGCGGCGAGTTGCGCTTGGATCAGTTCGAGCTGAGCGTCGGTGGAACCCGGATACGCATCCAGCGTGATGTCCAGACCACCGGGGTAACCCGCCGCCGCGAGCAGGCTCTTCGCCTTCTCGGGGTCGTACTGGAACGCGCCCTCGAGTTCCTCGGCGTACAGCGGATGCCCCTTGGGCAACAGCTGGTGTGCGACCTGCCCTTCGCCGACGGTCACCTTGTCGACGAACTCCTGTGAGTCGATCGCCGAGCGGAA
Organism: Gordonia sp. 'Campus'; assembly: GCF_022206305.1. GTDB lineage: Bacteria > Actinomycetota > Actinomycetes > Mycobacteriales > Mycobacteriaceae > Gordonia. The sequence goes on along the minus strand of NZ_JAKOIW010000006.1, from coordinate 190,666 downwards.
CGCCTCCACCACACGCGGGTCGTCGAACGGCTCGAGACTGCGATTGACGCTGAGGAACTGGACCACCCAGTTCTTGGAGATGTCCCGGACGATGTCGAGACCGGCATCGCGAGCTCGTTGGATCTGGGTCGGGTCGAGGGTGACGAGGTTGTAGACGCCGGTCTGCGACGAGGAGACGAGGCTCGTGGCGTCGTTGCCGAATCGGATCTCCATGCGGTCGATCTTGATGTTGTCGGCATCCCAGTAGTCCTGGAACTTCTCGAGGATGATGTGCGACTCGGGGACGAGTTCGACGACTTTGAACGGGCCGGCGCCGACCGGATTGCGGGTGTTGAGGGCCTCGGCGTCGTTCTCACTGGCCACCTTGCTCGTGATGAGTCCGGCGCGGATGCTGAACAGATACGGGATCTGGTAGTCGACGCTCTTCAGATTGACGGTGAAGTTCAGGTCGTCGTCCACGACCACGTTCTCGATGTTGCGGTACGACCCCGCGAGCGCGCTGTTCTCCTGGTTGATCGCACGGTCGATGTAGTACTTCACCGCTTCCGCGTTCACCGGACTGCCGTCGTGGAAGGTCAATCCCGGACGCAGCGTGAACGTCACCGCGGTCCCGTCCGCGTTGTACTTCCAACTCTCCGCGAGAGCCGGTGCGGGATTTCCGTTCTCGTCCTGGGTCAGCAAGGGTTCGTAGATGGGCGTCAGGTTGACGGTGGCGCCGGTGGCACCGGTGACGATGGGGTCCCAGTCGCCCGGCGGCGGGCCGGATTGTCCCCATTTGACGACGTTGCCGGCGGAGGCGCCGGTCGGCGACCCACAACCCGCGAGCGCCAGAAGGGAGACGGCGAGCAGTGCTACGAGCGCCTTGCGGCGGCGCGAGATCTTCATCGGATGGCTTTCGTTGGGTGAGGTGTTCGTAGGCGTGGGGTGCTGGACGACAGGGGTTCAGACCGATGCGGGAATCGCGGCGGAATCGCTGCGGGGCGATTCCGAAAACTCCTCGGATCGTGCACGGGTATAACGGTTCTCGATGAACGGCAGGCCCAGGTTGCCGCGCAGGGTGTCGTGGTCGTACTCGTCCCGGACCACACCCCGCTCGCGGAGGATCGGCAGAACCTCGTCGACGAAGCGCCGGAACTGCGCCGGGTGACCGATGTGGATGTTGATGCCGTCCAGCGCACGCCCGTCGAGCCAGCGCTGCAGTTCGTTCGCCACGGTCTCGGCGCCACCCGTGAACGGGGACTTCTTGGGCGCGTTCAGTGTCTCGACCGTCTGCCGCAGTGTGAAGCCGTTCGACGAGGCGAGTTCGGTGATCTTCTTGGCCTGGGTGTAGAAGCTGCGCTCGGCGTCGACGAGCGCTTCCGTCGGGAAGGGTGCGTCCAGGTCGTATCGGCTGAAGTCGTGCCAGCCGAAGGGGCGACCCAACTCTCGGAGGGAGCGCTGGAAGTCGTTGTCGGACAGCTGGGTCTCGCGCTCGATCTCACGCGCATCGTCGTCGGTGTCGCCGACGAAGACGGACACACCGGGGAGGATGACGAGCTCGTCGGGTGACCGGCCATAGGCGGCCGCGCGGGACTTGATGTCGGCATAGAACGCCGCCCCGGCCTCGAAACTCGGTGCATGCGTGAATATCCCCTGACCGAATCGGGCGCCGAGGTCACGCCCCTGATCGGAATCGCCGGCCTGGAAGATCACCGGTTGTCCTTGCGGAGACCGGGAGATGTTGAGCGGGCCCGTCACCGAAAAGTACTCACCGCGGTGGTTGAGCGTGTGCAGCTTCTCCGGGTTGAGGAAACGTTTGGTGGCCCGGTCCCGGACGAACGCGTCGTCTTCATACGAGTCCCACAGAGCCTGGACGACCTCGAGGTGTTCGGCGGCGCGTCCGTATCGGGTGGCGTAGTCGTAGTGTTCGTCCAGTCCGTAATTGCCGGCGGTGCCGCCGTCACCGCTCGTGACCACGTTCCATCCGGCACGCCCTCGGCTGATCAGATCCAGTGATGCGAAGCGGCGGGCGACGTTGAACGGTTGGTTGTAGGACGTGGTGAGGGTTCCGACCAGCCCGATGTTGTTGGTGGAGACCGCAAGAGCGGAGAGCAGTGTCAGGGGCTCCAACCGGTTCAGGTAGTGCGGTGGGGAGTCGGCGGTGATGAACTGGCTGTCGACGATGAAGACCAGGTCGAATTTGGCCTCTTCGGCGAGGCGTGCGTACTCGATGTACCAGTCGATGTCGACGCTCGCATCACCCGGTATTTCGGGATCGAGCCACGTGTACGGGTGCCCCGGACCTCCGGTGGGGGTGAGAACCGCGCCCAGCTTCAGCTGACGTCTCGACATGGTCATGCTCCTTCATCAGGCTACGGGTTCATACACCCACAAGGTCTGTCTCACAGCGTATTCAGCGATTCGTTGATCACGGAATATTAAATTCCGCCTGCTCCGAACACATTGAGAATGTTGTTCAGATTCTCGAACAAACCGGTCAGTCGAAGAACTCGCGAGATGATTCCGTCATGGCCACCGCAACGAGATCGGCGAGCCGGCGGATACTTTCAGCGTCGTCGGGAAGTTGGGTCGCCGAGATCCGCAGCATGTGGCGTTCACGGGCGCAGACGAATGACCGAGACCCCGATCCGACCGAAATGCCCTGCCGGGCAAGAGCAACGAGCCCTGCGGTTTCGTCGTCCACAGACACCCACACCACCAGACTCCGCGGGCCGGCGTGAGCCTCGATACCCCGCTCGCGCAACGCATCCAGCAACAGGGCACGCCTGGCGGCGTAACGCTCGCGCGCTCTGGCGACGACCCGATCAGCGTCTGCGCTCTCGATCAGGAAGGCCAGAGCGTTCTGCAGAATCCTGCTGTTGGAACCGACGCCGTGGCTGCGCTTCTTCATCGCGGCGTCGATCAGATGTCGCGACCCGCCGAGCACCGACGTCCGGACGTCGATTCCGTAAGCCTTGCAGTAGCTTCGGATTCGTACGACACGATCCGGGAAGTCGGCCCCCAGAGACGGCAGCGGCTCCGGTTCGAGCGGACCGATCGAATCGTCCTCGATGATCCATACTGCGGGGTGCCGCTCGAGAACTCGAGCGAGCTCGGCGACACGGTCGTCCGTGACGATGTGGTCGACGCCGAACGGGGCACCCGGCTGAAAGACGAAGCCGGTCGCGCCCGCCCGAAATGCATTGTCGAGATCGTCCGCGCGGGGCCCGCAATGGTCGGCACGGACACCGATCGCGTTCAGTCCAAGATCGCGGATCGTGTCCAACACTCCCGGCCCGAGGGGTTCATCCACGGCGATCGTGGCTCCCGCCGGGGCCGCGGCCTCGATGGCGAGAAGCAATGCCTCCGTACCGCCGCCGGCAGTGGCCCAGGCCTGCGGTTCGAACGGCCAGGTCGACAGCGCCGCAGTTCGCAACCGCTCGGTCATGATCTCGCGACCGAAAACGTTGAGGGTCTCGGCGCCGAGACTCGAGACCAGCGCGTCGGCCAACGACGGTTGGAGGGCGAGGTCAGGGGCGTTCTGCGCGAGGTCGACGCCTCGCCACTCGCGCAGACCGCGCTCGGGAACGCTGTCCTCGGGAGGGAGTACGACCGTGCCGCCACGGCGCCTGGTCTGGACGATCCCCTGTTCTTGCAGTTTCCCCCAGGCGTGGAGTATCGAACCCACGCTCAGGTCACCCGCCTTCGCGAGCGCACGGACGGTCGGCAGCCTGGACCCCGGCGGGAGCTCGCCGGAGTGAACGAGGTCGGCGACCGCATCGGCCAGCTCGCTGCCGCGGTCGGCGACTCTCGTCAACAGCCAGGACGGATCCACGATCGCCGGGTCCGCCGCCACCGTCACCTCACTCCTCCGCTCACGTGTGATCCGTGTTCTCGTGACGGCGTGGACTACGACGCAAGGGTTCTGGCCGGGTCTCGGCGGAGCAGGTCGACGCTCCCGGGCGCCCGCAACCGTTCCAGGAACTGAACGATCTCCGCGGCGACACTGCGGTGAGTGACGTCGTTGAGGATGTCGTGGCGCCCGCCGCGTACCAGCGTGAGACGCACGTCGGGAAGAACGGTCGACGCCGCGAGGACCGGCTCGACCGGGCTCACCCTGTCTGCTTCACCGTGTATGAGCAGGACCGGAGTGTGCACGCGTGCCAGGGCAGCGGGGGTCGCGCCGGGCGCCGAGTCCTGCAGCGCTCCGCGCTCGATCGCCCCAGGTGATGCCAACACACCGCGATGGACCGGACACGCCGACCTTGCGTCGAGCTCCTCGTCCCACTCCCCGGCAACGGCTGGGGGGCCGTCCACGAGCAATCCTGCCAGCACGACGCCCACGACGGCTGGATACTCAGGCGCGATCTCGACAGCGGTGACCGCACCACTGTCCGATCCGACCACGACGAGGGGCCCAGGACCGGGCGCCGACGTGACGGCACGGACGACCGACTTCGGCACGTTGTCCACGATCGCGACGCGGTAACCATCGAACGCGATCCGACGCGCGAACCGTCGGTACACGTCCGCACGCTCGCCGCGTCCGGTGACGACGACCACCGACCCTCGTGCGGCGGCGTCGGGCTCCAGCCAATCGGTGCTCACGGTGTCCCTCGTTCCGGTCGATCTCGGTTTGCTGATGATGACCGCAACCCTGACCGACGGAGCATCGGACGAACAACTGATTCGCTCACCCAGAGCAGAAGTGGTGTGTTCGGCGAACATTCGGTGTTTTGTTTCGAACACATCTCCGACGCAGCGAAGGAACGAACTGACCCATGCCCCAGTCCCCAGGGTTCGCGACCCGACAGGTTCGCTCGGGCTATACGCCGGGCACCGCGCAGAACACCGCGATCCCGCCGATCTACCAATCGGTTGCCTATGATTTCGGGAACTTCGCGCAGGCGCGCGACATCTTCTCGCTACGCCGAACGGGAAACCTCTACAGTCGCACCGGCAATCCGACCCAGACGGTCTTCGAGCAACGCATCGCCGACCTCGACGACGGCGTCGCAGCCCTCGCGACCGCGTCCGGGCAGTCGGCGGTCGCCGTCGCTCTGCTCACGCTCGCCAAGACCGGCCAGCACATCGTCGCTGCCCGCCAGTTATACGGCGGTACCGTCGATCTCTTGACCGACACATTCGCGGACTTCGGAATCGAGGTGACCCTGGTCGACCAGGACGACCTCGACGGATGGCGCGCCGCGGCCCGACCGCAGACCCGTGCCTTCTTCGCCGAGACCATCGGCAACCCGGTTGCGTCGGTCCTCGATGTCGAGGCGGTGGCACGGATCGCTCACGAGGTCGGGGTTCCGCTGGTGGTGGACAACACCATCGCCACCCCGTATCTACTGCGGCCGAAAGAGTTCGGCGCCGACATCGCGGTGTACTCGGCGACGAAGTTCATCGGAGGCCACGGCACCTCGCTGGGCGGAGTGGTCGTCGACCTGGGCACCTTCGACTTCGGGGCCGAGCCGCAACGGTGGCCTCAGTTCACCGAACCCTATCCGCGCATCGGCGATCTGATTCTGTGGGACGCGTTCGGTCGCGACCGCAGCGCGTTCCTCGTCTACGCGAAGACCAAGCTCGTCCACGACCTCGGACCCGCTCTGTCACCGTTCAACTCCTTCCAGCTTCTCCAGGGCCTGGACACGCTGGACCTGCGCCTGGAGCGGCAGGTGTCGACCGCTGCGACCGTCGCGCGCTTTCTCGACTCGCACCCCGCTGTCGTGCAGGTCCACCATCCCGGCCTCCCCGGCAATCCCTGGCACGTTGCGGCGCAACGGTATTTGCCGCGCGGCGCCGGTTCGGTGTTCTCCTTCGACCTCGCCGGCGATGAGAGCGACGTGGAGAAGTTCATCGACTCCCTGCAGGTGTTCTCCATCGTCGCGAACATCGGAGATGTCCGTTCGCTCGTGGTGCACCCGGCCACCACCACGCACAGCCACTTCGACGATGAGCGCCTCGCGTCCGTCGGCTTCACCAGGAGCACGGTTCGACTCTCGATCGGTCTCGAGAGCCCGGACGACCTGATCGACGACCTGCGCTCATCTCTCGACACGATCACGAAGGATTGACATGGATTTCGGATACTGGACCCCGATCTACGGTGGCTTCCTGCGCAACGTCGGCGACGAGGCCATGCCGGCCACGTGGGAGTACGTGAAACGACTCTCCCAGCTCGCTGATCGTCTCGGCTTTCACACGACGCTCGTCCCCGAGCTGTATCTGAACGACCGGAAGGGAATCGAAGCCCCGAGCCTGGAAGCGTGGTCGCTGTCGTCGGCGATTCTCGCCGTCACCGAGCAGCTTCGGGTGATGACCGCGGTGCGAGCCGGATTCCACCTACCGGCTGTGACCGCGAAGGAGTCCGCGACCATCACCGACATCGCTGGTACGTCTCCGGACTCCGCGCGCTTCGCTCTCAACGTCGTTGCGGCATGGTGGGAAGAAGAGGCGAAGCAGTACGGTGGCGCCTTCACCCGACATGACGAGCGCTATCGGCAAGCTGAGGAGTTCGTCGACATCCTCCGGGGGTTGTGGAACGACACCCCGTTCTCCTACACGGGTGAACACTTCTCGGTCCACAACTCGATCCTGTCGCCGAAACCCGTCGCCCAGCCACCGATCTTCGCCGGTGGAGAGAGCGAGGGCGGCCGCGAGTCTATTGCCAGCTTCGCCGATTCCTATGTGCTGCACGGCGGTACGGTCGACGAGGTGCGCGCCAAGATCGCCGACATGAACAACCGGTCGCAGCGGATTCACGGGCGCGACATGGCCGAGTTCGGGATGTCGGCCTATGTGATCGTCCGCGACACCGAGGCGCAGGCCCGAGCCGAACTCGACCGCATCACCACGGTCGACCCGCACTCACCGGGGTACGCATCGTTCGAGGAGTTCGCGCGCAACTCCGAACTCGACGTGGAGCTCACCAGGCGCGAGTACTCGGTCGGCACCCGCGGTCTCCGGCCAGAACTGGTGGGCACCCCCGAGATCGTCGCGGACAAGATCCGCGCCTATCAGGACGCCGGCCTCACCCTCTTGCTGATCCAGTGCTCACCGGCCCATGAAGAACTCGAACGCATCGCGACGCAGGTGTTTCCTCTCGTTCCGGAGGTCAGGTCCGAGGTGATCGCGGTCTGATCGTCGGGGGTTCTCGTTCCTGACCCAACGAACGAGCGTGACGACATCTGTCCGCGTCGAGTCAGACAGAGCCGGCCGCAGCGAGCCGATTCTCGGGTCGCTCAGACGAAGGTCAGTGCCGACACGAGCGCCGACACGAGCCTTGGTATCGCGGTTCGATCCGCCGCCGCGTGCGCGGGGTCCAGCTGCCCGATCGACATCCCCCGACACCCAGGGTCTCGCAGCAGCGTGATCAGGGCCTGTTCGAGGATCGCGATGGTCGGGCCGCTGTTGCGTCCGTTCACGTTCTCGGCGATCGGCGCGTCCAAGAAGTCGAGCACGTCGACGTCGAGGTGCACCACGAACGGACCGGGGGCGAGAGTGCTGCGGGCGGTGCGGGCCGCATCTCCGGGGTCGTCGCAGAGCGTTCGCTGATCGACGATCGCGAGCCCGAGCTCGGCAACCTGATCGCGTTCCCATTGAGTGGTCTCCCGAGTCACATCCACTCCGAGGTAGACCAGGTCCGATGGGTGCAGCATCGGCGTGCGGTCGATGAGGCCGACCAACTCCGGCGCCGCCCCATCGACGGCCAACGCGTGCGCCATGCCCATCCAGCTCAGCGAACCCTCGGCCGTCGAGCGCGGGGTGTTGAGATCGAGATGCCGGTCCACGTAGACGATGCGGGGCCGCTCTCCGGACAACGCCATCGCGGCGCACATCCCGACCGCAGCCGTGCAGCTGCCGCCGAGCACGAGCAGACGCTGCCCCGCTGCGAGCAAGCCGGCAGCAGCTGCGGAGAGCTCCTCGAGTGCATCTGTCTCCTCACCCAGGTTCTGCGCGAACGGGCTCTCCCGGTCGGGAAACCACAACCGGGTCGTCAGATCCCCCGCATCGACGACATCCGCGCCGGTGGCAGCCAGCTGCTCGACGAGGCCGGCATCCCGCAATGCGGTGGGCGCACGTTCGACGCCCACGCAGTAGGCACCGGCACTACTCGGCGCCCCCAACACCGTGATCTTCACCGAGTTCTCCTGGCGTCCTGGGTCACTCCCCCTCGATCTTCTGCGAGTTCGCCCATCGGCGTCCGGGGTCGCCACCCCATGCATCCCAGGCCACACGTCCGGCCGAGGGAAAACCGTCCTCGCCGTTGCTGAACCCGGTGGCGTCCTTGTCCACCTCGTGGCGGGAGAAGTAGTTGCACATCTTGCGAATCTGCTCGTCGTCGACGTCCTTGCCCTCGGCCAACTGGTGGGCCCGGTGACGGCCGGTGTCGGTGAACCCCTTCCCGGCCTTGCCGTCGTCGATCCATCGGACCGCGCGCTGGGCTGCTTCCTGGACGTCCTTCGGGGGCTTGTGACTCATGCGCCGGGCTCCTGTCGTCGGGTTGTGTCCACTGCGTGCCCCTCGAGGGAGGCCGTGAAACCCGCAGCCCGTCGCCGCCGGGGTCACTCGTCGACCGGCCACGCGATCTCGAGGCCCCTGAGCGGAGCCGCGATCGCCTCCTGGCGTACGGCGGTCGCCGCGACATTCACGTACACGGCGACGCTCATGCGCGTCGCGCGTGATGGCGACGCCATCATCGCGATACAGCGCATCGAAGGTGACTTTCCCGGCGGCAGGGTGGATCTGGCCAACCGGTTCACGGTCGACGCCGACGGCCACATCAGCTCGCTACGCATCGAACCGGTGCAGTGGCGGACCGGATCCGAACGGCCGTCAGAGCTGTTGCGCGACAGTCGTCCTCGTCCGCACGTCGCGGTCGGGCTCCAGACGGGGCCGCCGCGTCGGTAACGACACGAACGGCGTCGGCCACCAGAACCACCGGCCGGACAGTCGGGCGATCGCGGGCATGACCAGGGTCCGCACGATGAGAGTGTCGATCAGGAGTCCGATGGCGACGGTCGTGCCGATCTGGGCGACGTTGTGGGCGTAGCTGGCAAGCATGGCGAGCATCGTGATACCGAACGTCAGACCTGCCTGCGTGACAACACTTCCCGTCCCGACCATCGCGCGGATCAGTCCCGTACCGCCGCCGGCCCCGTACTCCTCCCGGAAGCGGCTGACCAGCAACATGTTGTAGTCGGCGCCGACGGCCACCAGGAAGGTGAACGCGATCGGTGCGACCGACCAGTGCAGTGGATTGCCGATGATGCCCTGCCACAGGAACACCGACACCCCCATTGCCGACAGGTACGACAGGCCGACGGTCCCGATCACGGCGAGCGCGGCAACCAGACTACGCAGCAGGAAGAGGACCACGCAGAACACGAAGGCGAAGGCTGCGACGACGATGGCGATGAAATCCTCGTGCGCGAACGACTCGATGTTCAGCAGTGTGCCGCCGGGACCGCCGATGCTGACCGTGGATCCGGCCAGCGACGTGTTCTTGATCGCCGCCAGCGAGGTGGGGATCACCTCCGCGCTGACGTCCATTGCGTCGCGGCTGAAGCCCTCGCGCTGTGGGGTGACGATCATCCGTGTCGCCTTGCCGTCATCGGAGAAGTAGTACGGGATGCCGCTCTGGAAGAGCGGGCTCTCCAACGCCTGGCTGGGCAGGAAGAAGCCGCCGGCGGCGGGGCTGCCCGCCGAGTAGGCGCCACTGACCTCGTCGAGGAAGTCGGTGATCTCGCCCACCTGCGGGAGAAGTGCCCCCAGGGTGGTGCGCAACGGCCCGATCAGTTCGCGGATCTGTGTGACCGTGGCGCGCAAGGTCGGGATCTGCTCGGCAGCGGTGGGCAATGCGCCGCTCAGGGACCGGGTGCCACTCACGAGACCCCGGACCGATTCCCGCAGTGCGGGAACGTCATCGAGCACCGACAAGCCGGTCAGCGCGGTGCGGCACGCGGCGACATCCCCGCACTGGGGGATCGACCTGACGAGCCCGCATCGGTGCGATCCCAGCCGAGAGTTCGTCGACCTTGGCCAGCGTCGAGTCGCTGGTCTGCTGCAGTTGCGTGGTGGCGTCGGACAGCGACCCCGCGCCGGCCGCCCCTTGCCGCAGCGCGGCGTCGACGCCGTCGATGGCTGTGTCCAGACGGTCGACAGTTGCGCCGATCGCATCGAGATCGGTGATCCGATCTCGCAGAAGCGATGTCATCTGTCCGAAGCGGTTGCCGATGTAACCCGCCTGCGAGGTGAGGGTTCCCTGGTCGATAGTCTGCCCGAGGGGGCGGGTGATTCCCTGCACCGCGTTCACACCGTCGATCGAGGCGACCGCGTCGGTCATCTGCGCGAGCGCGATCAGATCTGCCGAATTGCGCATGTCGTGGTCTGATTCGACGATGAGCACACTCGGCGCCATGATGTTGGGCGCCAGATGTCGATCTGCGGCAGCGAATCCCACGTTCGCGGGAGAGTCCGCCGGCTGCGCGCGGCGTTCGTTGTAGCTCGGCGCGTACATCGACAGCGGGATGATCATGACCGCGAGGACTGCGAGTGCGGCCGCGAGTACCGGGCCCGGCCAGCGTGCGACCGTGGTCCCGATCCGACGCCAGCGGCGCGGTGACGCCGACTCCCGCGGCTCCACGAAACCCAGTCGAGTCGCGACCGCGAGTACCGCGGGCCCGAGCGTGAGCGCAGCGGCCAGAGTGATGAGAATCGCTATGGTGCAGGGCAATCCCGACGTACTGAACATGGCGAGTCGGGTGGCGGCCAGGCAGGCCATCGCACCCGCGACGGTCAGCGCCGACGCGACGACGATGTGCTGCACACCGGCCAGCGCGTCGTAATAGGCGTCCTCCGGGTCGCGCCCCTTCCGCCGGGCCTCTTGATAGCGGCCCACCAGGAAGATCCCGTAGTTGGTGCCCGCCCCCAGGACGATCACCGCCGACAGCGCCGCAGCGAAGATCGACACCTTGATGACCTCGTTCTCGGCCAGGAAGGAGATGGTCGCGCGGGCCACCGCCAACGCCAGTCCCACGCCCAACAGCGGGACCATCGCAGTGACCACGGATCGGTAGACGAGGAGTAGCACGGCGCCGACCAGCAACGCGCACACCGACACCAGGAGAATGATCGAGTCGTTGATGGCCACCATCTCGTCGTTGACGACGGCCGACGGCCCGGTGATGTGCACGTCGACGCCGGGTGGCGGCGTCGATGCCGCGATCGTGTCGCGCGCGGACTGGGTCGACTCCATGGCCAGCGCCGTGCCCATGTTGCCGGCGAGGTTGACCAGCACATAGGCGACATGACCGTCGGAGCTCTGCGCGGCCGGGGCGAGATCGGGATTCGACCACAGGTCCATCGCGGAGTTCACGTGTTCGGTGTCCGCGGTCAACTCGGCCAGGAGTTCGTTGTAGTAGGTGCGGGCTTCCGGTCCCAGCGGTTCGTCACCCTCCATGAGGACGTAGACGAAGTTGTTGCTGCCCCCGCCGCCGAAGTACTCGCCCATCTTGACCAGGGCCTGCACCGACGACGCCTCGTCGGGCAGGAAGGACTGCGCGTGTTCGGTGACCGTCGATTCCAGCTGCGGCACAACGATGTTGAGACCACCCGCGATGAGCAGCCAGATGACGATGACCGGGATCGAACAGGCATACAGGAACCGCGCCAACCGGGGACGGCTCGCGCGGTGGTCGCGCATCACCTCCGTCCGGACGGGACGGCGGATCTCGGAGACGAGCCCCAGTCGTAGTCGGGCGAACCGCCCGTGCGTGTCCATCATGTGCTGCTCCCCCGTTGTCCCCCGCACCTACGCCACCGGGACCAGACAGTTGGCGACCGTGCTGCCGCCGGTACCCGAACCGGCTTGGCGCGCACGCTCGAATCCGTTGACCCGCACCGCACATGACACCGCACCGCCGGACGATTGCGTCAGGACACCGGCAGACGTCGTCAGTTCCCGCGTTCGGAGCACCACCCGCCACGGAACGGACACCCTGTCGTCGACGACCCGCCCGCCAGGCTCGATATAGGACACGCGAGCCGACGCACCCGCCTGACCGGTCACCTCGTACTCGATCGACTTGTCCCGCACGGCGCCCGCCTGCGGCACCGCCGGCGAGTGCCCGATCGCCCGGTCCGGGATCTCACTCAAACGCAGTTTGCCCACGTAGAACGCCGACACCGCCATCACGGCGATGACCACCAGAACGATCCACCACGAGCGACCTCGTGCATCGGACTTCTTCATCGGACCCCCATCGACGTGAGGCTTCGAGGTGGGGCGACTCGAATGTTCCGCCCGTCAAGCACTCAGCCTGCCAGTGGCAGGGACTCTATATATGACATCGCGCGTTGGCAAGGTTGTCGCCGTGGCGCGCGATCGGGCCGGGTTCGGCCACCTGCTCGGGGCAGGCGGTTCCCGAGATCGCCGATCGCCGGGCGACGGTACTGTGACCCCATGGGTGCCGACGCAGATGCCGACGACGGCAACGACTCCCTGAGTCTCGAGCGGCAGGTCTGCTTTGCCCTTGCCGTCGCGAACCGCGCGGTCCTGGCGGTGTATCGGCCCGTCCTCGAACCCCTGGGACTCACCCACCCGCAGTATCTGGTGATGCTGTCGTTGTGGGACCACGATCGACGTCCGGGCGGGGATCACACGGCCCCCTCGGTGAAGGTCATCGCCGAGAGGCTCCAGCTGGATTCGGCGACGCTGTCACCGATGCTCAAGCGACTCGAAGCCCAAGGACTGATCGACCGCGCCCGCCGACAGGGCGACGAGCGCACGATGGAGGTTCGCCTCACCGAGGAGGGCCGCCGATTGCGAGACAAGGCCCTCGCCGTGCCGCCTGCAGTCGTCGCCAGGCTGGGGACCGACATCTCGGAGCTCGAGGAGTTGCGTGACGTCCTGAGCAGGATCAACGCTGCCGCGCTAGCGGCAGGCGCACTCGAGTCCTGAACCCGACGTCGTCGCATCCGTTCCCCGAACCTGCGTGACGTCTCACAATTAGTGGCGCAATACTTAGGGCACTAAGTATGTTGAAGAGTGTGGCGCGACGCGGAGGACCACTTGTCGACCCGTCACGCCGACAGCGCTTGGACAACTCGTAGAAGGCGGACACCCGATGGCGACACTGATGGCTCCCACGACGACCCGGCAGCGGGTCACGCCGAGCGCACGACAGTACGTCAAGTACGCCTACGGCGGCCGGTTGCCGCACTCGATGATCGAGTGGGTGAGCCATGACCTGGCCGGCCCGCGAGCATCGGTGAGGATGGTCGTCCGATGGGCGATACCGTGCGTCCTGCTGGTGCTACCCATGCTGTTCGTGCCAGGACCGCTGGGTGTCCGGATCACGATGACCATGCCGATCCTGCTGTCGTACCTGTTCTTCTCGATCGCGCTCAACCGCGTGTACCGCCGCTACCGACTCGTGCAACACGGGCTCGACCCCGAGCTCATCAACAAGCTCGAACGCGAGCGGAACTCCGACATGTACGACGAGTACTACCGGAAATACCGCGGACAGTCTCGCTGACCCGTCCGGCGGTCGCAGTTCGACGCACCCGCGTCGAACTGCGACCGGCATGAGCACCGCGTCCCCTCCTTCAGGGGGTGGTCGGTGGTGCCTCCCCGGCGCGATCATTGACCTCTCGCGACCGGTGAATCCGGGTCCTCCGATGGATGTGTCGTGACGGTCGCGGGTCAGTAGCGGACTGAACCGAGTCCGCCCCGCGACGAAAGGCGCTCCCATGAGTACGAGTCGGTTCCCGATGACCGAACTTGCCGACCTGCCACCCGACCTCCGAGAACGCATCGAGCCCATCGCGGTGAAGTCGGGCTTCGTACCCAACATCTTTCGCGCACTGGGTCACCGCCCGAACGAGTTGCGAGCCTTTCTCGACTACCACGACGTCCTGATGGACCAACCCGGCCCGCTGTCGAAAGCCGAACGCGAGCTGGTCGTCGTCGCCTCGTCCGGAGCGAACCGCTGCATCTACTGCGTCGTCGCCCACGGCGCCATTCTGCGTGTGCGGTCCAAGGACTCACACCTGTCCGATCATGTCGCAACCAACCCGGCGGGCACGATCCTGGACGATCGGCAGCGCGCGATCGTCGATCTGAGCCTCGCCCTCACCAGGACACCAGAACTGTTCGCGGACAGTGACATGGCCCGGGCTCGGTCCGCAGGGCTCACCGACGACGAGATCTGGGACATCGGTGCGATCACGGCGTTCTTCGCCGCATCCAACCGTCTCGCACATCTGACGGCGGTCGCACCCAACGACGAGTTCTACTCCATGGGACGGTGACTCGGAGGGGCGGCGAGACAGTCTGATTCCCGACCCCGCCCCTCACCCGACCAGCGGCCCACCGAGTTTCCAGTAACCCAGGAACGCGACGTGGTTCTTGTCCATGCCGAGTTCGTGGGTGAGGTACCGGCGAATCCGGGTCGTCGTGGCTGCCTCACCGGCGATCCAGGCATAGGCGGCGGGGAGTGCGTCCCGGAAGCCTTCGGCATGCCGGGCGCCCCAGTCCCGCACCGCTTCTTCGAGCCTCCTGCCCGTGTCGGGCCCGCGGGTGACGTGCTGTATCCGAGCGTGCGGGTGACCCGCGCCGACGATGTCGTCGAGCGGGTCGGCGAGTTCGAGCAACACATCGGTGCGCGTGGTGAGCGGGGTGGCGGCGACGATGTTGGCGATGGCCGGCATCGCGGATTCGTCACCGATCAGAAGTAGCCGTTCGGGCGGGCGGGGCGGTTGGTAGTGGATCCCGTAGCCGGTGTGCCCGACCCGGACGTCCGGACCGGTGATCACAAGTCGGTCGCCGACCGAACAGGTCAGGGCCCACCGCGAGGCCGGCCCGGCCGGTTCGTGAACGAACACGTCGACGTCGATCTCACCCCGGTCGGGGCGAATCGCCGACGGCGTATACGTCCGCAGCTCGTTCCTGCGGTCCGCCGGGAGCTCCTTCCAACGGGTGTACCACTGCTTCGGATGCGGGGTCGGGTCCCCGAGGAGTCCGAAGTCGGGTTCGGTGCCATCCGCCATGGGCAGGACGAGCTTGATGCGTTGGTCGAGGCCCCAGGGAGCAAAATTCCGCAACGCCGCGTCGAACAGGGTGACGCGGATGAAGTTCGGCGAGATCCGTTGTGATCCTGCGACTGTCACCGGGAAGGCACTGTACTCCCACGGCCGGGTGGATTGGATCGACTGCGTCACTGTACTGCTGCCTCCTCGTGCTGGATCGATCCGACCGGCATCGGTCGTGGTACGACGAGGGGCCCACCGGTGATGGGGTCGGCGATCACGACGTTGGGCAGATCGTAGATCTGCTCTACCCGGTCGCTGGTGACCACCTCCGACGGCGTGCCGGCCGCGAGGATCTCGCCGTCGCGCATGGCGATGATGTGGTCGGCGTAACGGGCTGCGTGATTCAGGTCGTGCAGGACCGCGATGATGGTGCGCCCCTGACGATTGAGGTGTGCGAACAGTTCCATGAGTTCGACCTGGTGGGCGATGTCGAGAAACGTCGTCGGCTCATCCAGCAGCAGGAGATCGGTCTCCTGCGCCAGCACCATGGCCACCCAGATGCGTTGGCGTTGCCCGCCGGAGAGCTCGTCGACGCGTCGTGGCGCGAGATCGACAGTCCCCGTTGCCCTGAGCGCGTCGAGGACCGCACCCTCGTCGGCGCTGCTCCACTGTCGCAGCAGACCCTGGTGCGGGTATCGTCCCCGCGCAACGAGATCGGCGACCGTGATCCCGTCCGGCGCGATCGCGGACTGCGGGAGCAGACCGAGTCGCCGCGCCACGTCTTTTGCCGGTCGGCTGGAGATCGCCTTGCCGTCGAGGATCACCTGCCCGGACGTGGGCGCGAGAAGCCGTGACAGGCCACGGAGAAGTGTGGATTTGCCACACGCGTTCGGTCCGATGATCACGGTGAACGACCGGTCCGGGATCGACGCACTCAGCCCGGCGATGATGGCCTTGCCGTCGTAACCGAGAGTCACGTCGTCGGCCCGCAGCCGCACGGCTTTCTCCATCGATACCCCGGTCGGGTTGCCGGGTGCGGTTGGGTGATGATCAGGCACGGCGACGGATCTCCTGGATGATGACGACAACGAGATACACGCCCCCCACCGATACGGTGACCACACCGACGGGCAGCGTCACGGGCAGGACGTGCTGGGCGATCACATCCGACGCCAGCAGCAACAGCGCCCCCACGAGGGCCGACACCGTCAGGGACAGATACGGAGTCGCGGACAGCCGCCGTGCGATCTGCGGTGCCGCGAGGGCGATGAAGGCGACCGGCCCGATCACCGCGGTCGCCGCGGACACGAGCGTGACCGCGCTGAGCAGTACCACTGTGCGGACGAGGGCGGGGCGGGCACCGGTGGCCGCGGCGACATCGTCACCGAGGTCGAGTTGCCGCAGCCGCGGCGTCAGGACCGCCAGCACCACCACCGGGACGATCGCCACGGCCACAGCGCCGATCAAAGGCGTTGCCGTGACACCGTTCAGGCTTCCCGCGCCCCAGGCCGAGGCGAACATCGCGGTGTCCAGCTCGACCTCCAGGAGCATCCACGTGTTGAGGGACGCCAGCATCGCCGCCACCCCGATGCCGGTGACGATGAGCCGGAAGCCCTGCAATCCGCCCTTGTAGGCGAGCATCCAGATCAGTGCAGCGGTCACGACACCGCCGACCACCGCTCCTGCTGTCATCTGCGACCAGCTCGCCGAGAACACCACCACGGTCAGCAGCATGCCGGTGAACGCCCCGTTGGACAGACCCAGAATGTCCGGACTGGCCAACGGGTTTCGGGTCACCGTCTGGAAGATCGCACCGGCCACGGCCAGCAATGCGCCGAGAACGATCGCGGCGACGGTGCGCGCCAGTCGCCATTCGAAGACCACGGTGCGATCGAGCGCGTCGCCCCCGCCCAGCAGGGTGTCGACGACGGCGAGCGGTGACAGCGGATAGGTCCCCAGCCCGAGCGCGACGACACCGAGGACGAAGACGGCGAGACCGAGGCCGACACCCACGCCCACGCTGCGCGTCCGCACCGGCACTGCGTACGGACCGATGCCGATCACCCGCCTGCGGTAACCGACGTCGATCAACCCGGTGCCGGTCATGACAGCGTGCTCGCTTTCTGCCGACGAACCAGCACGATCAGTACCGGGGCCCCGACGAACGCCGTGACGATACCGACCGGGATCTCCGCCGGCGAGATGAGGATTCGCCCCAGCACGTCGGAGAACAGAACGAGCACCGGCGCCAGGACCACCGATGCGGCCAGAATTCTGCGCTGGTCCACCCCGAACAGCCATCGCGCCACATGCGGAACCATCAGTCCCACGAATGCGATCGGTCCGGCGAGCGCGGTCGCGGTCCCCGCCAGAACCGTCACCGACGCGATGACACCGATCCGGAGGGCGACCACGTTGGCCCCCTGCGCCCGGGCCACATCCTCGCCCAGCGCAAGCGCATTCAACCCGGCGGCCATCGCGAACGCCGCGAGCAAGGCGATCGCGACAAGCGGCACGGTCGGGGCCAACACGTCCAGCCCGCGGCCGACCAGCGAGCCGGCGTTCCACGACCGCATGTGCTCGAAGGCATCCGGATCGCTCAGCGTCATACCCGTGGTCATGCCGGAGAACACCGCGCCCAACGCCACACCGGCCAAGGTGAGGCGCACCGGGTCGGCCGAACCCCGGCCCGACGAGCCGATGACGTACACCGCGACCGTGACCACCAGCGCCCCCAGAAGCGCCAGCCAGACCGAGGTGAGAATGCTCTGCAGCCCGAAGAACGCCACCCCGACCGCAACCGCGAACGCAGCGCTCGCGTTGACTCCCAGAATTCCCGGGTCGGCGAGGGGATTACGGGTGAACGCCTGGATCAACGCTCCGGCGGCGCCGAGTGCGGCCCCCACCACCAGGCCGACGGCCGTACGCGGAATCCGCAGCTCCATGACCACGTACCGCGCCTCGGGCGAACCACCACCCCGGAGAACCTCGAGCACCGCTGCCGGCGTGATCGAGTTCGACCCGATCATCAGCGACATCGCCACCGCGACAATGAGAAGCAGCGCCACGCCCACCAGGCCGACAGGCGCGCGCAAGGCCCGCAGCGTCCGGTCGGACACCGCGGGCTCGCTGCCGGTGCCGGCAGGTGCGTCGATCAAGGACATCAGGGTTTCTGGAGGAACCGCTCGATGTCGTCGAGAACAAGTGCGCCGCCCTTGAGCCCGACTCCCGAGATCCAGTAGCTGGTGTCCACCAATGTCACCGAAGGAAACGCAGCCCGGTTCTGGGTGATGGCAGCAGGGATCGTCGACGGGTCGTCGACATCGCTCGTCGTGATGAACACGTCGTCGGCGATCGCCTGCCGGATGTTCTCCGGCGAGATGTCGGCCTGCAGACCGTCTTCCCATTCACGATCGGGGATCGTGTACCCCACACACTGCAGGGTCCCGCCGGCGAAGCTGGTCGGTCCGTACAGGCTCAGTGTCGTCTCGTCGCGAGGCCGGATCAGATTCGCTGTCTCGCCCTCGACGTCATAGGTGTCCTTGATCTGGGCGCACCGCTCATTGAAGCCGTTCAGCATCTCTTGCGCTTTGTCCTTGCGGCCCAACGCTTGCCCGACCAGGAGGACGTTCTCCTGCCAGGGGTCCGCCTGCGACGCCATGAAGACCGTCGGCGCGATCGACTCGAGCTGGTCATACAGCTTGGAATGACGAGACTCGGTACCCAGGATCAGGTCCGGCTTCAAGGCGGCGATGGATTCCAGATCGGGTTCCGGCACCGTTCCGACCGGCTCCACCCCAGTGACGCCCAGGTACTTCGGGATGCCCGCCACGTTGCTGGCCACCGCGGCGCCCACCGGCGTCACCCCGAGCGCGACCGCGGTATCGAGTTCCACGGGCTCGAGCACGACGACCCGCTGCGGATTCGTCGGGACGTCTGCCGTACCGCGAGCATGCTCCACACTCTGTGTTCCGCCACCGGCAGCCGAATCGTTCTCGCCGTCCGACTGAGACGAGCACCCCGCCAATCCCACGACGATCGCCGCCGCGAACACCACTCCACGTCGAATTCCGGACGCACGCATGCAACAAGCCCTTTCACGAATCGGCGCTGCCGAGAGCGGCACCGGACAACCCCGACCTGCCAGTTAGCGCATCCTAACCTAAGGGGCCGTGGCGGACGTGAGGGGTACGAGGCGTGCCTCGAGCACATACACCCCATCGACCTCGAGTCCGCCGACTCACACCCACCGGTGGGACATAATCGCGAGCATGCAGAAGCCGGCTTGCCCGATCCGACGCCGGACCACGCCCGAGATCCGGGAGGCGCTGCTCGTCGCTGCGGTCGCCGAGCTCGACGAGGCCGGTCCGGAGAAGGCGAGCCTCCGCGCCATCGCTCGCCGCGTGGGAATCACCCATCAGTCGGTGGCCCACCACTTCGCCGATCGTCGTGCACTGTTCACGGCGGTGGCCGTGCAGGGGTTCGACACCCTGCACGCCGAGCACACCCGCGCGCTCGAACAGCTGTCCGACAGCGCGCCGCTCGGAGAGGCTGTGGCAACTCTGGGCCAGGTCTATGTCCGGTTCGCCCGCGACCACCGCGCCGCGGTCGGCCTGATGTTGGGTTCACGCCTGGTCGACAACAAGGCACCGGAGCTGGTCGCGGCCCGTGCACGGGCGTGGGAACTCCACATGCGCACCGTCTCCGACGCCGCAGATGACGGCTGGGGCGGCGGAGTGCCCGGGAATCTCATCGCGATCGCCACCTTCGCGATGGCGCACGGGCTGGCCTCGCTGGAAACCGACTTCGCCACCCAACTGCCCGACGGCACCGGGGTCGAGGACCTGCTGTCGTTGGTCAACGCCGCGATCATCACTCCCCCGCAGCACGATTCCTGATCCCAGCGGTCGTCGACCCCGGACCGCCAGAGCAGGTGGGCCCTGGTGCCGAACCGCGCCGCAGGATGGGTGAGCAGGCCGGTCGACTGGCCGGTCGGGTAGGTGATCAACCTGGCCAACTCGGTTGCAACGTTGCTCGACTTAGTGTCGGGCGTCACATTTTCTTGGACCAGTGTTGCCCGGAGCACCGAGTGGCTGGCCCCTGAGCACAAGGGAGGCCATCGTGGCCATCGACGATTCGGCGAGTGCGCACCACGCCGGGGGTGCGGACAGCCATTCGGAGTCTCCGGACTATCTGGCAAGACGCCAGCTCAAGGGCGGGACCGCAGGGTGGTTGCTGCTCGCCGGCCTGGGCGTGAGTTACGTGGTCTCGGGCGACTATTCGGGTTGGAATTTCGGCCTGGCACAAGGTGGTTTCGGCGGGCTCGCGATCGCCGCGGTGGTGATCGCGGCCATGTATCTGTGCCTGGTGCTGGGCATGGCAGAACTGTCCTCGGCTCTTCCCGCGGCAGGTGGCGGTTACACGTTCGCGCGCCGTGCCCTCGGTCCATGGGGCGGGTTCGCCACGGGCACAGCGATTTTGATCGAATACTCGATCGCGCCGGCCGCGATTGCCACGTTCATCGGCGCCTACGTCGAATCGTTGAACCTGTTCGGGATCACCGACGGTTGGTGGGTCTATCTGGCCGTCTATGCGATCTTCATCGGGATTCACCTGTCGGGCGCCGGTGAGGCGTTGAAGGTGATGTTCGCGATCACCGCGATTGCGCTGATCGGCCTGGTGATCTTCGCGATCACCGCGATCGGGCACTTCGAGGTCGGCAATCTCACCGACATCGCACCGACCGACGCAGCCGGGGCGTCATCGTTCTTGCCGTTCGGCTATCTCGGCATCTGGGCGGCGATTCCGTTCGCGATCTGGTTCTTCCTGGCCATCGAGGGCGTGCCGCTGGCAGCCGAGGAGGCCGCCGATCCCGAACGCAACGTGCCGCGGGGCATCATCGCCGCTATCAGTGTTCTGCTCGTCACCTGCGTGACCGTGCTGTTCCTGACCACCGGCGCGGGCGGCGCAGGGCCGATGTCGGAGTCGGGCAATCCGCTCGTCGAGGCACTCGGGGATTCGTCGATGGCCAAGGTGGTCAACTACATCGGGCTGGCCGGACTGATCGCGAGCTTCTTCTCGATCATCTACGCATACTCGCGACAGTTGTTCGCGCTCTCGCGCGCAGGCTATCTGCCGCCCGTGTTGTCGGTGACCAACAAGCGCAAGGCGCCGACACTGGCGCTGATCGTGCCCGGCATCATCGGTTTCCTGCTGTCGCTGACCGGGAAAGGTGACCTGCTGCTGAACATGGCCGTTTTCGGCGCGGCCTCGAGCTACGTGCTGATGATGGTCAGTCACATCATCCTGCGGCGGCGGGAACCCGACATGAACCGCCCCTACCGCACCCCCGGTGGCGTCATCACAACCGGCTTCGCGCTCATCGTCGCGATGATCGCCGTCATCGCGACGTTCCTGGTCGACGTGGTGGCAGCGTTGTGCTGCCTCGGCGTGTTCGCCTTGTTCATGCTGTACTTCGCGCTGTACAGCCGCCATCACCTGGTGGCCAACTCTCCTGATGAGGAGTTCGCCGCCCTCGCCGAAGCCGAGGAGGATCTCCGATGAGCTACACCCAGACGATCTCGGGCACGACATACACATTCGACGGGCTGGTCGACCTGATGGCCAAGGCCACCCCCCGTCGCTCCGGCGACGAACTCGCCGGGTGCGCCGCCGAGTCCGATGCCGAACGTGCAGCTGCGGCATGGCAACTCGCCGACCTCCCGCTGACGACCTTCCTCGACGATCCCGTCGTTCCCTACGAGACAGACGAAGTCACCAGACTGATCATCGACACCCACGACCGCCGCGCGTTCCAGGCGGTCGCACACCTCACCGTCGGCGGCCTTCGAGACTGGTTCCTGGAAACCGCGGTCCGGAAGGACAGCGCCGCTCGAATCGCCCGGGTGGCACCGGGACTGACACCAGAGATGGTTGCCGCGGTGTCGAAGATCATGCGCAATCAGGACTTGATCCTGGCCGCGTCAGCAGCAACGGTCTCCGCAGCATTCCGCACGACCGTCGGACTGCCCGGGCGCATCTCCACCCGCCTACAGCCCAACCACCCCACCGACGATCCCCGCGGCATCGCCGCAGCAACCCTGGACGGACTGCTGATGGGGTGCGGGGACGCGGTCATCGGGATCAATCCGGCAACCGACTCACCTCACGCCACCTCCGACCTGCTGCACCTGCTCGACGACATACGGCAGCGCTTTGAAATTCCGATGCAGTCCTGCGTGCTGTCCCACGTCACCACCACGATCGAGATGATCGACCAAGGCGTGCCGGTCGACCTCGTGTTCCAGTCGATCGCCGGAACCGAGAAGGCCAACAGCAGCTTCGGGATCGACATCTCCATCCTGCGGGAGGCCAACGAGGCCGCGCGGTCGCTGCATCGCGGCACGGTTGGCGACAATCTCATGTATCTCGAAACCGGGCAGGGGTCTGCGCTCTCCGCGAACGCTCACCTGGGGACCGGCGGCAAACCCGTCGATCAGCAGACCCTGGAGGCGCGCGCCTACGCAGTGGCCCGTGTCCTCGAACCCCTGCTCGTCAACACGGTCGTCGGATTCATCGGGCCCGAATACCTCTATGACGGAAAGCAGATCATCCGAGCCGGCCTCGAGGACCACTTCTGCGGCAAGATCCTCGGCCTCCCCATGGGCGTGGACGTCTGCTACACCAATCACGCCGAAGCCGACCAGGACGACATGGACACTCTGCTGACCCTTCTCGGCGTTGCCGGGGCCGCCTTCGTCATCGCGGTCCCGGGCGCCGATGATGTCATGCTCGGCTACCAGAGCCTGTCGTTCCACGACGCGCTGTATGTACGCCGCGCTTTGGGCCTTCGCCCTGCCCCGGAGTTCGAGACCTGGCTCGCCGGGCTCGGCATGGTCGACCCCGACGGACGCATCCTGCCCGTCGATCTGGACACCTCACCCCTGCGATCACTGACCGTGGCCCGATGAACGCCGACTCCCGACCGGCGCAGGACCCCTGGGCCGAGTTGCGACAGACCACACAGGCGCGCATCGGACTCGGCCGGGCGGGGAACTCGCTCCCGTCGCGGCGGGTGCTCGAGTTCAAGGCCGCCCACTCCGCCGCCCGCGATGCCGTTCACGAACCACTCGACGTCGCCGCTCTCACCGAGCAGATCAGCGACGTCGACATCGAGCCGGCGTTGCACGTCTCCAGTAGAGCCGGGTCGCGCGGTGAGTATCTGCGACGACCCGACCTCGGACGGCAGCCCGACGACCTCTCACATCTGCCCGCGACCGGCTCGGACCTCGCGATCGTGCTCGCCGACGGCCTGTCGCCGCGCGCGCTCGTCGACCACGGACGCGGACTGCTCGCGGCGCTCATCGACGAGTTGGGCGCACGGTTCTCGATCGCGCCCCCGGTGATCGCCACCCAGGCCCGGGTCGCCCTGGGTGATCACATCGGCGAAGCCCTCGGCGCGCAGACGATCATCGTGATCATCGGCGAACGTCCCGGCCTGTCGGTCGCGGACAGTCTGGGGATCTACCTCACCCACCTCCCCCGACCGGGGCGCAGCGATGCCGACCGGAACTGCATCTCCAACATCCATCCGCCCGACGGTCTCGATTACACGACCGCGGCCGCCATCACCGCAGCCCTCGTCGAGGGCGCCCGCAAGCTCGGACGATCGGGAGTCGCACTCAAGGACACCTCACGCGCCCAGCTCACCGAAAGCGGTGCGGGTGTTCTGGAGCACGCCGGTGAGACCGCGGACGTCATCGAGTAGACGCTGTCGTCGCACGTCAGAGCATGTGCACCTTGCGGTAGATGCGCGCCGCGGGGCGGGTCAGCAGACCGACGTCGTCGAGAAACGCCATCAGGTGCGCGCAACCCGAGCGGACCATCGACTGGAAATGGTGGTTGCGTCGCATCTCCCCCACCGCGCGGCGGTGGTCCAGGCCGGCGTCGGCGTAGGCCTTCGGTCTGACGAGGCTCACGAGGATGTACGACACGGCCATCGCGGTGAGGACCGCACTGAACTGCCGACGCGCCCAGTTCGCCTGCCGCATCGACTGGCGGACCTCCTCGCGGGCGAAACGCATGTGCCGCGACTCCTCCAGGACGTGGATCTCGTTCACCGTGCGCACGAGCGGCAGCACGCGCTCGTCGCGCATGCACCCGCGCTGCAGCACGTCGAGCACCTCCTCGGCGGCCAGGATTCCGGCGTACGCGACCTCGCTGCCCGCCACCCTCATGAACACCTTGCCGAAGCGGCCCAGGCGCGGATGTGGCGTGTAGCTGGTCCCGGTCAGCTTGTGTGAGGTCTTGGCGAACATCAGCGAGTGCCGGCACTCGTCGGCGACCTCGGTCAGCGCGAACTGGAACTCCGGGCGGTGGTAGTTCCCGAGATACTGGTCACGGATGACCATCGCCTGCAGCATCATCTCGAACCAGATGCCGATGCTCATGATCGACGCGGTCTCGTGCCGGGTGAGGGCGATCCGCTGCTGTTCGCTCATCTCGTCCCAGTACGCGGTGCCGTACAGCGTCGACCATTCCGGGCTGCAGCCGTACTTGCCCGGATCCAGCGGCGCATCCCAGTCGATCTCGGTCAGCGCATTGCGCGACAGCCGCGCCGCGGACAGCAGCAGTCGCTCGGACACCTCGTCGACACCGTCGTCGGACCGGCTGGCTTCGTCGCGAACCAGATCTCTGAGTGCTTCCATGTCGGACTCCTCGCCCTGCGCGCGTGCTCAACCTCTTGTGATGCATGCCACCACGGATCGTGCCATTCGTCAATGGTGCGTTGCGTGGTGGCGACTGACTCGTGTGGCCGGACGGTCCGTGCGGCAGGCCGACCCGGGTACCCTCTCTAGCGATGTCTACTGAAGAGTTGTTGCCGATCACCACCCGCAAGCTGGTGGGCTGGTCTCGCACCACCCCGATCGAGGGTCACGTCCTGTCCACGCCATACCCCGAGGTCATCGCCGAGGCGGTGGCGAGGGTCGCCGACGACAACGCGGACAAGCCCGACTACCTCAAGCGCGGCGTCATCGCGCGAGGCCTCGGCCGGTCGTACAACGAGTCGGGCCAGAACAGCGGCGGACTCACGATCGACATGACACCGCTCACGCGGATCTACGCGATCGACGACGAGTCGGCGACGGTCGACGTCGACGCCGGTGTCTCCCTGGACGCCCTCATGCAGGCCGCGCTCCCCCACGGCCTGTGGGTGCCGGTCCTCCCGGGAACCCGCCAGGTCACCGTCGGCGGCGCGATCGCCCACGACATCCACGGCAAGAACCACCACAGCCAGGGCAGCTTCGGCAACCACGTGGTCGAGATGCAGCTGCTGGTCGCCGACGGGCGCATCCTGACGCTGACCCCCGGCGGCTCGAGCGACGATCCCGACGGCGAACTCTTCTGGGCGACGGTCGGCGGCATCGGCCTGACCGGCATCGTGTTGCGTGCGCGAATCCAGATGAAGCGCACCGAGAGTGCGTACTTCATCGCCGACACCGCGCGCACCGGGTCGCTGCAGGAAACCCTGGACCTCCACCTGCAAGACGGCTTCGAGGACGGATACGAGTACGCGTCGGGATGGTTCGACACCATCAGCGCGCCCCCCAAGCTCGGACGAGGCACGTTCTCGCGCGGCAATCTCGCTCGCGTGGACGAACTCCCGGAGAAGTACCGCGACAATCCGCTGTCGTTCAACAACAAACCACTCGTACGATTCCCCGACATCTTTCCGCGCGGGCTGGCCAACAAGCTCAGCTTCTCCGCGGTCGGCGAGGCGTACTACCGAATCGGCCCGCCCAGCGAGGGCAAGGTCAAGAATTTGGCGCAGTTCTATCACATGCTCGACGTCTTCGGTGACTGGAACAACGCCTACGGTCGTGGCGGCGGCTTCTGCCAGTACCAGTTCATCGTGCCGACGGGCAACGAGGGCGAGTTCACCGCGCTCATCGAACACATCCAGGCGTCCGGCCACGTCAGCTTCCTCAACGTCATCAAGCTGTTCGGCGAGGGCAACCGGGCACCCTTGAGCTTCCCGTTCAAAGGCTGGAACGTGTGCCTCGACTTCCCGGTCAAGGCCGGTCTCGCCGAGTTCCTCAACGACCTCGACCGTCGTGTCATGGCGATGGGCGGCCGCCTCTACACCGCCAAGGACTCACGCACCTCCGCGGAGAGCTTCCACGCGATGTACCCCGAGATCGACAAGTGGATCGCGACGCGGCGTCGCGTGGACCCCAATCGGGTGTTCATGTCGGACATGGGCCGCCGACTCGAACTCGCCTGAGCTCCAGCCCTTTCCGACGCATCCGTGCGCACCCGACCTGCACGTCACCGAAAGCGAGTACACACATGATGAACGCCGTGGGCGTCCCCCAATCCATCCTGGTCCTGGGCGGTAGCTCCGAGATCGGGCTCGCCATCACCGCCGAGTACCTGAGCAAAGGACCGGCCCGGGTCATCCTCGCCACCCTGCCGGGCGACCCGACCGCCGCGGCCGCCGTCCAGACGGCCAAGGACGCCGGCGCCACCGAGGTCACCCAGATCGATTTCGACGCCCGCGCCACCGATACCCACCGCGCCGTCATCGACAAGGCCTTCGCCGATGGTGACGTCGACGTCGCCATCGTCGCCTTCGGTATCCAGGGCGACGACGAGCAGGCGTGGCAGGATCACGGCCTCGCGGTCGCCGAGGCCGAGATCAACTACACCGCCGCCGTTTCGGTCGGCGTCCTGCTCGGCGAGAAGATGAAGGCCCAGGGTCACGGCCAGATCATCGCGATGAGTTCGGTCGCCGGTGAGCGCGTCCGTCGCAGCAACTTCGTCTACGGCTCGACCAAGGCCGGCCTCGACGGCTTCTACCTCGGCCTCGGAGAGGCCCTGCGTCCCTTCGGCGCTCGCGTGCTCGTCATCCGACCGGGCCAGGTCCGCACCCGGTTGTCGGCGCATGTCAAGGAAGCTCCGCTCACGGTCGACAAGGAAGACGTGGGCCGCCTCGCGGTCGCCGCGGCCACCAAGGGCAAGGAGATCGTCTGGGTCCCCGGCCCGTTCCGCTACATCATGATGGTGCTCCGCCACATCCCGCGGCCGGTCTTCCGCAAGCTGCCGATCTGACGCCTGTCGACGATGACGCATCCCGCCACCACTGACAGCTCCGACGCCACAGCAACGACCGACGACGACAACCAGGGCCGGCCCGGAACGAGGGCCGGATACGCGCGTACGGCACTGGGATTGGTCGTCGCCGTGGTGGTCGGTGGCGTCGTGTCGATGGCGGGACTGACGGCGATCGGCACCGTCGACTGGCCGGCGTTCAACTCCTCGAACGTCACCCGGTCGCTCACGACCGCCGGGCAGGTGCTGGCCATCGCCATCCTGGTGGTGGCCGCATTGCTCTACCGGTACGGAAAAGGCCGCCTGCTGGTACCGGTACTGTCGGCGGCCGCGATGTCCGGGTTCGTCACGGTGACCATCGGGATGCCCTTGGGCGCAACACGTCTTTACCTCTTCGGGTTGTCGGTCGACCAGGAGTTCCGCACCGAGTACCTGACACGGATGACGTCGAGCCCGCATCTGGCGGACATGACCTACACCGACCTGCCGCCGTACTATCCGGCCGGATGGTTCTGGTGGGGCGGCCGATTCGCCAACCTCCTCGGGCAGCCCGGGTGGGAGGCGTACAAATCCTGGGCGATCCTGTCGATGGCGGTGGCCGCGGCCGTGGGTGTCGTCCTCTTCATCCGCATGTTCGGCGCCGATCGCGGTGTGGCCCTTGGTCTCGCGGTCACGACCGTCACCCTCCTCTACGCCTCGCCGGAACCGTATGCCGCAATCCTGGTGCTGGTCGGTACGCCGATGCTGATCACGCTGACGTATGCGCTCCGGGGCCGGACACGCGCCGCCGAGGGCCCGGCCGGGCCGTTACGCGGCTCCACCAGCTGGCCTGCAGTCGTGGCTTCGGGTGTGTTCCTGGGGATCTCCGCCGCGACCTACACCCTGTACACCGGACTCTTCGCTCTCACCGCCATCGTCCTGGCGGGCTATTTCGTCCTGCAGGGTTGGTTTGCTGCGGGCAACAAGGCCACCCTGCCCGCCACCGTGAGGTCTCGGCGACGTGCCGTCTCGGTGGCCGTCCTCGGTCGGCTCGTCGCTGTCGGGGTCATCTCCGGCCTGATCGCCCTGCTCGTCTGGGCACCGTACCTCTGGGCCCGGATCACCAACACCCCCGCCAGCGGCGGGACGGCCGAACACTATCTGCCGGAACGCGGTTCGGTCCTGCCGCTACCGATGTTCGGACTGAACCTGCTGGGCGCGATCACGATGATCGGCCTCATCTGGATCCTGCTGCGGTTCCGGACGCGGACGGTCGCTGTCGCCATGGGCGCTGTGGTCGTCACGGTGTACGTGTTCTGCTTGCTGTCGATGCTGATGACCGCGCTGGGGTCCACGCTGCTGTCGTTCCGTCTAGAGCCCATCCTGGTCGCGGCGCTCAGCACGGCCGGCGTCCTGGGCGTCGTCGACATCGCGCACTGGGCGGTCCGCCGCCTGGGCGACGTACGCGTGGTCGTGGGTGCGCTCGCGGTCCTGTCCGCGATTGCGATGGCACAGGGCATCCCGGGTCATCTCGCCACCGAGATCACCACGGCCTACACCGACACCGACGGTTATGGCGAGCGCGCCGATGCCCGTCCGGCCGGTGCGGAATCGTACTTCGGTGAGCTCGACAAGCTGATCCGAGAACAAACCGGCAAGACGCGCACCGACAACGTCGTCCTCACCGCCGACTTCGGCTTCCTCTCGATCTACCCCTACTGGGGCTTCCAGGGACTGACCTCCCACTACGCGAACCCGCTCGCCGAATTCGACAAGCGCGCAGCCGCCATCGCCCGCTGGGCGGAGACCGAGAACGCCGACCAACTCGTCGACGCGCTCGACCGGTCACCGTGGACACCGCCGAATGTGTTCCTCTTCCGTTACAGCGCTGACGGTTACACCCTGCGGCTCGCCGAGGACGTCTACCCGAACGACCCGAACGTGAAGCGATACACCGTCACCTTCGATCCGACGGTCTTCGACGACCCGCGTTTCCAGGTCACCGAGGTCGGCCCGTTCGTCCTCGTCGTCCGGAGGTGACGCCGATGCGCCTACCCTTCGGCCGCACCCGCCCGATGACGATCTCGAGCATCGAGGCCGAGTCGTCGACAACGCATTTCGTGCACACCGACGTCGTGAACTGGGTCCTGCTCGAACAGCATGGGCAGCTGACCCTCATCGACGGCGGATACCCCGGCCAGGCCGACCAGGTCATCGAGTCCATCGAGCGAATCGGACGCTCAGCCGAGGACATTCGCGGCGCGCTGCTCACCCACGCCCACGTCGACCATGTCGGCGGCCTCGCCCGACTACAGGCGCGGTTCGGCTTCGACGTGTACATGGATCACGTCGAGGTGGATCACGCGTTGCGTCGGCACCTCCAGCAGGCCAATGCTCTGAATCTCGCACCGCAGGCGGTGAATCCCCGGTTGTGGTCGTGGCTCATGAAAACCGTTCCGCTCGGGGTCCTCGATCGCTCGGGACTCGCCGAGGCGTCGTCGTTCCCCGCCGATCGGCACGAGCCGCTCGACCTCCCCGGAGCGCCGGTTCCCGTGTCCAGCCCCGGCCACACCGACGGTCACAGCGCCTACCTCGTCGCCGGAGGACGAGCCCTGGTCTCGGGGGACGCCCTGGTCAGCGACCATGAATTGTCGCGATTCACCGGGCCGCAGTGCATTCCCTCCCTCTTCCAACACGACGAGCCCACCGCACGTCGCAGTGTGGAACGGTTCACCGATCTCGACGCCGACATCCTGTTGCCCGGGCACGGTCCGATCCATCGAGGCAGCGTGGCCGCCGCAGCGCGCGAGGCGCTGGCACGCTGATCTGTGCGGCGCGGTCGCGGGACCGCTAATCCCCGAAGCCGACGAACGTGGGGGCCTCGTCGACCGACTTGCGTTCGGAGACCACGGAATTGGCGGGGAACGTCTCGTCCGGCCAGCCCAGCGCGATGCTCTTCATGATGACCTGGTCGTCCGGGATCCCCGCATGCTCCCTCACCACCGGTGACTGCATGATGCCCTGGCTGTTGATGACGGCACCGAGGCCGCGGGACCAGGCGGCGTTGACCAGCGCGGTGGACACCGCGCCACAGTCGAATGGTGTGTCGTCGCTGCCGTCCAGGATTCGGTCGTAGGTCACGATCACGCAGACCGGGGCGTCGAACTGCCGGAACCCGCGCAGTACCCAGTCGTGGCGCATCTCGGTGTCCTCGCGAGCGATGCCCATCGCGCCGAACAGCTGCTTGGCCACCTGGACCTGGCGGTCCCGATGCGGGCCCGTGAAGCGCTCGGCTCCCGTGCGGAACTCGCGCGAATGCGGCACGCCGGCCAGATTGCGCTCGGTGTTGCCCGCACGGATGCGGTCCAGTGGCTCGCCGGTGATGACGTGGAAGTTCCAGGGCTGGGTGTTCATCGACGACGGGGCGCGCATGGCGAGGGCGAGGATCTCCTCGATCAGTTCTCGCGGGACAGGGTCGGGCTTGAACCCGCGGATACTCCGACGCCCCATGATCACATCGTCGAACTGCACGTCATTCTCTCCTCGCACGCGGACCGAACGGCTCCACCTTACTGAGCACAGGTGTTACCCCCGCCACGTTCCGCACCTCCGACCGTGCCGATCGATCGTACAAAGGGTAGGTTTACCTGAGAAGCTGACGGGACCGGGGGAGGGGCCGAGTTCCGCACGGCGTGGCATCGTCGCCCGGGGTCGAGCACCGCGGCCCGCCCATGACCGTAAACACTCCCGTCACATGGGGAAGTTCGAGGACATGACCAGCGACAACTGCCTGGATACCAGTCTGTCTCCCACGCCCGGCGCATCTGATGCCGACGAGACGACCACCGTCGCCGCCCGGTGGCGAGCCATTGCCGCGAGCCGCGGTGACGCGCTCGCAATCCGCACGCCGGAGCAGTCGATCACCTTCGCGGAGGCCGCTTCTCGAGTGGAGTACCTCGCTCGGGAGATCGTCGCCACCACGCCGGTGAACTGCCCACTGGCCGTGGACATCGAATCCGACATCGATTCGGTGGTCGCCATGCTCGCCGTCCTGTGTTCGGGGCGTCCGCTCGTCCTCCTCGACCCGTTCCTGCCCGACGACCGGCGCGAAACCGTTCTCCGGCTCTCCGACGCGCGCCTCGTGGACACCGCGGACCGCGGCGCGTCGACCGTCGAAGTCGCGACGGGCCGCGCGACCGGTCCCGGTCCCGACGACCCGGCCGTGCTCCTGTTCACCTCGGGCTCCACCGGGACCCCGAAGGGTGTCGTGCTGTCCCAGAAGATGCCGGTCAATCACGCCCGCGACGGCCGGCGGTTCATGGGCCTCGGTCCCGACGACCGCGCGGCGGTTCTGCTTCCCCTCAGTTTCGGCGGCGGCCTCGACGCGATGGCGATGAGTCTCCTCAACGGAGCGACCATGCTGCTGTGGGATGTCCGCCGCCGCACCACCACCGGGCTCCGCGACTGGCTCGTCGACGAGGGCGTGACCACCGCACACTGCACCCCATCGCTGTTGCGTTCGTGGGCACGGGAACTCACGGCCGACGACGCCATCGGCAGCCTGCGACTGCTTTCCACCTGCGGTGAACCGACCCACCGCGGCGATGTGCTTCTTGCCCGCAACACTCTTGCACCCGACGCGGTTTTCTGTTGCTGGGCCGGCGCCTCGGAGGTCGGCAACCTCGCGTTCAACCTCTTCCCGCCGGACCGGCAGGTCGAGGACGGGGCGATCCCGGTCGGTTACCCGGCGTCGGACAAGCTCGTGCGGATCGTCGACGACAACGGCGTCGACCTACCCGCAGGGGCGACGGGCGAGGTGGTGGTCGAGTCCGGGCACGTCGCGTCGGGCTATCACGCCGATCCGGCGACGACCGCCACCCGCTTCGAGACCCTGCCCGACGGTCGAACCCGTTATCGCACCGGCGATCTGGGACGCATGAACGACAACGGTGAGCTCGTCCTGCTGGGTCGTGGTGACGATGCGATCAAGATCCGCGGCTACCTGGTCGAGCCACTCGAGGTGGAGGCCGCCATCCGCGCCCTGACGTGGACGACCGACGCCGTGGTCACCGCGAACCGGGACGAGGGGCGGCTGACGGCGCACGTCGCGGTCGACCCCGAGAAGTGGTCACCGTCACCGGCAGAGATCCGTCGCGAGCTCGCGAAGTCGTTGACTCCCTGGATGATTCCCCGCGACATCGTCGTCGTGACCGCGCTTCCGCGTAACGAGCGCGGCAAGGTGGACCGGGCGGCACTGCCCCCGCCACCCCCGCGGCCGGATCACGAGCCGCCACGCGGGATGACGGAGTTGGCCTTGCACCAGTTCTGGTGCGACATCCTCGGATTGGAGACCATCGGCCGCAACGAGGACTTCGTGGAGCTGGGCGGCGACTCGCTGGCCGCCGCGAAGATGCTCGCGGAGATCCAGCATCACCTGCAGTTGGACGTCAACACCGCGACGCTCGCGGAGTCGCCGACCATCGCCTCGTTCGCGCAGAGCATCGAGTCGGCTGCGAAAGAGCGGGCGAGGTCCTCGACCGGCGCAACGCTGATCCCGCTGCGCAAGGGCACCGGCACCCCGCTGTTCCTGATTGCCGGTGCCGGAAGCCTCGCCACGAGTCTCACACCGATCGTGCGCGCACTCGCCACCGACCGACCGGTGTACGGAATCCAGTCTCGTGGTGTCGAGAAGCGGGCTCGTGCAGATCATTCCGTACGCGCCGCAGCGCGCCGCGCGATCACCGACATCCGGTCGGTCCAACCGCATGGGCCCTACCAGATCGGCGGATACTCCCTCGGCGGGTTCGTCGCGATGGAGGTTGCCGCCCAGCTGACCGCGGCCGGCGAGCAGTGCGGTCCGGTCATCGTGCTCGACTCGCTGTTCGACGCGGCACTTGCGCGCCGTGTGCGCGGAGACAGGGTCGGCGTCGTCGCACGACTCAGTTCCCGACGCACGGCCGCCGAGGGGAACCAGCTTCCCGACCGCAGCGGTGACGACGAGAAGCCGGCGACCGCTCCGCTACCGCAACGCATGATCCAAGAAGCGGTGCTGGCCGTGCTGGTCCAGACCGCGGGTGTCATCCGACTGTCGACGCCGGTGCAGTGGGTCGTGTTCTTCCGGTTGGGTACTCGCATGATCCGGCGATACCGGCCGCGCGCCTACGACGGCGCAGTGGCGGTCATCCGCGCCCGGACCAACCCCGACGATCCCGGCCTGTGGCATCGGATGACGTCGGGCGAGGTCACCGTCCGCGACGTCGGCGGCGACCACATCTCGATGATCCGCGCCCCACACGCCGCGGACACCGCCCGCGCCATCGACGACGTGCTGGGGTCGATCGAGCGGTAGTCGCGGTCTGAGGGGAAAGCTTGACGCGCTCCCTGAGGTGCGCCCCGCCTCCGCCCCCTGAGGTGCGAGCGAAGCGAGCCTCGAAGGGCGCGAACCCGCCTCCGCCCCCTGAGGTGCGAGCGAAGCGAGCCTCGAAGGGCGCGAACCCTTCGTGGCTCTTCGCTTGCGCTCCTCACACCTCAGGGATCGGGGTCTCCCTTACGCTCCTCACACCTCAGGGATCGGAGGGTTTCGCCTGGGGTCCTCACACCTCTTCGGCCCGCGACTTGATGGCCGCCAGGCGGCGATCCCATCCGCGTGCGATCGTCTCGAGTTGCCTTGCGATGCGGGACAGCTCAGCACCGACAGCCTCGTAGCGGATCTCCCGGCCGGCCCGGGACGACGTCACGAGCCCCGCCGCGGTGAGGACCGCGAGGTGCTTGGCGATCGCCTGCCTGCTGATCGGGAGTTCGGCGGCGAGACCCGACGCCGACGCCGGCTCGGAACCCAGTTTCGTCAGGATCTCCCACCGGCTCTCGTCGGACAACGCGGCGAAGATCTCGACCGGGACGACGTCAGGCACGGACACCGCCGAGATGCGTTCGCGCCAACTCGAGTTCGATGGTCCAGCCCTCGTTGTTGCCGTCGAACCGTGCGCGTCGTTCGACATCTGTTCCGGGCAGAGACGCGAAACCCGACTCCACGACCCTGAGGAGGACGCCGGAGTCCGCCGGCGTGATCCAGAACTCGACCAGCGTCGAATCCGACTGCGGGTCAGCGGCGTCGGCGAGCCAGCGGAAAGCGGCGTAACGCGGCTCGTCGAGTTCGACGGTGCGGAAGGTGAAGGCGCCGTGAACCGGGTCGTGGACGGTCGACAGGTCTCCGTCGCGGTCGATCCGATGGTCGGTGATCACCTTGTCGTTGATGAACCACCCCGGCTCACTGATCAGCGACCACACCCTCTCCGCTGGTGCATCGATCGCGATCTCGCGCTCGATACGGTCGAAATCGGCTGCGACCGAATCGGTCACGTTGCTCGCTTGCGTGTTCTCACTCATCGATGCTCCCTCGCTGCGGTTATTACTGCAACCCAATGGTTGCACTAATAGCGTCCCGCCGCAACGGTCCGGAGCAACAGAACTGCCTTCTCCGTAGATGCGCAGAGACGAGATCGGGCCCTAGCCCCCGGCCGGAGCGGCTTGCCGGGCAGGCTCGGCCGGGAGGTGGCGAACCGGGCAGCCACCGGCGAACGTGCCGAGCTTCTCGACGTCGAAGCCGTTCGGATAGCTGCGGATTCGCGGCATCTCCGACACGTGCTGCGGCGTGCGACGGGCCGGCAGGGAAGCCACCAGTCGGCCACGCGCCTTGAGTCCACCGATCGACAACAACCGCGCGACACGTCCAGGTCGGCGGTAGCGGAACGACTCGAGCAACGCGTCATCCATCAGCGATCGACTGAAGACGTCGATCACCGGCGCGAGCGGCCTGGGATAGAACGAGGCGAGCAGGCTTTTGGTGGCATCGGCGACACGGCGACCACCGTCGTCGAATGCGAAATGCTCGCGCTCGTAGGCATCCATCAGGGTCTCGAAGCCGCGGTAGTCCTCGGGGATCTCCTTGATCCCCATGTGCCGCCCGAGGGTGCGGTAGTAGTTCACCGACGCGATCACCTCGTCGTCGGTCAGGGTCCGCCAGCCGTAGTCGTCGATCCAGCGCTTCGGGACGACCACGAATGTCGACAGGACGTACCGCATGTCGTCGTTGCTGATGTCGTACATCCGGTGCATCTGGTTGATCCGTCGGATCGCCGACTTCCCGCGGCTGCTGTCGAAGCCGTCCAGGAGCGGCACCTCCAACAGGAGCGAGGTGTCGTCGTAACGCTTCTGCGTGTCGACCGTGAATGCGCGCGTCTCGTCGAGCAGCCGACCGATGCTCGGCACCGCGTACGTGCGGAACAGCGCGAAGCTCAGCGCTTGATTGATGTCCCACGGAAAGTCGAAGGTCGACAGATTTCGGTAGATCTCGTGGAACTGCGTCTGCGGATCGAGTCCCTGGTTGCGGGTCGCCTTGCCCATCACATCCTCCTCAGTGAGTGCCACGTCACTGTAAGTCGACTTATAGAAATGTGCAAGGAGTCACACTCGGTGCGTCCGCGGTGCTGCGGGAGCACGGACCCCGGGGCGCCGACCTCGACATTCGTGCAGCACACTGGACCGATGGCCCCCGGCAAGAAGGCGAAACCGTCGGAGTACACCCAACGGCGTTATCTCGACGCCGGGCTGGCAATCCTCACCGACCACGGTCACGCCGGCTTGAAACTGGCGGCCATCTGCGAGGCGACCGGGACGACCACCGGGAGCTTCTACCACGCGTTCGGCAACTGGGCAGAGTACCGAT
The DNA here is from genome assembly GCF_022206305.1 of Gordonia sp. 'Campus'. Classification (GTDB taxonomy): domain Bacteria; phylum Actinomycetota; class Actinomycetes; order Mycobacteriales; family Mycobacteriaceae; genus Gordonia. The sequence continues at coordinate 154,830 of NZ_JAKOIW010000006.1, read as the reverse complement.
CCGCCCTCATCCGGTACTGGCGCGACGAGCAGAGCCAGCGGCTGATCGCCGGGGCTCGTGACATCACCGATCCACGCGAGCGCCTCGACGCCCTGACCGACATCGGCCTACGGCTACCGCACACGACCGAAGCCGCGATCCGGGTGTGGGCCGCGCACGACCCCGAAGTGCTCGCCATCCAGCACACCGTGGACCGCGAGCGTCGCGACATCATCGCGGCCACCTACGAGGAGGTGCTCCACGATCGCGACGAAGCCGAGGAGTTCGCCACCGCGGCAATGTATCTGCTGATCGGCTTCGAGAGCGGCACGCTGCATTCCCACCAGGCACTGGTCAAGGGCTTCCGCACGATCCTCGAGCGCGCTCTCGAATCATCCGTCGAGTCACCATGACTCGACGCGCCTAGGTCTCCGGCGCGATCGCAACGCGCACAGTCGACGGGAATCGACGCCCAGTCGACGAAGAACGACGCACAGTCGACGGGAATCGGCGCCCAGTCGACGGGAATCGGCGCCCAGTCGACGGGAATCGGCGCACAGTCGACAGGGCGCGGGGTCAGCCCACGAGCTCCACGAGTCGTCGGATCGCGAACTCGTAACCACGGATTCCGTACCCGGCGATGACCCCGGCCGCGATCGATGACACGTAGGAGTGGTGCCGGAAGGCCTCGCGCTTGTGCACGTTGCTGATGTGCACCTCCATCACCGGGACTCCCGGGACGACCAGCGCGTCGACGAGCGCGACCGAGGTGTGGGTCCACCCGCCGGGATTGATGACGATGCCGCTGATCTCCCCCACGGATTCGTGGATCCAGTCGAGCATCTGACCCTCGTGGTTGGTCTGCGCAGCACGCAGCCCGTAGCCGAGTTCGGCGGCCGTGCGCTCCGCGAGATCGACGACGTCGGCGAGGGTGTCCGAACCATAGACCGCGGGCTCGCGGGTGCCCAACGTGTTCAGATTGGGCCCGTTGAGCAGCAGGATCGGCAAGGGCTCGGGTGCGGCGGCATCGGACATGGGCTTCACCTTACTGGCCCTGACCTGGCAGTCGGCGCTCGTCGACGCGGACGCCGACGGAGGCGGACACGCGTGATCGCGCCGGTAGCGCCACCGACCGGGGCGAGACGGCCCAAGGGCTACCATCTCTCTTTGTGCCAGCGCAGACCGTTCGACGAGCGAGGATCGTCGCCATCGTCACCGGCCTGCTCGGGTTCCTGCTCGCGCTCGCGACCCCCCTCATGCCGGTCCAGCAGAAGACCGCCGAGATCGACTGGCCGCAGAACGGACAGATCGGTTCGGTCGCCGCGCCGCTGATCGGTTACATGCCGGTCGACCTCGACGTGACGATCCCGTGCAGCGCCGTCGACGACCTGCCGCCGGGCGGATCGGTCCTGCTGTCGACCACCCCCAAACAGGCGGAGAAGTCGGGCGAACGCGGCCTGTTCATCCGCAAGACCGGCGCCCCCGACGCGCCCGCCGACCGGCAGGGCGTCGAAGTCGTCATCCGCAACGTCCCGCTGGTGTCGGCGACCCTGCAGGACATCCGCGACCAGGGGTGCCGGGAGATCGTCGTACACGCCGACTCCGACGCGGTGACCGCCGAGTTCGTCGGGATGACCAGCGGCGTCAAGAACGACGAGGGCGAGGACGAAACGCTCGCCGGCACGACCGAGGACAAAGAGGCCTTCAAGTACTGGCCCGACCAGCGTCCACAGGTGACCGGACTGTTCACCGACCTGACCGGTCCGGCCGCCGACATCGCCGGTCTCGACGCCCACGTCACCGTCGACTCGCGCTACAACACCGCCCCGACGATCTCCAAGTGGCTCGTCGTCATCGTCGGCGTCGCCTCGACCCTGCTGTCCCTGGCCGCACTGGCCGCGCTCGACGCCACCGACGGGCGACGCCACCGACGCATCTTCCCCGCCCGCTGGTGGCGGTTGAACGCCCGCGACTACGTGGTGATCGGAGCCCTCGTGCTGTGGCACATGATCGGACCCAACACGTCCGACGACGGATACCTGCTGACGATGTCGCGCGTCGCGCAGGACAGCGACTACACGGCCAACTACTTCCGCTGGTACGGGGCTCCCGAGGCGCCGTTCGGCTGGTACTACCAGGTCTTCGGACTGCTCAGCCACGTCTCGGTGGCGAGCCCGTGGATGCGTATACCCGCCCTGCTGTGCGGAATCCTCGTGTGGCTCATCGTGAGTCACGAAGTGTTGCCCCGACTCGGGCGCGCGGCCCTGACCCGCCCGATGGTCGCGTGGACGGCGGCCTTCACCTTCCTCGCGTGTTGGTTCCCCTTCAACAACGGTCTGCGTCCCGAGCCGATCATCTGCCTCGGCGCGCTGCTGACCTGGTGCTCGGTGGAACGCGCGATCGCCACCGGTCGCATGCTCCCGGCCGCGGTGGCCTGTCTGGTCGGCGCCTTCAGCATCGCCGCGGGACCCACCGGGCTCCTCGCCGTGGCCGCACTGATCTCCGGCGCACGTCCGATGATCATGGCGCTGATCAAGCGCGCCCGTGTCGTCGCGGAAACCTCGGGCGGTTCGTTGCGGTGGTCGTTCGTCGCGCTCATCGCGCCGATCCTCGCGGCGGGCACGTTCGTCGTCTTCGTGGTGTTCTCGAACCTCACGCTGCGGTCCTTCGTCGAGGCGTCGAGCATGAAGTCCGCGCTCGGGCCGTCGATGAGCTGGTACAACGAGATCGGTCGCTACTCGGCGCTGTTCGCGTTCTCGGCCGACGGGTCGATCGCCCGCCGTTTCGCGGTCCTGGCGATGATCCTGGGCCTGGTGGTGTCCGCGGCGGTCCTCATCCGCAAGAACCGGATTCCCGGTACGGCCATCGGCCCGACCCGCCGGATCGTGGCGATCACCTTCGCCTCGCTGGTCTTCCTCATGTTCACGCCGACCAAGTGGACGCATCACTTCGGTGTCTTCGCGGGTATCGCGGCCGCGCTGGCGGCCATCGCCGCCATCGCCGCGAGTCAGCAGTCGATGCACTCGCGACGTAACCGGACCCTGTTCTGTGCGCTCGTCCTCTTCATCGGAGGCCTGGCGTTCACCGCCCCCAACTCGTATTACTACTACTCGGCGTGGGGTATGCCGTGGGGCGTCGAGCAGGTCAAGATCGGCGGCATCATGCTCGGCAGCGTGCTGCTCTACGCGGCGCTGGCCCTGCTGCTCGTCGCACTCTGGTTCCACTTCCGCGAACCGTTCACCGGCACCGACCCACACCCTCACCTCGTCGACGACACCGCCACCGGCGCCTCGCATCCGCGCTGGTACCGGCGCTTGTTCGCGTCGATGGCCGCGGCCCCGCTCGCCTACCTGGCCATGGCGGTCGTCGTGTTCCAGATCGTCACCGCGATCTTCGCGGGTATCCACCAGAGTTCGTCGTTCTCGGTGCCGAGGTCCAACCTGGCGGCCGTCGCGGGCAAGCCCTGCGGGATGGCGGACAAGGTCTGGGTGGAATCCGATCCCAACCGCGACATGCTCCGACCCGTCGACGCCACGCTGGACAATCCGCTCGGCGGTCCGCCGCCTGCTCCCGGGACCGCACCCGCCACCTCCGGCTTCTCCCCCAACGGCGTCCCCACCGACCTGGCCTCGACCGCGAGCGAGGGATCGCTGGGCGTCCTGTCGGGGAATGTCTGGGCCGATCCGGACATGGTGAACTCCAACCCGGGCGGCACCGGCGGCGGTGAGATCGCCGAGCCCGGCGTCAACGGCAGCACCGCAGCCCTGCCCTTCTTCCTCGATCCCGCCACGACCCCCGTCATGGGCAGCTACTCCAAACTCGACCAGGTCCCGGCGCGGCTCACCTCCGGGTGGTACGCCCTCCCGTCGGACTGGCGCGACCGTCCGCTGCTGACGATGTCGGTCGCCGGCGAGTACGACAACCCGAACGTGATGCTCGAATACACCGCCCAGCCGCTACGACCGGACACCCGCGACGGGGACCTCGAGGCCGCAGGCGAGACCGAGCTCATCGACCCGGGACCGCGGCCGGCATGGCGCAACCTGCGCTACAACACCGACGAACTGCCCTCGGACACCACCGCGGTGCGGATCGTCGCCACCGACGACAACCTCGCCGAGGATCGCTTCATCGTGCTCACCCCGCCGCGCGTCCCACAGATGGACACGTTGCAGGACGTGGTCGGCAACACCGATCCGGTGCACGTCGACTGGACCTCGGGCCTCGCGTTCCCGTGCCAGCGGCCGTTCACCCACGACGTCGGTGTCGCCGAGATCCCGAAGTGGCGCATCAAACCGGGATCGGACCTCGCGGCCGCGGTCTCGGCCTGGCAGAACAGCTTCGGTGGCGGCCCGCTCGGCTGGATCGAGGTCTCCCAGGAGGCGACGGCGCTGCCGACATATCTGATGGCCGACATCGGTCGTGACTGGGGCGCTCTCGAACGCTACGAACCGTACGGCGGCGTCGACACCCTCGCCGAGATCGAGGAGGGCACCCGGACCCGCAGCGGGTTGTGGAGTCCCGCGCCGCTGCGGCACTGAGGGCGGAGCAGGGGTGCGGGGTGGGCGCTAGGTGACCCGACACCCGTCGCTTACGATGAGGCACCGTGCCTGTGACAGCCCCGACCTCTGCCGAAGATTCCGCCGGGCCTTCGTCGTCGGGAGCGTCGACCGGGATCGCGACGGGCACCGTCCGACTGGTGGCCGTCGTGGCCGGCCTCCTCGGCATCGTGCTCTGCGCGCTCACTCCGCTGCTTCCGGTCAAGGCCGTCGACGCGTCCTTCGACTGGCCCGCGGGCCAGGATCTCGGGACCGACACGTCGTCGGTGATGGCCCCCCTGATCGCCCAGACACCACAGACCCTCGATGCCCGTATCCCGTGCGCGACGCTGGCCGCCGCACCCACCGGGGTGGTGCTGGCGACCATGCCCACCAACGCACCGAAGTCCAAGTCATCAGCCCTCTGGGTCACCTCCAGCGACGCGGCCGTCACGGTCACATTCCGCAACTCCGTCGCCGCCACCGCACCCCGCGCCGATCTGACCCGCTGCCGCGAACTGCGCATCTTCTCCGCACCCACCGGACCGGGGGCACACTTCGTGGGCCTCGGCGAGCCGACGACACTGGACCCCGATCGTCGACCTCAGGTCGACGGCATCTTCAGCAACCTCGACCCCGAGCAGGCCAGGGCCGCCGCGGCCGCGGGCATGCAGGTGCGGGTGAGCATCGACAACCGCTATGAGTCCTCACCGTCGATCCTGAAGATCATCGTGATGGCGCTGGGCGTGGTCGCGGTGATCGTCGCCGTCATCGCACTCGGTGTCCTCGACCATCGCGGCGGGTACCACCGCCGCATCGGTACGCGGGGCCGGGCGTGGTGGCACTCCCTCAAGCCCCGGTCCACCGACCTCGTCGTCACCGCCATCCTGATCGTCTGGAACCTCCTCGGCGCCGGATCGCCCGACGACGGTTACATCCTCAACATGGGCCGCACCGCCGACGGGTTCGGCTACCTGGCCAACTACTACCGCTTCTACGGCATCCCCGAAGCACCGTTCGACTGGTACTACAGCTTCCTCGCGACGTGGTCGTCGGTGTCGCCGTCTCTTCTGTGGATGCACATCCCCCCGCTCCTCGCCGGACTGGCGTCGTGGTTCGTCCTCAGCCGCGTGCTGTTGCCCCGCCTGGGGCCGGCCGTACGCCGCAGCTCGTGGGCGACGTGGGCCGCCGCGATGACCTTCACCGCGTTCTGGCTGCCGTTCTGCAGCGGGCTGCGCAGCGAGGGCATCATCGTTCTCGGCTCGGTGCTCACCTGGTGGGCCGCCGAGAATGCCATCGCCACAAGGCGATTGGTGCCCGCCGCACTCGCCGCACTGCTCGCCGGGTTCACCCTCGCCCTCGCCCCGCACGGCGTGATCGGTGTGGCCATCCTGCTGGTGGCGGCCCGCTCGTTGCTGCACGTCCTCATCGATCGCCGGAATCGGCTCGGCGGATCGCCCTGGACGGCGACGGCGGCACTCGTCGCACCCATCGCCGCCGCCGGGATGGTCGTGCTGGTCGTGGTGTTCCGCGACCAGACCCTCGCGACGGTCCTCGAGGCGATCAAGATGCGCTACACGATCGGCCCGGTCATCTCCTGGCATCAGGAGTTCCTGCGCTACTACTTCATCTCCGTGACGACCGACGACGGCGCACTCACCAGGCGCGTCCCGCTGTTGCTGCTCCTCGCCGGACTGTTCGTGACCGTCGCGGTCATGCTGCGCCGCACGCGGATTCGCGGCGTCGATCCGGGACCGGTGTGGCGTCTCGTCGGCGCGGTCGGGGTCACCCTCCTGCTGTTCGCGTTCACCCCGACCAAGTGGACCATCCAGTTCGGTGTGCTCGCGGGACTGGCCGCGGCGATCACCGCGGCGGCGACGGTCGCGGTCGCCCAGTCGGCCGCACGCTCGGCCCGCAACCTGACGGTCTTCGTGTCCGGCCTGCTGTTCGCGATGGCCGCGGCCATGGCCGGGTACAACTCGTGGCCCTTCCTCTACGAGTACGGCATCTCGTGGTTCGACCGGGCCCCGGTGATCGCCGGCTTCCAGGCCTCGACCCTGTTCCTCATCCTCGCCGTGATCGCCGCCGCCTTCGCGGTGTGGCAACACCTGCGCCTGGACTACGTGACCAATCGCGGTCTCGCACACGTCGACACCGGCCCCGGCGAAACCCGGGCCGATCGCCGCAGGCTCTTCCTCGCCTCGTCCCCGCTCGCGATCATCGCCGGTCTGCTCGTCGTGGTCGAGTTGTTGCTCTTCGTGAAGGCGGCCGTCACCCGGCATCCGGCGTCGACCGCGCTGGCCGAGAACCTCGACACCATGCGCGGCGGCAGCTGCGGGCTCGCCGACGACGTCCTCGTGGAACCGGACCCCAACGCGGGCATGCTGACGCCTGCCGGGGGTACGAGCATCGGCGACGCACTCCGCGGACAGGACCCGGTGGGCTTCTCGCCCAACGGCATTCCCGACGACCTGCAACCCGAGCCCGGCAGCCAGCGCCCCGGTCAGATGAACGTCTCGGCGAGCATGGCCCGGCCCTTCGCGATCACCGGCGGACTCGGCGCCGGAACCACCGGAGGCCGTGGCCCGGAGACCGTCAACGGGTCGAACGTCAAGCTGCCCTTCGGTCTCGACCCCGCCACCACCCCGGTCCTGGGCAGCTACGGATACCCGGGCGAGGCGCGTCTGACGACCGGTTGGTACGACCTACCCGCCGACCGCGCCGCGTCACCGCTGCTCGTGTTCAGCACCGCGGGTGCGGTGTCCACCGTCGACACCTTCGGGGTACGCAACTTCGGGCAGAAGCTGGTCGTGCAGTTCGGGCGTCCGGGACCCGACGGCTCCTTCGAGCAGGCCGGCCCCGACGTCCTGCCCATCGATCCCGGACCGGTCATCCTCAACATGCCGTGGCGGAACATGCGCGTCCCGATGGCCGCCGCACCGCCCCGGGCGACGGTGATGCGACTGTCGTTGCAGGACAACAACCTCGGCGACAAGCAGTTCATCGGGATCACCCCGCCGCGAGCCCCCCGGATGCAGACCCTCCAGGAGGTCGTCGGCTCGACGGCGCCCACCCTCGTCGACTTCGGGGTGGCCGCGCACTTCCCGTGCCAACGCCCGCTGGGCATCTCCCACGGCGTCGCGCAGGTGCCGCAGTGGCGCATTCTCGGCGACTACCCGTTGACCAACTCGCAGTCCAAGACCTGGCAGGCCGGCGTCGACGGCGGTCTGCTGGGGATTTCGGAGGCGACGACGTCGGCGCAGGCGGTGTCGACGTATCTGAGGGACGACTGGGTCCGGGACTGGGGCGCGCTGGAACGGCTGACCCCGCTGGCGCCGGGGGCACCCGGCGCACGGATCGACACGGCAGAGACGACGCAATGGGGCTGGTCACGGACCGGCTCGATCAGGGTGGAGCCCCAATCCGATGAGTGAGTCCCACAACGCCGACGCGAGCGAGAACACCGGCGCGGCGGCCGTTCGCACCGCAGAGCAGGCGACGAAGCCCGCGTCGCGCCGGCCCGCACCCAAGGTCGTCGCGACGATCACCGGTCTCCTCGGCTTCCTGCTGGCGATCCTCACCCCGCTGCTCCCCGTCGACCAGTCGACCGCGGAACTCCGCTGGCCCCAGGGTTCAGACGTCTCCGATGTGGCCGCACCACTGGTCTCGTTCGTGCCGATCGACATGGACATGTCGGTCCCGTGCACGCTCGCCGCACGCCTGCCCTCCTCGGGCGGCGTCCTGCTGTCGACGACGCCGGAGGGCGGCCAGGACGCGGGAGCCCGCGGTCTGTTCGTGCGCGCCACCGCCGACAGCGTCACCCTGACCGACCGCAACGTCGCGCTCCTGAGCGCCGACCGGGCTGCCGTGCAGTCGAACCCGGAGTGCCGCATCGTTCTGCATGCCGACGGCGAGGGCGTCAGCGGCCGCTTCGAGGGTTTGCCCGAGCCGACCGCGGACTCCGGTGGCACCTATAGCTTCTCCCTGCCCGACCATGAGATGCGCCCGCAGATCGTCGGCGTCTACAGCGACCTCCCCGGTGACGTCTCGCAGAACGGCCTGTCGCTGCGGGCGACCATCGATACGCGTTATGTCTCCACACCGACGGCGCTCAAGCTCGCCGCGATCGTCCTGGGGATCGTCATGACGATCGTGTCGCTGATCGCTCTGGGTCTGCTCGATCGCCGGGACGGTCGCAGCCACAAGCGATTCCTGCCCGCCGGATGGTTCACGATCCGACCGCCCGACGTCGCGGTGTTCGCGATCCTCGCCTTCTGGTGGTTCGCCGGGGCCAACACCTCCGACGACGGGTACAACTTCACCGTCGGACGGATCACCGGCGACGCCGGATACGCCGACAACTACTTCCGCTACTTCGGCGTGCCCCAGGACCCGTTCGGCTGGCACTTCCAGGTGATCTCGGCGATGACCGAGATCAGCGTCGCCGCACCGTTCATGCGACTACCGGCGTTCCTGCTCGGACTGCTCGGCTGGTGGCTGATCAGCCGCGAGGTGATCCCGCGTCTGGGTCGGACGGTCCGGCACAGCACCCCCGCGGTGTGGTCGGCCGCGTTCGTCTTCCTCGCGATCTGGCTCCCGTTCAACAACGGTCTACGCCCGGAGCCCGCGGAGGCCGTGGGCGCCCTGCTGACCTGGTGCTGCGTCGAGCGAGCCATCGCCACCCGCCGCCTGCTGCCCTACGCCATCGCGGTCGTGACGGCAGCGTTCACCCTCGCACTCGCTCCCGGCGGCCTGATGGCAGTCGCCGCCCTGCTCGCCGGCATCCGCCCGATCGTGAAGACACTGGTCTCACGGCGGTCGCGTGACGGCCTGCTGCCGATGCTGGCGCCGATCCTGGCCGCGGGCACCGCCGTACTGTTCCAGATCTTCGCCGATCAACCGCTCGCACCGCTCATCGCGGGGAACAAGGTGGCCTCCGATGTGGGCCCGACACTCGAGTGGTGGCAGGAGCCGATCCGGTACTACTACCTGATCCTGCCCACCGCCGACGGCACGCTCGCACGACGCTTCGGCGTCCTGGCGATGATCCTGTGCCTGTTCGTCGTACTCTTCCGACTCCTGCGGCGCGAACACCCGAACGGCATTGCGCGAGCACCGATCTGGCGACTCGTCGCGGTCACCCTCGGCACCATGTTCTTCATCGCGTTCACCCCGACCAAGTGGACCCACCATTTCGGCGTGTACGCCGGCATCGCGGCGGGTCTCGCCGCCGCGGCCGGGGCCATGATGGCACCGGCGGTGCTGCGTTCCCGGCGCAATCGCAGCTTCTTCGCCGCGGCCGTACTCGCCATCACCGGGATCTCGTTCGCCGGCACCAACGGATGGTGGTTCGTCGGCAGCTACGGCGTGCCCTGGTGGGACCGCCCGCCCACGGTGGGTGGCATCACGATCGCCTGGCTGATCCTCGTCGCCGCCGTGGCCACCGCGCTGGCCGGGCTGTGGTTCCACTTCCGCGACGACTTCGTCGACGAGCAGACCCGCACCCGCGGGAGCGACAAGTGGTATTCGAAGCTGAAGTTCTCACCGCTGCCGGTCATCTCGGGCCTGATGGTGGTGTTCATGGTCGCGTCCTTCGCGAAAGGCGCCTATGAACAACGCGATTCGTGGTCGTGGATGAAGTCCAACGCACGCGCGCTGACCGGCAACTCGTGCGGCCTGGCCAACGACGTCCTCGTCGAAGCCGACCCCACTGCCGGACTCCTGCGGCCCGCCGCCGTCGACGGCAGGCCCGCTCCCGGTCTCGCGGCCGCGCTCGCCGGCACGGACGACACCGGGTTCACACCCAACGGCGTTCCGGACAAGCTGTCCGTCGACGCGACCGAGAGCACCGAGTCGTCGAGTACCTCCGGCGCGCAGAACAGCGCCCAGACCGGTGCGGGCGCAGACGAATCCGGTGACAGCTCGTCGGCACAGGGCGGTACCGAAGGCGGGCAGGGCGCTCGCGGGATCAACGGATCGACGGTCCGTCTGCCGTTCGGACTCGACCCCGCGGTCACCCCGGTGCTGGGCAGTTACGGCTCACCGTCGGGTACGGGATCGCTGACGTCGGACTGGTATCAGTTGCCCGAACGCTCCGATGACGCGCCGCTGCTGACCATGGCGGTCGCGGGATCGGTGGAGGCCGTCGACGGGATCGGAGTGGTCCATGCGGGCCAGAAGGTCACCGTCCAGTTCGGCCGGACCGGCGCGGACGGTCGCGTGACGCCGGTGGGCCAGATGTCTCCGATCGACATCGGCGAGACCCCGACCTGGCGCAACCTGCGTTTCCCGCTCGCCGACGCACCGCCCCGGGCGACGGTGGTCCGGGTCCTGGTCGCAGACACCGCGGCAGCGCCGTCGGAGTGGGTGGCGGTGACGCCGCCGCGCGTGAGCACGCTGGCCACCCTGAACGACGTGGTCGGTCAGACCGATCCGGTCTTCATCGACTGGCTGCCCGGCATGGTGTTCCCGTGTCAGCAGCCGATGAAGGTCCGCAACGGCGTCCTCGAGGTACCGCAGTGGCGGATCATGCCCGACGCCGAGGCCACCCGGAAGAACAGCCAGACGTGGATGTCGGGGACCGCCGGCGGGCCGCTCGGGATCACCGAGGCCATGCTGCGTCCGACACTGCTGCCGACGTATCTGCGCAACAACTGGGGCCGGGACTGGGGCGGGCTGCAGCGTTTCACCGAGATCATCCCGGCACCGCCGGCCGAACTCGACCTCGGAACAGCTCGGCGTTCCGGGCTCTACGACCCCGCTCCGATGCGGTCGAGCGGATACTGAGCAACGATTCGGCACATACGAGTGCACCCACGCCGACCTGCGGTTACGGTTCCCGCGGGTCGGCGTGGCAAACACCTCGGCAGGCGTTCGTTACCGCACTGTGACCTGCCGTCTCGGTTCCGTCACTCATGCCCCTACGTCCTCGTCACCCCGGCGCAGCGGGCCTAGCGTCGAAGTATGCCGAAATTCACCGCACCAGGACTCAGCAATGAAGCCGCCGACGAGGTCGCCGGCATCCTGCAGGAGCGTCTCAGCGCGCTGAACGACCTGCACCTCACCCTCAAGCACATCCACTGGAACGTCGTCGGCGCCAACTTCATCGGCGTCCACGAGATGATCGACCCGCAGGTCGAGCTCGTCCGCGGATACGCCGACACCATCGCCGAGCGCATCGCCACCCTCGGCGCGTCGCCCAAGGGCACCGCCAAGGCCATCGAGCAGGACCGCTCGTGGAGCGACTACTCCATCGGACGCGACACCGCACAGGCTCATCTGGGCGCCCTCGACCTGGTCTACGACGGCTTCATCACCTCGCATCGCGACGGGATCTCGAAGATCGGCGACATCGACCCCATCACAGAGGACATCCTCATCGGACAGACCGCCGAACTCGAGAAGTTCCAGTGGTTCGTCCGCGCTCACCTGGAGAGCTACACCGGTGAGCTGACCCACGCAGGTGCCAGCGGGGAGAAGGAAGCAGCCGACGCCGCCCGCTGACCCGGCACCCCTCAGAACCGAGTAGCGGGTCGCCACACCCCCTGACCCGCCCCGGAACCGCGGTCGCGACCTCCCGCCCCGCTTGGTCGCGACCGCGGTAACACCTCTTCCACCCCTACTACCCCGCGGAGACGCCACCGCCCTCACCACCCGCCCCTCGCGCAGAGGACACATCTGAACAGCGTTGAGCCGCTTGGTACCTCAGGGACCGGCGGCTGCTGCACCATGTCCGGACACCGGAGTTTGTTACGCTGGCCACAGGCGTAATGCCGTGTGAGCAGGATGTGAAGCAAGCGCGTCCATCAGATCGATCGGGGCTTTCGCTCCCGACGGGGAGGCACGTGTGTCCGAGGCGCGATCATTCACCCTGTTCGACGATCTGGAGCTCCACATGCAGTTCGCGCCGGTATGCCGGCTGTCCGACGGCGCTCTCGCCGCCGTCGAACTGCAGCTCCGTGGGCCCGCCGGGACCCGTCTCGCCACCGCGGCAGCGCTCAAGCGCGCAGCCCGGCTCGTCGAAGAACATCCGGTCCTCGACGAGCGCAAGCGCCAGATGGCCACCTCACCGCGAGCGCAGTCGCTCGCCAAGATCCTGCCGCTCCTGGTCTCTCTCGACCTCGATCTCATCGACAACCTCGACGACGAGACCGCGCGCACCTTGGAACGCCACGTCATGGTGATCCTCCCCGACGCCGTCGAGCGCAGTCCGCAACGCACCCTCGCCAGGGTCGCCCGAGCCCGCGCGGCCGGGAAGATCATCTGCGTCGACGGCCTGGTCCGCAGCGAACACGCGGCGACACTGCTCTCCCTCGTCGAACCCGACATCATCATCACCGGTTCCGAACTCCTGGCCCCGCACACCGGAATCGACGCCGCCCACCTCGCGCATGCCCTGGCCGCGCACACCGAGCGCAGTCACGCCGTCGTGATCGCCGAGGGCGTCGACGACGAGGCCCGCCGCATCACCGCCCAGACCATGGGCGCCGCATTCGGCATCGGCGACCTCTACCCGGCCGTGACCGATCCGGCGGTGCTGGCCAGCCGCGCCGTCGTGCCCCTGCCGGACATGCCGGTCTGGACCACCCCCGGCCCCGACAAGTCGACGCCGTACCGGATCGCCTCCACCTCGATCGCCCCCCGCCTGGGCAACAAGCGCCTCCTCATCGAGATGAGCAAGGCACTCGAAGAGCAGGCCGCGATCGGAGGCGCCGCGATCGTCCTCGGTACCTTCCAGTTCGCCGAGCACTTCACCGAGCGCACCGCCACCCGCTGGCGCGAGATGTCGGACAAGACCGGCCTCGCCGGGGTGTACGGCGTCGGGCTGCCCGACGTGCGCGACGGCAACGTCCACCGGGCCCCGCTCGACGAGTCCGACGATCTCATCAACGAGTGGAATGTCGCGGTCCTCGGCCCGCACTTCGCGGCCCTGCTCTCCGCCCGGGACCAGCACGATGCGGGCCCCGATCTCGAGCGCACCTTCGAGTTCGTGCAGACCTACGACCGCATGACCGTCACCCAGGCCGTCCACTCGATCCTGATGCGCTTCGCCTGATCCCACTCGGGTGCGACGTTCCGTAGCGGCAACGCGCACATGGCGCGCATTGCTGCTACGAGATCCGGTCAGGGGATTTGGGCTGTCAGGGGATTTGGGTTTGTCACAGCATGCCTGACTACGATGCGCCTGTGCCGAAGTCGCCTGAAGTGTCCGCTGGCAACGCCGACACCACCGCCGAAGCCGCTGCGCAGCGCGCGCCCGGCGGACCCCGATCCCGCACCGTCGCCCTCGTGGCCGCGGTCGCCGGTCTCGTCGCCGTCGCGGCCGGGATTCTGACCCCTTTCCTCCCGGTCAGCACGTCCACCGCGGCGATCACGTGGCCGCAGCAGCAGGCGGCCGGCTCATCGGCGTCGGTCACGGCCCCCCTGGTCGCGCAGACCGCCCGCGACGTCGCGATCTCCATCCCGTGCCGCGTACTGGCCGCCACCCCCGACGACGCGACCACCGTCGTCCTGTCGACGATGCCCGCAGCCGCATCGAAAGCGCGCGACACCGGCCTGTTCGTCGTCGCCGACGCCGCAGGCGTCACCGTCACCAACCGCAACAAGACCCTCGCCTCGGCCCCGCGTGACGCGCTCACCGGTTGTACCGAGTTGCGCATCTTCTCCGACGCGGCGGTCACCGGCGCGCAGTTCGCCGGCCTGGCGCCGGGACCGGCCGCAGCAGGCGGCGGCGACGTCGGACGCGCCGAGCCGGCGTCGAATCCGCAGATCGCAGGGATCTTCACCGACCTGACGACCGAACAGGTGCGTCCGGCCCCCGGCCTCGACGTCCGGATCGAGATCGACGACCGGTTCGACTCATCGCCCACCGCACTCAAGTGGATCGTGATGATCGTCGGCGTCATCGCGGCCATCGTCGCTCTCGTGGCGGTCGGACGGCTCGACCGGATCCACGGTTATCACCGCCGGGTCGGCCGTCGGCTGCGGTGGCGCACGGTGCTTCGCCCCGGCCCCACCGACATCGGCGTCACGTTGACGCTGGTGATCTGGCAGTTCCTGGGCGCCGGCTCTCCCGACGACGGCTACATCCTCAACATGGGTCGCAATGCCGCCGACGCCGGGTATCTCGCCGACTACTACCGCTTCTACGGCATCCCCGAGGCGCCGTTCGACTGGTACTACAGCTTCCTCGCCTACTGGTCGACGATCTCGACGACCGGCCTGTGGATGCGTCTGCCGTCGCTGCTCGCGGGACTGGCCGCCTGGTTCATCCTGAGCCGGGTGCTGTTGCCCCGCCTGGGCGGCGCCCTCCGACGGTCACAGTGGGCGATGCTCACCGCCGCCGCGGTCTTCCTCGCGTTCTGGCTGCCGATGGCCTCGGGCCTGCGCAGCGAGGGCATCATCGTCCTCGGAACGCTCCTGACCTGGTGGGCCGTGGAGGTCACGGTGTCGACCCGGCGGATGCTCCCCGCGGTGCTCGCCGCATTCACCGCCGCGCTCACCCTGGCACTCGCCCCGCACGGGATCGTCGCCGTCGCGCTGCTGATCGCCGGTGCGCGGCCGATGATGCGCATCCTTATCCGGCGCCGCACCGAGGACGGGGTGCTGCCCCTGCTCGCCCCTCTCACCGCAGGCCTCGCCCTGGTGGTGATCATCGTCTTCCGCGATCAGACCCTGGCCACGGTGTTCGAAGCGCTCCGGGTCCGGTACTCGGTCGGCCCGACACTCGCGTGGTACCAAGAGCTGCTCCGGTACTACTTCCTGGCGGTCAACACCACCGATGGCGCACTGGCACGGCGTATCCCGGTGTTGCTGTTCGCCGTCTCGATGTTCGTGGTCCTGGCCATCATGCTGCGGCGCAAGCGGATCGACGGACTCGACCCCGGCGCGCTGTGGCGGGTGCTGGGTGCCTCGCTCTTGACGATCCTGCTGCTGTCGTTCACGCCGACCAAGTGGACGATCCAGTTCGGCATCTTCGCGGGACTCGGTGCGGCACTGGCGGCCGTGGCCTGCGTGGCCATCGGGCAGGCCGCACGACGGACGCTGCGCAACCTGTCGATCCTCGTCGCGGGCCTGCTGGTGGCCTGTGCAGCCGCAGCGGCCGGCAAGAACGCGTGGCCGTGGCCCTACAACTTCGGCATCGCGTGGTTCGACAAGGCGCCGGTGATCGCCGGTCTACAGGTGTCGACGGTTCTCCTCGCGCTCGCGGTCGTCGCCCTCGTGTTCGCGATCTGGCAACACCTGCGCATGGACTTCGTCGACGAGACCGGCCTCGCGCACGACCGGGGCCAAGCCCCCGCCGGGTGGCGGATCGGTGTCGCGTCCGCACCCATCGCGGTGATCGCCGTGCTCATCGTCGTGTGCGAGCTCGCGGTCTTCGCCAAGGCGGCGGCCGGTCGTACGGACACCTTCACGATGCTGTCGGCCAACTTGGACGCGGCGCGCGGCAACACCTGCGCGATGGCCGATTCCGTTCTCGTCGAACCGGATCCGAATCAGGGAATGCTCGCGCCCGCGAACGGCGGATCGGCGTCGGACACGCTCGAGGGCGAGTCCGTCGGCTTCACCCCGGAAGGCGTGCGAGCCGATCTCACACCGCAGGCCGGCGCGCAGAAGCCGGGCGCGATGAACACCTCGGCCGACCTGTCGAAGACCTTCATCGTCTACGGCTCCAATCCCGGCACGACCGGCGGTACGGGGCCCCGCGGCGTCAACGGCAGCACCGCCGCCCTCCCCTTCGGCCTCGACCCGGCCACGACTCCGGTGCTGGGCAGCAACGAGACATCCACCGGCCAGGCGACTCTCACGACCGGCTGGTACCGCCTCCCGGCGCGCGACTCGTCGCCGCTGATCGTCATCACCGCCGCCGGTGCCGTGTTCAGTCTCGACCGGGACGGGGTCCCGATCTTCGGACAGTCCCTCGAAGTCCAGTTCGGCCGCGAAGTCCGCGGTGGCGCAGGCGAATCGGAGTTCGTCCAGGTCGGAGCACCGGCCATCCCGATCGACGCCGAACGCACGAACCGCCCGTGGCGCAACCTCCGCATCCCCATGGACCGCGTGCCCGCCGACGCGACCACGATGCGCATCGTCGCGCGGGACAACAACCTCGACCCCGACCAGTGGCTCGCCGTCACACCGCCGCGCGCGCCGGTGCTCGAGACCCTGCAGGACGTGGTCGGCTCCACTGATCCCGTCCTCATCGACTTCGCCGCCGGCGCAGTGTTCCCATGCCAACGACCGATGACCGCGCACGCGGGTGTCTTCGACATCCCGGACTGGCGGATTCTCCCGGAGTCGTGGATCGCCAACTCGCAGTCCAAGACCTGGATGGCCGCCGAGGACGGCGGACTCCTGTCGACGGTGGAGGCGCTGACCCGGCCGTCGACGATGGCCACATACCTCGACAACGACTGGTATCGCGAGTGGGGCAACCTACAGCGACTCAACCCGCTGGTGCCGCAGGCCCGGCCGGCGGACGTGATGACCGGTGACGAGACCACATGGGGATGGTCCCGACCCGGCCCGATCAGGGTGGTGCCCGAAGATGACTGACACCAGTGATGCCGTGCACGGCAGTGACACCGTTCGAGATCGCGAGGGCCAGGCCTCGCCGGGGAGCTTCGCCGAACGCCACGCCGGCACCGCGCGCATCGTCGCGATGGCTGCGGGTGTCGTCGGCATCCTGGTCGCCCTGCTGAGCCCGTTCCTGCCGGTCGACTACACCAAGGCCGAACTGTCGTGGCCGCAGCAGGGTTCGGTGGCGAACGTCGCGGCACCGAACGTCTCGTTCGTGCCGGTGTCGATGGACGTCAGCGTCCCCTGCGCACTCGGGGCCGCACTGCCGGCATCGGGTGGCGTCCTGCTGTCGACGGTGCCCGAAGGGGGCGCCGAGGCGAGCAAGGTGGGTCTCTTCGTTCGCGCGACATCCGACTCGCTGCAGGTCGTGCAGCGAAACGTGGTGCTGCTCAACACTCCCCGTGCCGCCGCCCAGGCCTCACCGGACTGCCGGATCGTCGTCGAGGCCGACACCGACGGCACCCGTGGGTCGATCCAGGGGGCACCCGACGGCGAGGGCGTCCTGCACGCCTTCGACCTGAAGGATCCCAACGCGCGTCCGCAGATCATCGGGGTCTACTCGAGCCTGCCGGCGAATGTCAGCACCGACGGATTGTCGTTCCGGTCGACCATCGACACCCGATTCGTCTCCACGCCCACCACTCTCAAGTTCTGGCTGCTGGTGCTCGGCGTGGCCTCGACCCTGCTGTCGCTCATCGCGCTCGCGGTACTCGATGCCCGCGACGCGCGCGGGCATCACAAGCTCTTCCCCGCCGGTTGGTGGCGGGTACGTCCGGTCGACGGCGTCGTCGCCCTCGTACTGCTGATCTGGTTGTTCGTCGGCGGCAACACGGCCGATGACGGCTATCAGGTGACGGTTGGGCGAATCGCCTCCGAGGCAGGCTATCTGGACAACTACTACCGCTACTTCGGCGTCCCGCAGGATCCGTTCGGCTGGCACTACCACTATCTGTCGGCGTGGATGGAGATCAGCACCGCCACACCGTGGTTGCGCCTGCTGCCCTTCATGTTCGCGTTGGCGTCGTGGTGGTTGATCAGCAGGGCGGCCATCCCGCGTCTCGGTCGGGCGGTTCGCGAGTCGACCCCGGCGATGTGGGCCGCCGCACTGGTCTTCCTCGCCGCCTGGATGCCCTACAACAACGGGCTGCGCGTCGAACCGCTCATCGCGCTGGGGGCGCTGTTCACCTGGGTCTGTGTCGAACGCGCGATCGCCACGGGTCGCTTCTTCCCGCTGACGGTGGGCATCATCTCGGCCGCGTTCACGCTGACCATCCACCCCACGGGTGTGATCGCGGCGATAGCCCTCGTCGCCGGTATCCGTCCGCTGATCAAGCGGTTGGCGGTGCGCCGCAGACGCGATGGGCTGTGGCCGCTGCTCCTGCCGATCCTGGCCGCCGGGCTGGCGGTGATGTTCGAGATCTTCGCCGACCAACCGCTCGCGCCGATCCTCGAGGCGGTGTCGGTGAACGGGCAGGTCGGTCCCACCAACAAGTGGTGGGAAGAGCCGATGCGCTACTACATGCTGATGAACCCGACCGCCGACGGCGGCATCGCCCGTC
The DNA here is from genome assembly GCF_022206305.1 of Gordonia sp. 'Campus'. Lineage (GTDB taxonomy): Bacteria > Actinomycetota > Actinomycetes > Mycobacteriales > Mycobacteriaceae > Gordonia. Next base: position 136,178 of record NZ_JAKOIW010000006.1, on the reverse strand, counting down.
GCTTCGGGATTCTCATCGTGTTCACGTGCTTCATCCTGGTCGTGGTCATGCTCCTCAACCGGCGCCGGCTGCCCGGGATCGCCACCGGACCGACGTGGCGGCTCGTCGCCATGGTCGCCGGTTCTGTGGTTCTGATGGCCTTCCTGCCGACCAAGTGGACTCACCAGCTCGGTGTGTACGCCGCCATCGGCGGTGCGCTCGCCGCCGTCGCCACCGCGTGTGCCGACCGGACCATCATGCGGCGCAGGCGCAATCGGACGCTGTTCGCCGCCGCGTGCGCCTATGTGCTGGCCCTGGCGTTCTCCGGACGCAATCAGTGGTGGTACGTCGGGAGTTACGGAATCCCATGGCGCGACGCCGTTCCCGACGTCAAGGGAATACCGCTGTGGACGGGCATCCTGGCCGTCGCGGTGGCCTTGACGATCCTGGGTCTGTGGCAACACTTCCGTGACGACTACGTCGACGACGCGGTCCGCGCGGGTGCGTCGCATTCGGTCTTCACCCGCCTTCGCAGCCCGTCGATCATCGTCGTATCGACCATCATGCTGCTGTTCACGCTCGTGTCGTTCGCCAAAGCGGACTGGACGCAACGCAACTCGTGGTCATGGCTGAGTTCCAACGTGAACGCACTGCAGGGTCAGCCGTGCGCCCTGGCCGACGCCGTGCTGGTGGAGAGCGACCCCACCACCGGGCTGCTGGCGCCCGCACGTGTTGCCGGTCAGGACAATCTGTCACCGGGATCGGCGCTCGCCGGCATGGGAATGGTCGGGTTCGATCCCAACGGTGTCGCCTCGGACCTGTCCGAGGAGACCGAGGAGGAGTCGGGGGGGAACTCGTCGACGGGAACCTCGACCGCGGAGGTCGACCGCACGCAGACCGATCCGACCGACGACAGCAGCGGCTCGGACGCCGAGACCGCCACCGGGTCGAGCGACACCAGCGGCGGACAGACATCGCAGGCCGGCGTCAACGGCTCGACGGTGAAGCTGCCGTTCGGACTGTCCCCCGGCGAGACGCCTGTTCTCGGTACCTACAACTCGCCCACCGGCACCGGCAGGCTGACCTCCGACTGGTATCAGCTGCCCGCGAACCGGACCGACGCGCAGCCGCTGGTCACGATGTCGGTGGCCGGTCAGGTCGAGTACATCGACGACCTGGCCGTCGTGCGGCCCGGTCAGCGTGTGCGCCTGCAGTTCGGACGTGTCGGGCCCGATGGTGCGGTGACACCCGCCGGCCAGATGACGCCGCTCGACATCGGCGGCGCACCGGAGTGGCGCAACCTGCGGTTCCCACTGGATCAGGCGCCGCCCGGCGCGACGGTCGTGCGCGTGCTCGCCGAGGACACCTCGACGCAGCGGGACCAGTGGCTCGCACTGACCCCGCCGCGGGTGACCTCGATGGTGACCCTCGATTCCCTGGTGGGCAGTGAGGATCCGGTCCTCATCGACTGGGAGGCCGGGCTGGCCTTCCCGTGTCAGCGGCCCGCCCAGGTCAAGTACGGGGTGCTCGAGACGCCGGAATGGCGGATCTCCCCGGACCGTGAGGGCGAGCGGGTGAACTCCCAGCGCTGGATGGCCGGCGACTCCGGGGGTCCGCTCGGGATCATCGAGAACGAACTGCGGCCGCGCGTCTACCCCTCGTACCTGCGCAACGACTGGGCGAAGGACTGGGGCATGCTCCAGGGTCTCACGCCGATCCTGCCGCAGACCGACGCCGAGCTGACGATCACCACCGACACCCACAACGGGCTCTGGACCCCTGGGCCCATGCGGGCGGTCAAGAACTGACGACGCGCGTCGCGCGCGTGGCCACACCCACCAGAGATGGACAGACGCACCGCCTTTCGGGCGGTGCGTCTGTCCATTCGAGGTGGGTCTGCCCCTGGCCGATCTAGATCGGCATGAGGAAGTGCTTGCGCGGGGTCTTGAGGACCTCCTTGTCGCGCAGCTGCGCCAGCGCCTTGCGGAGCTGCAACCGGGTCTGGGCCGGTTCGATGACCGCGTCGACGTATCCGCGCTCGGCGGCCAGGTACGGGGTGGCCATCATCGTGTTGTAGAAGTCGATGAACTCACGACGCACCTTGTCGGCCTCGGCGGCCGAAAGGCCTTCGGTCTGACGGCGGGTCAGCACGGCTGCGGCCGACTCGGCGCCCATGACCGCGATCTTCGCCGTGGGCCAGGCGAAGTTGATGTCGGCGCCCAGGTGCTTGCTGCCCATGACCGCGTACGCGCCGCCATAGGCCTTGCGCAGCACCACGGTCACCTTGGGGACGTCGGCCTCGACATAGGCGTACAGGAACCGACCGGAGCGGCGGATGGTGCCCTTCTGCTCCTCGGCGAGACCGGGGAGGATTCCCGGGGTGTCCACCAGGAACACGAGCGGGATGCTGAAGGCGTTGCAGATACGCACGAACCGCGTGGCCTTCTCCGACGAGTCGGTGTCGAGCACACCCGACATCACGCTCGGCTGATTGGCCACCACACCCACCGAACGGCCGTCGACGCGCGCGTACCCGGTGATGATGTTGGGCGCGAACAGCTCTCCGACCTCGTGGAAGGCGCCGTCGTCGAAGAGCTTGATGATGATGTCGTGCATGTCGTACCCGGCATTGTCGTTGTCGGGCATGAAGTCGTTGAGCGACAGGTCCGACTCGGTGATCTCCGGCTCGAGGCCCGGATTGATCACCGGCGGACGCTCGTAGGCGCTCGACGGCATGTACTGCAGGTACTCGCGCACCCAGTCGAATGCCGCCTTCTCGTCGGGGGCGACGTGATGGATGTTGCCCCACCGGGCCTGGTTGTGCGCGCTGCCGAGGTCCTCGGCGGAGATCTCCTCGCCGTTGACCTGCTTGAGGACATCGGGTCCGGTGACGAACATGTACGACTTGTCCTCGACCGCGACCAGGATGTCGGTGTTGGCGGGGGTGTACACCGCGCCGCCTGCACACTTGCCGAGGATCACCGACACCTGCGGGGCGAGACCCGACAGCAGGTCGTTGCGGCGTCCCATCTCGGCGTACCAGGCCAACGAGGTGACCGCGTCCTGGATACGGGCGCCGGCCGAGTCGTTGATACCGACCATCGGGCAACCGATCCGGCCGGCCCACTCCATGAGCGACGCGACCTTGCGGCCGAACATCTCTCCCACGGTGCCGCCGAAGACGGTCTGGTCGTGGGAGAACGCGGCGACCGGGCGGCCGTGCACGAGGCCGTGGCCGGTGACCACGCCGTCGCCGTAACCGCTCTCCGCAGCGCCGGGCATCTTGGCGAGGGCACCGATCTCGACGAAGGTGCCGGGATCGAAGAGCATGTTCAAACGCTCACGCGGAGAACAGATTCCCTTCGCGGCGCGCTTCGCGAGCGCCTTCTCCCCTCCCGGTTCGCGAGCTGCCTCCAGCTTCTGGCGGAGGTCGGCGAGCTTGCCTGCGGTGGTGTCAGTCACGGTCCTTCTTTCTACTTCCCCAGCCGGGCGACCCGGTCGGCGAGATCCGCACCGATCTTGGCGATGTACGGCTCGTCGACGATCGAGAGGTGATCGCCGCCGATGTGGATGATCTCCAGGTCGTCGACGACCTCGCCCCACCGGCCGTCCTCGTCGATCTCGGCCCACTGCGGCTCGAGTTCGACTGCGCCCGCGTGCATCCTGTCGGCGCGGTACAGGACGACCTTGCCGTCGTAGGGCTCGGGCGCGATGCTGCTCAGCACACGGTTCTCGATGAACGACGTCCGCTGGTGCTCGATGATGCCGCCGGGGATCTTGGTGCCCGACATCGACATCATCTCCATGATGATCGCGAACTGCCCCTCGTCGTCGGCCTCGACGAGCCGGTCCATGGGGATCGGCACATCGGGATCGAGGTCGTAGTTGCGGATCGCGAACTCTTTCCAGCGCTCGAGACGGGCCCGCTTGGTGTCGGGGGTCTCGGTCATGTCCTCGCGGGGCCGCACCACGTCGATGAGGCCGACGAAGGCGACCTCCTCGCCGGCTTCGCGGAGGATCTGTGCGACGCCGTAGGCCAGCGCGCCGCCGAAGGACCAACCGACGACGACGTACGGGCCGTGTGGCTGCAACTCGCGCAGGCGCGGGATGTATTCGCGCACACGGTCTTCGATCGACCCCTCGACCCCGCGGTCGAAACCGATCACCGGCTGACTCTCGGGGAGCCGCTTGAGCAGCGCCTCGTAGGACGAGGTGTTGCCGCCCGCCGGGTGGAACAGCAGGATCGGGGTGGGATCGCCGGCGGCGGGGTCATAGACCTTCTTGCCCTCGGGAACCAGGCGCAGGTAGCGCAGGAACCCGTCGGTCGACGCCCCGGCGTCGAGGTGGTCGCGCACGTAGCTCGACATCTCCTCGATCGTCTCCGAGTCCAGGATGTCCTCGACGTCGATGTCGCCGCCCGTGCGCTCGTTGAGCCGATCGGTGAGCTGCTGCGCCACGTCTTCGGACAGGACCGGCAACTTGTTGAAGATGCCGCCCGCGGACTTCTTGGTCACGACCGCGTAGGTGCCGAAGGTCAGACGCTCGGCCGCATCGCGGGGCGGCACATCAGAACCCGCGGCCTCGGCCACGGCCCGCTGCGACGTGATGTCGGTCGCGGGCTTCGGGGCTGCGGCGGGAGCCGTCGCCTCATTGGCCGGCATCTCGGGTTCGGGCGAGTTCGCGACCGCCTTCTCGACGTCGGCCAGGTCCTCGGCGATGTGCCGCTTCGGCTCCGGCGACTGCTCGCCGGTCTCATCGGACTGATCTGCCGGCGCGGGGGCCGCCGAGTCGCCGCCCTTGGCGTTCTGCTCGTCGATGTAGGCGTTGAGTGCCGCTGTGTCGAGTTCACCGCCCGCGGTGGCGTTCTGCGCGAGGTCGTCGAGCTGGTCGCGATGCGTGACCGCGAACTCCACGAACTTCTGCACGTCGGCGAGATTGGCCTGCCGCATCGCCTGCAGCTGGAGCTGGGGGATGTCGAACTCGTACTCGACGCGGTTCTTGATCCGCACCGCCATCAGCGAGTCGAGACCCAGCTCGATGAGCGGGATCTCGCGCGGCAGGTCCTCGGGGTCGTAACCCATGGATTCACCGACGATGATCGCGAGCCGATCACCCACGGTCTCACCGGATTCGGGACTCCAACGGTTGCCGATGTCGTCCACGACGTCGTCCTCGACGACCACCGTGTCGTCGGCGAACACCTCGGCGCCCGAGGGTTTCTCCGCGGCAGGTGCCTGCGTGACCGCACCGGCCGCGTCGTCGAGATCGCCCGTCACCGCGGCCTCGAACAGCAAGCGGAAGTTCTTGTCCGCCTTCGCGTGCACGGTCACCGCGGCGCCGCCGGGGTGCGGGCTGAGCGTCGTCGTGAGGGTTCCCGAGTCCGGGATCTCACCGTGCGCGACCGAGGCACCCACGCCGGCATTGGTCAGCACCTGCGCCGCCGCGGCCCGCACGAGTTCACGCGGATCGGTCACCGCCGCGGCGTTGACCTCCCAGGCATGACGGCCGTCGGGGAGCGCGACGTGCGACCCGGGGACCGTCCCCGCCGAGCCACCCGACGAGATCTTGGCGGTGAGCCAGAACTCCTTGCGCTCGAACCGGGTCCGCGGGATGGCTGCGTAGTCGCCGGTACCGAACAGCGACGCGACGTCGACCGGATGGCCGTGCACGTACAGCTTCAGCAGGGCGTTGACGAGGCCGTAGCTCTCGTCCTCCTTGCGACGCAGCGTCTCGATGAGCTCGGCGTCGTGGAGACCGGCCGAGAAGGTCACGGCCGCAACGGAGATCAGGACGGCCGGGTTCGGCGACAGCTCCAGGAAGGTGCGGTGGCCGTTCTCCACCGACTTCGCGATCGCCTGGCTGAACCACACGCTGTGGCGCAGACCCTTGGTGAAGTACTCGATGGTGTGGACCGGCTCGTGACCGGCCCGGTAGAAGACCTCGCGGTCGACCGAGCTGTAGAAACCGGTCGTGGGACGCAGCGGCGTGATGCCGGTGAGCTCGTAGGCGAGTTCGCCGAGGAGCGGGTCCATCTGCGACGTGTGGCTGGCACCCTTGGTGGCCAGCTTGCGCCCGAGCTTGCCCTCGGCCTCGGCACGCTCGACGATCGCGTCGACCTGCGACTCCGGACCTCCGATGACGGTGTGGGTCGGAGCGGCATAGACGCAGATCTCGAGGTCGGGGTAGTCGACGAGGACGTCGTTGATGTCGTCGGCGCTGTACTCGACGAGCGCCATGAGACGGATGTCGTCGCCCTGCAGCATCGACTCGCCCTCGCCCATCAGCCGCGAACGCTGGCAGATGACACGCGTCGCATCCTCGAGCGACAACCCGCCACTGATGTACGCGGCCGAGGCCTCACCCATCGAATGCGGCACGAGCACACCGGGTTCGGCGCCGTGGTGACGCAGGGTGTCGGCGAGCGCGACCTGGATCGTGTAGATGCCGACCTGGCTCTGTTCGATGCCGTAGGTCTGCTCGTCGTCGACGAACATCTCCGCGATCGAGTACCCGAGCTCGTTCTGGACCAACTCGTCGACGCGGTCGACGTACTTGGCGAAGATCGGATTCTCGGTGTAGAGCTGCTTGGCCATCTTGCGGTGCTGCGAACCGAAACCCGACAGCAGCCAGACGGCGGAGGCGGCATCGGGCGAATCCGACGAGTAGACAAGCGGATTGCTCTTGCCCTCGGCCACCGCCCGGACGCCGGTGATCGCGTCGTCGAGCGTGCGCGCCATGACGACGGCGCGTGAACGACCATGGTTGCGGTGTGCCAGCGACCGGCCGATGTCGGCGAGCGGCGTCGACCGTCCCGCCTCGGACTCCAGCCACTCGAGCAGGTCCGCGGCGGTCTTTCGCCGACGCGACGGTAGGAAGCCGGAAATCACCAGCGGCACAATCGAACCCTCGACCGCGCACGGCGCGAAGCCGGCGGCCGAATCCGGCGCGGTCTCCTCGATCACCGGATCGATGTTCTTCGCCTGCGCGGCGAGCACGGCGCGCTCGGCCTCGGTGAGGTAGACATCGTCGTCGTCGAGATCGGGTTCGTCGCCGAGCGACGCCGATGCGGGCAACTCGGACGCGCTCGCGTCACCGGCCGGCCCGGACGCCGGTTCGAGGTCGTCGGGCCGCACCTCGCGCACCACGACATGGGCGTTCGTGCCACCGAAACCGAATCCGGAGACACCGGCGACGGCATGGCCGGAGTAGCGCGGCCATTCGGTGGCCTCCGGGATCACCTTCAGGTTGTTGGCGTCGAACTGGATGTACGGGTTGGGCCCGCTGTAGTTCAACGACGCCGGGATGGTGCCGTGCTGCATCGCGAGCACGACCTTGGCCAGCGCGCCCGCGCCTGCCGCGGATTCCATGTGGCCGTAGTTGGTCTTGACCGATCCGAGCAGCATCGGCGAGCCGGGGAGTCGCCCACGACCCACCACGCGGCCGAGAGCGTCGGCCTCGATCGGGTCACCGAGGATGGTCCCGGTGCCGTGCGCTTCCACGTAGTCGACGGTGCGCGGGTCGATCGCGGCGTCGGCGTAGGCATCGCGCAGCACGTCGACCTGCGCCTCGGGGTTCGGCGCGGGCAGACCGTTGGACCGGCCATCGCTGTTGACGGCCGACCCGGCGATGACGGCCAGGACGTCGTCGCCGTCGCGGCGCGCATCGGACATCCGCTTCAGGACGAACAGACCGCCGCCCTCGGCACGGATGAACCCGTCCGCGTCGGCCGAGAACGCCTTCACGTGCCCGTCGGCGGCCTGAGCGCCGATCTTGTCGAACCCGAGGGTCGCCGCGGGGTTGATGATCATGTTGACGCCGCCGGCGAGCGCGATGTCGGACTCGCCGGTGCGCAGGCTGCGGACGGCCTGGTGGACGGCCACCAACGACGACGAGCACGCGGTGTCCAGCGCGATCGAGGGGCCGCGGAAGTCGTAGAAGTAGGACACCCGGTTGGCGACGATCGCCGTCGAGGTCCCGGTCAGCGCATAGGCAGCCGTGTCCTCGGCACCCTCGCTGAGCCCGAGGGTCGCCAGCAGCTGGTAGTCGTTGGTCGACGACCCGATGAAGACACCCACCGGTGCGCCCTTGAGGTCGCTCGGCGGGATGTGGGCGTGCTCGAGCGCCTCCCACGTCAGCTCGAGCGCGAGGCGCTGCTGCGGGTCGACCATCTCGACCTCGCGCGGACTCATCTGGAAGAAGTCGGCGTCGAAGGTGCGGACGTCGTCGAGGTAGCCGCCCTTGGTGTTCGCCGACTCGAGGATCTCCACGAGCCGGGGGTCGGAACGGAACTCGCTCCACCGGTCGTCGGGCAGATCCGAGACACCGTCGACACCGGCGATCAGTGCCTCCCACGTCGACTCCGGGGTGGAGCCCGACTTGGGGAAGCGCGTGGACAGGCCGACGATCGCGATGTCGTCGTCGGCGCTGCGGTCGCGCCGCCAGAAGGTCTCGGCGTCACCGTCGACGCCCTCGTCGGGATCGCCCTCGATGATCCGCTGCGCGAGCGTGGCGATCGTCGGGTGGTTGTAGACCACCGTCGCCGTCAGGATGACGCCCGTCTTGTCCTCGACGTCGGCGGCCAGGGCCACCGCATCGCGCGAGGAGAGTCCGAGCTCCTCCATCGGCCGGTCGACGGCGATCTGCTCCACGGGCAGCCCGGTCGCCTGGGAGACCCAGTCGCGTAGCCAGTCACGCAGCTGGTCGACCGTGAGATCACCCACGGTCTCGCCGTCGGTCCCGACGGCCGGGAGATCGTCGTTGCGCGGCTCGTCGGTATTCAGTTCAGACATCGCTTCCAGACTACTGATCTAGGGGCACCTGAACTGGTGCCGGGTGCATTATGAGCCCGCCGGGAGCGCGGGCGCGGCAACTCGGCGCACTCTCCCCCGCCCCGGTTCTTCCGGTCGCTACTCCGTGTCCGGGAACGCCGTCTGCTTGTAGCCGCCGCGAAGGCTGCCGTCGATGTAGGCGGCACGCGTCGCACGGCGCGCGATCTTGCCCGACGACGTGCGCGGGATCGATCCGGCCGGGACGAGGAGGACGTCGCGGGACATGACGCCGTGACGCTGGGCGATGGCGGCGCGGACGGTGTCGGCGACCTCCTGCGGGTCGGCCTTGCGGCCCGGCCCGCGCTCGGCGACGATGACCAACTGCTCCGAGGCGTCGTCGGCGTCGGGCTTGATCCCGCTGCCGGCGAACTCGAACACCTCGGCCGGCAACTGGTTGGCCGGTACCGAGAACGCCGCGACGAAGCCGGGACGCAACGCGTTGCTGGCCTCCTGCGCGCTGTACTCGAGGTCCTGCGGGTAGTGGTTGCGGCCGTCGACGATCACGAGGTCCTTGACGCGGCCGGTGATGTAGAGCTCGCCGTCGAGCCACACCCCGAAGTCGCCGGTGCGCATCCACATCGCGTCGGCCGGCGCACCCTCGGAGTGGCTGTCCGCCGACAACGGGTTGACCAGCTTGTTGCGGAACGTCTCCTCGGTCTCCTCGGGCTTGTTCCAGTACCCCGCGCCGATGTTGAGCCCGTGCAGCCAGATCTCCCCGACATGACCGTCGGGCTGTTCGGTTGCGGTCTCGGCGTCGACGATCGTGGCCCACTGGCTGACGGCCACCTGACCGCACGACACCTGGGCGACCGCGTTGGGTGCATCGGCGTCGACGAGGGTGAACCGTCCCGCGTTGAGGTCGTCGCGGTCGACATAGACGACCTTCGCCTCGTTCTCGCGCTGCGTCGCCGACACGAACAGCGTCGCCTCGGCCATGCCGTAGCAGGGCTTGATCGCCGTCTTCGGCAGGCCGTACGGGCTGAACGCCTCGTTGAACTTCTTCATCGAGCTGACGGTCACCGGCTCGGAGCCGTTGATCAGACCGATCACGTTCGACAGGTCGAGCTCTTCGCCCTCCTTCGGCAGGCCGCGCGCGGCGGCGTGCTCGAAGGCGAAGTTGGGGGCGGCGGCGAAGGTCTCCGCGCCGTCGGCCGCGGCGGCGAGCTCCCTGATCCAGCGGCCGGGGCGGCGCACGAACGCCTGCGGGCTCATGATGGTGATGTAGCGGCCGCCGAGCGCGGGCAGGATCACGGTCAGCAGGCCCATGTCGTGGAACATCGGCAGCCAGGTGACGCCGCGGGCCTTGCGGTCGATCCCGATGGTGTCGGAGATCTGCAGCACGTTGGCGGCGACCGCCTGGTAGGTGATCTCCACACCGGCCGGGACGCGCGTCGACCCCGAGGTGTACTGCAGGTAGGCCACGGTGTCGATGTTGTGGTCCTGACCGGCGACCGGTGCGACCCAGCTCGAACCGACCGAATCGGGCACGGCGTCGACGGCGATGACGCGCGGACGCTCCTTGGCCGGCAGCGGCGCGAAGAAGTCGCGCACGGCCTCGGCGGACTTGGTGGAGGTGAGGATCGCCGTGGGCTTGCAGTCGCCGAGGACGGCGTGCAGGCGGTCGGTGTGACCGGGCTCGTCGGGCGAGAACAGGGGCACCGCGACGTTGCTCGCGTACAGCGCGGCGAAGAACCCGATGACGTACTCGAGCGACTGCGGCGCCAGGATGGCGACCCGGTCGCCCGGCTTCGTCACCTGTTGCAGACGTGCTGCGACGGCACGGAGTCGCTTGCCGAACTGCGACCAGGTCAGGTCCTGCGGTTCGCCGTCGCGTTCGCGGCTGTAGTCGATGAAGCGGTAGGCCAGCGTGTCGGCCTGCTCGCGAACGTTCTGCTCGACGTAGTCGACCAGCGTCGCTTCCTCGGTGAAAGCGATGTTCCCCGTCTCGTCGAGGAAGTCTTCGAGTTCAGTACTCAGCATTCATTACTCCTGTGGCCCCTCGTGGACTCCCCCACGCGAGCGCGGTCCGCTGTTGAGGTCCCTTCGGCGACACCACCCAGCAGTCCTGCCGTCCACGTCCTGTGCCGACCGCGGGATACGGTAGCGCACGTCCAGTTACCCAACGAAATACTCGCGTTCGTTCTGCTCAACTACGGAAAAGCGCACGTCGCCCGTCGACGCGCACCTGCGGGTTCACCGACCCGTCACCTCGGTGTTCACACGCGAGACCGTCGGCCATCCTACTCCCCCTTCAGCTGCGCCAGCACAGGCGCGAACGCATCCATCTGCGTCGGGAAGACCCCGACGTAGGACATGCTGGTGCGGCGTCGCACCTCCCGGATCTGCTCGGCGATCTCGTCGAAGGTACCGATCGCCAGGTAGGGCGATGTCAGCACGTCGTCGACGGTGAACTCCGCGTCGAGCGCGATGTTGGGCGGATAGCCCTGCTCCAGCGCCTGCAGCGCCATCTCCGCGGTCGCCACCCGGTCGTCGGTGATCACGATGACCGCGATGGTCCAGTTCAGTTCGATCTCGTCGAACCTGTCGCCCGCGGCCTCCCGGATACGGTCGACCCGCTCGGCGGTCTTCTCGATGGTCATGTCCGACAGCTTCATCTTGCCGTCGAGGGTCGTCCCCGGAGCGACCGAGATGATGTCGGCGTGCTTCGCGGCCAGCGCGAGCATCTTGGGTCCGCCGCCGCCGACCGCGATCGGCGGGCGCGGGCCCTGCCGGGGTCGAGGGCTGCCCTCCAGCCCGTTGATCTGGTAGAACTCGCCGTCGAAGTCCACGGTCTCGCCGCGCATGAGGCCGTCGAGGATGGTCAGGGCCTCGTCGAGGCGACGGATGCGGACACCCGGCGACTCGAACTCGATGCCCGCCTTGTCGAACTCTTCCTTCATCCACCCGGCGCCGATGCCCAGTTCGAGCCGGCCCTTGCTCAACACGTCGATGGTCGTGGCCTCTTTGGCGAGCAGGGCGGGATGACGCCAGCCGTTCGCGAGCACCGAGGTGGCCAGCCGGATCGTGCTGGTGGCCTGCGTCAGCGCACCCAGGGCCGCGATGGGGCCCACCTGGTTGCCGAGGTGATCGGGCACCGCGAAGGTGTCGTAGCCGTACTCTTCGGCGGTCTGCGCGAGCTTGATGAACTTGCGCGCGCCGCCCTCGTCCTTGTTGCCCTCGCCACCCGCACCGAACCGGAACTTGCGCAAGCCGGACGAAGTGCCACCCGCATCGCTCGGGGGTTGCGTCATCGCTGTCCTCTCGTCGTGATCCGGGTCCCGCAGGCCGCGTACGTCGCCGGCGTCGCCCGGGGGGGTACCTCGGGCCAGCCCAACACGTTAATGCAGCGTGACGGCACCACCAAACGGATCGGCGCATGCCGCGGACGAGGTTACCGGCCGGTTAGTTCGGCGTCCCCATCGGACGGCGGTCGGGGGTGTCCGGCCGGCGGTATCCGACGAGACGTCCGGTCAGTTGTGAGCGGGCCGGGGCGCGCCGTCGATCAGGTCCTTGGACCAGTCGTACATCCACTGGGTCGCGGTCTGCCCGTCGTTCTCCCAGTACCGCGTGGTCGCGTACATCGCGTGGACGGGGTTCGACGCCGCGTTCGCCAGCTTGGACACCGCGACGAGCGGATTGGTGATCGTCGGCGAGTCACAGATGAGATCGCCAGGCGCGCAGATCGATTGCACGCGATCGCGGAGGTCACCGAAACCGCCGTCGCGCGGTCCGGTCATCGTGATCCCGGGGACGAGGTTGCCCATCCCGCCGAGCGCGATCTCCGCGCCGACCCCGTCCGGGCTCGGCGCGACGTCGTTCTGCTCGCCCGGCTGACGACGCCCGTCGGCGATGAGTCCGACGCCGAGAACGAGGTCCTGATCGCCGTCTTCGAGAACACCGCGGCCGTTGCCGATGTTGCTCGCCAGGTCGCCCGCGATGACCGCGCCCTGACTGAAGCCCATGATGACGTACCGGGTGAGCGGACAGCTCTCGTTGGTCGAGATGATCTTGCCCGCCGCACGCTTGTACCCCTGGGTGCGGGACACGTTGTAGTCGGTCTGACGATCGCCGAGGTTGGTCGGATTCCGGAACTGGGCGGTGTAGGGAACCGTGTAGATCTCGCTGCGCGAGGAGTCGAAGTCGTTCGACAACGCACGCGAGACACGCAGCATCAGCGAGTTCGGGTTCGCCGACGGCGAGTACGGATCGTCGCGGGCACTCGACTCCCACGTGCCGGGGATGACGACGGTCAGAACGTCGGGACAGTCCGCCGACTGGGCGTCGGGACGCTCCTTCGGCGGGGGTGTCGTCGACGGGCCGCCGGGACCGATCGGCGGGGGCCCGGGCGCGAGCCACACCAGGACGAGCACGACGATGAGCACGATCGCGATGACCGCGAGTGCGAGCAGGAGCAGGGTGAACCTACCGATCCGGCGGACGGGACCCTTGCGGGTGCGGTCCGCGGCCGAGCGACGGGCCGCCACGTCAGCAGTAGTGCTGTTCTGCCGCGCGAATGACCTTGTCGGCCTTCACGTTCGCATCGTCGACATTCTCGGCGCCCGGTCCGACCGAAGCGGTCACGAAGGCCTTCACCATGCTCGGATCCGTCCCCTTCTGCTTCGCGCCGCACACATACTTCGCCATCGTGAGGGCAACGGAGTTGTCGTTGTCACCCATGAACGTGACGTTCTGCTGCTTGAGCGCGGCCAGGTAGGCGCGCGCCTTGTCGTCGAGCGGCGCTCCACTGGGGCCCGGGAAACTGGCCGGCACCTTGGTGCTCGGGTTGGGCGCGGTGTCCGGCAGCGACGAGGTCCCGCCCGGTGCGGTGGTGGTGGTCTCCGCGGACGGGGTCCCCGGCGTGCTCGACGACGACTCGGCGGCCGAGTAGAGCGAGGTGGTGGTGACCGGGTTGTTGGTGATGGGCGCACTCGCCGTCGAGTCGTCGGCGCAACCCGCCACCGAACCGAGCGCGAGAGCGAGGCCCGACGCGGCCAGCACCAGCCGAACACACTTCGTTGTCATCGCCACTTCCTGCCGAACCTTTCGGGTCGAGATTCCCGCCCCGCCGTCGAGTAGTTCCCCGTCGAGGCTTCACACGTCCGACCTGAGGCCGGCCGCGACGCAGGGGCACCCTGCATCGCACACCACGTCAGGCTACCGTCCACCACACGCCCTTTCGGCCGCCGCACCTGCACGACCTGCGGAAACGTGCCGATTCCTCAGCGAAGTTTCAGGACGCGCACACGTCCGCCCGAGTTTCGGGGGCGCGGATCGCACCCCCGACACCCGGATCACCGCGGCCATGGGTCCCGGTGACGTCACTTCAGGACTTTGGTTCCCTCTTTGGCGGTCCACGTGATGCGGCCGCGCTCGAAGTAGTTCACCCGGCCCTTGCCGTCGCGTGTCGGCAGCTCGTCGGAGACCGGCTTGCCCAACCGTCCCGCCGGTCCGCCTGCCGCCACATAGGCGCCGCCGATGGCACCGGTGACGATCTTCGGGCCCTTGGGCCCGGTGAACATCCGGCCGCCGGCGAAGTCCTGCGCCTTGCCGCCGGCTACGGCGTACGACGGCGTCAGGCAGCCGCCGAGCGTGGCCTTGTTGGCTTCCCAGGCCTTGCGGAACGCGTTGTCCACGCGGCACGCCACCTGATCGCGGGACAGACCGAGCGCCGCCGCGGCCTGTGGCCAGGCCTGCATCATCTCGAACTCCCAGTAGGGCCAGGTGTGGGTACCCGACGGCCGGTAGTTGGCCTGTCCGGGAATCCCCTTGCGATTCAACTGGATCGCGAACTGTTGTGACGTCACGCGGCTGAGCATCTCGAGCCCGACGCCGGAGTAGTTCGTGGCGAGCATCGGGATGTCGGACGGTTTGTCGTGGGGTCCGACCATGCCGTTGCCCGACGAGACATAGAGGCTCGTCCCCTGCAGTTTGTCGACGAGCAGGTAGGGGTCGTGTTCCTTCCACGCCGGATCGGTGGGCGGACCGAACATCTTCATCGAGTCGTAGCCACCGCCGTCGCGCACGGCGAACTGGATCGCCTGCGGCATCCCGAAGGAACTGAGCTGCAGGATGCCGGAGAACGACGCCGCGAACTTGTAGAAACCGGGGTTGCGCGCCGCGAGCATCATCGCCGCGGACCCGCCCATCGACAGACCCTCGATGCCGCGGACGTCTGTCGACCGCCAGTCGTTCTCGAGGATGGGCGGCAGCTCCCGCATGAGGAACGTCTCCCACTTGTAGTTCTTGCCGCGGTCGGGTTCCTTCCAGTCGGTGTAGAAGCTCGACTCGCCACCGATGGGGAGGATGACGTTGACGTTCTTGTCCTTGTAGAAGTCGACGATCTTGGTGTTGATGATCCAGCCGCTCTGATCGTCCTGCGCCCGCAGGCCGTCGAGCATCGTCAGCTGCGGGAACTTGTCCTTGGGCTTCGAGTGCCAGTCGCGCGCGAGGAGGATCTGGACCTGGATGTTGGTGTTCATGGCAGGCGAGTAGACCCACAGGGCCACCCGGCGATCGGTGTACCAGTAGGTGTTGGTCACCTTCGCCGGCTGTGCGGCCGGGATGGAGGCCGGCGCGACCGGGGCACGTGAACTCGGCGGCGCGGGCGCCGGGGCGCCGGGGGCAGCAGGAGACGCCGGGGCGGCCGGCGCGGGAGCGGGTTCGGCGCCGGCCAGCCCCTGCCCGATCACGATCCCGGTCACCGTCAGGATCGCGACCGCGAGGACCGCGAGCACGCCCGGCCTCTTCGCACCGCCCGGACCGCGAGCCACCGACCGAGCACCCGCCGGACGGGCACCCCGAGACCGGGTACCGGTCGGGTCTTCACCACTGTTTCGCCGCATCACGCTCCAGAACTCCTTCGCCCCTGTTCACTGACGCAGGTCGCGCTGCGACTGATTCCCCATCAGTCACACACGCATCATCGTTACCAAACGCCTCAGGAGTTTCTTACACGGCCGAGGGGCACACTGTCCGCACGCCACGCTGTGACACGTGTGATTTGTGTGGCAGTTGATATCTGTGGGACCGGACGCGTCCGGACCCGCCCCCGCGAAGCCGCCCCTGAAAACCGCCCTCCAGCGGGGCCCGGACGTCTCATGGGCGGCGGCACCTCGCTGGAGGGCGGTTTTCAGGGGCGTTTTTCGGGAGCGGTGGGCGTCGGGGGTCCGACACGACGACGCCCCGCCCGAAAATCCCGGGCGGGGCGTCGTGAGGCCGGCGAGGACCGGCGGTGTCAGATCAGCGGAAGAACCCGCGGTTCTTGGCGTTCCAGACCATGTCCTGCCAGTAGCCCCACGCGTGGGTGCCGTTGGCGTAGTAGGTCATGACCGGGACACCCTGCACGAAGGCGGAGGCCTCGAAGGCCTTCGACTGTGTGAATGCGAGGAGTTCCAGCGTAGAGCCCTTGAACAGGTCGTCGAACACGTTGGGCAGCGCGTTGTAGCGACCGAACAGACCGTTACCCGAGCCGACGAAGACCTTCATGCCGCGCATCAGGCCGATGTTCCAGAAGGGATCGTTCTGGAACCAGCGGATGCTCCACGGCGGGCCCCACATGGCGTCGATGTTCCACGGCTTCGGGTCGACGTCGAGCATCGCCAGACGCAGCGCGGTACGCATACCGGGCGCGCTCAAGAAGTTGTAACCCGACAGCGAACCCGCGCGGTCGAAGTGCTGGCGGTTCTGCGCACCGATCACGAGGGCCGCGTTGCCGCCCATCGACAGGCCCATGACCGCGTAGCGCTTCGACGCACCGACGCGGTAGCCGCGACGATCGAGTTCCTTGATCAGCGTGTTGGTGATGACGCAGTTCCAGCGGTAGCGGTAGGGCTGCGCGTTGAAGTTGCTGGGGGCATCCCAGTCCGTGTAGAAGCTGGCCGGTCCACCGATGGGCTCGACGACGTTGACGCCGGACTTCACCATCTCCTGGACGTTGGTGTTGATCTCCCAGCCGCTGTAGTCGTACTGGGCGCGCATGCCGTCGAGGAGGATGACGGTCTTGTAGTTGCCGGGCTTCTTCCAGGCGCGGACCTTGACGTTCGGCATACCGCAGCCGTTGACCCAGAACTCCTGCTTGCCGACCTGGGTCCCACCGATGCGGGCGTTGGCCTGACCGGCCACCACGCCGGTGAGTCCGACAACTGTCAGCAAGGCGATGAATGCGGCGATGAACCGGTTACCCATCCGGTTGCGCGCAGGCTTGGACGCCTGGGTGGCAGCTTCACGCATGTACAGAATCTCCCTCTTCAGCCGATCGATCGGGAACTTCGCGGTTCCCTACGTCAACCGGTCCTTTGTGCGTCACACATATCTCGTCCCCCGGCGCATTGCGCGGAGCGACGACGGTCCACGAGTCGATCTCGCATGCGATTCACCGTCGGCGAGCCTATTCGATGCCCCCGGACGTGACAAACCATGTGATTGCGATCACAACCCCCGTCACCGAGACGTTCCGGCACTTCAGAACACCTTGGTCACGACCGACTTATCGGCCGCACTGCTCCGGACGTTACCGATCCGAGATGTTGCGTGGCAACTCCACAGGTTCGGCCGGGCGTTTTCTCGGGGTTTTCTTGGAGTCCTGTGCAACGCGGTCGGTCGCTACTCCGGATTGACCGGAGGCGGCATCTCCAACCCGCAGCGCGCGATCTCGTACTCGGGTTCACGCTGAATGCGGTAGTCGGTGAAGGTGAACGACTGTCGCAGGTTGTGCTTGAACCGCTCGAACGACCACGGTCCCTCGAACGAGGCGAACCGGTCCCGCGTCTCGGGGCACTGCAGGGCGACCTGCGCCTGCCGGACGAGGTCCTCGTCGAGGTAACCGGGCAGGACGGGCCGGCGCGGGAAGGCGCCGGCCTCGGCGACCACCCACTCGCTCGGCAGGATCTTGTCGTGCCCGATCCGGCCGTCCTCGAGGCGTTCGGTGTGCGCGGCGAGCGGATACGCCAGACCCATCTGATCGATCACGCGCACGTCGAGCGGCGCGTTCATGCTCGTCATACCGAGATTGAGGAAGTAGACCGTCACCTGCCGCTGTGCCCCCTTGGGCATCACGGGAGGCAGCTGCGCGACGTACCACTCGTCGTAGTTGAACGACGGCAAGATGACGCCACCGTCCTTGTGGTACTTGTCGATCTTCTCCACCATCGCGCTCATCCGCGGGTAGTCGAGGTAATCCTCGGCGGTCACCGGGTTCTCGTTGCCCATGTTGGTGACGTAGAAGCGACGTTCGTCGACGATCCCGCTGCGGCCGATGTCGATGCCGGCGTTGGGCAGGACGTTGCCGTGGGTGGTGACGGCCCACACCACCACGGTCACCCACATGCCGGCCATGGCCACCGCGCCGATCAGCTGGGCGCGCGTCCGACGTCGATCCGGTTGTGCCGCAGCGTCATCGGCCACGGCGGTCGATGGCTCGGCCACGTCGTCGGCGATGACCGAGTCCGCGTCCCGGGACGCCCGGCGGCGGAAGGCCGCACCGACGCGGGCCGGAACGGTGAGCGGGACGACCATGAGGGGTAGCAGCGTGACGAACAGCGGGACCAGCAGGACTCGACCGTGCATGAAGTCGCCGCCCTGACGCATCCAGTAGACGATCAGCACGATGCCGGCGAGTACCACCACGGTGACGACCGCGGCCGGCGACTGCAGCCGACCCGGCCATGTTCCGAGTCGCGCCCGCCACGACGGCGCCGGGGTCTGCGCGTCCTCGCCGGTCGCGTCCTCGCCCACCGGCGTGGTCGGGACGGTGTCCGCCCGGAGACGTCCGCCGACGATGAGCAGTACCCCCGCCAGCGCGGCCAGGACGAGCGGAAGAACCAGCACGTAGGGCCCGAAGAGGTTGGTGAGGTAGGCGAAACCCTGTTCCCACTTCGCGCCGCTCGCGTCCTTGGCGACGGCCGGGTTCGGCACCAGGAGTGCGTAATAGCCCATGCGGAAGATCTGGTATCCGACGGGCAATGCGGCCGCGACCACGACCACGCCGATCCGCATCTTCCATCCGAGTGGGGCGAAGAAGACCAGGAGCAGGACCAGTCCGCCGAGCACCGTCAGCTCGGGGCGCACCAGCGGCGCCAGTCCGGCGGTGAAGGCGAGCACGAGGGTCGCCGCCGCGCCGCCGCGGCCCGGGTGCGGGCCCCGCCGCGACCATGCGACGAGCTGACACCACAGCAGCGCCGCCCAGAGGATGCAGAGTCCGTTCTCCAACCCGCTGGTCGCGAAGTCCCGTGCCGGTGGGAGGGCGATGTACACGATGGCGCCGAACGGCAGGAGCAGCGTCCACCCGTCGCCGGTGACACCGCCGATCCGGGTGCCGAACAGGCGGGCGCTGCCGTACATCGCGATCGGGATCGCGGCCACCGAGCACACCAGCGCCACCCAGAGCGCGACGTACTCGAGCTGACCGTCGGTGATCCACGCCCAGAACCACAACAGGTAGGTCCAGGCGGTCGAGGTGTTGGCCTCGACCCGCTCGCCCGCGTTGAAGACCGGGCCGTTGCCTGCGAAGAGATTACGCAGTGTTCGGAGGACGATGAGGCCGTCGTCGGCGATCCACCGACGCTGCCACGCACCGATCGCGAAGAAGGTCGTGACGGCCACGGCGCCGATCAGGAAGCTGGCCGCCGCCAGTTTGTTGTGCCGGAGTTTCGGCGAGCGGAGCCGGGATGGCGACCCATCAGTTGACTGCATAGACCGCGACACCCACGCATACTAACCAGGCGACGGCGAGCAGTTGCAGGACTCGGTCGCCGAGCGCGATCTCCTCGGGTTCGCCTGCGGCGCCGCCGTCGACATCGACCGCGTACCGCAGGATCGCGACCGTGAACGGCACCATCGAGATGGCGTAGGCGACGTTCGTGTCGTGGTCGGAACCCTTGTCGAAGGCCCACAGGCCGTAGAAGATCACGACGGCGGTGGCCGACAGCGTCCACACGAAGCGCAGGTAGGTCGTCGTGTAGTACTCGAGGGCCTTGCGGATCTTCGCGCCGGTGCGTTCGGCCAGTTGCAGTTCGGCATACCGCTTGCCCGCGGCCATGAACAGCGAGCCGAAGGCCATCACGAGCAGGAACCATTGCGACAGCACGATCTCGGCGGCGACGCCACCGGCCACGGCACGCAGCAGGAAGCCCGACGAGACGATGCAGATGTCGATCACGGCCTGGTTCTTCAGGCCGAAGCAGTAGCCGAGCTGGATCACCAGGTAGATCGCGATGACGACGGCGGTCTGCCAGTTCGCCAGGAACGCGATACCGATCGACCCGGCCAGCAGCACCACCGCCAGGATGTAGGCCAGTGTCACCGGGACGACGCCTGCGGCGATCGGGCGGAACCGCTTGGTGGGGTGGTTGCGATCGGACTCGACATCCATGGCGTCGTTGACCAGGTAGATGCTCGACGCCGCGAGGCAGAAGGCGACGAACGCGATCCCGGCGTCGCGCAGCACGGAGACCTCGGTGATGTTGCCCGCGGCCAGCGGCGCGGCGAGGACCAGGACGTTCTTGACCCACTGCCGCGGACGGACGGCCTTGATCAGCCCGGTGCCGAGGTTCTTCGGCGGTCCGAGGACCTTTCCGTGCTCGATCGGCTCCTCGCTCATGCACTCTCCCTGTGTCGTGTCACCCGCGCGATGACGGGGGACGCGGCAAGACGCAGCGGACCGCCGGGCACCGCGGCCGTGAGGCCGAGCCGGGCCAGGACGCGCGCCGCGCGACGGGCACGTCCGGATGCCGGGTCTTTCCGGGTGGGTTCGAGCAGCACCTTATCGCCCACGATGACGGCGGCTGCGCTCGCGGCACCGATCGCCGCCCCCGCGGTGACATCGCTCGGGTAGTGCACACCGAGCACGAGCCGGGACAGGAGCATCGGCGGCACCAGGACGGCCGGCAGCACCTTCGGGTCCCAGCCGGCCGCGCGGCCGATGAGGATGGCGGCGGCGGTCGTCGAGGTGGCGTGCGACGACGGGAAGCTCAGCTTGCTGGGGGTCGACACGCCGATCGCGACCGCGGGATGGGCGGGACGGGGACGTCGGACGATCCGCTTGATGACAACCGATGCGGCGTGTGCCCCGAAGGCTCCGACTCCGGCCTCGAGCCAGCGCTGTTGTGCGCGCACGTCACCGCGGCGGCGGGCCACTGCCCAGCCGGCGCCGGAGATCGCGAGCCAGCCGAGCGCATGCTCGCCGACGTGCGACAGTCCGCGTGCCGCCGAACGCACACCCGGACGCGCGCCTACGCCCGCCTGGATGGCGACCAGGGCCTTTTCCTCACCCGACAGAGGGCGTGGGATGTCGTCGGCCGGGACCCGGCCCGTCTCCGCGACATCGTCCAACGGATTACTCGATTCCGAAGACACCCGCCCAGCTCTCTTTCGACGTCAGATCCTGATGCGCGGACCGATACTGCCGCTTCATCTCCGGGAACTTCGCCTGCAGTTCCTTCACGAGGGCGAAGTGCTCGCGTGCCAGTTCGATCATCTTCTCGCGGTCGCGCTGCCGGTAGACGACGCCGCGTCCGTCGGCGGTGGTCACGGTGACCCCGTCGACGCGACCGAGCGAGAACCACCTCGCCTCGATGGGCGGGAAGTTGGCCTGCGGCACCTCGTGGTGCCGAGGGTCGGCGGGCCGCGCGTTGTTGAGCACCGACGCGGTCAGCGCTTTGATCTTGCTCACCGGGTTCAGCGGGATCGACGAGCCGAGATGCGTTGCCTCACCGGATGTCCGGGGCAGCTCGGTGGCCGACGGCAGGACCACGGCGTCCGGGTACTGCTTGCGCATCTGGGCGATCTTGGGCAGCGCGGTCGGCAGCAGGCTGCGGATGTGATCGGGTCCGGCGAGGAAGTCGCGGATCGCCTCGTTCTGGATCGCGACCGTCGAATACTCCAGGCAGAGCAGGTGTTTCGCGGTCGCCTTGGTCATCGACCGCACGATGCCCTTGATCGGACCGTCGTGATGGATGGAGGCCACGACCAGGCGGTTGCGCAGATGGAAGTACGCCTGCCAGTCGATGGCGTCGTCCTTGTCACTCCAGGCCATGTGCCAGATCGCGATTCCCGGCACGGTGGCCGTCGGGTACCCGGCCTTGGCGGCCCGCAGCGCGAATTCCCAGTCGTCCCACTTGATGAACAGCGGCATCGGCAGGCCGACCTGCTCCGCACAGTCGCGCGGGATCATGCACATCCACCAGCCGTTGCCCTCGACGTCGATCCGCCGGTGCAGGTTCTTCGAGTTCTCACGGTCGCGCAGTGGGTGCTTGGAGAAGTTGTGGTCGTACTCGACGAACGGGGCGGCGGTCCACATGAAGTTGTCCCGACGGATGACCTCGCCCATGCAGTGCAGGTGACTGCGGTCCTGCAGGTTGAGCATCTGTCCGCCGACGAGCATAGGGGACTTGGCGAATCGCGACATGGCCAGCGCGCGCAGGATCGAGTCGGGCTCGATGGCGATGTCGTCGTCCATGTACAGCACGTACGGCGAGTCGGTGAGCCGCAGCGCCTCGTACATGATGCGCGCGTAGCCACCCGAGCCGCCCAGGTTGCCCTGGTCGAAGATGCGCAACCGGTCGCCGAGCGCCGCGGCGGCCTCGACGTAACCGGGCTCGTCGACGACCTTCTTGGTGCCCTGGTCGGGCATCATCACCGCGTCGATGACCTCGTCGACCATCGGGTCGGAGGTCAACGCGGCCAGCGCGTTCACAGCATCGGTCGGGCGGTTGAAGGTCGGGATACCGACCGTGACGCGCTTGGTCTCCTCATCGGGCGTCGGTGCGTCGATGGGCGCATACCAACCAGCCGAGACGATCTCGGTGTCGGTGTCGGTGGTGACGTCGAACCAGATCCAGCCGCCGTCTTCGAAGGGACCCAGGTCGAGTTCGAATTCGACCACGCCGCGGCCGGTTTCATCGGTGTCGACGAGATCGCCGCCGATCCCGATGCGCGACCCGTCGATCTTCGAGCGATACAGGTCGACACGACATGTGCCGATCACCTCGACGCGCAGCACCACCGAGTCGAGGATGCTCCAGCGCCGCCAGTAGGCCGCGGCGAACGCGTTGAAGTAGGTCTCGAAGCTCACCTCGGATTCGGCGCCGAGGAGCACCGACGTCCGGCTCGGCGCGTGCGCACGACGGTTGTTGCTCTCCGACTCCTCCAGGTAGAGCGAACGCACGTCGAGCGGCTCACCCGCCCGCGGGAAGATCACCCGCTGCAGAAGGGATTTTGCCTTCGACGGCCCGGTGCCTGCGTCGGGGATGTCGGACTGGTTCACGGGAGTCACCGTCATCTATTCGGCTCCTGCGGGGTCGGCCACCAACGGCGCACCGTCGCTCAGATGCGGCGCCAGGGTGTTGTCGAACATGGTGAGCGCGCTCGCGATCGCCATGTGCATGTCGAGGTACTGATAGGTGCCGAGACGTCCGCCGAAAAGCACGTCGGACTCGGCGGTCTCGGCCCGTGCGAGCTCCCGGTACGCGGTGAGCATGGCCCGGTCCTCGGGCGTGTTGATCGGGTAGTACGGCTCGTCGTCGTTCTCGGCGAAGCGGCTGAATTCCCGCATGATGACGGTCTTGTCATCGGGATACGAGGCACGCTCCGGGTGGAAGTGCCGGAACTCGTGGATCCGTGTGAAGGGGACGTCGGCGTCGTTGTAGTTCATCACCGGGGTGCCCTGGAAGTCACCGGTGTCGAGCACCTCTGTCTCGAAATCCAGTGTCCGCCAACCGAGACGACCCGCGGAGTAATTGAAGTAGCGGTCGAGCGGCCCGGTGTAGACGACCGGGGCGCCGGGGTTGTCGGCGCGCAACTGCTCGCGCACGTCGAACCAGTCGGTGGACAGTCGCACCTCGATGCGCTCGTCGGCGGCCATGTTCTCCAGCCACGCGGTGTATCCGTCGACCGGCAACCCCTCGTGGGTGTCGTTGAAGTACCGGTTGTCGAAGGTGTAGCGGACCGGTAGGCGCGTGATGTTGCCCGCGGGCAGTTCCTTGGGATCGGTCTGCCACTGCTTGGCGGTGTAGTGCTTGATGAACGCCTCGTAGAGCGGGCGGCCGATCAGGCTGATCGCCTTCTCTTCGAGGTTGCGCGCCTCCGCCGTGTCGATCTCGCTCGCCTGCTCGGCGATGAGCTTCCGGGCCTCGTCGGGGCTGAAGTACCGGCCGAAGAACTGGCTGACGAGTCCGAGCCCCATGGGGAACTGGTAGGCCTGCCCGTTGTGCAGCGCGAACACGCGGTGCTGGTAGTCGGTGAAGTCGGTGAACTGGTTGACGTACTCCCACACCCTCTCGTTGGAGGTGTGGAACAGGTGGGCGCCGTACTTGTGGATCTCGATGCCGGTCGTCGGTTCGGCCTCGGAGTACGCGTTGCCGCCGAGATGGTCGCGTCGATCGAGTACGAGGACCCGTTTGCCCAGCTGCGTCGCGGCCCGTTCGGCGACGGTCAGGCCGAAGAATCCGGAGCCGACGACGATCAGGTCAAAGGAGCTACTGGTTGCCACGGGTCCTCAGGGTAACGGACCCTCCCTGAGGAATCTCCGAGCCACGTGGCCTGGCACAGGAGCCGGGTAATGTTTCGATCGTCGGCCTGTAGTCCCCGGGCCCGTGCCTTGTCCTGTGAGTAGTTCGGGGTTTGCGTGACGCCGCTGTTCGTACGACCGTCCGACGACCGGGCATCGGCTGCCCTTCGTGACGCCCCTCCGCAGGCTCCAGGGCTCCTCCGGGAGCAGACACCATCGCCGCACCCTGCGGTCGCGCGCATCGTCGTCGTGGTCCCCGTCCACAACGAGGCCGAGCACCTCCCCGCATGCCTCGACGCTCTCGGCGCCGCTACGGCGGCGGTGGCGATCCCGGTGCAGGTGGTCGTGGTGCTCGACGCGTGCGACGACGATTCCGCAACGATGCTCACGGCGGATGTCTCGACCGTCGTCGTCGACGTGCGATGCGTCGGGGCGGCGCGTCGAGCCGGCTTCGACGCAGCCGCCCCCACGGCCGCGGAGTCGCACACCACGTGGTTCGCGACCACCGACGCCGATTCGACGGTCCCCCGGGACTGGCTCGTCGAACACCTGGCGGCCGCGAATGCCGGCGCGGACGCGTACGTGGGCACCGTCACCCCGGACGGGTTCGACGGGTGGCCGCCGGGGACCGGCGAGAAGTACCTGCGGGAGTACGACGCGAGTCCCGGACACGGTCACGTCCACGGTGCCAACCTCGGCGTCCGGGCCTCGACGTACCGCGCCGTCGGCGGGTTCGCCGAGCTCGACGCGGACGAGGACGTCGATCTCGTCGATCGCCTGCGCGCCGCGGGTGCGCCGATCGAAAGGGGCGCCCAGGTCCCGGTTCGCACGTCGACCCGGCGGGAGGGACGCACCCGGTACGGGTTCGCGAGCTACCTGCGGGACCTGGCCGACGACCAACCCGAGGCGGCCACCGGATGACGCCCGCGCGGGCCCGGGCCATCGTCGCCGATCCGTCCTGGGCGCTCCCCCGACCCGGCGGCGGCCGCACCCTCGACCGGTTCGCCGCTCTCGTCCGCGCATGCTCCGACGACATCAGCACGGGCCGCCTCGTCGAGGCGCACGCCGACGCCGACGCCATCCTCGCGGAGATCTGCGGCGGCGGGACCGCCCCGGGCGAGTTCTGGGGCGTGTGGGCCGCCCAGGCCCGCGACACCCGAGTGGACGCCCGGTCCGCTGCGGGTGGCTGGGAACTGAGCGGGATCAAGGAATGGTGCTCGGGGGCGACGTCGTGCACCCATGCGCTGATCACCGCGCACACCGAGGGCGGCGACCGGCTGTTCGCCGTCGATCTGGGACACACCGGGGTGTCCGCGGACAGCACCGGGTGGGTCAACACCGGGATGCATGGCTCCGACACCGGGACCGTGTCGTTCGACGCCGTACCGGCCGACCCGATCGGCGAACCCGGCGCCTACCTCGACCGGCCGGGCTTCTGGCACGGCGGGATCGGGGTCGCGGCCTGCTGGTTCGGCGGGGCGCGCAAGGTCGCGGCACCGCTCTACCGCGCGGCCCAGCGCTCCGACGACGCGTTGCTGCGGATGCACGCGGGCGCGGTCGACGCCCACCTCGCGGCCGGATGGGCGCACCTGCAGGCCGCGGCACATGACATCGACGCCGATCCGACGGCGCCGTCGAAACGTCTCGCCTTCGCGGTGCGCTGGTCCGTCGAACAGGTCGCCACCGCGGTGATCGATCGGGTCGGGCGTGCGTTGGGCCCCGGCCCGCTCGCCGCCGATCCCGATCACGCCCAGGCTGTCGCCGACCTCGCCGTCTACATCCGGCAGTCCCACGCCGACCGTGATCTCGCGGTCCTGGGCGGACTGACCGGGGGTCGGATACCCGGCCCGGGACCGGAGACGTCATGACGACCGGCGACATCTCCTCGACGGACCGCTTCGGGACGACCCCGACATCGTCGGAGGGAACCCCGGAGTCGGAGTGGCAGCGGTGGTTCGCCGTGCGGGGGCCGTGGCCCGACTTCGAGCCGGACGTCCGGCGGCTGATCGTCCTGGCCGCCCACCCCGACGACGAGATCCTCGGCGTCGGCGGGGTGATGGCGTCCGCCCACCGACGGGGTGTCGACGTCGTCGCGCTCTGCCTCTCCGACGGCTCGGCGTCGCATCCCGGTTCGCCGACGCTGTCACCGGCCGAGCTGGCCGTCCGGCGCCACGCCGAAGTCGACGCCGCCACGTCGACGCTGGGCATCGGCCCCACCCGATGGTGCGGGCTCGGCGACGGCACCCTGTCGGCCCACGAAGACGAGATCGAGGCCATCGTCGACGCGGTGATCACCGAGGAGCCCGAGACCCCGACCGCGCTGCTGGCGGTCTGGGCGCACGACGGTCATCCCGACCACGAGGCCGTCGGACGGTGCGCGCGCCGCATCGCCGATCGACGCGGCGTCCCGGTCTGGATGTATCCGATCTGGATGTGGCACTGGGCAACTCCCGACGATCCGGACATCCCCTGGCACAGGCTGCGCACCCGCGTCCTCGACGACGACATCGCCGTGGCCAAACGCGCGGCGGTGCGGGCCTTCGAGACCCAGATCCGCCCGCTGTCATCGGCACCCGAGGACGCCGCCGTTCTCGGTCCGCACATTCTCGACCGGTTGCTCCGCGATCGGGAGTTCGTCTTCGTGTGAACGGGGCACCCGAGGCGGCGCGAGACAGACGATGCCGGTGACGACCTACGGGCGACAACACGACGGGGCGACAACAGGACCGGCGAGGACAGGACGGGCAAGGACATGACCGACGACGGCACCGCTGGCGGTGATCGAAAATCACTCCCCGACAGCTACTTTCACGACATGTATGGCAGCAGTGACGACCCATGGGGCTTCACCTCGCGCTGGTACGAGCAACGGAAGTACGCCCTGACCCTCGCGGCGCTGAGTTCCCCACGGTACGGATCGGTGTTCGAGCCCGGCTGCTCGATCGGCGTGCTGAGCGCCGAGTTGGCCACGCGCGCCGACCATCTGCTCTGCACCGATGTCAGCCCACGTGCGGTGGAACTCGCGCGGAGGCGACTCGACGGCCACGACTCGGTCGACGTGCGCGTCGGCGACATCGTCTCCGACTGGCCGTCGGGCCGGTTCGACCTGATCGTCCTCAGCGAGGTCCTGTACTACCTCGACGACACCGACCTCGACGAACTGATCGCACGCCTACCGGAGTCGCTGACACCGACCGGCGAGGTGGTCGCGGTGCACTGGAGGTGGCGGGTCGAGGAGTACCCGCGGACCGGTGATGACGTGCACGACGCATTGCGCTCTTCGGCGTTGCACCTGTCGGCGACCTACTCGGACACCGACTTCTGCCTCGACGTGATGACTTCGTCACCGACCGGATCGGTTGCGCAACGAGAAGGATTGGTCGCTTCCGGTGCCGCACACCGTACGGCATAATGGGACGTCTGACAACGGGTGTGTTCGACGTCAGCCCCTTTGCTGTCACTCCGGCCAAGGCGCCGAACCACGTCTCATGAGGAGGCAGGAGTGACCGAGCTGGCGGATTTCGGTGCGCAGATGACGCGCATCGCAGGTGAGATGCGCAAGGAGAGCGACGACACCGAAGCGGCACTTCGCTCGATGATCAAGTTCGCGGTGGATGCGGTTCCCGGGGCGGAGTACGCCACGGTGACCCTCGTCACCGACAACACCGTCGAGACTCCCGTGATGGTGGGCGACCTCGGCGGCGAGGCCGACCGGCTGCAGCGCGAACTCGGCGAGGGACCCTGTCTGCGAGCAGCGGTCGGCGTCTCGACCGTCTGCATCGACGACATGACCGAGGAGTCGCGCTGGCCGGCTTTCGCCGCGTCGGCCTCGGCCCTGGGCATTCGCTCGATGGCGTGCTTCTACCTCTACATCGACGGCGACGACTCCGCCGCGCTGAACCTCCACAGCACCGAGACACATGCGTTCACCGACGAGGCGTTGCTGCTGGGTGAGCTGTTCGCCGCGCACGCGGCGACCGCATTCGGGGCGGTCAAGGAGAAGCAGCAGCTCCGTGCCGCGCTCGGGACCCGCGACATCATCGGTCAGGCCAAGGGCATGATCATGGAACGCTATCGCCTCGACGCGGCCGAGGCGTTCGCACTGCTCGCCCGGCTGTCACAGGACACCAACACCAAACTCGTCGACGTCGCCGCCCAGATCGTGGAGGCGGGACCGGAGGTCTGACGTCTCAGCGGAAGGCGTCGCGCTTGGGGAAACCGAGCACGGGCATGCCGCCGCGGTCCTGATACCGCTCGAGTGCCTTGCCGACGAGGACGCGGGGTCCGGTCGCAGGGGTGAAGAACATCATCCCTTTCTCGAACAGCTGGGTGACCCCGGCGGCGTCCGGCGTCAGTGCAGGCACGCCGAGTGCCTGCCCGAGGGGGCCGGTGATCCCACCCAGGTCGGCGAACCGTCCGTTCATCGCCGATGTCGCCATGTCCAGGATCTTCGACGATCCGGGCACGAGTTGCTCGGCGAGCTGGTTGAGGCTGCCGAAGTCGATCCCACCGCCGCCGGGCGACGCCGGACCGGTGGGCGGCTTGACGATCCGCGGGGGGGCCGGCTGACCCTGGACGGAGAACCACGACGACTTGAGCTGCAGCTTCGTGCGTGCTTCTTCGCCGGTGACCTCACGGGTACCGGCCGAGCCCACTGCGCGCACCTTGATCGCGCGACCGTGCTCGGCGCCCAGGCCGTTGGCCTCGATGACCTCGAACCGCTGCAGGGCACCGACGCCGAACGCGGAGCCGATGCTGCCGGCGCTGACGGTCGCGGTCCAGTTGTGGTTGGGCGACACGGTGTCGCCCTCGTCGATCACCGCGGGGAACCGCCCGCCTGCGGTGAAGCCGCCGGTCGATGCGGAGAACTCGGTGAAGGCGGGTTGTCCGTTCTGCAGCAGGATCTGGCCACCGGTGGCGTCGGCCGCGGCGTTGGTCCGCCGGTCCTCGCCCGCAACCCCGCCGTAGACCTGAGAATTCTGGGTGTCGTCGATCTTCTTGCCGCCGGCGATGGCCGCCAGCGCATAGGTTCGGGCCGCCACGGCCTGCGCCTGCAGCGCTGCCGCACCGCCGGAATCGCCCCAGGCGGGCAGACTCTCGCGCGGGATGACGCCCTTGACGTAGTCGTCGACGTGGATGCGGTTGACGACGCGACCACCTTCGAGGCCGAGCGCACCCCGGTAGGCCTTGTTGGATCCGCAGAATTTGAGGAACTCACCGGCAGGTCGGTTGGGGGCCATGCTGAGTGGTTCGACGAACGTGGCGGGTACCGATCGCACCGCACCGCCGCCGCACCCGCTGAGGATCGTTGCTGTGCCCCCGGACAGGCTGACCGCCTGTCCGGGAGCCACTGTCTGACCACCGACTCGCATGCCGGCGTCCGCGTGCACATTCACCGAGTTCTGACCCGTGAGGGCCACGATGATCTCGGGCCTGTCCACCTTCCCCGCGGTGGTGCCACCGTAGTAGTGGCGCAGGATCTGCTGTGCCGTCCAGCCCTTGCGGGCGTAGCCGTACGCTCCCCATTGCCCCATTCCGCGGCCGTGGCCATGACCGTGCCCGATCAGCGTCACCGTCGACCCGACCGAAAGTTCGACCTCGGGGGTCGAATTCGATGAACTCGCGACAGCGAGGCCACCGGCGAGCAGTGCGGGCGCAAGCCCGGCCGCGGCCCAGGTCAACGCGCGGTTGCGGGCCCGTGCGGGCCGCGCGACGCTCGCCGTCCATTTCGGCAGACGCCGTGTGGGTCGGACTCTGGTCACTGCTGAACACATCCTTCGGTCGCGACGACACCAGCCTCGACCGCCGCTCTCTCTACGACGCCCGTAACGCTTGTGACTGATGTGACGATTGGGACTTAAGTGACCCTAGTGAAGTGGGCGACCGATCAACAACCCGAGGGGATCACAACCGAGTCACGAGTTGCCCCCTCGGTCGTGACCTCGGTTCGACCACGGAGGCTCCTGCGATCCGTATGACTTTGTGTCCGGCTTCCGACTCCGATGTCATACGGCTGCCGGGCCCAATGGGATGCTCAGTAGCCACAGACGTCACTCTCGCCCCTTCGATAACAAGAGCATCACGAGTTACCGGATTGCGGCGTGTGCCGCTCTTTCCACGGTCGCCATGCGGTGACGATGACCGCCGTACCGAAACACGCTCGATGCCGCTTCGGCGGCTCGGGCTGCGTCGATCGCCACGATCGATTTCCACGGCTGACCGGACCCCGACACGCCCCGCACCCACCCGGACGCGGTCCGACCAACCTGCGAGGAGACCTGAGTGCGTTACCCCAGACCGAAACACTCGATCGCGCTCGCGGCCATCGCCGCCGCGGTCGTCGCCACGCCGTTCGTGGTCGTCGCGAGCACGAACGATCCCCAGCTCGTGGACAACAAGCAGAAGGTCGCCAACACCGAGATCGAGCAGGTGCCGTTGCGGGAGCTGCCGGCCGCCATCGTCGACGTCGCCTCATCGGGACTCGCGGCTGCCGGTGTGTCGCTCCCGCCCATCGATCCGAATGCGTTCCCGCTCCCCGACCTGACCGTCCCGCTCCCCCGCGGTCTCGTACCCGGCGGAAACGGCGATCCCTCGACGACCTCCGGCTCGCCGAGATCAGGCGCGCCCGGGACGTCGGGACTGGAGACGTCGGGATCGGAGTCATCAGAATCGAGGGCGCCGCGATCAGGGTCGCCGACCACCGAGTCACCCGCACGGGACTCGTCGGTACCGGAAACGTCTGGACCGGAAACCTCTGGACCGGAAACCTCTGGACCGGAAGCATCACCCACATCCGACGCCCCGACGCGCGCCCCGTCGCCCCGCCGGCCGGGCGCCTCGACGAGCACATCGTCGACGCCGACCATCCCGACCATGGCCGACGGCCGCGAGGTCGGGGCCGCGGTCACGCACATCGTGCGCGACGCCCCGATCAAGATGGTGGCGTTCACCTGGGACCGGCCCGCCGACGTCGACCTCAGACTGCGCGCGAAGAACCCCGACGGCAAGTGGGGCCCGTGGACCGCACTCGAGCAGATCTCACGCGGTGCGAAGGTCAGTGCCGAGAACCCCGTCGGCACCGAACCCGTGTGGGTGGGTGACGCACGCGAGGTCCAGGTGGCCGCCAGCAAGGACGGGCTGGCGATCCCCGCCGCCCAGACCCAG
The DNA here is from genome assembly GCF_022206305.1 of Gordonia sp. 'Campus'. GTDB lineage: Bacteria > Actinomycetota > Actinomycetes > Mycobacteriales > Mycobacteriaceae > Gordonia. Next base: position 104,705 of record NZ_JAKOIW010000006.1, on the reverse strand, counting down.
GGCGGCGATCTCGCCCAGCTCGCTGTGGGCACCGCGAGCAAGGTGGTCACCACCCTCGCCACCACGGCGTTCAATGCCCTCAAGGCCACGCTCATCAGCCCGGAGAGCCTGCTCTCGCTGGGCTCGTCCCTGCTCACCCCGCTGACCGGCGGCCCGCAGGTGGTGGCGCGCCAGCAATGGGGTGCCGACGAATCGATCCGGTGCTCGCAGCCGGTGTACTCGCCGCAGATGCGGGGTGCGATCGTGCACCACACCGCCGGGAGCAACGATTACACCCCGCAACAGTCGGTCGAGATCGTCCGCGGCATCTACGCCTATCACGCGCGCAGCCTGAACTGGTGCGACATCGGCTACAACGTGCTCATCGACAAATACGGGCAGATCTTCGAAGGCGCGTTCGGCGGCCTGGACCGCAACGTCGAGGGCACCCACACCGGCGGCTTCAACAAGGACACGGTGGGCGTGTCGATGATCGGCAACCTCGAGGAGGTTCCGCCGACCGCGGCCATGGTGTCGGCGACCGGCCGCTTCCTGCGCTGGCGCCTCGGCAAGGCCGGACTGAACCCGGCAGGCACCGCGACGCTGACGTCGGAAGGCTTCGCCGGCAGCAAGTTCGCGGCCGGAACGCAGTCGAATCTCCCGATGATCGCCGGGCACCGCGACTACAACAGCACCAGCTGCCCGGGCGTGTTCGGCTATGCCGCCCTCACCCAGATCCGGGCACTGGCCGGGGGCGCGGCACCCGCGCCCGAACCGGCTCCCCCGGCCGACCCCGCGGCACCCGCACCACCGCCGGCCGAACCCGGAGCACCGGCACCCGGTGCACCCGCACCGCCCGGCGAACCGGGCGCACCCGCGCCCGTGCCGCCTGCGGCCTGAGACGCCACATCGCCACCTCCGAGAAGATCGCCGGCCAGAGCCGGCACATCCGAACGGGGGTGGCGATGTGTCTGAGCCCGGTGTGGGCCTACTGCGGGATCAACCGACCGGGAACCAACGTTCGAGAACACGGGCGACGCCGTCGTCGTTGTTCCCGACCGTGACCTCGTCCGCGGCGTCGAGAGCGGCCGGGTGTCCGTGCCCCATGGCGACACCGTGACCGGCCCACGTGAGCATCTCGACGTCGTTGGGCATGTCTCCGAACGTGATCACGGCGTCGGCCGGGAGTCCGGCGAGGTCGGCGAGGCGCTCGAGCCCCGAGGCCTTGTGGGTGCCGGGCACCGACAACTCGATGAGTCCGTTGTCGGTGGAGAACGTGACCTGGGCGAGGTCGCCGACCATCGGCGCCAGACGCTCGGCCATCTCGTCGCTGGCCATACCGGGTTTGCGGACGAGCAGTTTCACCGCCGGGTGGCCGAACACCTCGTCGTCGCCGACCTCGACGTGGTCGGGGTTCAGCCAGGCGTGTTCGTATCCCGCGCTGGCGACGAAGGGAGCCGTGGCCGCGTCGTTGGCCGACTGCCCCGCACGCTCCGCCGCGATGCCGCACCCCGGGATCTGCTGGTAGGCGATCTCGCCCAGCTTCAGCAGGACATCGGGCTCGAGGTTCGCCGACCAGAGGACGCGGTCGTGCTCGGCGTCGTAGAGGATGGCGCCGTTGGCGCACACCGCATATCGGACGAAGGCGTCGGTGCCGGCGAACTGGTCGGTGATCTCGGCGATCCAGCGCGGTGGGCGCCCGGTCGCCAGCACGAACTCCACACCGGCGGCGCGCGCTGCGGCCAGCACCGACAACGTCCGCGCGGAGACGCGGTTGTCGTCGTCGATGAGGGTTCCGTCCACGTCGCTGGCGATGAGTGTGGGTGGACCGAATGTCATCTGCGTCTGCTTCCTCTCGACCGAGCTCTCTCGGCGGCTCCCCGGGACTTCTCGGCGGCCCGCTGTGCCCGCGCCTCCGCTTTGCGAAGTGCTTCGTCGGCCTCGATCACCGCGGCCTCCTGCGGTGTCGGCGCCGAGCCCCCCAGTCGAGACGGGACCCAGAACTCGCCGGGCGGATGGACACCATAGGCGTCCTGCACCTCCAAGAGCATGGCGGCCATGGTGTCGCGGAGCCTCAGCGTCTCACGCTCGGGTGTCTCCTCGGGACCGGGGGTGAACGGCATTCCGAACCGGACGTGAACCGGGAGTCTGCTGCGACCGATGTCACGCCGACCCCCCTTGGTCCACTGCCGATGCGCTCCCCACACGATGGCCGGCACGATCGGGACACCCGCCTCGGCGGCCATCCGGACCGCACCGCTCTTGAAGTCCTTGAGTTCGAAGCTGCGACTGATCGTCGCCTCCGGATAGACGGCGACGATGTGCCCGTCGCGCAGCCGGCCGAGCGCCGCCCGGTACGCGTCGGCGCCGCGCGAACGGTCGACCGGCACGGTCTTCGTGTGGTTGACGAGGAAGCGCATGATCGCCACGTCCATGACCTCGGACTTGATCAGAAACCGGGTCCTGCGACCCGCACGCTGGACGCCGAGCGCGAGGGGCAGGAAGTCGAGATATCCCGTGTGGTTCACACACAGGACCGCGCCACCCGAGTCCGGGATGTTGTCGATGCCGGTGAAGTGCAGGTCGAGAGCCTGCGCGCGGACGAGCCCGTTCGCGATGACCTCCAGGACGCGATACACCGGCTCCCGGTGTGCGTGCCCCCTGCGGTTCATGGATCAAGATTACCGGCGGGGCACGACGGACATCTCCGGCCGACGACCGACGACGGTCGACCGACCGACCGTCAGATCACGCCGGGATCGTCCTCCCGACGTTCACGCCTGGCGGCACGCTCGGCCTGCTCCTCGGCGTCCATGCGGTTCGCTTCCTCGAGCGTCGGCGCCGAGCCACCCAGTCGGGCGGGAACCCAGAACTCGCCCTTCGGGTGCTCGCCGTAACCGTCTTGCAGTTCGAGCAGCTTGGCGCTCATCACCTCGTGCAGTTTCGCCGTCAGCGCATCGGCGTCGCCGGTGGGTGCGATCGGCTCGCACACCCCGATGGAGATCGGGTACCCGGTCCGGCCGAGTCGCTTGGGATGGCCCTTGGTCCAGACCCGTTGGGCACCCCAGATCACGGTGGGGACGATCGGGGCCCCGGATTCCAGGGCCATGCGCGCCGCCCCGGACTTGAAGGTCTTCAGCTCGAAGCTGCGGCTGATGGTCGCCTCGGGATAGACGCCGACGAGTTCACCGCGCTTGAGGTAGTCGACCGCAGCCCGGTAGCTCTCCGCGCCCTGCCCACGGTCGACCGGAATGTGCTTGAGCGACCGCATGATCGGACCCGACACCTTGTTGTCGAAGACCTCTTTCTTCGCCATGAACCGCACCTTGCGCCTGCCCTGCAGGAACGCGGGGATGCCCGCGTAGGTGAAGTCGAGGTATCCGGTGTGGTTGATGGCGACGACCCCCGGCCCCTCGGCCGGCACATGTTCGACACCTGAGACCTTGAACTTCAGTCCCTCGGCCAGCCACAGCAGGCGGGCAGTGGTGATGACGGCGTCGTAGACGGGTTCCATGGCAGAGAGCTTAGCGATCGCCCCCACCGACCCCGACGATGGCGAACACGAGGTCGACGGCGGCATCGGCCAGTTGGGCGGACGTGAGCTCCAACCGCCCGTCGACGTAGTCCAGATACAGGACCGTGAGCGCGCCGGCGAGTGCCGAGGAGACGACCGCGAGTCGCGCCGGCGGCATCGACCGACGATCGGCGACCAGCGTCAGCACGGCTTCGACGAAGCCCGGGACGATCGCCGCCCGGTGTGCGCGCAGGACGTCGTCGGCCAGCGGCTCGCGCAACAGTATCCGCGCACGACCGGGGTCGGCTTCGAAGAAGTCGCGGCACGCCTCGAGCAATGACCGCACCCCGTCCCGGCTGTCCTCCGCACGGCCTCCGGCGGTCACGTGGGCGAGCAGTTCTCGGGTAACCCGGTCGTACACCGCGGTGATCAGCTGCTCCCGCGACTCGAAACTCTCGTAGAAATAGCGCGGACTGAGATTGGCCTCGCGAACGACCGCCCGCATCGTCACAGCGGCTGCGCCACCCGTGCCGAGCAGTCCCTCGGCGACCACCAGCATCTGTTCGCGCCGCTCGTCGGACCGATCGGCGAGCGTCTGTCCGCGCCAGAGCCTGCCCGAAGTCATCCGTTCATCGTCGCATCTTTCCCGGCGCACCCATTGACATCACCTGATTCAACATGAAGCATCTGCTTCATGTTCAGTGAAGAAGCGTTCCAAGAAGCTCTTTCCACCCCTCGCCTCGCCAAACCCGCCCCCGAGTACCTGAAGGCCAATCGCGGCGTCCCGGTCCGGGCCATCTCCGAACCCGAGTTGCAGCAGTCCACCCGCGACTGGTTCGACATGTTCGACAAGAAGCTCACGCACCTCGGCAATGCCCACGACACCGACCTGACGTGGATCATGACCTGGGCCAAGAAGTACTGGTGGAGCTTCCTGGTACGCGACATGAGCATCAACGACGAGCTCTATGCGAAGGACCTCCGCTACACCGACGTCACGACCTTCGGCCGCACGATCGTCGGCATCGACGACTTCGTCACCTACAACTTCGCGTTCTTCGACGCCATCCCCGACTGGCGCTACGACCCGCTGCCCGACCAGGTCTACATCGATGTGCAGCCCGACGGCACCGTGCGCACCGTCATCCGGTACATCGGCAGCGGCCACTTCAGCGGCCCCCTCCGGATGTACCCGTACGACGAGACGGCGCCCACCATCTACGGGGACGGGCGATTCATCCAGGCGCCCGCCGTCGACCGCTATCACTTCAACGCCGACGGCCTGATGGAAGAGGGCGAGACCCTCTACGACTTCATCGACGCCGTCCAGCGCGCAGGCCTCATGCCGCGCGACGACAGCAAGCTCATCCGGAGCCTGTTCGCGGCGTCGAAGCTGCCGGTCTTGGCGCGCAACGCGGTGCGCCGTATCGCGGGCTGACCGAGCAGGCCGATCGCCCCGCGTGGTTCGTGAGGATCGTCACCACGACACCCGGTGAGGACTCATGGCCCACGCGGGGCTCGTCCGCGTGTCGATACCCTGGAGGCCTGTAGTGCACTGCCGCGCAGCCCCGCGCACACATGAAAGGCCCCCTTCGTGCAGATCACCAGCATCGGTCATGCCGGTTTCCACATCCAGACCACCGCCGGATCGATCCTCTGCGACCCCTGGGTCAACCCGACGTACTTCGCCTCCTGGGTGCCCTTTCCCGACAACTCCGAACTCGACTGGAAGTCGCTCGGGGACTGCGACTACCTGTACGTCTCCCACCTGCATCGCGATCACTTCGACGAGCGCAACCTGCGGGACAACGTGAACAAGGACGCCACCGTCCTGCTCCCCGACTATCCGGTGCCGGATCTGCGCCGTGAACTGGAGCGGCTCGGCTTCACCAAGTTCGTCGAGACGACCGACTCGGTGAAGACGACCGTCAGCAACGACAAGGGTTCGCTCGACGTCATGATCATCGCGCTGCGTGCGCCCGCCGACGGGCCGATCGGAGACAGCGGCCTGGTCGTGTCCGACGGCGAGACCGTCTGCTTCAACATGAACGACGCCCGGCCCATCGACCTCGACGTCGTCGACGAGGCGTTCGGACACGTCGACGTCCACCTACTGCAGTACTCGGGTGCCATCTGGTATCCGATGGTCTACGACATCCCTCGTAAGTCGAAGGCCAACTTCGCATCTCAGAAGCGTCAGCGCGGAATGGACCGTGCGCGTTCGTACATCGAGCAGGTCGGCGCGACCTGGGTGGTCCCGTCGGCCGGGCCGCCGATGTTCCTCGACGAGGATCTGTTCTACCTCAACGACTTCGGCTCGGGTGAGAACGCCGACACGACATCGATCTTCCCCGACCAGGAGACGTTCCTGGAGCAGATGCGCATCCACGGCACCGACGACGGCGAGAAACACCGCGGTCTGATGATGGTGTCGGGTTCGGTCGCGGACTTCACCGGCCCGGCCCTCAACGAGGTCACCCACCCGTATGCGCCCGCCGACGTGTTCGGCGAGAACAAGCGCGCCTACCTCGAGCGCATGAAGGAGAAGTTCGCGCCGGTCATCGCCGCCGAGAAGGCGTCGTGGGCACCCGCCGAGGGCGAGCCGCTGCTCCCGGCGCTGCGGGACCTCTTCGAACCGATCATGCGACAGTCGGACCTCATCTGCGACGGCATCGGCTACCCCGTGGGCCTGGTCATGACCCCGGGCGGCGGACCGGCCGGCGACACCACCGAGACCGTGGTCCTCGACTTCCCCAACCGCATCGTCCGCGAGCCGAAGGAGGGAGAAGGCAAGTACCGTTACGGCTTCCGCATCGCCACCGAGCTCGTGCGAACCGTTCTGCGTGACGACGAGCCCGACTGGGTGAACACGATCTTCTTGTCGACGCGGTTCACCACGTGGCGTATCGGCGGCTACAACGAGTTCCTCTACACCTTCTTCAAATGCCTCACCGACGAGCGGATCGCCTACGCGGACGGGTGGTTCGCCGAGGCGCACGACGACTCGGCGTCGATCACCAAGGACGGCTGGGAGATCCAGCGTCGCTGCCCGCACCTCAAGGCCGACCTCGGCAAGTTCGGGGTGATCGAAGGCGAGAAGCTGACCTGCAATCTCCATGGCTGGCAGTGGGATCTGTCGACGGGTCGATGCCTGACATCGAAGGGACACGAGCTCCGCGCGAGCAAACTCGACTCCTAGTCCATCGGATCGTGCAGACGTGACCACCGAACGCACGTACGGCGGCCGTTCGGTCAGCGACCGTGCCGCCGAGCGACGTCAGCGTTTCCTCGACGCCGCACTCGTGGAGTTCACGGACCCTGGTTACGCGAAGTCGTCGGTGACGTCGATCTGTCGGGTGGCCGGATTGTCGCGACGGCAGTTCTACGCCGAGTTCACCGATCGTGAAGAACTCCTCGTCGCGTTGTATGACTCCGTGCAGGGCGCCGCTCGCGTCGCCGTTGCGGAAGCGTTGGCGGCCTGCCCATCTCGTGATCTCCGGGATCTGTCGACTGCCGCGATGCGCGCCTACATGAGTTCGGTGGGCACCGATCCTCGACGCGCCTCGGTCTCCTTCGTACAGATCGTCGGCGTCAGTCCGCGCGTCGAGCAGCATCGCCTCGACGGCCGCGAGGAGTGGGTCGGGTTCTTCGTGGGCGCAATGGCGGACTTCGCCGACCGCCCGCCCACACAACGTCAGCGCGACCTCGCCATCGCCTTCGTCGGAGCGCTGACCGGGCTTGTCCACCGGTGGAGCGAGACAGCCGATCCGGCAAGGATCGACGATGTCGTCGCTGTTCTGTCCGACATCCTGCTCGCGTTCGCACGACTCTGACCTCCCACCCACCCGTTGTGTTCTGGAACACACGCGTGTAGGTTCTGCCGAAGTGTGAGACACGGGCGTCTCACTTATCGGGAGGTGCCATGCGGGGATGGAACGGGTTCTGGGCGCAGCGCTGTCGTCGGCTGCTGACCGTGGTGACGGTCGCGGCCGTCTTGAGCGGGACCGTGATCGGCGCGGGCGGCGTGTCCGCCGTACCGGTCGCACCGCCGCTACCGTTCCCGGTGCCGCCGGCGATCCCCGAGTTCGACCCGGACTTCTACCTGCCTCCTCCAGCAGTGGTCGCGGCGAAGAAGCCCGGTGACCTCATCAGCGCGCGACGCGTACACGTGGCGGCTCTCTCGGTGATTCCGGTCAACGTCGACGCCTGGCAGATCTCCTACCGGTCGACCAACACCCGGGGCGAGCCAATCCCGGCCGTGGCGACACTGCTCAAACCCAAGGGACCGGCGAAGTCCGGTCCCTCGAAACTGGTCTCGTGGCAGTCTGCGGAGGATTCCACCGCGATGTACTGCGCGCCGTCGTACGCACTGCAGCAGGGTTCGATTCCGGGCCAGCTCACCGGCTCGGCCGACTCCAGCCTGGAGATCCTGCAGATCACCTCGCTGGTCGGCGCCGGCTGGTCGGTCGTCATCCCCGACCACCAGGGCCCCGAATCCGCCTTCGCCGCAGGGCCGCTCGCGGGTCGCATCACCCTCGACGGAATCCGGGGTGCCCGGAACTTCGCTCCGCTGGGGCTCAAAGACGATCTGCGCGTGGGCTTGATGGGCTATTCCGGCGGCGCCATCGCCACCGGCTGGGCCGCCGAGTTGCACTCGGGTTACGCACCGGAACTCCCGATCGTGGGGGCGGCCGAAGGCGGCGTGCCGGCGAACATCCGCGCTCTCGTGGACCTCGCCGACCGGAACGCCGCATCGGGTCTCATCATGGCCGGGATCATCGGGGTCAGCCGCGAATACCAGGAACTGGAGTCCTTTCTCGCGCGCCACATGAACCCGCTCGGAAGGGCGCTGTTCGCGACCAAGAACCCGCTGTGCCTGACATACCAGGCGGCGCTCGCCCCATTCGTCGACATCAAGGGACTGGTGAATCTTCCAGGAGATCCTCTCGACTACCCCACGCCCCGAAAGGTCCTGGGCGAGTTGAACATGGGCAAGACCACGCCCCGGTTCCCCATGTTCATCTACCAGTCGAATCCGGACTGGATCGCCCCCGTGGGCCCGGTCAACGAACTGGTACGTACCTACTGTGCGGACGACGCCGCGAGAGTGAAGTATGTTCGCGACCACTTCAGCGAGCACATCACGCTCGCCGTCGAAGGCTTCGCGCCGGCCATCGTATGGTTGCGGGATCGCCTCGACGGCAAGTCCGCGCCCGCCGGTTGCACCACGACCGATCAGGGTTCGATGGCACTCGATCCGACGACGTGGCGGGCGTTCGTCAATCTCGTGGGCAACAACCTCGCACTCGCGATCAACCAGCAGCTCGGAAACCCTCCGCGCGTGCCGTGACGGCCGATCACCGACCGCGAGCCGGTACAACGAAACAGTAGACATTCCTCGCCTTGCGGCGCATGTGTCGGCTCCCGCGAATGTGGGTACTCACCCGAAGTGGTGGGACAACCTGCCCGAAACGATCGTTACCGGCCCGTTGCCCGCAGACACAATCAGACGTCGACGGGTGAACGTCAGGGCGCCCAGCGCGATCCGATTCATATTATGGCGTCAAGGCTTTCGGGCCGGGTGGCACCGGACCGGACGCCATACACATCGACCGTGAGGAGAAGAACATGGCTCAGTACCGCGTCGTGGATTCCAGCGAAAACGTCGTCGAGGAGAAAGAGTTCGACGACGCGACCGGTGCTTACGACTGGTTCAAGACCGTCGCCGCACCCGACGACAGCCTGGGCACGGTCATGCAGGTGCACGACAACGGCGAGTGGAAGAACTTCGAGGTCTCGGACGGTGGCACCAACCAGAGCCCGTCCGCCGACGCCGACTGACACTGCACACGCGCCGCGCCCCGGGAGTACATCTCCCGGGGCGCGCGCATGTCTCTGGCGGAGAACTTCTCCGCCAGGTGGACCTCAGACCCCGAACGCAGGAGGGTAGACGATCGTCCCGCTCGGGACCGGCCGGCTGTCGTCGAGCGCGAGGGCCATCATCGCCTCGTCGGGAACATCGAACGGCGCGCGGATCCCGAAACGCGAAGCCCTCTCGAAACCGAACCTCGGGTAGTACTCGGCGTGACCGAGTACCAGGACCAGGTTCTCGCCGAGTCGACGCGCCGCCTCGAGTCCGGCCCGGATCGCCGCCGACCCCACACCCGTACGTTGACGCGACGGCCACACCGCGCAGGGGCCGAGCGTCAGAGCCGGTTCCTCGTCGACATGGCACCGCGTGGACAGGGCGTATCCCACGATCTGCCCATCGGACTCCGTGACGATGGACAGTCCGTCCATCCATGCGTTCGGATCGGCACGCAGGTCGTCCACGAAGCGCGCCTCGTCGGCGGTCGGAAATGCCGCCGTCAGCAACTCGCGGATGACGGTCGCATCACCGCCCCGTTCGGCTCGGGTCACCCACGAATTCACGGCTCGGCTCGCACGTGTGATGCGTTGGTGATCACCGGCCACATCCCTGCGCCGGCTGCCCGGTGAAGCGACGGTCGAGGAAACCCAGGGCCTCTGCGCTCCACGGGATGAAGGCCCGCGTGTGGTTCGCCCCCCGATACTCGGAGAAGGTGGTGGGCACACCCCGTGCGCAGTACGACCCGGCGAGCCGGGCGACGTCCGCGGTCAGCATCACGCCGTCACCGGTGCCGTCGGAGTTGCCGACGCCCAGCATCATCGGGGTTCGCGGTTTTCCCAGCGTCCCCATCACGTTCTGTGAGATCGCCTGCCGCACACCGGGAACAGCGAGCAGACCACTCACCGAGGGCACGAGGAGCTGATGGTCGGTGAGGCCCGGGTACTTGTCGGCGAACGCTTCGATGCACTCTCCTGCGACCTGACGGAGTACCTGTGTGCCCTTCAGCGAGAGGTAGGGCCGCAGATCGATGCGGTAGGTCTCGGCGTAGACCGCCATGAGCGCCGGGATCACACCCGCCCAGTTCTCGCTGCCGTTCACGTATCCGAGATTGTTCGCCGGGTTCACCAGCACGCCTCCGGCCGCGGCGCCCACGATGTTCAACTCCGGCGCATAGCGGGGGGCGAGTTCGGCTCCGAAGCCGGTGGGAACCGAACCGCCGGAGTAGCCGAAGAGTCCGACCGGCGTGCGGGCGGGAGCGCGCAGGTGACCGAGCGCGGCGCGGACGCCGTCGAGGGCCGCGTATCCGGATTCTCGCGCCATCGTCCAGCGCAGGCCCTTGCCCTCGTAGTCGGGCGCGGCGACGGTGTACCCGGCGGCGAGCAACCCGGAGATCAGGGTGATGTCGATCGGCGCCTCTTTCGCGTTTCCGCCGCGCAGTGTGTACGACGGGTCGCACTGCGAGCCCAGCGCGTCGTAGAAGGAGTGATAGGAGATGACGCGCCGAGGGGTCCCGGCGCGAGCACCGGGCGGGGAGATCACCGTGGTGACCGTCGATGCCGGACCGCCGAACTCATCGGTCGTGCGGTAGAGGATCTGCGTCGCGGTGATCGGCACATCGGTTCCGCGCCAACCCAACCCGACCTGACGCGTGCGCAGCGCGCTCCCCGGTGAACGCGATTCGAAACCCGCCGGCGCGTCGTAGAACGGGTCCTCCGACGGCAACTGTGAGGGTGCGGCCACCGGCGTGGGGCTCGGTGCCGCCGGAGCAGAGGGGGCGAGGACCGAGACCGAGGCCGCGGCCCCGAGGACCGCGGTCAGGGTGACGATGCTGCGGAAGAGGGGGCGCATGACCGGTAATGATGCCCGGTACGGGCGGTCCACAGGTGATTTCATGCGGACTCGGCACGGACCGGACGTCACGGCGTGGGGTCGGGTACCGGGGCCTCGCCCGCACGCTCGACCGCCTCGACCACCGGCGACATCGCCACCACCACCGCCCCGACCACGGCCGCGATGAACGCGATCACGGCGACCACACCCCACCCCGGTCGAGTGGTGTCGCCGAGCACCAGGATGCCGATCACACCCGGCACGATCGTCTCGCCGACGACCAGCGACGCCGACGCCGCGCTCACCGCGCCCTTCTGCAGCGCGACGGTGAACATGTAAAAACCGCCCGGCCCGCACAGCACGATCGCGTACAGGGCCGGGTCGGTGAGCATCTCACCGAGGTCGAAGGGGTCGAGCCCGTCGAGGATCCGAACCGCGACGGCGAGGACGCCGAACAGCACACCGCCGGACAGGCCGGCCAGGACGGCCACGCGACTGTGCATGCGCGGCAACACCGCAGCACCCACGCCGAGGATCACGATGCCGACCACGAGAACCGCCCAGTGCAACCACCATTCGTGTTCGCGGCCCTCGTCACCCGCCGCGACACCCAGCAGGATGAGCGACATCACGACCACCCCGATCGCGATCCAGTCGCGTCGCGACAGTCGCGCATTCAGGAAGAGCGTGGCGAGCACCACCGTGACCACCAGGTTCGCACTGACGATCGGCTGAGCCAGGAACAACGGGATCATCCTCGCGGCCACCATGTTGCCGATGAATCCGATACCGTCCAGCGCCATTCCGGCGATGAACGCGACCGTCAACATCGCGGTGATGGTGGACCGTAACGACGGCGCCTCATCCGGAGCCGCGCCCGTGTCCACACTCTGCGCGCCCCGTGCCTGCAGCACAGACGCGGTGCCATACGCCAGCGCCGCGAACACCGCCGCGAGAATCCCGATCAGCATGGTCGAACAGTAGCCCTGATCCGGCCGTCGCGTCGGCTCATCGCCGTACTCTTACCATAGACCGCCGACAGGAAAGCCGTAGTTTCCGGACCATGGATATGGTTGCGCGACAGCCGATTTCGACGTATAGTCGAACGTGAATTCGACTAGATCGCTGGGGGTGACGGTCATCGTGCTCGATGGTTCAGCTCCTGACGCCGACACTTGCTCACCCCGACCTGTCGAACTCATGTGGGAGTTGCATCGCCTTCTCGACGAACTGCAGACCGTGGACCTGTCGGCGTGTACCGATGCCGAGTTGATCGAGGTCGCCGCGGGCACCGAGCGCGCCATCGCACGAACCACATTTGCCGGGGACCGGCAGATCGCCGAAGCCGAGGCCCGCGACCTCCCTCGCAAGACCGGGACCCGCACCCTCACCTCCTTCATGACCCATCATCTGCGCGTCTCGAACCCGACGCGACGACGCAAGCATCTGACCGCGACCGCCGCCCTCACCTGCCTCAACGGCGAGCGACTCGAACCCCAACACCCCACACTCGCAGCGGCTTTCGCTCACGGTGCCGTCGGTTCTGCTCACGTCGAGGCCGTCATCGACGTCCTCGACCGCATCCCGATGGCGGTTGCCCACGATGTGAAGGTCGCCGCCGAACGACAGATGGCCGAGATCGCCGTCGAACATCCCCCGGCCGAGATCACCCAACTCGGCTCACGGTTGCTCGCCCACCTCGACCCCGACGGCACCCTGGCCGACGACACCGACCGCCAACGGCGTCGCAACCTGTGGATCGGACGCCAACGTGCCGATGGGACGGCAAAACTGTCCGGCACCCTCACCCCCGAACTCGCTGCACACCTGTCGATGATGCTGGCCGTGTGGGCCAAACCCGGCATGAACAACCCCGACGACCCCATCTCTCCGACAGGCTCTTTCGACAACGCCGATCCCGAGGCGCTGGCCGTCGCAGCCGAGCGTGACACTCGCACCCCTGCGCAGATCAACCACGACGCGTTGGACGCCCTGCTGAAGGCCGTTTTCGACGACGGGTTCCTCGGCAAGACGCATCGCGGGCTGCCGGTGCAGCTGATCATCAAAGCCGACCTCGACGACCTGATCCGCGAAGCCGGGCTCGCCACCACCGCGACCGGCACCCTGCTCCCCATCGCCGACGTCATCGACCTCGCCGCCGACGCCCAACCCTGGCTGGCGATCTTCAAGAACTCCACCGCCGTGCCCTTGCACTTCGGCCGTGGCAGACGTCTGGCCACCCGCGGGCAGCGCCTGGCCTCTTTCGCCCGCCCCGACGGTGAGGTGTGCTCGGCCCCCGGCTGCGATCAACCCGCCACCCAGGTCGAATTGCACCACGCCCACCAGGACTGGGCCGACGGTGGTCTCACTGACATCGACGACCTCGCACCCGCCTGCCCCAGACACAATCGGATGGTCGGCACCAACCCCGGCCAGTACACCACCCGCATCGTGCGCTCCGGACCCGACGAAGGCCGCTGCGCATGGCGACTCAACCCAGAACCTGGTGCACCACCCAACCCCGAATACATCAACCGCCGGCCCGACATACCCAAACGGTTGGCCACACATCTGAACAACGTGCGCAACGAGATTCACGGGCCGAGCAGGTCCGGCGACACCCCACGCCTCGACATCCGCCAAGTCGTACACCAGCACACCACGGCCACCCTCTCACCCGTCGAAAGACGCCTCGCCGAGCTGCTCATCGCACTGTGACTGTCGTACAACAGGAGTCATGCTCGGGGAGCTGGGGTCACGAACCGGCCGCCACCGCGTCCGTCACATATGCGTCCGCGTACTCCTCACCGGCCGCAATCGGTTGGATGCAGTCGACCAGCACTCGATCAGGCCCCTCGACGATGAAGTGCCGCTGCCCGAAGTCCTCGTTGCGCAGTTCCAGCACCGGATGCAGTCCCTGCTCGGAGGTCAAACGCCCGTACAACTCGTCGACGTCATCGACCTCGATGTTGATCAGCAGCCCCTGGGACCGCCGACCGAAACCTTCCGGGATCGTCGGGTGCGACGCATCGACGATCGCCAACTCGAAGGCGCCGGTCCGCAGGCTGACGTACCAGTCGGCATCAAAGGTGACCTCGAAGCCAAGTACCTCCCGATAGAAGGCAGACGTGGCGGCGACGTCATCGGTCATGAGAACGGGATAGACGCTGGTCACTGGCATGGACTTCTCCTTTACGTACGATGCGTTTGTATGAATCGGACTATACATACGCTGCGTACGTAAAGGAAGTGTCCATGCCTCGCGCCTCTGCCGAAGCCGCTGCCGAGACCGCTCGCACCATCCTCGCCACCGCCACGCGACAGTTCGCCGAGCGCGGCTTCACCGCGGTGTCCCTCGACGACGTCGCCGAGTCCGCCGGAGTGACCCGCGGAGCGGTGTACCACCACTACCGGAACAAGAAGGCGCTTTTCGCCGCTGTCGCTGAGGAGCAGCAGAACGACGTCGGGAGCGCCGTTGTCGCAGCCGCGGAACAGGCCGGTGCCGACGCCGCCGCCCAGCTGGTCGCCGGGTCGCACGCCTTCGTCGACGCCATCACCAGGGGCCCGGCCGCCCGGATCCTGCTGATCGACGGTCCGTCGGTCATCGGGTGGGAGGAGTGGCGACGACTCGACGAGACGAATTCCGTTGTGCACCTGCGTGAGGCGATCGCCGCGATCGGAATCGACGACGACCTCGTCGACGCCCTCACCGCACAGCTGTCGGGCGCGATGAACGAGGCCGCCCTGTGGCTCGCCCGGCATCCCGACGACGCCACAGCTCGCGAGCGCACACATCGGGCCCTCGACCGGGTCCTCGCCGCGATCATGTGAGACGCGGACACCCGGCCGTCACCCGGTGAGCCCACCGATGAACCTCGACTCGACTGCTGGACTTCGATCGAGGTCCAGCAGTCGAAACGAGGTTCATCGGTCGGGACTCTAGCCGAACTCAGCACGCACGACGTCGGCGCGGAAGAACTCCGAACTCCCTGCACCTGAGCGTTCTTCCCATCGTGCGACCCAGTGCGTCGGGATCGTGATGCCGTCGAATGAGCCCGGCCATCTTCCACCGCATCTCACCCTCGGTGCCGGTGAAACGGTCGAATCCGCTGACCGGCAACCCGCCCACCCGGGTGCGGGCAGCCCAGATGAATCCGTGTCCGGGGACGATCAACTGTTCGGCCCGGAAGGGTCGCCACGCACGGAGATTGATCGACCCGGTCATCGTGATCCGGACTCGTCGGGCCAGGGGTGTGCCGGTCGCGAGGGACGCGCACAGCCACCGTCGTGCCGGGGCGGGAAGCTCGGCACAGAGTTCGGGATCGAAAAACGCCATTGCTTCCGCGAACTGCTTCCAGATCGTGCCAGGCAGACGCCACCGCACGCGCAGCGCCCGGCACCCTCGCCGGCGTCACGTCGTGCCCACAGTCATCGTCGCTCGCTCTCCCGCGGCGAATGGCCGTATCCGCGAGGCGCATTGGTCGCGTCGGCGGTCTCGACCGCCGTCACCGCACCCGAGGACGCGAGCACGACTCCGCCGAGAACCGCGGCGGCGAACGCGATGATCGCGACGGGTCCCCACCCGGCGCGGGTGACATCGCCGAGGAACGCGATACCCACCGCACCCGGCAACACCGTCTGGCCCACGACGAGCGCTGCCGCCGCACCGTTGACCGATCCGGTCTGCAGCGCCACCGTGAACAGGTAGAAGCCGCCGATTCCGCTGAGCAGCAACGCATACAGCGCCGGATCGGTGAACAGGACAGGCAGGTCGAGCGGGTCGAGTCCGTCGACGATGCGTGACGCCACGGCCATCACACCGAACACGGCGCCGGCGATCAAGCCGGTCACCGCGGCGATGTGTTTCCGCAACCGCCGCATCACGATCACTCCCAGGGCGATGAGCGCCGGACCCGCGATCAGGACAGCCCAGTGCATCCAGTCCGTGTGCTCGACCCCCTCGCGTCCCGCCGACACCGCGAGCAGCACCAGCGACAGCACGACGACCCCGCCCGAGATCCAGTCGCGCAGTGTGAGTCCGACCTTGAGGACCACCATGGCGAGGAGGGCGGTGGCCACGAGGCGCGCGGAGATGATCGTCTGCGACAAGAACAGCGGTATCAACCGCGCCGACGCGATCGTCGCCACGAAACCGATGATGTCGAACACGAACCCGACGAGGAACGGCACCGTGAGCATGGTGGCCGCTGTCGAACGCAACGACGGGTGGGCCGATGCCGATCGGCGTCGTTCCTCGCGGACGGCCGCACGCTGGGCGACCTGCTCGGCGCCCAGCGCCTGGAGAACCGCCGCGGCGGCGAACGCCAACGAACCGATCACGGCGATGACGATGCCGGAGGTCACGACGCGCGCTCAGTTCACCGCGAGGTCAGCACATCGGTGCCGACGAACCGGGCGAGTTCGTCGGGCAACCGCACCGAGCCGTCGGGCTGCTGATGGTTCTCCAGGATCGCGACCAGCCAGCGGGTCGTCGCGAGTGTGCCGTTGAGGGTCGCGGCGGTCTGCGGCTTACCGTTCTCGTCGCGGTAACGGATCGAGAGCCGACGCGCCTGGAAGGTGGTGCAGTTCGACGTCGAGGTCAGCTCGCGATAGGTGCCCTGCGTCGGAACCCATGCCTCGCAGTCGTATTTGCGGGACGCCGACGATCCGAGGTCGCCCCCGGCCACGTCGATCACCCGGTAGGGCACATCGATGGCGGCGAGCATGTCCTTCTCCCACCCGAGCAGGCGCTGATGCTCCGCCTCGGCGTCCTCGGGGCGGCAGTAGATGAAGCCCTCGATCTTGTCGAACTGGTGCACGCGGATGATGCCGCGGGTGTCCTTGCCGTAGCTGCCTGCCTCGCGTCGGAAGCAGGTCGACCACCCGGCGTACCGCTTCGGGCCGTCGGACAGGTCGAGGATCTCGTCCATGTGGTAGCCGGCCAGCGGCACCTCGGAGGTGCCCACCAGATACAGATCGTCGTCCTTGTCGAGGTGGTAGACCTCGTCCGCGTGCGCGCCGAGGAAGCCGGTGCCCTCCATGACCTCCGGGCGCACCAGCACCGGCGGGATCATCAGCGTGAAACCGTTGGCGGTCGCCTTCGCCGCGGCCATGTTGAGCAGGGCGAGCTGCAGCTGGGCGCCGAGGCCGGTGAGGAAGTAGAACCGCGAACCGGAGACCTTCGCGCCGCGTTCCATGTCGAGCAGACCGAGTGCCTCGCCGATCTCGAGGTGATCCCGCGGGTTCTCGATCTCGCGGGGTTCGCCGACGTGCTCGAGGACCACGTAATCGTCCTCGCCGCCCGCGGGTGCACCGTCGGCGACGATGTTGGAGATCGCGCGGTGGGCCTTGGCCGCGGCCTCGTCGGCCTCGGACTGGCGGGCGACCGCGGCCTTGACCTGCTCGGCGAGCTCCTTGCCCTTGGCCAGGAGCGCCTGCTTCTCGTCTCCCTGCGCCTTGCCGACCTGTTTGCCGAGGGCCTTCTGTTCGGATCGCAGTGCGTCCGCATCGACGATGGCGGCCCGCCGAGCCGCGTCGGCGTCGAGCAGGGCGTCCACCAGGGCCGGGTCCTCGCCGCGGGTGCGCTGTGAGTCCCGGACCAGATCGGGGTTGTCGCGAACAATCTTCAGGTCGATCACGCCTTCAAACCCTACTTGAGGACGACGTGTCGACCGGATCACGCCACCTCGGCCGAGCCCGGCCGATCAGCTCCACAACCGTTGCAGGTCCGCACGCCCGAACATGGACGCGGCGGCGTCGGCCGACGGAGTCCCGCCATACGGGTCGGCACCCGCGTCGACGAGGAGTCGGACGACGTCGTCGAAACCCTTGAACACCGCTCCGGCGAGTGGCGTCTGTCCCTTGTCGTTGGCGAGGTCGGCGTCGGCGCCGTGCTCGAGCAGTATCTCGACCGCGGGCGCGTGCCCGTGATAGGCGGCGAGCATGAGCAGCGAATCACCGGACTGGTTCCGCAGATCCGCCGGAACACCGGCGTCGAGGTACCCGCTCAGGGCGGCGGTGTCGCCGGACCGCGCCATGTCGAACAGTCGGCCGGCCAGTTCGACGACCTCCGGGCTCGGCGGCGGGGTCGAGTCCGGAGTCGGTGAGGATTTGTCGGCGGGGTGCTCCACTCGCGCGAGTCTAGGGACCGTTCACGCACCCGGCCGACGCCGGAACGTGCCAGAGTTGGTGCGGTGTCCTCCCCGACCGAACCGCAGGGTGAATCCGGTGGCCCCAGTGAGAGCTTTCTGACGGTAATCATCGCCTTCTTCGCCAACCTGCTGATCGCGGTGGCCAAGACCGGGGCGGCGATGCTCACCGGTTCGGCGTCTCTCGTCGCCGAAGCGGCTCACTCGTGGGCCGACACAGGCAACGAGATCCTGCTGCTGATCGCCGAGCGGCGCGCGCGCAGGCCTCGCGACACCCATCACCCGCAGGGGTACGGTCGCGAGGCATACATCTGGTCGATGTTCGCCGCGTTCGGATTGTTCGCAGTCGGCGCCGCGGTATCGGTACAACACGGGATCACCGAACTGATCTCGCCGGAGCCGGCCACCGACTACGCAGTGGCCTACGCCGTCCTCGGGGTCGCGGCCATCCTCGAGGGCCTCTCGTTCGTGCGGTCTTACCAGCAGGCGCGACGAGGCGCCGAGAAGCGCCGGATCGGCCTCCTCCGCCAGGTCTTCCGCACCTCGGACCCGACGCTGCGCGCCGTGTTCGCCGAGGACGCGGCGGCTCTGATCGGTCTCGCGATCGCCTTCGTCGGCGTGCTGCTGCATCAAGTCACCGGGTCGGCGACCTACGACGCGCTCGGGTCCATCCTGGTCGGCATCCTGCTGGGGGTCGTTGCCATCGTCTTGATCAACCAGAACCGGCGTTTCCTGCTCGGTCAGGCCGTCGACGAGACCGCCCGGCAGCACGTTCTACGAGAGTTGCTCTCGCACAGCAACATCGACCGCGTGACCTACCTACACGTCGAATACACCGGCCCGGTGCAGCTGTTCCTCGTCGCCGCGGTCGATTTCACCGGCGACGAGGTCGAGTCCTCGGTCGCGGTCTCGCTACGTGCCCTCGAAACCGAGCTGGAACGGGACCCGCGGATCGCCGAAGCGGTGCTGACGCTCTCCGCACCGGATGACGCCGACCTCGTGCCCGAATCCCGCTAGCCGTCTGCGATCACCGGACGTCACCCGTCGAGGGGTTCGGATCGTCCCCGCTTCCAGTCGCCGTTGATCTCGTCGCGTTCGCGCACCGCCTCACGGAACCCGACTGTCGCGGCGCGCTGCTGGAAGGCGTAACCCTCCCGCGTGTGTCGCGAGATGCCGTCGAAGACGGTGCTGATCATGCCCGAATTGGCCACGCCCTGAGCGAAGAGGGCACTGTTCATCGCGAGCTTGGCCATCATGAGTTGGTTGACCGGAACGCGGGAGATCCGTTCGAGCAGCTCCTCGGTCCGCTCGTCGAGTTCCTCCGCGGGCGGCGCGTCGACGGCGAGGCCCCACTCGTGAGCCTGCCTTCCGGAGAGGCAATCTCCGGTGAACAGAAGGCGTTTCGCCCGTTGATCGCCGAGCCGGTGCGCCCACATCCCGGCCGCGGGGATGCCCCACACCCGCGTCGGCGGGTAACCGATCTTGGTGTCGTCGGCGCAGATGATCTGGTCGGCATACAGCGCGATGTCGGTGCCACCGGCCACGGCGAACCCGTGCAGCTTGGCCACGGTCGGTTTGTCGGCGTGGAGCAGGGACGAGAAGCCGCGGTTGAACCTGCTCATCATCGCGTAGTCGACCATCGGGTCCCACGTGCCTGCTGGATCGTGGTTGCGCGCCTGGACCACCGGATCGAGAACGGTGCCGGTTCGTGAGCCGGGGACGGTGCCCGTCGGGGAGTCGACGGCCGTCGACGGATCGCCCCCGTTCTCGGCGAAGATCGACAGGTCGTATCCGCCGCAGAAACCCTTGCCGCGGCCGGACACGACCATCACGTGGACGTCGGGGTCGAGATCCGCCCGTTCCACCGCGTGGGCCAGTTCGACGGGTGTGTCGACCGTGATCGCGTTGCCCTGATCGGGACGGTTGAACGTGATGCGGGCGATCCGTCCGGTGACCTCATAGGTGAGGGTCCGGTAGTCGACGTCGGGCCCGGTCGCCGAGCGTCCGTCGAACAGCGAATCGTCGCCGCGGCGAAGATCGTCGCGCCATTGCGCCGGACGGGTCCCCGGCCCGGGCTCCGGCTCACCCATGCGCGTGCGCCTCCGCCGTCTTCGGAGTCGCGCGTTCGATGATCGCCGCGGTGTCCACACCGCGGGGCAGGGTGCCGTAGACATCGTTCCGATCGTTGCCCAGCCGACCGGCGACGAACGCGTCGGCGACCGCCGGGTGGCCGTGTCGCACCAGCAGCGAGGCCTGTAGCAGCTGCGCCATCGAGCCGACCACCCGACGGGCGCGGTACTGCAAGTCCTCCAGGTCGGCGAGGCCGCGTCGCAGGTCGGACACCGCGGAATCGAAGCGCCGATCGGCGCCCGCCGCATGTTCGATCTCGTCGAGGAGGACCGTCAGTGTCTCCGGCTGTCTGGCCATGGCGCGCAACACATCCAGCGCCGCGACGTTGCCCGAACCCTCCCAGATCGACATGAGCGGCGCTTCTCGATACAACCGCGGCATACGGGACTCCTCCACGTATCCGTTGCCGCCCAGGCACTCCAGCGCCTCGGCGGCGTGGGCGGGGGCCCGCTTGCACACGTGATACTTGCTGATCGCCAACGCGATCCGTCGCAGCGAGTCGGCTCGGTCATCGCCCGCCGCGGCCTTGTCCGTGAGCTCGGCAAGCCACAGCGCGACCATCGTCGCGCCTTCGGATTCGACCGCCAGGTCGGCGAGAACGTTGCGCATCAGGGGTTGATCGACGAGTGTCGCGCCGAACGCGGTTCGATGGCTCGCGTGGTGGGCCGCCTGGGCCACCCCGGCGCGCATGCTCGTCGCGGATCCGAGCGTGCAGTCGAGGCGGGTCATGTTGACCATCTCGATGATCGTCGGCACGCCGCGTCCTTCGTCACCCACGAGCCACGCCACGGTGTCGTCGTACTCCACCTCGCTGCTGGCGTTGGAGTGGTTGCCCAGCTTTGCTTTCAGTCGCTGGAGCAGGAAGGTGTTCCGGCTCCCGTCGGGCAGGACCCGGGGGACGAAGAAGCAGGACAGGCCACCGGGAGCCTGGGCCAGGACGAGGAAGACATCGCTCATGGGCGCCGAGGTGAACCACTTGTGCCCGGTGATCCGGTACGTTCCGTCCCGCTGCGGAACCGCTGTCGTCGCATTCGCGCGAACGTCGGAACCACCCTGTTTCTCGGTCATGGACATGCCTGCCGTCAGACCCGCCTTCGAGAGCGGCGCCCGCAAACCCGGATCGTAGACCGACGAGATCAGCAGCGGCTCATAGGACTTCGCGATCTCCGGGTTCGCCCGCAGTGCGGGGACGACACCGTAGGTCATCGACAACGGGCAGCCGTGCCCGGCATCGACCTGCCCCCACACGCTCGACTTCGCGGCTCGTTCGAAATGCGCGGTGGGACTCGGGTCCGCCCATGCGGCGCCGCCCAGCCCGAAGCCCATGCCCGTTCGCATCAGGTGGTGATAGGCCGCGTCGTACTCGACCTCGTCGATGCGGTTCCCGTATCGGTCGTGCGTTCGGAGCTCCGGCGGATGGGCTTCGGCGAGGTCGCCCCATCGCATCGCCTCCGCGCCGCCGGCCAGTCGGCCGATCCGGTGCAACTCCTCGAGCATGTGGTCGGCACCCGCCCGGTGCACGGCTTCGGTGATCGCGGGATGGTCGGCCACGTCGTGGTCGACGAGTTCCGGGACCTGATTGGTGACGGCGTGTGTGGGCATGCCGGGCCTTTCTCCGGTGGGGTGTCCTCGTCACGGTATTACACTTCTTCATCATTCGCTTGCATTGTGTAATACCCGTCGTCGTCGCCGGCGCCCCGGAACCCTGGCTAGCATCGGAGGGTGGCCGGCGCACCCGTGGACATCCCCCGACTGACGGCGCGATCGGTCATCCTCAGCGGCCTGTTGGGGATGGACCGGCCCGAGGCCCCGGTGCGGCGGATCCTGGCGCTGACCACCGAACTCGGCGTTCGCCAATCCACGGTCCGGGTGGCGCTCACCCGACTCGTGGCGGCGGGCGACCTCGAACGTGCCGACGACCTCTACCGCCTGTCACCGCGCCTCGTCGAACGGCAGCGCCGACAAGACGACGCCCTGCACCCGGCCACGCGCGACTGGGACGGTCGGTGGGATCTCGCCGTCGTCACCGTGGGTTCGGATACCTCGTCCGACCGGGCGGGGCTCCGCGACGCGCTCCTCCGCGCCAGGTTCGGCGAGCTCAGGGAGGGCGTCTGGTCCCGGCCGGCGAACCTGGACGTCGACTTTGCACCCGGGACACGACGACGCCTGAGCATGTTTCGCGCCGTCCCCGACGAACCGCCCGCGGAGCTCGTCGGCCGCCTGTTCGCACCGGCGTCGTGGGCCGAATCGGCCGAGGAGTTGCTCCTGGCGCTGGCTGCCGCGCCCACCGTCGCCGACCGTTTCGAGGTCGCGGCGGCCGTGGTACGCCACATCCTCCGCGACCCGCTCCTGCCGGCCGACCTCCTGCCGCCGGGGTGGCCGGGCGACCGCCTGCGAGCCGGGTACGAGGAGTTCCGGGCAGAACTCACCGGACTCGCCGCGCGCCTGCTCGCCTCCGAACCGGCGTGACGACGCAACCGGGGACTGTGCCCGGCCGACCCGGCCAGGCATGATGGATCCCGATGAACGCGCCCGACCCCGACCCAACTCGCCCCGACCCAACGGACGGCCACGCAGCCGACGACCAGTGGTCACCGGCCGCGACGACGCCAGACGACTCCGCGTCGGCGACACTCGACGACTCCGCGTCGGCAACACGCCGGCGGCCCGGGCGCCCGGTCCGCAACCCGGTGTACGTGGTCCTCGCCGCGATCGTCGTCGGAGCCCTCGTCGCAGGCGGTATCGCTTTTGCGATGGGCGTCTTCGACGACAGCGGCAGCGTCGGCGGCAGTGACATCGGCGAGGGCGAGCGTCTCACCGACAACGCCTTCACCAAATCGGTGTCCGGCGACTGCCTGGACTGGCCGGCCGGCAACCCGGGTCAGCCCCTGAAGGTCGGTTGCGAGCAGAAGCACCGGTTCGAGGTGGCCGGCGGCGTGGACACCGCTCTGGTCCCGGGCGCCGAGTTCGGTGAGGACGCGCCGTGGCCCGGTGCGGAGCGATTCGCGACGATCCGCGACGAGCAGTGCCCCGTCATCGTCGACCAGTATCTCCAGGGCCGTCTCGACCCGCAGGGACGCTTCGCGGTCGGCATGATGTACCCCTCACAGGCGCAATGGGACAAGGGCGCGCGGCAATTGCGCTGCGGTGTCCAGGAGAACGGCGCCGACGGGCAGCCCGCGCAGTTCTCCGGCCGCGTCGCCGATCAGAACCAGTCGTTCGTCTGGCCCGAGGGCACGTGTGTCGGCATCGACCCCGAGACCCGCGCCCCCACCGGTTTCGCAGTGAACTGCGCTGAGCCGCATGCGTTCCAGACGACCGGCATCGTCGACATGTCGGCCCGCTTCGGCGACCGGATGTCGAACAAGCCGTGGCCCGCCACCGGTGCCCAGAACAACTACCTCGGCTCGATCTGCCCCGTGCAGGCCGAACGTTTCGTCGGCGGCAAGAAGGCCCTCGACGCCACCACCCTCAACGTCCAGTGGTCGGTGCTGAGCGAACCCAGCTGGCTCGCGGGCAGCCGAAAGGTCGTCTGCTATCTGGGCCTTCCCGACAAACGCCGCGGTTTCGCGACCATCGTCGGGGACGCCAAGGGTGGGGCGTTGCTGATCAACGGTCGAGCCCCGGTGGCGCCGCCGGAGGCACCGCCCGGCCGCGCGCTCCCGACTCCCGTTCCGTTGCCGCCGGGGATCGCGCCGAACCCCGACGAGGTCCCGGCGCCGGCGGGCTGACCCGATGGCCGTGACGATGTCCGACGACGAGTTCGACGGGCTGGTCTCCGACGCGCTGGACACCATCCCGTCGGAACTGACCGACGCCATCGACAACGTGGTGATCCTGGTCGAGCCGTTCAATCCCGACGAGCCGCAGATCCTCGGGCTGTATCACGGTGTCGCACTGACGATGCGCGACCACGACTACGGTGGCTACCTGCCCGACACCATCACCATCTACCGCACCCCGCTCCTCGCGATGTGCCATTCCCGCGACGAGGTCGTGCACGAGGTCGCGGTCACCGTCGTCCACGAGATCGCGCACCACTTCGGCATCGACGACGACTGGCTGCACGCCAACGGTTGGGGCTGAGCCGCACGTCAGCGGGTCGCCCGGCTCGCCGAAGGGTGGATGTCGGCGCCGTCGCCCGATGTTTGAGCGGGACCCGAACGCGGTATGAGGGAGTGCAGATCGAGCAGCCCCTCTATCTCAGGAGTACGTCCATGTCCTCAGACGCCATCGTCATCCTCAGGGACGACCACAAGGAGATCCGCAAACTGTTCCGCGACTTCAAGTCGCAGGGACCCAACGCCACCAAGACCAAGGGCAAGATCGTCGACAAGATCATCGAGGCCCTGACGGTGCACACCTACATCGAGAACGAGGTGATGTACCCGGAGATCCGCAAACGCGTCCCGGACCTCGAGGACGACATCCTCGAGTCGTACGAGGAGCACCATGTTGCCGACGTCCTCGTCGTCGAACTCGCCGCACTCAGCCCGGATGCCGAGCGCTTCGACGCCAAGACCACGGTCCTGATCGAGAACGTCGAACACCATATCGAAGAAGAAGAGGACGAGTGGTTCCCCAAGGTGCGGGAAGCGCTCGGCCGCAAGGAACTTCAGGCGATCGGTGAGGAGATGCTGCGTCGTAGGGAGAAGGCGCCCCGCCGCCCGTCGCAACCTTCGGCGTTGAAGAAGACGGTCGACGCGATCATCAAGTGACCGCGCCTCCGACCTCAACCCATCGGCTCGTCGACCAACGGCTCGTCGACGACCTCGAACGGCGCCGACTTCGCCCCCCACCTCCGGCACACCCACACTCCGTCTGCGTATTCGAGTTCGATGGAACCGGTGTTGCCGAGGTGGGTGGCGGCCGCGAAGCGGGAGTCGATGCCGGACAACCGCGCCGCGATCAGCCGAATGGCCGCGCCGTGGCTCACCAGGTAGACATCTCGCTGGTCCGGCCCGGTCAGATACATGTCGGCGAGATCCTCGACCGTCGGCAGGTAACGGTCGTAGACCATCGCCAGCGATTCGCCGCCGGGGATACGAGCGTCGAGGTCGCCGTCGTGCCAGCGCTGCATGATGCCGTGGAACACCTCGTAGGATTCACGGTCGGTGTGATCCTCGAGGTCCCCGGCCTGGACCTCGTGCACGCCGTCGACCGCGGCGGTCTCGACGTCCCAGACCGAGCCGATCAATTCGGCCGTCTGCCGGGCCCGGAGGGCGCGTGAGCTGAGCAGCACAGCGGGTTGTTCGAGGGCGTGCTCGAGTCCGAATCGAACACCTTGGCGCGCACCGAAATCGGTCAGTGCGGCGCCGGGCAGGGCGGTGTCGAGCCTACGCATCACGTTGGCGGTGGTCTCGCCGTGGCGGACCAGGTGCAGGCGTGCCATCAGATACCTCCTCGACGCATCGACTCGACCCAGACAAGGGATTCGGTGTGATCGGGTGGAGCCGCTCCGGTGGTCCGCACCGCGGGCCACGACCCGAGGAACACCACCCGCTCGCATCGACGATGCAGTGCGGCAAGGGCTTCGGCGACCGCGGCGTCGTCGATGTGGCCGACGGCGTCGAGGAAGAACCGGTACCGGCCCGCGATGCTGCGACCTTGCGCCTCGTCGCGCTGCGGGCGGGACTCGATCCTGGTGAGATCGATTCCGCGTGAGGCGAACTCGTTCATCGCCGCCATCAGGCTACCCGGTTCGTTGGACAGATCGAGGATGACCGAGGTCCGGTCGGCGCCGGTACTCGGCGTCGGGATTCCGGGCCGGCCCACCAGGAGGAACCGCGTGGTCGCATCCCGGGCGTCGGTGACGCCGTCGGCGAGGACGACGAGTTCGGACAATCTGGCCGCGAGCCCGGTGGTGACCGCCGCGTCGGCCTTCCCGGCCGCAACATCTTGCGCTGCTGCGGCATTGGAACCCGAGGTGACGAACCGGGCGTTCGGGAAGAGTTCACCGACCCGTTGCCGCACCTGGGCCGAGGCGACCGGGTAGGCGGCGATCGTGCGGACGTCGGCGGCTTCGACGGGTTCGGCCGCGGCGATGGTGAACGAGATGTCGAGAACCGTCTCGGCGAATGCCTGCACCCGACCGGCGGGCCCGTCCGCAGCGGGGGGTACGAGCGCGTCCATGGTCGCGGGAACCGAACCCTCCAGCGAACTCTCGATCGGCACGCACCCGAAGTCGGCTTCGCCTCTTCGGATCATCTCGATGGTCGCGGCGGGACTCTGTGCGGGGACCCGGTCGACGGTCCCCGACAGGTCTGGGCCGCCGTGAGTCGGATCGTGCGCGTCGAGGATCGCATCGAGTGCCATCTCGGTGAAGGTTCCGGGGGGTCCGAAGTACGCGATCACAGGCACCACCCGAGCCTAGTGGACATCGCTGCACGGCCTCGGATGGGCGGTTGCGCGCCCACACTTTCCCCGTTGACGCCTGCACCCAGAGAATTTAGGTTAGGGTTACCTTTCAACAGCACGCGTCCCCGTGACGCCGACCGGAGAGACAGTCATGACGAAAACGACGACCGACCGCCCGACGGATGCCGAGATGATCCAGACGGCATGTCGTCGGGTCGGGTCCGCGATCCTGGCCGTCGAAGGTGCCGACGCGACACCGGTCGACGTCGTCCATCTCTTCGAGTCGCAGGCCTTCGTGCTCGTGCCCACCTCCGGAGACGCCATGCGGGCCGTCGACGACGCCGAGGGAGTCCCGGCGATGCTCGAGGTGACCGACTGGGCGCCCATCGACCTGCGGGAACGCGTCCGTTCGGTGATCTGGCTGAACGGCACGCTGCACGCGGTCCCGCGGGACCTCGAGCGCGACCTCGCCATCGAGATCGCCGCCGAACATCCCGACGACGGCCTTCTCGACATCGGTCACGGTGCGTCGATGCTGCGGCTGCAGGTCGACACCGCGGTCATCGCGTCGTCCGACGGCGCGGCATCGGTCTCGGCCACCGAACTCGCCGACGCCGATCCCGACCCGTTCTGGGAACACGAGGGCAGTTGGCTCGAGCACCTCGACTCCGATCACGCCGACATCGTCGGCCAACTCGTGCGCAAGCTGCCCGAGAACCTTCGTCGCGGCCGGGTTCGACCGCTGGGTCTCGACCGCTTCGGCATCCGGTTCCGCATCGAAGGCCTCGAGGGCGACTCCGACGTCCGCCTGCCGTTCGCGCGGCCGGTCTCCGACGTCTTCGAACTGTCGCGCGCACTTCGCAATCTGGCGGGTTGCCCGTTCCTCAACTCGATGCCCGACTGACCGGGGATTTCGTAGCGACAATGCGCGTCATCTGCGCATTATCGCTACCGATCGCGGGGTCCTAGGCTGGCCCGCATGGCCCTGCGCGAGTACCTGAAACCGCCGCCCCACGGCATCCCGGTCGTGACCGACCGCATCGAACGACGAGGCATCGTCGTCGAACTGATCATCGTCGGGGTCCTGACGTTCGCCTTCTCCGCGCTGTCGGCGGCGCTCGCGCTCCTCGAGGCCGAACTCGCGGGCGGGATCGGGCAGCAGACCGTCGCGCTCAACCCCAGTCGCTCGGATCTCGACCTCATCGACGCGATTCGGCAGGTGATGTCCGGGCTCCGGCTGTTCGCGATCGCATCGCTCGGCGTCTACCTCCTGTGGCGGAGCGGACTCGGATTGCGCAAGGTCGGGCTCGGTCGCTGGACACCGCGCCGCGACATCCCCGCCGGACTGGTCCTCGCGGCGATCATCGGACTTCCCGGTCTGGTGCTCGTCGCGGTGGCGCGGGCCCTGGGTCTCAACGCGAGCCTCGTGCCGAGCCAGGCCGACACGTGGTGGGAGTGGCCGGTCTTGATCCTCATTGCGATCGGCAACGCCGCCGCCGAGGAGATCGTCGTCGTCGCGTACTTCATCACGCGCCTGCGGCAACTGGGCGTGTCCGACGGCAAGGCACTGGCGTCGAGCGCGATCCTGCGCGGCGGGTATCACCTCTACCAGGGGTTCGGGGCCGGGGTCGGCAACCTGGTCATGGGCGTCGTCTACGGACGGTATTACCAGGTCACCGGCCGTGCCTGGCCGCTCGTGGTCGCCCATGCGGTGATCGACGTCGTCGCCTTCATCGGGTACGCGCTGCTGCGCGACCATCTGTCCTGGGTCGGCTGAGCGGCCACGCACCCGTCGACCGTGCGTCCTTTCCGTCGACCGTGCGTCAATTTCCGTCGACCGTGCGCCCTTTCCCGTCGAGCGTGCGTCAATTTCCGTCGACCGTGCGCTGGTTCCCGTCGACCGTGCGCTGGTTCCCGTCGACCGTGCGCCCTTTCCCGTCGACCGTGCACCCAGTCCAACCCGTTGACACCGTGAGATGATTCGATAGATTCGTCTCATGACCGTCGATGCGCACACCGGCCGGGCTCGGGCCGACCATCCGCCAGTCCCCCGGCGACACCGCGCCGCCGAGGCTCGCGGCCGCCGGATCGGCAAGATGTTGAAGGTCTACAACCGGCTCCGCGAGCCGTCCGAAGCCGAGCTCGCCGATCTCGGACGCCGCTACCTCACGCGTGACGAGCCGGCCGCCGCTCTCGTGCGTGCGATGCGCCTGCCCCGCGACTCCGCGGGTCGGGTCACCATGCGGCAGTTCGAGAGCGCACTGTCCGGGGACATGCCGGCGGACGCACCCGCGGTGCTGCGTGAATTCTTCGCGATGGTCGAGGACACTCCCGACTGGGTCGACCCCGAACTGTGCGAGCGGGGTGCCGCCGTCTATCGCCGCTTCGGGCAGAACGCCAACGACGTCCTCCTCCAGCTGTCGCTCATCGGCGGCTACCGGTTCGGCGGACCTGCGGACCTGCTCGTGGCGACCGGCGGCCTGACCGGCAACACGGTGATCCGGCGCCTCGGCGAGACACAGACCTGGGCGATCGCCGTCGGCGAACCGGGCGGGATGCACCGGACCGGCGAGGGTTGGCGGCTCACCGTACATGTCCGCCTCATGCATGCGCTGGTCAACGAACGCTACGAGCACAACGGCCGCTGGGACGTCGAGCAGTGGGGCCTGCCGATCAACCAGTCCGACCTCGCCGCGACCCTGAACCTCTTCAGCGGCGCCCTCATGATGGGAGTCCGAGCTCTCGGCGTTCCCGTCAGCCGCGACGAATCGCGTGCCCTCATGCATCTCTGGAAGTACGTCGGATGGCTCATCGGCGTCGACGAGGACTGGCTCTTCGACGCCGAACGCGACCAGCATCAGCTGAGTTACGCGGTCCTGCTCGCCCAGCACGACGTCACCGACGCCGGCGCCGCACTGACCACCGCCATCGTCGACGCGCAGCGGAAACTGCACTACCGCCGGCTGCCCGGACTGTCGGCCCACTACACCCGCGCGCGACTGCTCAGCATGCTGCAGGGATTCCTGGGCGTTCGCGGCATGCGCGATCTCGGCCTACGACCCACTCTCCCTTGGGCTTTCGGTCTCGCCTGGGCTCGCAACGCGATCACCTACCAACTGATCGCACGCACCCCTGCAGGTCCCCGCTACCTCGAATGGATGGGCGCTCGTGCCCGCCGTCGCGCGCTGTACCGCCACTTCGGTCCGGACGCACCGGAGATCGGGTCGCTCGCGGAGCGCTGAGGGTCGCGGACCCACCCTCGACTCCCGAGCCCCCCGCTCACTGCCTCCGCCCCCCGAATTGAGGTCGCACGCGACTTCGGTTCGTCGACGCGACTTCGATCGAGGTCGCACGGACGGAATCAAGTCGCGTGCGACCGCATTCCACCCGCCGCAATCCGGCCCCGTCGCGCAAATTCCGGTCCGCGCCGTGGATATTCGGTTTCGTGGAATGCTCCCTCCACCTACGGTGGTGCGATGACCGACACCGGGACGATCCGCGAATGGCACCACGACGCAGGCTGGGGCGTCATCGAGTCATCGACGCTGTCGGGAACGGTCTACGTGGAGTCCTCCGTCGTCCGGTTGCGCGCCGTTGTCGACCTGGACGGGATGTTCCGGCCGGGGTTACGTCCGGGAACCGCCGTCGAATTCGACCACGCGATCGCCTCTCCGCGCGAGAAGGGCTGCCGTTACGTCGCTTTGGCGGTGTGGCCATCCCAGTCGTCCGCGCCGGCGATGCCGCGGGGGGCCTACCGGGGTGCGCTCTGGCACAGTGTCGGCTCACCCGGCCCCGATGGGCTCACGACCATCGAGGAAACGATCGTCGACGATGCGGACGTGACGCCACCGGAGACCTCACTGCGGCCCAACACCTCTGGCACCGTGCGGTTCTGGCGCGACGAGGAGGGCTGGGGCGTGCTCGACTCCGAGGCCACCCCCGGCGGCGCGTGGGCGCACTTCAGTGCGATCGTCGGCGCCGGTTATCGCACGCTCGCTCACGGGCAACCCGTCGAGTTCCAGTACGAGGCCCCGGGCCAGGATGGATACCCGTTCCGCGCCAACAACATACGGGCTCGATGAGCCGCCGGGTGTCGTCGAGGCGCCTGCCGATCGCGTTGCGGTTGTTCCCGGATACCGGGAACAACCGCAACCGGATCGTGGTCCCCGATCAGTCCTCGCGGGGCGCCGTCTTGCCGCCCGAACCGGTGGCGCGCGCCAGCAGGTAAAGGGCCAGCCCGACGGCGATGAGGATGCCGGCGCGCAGCCATGTGGTCGCGCTCTGCTGGGTCATGAGGACGATGCACGTGCCGACCGCGAGCACCGGCACGATGGTCGGGGCCCGGAAGTGGTCGGTGTCCGTGCGGTCCCGACGCAGAACCAGCACAGCGACGTTGGTGCTGATGAACACGAACAACAACAGCAGCACGACGGTCTCGGCGAGCGCGGCGACGGTCCCGGTCGCCGACAGCACCATGGCGACCGCGGTGGTCGCGAGGATGGCCGCCCACGGGGTCTGCCGACCGGGCAGCACGCGGCCGAGGGTCGCCGGCAACAGTCCCTCGCGCGACATCCCGAAGGTCAACCGCGACGCCATGATCATCGTGAGGAGGGCTCCGTTGGCGACGGCGATCAGCGCGATGAGCGAGAACAGCTTGTCCGGAACCCCGACGTCGGCGATCGAGACCACCTCGAGGAGCGGACCCGACGACTCGACGAGACGCTCCGGCGGCGCCACCACGGACACCGCGAGCCCCACCAGTACGTAGACGACACCGGCGGTGAGCAGCGCGCCGAACAGCGCCTTCGGGTAGACGCGTCGGACGTCGCGGACCTCCTCGGCCATGTTGGCCGAGGTCTCGAAGCCGACGAACGAGTAGTAGGCGAGCAGCGCGGCGCCCAGCACCGCGAGGGCCGGGGTGGTGTCCTCGGTGAACTCGATGACACGATGCGGCTCGCCGTCGCCGCGTCCGAGCACGATCCCGGCCAGGACGATGATCAGCACGAGGCCCGAGACCTCCACCACGGTCATCACCACGTTGGCGCGCAGGGACTCGGTGATCCCGCGCGCGTTGAGTGCTGCGATCACGACGAGGAACACGAGGGCGGCCAGCGTCGTCGGCACGTCGAGGAAGACCTGCAGATAGTCCCCCGCGAAGGCGAGGGCCAGGCCAGCTGCGCTCGTCACCCCGGCGGCCAGCATGCAGAAGCCGACGAGGAACGAGACCAGCGGATGGCCGTACGCCCGTCGTGCGAACACCGCGGCACCTCCGGCCCGCGGATACTTCGTGACGAGCTCGGCGTATGACGCCGCGGTCAGCATGGCCATCGCCAGGGCAAGGGCCAGCGGAACCCAGATCGCACCGCCGACCTCGCCGGCCACCTCTCCCACCAGCGCGTAGATCCCGGCGCCGAGGACATCACCGAGGATGAACAGGAAGAGCAATTTGCCGGTGATGGCACGGCGCAGCGGAGTGGTCTCGCGGTCGTCCGCGGTGTCGCCCGTCTCGGCGACCTGCTTGTCGGTCATGGCGCCTTCTGTACCCCGTTCGACCGAAAACGAGACCTGGCCGGCCGCGCGATCCTCGGCACATCCCTCCGGCCGACGTCCGGGACGACCTCCCATGCGTACATTTGATGGGATGAACGAGCAGGACCCGCCGATGATCCGGCGTCCTCGCCCCGGCCCGCCGATGCCGCCCGGGCGCCCTGCGGGCCCACCACCGCGCCCGGGACAGGTACCCGGAGCAGCCGGCCACCGACCGCCGCCGGCCGCGGGCGGACCGTCCCCCCACCCCCAGGCGATGCCGCGGATCCCCGCACGCGGCCCGGTCCCCGGACGAGGACCCCAGCAGGGCGCGCCCGGCCCACGACCGAACCCGGCGGCCGGTGCCGGTGCCGGTGCCGCCGGGGGTTACGCACCCACTCAGAAACCCGAACCGATCCCGGCGGGCGACCGGTCCCGCGGGCCGGTGCGGAACGATCGGCGCGATCAGGGCCGTCCACCAGGGCCACCGTCCGCGCCGCCGCGACCCACGCGACCGCCGCGATCGCCTCGCCGGCCGAGGCCCAAGGGCGGCCGCGCGGTGCGTGTCGGAAAGATCATGATGATCCTGCTGCTCGTCGTCGTCCTCGGAAGCATCGGGCTGCTCTTCTATTACGACTCGAAACTCGACCGCATCGACGCGCTACCCGCCTATGCGGGACGCCCGTCGGACACTCCCGGGACCAACTGGCTGATCGTCGGCACGGATTCACGGTCGGACCTGACCGACGAACAGCGTCGCGATCTGGCCACCGGAGACGCCGACGGCTCGCGAACGGACACGATCATGCTCGTCCACAATCCGCCGGGCGGTGGCAGAGCCGTCGTGGTGAGTATCCCGCGCGACCTCTATGTCGAGGTCCCCGGACAGGGCAGCCTGAAGATCAACGCGTCGTTCAGCATCGGCGGGCCCGCACTCCTGGTGCGGACGGTCGAGAATCTCACCGGCATACGTATCGACCACTACGCCGAGATCGGGTTCGGCGGATTCGACACCCTGGTCGACTCGGTGGGCGGCGTCGACATGTGCATCGACCAGCCGCTCAACGACCCCAAGGCGGGCCTGCGGCTGGCCAAGGGCTGCCATCGCCTCAACGGCCGGGAGGCCCTCGGACTCGTGCGGACGCGCGCCTTCCCGCGCGCGGACCTCGAGCGCGTCATCAATCAGCGAAAGTTCCTCGCCGCGCTGGTGTCTCGCGCAACCAGTCCGACGGTGCTGCTGAACCCGTTCCGCCTCTTCGGTTTCATCGGCGGCGCGATCGACGCCCTCACCGTCGATGAGCGAGATCACATCTGGAATCTGGCGTCCCTCATGTTCGCCCTGCGTGACCCCATCACCACGACGACGCCCGCCGGTGAGAGCACGTTCACCGACGAGGGTCTGGCGCTGCCGGTCAACGAGCAGACCGAAGAGTTCTTCGCCCTCCTCCGCGCTGGTCAACCGATTCCCGACGGCCTCCTCGTCGACGCCGGGGGCAAGCCGTAGAAGGGTTGCCAAACGCAGGCGAGACTTGCCTTAGTAAGCCTGAACTTGCTGGTACAGGCCATTTTTGATCCCTACGATGGGGCGCATGACCGAACACACCAAGTTCCATCAGCTCCTGCACGACCAGATCAGCAACGAGTTCTACGCCTCGCAGCAGTACATCGCGGTCGCCACCTATTTCGACAACAACGACATGCCGCAGCTGGCAAAGCTCTTCTACCGCCAGGCAGTCGAGGAGCGCAATCACGCGATGATGATCGTGCAGTACTTCCTCGACCGCGACATGGAGGTCGAGATCCCGGGCATCCCGGCGCCGAACAATCGGTTCGAGAGCTACCGCGCACCGATCGATCTCGCTCTGGCACAAGAGAAGACGGTCACGCAGCAGGTCGTAGACCTCGCAAAGTCGGCCCGCGACACCGGCGACTACCTCGGCGAGCAGTTCGTGCAGTGGTTCCTCAAGGAGCAGGTCGAAGAGGTCGCCACGATGACGACGCTGCAGACGATCGCCGAGCGTTGCAACGGCAACCTGTTCGACCTGGAGAACTTCGTCGAACGGGAGTTCAACGGCGACAAGACCTCTGACGCCACCGCTCCCCCGGCCGCCGGCGGCAACATCTGACGGTAGCCACTGTCGTACTCCGCACCCTGAGGTGCGAGCGAAGCGAGCCTCGAAGGGCCGGCGAGTACGATCTCGCCCTGCCCTTCGAGGCTCGTCGCTTTCGCTCCTCGCACCTCAGGGGGCGTAGTGGTCGCGCACTCCTCCCACCTCAGGAAATTGATGATCAGCGCAGCGTGACCTGGCGGCCACGGATGCCGTCGCGCGAGCTCCGCTGGTCGATGGTCAGGGGCGAGGTGTCCGCGAGCGCCTCGCCGAGGTACTGATCAAGCTGATTGAGACCGGCGTACCACTCCTCGTGGTGCATCTCGTTGTCGAGATCGAACACGGGGACCAGCAGGCCATGAGTGCGGAACGATCCGGCGAACCGTGACCCCTCACCCATCGTCAGCCGACCCGCGGCATGCAGACGCGCCATCGCCGACATGAGGTCGTCCTCGGGTTCGGGTCGGATCCATCGCAGGTGAGCACGTTCTCCCGCATCGACCCACCAGGGCGCCCCGGCTCCGCTGTCGACGACGAGCCGCGCCGTCGGCAACACCGACTCGTTGGCGCGCTCGAACATCGCGGCGATCTCCGGCGGCACGTCGGTGCCCTCCACGAACCACCAACCGAAGTCCTGGTGCACCGTGATGTCCAGCGTCGCATCGGTATTCAGCACTTCGTCGAGAGTGGGGGCCTCGTCGGCGGAGTCGAGATCGAACTCGCTGCCCGCGTCGGCGTGCGCGGCCCACGCGACGGCCGCCGCCAGCTCGACGGTGAGTGCCGAGCGGTCGGGGTCCGTCTGCAATCCCACGAAACCCTCTGTGGCGCCATCGGCTTCGCGTGCCAGTGCCGGCACCGCCCCGGGGAGGATGGTGACGATCGAGACCTCGTTCCGACTATCGGCGGGCTCGGCGAGTTCCAGCCGCGCGGTCGCCGAGGCGACGAAAGTGCGCAATGCGACGAAGTCGCACTCGGACGCCAGTCCCGCGAAGGGGCGTGGTGGCGGCGCGAGGGCCGCGGCCTGACGCGCCTTGCGTGCGGCCACCCGCTCGGCTCGATTGCTTCCCGGACGTGGTCCGCTACCCCGCTTGCTCTTCTTGCCCATTCATCCACTCTCTCATGTGGGCACGGGGCAGCTGACAGGTCGTGCGGGTGGGAAGCGGTCGGTCGAGGGTCAGTCGACGGTGACCAGCCAGTCGCGCACCTTGGCCGGGTGGTTGGTGGCGACCCATCGGACGCCGAGGTCTGCGCAGAGTTGCACGTCGACGAGTTCGTCGACCGTCCAGCAGTAGGTGACACGACCGGCCGCCGCCGCGCGGTCCACGAGATCCGGGTACTGGCGCAGCGTCATCACCGAGGGCCCGATGCCCGTGGCCCCGACCGCCGTCGCCGCACCGCCACCGAGGACGCGCGCGGTGTCCCCGAGCAGGATGGTCGGCAGCATCGGAGCGTGGCGCCGAATCCGCCACACCCCCGCGGACGAGAACGAGATGACCACTGCACGACTGTGATCGGCCGACGGCGGGGTGGCCACCCCGAACTCGTGCAGGATCTCGAGGAGCTTCTGCTCGACGAGGCTGCCGAAGCGCACCGGGTGTTTGGTCTCGATGAACAAGCGGACCGGCCGACGCCAGTCCAGGGTCAGCGTCAGCAGTTCGCGCAGCGTGAGGATCGACGCCGGTCCGCCGGCGGCGTGCCAGCTGCCGAAGTCGAGTTCGCGCAGCTGGTCGAGCGTCATCTCGCTGACGATGCCCGTGCCGTCCGATGTGCGGTCGATGGTCCGGTCGTGAACGCACACGAGTTCGTGGTCGGCGGTGAGCCGTACGTCGCACTCGAGTCCGTCCGCCCCCTGGGCGAGGGCGAGTTCGTAGGCCGCGAGAGTGTGTTCGGGGCAGTCGCCCGAGGCCCCTCGGTGCGCGACCACCGCGGGCTTACCCGATCGCGAGACCTTCTCGGCCGCGCCCGTGTTCGCGCCTGCGCTCATCCGACTGCCACCCACCGTCTCGTCGGGACCGGGACCGCCGCAGCGGCATCGAACAACATCCGTATCCGGCGTGCCATCCAGAACGCGAATGCGGCGGAGACCGCCGCGCTCACGATGACCATGGTCAGGGCGTTCGCTCCGGTCTGCAACGACTCGGACCGCCAGGCGACGAGCCGGGCCACGATGGCGAGTGCGGCGGTCAGATTCACCAGGAGCCATGCAACCCACAGCTTGCGGAGCCGCCTGTCCACGAGTGCGTTGTCGGCACCGCCGTCCCGAGCAGCGGCGACCTCTTTCAGCACCAAGGGCGCGCCGATGAGGTTGACAACGGGAACCCCCGCGAGTGCCGCGACCCACCCTGGTCGGCGCGGGTCGATCAGCCCGGCCGACTCGTAGGTGTCGGCACGCAGATCCAGCACCCAGCGCATGAACGCCCAAGTGGCCAGGACGAATCCGAGGAACGCGACGACCCCGGAGAAGATCGTCAGCCAATCCGAGGCCACGATCAGCCACTCGGGCAGCGGAGCGTCCCTGTTGACGACGAGCAGGATGTAGCGGACGAGATGCACCGCCGCCGACACCGCGAGTGCGGTGCCGACGACCATCAACGCGAGCACCAGGCGGGCGCGGGACGCGTCGAGCTGCCGGTGCGCCTCCGCCGGGTCGGACGGTTCGTCGTGGAGTCCCCAGGCGGGTATGTACACGTATCTCGGGATGAGACGGGGCCCCCGGTAGCCCGCGGAGCCGCGTCGGGCGGGTATCGCCTCGGGTGGACGCCGCGCGATCCACCGCACGTCACGGCTGCGGTAGAGCCCGCCGGTATGTGCCGGAGCCGCACCGCGTCCGGGGGGCGGTGTCGGCCGTGGGCGTCCCGGGCCGTGCGCCGGTACCTGACCCACCTGCGCGGCCGACGTCCGGCCGGTGTCGTCCACGACGCTGAGCGGGCCACCGCATCGGGGGCAGCGCTCGCGTCCGGGACGATGCGGCGCCTGGATGCGGCACCGCGGACACAGGTCGATCATCGCGGGGCGTCGCCCTCGGGCCCCGACGAGCCGTACTCGACGGGCTTTCCGTGCTCCTGCCAGGCCAGCATCCCGCCGCGTACGCAGATCCCGTCGTAACCGACGTTCGACAAGTACTGCAGGACGCGCATCGACCGGCCGCTCGAGTGGCACACCACGTACAGGTCGCGGTCTGGATCGAGTTCGTCGATCCGGCCCGGGACCTCCGCGAGGGGGATGTGGACGGCGCCGCGGATGTGCCCGGCCGCCCATTCGTCGTCTTCGCGGACGTCGAGCATGACCGCATCGGTCTTCCCGGTGAAGTCGTTCGGCAGATCGGTCACCGGCACCTGCGTGATGTCGCCCATGGTCACGATTTCCATGGTGGCACAGACATGGGCCGGTGCGGTGGCGCGTGTGCACGACGCACCATGCGGCGCCGCTCACGGGCGGGATGTGGACAACCCCGTCAGCTCCGCTATGTCGGTCTACATAAACTTATCCACATGCCCGCGCTGGACAAATGTCCGACGCACGGGATCTGACCGTCAAGTTGGGGATGAGACTGTGGAATTGTGGAAAAACGCTGGCCAGTGGCCCGAACGATGTGACAGCCGTCACGGGTTTGGCCCGATGTGCGCGTAAATAATTCACGACAGTGCAGTCGTCCGAATCCCGTGTAGTTCCACTTCACAGAAGAACATCTGTGGATAACGTGGGGACAAACCCCTTGGGGAAACTCCCGAAACAGGTCTGCTAACGGGCTCAGCGACGGTGGAGAAGCGCGGTTCGCATGGCCGGCGCGTGATCGAGTGCGGTCAGCACGCCCGACGTGACGCTCTCCGCGACTCCCGCCACCGACGTCTGATTGCCGACCAGCCGCATCAGCAGCGGCCTCGGGGTGTCCACGATGGTGATCTCGGCGTCCGGATACCTCTCGGCCACCACCGAGCGCATCACGCCGATGCCGTCGACGATCCCGAGTTCGGCTGCCCGGCGCCCGATCCACACGTCGCCGTTGAAGAGGTCCTCGTCACTCGCGACGAGCTTCTTCCCGCGGCGCTGGCGCACCCACGCGATGAACGCCTCGTGCAACTCCCCCTGCAGCCCCTTCAGCCATTCGACGTCTCCGGGCTGTTCGGGCGAGAACGTGTCCAGACGAGCCTTGTTGTCCCCGGTCGCGTAGAGCCGCCGCTGAACACCGAACCGATCGAGCACCGCCGAGAAGCCGAACCCCGACGACACGACTCCGATGGACCCGACTATCGAGGTGTGCGCCGCGAAGATCTCGTCGGCGGCGCAGGCGATCCAGTAGCCCCCGGAGGCCGCGACGTCCTCGCAGAAGGCGAGGACCGGCACCCCCTTCTCGGCGGAGAGCTGTCGGATGCGTTCGGCGATGTACTCGGACTGCGCGGGGGAACCGCCCGGCGAATTGATGACGACGACGACGGCACGGAGCCGTTCGGTGGCGAAGGCCTTTTTCAGAACGGGTTCGACGGACTCGGTGTTGACCCCGGGCCTGCCCATCCCGGCCATGCCGATCGGGCCGTCGAGACGGACCACCGCAACCTGCTCGGCACGCGATCTCGCGAACTTCTTGCCCATCGCACCCAGCACTCCTGCAGTCATTCACCGAGTCTAACGACGCACACCGACCGTCGGTTTCGGGCGATCGGTGTCGCGCGGTGGACCTTCGAGCCGTTCGCGCACCGTAGACTCTGCCGGGTGCAGGTGAGGTGGCTCAGCGCATTCCTCGATTTCCCCGCCGACGTCTTCGGTAGCGAGGTGACCTTCTGGCGTGCGATCGCGGGCAGCACCGTGTCCCCGCCGCGCGGGGACCACCGGGAGTTCGCCTCACTCGAACCCTTCAACGGCGACGCGCATCTCCGCGTCCAGCGCATCGCCGACGGGCCCGGCGGGATTCACCTCGACATCCACACCCCCGACCCGGGCGTCGCAGCTGCCGAGGCGCTGGCGCTGGGGGCGACATCGGTCCGCGATGCCGGCACCCACCTCACACTCGCCTCGCCGGCCGGTTTCGTCTTCTGCCTCGTCCCCTGGACCGGCGAATCAGGGCGCTCACGACCCATCCGGTTCCCCGGCGGTGCGATCAGCATCGTGGACCAGTTGTGCATCGACGTCCCGCACCGCGCCTTCGACGCCGAAGTCGCCTTCTGGACCGAGCTACTCGACACTCCGGCGACGCAACGTGGACATCCCGAGCTGGTCGGCCTGCGCCGCGACCCGTCGGTGACCCTCGGAATCCTCTTGCAGCGCAAGCAGGATGGCGTCGACGACGAGCCCGCCCGAGCCCACCTCGATCTCGCCACCAACTCGGTGGCCGACGAGGTCGCGCGCCACGAGGGGTGGGGTGCGACGGTGGTCGAGCACTTCCCGCACTGGACGGTCATGGCCGACCCGGTCGGCATGCTCTACTGCATCACCGCACGCAATCCGCGCACCGGCGACTGAGGGCCGCGCACCGATCAGGTGCACGCCAGGAAGTCGCGTAGACGCTCGACCTCCGCGTCGACCTCTCGACGCTCGGCGTCGCTCACGGGACGCAGGAATTCCACCCGGGGCGCCTCGTCGTCCCCCAGATGCCAGGTACCACTGAGGAACCCATCGATGAACACGAATCCGGGCGACCTGCCGTTCGGGGTCACGGTGCGCCGATACATCTCCGGTTCGGCCACGCGGATTCGGTCGGCCTGCGCACCGATCACATGGTCGAACGGAGCGACCAGACGTACCGGTGCCGGGAGATCGGGGTCGGCGACCGGCAATCCGTCGAGGTCGAAGAGCACCTCTCCGTGGGGGCCGGTCAATCGCACGAGCTCCCAGTCGGCCTCCATCTTCTCGACGAGCGGCCGCAACCGGGTGAGCCCGGACCACATCTGGATGGCCTTGACAGTCGTCGGCCCGAATCCCCGGAGATACAACCGGATCAGATCCGCACGCGCGTCGTCGTCGACCACAGCGGGTTCACCCGGCCCGACCCACTCGTCGAAGAGACGGTAGGTGGGGCTGCCGTGGCCTCGCCACAGACCTCGCGGCGGCACCTGGACCAGCGGCAACCCACATCGCGCGATGCCGGTCAGGGTGGACGGGTTCTCCCCGGGATGTCGTACGGCCAGTTCCTTTCCGAGCTGAGCGCCGGTGACCTCGCGGCCCGCGAGGAGGCCGGCGGCGTCGTCGAGCACTCGCGACGGATCGGCCGACGTCAGCCGAGGTATGTATGCCTGGTCGAGTTCGCGCTGCAAGATCGGCCCCGCCAGCGGGCGAATCCAGCGCGCGTCCTCGGCGTCGAGGAGGAACACCGTGGAACGAAGGAGTGCGATGCGCACGACCTCGCGATCGATCATCAACTCATCGAGCTCCGCGGGCTCGAAATCCGCTATCCGCGACCATAACCCGAAGAACGCCGCCCGCGGGTCCTGCGACTGCATCCCGACGCAGCGGTCGAGCACCTCGATGGCGTCCTCGTCGACCCGGGCGAGAAGGTGCTGCCGTTGGAGGAGTGTCCGGTTCCACTGTCGGAGCGTGATCGCCTCGCTCACGGCGACACCCGGCGTCGCCCGCGTCCCGCGCGCAGCGTCGGCGAGGTCACGTCAGCCGGGATAACCGACGCCGGTCGCGGCGTGGCAGCGATATCCGTGTGGATGCTTGGCGAGGTACTGCTGGTGGTGGTCTTCGGCGTAGTAGAACCGGCCGTCCCCGGCTTCGGCGAGTGGCGCGATCTCGGTGGCGATCGCGCCCTGCCCAGCCGCATCGAGCGCGGTCTGGAACGTCGCAGCCGTTTGGCGTACCACCGCGGCATCGTCGTCGGACAGCGTGTACACAGCCGATCGGTACTGGGTGCCGATGTCGTTGCCCTGACGCATCTCCTGCGTCGGGTCGTGCGACTCCCAGAAGATCTTGAGGATGCCTTCGAGGTCGATGACGGCGGGATCAAATACGACGAGCGTCGATTCCGTGTGTCCGGTACGGGCGGTGCACGTCTCCTCGTAGGTCGGGTTCGGCGTGAACCCACCCGCGTATCCGACGGCGGTGGTGTGCACACCGGGGACCTGCCAGAAGATCTCCTCGATGCCCCAGAAGCAACCGCCGGCCAGGATGACGGCCGCGAGACCGTCCTCGAACCGCCCGATACCCCCGTCGGCGTACGACCCGTCGGCCTCCGGCCGTCCGCGCATGGGCGTGCCCAGCACCAGGTGCGTGCCGGGGATCGTGATCTCGCCGGGCCGGCCGGGTAGTGCCGCGTCGGCTGCGATGAGTTCCTGCTTGCGCGAGCTGCCGGAGAAGAGCTGGTCGAGCCAAGACATGAGCCGAGTCTACGCGCGTCACCCCGCGCCGAGACCGGCGTCGAATCCCGGGTGGTGGTCTGACACGAGTTGAGTCAATCGTTCCAGTCTGTTTATGATGGCGGTCACATCCCGGCTGGTGTGATACCGGTCACTACGTTG
The DNA here is from genome assembly GCF_022206305.1 of Gordonia sp. 'Campus'. Taxonomy (GTDB): domain Bacteria; phylum Actinomycetota; class Actinomycetes; order Mycobacteriales; family Mycobacteriaceae; genus Gordonia. Next base: position 62,793 of record NZ_JAKOIW010000006.1, on the reverse strand, counting down.
CGAACGACGGTAGGGTCCGAAGACGGGGTGGGTCCTGACCGGCAACGAGAGGCGACGATGGCGACGCACGCGACCGGAGACCTGCGCGGGGCCCTGCAGCCGTCCCGCACCGCCCCGCGCGTCAACTACGACGTGGCGAAAAGCTGTCGCACCATCGCGGTGAGCATCTTCGCCCTGCTCGTCGTCATCCTTGCGCTCACACTGATCTGAAGCCCCGCGCCGTCCTCCGCGCGCGACCCCTTGTGCCGCTTCGATATCTCAACCGCACTTGATGTTTTCTGCGTCCGGATTGTTGCAATCACCCATGCTCTGCGGAAGGGTGGAAGTATCCGCGCGGCCCGGCACAGCAGCCGGTTCCGCGCGTGGACAGGGAAAACGAGCAGCACCTCAGAGAGGAACATCGTGGCTGAATACACCTTGCCGGATCTCGATTACGACTACGCGGCACTGGAACCGCACATCTCCGGCAGGATCATGGAGCTCCACCACAGCAAGCACCACGCCACCTACGTCAAGGGCGCCAACGACACCCTGGAGAAGCTGGCCGCAGCCCGCGACGACGACAGCATCGCCGGCAAGGTCTACGGACTCTCCGCAACCCTGTCGTTCCACCTGGGTGGTCACACCAACCACTCCATCTTCTGGAAGAACCTGTCGCCCAACGGTGGCGGCGAGCCCGACGGCGACCTAGCGGCCGCCATCACCGAGCAGTTCGGTGGCTTCGACAAGTTCAAGGCCCACTTCACCGCTGCCGCAACCACTCTGCAGGGTTCGGGCTGGGCGATCCTGGGCTACGACACGATCGGCGGCAAGCTGGTCATCCTGCAGCTCACCGACCAGAGCGGGAACATCCCGGCCGCGATCATCCCGGTCGTGATGCTGGACATGTGGGAGCACGCCTTCTACCTCGACTACCAGAACGTCAAGCCGGACTACGTCAAGGCCTGGTGGAACGTCGTGAACTGGGCCGACGCCGGCGAGCGTCTCGCCCGCGCGAAGAGCCAGGGCAGCGGCCTGGTCGTCCCCGCCTGAGCGGACGTCACCGAACAGCCAACGGCGCCGGTCACTTTCGAGTGACCGGCGCCGTTCGTTGTCTCGATGTCTCGACGCGTCCTCAGAGCACCAGGGTCACCACGATCGCCACCGCGCATGCCAGCACGATCACGACGAGCGCCAGGGCATCCGCGCGTCCGGGTCCGGCGGGGCGGGCGGTCAGTCGTCCGGTTCCGCCGCGCGCGGTGATCGCCTCGGACATCTCCGCGCTGCGTCGTAATGCCGACGACATCGCCGCGGTGATGAGATCCATGATCCCCATCTCGGCCGACGGATGATCGCTGCGACCCCGGGCCGTGGGACGCAGGCGGTGGGCCGCCCGCAACATGCGGAGTTCTTCGATCAGGAGCGGAAGACCCCTGAGGCACAAGGCGATCGCCACCGCCCACTCGTCGACGGGCAGACGCAGCCACCGCAGCGGGCGCATCAGCCGCGCCAGCGCCGGGGCCACGTCGGCCATGGGCGTCGTCCAGATGACGAGGATCGAACTCGCGACCAGGACCAGTGCCAGTGTGATCGCACGCAGGAACACCAACGCGCCGGGCAGGCCGGCGAACGAGACATTGACCGCGACACCGATCCCGATCAGTCCCCAGAACCACCACGGCGGACGTGGGATGGCGCCCAACGGGATTCCGGCGAGCAGCGCGGTCAGCACCACCACCGCGGCAACCATGCCCAGGGCCGGCCAGGACGGCAGCACCCAGGTCATGATGCCGAGTATCAGCACGATCACCAGTTTGGTTCCGGCCCAGAGCCGGTGCACGAACGAGTCGCCCGGCACCTGCCGGAGCGGAACGGTGCGCATCGTCATCGGACGCCCCCTTCCCATCTCGGAGCCTCGTCGATCGGCTGATGCGAATCCGGCAGCAACCGACCGTCCACCAGGCGGACGCGCCTGGTGCACACCGAATCCAGGGATTCGAAGTCGTGCGAGATGATCACGATGGTCATGCCGCCGGCACGGAGTCGGGCCAGCAGTGCGACGATCTCGTCGCGGGCGGGCGGGTCGAGACCGGCCAGCGGTTCGTCGAGGACGAGCATGTCGGGGTTGCGGGCGATGAGACCGGCGAGCACGACCCGCCGCATCTGCCCGCCGGACAGCGCGTCGACCTTGGTGGCGGCCATCTGGCGCGGCAGCCCCACGAGTTCGAGCACGCGCGCCACCTCGGCGGTACCGACCTTTTCGCCGCCGGCCGCCATGATCTCGTCGGCGACGGTGACCTTCTGCAACTGCAGGCGCGCGTGCTGGAATCCCAGTCCGACGGCGCCGACATGGTCGGTCACAGGTTCACCGGCGTCGAATCCTGCTGCCGGAGTGATCTTTCCGGACACCCCCAACAGGTGACACGTTCCGGTCCCGGGTCGCAGGAGTCCCGCCATGATCCACGCCAGCGTCGTCTTGCCCGACCCGTTCCCACCGACGATCAGCAGTCCCTCACCGCGGTACACGGTCAGCGAGATGCCCTCGAGAGCAACGACCTCCCAGGGCGACCCCGGTAGATGGGCGTAACCGACCTGATCGAGCACGAGCAGTGGACCGCCGATCCCCGCGGTCTCCGCCCTGCCGTTCGCAGGACTCGATGCCCGCGGGTCGCCGGCACCGTCGAGTTCGGCGGACGGGCCCGGCATCCATTCGGGGGGATGGGGGACGAGTCGGCCGGCGTCGAGATGGATGACACGGTCGGCCGCTGCGGCCTCGCTGCCGCGGTGGGTGATGAGTACGACGGCGATCCCGCGTCGGGCCGGCAGAGCGGCGAGGAGGGCGAGCAACTGGCCACGCCCGTCCGGATCGACCATCGACGTCACCTCGTCGGCGATCAGCAGCTGCGGCTCCCGGGCCAGCGCTCCCGCGATCGCCAACCGCTGTTGCTGGCCACCCGAGAGATCGGTGGTCTCCCGGTCACCCAGGCCCGCCAGGCCGACCTCGTCGAGGAGTGCATCCACATCGACGTCGACGCCCGGCGGGAGTCCCCACACGACGTCATCCGCGACCCGGGAACCCAGCATCTGGATCTCGGGACGCTGCAGGACCAGTGCGGTGCCTCCGTGGACCCCGAGTCCCGGAAGGCCGGGCCGGTGCACCGAGCCGGTCGTCGGAGCGCGCCCGGCGAGGATCTTGGCGAGCGTCGACTTGCCCGAACCGTTGGCCCCGACCACCGCGACGAACTCGCCGCGGTCGATCCGCAGGTCGATGTCGTGGAGCACGGGCCGCGCCCCCGCCGAGTAGGCGAAGCCGATGCCTTCGGCCACCAGGGGCAGCGGCGCCACCGCATCTCCAGCCGCGGGAGCGAAGTCGTCGGCGCCGCCCGGGCGTTGCGCGTCGAGGGTGTCCTCGCTCGGTACATCGCGCAGTCGGGCGATCACCGACCCGAGGATCCACCAGGCCGCCAGCAGCGAGATCACGGTGCCGACGGTGCCCGAGACCCAGACCCACACCCACCAGTGCGAGGCGATGCTGCGGCCCATCGCGTCGAGCGCGTCGGCGATCCCACCGGTCGGGCCCCAACCGTGAAACCACTTCGCGACGCCGTGGATGGAGTTGGTCATCGCCTCGATCGTGAGCGTGCGCAACGGGACCAGTACGAGCAGCACCAGAACCGAGATGCCGCCGATCAGCGGGGACGCGACGAGGGTGGCGATCACGAGAGCGCCCGCTCCCCGGCCGCGACGCTTGATGTCCCCGACGAGACCGCCGACCAGGGCCGAACCCAGGACGGTCGCCATCGCGCCGGTCCCGGCCATGGCGAACGCGACGGCGGTGGTCGCGACCGTGGCGGTGACGAGAGCGCGGGGTCGCGTCCGGGCGGCGATGAGTGCGAGCGGGACCGGTGCCAGCAATCCGGCCGCCTGGGCGAGCGGGATGACCGACGCGATGACCACCGCGGCGACGGTCAGGCCGCCGAAGATCGCGACGGACGCGAACTCCATGGGCCGCAGCGCGGGCGAGTTCTTCACCGGTCCAGTGTGCCTGGTGTGCCGCCCGACTCGACTCCCCCAGCCCACGCTCGACGCCGTCGTCGGTCGTTCGCATGTTAAAGAACCATCACAACACGGTGATTCGAGTTGTCGGCGTCACGTGCCGGGTGGATTCTTTTCTCACCGGGTCGGGCTTCGGGCCTGTTCGCGAAACCGCAGGTCCCCCACCCGGATCGGAGGAGGGCAACATGCAGTCGGTCCCGATCGGCCTCACCCCGTTCCAGCACGACGGCACGCTGAACGGAATCCTCATCTCGGGTCGGTGGCCCGAGTCGACTCTCGAATGGACACAGACGCTCGTCGGCTCGGTACGGATCGCCTGCCGCCCCGGAATCCTGCCGACGACGACGATCTTCGGCGTGGTCGAGGAACGGCCCGAGCGCAGCGACGCCGACACCGTGGGGATGATGGTCGCGATCGGCAACGTCGTCGACGACAGCTTCGTCGAGGCCGGGCGGTTCCTCAACAATCCGCCGGCGCTCGTGATGCTGCACCCGCCGTCACAGACCCGGCCGTCGTTGCCCGAGTGCTCGCAGGTGGCATCGGGCTGTGTCCTGTTGCCCGGCCTGCCCGAGCTGGGACTGGAACACCGCGCGGGATGGGCCGAGGCGGAGGCCGACGGCACCGTGGTGAACCTCCGCAACCAGGTGGGCATAGACCCGAATGCCGATCCCGACACCGCGGTCCTCGCCATGCTCCTCGTCGCATAGGAGCTGCGACGGCCCTCCACGGCCGCCCGAACAGTTCTGATACGGGTACCCGAACAATCTGATTTGCCCTCCCTACCTGCGAAGATACGGGTCTGCCCGGAGTTGAACTTCGGGGTTAGGTCTCACTAACCTGGCGATCGTGTTCACCGCCCTCCTGCTCAGCTTCGGCGTCATCTTCGTCGCCGAACTCGGCGACAAGTCGCAGTTGATGGCGATGACCTATGCGCTGCGCTACCGGTGGTGGGTCGTTCTCCTCGCGATCACCGTGGCCACGACCGCCGTCCACGCCGTATCGGTCTTCTTCGGCCACTTTCTCGGGATGTCGATACCCACCGCGTTGCTCTCGATCCTCGGTGGCCTCGCGATGCTGGTCTTCGGGCTCTGGACATTGCGCGGCGACCGCCTCGACGACGAGGAGGCCACCCGGGCCACCCGCGTCGGCGCGTCGGTGTTCTTCGCGGTCATGTCGGCGTTCTTCCTCGCCGAGCTCGGCGACAAGACCATGCTCGCCACGATCACCCTGGCCACGGACAACGACTGGTTCGGTGTCTGGATCGGCTCGACCCTCGGCATGGTCGCCGCGGACGCCCTGGCCATCGGGCTCGGCGTCCTGCTCGGTCGTCATCTTCCCGAGCGTGTCATCGCGATCGGCGCCGCCATCCTGTTCTTCGTCTTCGCGGCCTGGCTCGTGATCGACGGTCTGATCGGCGCGTCGGTGCCCCTGATCGCGGGCACCATCACCGCGGTCATCGTGATCATCGGTGTCGGCGTCGTGCTCATCCGCCGCGAACATCGTCTCGCGGCCGAGACGACCCGAGCGCTCGTTCGGTGAATCGTGGGGCTGATCGAGGCCCCCGCACGAGGTCTGACTATCGTCGAAATGCAGCACCGGCCGGTGCCGCGTCGCCGGAGCCGGTGACGCCCACCGGCGACAGACGGGTCGGGTACCTCGAAAGGACTACTTCACACATGGACGTTTCAGGCGCTTCCGTTCTGGTCACCGGCGGGGCTTCGGGCCTCGGCGCAGCCACCGCACGGCGATTCGCCGCTGCCGGCGCCACGGTCTTCGGCCTCGACCTGCAGGCCTCGATCGACAAGGCCGCGCCGACCGACGGAGTCACCCTCGTCGCCGCCGACGTCACCGACGAGGACCAGGTCCAGGCAGCCATCGACACGATCGCCGAGTCGGGCGCGCCCCTCCGCGTTGCGGTCAACTGCGCCGGCGTGGGCTGGGCAGCGCGCATCCTCGGCAAGAAGGGGCCGCACGAGCTCGACCTGTTCCGCAAGGTCATCGACATCAACCTGATCGGCACCTTCAACGTCATGCGGCTGGCCGCCAACCGCATGCAGGAGGAGTCCACCATCGACGGCGACGGCCAGCGCGGCGTCATCATCAACACCGCCTCGGTGGCGGCCTTCGAGGGCCAGATCGGCCAGATCGCCTACGCCGCATCGAAGGGCGGCGTGCACGCGATGACCATCTCCGCGGCTCGCGACCTCGCCCGCATCGGCGTGCGTGTCTGCACCATCGCCCCCGGCACCATCAGCACCCCGATGCTCGCCGGCGTGACCCCGGAGTTCCAGCAGACCCTCGCCGAGGCGATCCCGTTCCCGCAGCGCCTCGGCGAGCCCGACGAGTACGCACAGCTCGCCGAGTTCATCGTCGAACACAACTACCTCAACGGTGAGACGATCCGGATGGACGGCGCCATCCGCATGGCGCCGCGCTGATCCCGACTCGACCCGACGGGTCGACGAATAGCAGGAGCCGGTTGACCGTTCAGCGGTCGGCCGGCTCTTCTGCTCCCCGGCGGGCGCCCAGCGCACGCGCGATGTCGACGAGCGGCGCCGCGTCGCCCTCCAGACCGTCTCCTTCGGCGGGGAGGAGGTCGCGCACGGCGCCTCCGCCGGCCCCTGCGCGTGCATGCTCGTCGACAGCCGACACCAACAACCGCGACTGCACCTCGGGATCGGCGTACTCGAACACGGGCGGCAGATGACCGCTGATCTGTGTCAACGCATCTCGGATCTCGACGACCCGGCGGTGCAACCGGGTCGTGGGGGTGTGGTGTCCGGGCTCCGGAAGGACCACTTCGGGTACGGCCCCGGTCAGCAACCGCCACAGCGGCTCGAGTTCGGCGTCGAGACGACGCCGGCGCCGGTTCGCGGCCATTGTCTGCACCCGGGCGTAGACCATCGGATAGCTGATCCCCAGCAGGAACGCGATGACCCCGACGACCGCGACGACCCGGTTGGTCGTGAGAAGCCACGGTGAGCGGACGACGTTCGTGGCGGACACGATGACGAACACGATCTGGCAGACCGCCCCGACCGCGAGGCAACCCAGCCCCGTCATCAGCAGTCCCAGCGACACCCGGAGATAACCGTCCGCGGTCGCGAAGAACTTGCGCACGCTGTTGACGCAGGCGAGGAAACCATAGGTGAGGTACCCGCTGGCGATCAGCATGAAGAGCGCGAAGCCCCAGTTCTGGACCGTCCATTCGTCGATCGTCGCGGTCCGGATCTCGACGGGGATGACCAGCATGGTGACCTGCAGACCGATCAGCGACATCACCAGCGGCAGCGCCTCCCACCCTGCCCGGCGCTCGCGGGTCACCTGTCCCGGGAAGAAGAACACGACGACCAGCGCCGCGACACCGATCGCGAGCAGTGCATAGAACGCCACCCGCGACGCACCCGCGAACCCGACGGCGTTCAGCGCATCGGCCACTGAGTCGTCGACGACGACGAACGCCAGCGTCAACGCCGCGACCGCCACCATCATCGCCAAGGGCTGCAGCCCCCACCCGCCACGCCTGATCTGATCGAGCCGCCAGCAGAACGCGAAGGCGAAGACGACCGCGGCGACCGCGTTCACCGCCCCGATCCCGACATCGACACCCGACGCCACGTGTACGACCATCGGACCCCCGCCCTCGACAGCGCTCGTCATCATCCCCGGCTCACAACCAACCCCGGTGCCCGCCGAGAAGTCTCTGCAGACCGCGCAACTCCTCGTGGGATGCGGTGCTCCCGACGGAGGTGCGAGCGTCCTCCGCCCAGCTCAGGATCATCGACGCCAGCATCTCGGCTTCCCACTCGGGGTCGTCGGCGTAGCAGGTGCGACGTAGAGCCGCGTCCGACTCGTCTGAGGTCAGCGCGCCCCCGGAGCCGACCTCGCCGAGAATCTGGTGCCCGGCGACGAGATGGCCGAACTCGTGGATGACGATCTGGTCGCGGTGCAGCCGCGAGGTGTTCGCCTGGTAGAAGAAGTAGTCCGCGTCGGACGCCGCCAACCAGATCCCGTTGGGCACCCCGGCGGGCAGCGGGTGGGCGATGAGACGGATGGGGCGGCCGCGGCGTTCGCCGTAGCGATCGCACAGCTGCGTCACGTCGAGAGGCAGATCGAGATCGAGCCCTCTCAACGTGGAGCGAACCAGCGCGCGTAGCGCACGTTCCGACCGACGCATGGGCTCATCGAATCATGCGCACCCGCAATGACGCGATCCACGTCCACAAAGAACGTCGAGTCACGCACACCTCGACCGTCTTCCACCGCGCTCGTCGTCGTGGCGCTTCGTCCTGGGCCGACACCCCTCGGTCCAGATTCGCGAGCGTTTCCCGAGCGATCGGCGGAGGTCAGTCCTCCGGACGGTCTCCGACGACGCGGAGTCGCGAGTCGGCCGACGGCTTGCTGTCGCTGAGTCCCGCGGCGATGACGTCCGGCGGATCCTTCGGCAGACCCTGCTGCTCACGCAGCACCTTGATCAGCTCGTTGACCACTGTGACCGAATCGCTCGACAGCCCGGCCAGCCGGAATGCCGCCAACTGCACGTTCGTGTCGGCCTGCAACCGCATCAGATCGATCTCGTCGCGGGTCCGTTGCGCCGCCCGGTCCTCGAGGAAGTAGTGCACATCGACGCCGAATGCGGCCGCGATGCCCTCCACCGTCCGGAACGACGGGGACTTGGCTTTCCCCGACCGCAGTTGACTGAGATACGACTCCCCCAGCCTGAACCCCCGCTCGGTCGATCGCGCCGCGATCGCCTTGGCGCTGTACGCCCGACCGTTCGGACCCGGAACGGTCCGGAACAGTTCCTCGAGTCGCCGGGCGAACAGCCCGGGATCGAGAGCATCCGACTCGCCCGTTTTCGAACGATCGGAGTCGGTGCGTCCGGTGTCGCCCATAGGCTTCTCCGCCCCTCCTGAAGTCATGACACTCTTCTCCGAAACGCAAAATTTGAATTTGCAAACATTAAAGCCCGCTGTACACGGCCGTGGCAACGGTCGCTACGATCAGAAAGTACCGGACCGTCACACTCAGTGCGTATCACCTGTGAAGATGGTGTAACGATCGTTAGTGTGGCGTTCTTCACATTGTTGGGGGTCATGGGTTGCCGACACGCATCGGGCTGGTGAACATTCGGCTCCGGCACGCGACACGACGCCGCCCTGCACGCGCTTCTCGCGCCTCGATCTACCCCACCGACTGTACGCCTGACGAACGATGACCCACCGCGTCCCCACTCCTCCGTCGGACCGCTCTGCGCGACGTACCCTCGCCGCACTCGTCGCCGTCGTCACCGTGTGCGCACTCATCTGCCTCGCGCCCGGCGTCGCCTCGACGGCCCCGTCCGATCCAGCAGCCGGCGACTCGGACTCGGCCGGGATGTTCGACGACCCGACCGGCGCCGACACCGACACCGACACCGAGTCCACGGACGGCGACCCGACCGATGTCGACGCCACGGGCACGGACTCGACCGACCCGGAGGACGATCCCGACATTTCCGGGTCGGCAAGCGCCGAGACAACCGACACAGAGACAACCGACACAGCGACGACCGACGCGGAAACGACCGGCGAGCACTCCCCGAGCCATCCGTGGCATCCGGGCCACGGCGACGACTGCGAGTCGTCCACCGAGACGACTGAAACGACCGAGACGACCGAGACGACCGAGACCACGTCGAGCGGCGGCGCCGACCCCGACACCACGACCCGCCGGAGCCGCACCCCGAAGACGTCACCGCCGTCGACGACCGGCCCGTCGTCGGAAACCAGCGGTTCCGACCCCGACGGGATCCCACCGGGTCCGCGGGAGGTCCCGACCGCCGACCCGCCGAGCGGGACACCATCGGGCCCGGAACCCGGGACCACTCCGAGCGGCCCGGGTCAGGCACCCACGGTCGACCGACTCGATCCACGTCCCGCCGACGCCCGCGATGGCGACACGGTCATCCCCAGCCCAGACGACAACAACACCGACGACAACAACTCAGATAACAACTCAGATAACACCGACGACGACAACCGCGCGACGACCGGGAGCGCGCAGGGCCCGACGAACGGGCCACCCCAGGCCTCGCCCGGGCCGACCGACGATTCGACCCTGACGGCGATGCGCACCTTCCTCGTCGGCGTCGCGCCGGGCGCACTGCTCCTTCTCGGGGCGGTGGCGCTGTTCGGCAGCGGCGCGTTCCTCGACTCACTGCGCTCGATGCGACCCTGACGGTCGGTCGGAGCCGGACGCTCTCACTCGGCGGGTTGGCGCGCGAGCAGGTCGCGCTCGTGCGGAGCCTGCTCGGCCGCCCCGTCAGAGATCCACTCGCGCAACACTTTCGTCGCACGTACGTCGTCCTCGTTGTATTCGAGGAGCCGGGTACGCTGCCCCTCGTCGGCGCGGCCCCCACCGAGAGCGACTGCCGCCCGGTACCACTCCATCGAGGCCTCACCGCTCGCGTCCTCGTCCCGCCAGGCGAAACCGGCCACGGGCGCGACCCGCTTGAGCCCCTTGCCGTGCGGGCAGATGAAGTTCTCGCCGACCGCCTCGTAGATGTCGACCCATTCCGGTGATCCGATGAACGCCTCGACCTCGGCGCGGGACGGTATCCCCGGTTCGCCGGCGAAGCGGTCGGCCGAACCGAGCAGCCACCGGTTCTCCGCCTGCTGCGAGTAGCAGTACGCCGCGAAGGTCTGACCGGCATCGTGAGCCGCGGCCCGCTCGGCCATCAACCATCCCCAGAACTCGGCGAACGAGCGCGCTTCGTCGCGCGTCGGCAACGGGTCCCAGGTCACGAAGGGGCGGTACACGACCGGTACGGACTCATCGGTCGTATCGGTGCGCAGCGTGCCCCACAGATATGCGCCGTGCTCGCCGTAGCTCTCCATGTCGACGTCGATCTCGATGTCGGCGCGGTGAACCCGGGGCGAGTCGAGCCGGCGCACCAGTTCGGTACCGGTGAGCCACGCGATCGCGCCGATGACGGCGTCCCCGAACCGCACCGCGCCCGGCCAACCCTCCGGCGGCGCGCCACGCTGGGCGGCGAGCTGGTCGATCGTGGTGATCCCGGCGTCGATCAGCACCGCGCCCTGGTTTCCGGTCGCGACCAGGCTCACGTCGTGCCGGGCCTCGAGCTCCGGCCCGCACTTGACCCACCACGGACACGACCGACACTCGGAGATCCGCCGGGGGCCGGTCTCGACCCTCCCGGCCGCGATGGCCAGTCGATGGTCGAGGACCTGCTGGTAGTCGTCCAGCATCGCCCCGGTGTCGTGGACGACGATGCAGTCGGCATCGACGCCGATCACGCCACCGCGCAACTCGGACCGGTCGGCCGACGACGCCCTGCCCATCTCGACGAGCATCGCGGTCAGCTGCGCGAGGCGCAGATTGTCTCGCCGGTTGGGCCTCCCCGTGCGATAGGGATCCGGCGACGGCGCCCACGTCCAGAACGGACTCGTGACGAGCGTGGGCGGCCGGCCGGCCGGGTCCGGCGCCGTTTTCGCGGGCTGAGTCACCCGGTGATTGACGACGATGACGGGGATGTACCCGTCGCCGCGCCGCACGAGCAGCTCGGCGTGGCCGCGTCGGCCGTGTGTCTCGTCGGTCGGCAGCGTCGCGTTCCAGATCCACGATGCCCCGCTGTCGCAGGCGCGCAGGGTGGCGGCCACCCGGTCGGCGCTGGTCATCCCCGGATCGACGATGACGAATGCTCCGGGCTGGTCGCTGTGGACCGCACGGAGCAGTTCGCGGACAGCCGCCCGATGATCGGCGGCTGCCTCCTTACGACGCTGCACCCCCGGCGGGTCGGGTTCGGTGCCCGGTCGTCGGTCGTGGGAGAAATCGAGCGCCACCCGATGCTCGCAACCGGCCAGATCGCGCGGCGACAACACCACAGGGGCCACGCCATCCCTTTCTCGGCTCGAGCGGTCGGACACGTGGTCGGATACAACCACATGTCATGCTTGTACTTGTTATCACGCACGGCCGGCGGCGGGAGCAGCACGAGCGCCCGAACCGGAGCGAGCGGACCGGGGAGTCGCAGCGGTCTTCTCGGCAGCAGCGAAAGGTCATTCGATGGGATTGTTCTCCTCCGACGGCAGGACTCGTGCTCAGCGCAAGGCTGAGGCGAAGGCTCTCAAGGCAAAAGCCAAGCTCGAGGCGAAGTTCGACGCCAAGACCCGACGGAAGGAACAGAAGGCTCGCCGCAAGACCGAGCACAAATACTTCCAGAAGGAGATGAAGGCCGAGCGCAAGACCGCCAAGCAGCTCGCGAAGTCTCAGCAGAAGATGAGCAAGGCCGAAGCCGAGAAGCTGACCGCGGAGGCGAAGGCCGTGGCCGATGCCAAGGCACTGAGCCCGACCAGCGTGAAGCGTTACCTCACCGTCGCGCGCCTCGTCGCGCCGATCGCGGCCCCCATCGTCTACCGCGCCGCCGTCGCTGGTCGGGCACAGATCTCGGCGTTGCAGGCCAGCCGCGCCGGCGTCTCCCCAGAGGTGCTGCGCCAGTACAGCGGTCACGGCGCGACGCTGTCGGCACGCATCGCGACCACCCGCACGGCCCTGGAGAAGGTCGTCGCGCAGGACACGAGTCCCGACGCCAAGGACTTCGTCGCCGCGATGACCAAGCGTCTCGACAACCTGACCATCGCGGTCGAGACCGCGGAGACCATGTCGGCCGGCCAGCGCCGGACCGCTCATCAGTCGATCGACAGCGAACTCGTGGCGATCGACGCCGACATCCTCGCCCGTCTCGGCGTCCGTTCCTGACCACACGCCCGCGACGCGTGGGATGCTCGCCGACCCTCGTGGCGGCCCAGAGCAGACCCACTAGGATGGTCACCACGCGTCGCGCGGCGCGCCCGGGTTCCTCATCGGGCGCGCGCAGGACACACCGAGGGAGCGCCGAATGACCGAACCGGAGCCGAACGACACGCCGTCCGAGGGCGCGCCTTCCGACAACGCGCCGTCGCCGGGTACGACCCCCGACACCGGCGAGCAGACCCTGTTCCCGATGCCGGGCGAGTCCGGTTCCGAGACTTCGCAACCCGCGACAGCAGCATCCGGCACACCGTCGGAGACGCCGGCACCGGCCGCGAAGAAGGCTCCCGAGAAGAAGGCCAAGAAAGCTCCCGCGAAAAAGGCACCGGCGAAGAAGCCGGGCCTCGAGAAGAAGCCTGTCGCCGAGAAGTCCGCGTCGCCCGCGAAGCCAGACCCGGAGAAGGGTGCCCCCGCCCCGGAGGTCGCACAGGCCGAGGCGTCGGCGGGAACCGGCGACGACAAGCCGCCGGCGAAGAAGGCGGCCAAGAAGACCCCGGCGGGCAAGGCTCCGGCAAAGAAGGCACCGGCGAAGAAGGCGGCCGCGGGCGTCGCACCCGCCAAGAAGTCGGCGTCGAAGAAGGCACCTGCGAAGAAGACCCCGCCCAAGTCGGCGCCGCCCGCACCCGAGGCCCCGTCGACCCCGGACCGCCCGGCGGTCGACGTGGTCGCCGAATCCGATGCCGCGCGTGCGACTTTCGCGCAGCTGCGGTCGGGTGCACCCACCGAGCCGGCGACCATCAACCTGACGCCGGCCTACGCGGGAATCGCGGCGGCGGTCGCGTTCGTCGTCTTCGTCGTCCTCCGCCGCGTCCTGCGCTGACGCCGGCCGCTAGCGCGGCGGTGGCGACACCTCGACGCCTCCCGACTCGTGCTCAGGACCGGCATTCGGATGCTCGGCGGGGAGTCGACCCCGGAACCGAGCGGCTTCACTGACGCGGGGCTCGCCGACGCTGGAGTGCGGCGGACGACGATAGGGACCGGGCTTGGGTCGTGCCTGTCCGCCCGGGAGGGCAAGCCGCGCGATGGTCCGGTGCACCTGGCCCCACTGCTGACCGAAAGGTCCTGTGTTGTAGGGCAATCCGTACCGCTCGCAGATGTCCTTCACCTTGGGGGCCACTTCCGAGTACCGCGTACTCGGCATGTCGGGATACAGGTGGTGCTCCACCTGATAACCGAGGTTGCCGCTGATGACGTGGAACAGCGGACTCCCCTCGATGTTGGCCGCACCCACCAGTTGTCGGACATACCAACCACCGCGGGTCTCGTCCTCGACCTCGTCCTGGCTGAATGTGTATGTCTGGTCCGGGAAGTGACCGCAGAAGATGATGGCGTGCGCCCACACGTTCCGGATGATGTTCGCGGTGAAATCCGCGGTCAGCGTACGGAGGAAGGTACTCTCGGCTCCCGGCAGCGCGCGGTCGGCGGCGTCGGCCACGGAGCTGATCCGCTTGCCGCCGACACGACGCAGCATGGTGCCGATCCGGGACGTCGCCGGCTGGCGGATGCCGCCGCGGGTCGCGGCCTGGGTGAGCAGGAACGCCCCCGCACTGATCGCGGGCCAGCCGATGTAGTCCTTGACGACCTGCCGGCGCATCTTCACCGCGATGCCCTTCAGATCGGCGATCAGCTCGGACGTCGGCTTCTCCCCGCGGCGGATCGCCTCCAGATCGAGGTCGTGGAGTGCGACGCCCCACTCGAAGAACGCGGTCAGCAGCAGGTTGTAGAACGGCTGCAGCAGGTAGACGGGATGCCACTTCTGGTTCGGGTCGATCCGCATGATCTCGTACCCGAGATCCTTGTCCTTGCCGCGGATGTTGGTGAAGGTGTGGTGGATGTAGTTGTGCGAGTGCTTCCACGCCTCGGCGGTCGACGCGGTGTCCCAGTCCCACACCGACGAATGGATGTACGGATCGTTCATCCAGTCCCACTGGCCGTGCATGACGTTGTGGCCGATCTCCATGTTCTCCAGGATCTTGGCCATGCCCAGGCATGCGGTGCCCGCGACCCACGCGCCTCTCGACCGCGAGTTGAGCAGCACGATCCTGCCCAGCGCGGCCAGCTGACGCTGGGTGGCGATGACCGTCTTGATGTACCGACGGTCGCGGTCGCCGAGGTCGCCGTAGACCTCGTCGTGGATCGCGTCGAACTCCTCGGCCAGGCGCTCGATGGTCTCGGCGTCCAGGTGGGCCAGCGGGCTCGTCACACGCCGGCCGGAATCGGTGGCTGTCATATGGTGTCCTTCCGGTCAGAGGTCGACATCGACGTCGCCCTCGGCAGTGTTGACGCAGATACGGATGCTCTGCCCCTCCGGGGAGCTCACCTCGCCGGTGCGTAGATCGCGGATGTTGCCCTGTTTGAGCACTCCCGTACATGTGTGGCAGATACCGATCCGGCAGCCGAACTTGAGCTCCAGACCGTTCTCCTCACCCGCGACGAGGATCGGGGTACCCGGCTCGCACGCCGCTTCGGATTTGCTGCGCAGGAACCGGACTGTGCCGCCCTCCCCCTCCCCGGCATTCCCACCGATGATCGGTTGAAACCGCTCGAGATGGATCTTGTCGGCGACGCCCTCGGACTCCCAGTGCTCGACGAGCGCGTCGAGCATCTCGCTCGGACCGGAGCACATCGTCTCCCGCTCACGCCAGTCGGGACACAGTTCGTCGAGGTCGGAGGCCTTGACGCGACCATCCCGGCCAGTGATCCGCAGGATGAGGTCGAAGCCGTCCTGGCGGTCGTCCATCGACTCGAGGTCGGCCCGGAACATGACCTGGTCGTCGCTGTGCGCGGAGTGGATGGCGACCACGTCGTCGAGGCGATCGCGGTGGTCGAGGTCGCGCAGCATGCTCATGATCGGTGTGATCCCGCTGCCCGCGCTGATGAACAGCATCTTCGCCGGGAGCGGATCGGGAAGAGTGAAGACTCCCTCGATCTCGCCCAGCCGGACGATCTCACCCGGCCGGATCCCGCGGACCAGGTACGGCGACACCGTCCCCTCCTCGACCAGCTTCGGGGTCACGGAGATCAACCCGTCTCGTGGCTCGGGGTCTGACGTCAAAGAATATGCACGCCAATGGAACACGCCGTCGATGACCACGCCGAGCCGGACGTACTGCCCCGGTAGGTGGCCGGGCCATTCGTAACCCGGCCTGATCCACACGGTCGACGCGTCGACGCCCTCCGGACGGACCTCCTCCACCCGGCCACGCAGCTCGCGCGTGGTCCAGAGCGGGTTGATGAGTTCGAGGTAGTCGTCGGGGTGAAGGGGGTTGAACAGGTGCCGGATCGCACCGAGGAAACCTCGCCGCAACGGCGATACCTTGGGAGTTGCGCCGCGCTCAGCCATGGGCACGCGCCAGTGGGGAATCGATTCTTGTCACGAGACCTCGTCCGGGTGGTCGTGGATAGTCTCTCGTTCCTACGCGCTGCTGCATAGTCGAACCCGAGCTGTACGCCGACCATACGTCCTCGGGCACCGGGCAGGCGCTCACTCGCCGGAATCCGCGGTCGCGCAACGGAACCGGACGCACTACGGCACTCCGGGAGCTGACCGCGGCCTCGGCTGACGTCCCGGGCCGACCGTGTGAGATGGGAACCACGCCGAAGCCATTACCCACCGGAGAGCCGGGTCACACCTCGGCGGCGTATCCCGTCATCCGGATGCGTGCTCGTCGGACCGGGTGACCCGGTCCAGGATCGCCTCCGCGACGTCCCGGGGCCGCGATTCGGGCAGCCAGTGGTCGGCGCCGTGCAGGACGATGAACTCGTACGGCGCCTCGACCCACCCCGAGGTGAGTTCGGCCCCGACCCTGCCCAGGGCGATGTCGGCGTCGCCCCACACGAAGGTGGTCGGGACGCGCACGCGTCTCGGAGCCGCCCCGCTGTCGCGGAGGAACATCGCGCGGTACCAGCCGAGAGCTCCCGGCAGGGCGCCGTACTCCCCGATCTCGTCGGCGACCCGCGAGGCGAACGGCTCGGGGAGCCCCATCCGGGCGCCGAAGTCCGGTTGGGTGCGCATCGCCCATCCGAGGAGACGCTCCGGAACCACCGGGATCTGGAAGGCCAGCATGTACCAGGAGCGGCGGAGCTGGCCTCGCGGCATGGCCTGGGCAAAGGCACCCGGGTGTGGGACAGACAAGGCCGTCAACGTCCGCACCCGGTCGGGATGATGCGCCGCCATCGTCCAGGCGACCGCCGACCCCCAGTCGTGTCCCACGACGTGGGCCCGCTCGATCCCGGCCGCATCGAGGAGCGCGAGCGCGTCCGCGACCAGTTCCGACTGCCGGTACTCCCGCCGTCTCGTCGGTCGGGCTCCGGGTGAGTACCCGCGCTGGTCCGGAGCGATCGTGCGGAAACCCTTGTCGTGCAACAGCGGGACGACCCTCTCCCACGACGAGGCGCGCTGTGGGAACCCGTGGAGGAGCAGTACGGGTTCTCCGTCGATCGGCCCGGTGTCGACGACGTCGAACGTGTGCATTCCGCGTGTGAAACCGTCGATCCGGGTTGTCATCGATCGTTCCTCCCTCATGCCGTCGCGAGGACGCGCGCCGGACCGCCTGTGCCACCGGCGAACCGAGGTGCCCCGACGATCACCGTCGCCCCCGACACGGGAACGGCGTCCAGGTTCGCCAGCGCCTCGACGGCATACCGCCCACTGCCGAGGATCGCGGTGTGCGCGGCCGTCGCACCGCGGATGTCAAGCCCCACGGTGTCGATTGACGGGGTCTCTGCGCATGCGTCGGCTCCGAGTCACACGGTTACCGTAGCCGCGCTCACACGCAGGAGCGCGACAACCGCCGACACGGCGCCGAGGAAGTGACGTCGCATGCGACCTCGTTCCGGCTACGCGACCTCGATCGAGGTCGCGGGTACGGATCGAGATCGCGTGCGACATCGATTGAGTTGGGCCAGAGTCCTCAGCGTCCGGGCAGATACTTCAGCGCGCGCACTGCGGTCGGGGTGATCGCGCGGTAGATGCTGGTGGGGACCACGGGCATACGGTCGATGCCGATGAAGCGCTGCTCGGCGATCGTCTGCGGCTCGGTGTACTTGAGCAGACCCTCGTCGCCGTGGCGGCGCCCCATCCCGGAGATGCCCATGCCGCCCATCGGCGCCGCGGTCGAGGCCCAGGCCGCGGCGTAACCCTCGTTGATGTTCACGGTTCCGGCGCGCAACTGCTCGGCGACGGCCTGCGCTTCGGCACTGCTTCCCGCGAAGACGCTCGCGTTGAGGCCGTAGTCGGTGTCGTTCGCGAGCTTGATGGCCTCGTCGGTGGAGTCCACGGGGTAGATGGACACGACCGGACCGAAGGTCTCGTTGCCGAAGCACACCATGTCGTCGGTGACGTCGGCGAGGACCGTCGGCTCGAAGAAGAACGGCCCGAGATCGGCGCGGCGTTTGCCGCCCGCGAGCACTTTCGCACCCTTGGCGACGGCATCCTCGACGTGTGCCTCGGCGGTGTCGATCTGCGCGGCCGACGCCAGCGAACCCATGTCGGCGCTGAAGTCGTAGGACGCCGACAGCGTCATCGACGACACGAAGGCCGCGAAGCGGTCGGCGAATTCGTCGGCGATCTTCTTGTCGACGTAGATCCGCTCGATCGAGATGCACAACTGCCCGGAGTTCGAGAAGGCCGCGCGGGCGGCACCACGAACCGCGTTCGCGATGTCGGCGCTGGCGGTGACGACCATCGGGTTCTTGCCACCGAGTTCGGCGGAGAACCCGATCAGCCGACGCCCGGCCTGTTCGGCGAGGGTGGCTCCGGTCTCCGACGACCCGGTGAACATCACGTAGTCGGTCGAGGCCATGATCGCCTGTCCCACAACGCCTCCGGGGCCCGGGACCACGGCGTACAGTTCGCGCGGCAGGCCCGCCTCGTAGAGCAGTTCGGCCAATGCCAGTGCGCAGTACGGGGTCTGGCTGTCGGGCTTGATCACGACGCCGTTGCCGGCGATGAGTGCCGCCACGGCGTCCGAGGCGGCAAGCGTGAGCGGGTAGTTCCAGGGGCTGATGATGCCGACCACGCCCTTGGGGAGGTAGCGAACTCGGACACTCGTCGCGCCCGGCAGCATTCCCTTCACCTTGCGGTCGGCCAGCAGCTTCGGCCCGTTCGTCGCGTAATGCCGCGCGGTGATCGCGACGTCGATGACCTCTTCCTGCGCGTAGATACGGGCCTTGCCCGTCTCGGCCTGCGCGATGTCCATCAGCGCCGTGGAGTTGCGGTGGACGAGGTCGGAGAAGCGGTCGATGACGGCAGCCCGTTCGGCCGGTGTGCGCGCCGCCCACCCCTCCTGCGCCTGCCGGGCCCGTGCCACGGCAGCCTCGAGGTCGGCGGCGGTCGCCACCGGGATCGTCGCCATCTCGGTGCCGCTGAAGGCTTCCAGGACGGAACGGGTGGGTCGACTCGCGGCGTCGTCGATGGCGACGAGCGCACCCAGGCGAGCGAAGTAGTCGGTGGTGGGCTTCGGCATGTCGGTGCTCCTCAGCGCGGGCGGTCGGGATGGAACGGACAGGACTGTCGAGGTCAGCTATCCGGCGAGACGAGCACGATGCCGTCGTCGTCGGAGTACACGACGTCGCCGGGAGTGAAGGTCTCGCCGCCGATCGTCAGCGGGACGTCGCGCTCACCGGCACCGGTCTTGGTGGACTTGCGCGGGTTGGTGCCCAGCGCCTTCACACCGATGGCCATCCCGCCGATGGTCGAGGCGTCGCGGATGGCCCCGTTGACGATGATCCCGACCCAGCCGTTGGACCGGCCGAGCTCGGCGATGATGTCGCCGACCAGGGCGGTGTGTACCGAGGCGTCCCCGTCGACGACCAGCACGCCCCCGGGGTTGGATTCACCGAGAATCGACTTGAGCAGGGCGTTGTCCTGGAAGCATTTGACGGTCGTCACCCGGCCGACGAACTCACGGGTGCCGCCGAACTGCCTGAACTGGGTGTCGCAGCTACGCACGTCGGCGCCGATCTCGTCGACGAGGTCGGCCGTCGGGGTGAAGGTCAGCTCACTCATGCGACCAGTTTAGGTGTAACCGCAAGTAGCTGGTTACTCGCGGGTAGGGTCACCGTGGTCGATCCGCGGTCGGCACGCGTCGTCGATGATCTCGGCAACGTCGTCGGGCCGTTCCGAGACGAGAAAATGCCGGGCGCGGGGCAGCACGGCGACTTCCTGGGCGTCCAGCACCCTCGCATACCGCTGCTGCTTCCACTCCCAGAACTCCCGCCACCCGGGCAGGTTCGACGACGCGACGACCACGATTATCGGGACCCTGGGCATCGGTCTGTCACGCCGCAGCCCCCGCAGCGTCTGGTTCATCGCCCCGAACGCGGCGTTCTCGACGAGGAGCGCGAGCAGATGCGGCGGCTGCCCGAAGATCCGTGCGCTCCACCGCCGCTGCAGTTCACCGCGTCCCTCCGGTGGTGCGGGCACCACCCGGGTCCAGACCTGCAGACTCGGCCAGCGGCGGATGCCCACGCGACTCGTGACCGCTCGCGCCGCCCCGATCAGTCGGTGGGCGTTGCCGATTCGGAACGACAACGGGACGAGACGCCATGGCACGAGCGCGAACGAACCGTCGAGCACGACCACGCCCGCAGTCCGCTCCGGATACTGCCGCGCGAACGCCTCCACGTAGAGGGACGCCAGCGAATGACCCACCACGACAACGGGTTCGCGGACGCCACGCGCGTCGAGCACCGCAGCCATCCGTTCCACCTCCCCGAGCAGCGACGGGTGATGGCGTCGGCCGACGGGACTCGAGAGGCCGTACCCGGGCCGGTCGTACCGCAGGACGCGCCACGACGACGCCAACCTGGCCACCAGGGGATCGAGGTCGAACCAGTTGCTTCCCAGCGCCGCCATCAGCAGGAGCGGCGGACCGGACCCTTCGTCGAGCACATGTAGTCGATGGTCACCGGCGGTGACGAACACACCCGGCGCGGAGCCGTCTGCGGCGGGTGAGGACTCTTGCACCCGAACCAGTGTGCCCGATTTCGAGCTGCCCGGTCGCCCGGTACCGAGACTCTCAGCGCTCGCGCTGCGACTCCATGCACTTGCGCAGACGTTTGAGCCCGTCCCTGATCCGGGACTTGGTGGTGGGCAGCGCCGTGTCCGTCCGCTCGGCCACCTCCGGATAGGTCAGTCCTCCGAAGTACGACATCTCGATGCTCTCCCGCTGTAGTTGCGTGAGTTGTCCGAGGCAGGTGCGGAGGACTCCCGACTCGGCCGCCCGAACCACCGTCTCGAGCGGAATGTTGCGCGGCGCTTCGGGTTCCGCGGCTCGCACCCCGTACTCGGACAACCGCTCGGTCTGGGTGGTCTCGCTGCGGACGCGGTCGACGGCTCGGCGGTGGGCGATGGTCATCATCCAGGTGATCACCGATCCGCGCGAGGGGTCGTAGTCACCGGCCTTCAGCCAGTACTGCAGATAGGCTTCCTGGACCACTTCCTGGGCATACTCCCGGTCGCGCACGATGCGGACGGCGAGACCGTAGATACGCGAACTGGTCAGGTCGTAGAGACGCGCGAATGCGTCCCGATCCCCGACGGACACCGAGGCGAGGAGCGCGCGCAGATGCTGCGCATCGCCCCCTCCCCCCGGGACGGCCTCCGCGACCGTGTTGCTCTCGTCCGGCGCCACGGGTTCAGATGCTACGGGGTCGGAGAAGTGACACGGGTTCCGGCGACGACGATGTGTCGTAGCCGTGATGGGCGTGGCGGGCCCTGTCCATTCAGAGACGGCGCGTCCATCGGGACATGCGGGTGGGCTCCTCGACCGCCATCGGGGTCCTCTCGTTCTACGTCGGGGGTCGGTGTCTATGTCGTCCTGCGCGCCCTCGTCGTTACAGAACTCGGCGTGTTGTAGCGCAATCGGTGGCACCCTGGACTCATAACCGGCCGACGATCCGCGGGTCGGCCCGCGCCTCGGACCCGACGCCATCGCCGTTCGGTGAACTAGGGTGGTATTTAGAATCGCTAATCTGGAGGTCGGGGTCGTGAAAGGTGTGGGTGATGGCTAAGACGACTCGAGTCGAGTGGGTCGACGATTTCGACGGGAAACCGGTCGGCGACGACGACTGTCACCGCGTCGAATTCGAGGTGAAACTGCCAGGACGTCGGGCCGCTCGTTACGCGCTCGACCTCCGGACCGCGAATCTCGCGCGATTCGAGAAGGACATCAACAAGTACATCGACAAGGCCACGCCGGTTCGCGGCAGCGGCCCCCTGCCGACCCGCGGGTCGACAGGGTCGGCATCCTCTCCGGAACGGTCACGCCAGATCCGCGAGTGGGCCATCGACAACGGGTACGAGGTGTCGGCCCGAGGCCGTATCCCGCAGTCGATCATCGACGCATTCAACGACAACCACTGACGGTCGGGTCCCCGACTAGGCGTCCTGCGGCTTGGCGAGGGGGAATGCCAGGGACTCCCGGATCGACTGACCGGTGATCAGCATGACCACCCGGTCGACGCCCACCCCGAGCCCGCCGGTCGGGGGCATCGCGTACTCCAGCGCCTGGAGGAAGTCCTCGTCGAGTTCCATCGCCTCGGGGTCACCGTCCGCGGCGAGGATCGACTGCTCGGTCAGACGTTGGCGCTGTTCCACCGGATCGGTCAACTCGGTGTAGGCCGTGCCGAGTTCCACGCCCCACGCCACGAGGTCCCACCGTTCGGCGACGCCGGGCTTGCTGCGATGGGCGCGCGTCAGCGGTGACGTCGACGTCGGGAAGTCGGTGTAGAAGGTCGGGAACGTGGTCTTGTCCTCGCCGAGGTGTTCGTAGAGTTCGAGCACGATCTGGCCGGCGTCCCAGTCTGGACGGTGGTTGATCTCGAGGCGGTCGCACACGGCACGCAGGGTCTCGACGGAGGTCTCGGGGGTGATCTCCTCCCCCGCCCCCTCGGACACCACCTGGTGGACGGTCTTCACCGGCCACTCACCCGAGATGTCCACGCGCTCCTCGTTGCCGTCGGCGTCGGTCCGCACGATCACGGGTTCACCGTAGGCAGCGGTGGCCGCATGCTGGATCATCTCGCGGGTGAGATCCAGCATCTTCAGGTAATCGCTGTGCGCCTCATAGGCTTCGAGGCTGGTGAACTCCGGGTTGTGACTGAAGTCGACACCCTCGTTGCGGAAGTTGCGACCGATCTCGAAGACCTTCTCCACGCCGCCCACGCAGAGCCGCTTGAGATAGAGCTCCGGTGCGATGCGCAGATACAGGTCCAGGTTGTAGGCGTTGATGTGCGTCTGGAACGGCGTCGCGTTGGCGCCGCCGTGGATCTGCTGCAGGATCGGCGTCTCGACCTCGAGAAAGCCCCGGGCGGCGAGGAAGTCGCGCAGCGATTTCACGACCAGACTCCGCGTGGCGAGCAGCTTGCGGCTCTGTTCGTTGATCGCGAGGTCGACGTATCGCTGCCGGACGCGCGCCTCCGGATCGGTCAGTCCCGCCCACTTGTCGGGTAACGGGCGCAGGCACTTGCCGTTGATCCGCCAGGCGTCGATGAGGATCGACAGCTCACCCTTCCGGCTGGAGCCGACCACGCCGCGTGCCTGTACGAGGTCTCCGAGATCGACATCGGTGCCGAAATCCGGGGTCCCGGGGATGACACGGGAGTCCTCGACGAGGAGCTGCACCTCACCCGACCAGTCGTGGACGTCGGCGAACACCACCTTGCCGAAGTCGCGGAGGCGGGTGACGCGACCGGCCACCGTCACCACGGTGCCCTCCGGTTCGGCTTTCGCCTGCGCGATCGTGTGGGTGGGCTCATCCGCAGGCGGGTACGGGTCGAACCCCCGCTCGACCAGACGGTCCATCTTGTCCAGCCGGACCCGCACCTGCTCCGGGCGGTGGATGACGGCGCCCTCGGGAGTCGATGCCTCGGTCTCGAGTTCGGCGATCAGGGCAGGGGCGTCGACGCCCGGCGGAATCGACGGCGGACCCTGGGTGTAGTGCTTGGCACGGCCGAAACGGGGCAGCGTGATGAAGCCTTCGGTGACGATCGCGGCGAGCCCGACACGCGGCAAGATGCGGCTGTCCTCGAAGCACAGGTACCGCGCCTGCCAGTCCGGCAGATACTTCGCGTTGGACTTGTACAGCGACTCCATCTGGAAGAAGCGCGATCCGAACATCAGGACCGAGTACCCCATGCGCATCACGGGTCCGGCGCCGATCTGCGGTCCCTGCTCGAAGAACGCGCGGAACGCGGCGAAGTTGAGGGACACCTCGGTGATCCCCAGTTGCTCGGAGTCGCGGCACAATTCGGCGACCATCGTCTCGACGACACCGTTGGGCCCGTGTCGGTCGCGGCGCATGAGGTCCAGCGAGACGCCTCGACGCCCCCACGGGACGAACGACAGCATGCCCACGACCTTTTCGTGATCGGTGCCCTCGTCCATCACCGCTTCGACCAGCAGGCAGTCGCCGTCCGCGGGATCCCCGATGCGCGAGAGCGCCATGGCGAAGCCGCGTTCCTCGTCGGTGTCGCGCCAGTCATCGGCGCGCGCGACGATCTGTGCCATCTCCGGGTCGCCGATCTCCGAGTGCCGCCTGATGCGAACGGTCACACCGGCTCTGCGCGTGCGGGTGACCGCCTGCCGGACCGCTTTCATCATCGGGCCGCTGAGACTGAACTCGCGGGTGTGCAGGATGGCCTCGTCACCGATGTTGAGCGAGACGAAGCCGGCGGCGTCGTATGCTGCCGCGCCGCGCGGACTCGAGCCCATCGAGGCCGGGTGCCAGCCGTATTTCTCGCACAGCGTGAGGAATTCGGCGATGGCGTCGGGCCACGACTCCGGGTCGCCGATCGGGTCGCCGCCCGCCAGGCCGACGCCGACCTCCACCCGATAGGTGATGGCCGCCCGGCCGTCCGGTGAGAACACCACCGCCTTGTCGCGGCGCGTCGAGAAGTAGGCGAGCGAATCGTCGTCGTTGAAGCGGGTGATCAGCGCGCGGATGAGGGCTTCGTCCTCGGCGGTGATCAGCCAGCGCAGTCGTTGCGAGCGGAAGAGCACGAACGCGGCCGCGATCAGCGCGAGCGCGCCGAACAACCCCAGCAGACCGTTGACCAGGACGTGGGTGTGCCTGCCGTCGAAGGACGCATCCTGGTCGATGGCTCCGAAGGCCACGACCCGGTTGAACGCATAGGGCAGGCGATCGCCGCGGGTCAGGGTGTGCGGGAACGCCCACACGAGTGCCCATCCCAGCAGGGTGGCGACAGCGAGACCGGCGATGAGGGTGGCGAACGCGGCCGGGATCGCGCCCTTGCGGACCCGTGTGTAGAACTGCCGGTAGGTCGCGAGCAGGAACATCAGTGCGATCGCGTCGATGACGAGACCGATGTAGATGTTGGCGCGATCCCACGACGTGACACCGAGATCGTCCTCGAGCGAGGGCACCAGGTAGATCACGTTGGCCACCATGAACAGCACGAGGTAGACGACGCTGATCCACCAGGCGATCCGCTTACGCGCCGACAACGCGACAGCGATGAGCGCGAGAACGAACGCCCAGGCGAAGCTGGTGTCCGGCAACGTGATGATGTAGTCGTCGACGTAGCGCCGTGGGTCGTGGATCAGGTGCCGGATCGCCGGAAAGAGGCTGGAGATCAAGGCGATTGCGGCCAGCACACCGACGACCGTGCCGGCCACATGAGGCGCGTTGCTCCCGAACCCGGTGGGGCGTCTGATGTTGTCCAACAGTGCGAGCGATCGCCGATCGGCTGCGGTGGGTGTCCGCGGCGGGACGTCGTGGTGTCCGTCGCGGGCGGTGGGGTCGACCGGCGCGAGGGGGGTGTCGGTGGCCATGCGTAAACGGTAGACGGCCGTCGCGGTATGTCCCGGCACTCCACGCGGATTGGCCCCGTCCGGCACAGATCTGTGTCGGACCGGCGGGCCGGATGGTCGGGGGTGACGCGGCGTCGAGGTGGCCTGCCGGTCGGTGTGCGGGCATGATCAGGGCGGTGTACGACGTGACGATCAAGGACGACTCCATCCGCCTCGGCCAGTTCCTCAAACTGGCCAACCTCATCGAATCGGGCGCGGAGGCCAAAGAGGTGATCGCCGACGGGCTGGTCACGGTCAACGACGAGGTGGAGGCCCGCCGCGGCCGTCAGCTGACGGTCGGCGACGTGGTGGCGGTCGGCGGAATGAGCGTGCGCGTGGCCTCCGAGGACGCGGAGCCTTCCGACTCCTGAGGCGCGGGAACCCCTGGGCCGCGATTGAGCCCCGCGGTCGACAGAAGCGCTGGTTGAGGTCATGTGCGCTACTTGCAGCTAGCGCAGCTGGCACCAAAGTAGCGCTTCTGTAGGGCAGCTCCTCCTCGCACGACGACGGCCGCGGGATCCCCCAAGGTGCGGCGGACCCGACGTCGCGGATGCCCGACTTAATTCACGCGTAGTTCCCGTCCAACCCAAAGCCGAGAGGAACGACACTTCGCGCGCGGCGGCAGGCCCCCGAGACATCTGCCCCTAGGAGGGCCAGCACGCAGAAGCGCTGGTTGAGGTCATGTGCGCTACTTGCAGCTAGCGCAGCTGGCACCGAAGTAGCGCTTCTCTACAGGGCAGCTTCTTCTCGGACGACGACGGCCATGGGGATCCGCAGGTGCAAGCGGAACCGACGTCGCGGATGTCCGACTTGATTCGCGCGTAATTCCCGTCCACCTCACGACGCAGGAAGGGCATATTGCCCTCGAGCCATGCTGAGATGGACGAGATTTCGCGGCCCAGCCGCGGACACCCCGTTCGAGTGCACGAATGAACCGCGAGACTCCTGCTCGCTGGACCGAGGACCCCACAACAACCGGCCCCCAGGAGAGCCGGCACGCATAAGCGCTAGTTCGGGTCACCGGCGCTACTTACAACTAGCGCAGCTGGCACCGAAGTAGCGCTTCTCTACAGGGCAGCTTCTTCTCGGTCGACGACGACGCCCACCGATACAGCGGGAACGAAGAACGTGAGCGACGGGCCCGCTACGAACGGACGCCGAACCGTCTGAGTTCGGCGGGGGTGATCAGTCGTTCGGCCTCGGCAGGGAACATCGTCGTGTCTTCGCGACGGCCCCCGAGTCGTCCACCGGTGAGCGAGTTCAACAGTGAGCCCCGTCGGGGCGAGTGAATTGTGTCAGCCAACTTCATGACCAATCACTTCCTGGTGCTTCATATTCGTTACAACGGACTGGAACTTTGTTCTACTGTAGCGGCTGATTCGAGTCGTGTCGCCGCACTTTCGAGTGGCTTCCGCCACGTCCCCCGGCGAGGCCGACACGCTTGAACACCGCGCCCCGATGGTCGGGGGTGGCGAGTGCCGCATACGTCGGCTAGATCGATAGTGACACGGTGATCGTTACCGTCGTGGGAGCGACGCGGCCTCTACCAGCATCGATGGTTGCAATTCGTTTGCGTGAACGACCGCCCGTCGCCGGTGGGTCAGTCGGTGACATGCGAGGCGCGCATGCGCCGTCGCCGAATCCGCTTCACGACGAACCACGCCACCAGAAGCGCCAGTAGTACGAGCACGATGTTGGAGAGCAGACCGCTCCACCGGTCGAGGACCGGCGCGATGGCGGGACCGAAGCCGAATCCGAGTCCGACCCACAGTCCGTTCCACACGCCCGAGCCCAGCGTCGTGTAGGCGGTGAATCGCCAGAACGGCATCTTCTCGATGCCGGCGGGGATCGAGACGAACGAGCGCACCAAGGGAACGCACCGGCCGAGCAGGACGGCCACTCCGCCCCACTTCACGAAGTAGGCCTCCGCCTTGTCGAAGTCGTCGTAGTCGAGAAGCGGCAGCCGACCGACCAGACGTCGCGTGCGGTCGCGGCCCAGCGCTGCACCGATCGCGTACCAGATCCAGGCGCCGATCACCGATCCCACGGTCGCAGCCAGCCACGCTAGCCAGACGTTCATCCGGCCCTCGTAGGCGAGGAACCCGGCGCCGGGCAGGACCGCTTCCGACGGGATGGGCGGGAGGAAGGTCTCGAGCAGGATCGCCACGCCGACGCCGACCTCGCCCAGCGTGTCCATCAGGTCGAGGATCCAGCCGATGAAGCCGCCGTGGCCTTGGGCTGGGTCGGTCGCGGCGAGTATGGCGGGATGCGTTGGCAAGGATGGCGTCCGTCTGTCCGAGGGCGGTCAGGCCACCGCCGGACGGCGACCACGTCGACGCCACTCTAGCCGGATGTCCGAATCCGGCACCCGCGCCGCAGGTCAGAGCTTGTCGGTTGACTCAGGCCAGGCCGGCGAGGAACCGGTTGGCCCACGTCACCGCGGTGACGCCCGGCTTCACCTCGAAGTCGCCGTAGGAGCCGTGCGATCCCGACTGCAGGAACCGATTGAACGATGCGATCTGATCGCGGGCGCGGTCGTCGCCGAGCTCCTGCACGATCTCGCCGGGACCGCCGAGGGTCAGCAGTTCGGTCAGGATCGCCCCGGCCTCGGCCTGGTACTGCGCGATCTGACTGGGGGTGGGGTCGCTGGTCTCGGCGAGGTAGCCGACGATGCGCGTGAGGTAGTAGTCGCGCGGGACATTGCAGTACACATCGGTGGGCTCGCAGATCGTGAATGCCCGCGGCAGGACCCACCCCATCCCGTCGAGACGCGGCCCGCCGCTGCCCTCACCGCGCAGCGGCGGTCCGACGAGGTTGTCCTCCCTCGACCGTCGCGGATCGGAGATCAGCACGACCCCGGCCACCTGGCTGGGCCGGATCGCCGCGCGGCCGGTGCCGATCTCGGATGCGAGGTCCCCGGCCGCGTCTGCGCCCTGGCTGTAGCCGACCAGCGCGATGCGGGTCCCCGGGCACCGACGCACCATCTGCAGGGCGAGACCGGTGGTGTTCGCAACGGCCTGCGCCTTGGACTTGCCGTAGATCGCCTTCTCCCAGGGGAACGCTGTGGCGTCGTATCCGACGAACTGCACGCGGGTCTCGGGACCGAGGCCTGAGGTGACGTCCCCGAGCAGGCCCGGACTGACGCCGTTGGCCCATGTCCCCGGAACCGCGAGAACGTAGATCTCAGGGCACCCGCGCGGGGCGGCTCCTGCTCCGGGAGCCGCGACGCCGACCCCACTCAGCACCGCACACAGCACCGCGCACGTGATTGCGACGATCCGACGCATGGTCCCCGTTCCCTTCACCCTCACCCGCTCACCGGAGCGGAAGCGATAGGGCGAGTGTAGGACGGGCTCGGGGACAACGCGTTGCAGGACTCACAACACCCAGCGAACGCAGGCGACCGTCTGACCCATGAGGCGAGCCGCGGCCGCCGCGAGACGCCGTTAGGCTGACGGTGTCGGCGAAAGGACGGATGGCACATGGCGGCTCGGGAGGCGCGTCGCAGCGATGACGCCCGTCCGGCGCTGCGGATCTCGGTACTGGGCCCCGTCACGTGCACACTGGGTTCCGAGCCGGTCGACCTCGGCCCGCGTCGGCAGCGAGCAGTCCTGGCGCGGCTCGTGGCGGGCCGCGGGCGGGTGGCTCGACCGACCGGCTCATCGACGACCTCTGGAACGGCGAACCTCCGCCCAAGGCACTTGCGGGCCTCCAGGTCCAGGTGTCGAACCTGCGCCGCGTCATCGAACCGTCCCGGCCTCCCCGGGCGCCGGCGACCATCCTCGTGAGTGAGCAACCCGGTTACGCGTTGCATCTGCCGGCAGACAGTGTGGACGCGTGGGAGTTCGAGGCCGTCGTCGTCGGCGACGGAGACAAGGACGCCGTTACCGCGGCCCGACTCGAAAGACTCGATGCCGCTCTGGGTTCGTGGCGCGGCGAACCCTACGGCGCCCATTCGGCGGAGAGCTGGGCGCAACCCGAAGTCGCCCGGCTGTCGGACCTTCGACGGTCGGCGATCGAGCAGTGGGCGCCATTGGCAGTCGACCATGGTCGTGCGGCACAGGCCGTGCAGGTGCTCTCCGCGGAGTGCGACGACCAACCTGCGAGGGAAGAGTTTTTCCGGCTGCTGGCGCTGGCGCAGTACCGGCTCGGCCGACAGGCGGACGCCCTGTCCACCCTGCGCAGGTTGCGGTCGTATCTCGCAGACGAGCTCGGGGTGGACCCCGCTCCGGCGATCCAACAGCTGGAACGCGACATCCTCCAGCAGTCGCCTGCACTCGACGCCGCGGTCTCATCCCCGGTGCCGACACCGCGGAGATCGACACCCATCGAACGCGCCCCATCTGATCATCGCGAGCCCGCCGGCCGCGAGGAGGAGTTGACGTCCCTGCTCGGGCACGCCGAGGGCGTGATCGCGTCCGGCCTCCGCGTGGTGTGGGTGAGTGCGGAAGCGGGTGGCGGCAAGAGCACCCTCGCACAGTCGTTTGCCGGCCGTCTCCGTTCGAGCGGGTGGACCACGGCCATCGGCCACTGTCCCGAGGTCGACGGCGCCCCTGCTGCGTGGGCATGGCGAGAGATGTTGCAGCAACTCGAGTCCGACGAGCGGGCATCCGGTACCGGACCGGACAGTACCTTCGACATCGCCCGGCGGGTGGCGGAGTCATGCGGAGCAAGCCCGGACTCGCCGGGGGCTGCACTCGTCCTCGACGACGCACACAGAGCCGACGGAGCCACGTTGCAGGTGCTGCGCCAACTCGCCACCTGGATGGCCAGGGCGCCGGTCTTGCTCATGGTGACCTACCGGGCGTCGGAATCCGGCGTGGACCTCCTCGCGACCACCGCGTCTCTCGCCGCGGTGACCGCCGAGCACATGGACCTGAAGGGTCTGTCCGACAACGGGATTCGCGAACTGGCGATATCGGTGGGGCTCGACACCGACGATGCCTCCCTGCTCGATCTGCTGCGCGAGAGGACCGACGGCAATCCCCTGTTCGTGCGAGAGCTGGCCAAGCTCGTCGCGTCCCGTGGGTCGTCGCACGCTGTCGAGACGGTACCCAGCGGCGTCAAGAACGTTCTTCTGCAGCGCATCTCACGACTCCCGGCCGAGGTTGCCACCGTGCTCCGGTTGGCCTCGCTCTTCGGTCGCACCGCGCCCATCGACGGCGTCCTCGCCCTGTGGGGCAGATCCGCCGACCAGGCCGGCGCCGAGGACGCGGTCCTCGATGCCGTCGACACGGCCACGACCGCCGGCTTGCTGACGGCCGACGCCGAACAGATCCGCTTCGTCCATGTCCTGGTCCGGGACGCCGTCTACGACAGCGTTCCGGCTCTGCGCAAGCGTCGGTTGCATTGGCAGATCGTGCGTTACCTCGAACAGACGGGCGGGGTCGATTCGGATGAACTCGCCCATCACGCCGCACTCGGCGCCACCTCGGACACGGTCGATCACGCCATCGAACTGGTGACCCTCGCCGCTCTCGCGAGGTTCCACACCGACTTCAAGGCCGACTCGGCGGACTTGTGGAGCTCGGCCGTACGTCTGCATGAGCTGGCCGGACACGCACGCCCGGACGCCGCAGCCGGCGGACGGTCGGCCTTCGTCGTGGCGCTGACGCATCTGGTGACAGCCCTGGCGTTCCGCGGGGACGACACCGACGAGGCCCGGTCGCGACGCCGTCAGGCCCTCACCGTCGCGCAGGACCTGGGTGACGATGAACTGATCATGGCTGCGCTGACGTCGTGGCGTGCACCGGTCATCTGGACGACCCGCCGCCAACGCGTTGCCGACACGGAGCTGATCGTGGCGATGACGGATGCCCTTGCCCGCGCCACGGGTGAGGATCGGGTACACCTGCTGGTGTCGGCGGTTTTCGAGCTGGAAGGTATCGACGACCGGCAGGCCATCGAGTTGGCCGAGCAGGCCGTGGTGGCCGCGACCCACGTCGGCAGCCCCGAGGCACTGTGCGCGGCATGGAATGCGCGTGTGTACACGGCCCTGGGGCCGGACCTCAGCCGGGCACTGCCGGAGTACACCCAACAGTTCGCCCGAGTCGCGAGCGATTCCGGGATACTGGCGTATCAGGCTGCGGCACACTTCTTCTCATTCCTGGCGCGGGCCGCGGAGACCGACCTTCCCGGAGCTGTCGCAGAGGTGCAGCAGGGTCTGCGCTCGGCGTCGAGCGGGCGGGCGGGCGAACTCGTGGTCGTGTTGTCCGCATTCTCCGCCGTGCTGGAGGTGCTCCGAGGCGACATCGACCGGGCCGAGCGCGAGTACCGCGATCTCACCGAACGCCTACGCACTGCGGGGGCGGTCAACTCAGCCGAGATCGGGTTGGTCGGAGACATGGTCGTCGGCTGGTTCCGAGGCTCGCTCGCGCACCTCGTCGAACCTCTCGCAGTGGTCGGTGAGGTTGCACCTCAGATGATCTCGTGGGTCTACGTCGTCGCGTTGCTCGACGCAGGCCAACCCGAGCAGGCACGCCGTGTTGCCTCGACCGCGCCACCGATCAGTCGTGACTTCTACTGGACGGCAATGGAAGTCTTCCATGCGCGTGCCCTCGTCCGTCTCGAGATGACCGAGGCGGCCGCCGAGCTGTACGCCGAATTGCGTGAGTGGTCGGGCACGGTCGCCGGCCTGAACTCGGGATCGGTGGCCTTCGGTCCGATGGACGTCGTGCTCGCCGAGCTCGCGGACCTGCTCGGCGACAGGGCCGCGGCGGCGGACCATCGCCGGACCGCCGAACAGGTGCAGGCCGCGGTTCGGGCCGGGCTCACCGACTTGGGCCGGCGATGACTGCTTCTCGCTTGTCGAAGCTGCGTGCAAGCAGTGAGAGCAGCGCGCGAACAAGCGGCCCCGCTTCGTGTTTCATCTTCGCGAGCTCGCGCTCGTCAGCGTGTCGGAGCACCCGGGGCGCCTCGAAGCGCATGTTCGACCCTCTGCGGGCGGCCTTCTCGACGCGATCCCAGTCCGCGACGCTGACGTAGCGATCGACGATCGGGAACACCACCTCCTCCTCGTCGGCGATGTGCTCGCTCAGCAGTTGGTGCGCCTGATCGAGGGTCGCGGCCAGATCCGTCGCTGCACCGGTGCCGTCGGCCGCGGCACGCGCGAACGCCGCCGTGTGGGCATCGAGTGTGGCGAGCACTGCATCCAGCTGAGCGTGGTCGTCTTCCAGATCGTGGACGTCGACCGCCGCCCCCGCCGACGCCGTCAGGATGGGCCACACCACCTCGTCCTCGATCGTGTGGTGATGGTGGATCGACACACACAATTGCCTCAGATAGTCGACGATCGCCTTCCGACGACGCGGACCGCACGGTTCACCGGCGGCGATGCGGGAGACGATCTCCGCGAATCGGCGCGTGTCGTCGAGCATGCCGCGGTGGGCGATCTTCATACCCGTGAGGTCCGGGGCAGACGATACGGCCGAGGGTGATGATGAACGGTCTGTCATGGGGATCTCCTGCGTCGTGGTTGCTGAACTGCTGCAATCACTGTGCGCTGACCGACTTACCCATGACTTGTAGTCATCTTGCCGCAGCGTTCATTCAGCCTGCGTTGCCCGTCGACTCCGCGAACATCTCGGCCAACCGGCCCAGCGAATCGAGGCGGAGGTCGGCGGCCGCGGCGCGAGGTCGATCGGCGTGGTTGTGCCCCCACGGCCCGCGCCGCAGCAACGCGGTGCGCAGACCGCACTGAGCGGCGGGCAGGATGTCGTTGTCCAACCGGTCCCCCACGTAGAGGATCTCGCTCGCGGTGAAGCCGACCGCGCCCACCAGCCGAGTGAAGAACTCGTATGAGGGCTTGGCGACGCCCCACTCCGCCGAGGAGGCCGACACGTCGACGTCGCAGCCCAGAGCCTGCAACTGGGCAACAACCGATTCCGGTTGATTGCCTGCGATGCCCACCGACAGACCGGCCGCCTTCGCTGCCGCCAGGCAGTCGAGGGCATCCGGGTACAAGTCGTCGGCGGTGACCGCCACGGGCGTCGTCGGACGATCGACTCCGAGTATCTCCCATGCCTTTCGATGGGATTCGCCGCGTTCGATCAACGTGCCGATGATGCCCATGAGCGCGAACGGCGTGACCCCGGCGTCGCGTGCCAACAGGCTCCACATGCGGGACTCGTCCACCAGCGTCTCACCGACGTCGAACACCACCGCACGGACGCCGGCAAGTAGTCGCTGCCCATCAGCCATGTCTCCGATGATGTCACTCCGCGCTGGGATGCCTTGACACCTTTCGCCGGTGGCTCTGGAGACCAGACCCACTCGCGACGAGGCGTGGGATGGACGTCGGATTACGATCGACGACTATGACCGCTGACAGCCCTCGCCCAGGTCGTCCGGTTCGCGGTTCGAGCACAGGACGGCCGTTGATGGCGTTGTT
This sequence comes from Gordonia sp. 'Campus', assembly GCF_022206305.1. GTDB lineage: Bacteria > Actinomycetota > Actinomycetes > Mycobacteriales > Mycobacteriaceae > Gordonia. The sequence goes on along the minus strand of NZ_JAKOIW010000006.1, from coordinate 28,744 downwards.
CGACCTTCTGGGTCGACGAGATTGCCTCGCGGTGCTGTGGGCGCTACGCGATGGACCGGTGACATTCCGGGGTCTGCAAACCGCGGCAGGGGGTGTCGCGGCCGCGACGTTGAGTTCGAGGACCAAGGAACTGCGGAAAGCGAAGCTCATCGAGCTCACCGACGACGGTTACGTTCTCACCGAAATTGGCCGCGACCTTCTTGAAGTGGGTCTCCCGCTCGAGAACTGGGCGATTACCTGGGCGCAGTCACTCGACGACGAGTAGGCGTGGTTCGGGCTCGGTCATCCGATGGCCGCGGCGTCTCGTTCGGTTGCGATCGGCAGGCCGTGACGGTTGGCGATGAGTGCGGCGAACACGATCAGGCCGAGCCCGCCCGCAAAGTCGGTGGAGATGGTCGCCATGAAGAACGGTGGGATGTCGGGGACGCCGCCCAGAAAATGCCCGATGCTGGAGAATCCCAGCATCGAATAACCGACGAGAGCACCCGGGACGTAACGGTACCGACCGGACCGGTAGCGAAGGAAACCCCAGATCCCGAGCCCGGTCAGCAAGGGGTAGAAGATCACGATCCCGATCTGGTAGGCCAGCGAGTTGGGGAAGAACGGCACCGGCGGATAGTCGTCGGCCATGACGAAGTTGTGCGTAATGCAGCGTCGTGGAGATCACGTTCCACACGACGAGCACTGCGAGCACCGTGACCGACTGGTCGGATGGGCGTTGTGGCATGAGGGAACCTCGCATCTGTTTTACAACACGGACATTGGGTATGAGAAGTTGAAGTTAGTGGGCTAGGTCTTCACGGCGTCGACGACAGTGTCGCGGCAATACCGACAGCGACGGCCATGACGGCGAACTCGGTGGTTGCGCGCCGCACGGACGTACGGCTCGAGGTGTCCGGCCGACCCACCCAGACGCGGCGCGCCCTCGCCCCGCAGGCGAACAACACGACGAGAACTGCGATCTTGAGTCCGAACAGGACGAGATAGCTGCGTGTCACCTCCGCGGTTGTCATTCGCACGACACCCGCCATCGCGCCACTGGCGGCCACAGTCCACGCTGACCACCACGCCACCCGGGAGTACCGCCGGAGAACGCCAGACCAGGCCGCCGAACTCGACAACAAGGAGGTGGCCGCCAGGAGTGGTCCCATCCACACGGCGGCGGCGACCGCGTGCGCGGAGATGACCAGTGCGCCTGCCGTGGTCAGGGAGAGGTGGCCGGTGAGGGGCGACGCGATGATCCCCAGCGCGGCGACCCCGAGGACGAGCGCCGGATGCCAACCGGTCCCACCTCGCATCGCATCCGACCCGATGACCGTGAGCACCAGCGGACAGACGACTCCGACGAGACCCCACTGGCCCAAGTTTGTCGAATGCAGCAGCTCCCCCACTTCGCCCACGGTCAGTCGACTGACGGCAACGCCCACGATCTGTGCGCCCTCGGCAAGAAGGGATACGAGAGCACAGACAAACCATGCCGCCGCCCACGCCACGAACAGGCCCCAAACTCGCCTGGGATGCTCGCCGCTCGGCAGCCAGTAGTCGACAAGAACGACTCCGACACACATCGCGGCTGCAACGGGTGCCGCTGCGTCACCCGCAGGACCGAGCTTCCCTGCCGCGGAGGAGAATACGAACGCGGAAGCCACCGCCGTCGAGACGGCGACCGCCGGCGCGAGGATCGGTAGCGCACTCCGGATGTATCGCGCACGGACATCGTCGGCGGCTCCGGCGGTTGTCATCGATCAGCGGACCGTGCGTGCTACCCGGTACGCGAGAAAGCCGAGGTAGGCAGCCAGCCCCGCGACGGCCACCGGGCGGGTGCGCGACGCGATGAGCCCCGCGCCGATCGCCGTCTCGGTGGCACCGTTCCGGTAAGTCCACCCGCGCGTGTCCTCAGGGAACAACGGCTGGGTGATCGGCGCGAAGAGTTGAGGCGCACAGAAATGAGCGGCACCGAGGCCGGCCACGGCGACGCCCGCGATGCTCACGCGGTCCATGGTGCGTGGGGAGTGTTGAGTCACGACTGAGAGTTCCTTCCAGACATGCCTGCGCGCGCTGCACAGGGTGCGGAGCGATCGTAGAGCCAGGAGCGCTTCAATTTCAAGAGCACTGTCCGACCCGAGATCGGGCGCTGGTTGCGCGAGTAGGTCTGGATCCCGCCGTCGCACGTGAGATCGCTTCAGTCGATCACTGCTCGAGCAACGGCTCGGGAGCGCCCCCGGTCGCTGAACCTCCAGTCGCGACTGCCGCGACCACCCGGCGGGCGTGGCTCGTCTGCGACCTGATCACCTTGCTCCGCGCAGCAGCGCCTCCAACGCCTCGAATGCCCGACGCCACCCGTCGGCGGCATGTACGTAGTCCTCGGGCGAGATGTTGCCGCCGGTCTGACTGAAGCGGAGTTCGGTGCCTCCGTCGACCGCGGCGAACTCCGCGGTCAGCACTTCGCGCTCGGCACCCGGTTCGTCCGTCATGGTCAGGACGAGCCTGCTCGGACGCTCGACCTCGAGGTATTCGCCGCGCCAATGGAACTCCGGCATGTTCTCGCCGAGGATCATCGTCGCCGTCCAGGTGCCGCCGGCGCGGGCGTCGAGGGAGACCGAGTCGATCGGCACCTCGATCGCGCTGCCACCCCACCAGGTCGCGAACAGCGTCGGTGTCGTCCACGCATCGAACACCTGCTCAGGGGCGGCGCGGAATGTATGGGTGAGTCGTGCTCCGGGTGCCTCGGTCATCACGGGCCTGCCGTTCTCTCCGTCGATGCCCGCGGGCATCGTTTGTTCCATGCGGATGGGTTCATCCATCCGTACAGACGCGGCGGGCCGTCGAAACTCATCGGCACCCCGGTGACGACAACTCCCGCCCACCCTTCGCGGATGAGCGGGAGTTCCCTACGGTGCGACTCGGCTCAGCGCTGGGCGACCTGCGTCGGCACGATCGGCGACGGCAGGTCGGATTCCCCGACGAGGAACTTGTCGGCAGCCGCGGCKGCCGAACGGCCCTCGGCGATCGCCCACACGATCAGCGACTGTCCACGTCCGGCGTCGCCTGCGACGAACACACCCGGCTGCCCGACGGCGGCGAAGTTGTTGTCACGCTTGACGTTGCCGCGGGGATCGTAGTCGACGCCCATCTTGTCGAGCAGGTCTTCACGCTCGGGGCCGACGAAGCCCATGGCGAGCAGGACCAGATCGGCTTCGAGCTCGAAGTCCGAGCCCTCGACCTTCTCGAAGCGTCCGTCACGCATGACGACCTCGTGCGCACGGAGGCCGGTGACCTTGCCGTCTTCGCCCAAGAACTGTTCGGTGTTGACCGAGAAGACGCGCTCGCCGCCCTCTTCGTGAGCCGAGGAGACGCGGTACATGAGCGGATACGTCGGCCACGGGGTCGACTCGGCGCGCTCGATCGGCGGCTTCGGCATGATCTCGAACTGGTGGACGATCTCGGCGCCCTGACGCAGCGAGGTGCCGAGGCAGTCGGCACCGGTGTCGCCACCGCCGATGATGATGACCTTCTTGCCCTTGGCCGAGATCTGGCCCTCGACGGTGTCGCCGAGCTGCACCCGATTGGCCTGCGGCAGGAACTCCATCGCCTGGTGGATGCCGTCGAGTTCGCGCCCCGGGATCGGCAGGTCACGACCGATGGTCGAACCGTTGGCGAGGATGACCGCGTCGAAGTCGGCGCGAAGCTGCTCGACCGTGACGTCGACGCCCACGTTGACACCGGTGCGGAAGACGGTGCCCTCGGCCTCCATCTGCGCCAGACGGCGATCGATGTGGCGCTTCTCCATCTTGAACTCGGGAATCCCGTAGCGGAGGAGGCCACCGATGCGATCGGCACGCTCGAACAGCGTCACGTCGTGCCCGGCACGCGTGAGCTGCTGCGCCGCAGCCAGTCCCGCCGGCCCGGAGCCGACGACGGCGACCGACTTGCCCGTCTTCTCCGACGGCATCACCGGGGTGACCCAGCCGTTGTCGAAGGCGTTGTCGATGATCTCGACCTCGACCTGCTTGATGGTGACCGGCGGCTGGTTGATGCCCAGCACGCACGACGCCTCGCAGGGCGCCGGGCACAGGCGACCGGTGAACTCCGGGAAGTTGTTGGTCGCGTGGAGACGCTCGATACCGTCACGCCACTGGTCCTTGTAGACCAGGTCGTTCCACTCGGGGATCAGGTTCCCGAGCGGGCAGCCGTTGTGGCAGAACGGGATACCGCAGTCCATACACCGGCTGGCCTGGGTCTTCAGATGACCCTTGTCGAAGTCGGTGTAGACCTCTTTCCAGTCCATCAGCCGCAGGTCGACCGGTCGGCGGTCGGGCAGCTCCCGTTCGGGGTGCTTGAGAAATCCTCTGGGGTCAGCCACGTGCGGCCTCCATGATCGCTTCGTTCACGTCTCGCCCGGTCTTCTCCGCGGTGGAGATGGCCAGCAGCACGCGCTTGTAGTCGCGCGGCATGACCTTGGCGAACTTGGTCTGGGCGTTGTCCCAGTCGTCGAGCATCGCTGCGGCGACGGGGGATTCGGTCTCGGCCCGGTGCTCTTCGATGACCGACGCGAGGAACTCGATGTCCTCGTCCTCGAGCGGCTCGAGGTCGACGAGCTCGGTGTTGAGGTTGTCGGGCAGCTTGCCGTCCGGGTCGTACACGAACGCCATGCCGCCGGACATACCCGCCGCGAAGTTGCGACCGGTCTCACCGAGGACGACGACGCGCCCACCCGTCATGTACTCACAGCCGTGGTCGCCCACGCCCTCGACGACGGCGGTGACGCCCGAGTTGCGCACGCAGAAGCGTTCGCCCACGATGCCGCGCAAGAAGATCTTCCCGGCGGTGGCACCGAACCCGATGACGTTGCCGGCGATGATGTTGTGCTCGGCGACGAAGTCCTCGGGAGCGTTGCGCGCCGGACGGACCACGAGTCGACCACCGGACAGACCCTTGCCGACGAAGTCGTTGGCGTCGCCCTCGAGGCGCAGCGTGATGCCCTTGGGGACGAAGGCGCCGAAGCTGTTACCGGCCGAGCCGTTGAAGTCGATGATGATCGTCCCGTCCGGAAGACCCTGGGCGCCATAGGCCTTGGTGACCTCGTGGCCCAGCATCGTGCCGACGGTCCGGTTCACGTTGGCGATCTTCGAGCTGAACGACACGCGGGTGCCGTGATCGATCGCCTCGCGGCTCTGCGCGATGAGCTGCTGATCCAGCGCCTTCTCCAGCGCATGGTCCTGCACGCCGGAGCAGTACAGATCCTGGTTCATGAACGGGGATTCCGGCTGCGTCAGGATCGCCGACAGGTCGAGCTTGCCCGCCTTCGACGACTTCCAGTGGGCCAGCGCCTTGGTCGTGTCGAGTGCCTCGACATGACCGACGGCTTCCTGCAGTGTGCGGAACCCGAGGCGGGCCAGCAGTTCCCGGACCTCTTCGGCGATGAACATGAAGAAGTTCTCGACGAACTCGGGCTTGCCCGCGAAACGCTCACGCAGCAGCGGGTTCTGGGTGGCCACACCCACGGGGCAGGTGTCGAGGTGGCACACGCGCATCATGATGCAGCCCGAGACCACCAGCGGTGCCGTCGCGAAACCGAACTCCTCGCCGCCGAGCAGTGCGGCGACGACGACGTCCCGGCCGGTCTTGAGCTGGCCGTCGACCTGCACGACGATCCGGTCCCGAAGACCGTTGAGCAGCAACGTCTGCTGGGTCTCGGCGAGACCGATCTCCCAGGGCGCACCGGCGTGCTTCATCGACGTCAGCGGGGTGGCACCGGTGCCACCGTCGTGACCGGAGATGAGCACCACGTCGGCGTGGGCCTTGGACACACCCGCCGCGACCGTGCCGACACCGACCTCGGAGACCAGCTTCACGTGGATGCGGGCCTGCGGGTTGGCGTTCTTCAGGTCGTGGATCAGCTGAGCCAGATCCTCGATCGAGTAGATGTCGTGGTGCGGCGGCGGCGAGATGAGTCCCACGCCCGGCGTCGAACCACGCACCTCCGCGACCCACGGGTACACCTTGTGGGGAGGCAGCTGCCCGCCCTCGCCGGGCTTCGCGCCCTGCGCCATCTTGATCTGGATGTCGGTGCAGTTGCTGAGGTAGTGCGAGGTCACGCCGAACCGGCCGGACGCGACCTGCTTGATCGCGCTACGTCGCCAGTCGCCGTTCTCGTCGTGGGTGAAACGACGCGGATCCTCGCCGCCCTCACCGGAGTTCGAGCGACCGCCGAGGCGGTTCATGGCGACGGCGAGGGTCTCGTGGGCCTCCGCGGAGATGGAGCCGAAGCTCATCGCACCGGTGGAGAACCGCTTGACGATCTCGCTGGCGGGCTCGACCTTCTCGATCGGGATCGGGTCGCGATCACCGAAGTTGAAGTCGAAGAGTCCACGCAGCGAAGCCATCTGGGTCGCCTGGTCGTCGACCAGCTTCGTGTACTCCTTGAACACCTTGTACTGCCCGGTGCGGGTGGAGTGCTGGAGCTTGAAGACGGTGTCCGGGTTGAACAGGTGGTACTCGCCCTCGCGACGCCACTGGTACTCGCCGCCGACCTCGAGCTCGCGGTGCGCGCGCTCGGAGGGACGCTCGGAGAACGCCAGGGCGTGCCGCACCGCGACATCGGCGGCGATCTCGTCGAGGCCGATGCCGTCGAGCTGGCTGTTGAGGCCGGTGAAGAACTCGTCGACGGTGTCCTGCGACAGGCCGATGACCTGGAAGAGCTGCGCACCGGTGTACGAGGCGAGGGTCGAGATGCCCATCTTGCTCATCACCTTGAGCACACCCTTGCCGGCGGCCTTGATGTAGTTCTTCTGCGCGGTGGCGAAGTCGACGTCACCGAGTAGGCCGCGCTCGATCATGTCCTCGATCGACTCGAAGGCCATGTACGGATTGACCGCTGCCGCACCGAAACCGACGAGAGCGGCCACGTGATGGACCTCGCGGCAATCACCGGACTCGACGATCAGACCGGCCTGGGTGCGCTTGCGCTCGCGAACAAGGTGGTGGTGGACCGCAGCGGTGAGCAGCAGCGACGGGATGGGTGCGTAGGTCTCGTCGGACTCACGGTCACTCAGCACGACGAGGTTGGCGCCGTCATCGATCGCCGCGCTGACCTTGGCCCGCACCTCGTCGAGCGCCTTGCGCAGGCCGGCGCCGCCCTCGGCCACCGGGTACAGCCCGTGGACGTGGACGCTCCGGAATCCCGGCATGGCGTCGTTGCCGTTGATCTCGACCAGCTTCGCGAGCGTGTCGTTGTCGAGGACCGGTGAGGACAGCTCGATCTGACGGCACGACTCGGGGCCGGGGTTCAGCAGATCGGCCTCGGTGCCGATGGTTCCACCGACGCTGGTGACGATCTCTTCGCGGATCGCGTCCAGCGGCGGATTGGTGACCTGCGCGAACATCTGCTGGAAGTAGTCGAACAGCATGCGCGGACGCTGGGACAGCACGGCGATGGGCGTGTCGGTACCCATCGATCCGAGCGCCTCGGCGCCGGTCTTCGCCATCGGCGCGACCAGGAGGTTGAGCTCCTCGTTGGTGTAACCGAACACCTGCTGGCGCAACGCGACCCGATCATGGGCCATGTGCTGGTGCGGCGGCGCCTCGATGTCCTCGACAGCGACCAGCCCCTGCTCGAGCCACTCCGCGTACGGGTGCTCGGCGGCCAGCTCGTCCTTGATCTCCTCGTCGTCGACGATGCGACCGGCGGCGGTGTCCACGAGGAACATGCGACCCGGCTGCAGGCGCATCTTCTGCACGACGTCGGCGTGGTCGATGTCGAGCACGCCGACCTCCGAGGCCATCACGACGAGGCCGTCCTTGGTCACCCAGACGCGGCTGGGGCGCAGACCGTTTCGATCGAGAACCGCTCCCACGACGGTGCCGTCGGTGAAGCAGACCGATGCCGGTCCGTCCCAGGGCTCCATCAGGGCCGAGTGATAGCGGTAGAAGGCCCGGTGCTCGGGCTTCATCGACTCGTGGCGTTCCCACGCCTCGGGGATCATCATCAGGACCGCGTGCGGCAGAGTGCGCCCGCCGAGGTGGAGCAGCTCGAGCACCTCGTCGAACCGCGCGGTGTCCGAAGCACCCGGTGTGCAGATCGGGAAGATCTTCGACGCCGCGTCGGACCCGAAGGCCTCGGTGTCGATGAGCGCCTCACGGGCCCGCATCCAGTTCTCGTTGCCGGTGACGGTGTTGATCTCACCGTTGTGGGCGACGCGACGGAAGGGATGCGCGAGCGGCCACGACGGGAAGGTGTTGGTGGAGAAGCGCGAGTGCACGAGGCCGAGCGAGCTCTCGACGCGCGGGTCCTGGAGGTCGACGTAGAACTCCCGCAGCTGCGGGGTGGTGAGCATGCCCTTGTAGACGAAGGTGCGTCCGGAGAGGCTCGGGAAGTACACGGTCTCGCGGCCCGGGCCGTCGGCGCCGGCGCCCTTGTTGCCGAGCTCGTTCTGCACGCGCTTGCGGACGACGTAAGCCCGCCGCTCCAGCTCCATGCCCTCCGCGCCACCGACGAACACCTGACGGAAGGTCGGCATCGCGTCGCGGGCGAGCGCGCCGAGCGAGTTCTCGTTGGTGGGCACCTCACGCCAGCCCAGCAGGGTCAGGCCCTCGGCCTCGACGACCTTCTCGACGCCCTCGCAGGCCAGTCGCGCATCCTCGGCCCCCTGGGGCAGGAAGGCGATGCCGGTGGCGTAGCTGCCCTCGGCGGGCAGCTCGAAGTCCACGGTCTCCCGCAGGAAGCGGTCCGGGACCTGGATCATGATCCCCGCGCCGTCGCCGGTGTTGGGTTCGGCGCCCGCGGCGCCACGGTGTTCGAGGTTGACCAGCGCCATGATCGCCTTGTCGACGATGTCGCGACTGCGTCGGCCGTGCATGTCCACGACAAATGCCACGCCACAGGAATCGTGCTCGTTGCGTGGGTCGTAGAGACCCACCGGTCCCGGAGCCTGCTTCATAGTTCGCCTCACTTTGCGCGCGCGGGGTGCACGCACTACCCGTCGTCAATGTCTGGGGCCACACCCGGCCGTGTCGGACCGCGGACCTCGATGTCCACGGTGTCGTCGTCATCCACCCCCATCGGGGCTGACCTGGGCAGAGCCGACGATCACAGGCGGCGGTGTGTCCCGGTCAGCGCCGTTGCTGACGGTCCCTCCGGGTCGCATCGTCGGGACCCGGACCACCCTGCTCATCGCAGCTGAAACGCGCAGCACGCCAGGCCGCCCGCAGACGGCCGTATGAGCATTGTGAGACATTTTTCCACGCGGAGGGCCCACTATCGAAATCCGGCTACCACAATGACACCGCCGGTGCACGTCAGAGCGGGATCCGGGCGATTCGACGACCCTCACACAGCACGTAAATCGGTGTGAGACACGACCCGTGTGGAAAAACGGGAAGCGGCCTCGCGCACGACCCGGGCAACTCGGACGACCAGGACGTCGATCACCCGCGCCGGGCTCCCCGTTGCTCTACCGTCGAGTGATGAGCGTCACTGTTCCGACCGGAGGGTCTGCTCCTGCGCCCACCGGGGCCCGCGACGAGGATCATCCCTTCGGCCGACTCGGCGTCGACCCGCACGGTTCGAGGCGTTCCCGGGCGGTGAACGCCTACCTCGCCCGGGTCACCTGGCCCATGATGGCCGCAGCCGGAGTGAGCCACCCCCGGGTGACAGCGCAGATGATCCGACGCACCCGCCCGCGCTTGAATCAGACCATCGAGCGGCTCAGCCCGGCGCCGGCGAACACCGTCGTCACGGTCGTCCGGCAACGATTCGACGGACGCCAGATACGCGGCGAGTGGGTGACCGGCCGGCGAGCGCAGCCCCCGCGTCCGGGGTCGCCCATCATCTACTACCTGCACGGCAGCGGATATGTCGTGTGTTCACCGGGAACCCACCGGGGCCTCGTCGGCCGGCTCGGCAATCAGACCGGCCTGCCCGCATTCAGCCTCGACTACCGCCTCGGGCCCGAACACGCCTGGCCCTGTGCGGGCGACGACGCGATCCGCGGTTACCGATGGCTCCTGTCGCAGGGCTACCGCGCCGAGGACATCGTCGTGGCGGGTGACTCCGCGGGCGGGCACCTCGCTCTCGACCTGATCGCCGACAACCATGCGACGGGAACGCCGCAGCCGACGTCGATGGTGCTGTTCTCCCCGCTCTACGACCCGACTTTCGATCTGGCCGTGCGCAATCAGCGCAGCGGGGTGCGGGACCCGATCATCAATGCGGTGTCGGCGCGGAAGATCTTGCGGCTCTACACCCGTGACGCCGATCCCGACCATCCGCGCATGCGCATCCGTCTGACGCCGGACATGTCACTGCCCACAACACTCATCCAGTACGGCGCCCTCGAGGTCATGGGGGCAGACGCCCGCGCCACCCACGACGAGATCGTCGGCGCCGGAGGGGTGTCGGTGATCCAGGCCTGGCCCGATCAAGGGCACGTCTTCCAGCTGATGCCCCGCTTGTCGCCGGAGGCGCGCCAGGCGGTCGCGACGGCCGCCCGGTTCATCACGGTCACCGCTCCGGCACCATCTCCGGCTCCCTGAGGTGCGACGAAGTCCCGATCCCTGAGGCGCGAGGAGCGAAAACGGCCGAAGTCCCGATCCCTGAGGTGCGAGGAGCGAAAGCGGCCGAAGTCCCGATCCCTGAGGCGCGAGGAGCGAAAGCGGCCGAAGTCCCGATCCCTGAGGTGCGAGGAGCGAAAGCGACGAGCCTCGAAGGGCTCCGCACCGAACCCTTCGAGGCTCGCTCCGCTCGCACCTCAGGGAGCAGAGTGGCGCCGCTCCGCTCGCACCTCAGGGAGCAGAGCGTCGCTCCTGCGGGGCCACCGTCAGGAGGGGTCCGCGAGCCAGGCTCCGTGTAGCCCCGCGGGCACGCGGATGGGCAGGTCCACGGTGGCGACCGGGCCTGCGGTCGGATCGTCGGCGGCCAGAAGGTAGAAGTACGAACGCATGTCGGCCGGGTCGGTGCCGATGGCGCCCCAGTGGTCGCGGTCGGCACCCGGGATGTAGATGGGCTCACCGATCGCGGTGCCGGGGCTCCAGAACGTCTCCGTGCCGGCACCGAGGTCGTAGAACCACAGGCTGTCGGCGTCGCCGGTGTCGTGCGGCCCCTTGGCGACCGTGGCGACCCGACGATGGTCGCGGGTGAGCAGACGGTCGTCGACGCGCGGGAACTCCATGTTGAAGGCGTTGTCGCTCAGCGTGTTCCGATTGATCTTGCCGTCGGGACGGATGATGGCGCGGGTCAGTGCCGACGTGGCCGGGCGCGGTTCGTCGGCGAAACCACCGGGGTAACTCCACTCGACGTAGTCGACGATGACGCCGTCCTCGGGGTTCGGGCCGTCGAAGGCGTTGGCGAAGTGCCACACCCAGAACGGATCGGTCTGCACCCAACGCACGGGCCCGCCGTCGCGCGGGATGAGCGCGATGCGGGTGCCGGTCTCGGGCCGCCAGGTCAGCAATGACCCACCGGTCATCGCGGCTTCGAGGTCGAAGATCAACGGGCACACGAAGAGTACGACGTATCGGCTCGTCAGGGCCATGTCGTGGATCATCACCGATTCGTCGACGCCGTCGACCGGCGTGGGCCCGGAGATGGTGTGTCCGTCGGCCGCGACCGTGGACCAGGTGAGGTACGGCGCTTCGAGGCTGTAATTGAACAGCACCATCTCGCCGGTCGCCGGGTCGATCTTCGGGTGGGCGGTACTGCCCACCCGCATCGCGCCGTCGCAGTCCGTCTTCGCCAGCGTCGCCAGGGTCGCCGGATCGAGGAGGTAGGGCTGATCGGATTCGGCCATCGCCATGAGCCGTCCGCCGTGGCGCACGATGTTGATGTCGGGCAGTTCTCGGAAGGTGCCGGCGAGTTCGGGTCCCACCTCGTCGGCCGACGGCGTGTAGCCATCGGTGATTCCGGACCAGATGGCGTGTCCGGCAGCTTCTTCGGCGAGGACCATCGGAGTGCGGACGAATCGGTTCGAGTAACTGACCCGGCCGTCGGCGATGCTGATCCGGTGGACCATGCCGTCCCCGTCGAGGGGGTAGACGAAGGAGCCGATGGGGTCGAAGCGGGGATTGGGCCCGTTGCGTAGGTAGCTGCCGTTGAGGTCGGTGGGGATCTCGCCGCGAACGGTGAGATCGGCGACGTCGACCTCTTCGCGCTGCGGGGCGAAGACCCCGGTCAGATGGCTGTGATGGGTGAGTTCCACCGGTGCGGGCGGGGTGGGAGGCGTGGTGGTGGTCATGACTGGTTCCTCCAAGATGACTGGGTGGCGAAATGACTGGGTGGCGGGGTGACCGGGTGACGGGGCTGTGTCAGAGGCGGGCGTCGTCAGCCGGCGTTCTGCTGTGCGGGTTGCGCGGACGCGTCGGGAGCGTCGCCGGCGATGGCCTTGGTGCGCTTGACGGCGAAGATGATGAGGGCGATGGGGACGACCCAGTTCAGCAGGATGTTGCCGGGATGGTTGCCCGCCACCGACGCCGAGGATGCGAGGACACCGGCGATGAGATGCGCGCATCCCATGAGAGCGATCGCTCCTGCCCACAGCAGGCTGATCTTGCGGTTCTTCTCGCGGAACACCGGTGTGTGCCAGAAGGCCGGGTCGACGGTCTCCCGTGCGTACTGTTCGGTGAACGGGACGGTGAATGCGGAGATCGCCATGACCGCCGCGAGGACGAAGGCCGATCCCCCGCGCCCGAAGAACACCAGCGCCTCGTCGACCTGGTGGTCGCCGATCATCCCGATGACGGCGATGATGCCGAACAGGATCACCCCGGCGACGTCGATGATCTTCCAGCCGCCCTTGGTCCGGACGGTTTCGTAGATGGTGACGGCCAGGGCCAGGGCGCATGCCGCGAGCGCGGCCAGCGTCACATGGTCGGCGCCGAGTCGCTCGGCGGCCCAGGCGAACACGAACCAGGGGGCGAGTCCCAGGATCATCGACTTGGCGTTCACGGTTATCTCCTCTGATGGTCGCAGTCGCGGCACGGTGCCGTCGGCCGGCGTGAATCAACTGTGCGCCGCGCCGATGTCGCGATCATCCGCGTCATGACGGAGATTTCGCTGCCATTCGGGAGGATCAGGGCAGGTCTGACGTGCTCAGAGGGCTCCGACGGTATCCGCCGGGAGAAAAGGCGCCGCCGACCTGCCAGGTCGGGGGTTTGGCAGGTCGGCGACTACTCGGGTTATCGGTTGCTTTCCGGGGAGCGTTACGCGCGGCGGCCCGGCCCAGGTCGCGACAGCTGGTGGCGTTACATCGGACTCGGGTCACCAACCGAGCGAGTGCGCCAGATCGATGATCTCCCGATCGATTCGCGGGTGATCGGCCTGCTCCTCTTCCCACCGATCCGCCATCCCCGCCACGGTGTACAAGGCGGCGATCAGCGGGTCGACGGAGTCGGGGAATCGCGGGGCGGCCGGCGTCGACCCCCAGATGCGGCCTCCGACAGCCGGGTGGACGAACCCGTCGCCGATTCTCGCTGCCCACAGACGACTGTAGAGTCGCAGTCCCGCAGCGCGCGGACCGTCGCCGCGGTCGCCACCGAGCTTGATGTACAGCTCATCGCGCAGTTGGGTCTCGGCAGCCGACAACGACCCTGACGAGTGGTCTGCGCTCGCTGAATCGGCACGACGCCACCGTGACACCACGTCGCCGACACGGTCGACGATCTCCGGCGGAACCAGTGGCACCGGACGGGTCATCGAGGTGGGGTCGCCTCGATGAGCAGCGCGATACCGGAAACACGCCCCAGAGAACGAATCCGGGCTCGCTTCACCCACCACCCAGGAGGTGGCCTCGAAGATGAAGTTGTCGAACTGGTCCCGACGGACGGGCGCACGCCGGCGCATCGCGTCGGCAGCACCCGCCTCAACGCGATACAGCAGCCGCTCTACAACTCGACCCTCGACATCCAGGATGTACACCGCGATCACGGTACCGACACCGGCCGTAGGCCCCGACCGATCACAGCGAGAGAGGACCGGCGAACATCCCGGACGATCGGGCTCGGGTGGCGCGTGACCGTCCGCCCATCACCGCGCGGCCCACGTGAGGCCCCATCACACCGGATCGCGGCCCGCTCCCGCGCGGCGGCTGACGACGAACGCGGCCAGTTCGACGCGGGTCCGCACGCCGAGTTTCGCCAGGGCGTGTGAGACGTGGGTCTGGACCGTGCGGGTCGAGATGTAGAGGCGGTCGGCGATCTCCGACCCGGTCATGCCGGCGGCCACGAGTTCGGCGACGGTCGTCTCGGTCTTGGTCAGGCTCTCCCACCCGTGTACCGGCCGGTCACGGACCGCGGGGTCGATCCGAACACCCAGCGGGCGGAGTCGAGTCGCGATGCGGGCGGAGCTCGTCGTCGCTCCCATGCTCTGGTTCAGACGCAAGGCCTCTCGAGCCAGTTCGCGAGCCCGGGCGCGGTTCCCCGTGATAGCCGCCGCGCGCGCCGCCTCCTCCCACAGACAGGCCTCGGAATGGCGGTCGCCGATCGCCTGCATGGCCTCGACGTGTTCGGTGGCGGCGGCCGAGATCGTCGCCGGATCGTCGCCGTGGAGTTCGACGCGGCACATCGCCTGGGCCACGGCGACGAGTCCCCGAGCGGGTGCGGCGGGCGATCCGGGGAGGTCGTCCAGACCCTCCTCGACACTGCTGAGCAATTCGCGATCGCCGGCGCGGACGCCGATCCGTGCGTAACCCAGCGAGACGGTGGGCAGCCAGCCATAGAGATGAAAGCGGCGGCCGTGGTCCCACGCCGTCGTCGCCGATGTAGCTGCCGCGCGCAGTTTCCGGTTCGCCTCCAACAGGAGCGAGCGGGCGTGCAGGGGCACGGGGAAGCCGAACTGGTCCGGCAGACCGCCCTTCTCCCACGAGTTCAGGCGCGTCGATGCGGAGGCGAGGTCTCCGCGCAGGACGTCGATCATCGCCCGGCCACCGACCGCCATCGACTTCCAGCCCATGTCGCCGGAGTCGGCGCGTTCCAGGCCGGCGTCGAAGGACGCGGCGGCATCGTCGAGCTCGCCGAGCCCCAGTGCGATTCCGCCCCGGATGAATTCGTGGTACGCGGTCATCCAGTCGGTGCCGCGGCTGGCGCGTAGGCGGGTGGCGCCGGTGAGCAGGTCGGCCGCCGCGGCCGGGCCGTGCGCGTACTGGCCGATCAACGACGGCCAGATCTCGGCGGACGACGTGGACAACGTCCCGGCCTCGGCCTCCTGCGCATCGCGGCGAGAAGCCATCAGGGCGAGCCGAAGTCCTTCGTCGACCTCACCGCGCACGAAGCGTCGGAGCGCTTCGGCGATGAGGCCCGCCACCGTGTGACTGCCGAGGTCGTCCGTCGCGTCCAGGAACGGTGAACTCGGCGCGGGGTTGCGACCGTCGAGGATGCCGACATAGCGCCGGAGGTCGGTGAGGGCGGTCACCACGTCATCGCCCACTGGCAGTTGCAGGGTCTCGTCGATCAGGTGCCGGACCCGGTCGGTGTCCCCGCGAGCGGTGAGCGCGAACAGCAGAACCCGATGCAGCGCCGCGACATCGGCGATCTCGGTCGCAGCAGCCAGCCCCTCCTCCGCGACCTGCGAGGCACGGTTCAGCTGACCGGTGCGCGCGAGTGCGCCGGCCAGCGCGACGTGGACACCGGCGGCGGGCCGGCCGGTACGTTCGGACAGCGTCTCGAGGAGTTCGGCGGCCACCGACGGGGTGTTGGCGAGTTCGCTCTCGGCACGACGCACCGCCGCGAGCATCGCGCCCTCATCGGTCCCCGAGGCGATCCGGTGATGCGCCACCGACTGCGAGTTGTGCCGCGTGCTCGGATGGCTCGCCATCGCATCATGCAGAACCGAGCGCAGCATCGGGTTCACCTGTTCGTAGGTGACATCGGCGTACAGATCGTGGGTGAACCGCAGCGCACCGGTGTCATCGGTCGTCACGATCCCCGCGTCGATGGTCGACTGCGCGGCGCCCACCAGCGATGCGGGCGGGACCGCGTCGACCGCGGCCAGCTGAGCCAGGGTTGCCGGCCCACCCCACACCGCGAGCTTCTGGACGAGTTCTCGCGCACGGCCGTCCAGGAGCGCCAGGTGCTCGGCGATCGCGTCCCGGAGGCCCTGGGGCACACCTGGTTGCGCGGTGTCCTCGACGGATACGCGACCGTTCTCGACGCGCAGGCCGCCGGACCGTTGCAGACCCCTCACCACCGAGATCACGTGCATGGGATTGCCACCGGATGCCATGAGTAGCCCGGTCAACCGATCGTCGGGAACGGCGCCGGTGAACTCGGCGGCCAGCCGACGCACCTCGTCGTCGTCCAGTGGCGGAAGGGACCATTCGCCGACGTCGACCCGTGCGACAAGCCGATGCAACAGGTCACGTTCGGGCAGTGGCCGCCGGCCCACGAGCAGTACCAGAGGCAGAACGCGGGTTGCGCCGACCAACCGCGTCAGCAACTCCAGCGTCGCCGCGTCGGCGTGATGGGCATCGTCGACGACGAGGACGAGCGGACCCGTGGCGCACAGGTCGTCCACCCGGGTGTACAGCTGATCCTCGTACCCATCCGGAACCGGGACGGGGAGTTCTACGCCGAGTAGTGCGGCCGCGACAGCAAACGGTTGCCGCCAGGACAGTTCGTCGGCCCGGGCCTGCCGCACGACTCCCTCTGCCGCATCGACCAACTCGTGCAGGGTGTGGGTCTTGCCCGCGCCCGGTCCGGCGGTGATCACACAGGTCGCAAGGCGACTCGAACGCGGATCGCGCTGCGCGGATACGACGGCGTCGCGTAGTTGTCCGACGACCGCGCGGCGACCGGTGGACCGCGTGGCCACCTTCACCGACCGAACTCCGACCCGTAACCCTGGCGATCGGCCGCACCGGCGAGCTTCCGGTCGAGATCGTCCGACCAGTCACGGGCACCCTGGGCGTCGAGGACAGTCAACCGTTCGATGATCGGCACACGTTGCGCGACAGTACAATCAGCGAGAATCGATGTGAAGAGCGCGCGCAGGCGGCGCTGCACCTGCACCTGTCCCGAACTGTGCCTGCGGATCTCGTCGGTCCCGATCGCGACGTGGTCGGCCCAGCTCCGTTCGGTGCCGCGCACCAGGGCGCCCGAGCCGAAGTGCTCGCCGGCCAGTCTCGGCGCCAGCAGCAGCAGCAGATCCTCGGTGTGGTCGAGCGCCTGCACCACGACACTCGGATCGTTGTTCCCCATCGACATCGCCTTGAGGGCGATGTCCGAGATCGCCTGCAGGGCTGCGGCGGGACTCACCGAGGGCTGGTGGGTGTCGCCGAACAACAGACAACCGAGCACGCGGCGCGTGTCCACGTGGGCCGGATCGCCGACGATCTCGATCACCGGATGGTCATGTGGCACATGATCGCCGACCGCCACCAGCACGTCGATCCGGATGTTCCACGCCGCGGCGTGCCGTCGTAACCGGTCCCGGTTGACCGCCAGCAGTATCCGCCCCCTGGTCGAGATCTCCCCCAGGCGGATCACGGTCCGGACGGTGTCTTCGACGCACTCGGCGGCATCGACGATGGACTCGTTCTCGACCTCGGGTGACGGTGCCGTGCCCGTGACGGCATGTTGTTCGTGCGGGAGCGGCATCTGTCGCAGCACCGCCGAGCGGCCGTCGTCGGCGATCCACTGCAGCAGTCGCGACGTGTTCAGGATGGTGCCGACCTTGCCGACGAGCGCGATGAACAGGTAAGCGCTGATCGTGGTGAGCAGGAAGGCGATCGCCGTCGAGAGCCCGGGCGTCGGTTGATCGGGTCCACCGACCGAGAGATCGATCGCGATCATCACGCTGTAGACGAATGTCGCCAGGAAGAATCCGGTGGACCAACGCATCACCGGCTCCTGCTGCAGCATGGGGATCACCCGTACCGAGATCGACGAGGCACCGAACTGCATCGCCAAGGTGACCGCGGTGAACACCAGACCGGTCAGGGTTGCCATCGAGCCGGCGATGACGCTGAGCAGCGTCGCCAATGTGCCCGGATCGACCTCGAACTCGAGCACCTCGTCCACGCTCACGGTCACCAGTGCGGCGACGATCGCCAGCGTGACCAGCGCGACCGGAAGGCGCCAGATCGGCACCGAGCGCAGGGCGCGGCGCGTGCGCCGCCAGCGGATCGCCGTCGCCAGCGCTCCCGGCACCCGCTCGGTGACCACCGCCACCGGGGCGGACACCGGCACCACAGAGACCGGTTCGGGGGTGTCGGGCACACCGAACCGCCCGGCGACCGCCTCTTGGACGACGATCTTCCACCGCATGAGCGGCTCGCGATACCGCCTCTCCCGTTGGATCGCCCGCGCGATGGTGCGCGGCCGCGTCTTGTATCGCCAGCGCGCCCAGGGTGATCGCGGCCGCGCCAGACGAACGGCACCGAACCACAGCAGGACCGGGATGAACATCCCGACGAGACCCGTCCACACCTTGCCTTTGAGGAGGGTGACCACCGCGAGGATCACATTGAGGACGACGATGCCCGCAGCCACCATCCGGGCGACGAGACCGGTCTCGTTCCGGATCTCCCCGACGATCTCGAACGCACTGAACGGTTGCAGCCCCACCAGGAACAGCAGGCCGATGGCGATCGCGACGAACACCGCGTCGATCGACGCCCGGCCCTCCTCGGACCAATAGACGTCCCGCAGATGGAGGATGAGGGCGAACTCGTCGAGTACCAGGGCGGCGCCGATGCCGAACAACGTGGCGAGGACACAGTCCATCACCGGGGTACGCAATGGATCCACCGCGACGAACCCGAAGCCCGACAACAACATCAGCATCATCCCGAAGAACACGTGATGCACATGCACCCCGCCGGGGGTCACATTGCCGGGCCACCAGCTGACCTCCGCACGGATCATCCGGACGCTGAACCGGATGAAGAGGAAGGTCAGGACGAACGCGAGGAGTAGGAAGAACAGCGGCAGACGGCCGGTCTCGATGATCCTCTCATCGAACCACCGCGTCATGCCCCGACCCTAGCGGGACTTCGGTGCGCACTCGCGGTCAATGACGACCATCGTCCCGCAACCGGGGCTCACCGGGCAGTCCCGTGCGCCCGGCTCGTCAATCCGCCCGTCACCGCGGACGGGGTTCGTCTGTCTGCCCCGGCGGCTCGGGCCGGGCGCGCTTCTCCGAGAGAAGCCGGGTGTGGGCTTGAGCGTGCAACGCCGTGATGTCGGCCGCTGCCGCCGGGGCGGTCGCCGCACCCAGCGAGGTGCCCGGCAACCGCGCACGCAGTTCGGCGATCAGCGCTGCCGCCTGGCCGGGAGAGCCGGCGTCGTCGTGGATCAGGCAGACGCCGAACTCGTCGTCACCCAGTCGTGCCATCACGGTGTCGTCGGGCAGCAGGTCGACGCAGCTCCGAGCCTGCTGCGCCAAGAGCTGCTCGCCGGCCGGGCGACCGCCCGCCCCACCGGTGGGCGACGCGCCGTCCACCTCGGCGTGTTCCACGTCGAGTGCGACCACCGTGACCGCCGTCGTCGACCTGCGGCGACCGTCGAGGACCCCACTGGTGACGAGTTCCCATCCGGCACGGTTGAACACGCCGGTCACCGGGTCGGTGCACACCGCGGTCAGAAGTGTCCGCGTCAACAGCCCGAACGACTCGGCGGCCGCCGGGATCGCGACGGCGACGACGATGTAGGTGCTGAGGTACTTCGGGGCGGGCGCCGCGGCGAGCGCGACGACGCACGCCGCGGTCAGCAGCCCGACCAGGAGCCACGCCTGCCGTCGCGGATGGGTCGCGCGCAGGTACATGGCCAGGAACATCGCGGCGACCATGCAGAGGAACTCGGCACTGGTCAGCTCGTGGAACGCCATCACCGCCGGGGTGGCCGCACACGCCGCGAGCACGGCGGGGAACGGACGCTGCGGGCGCGCCGACAACCACATCAGGGCCGCGACGCCCAGTGCGATCGCGACGAACCCCCCGGTCGGGTCGGACAGGGTCGCCGAATCGTCCACCGGGAACAGCGTCAGTGCCACCCCGATCGCGTACAGCAGCGTGGTCACCAACAGGTAGACCCGCAGCACGTGCAACGGTGACCGCGGGAGCGGTCCGCCCAACGCCCCCAGGTGCACATCCGGTCGATACATCCCCCACTCCGATCCTCGATCTCGGTTCCCCGAGTCGAGGTTGCCAAATGACGCTGTCTCGCGCGACCGGCGGTGGTATCCGGAGTGGCGTCGGAGGGTTGTTCCGGCTCAGAACAGCCAGGGCACCTCGTCGTGACCGAAGTCGCGGAAGTCGCCGAACCGGCCGGAGTAGAACACCAGGCCGGTGCCGTCGCGCCACCGCAGCTCGGACACGTCGCCGTAGAAGACCCGGTGGTCACCGACGTCGTGCGCGCTGTGCACCGTGCATTCCAGGTGCGCGAGTGCATCGGCGACCACCGGCAGTCCGCAGGCGGTGCGGTCACATGGCAGTCCCTCGAAGCGTGCGCCGCCACGGGTCGCGAAGCGCCGGGCGACCGCCTCCTGCCGGGACGACAGGATCGACACCGCGAACCGCCCGCCGGCCTCCACCGCGTCCGTGGTCCGGGATCCGTGGGTCAGTGACACCAGGATGATCGCGGGGTCGAGACTGATCGACGTCAGCGAGCTGATGGTCATGCCGCACGGTTCGCCGTCGGAGTCCTCGGCGCTGACGACCGCGACACCGGTGGTGAACCTCCCCATGCTGCGTCGCATGTCGGAGGGAGTGGGACGAGAGAAGGCCGGCAGGGTCATGATCGTCTCCTATGCGCTGCGGTAGCGGACCTCGAAGGTGAGCACACCCTCGTCGGTACGCCACGGGCCGTGCGGCATTCCCGGTGGGCGGCAGGCGTACTCACCGGCCGAGAACGTCTGGTCCAGGGTCAGATCGACGAACGAACCCTCGAGGATGTAGACCTCCTCCCAGAAGTCGTGCTTCTGCACGCCCATCGGGCTGGAGTCGGCGCCCGCCTCGTAGCGGAGGATGCGGGTGGCGACGTTGCCGTCCGGGTCGCGCGACAGGATGCGTTCGGTGATCTTGGGATCGCCGCCGGGACACACGGTGTATTGCACATCGGTGACCGGGAAGAACTCGTATTCGGGTTTGGCCATGATGGCTCCTCTCAGGCGTCTTCGAGCTTGTAGGACTGCAGGAAGCCTGCAACGTCCTCGAGCGCGTCGTCGTAGGCGTAATTGCGGTAGGTGTAAGCACCTTTCACGACGAAAGGCGCTCCGGCGTAGAACATCTCGTACTGCTGGTGTCGGCCGGCGAACTCGGAACCGACGATGTCCCAGGCCAGCTTGAACAGCTTGATCCGCTCTTCGGACGGCACTCCCGGCGACTGCACGTAGTGCTGGATGTCCTTGGCGGTCAGCGAGCTCGTGAGGTCGTGCACGCTCGAGGGCAGCTGCAGCACGCCACCGCCGACCAGATCGCGGAGGATGGCGAGCACGCGCGGATAGGTCTCCGACTGCAGACCCATCGACCCGTAGAGGGCCTGCCGACCCGGCAGCCATTGCCCGGAGGCATCCGGTTCCGCGGTGTATTCCGCCGCCAGCACTGCGGATTCGACGCCGGACACGACGGCGGCGAGTTCGCCGAGCTTCTCCTGGACGCTGGGGATCTTGTCCACGCCGTTGACCTGGGTCACCCGGCGCGCCACGCCGGCGATGAACTTCAGCTTGGTGGCGAAGCGGATCTGCGCCTGCCAGTTGCCGAGAACGTGTGCTCCGGTCTCGAAGAACTGGCGGCGCACGCCGACGATGTCGCGGTCGACGAACACCCGATCCCAGGGCACCAGCACGTCGTCGAACACCACCAGGGCGTCGGGCTCGTCGTACCGTGAGGTCAGCGGGTAGTCGAAGCTGCTGGTCGCGGCGGGCGCATAGGGACGGCGGCAGTACAGCTTCAGGCCCTCGGCCGCCACCGGGACCACGAACGAGACGGCGAAGTCACTGTCGTCCGGGCCGAGCGGTTTGATACACGAGACGAACACCTCGTCGGCGATGGCGGCGCCGGTGGCGAGCATCTGCGACCCGCGCACGATGATCCCCTCATCGGTCTCGCGCACGACACCGGCCTGGAGGAACTCGCCCTCCCAGCCCGACGCCGTGGTCGCCCGCGAGACCTGCGGCGGGATGATCGCATAGGAGACATACAGATTCTCCTCCAGCAACCGACGATGGAATGCCGTGACGTTCGCCGACAGGTCGCGGCCCTCGCCGGTGAACACCTCGGGATGGGCGGCGAAGGATGCGAGGAAGGTTCCGACGTGGTCAGGGCTGCGTCCGACCCACCCATGGGTGTGCCGGGCCCACGTCTCGATGGCTTCGCGACGGAGTCTGAGTTCCTCACGACTGCGAGGGATTCCGAAGGTGCGATTGGCAGGGGCACCGGTCTCCGGCGCCGTGTACTGCATCCCGTGCTCGGGATCGGCGGCCAGATCGAACATCTCGGCGATGGTCGCCGCGACCGGCGCGAACGCCGGGTGGGTGGTGACGTCGTCGACCTGCTGCCCGTCGACGAGCACCACGCGCCCGTCGTTCAGGGAGGCCAGGTAGTCGGTTCCGGTACGCATCATCATCGTCCTTCCGGATCTGAGGTGTAGGAGTGGGTGAGGACGGTCCCGTCCGGCAGGGTGAGTTCGAGGTCCCAGCGGGTGCCGTAGACGAAGGTGCCGTCGAGCAGGGGCAGCGTGCCCGCGAAGCAGAGCAGGTCGGCGCCGTCGTCGCCCTCGCGTTCGCCGAGGATGCCGAGCAGGTTCTGCGGCGTCCGCAGTCCCGCCAGCGAGCCGTCTTGATAGAGGCGACCGTCGACCCAGCTCCGGGCATGGCATGCGTCCCAGTCGAACTCGTCCCAGGACGTGATCTCGGCGATCTGCGAACCGATGGGCTTGGGGCAAGCGCGTTTCGAGTCACCGATGTCCACGGTCTCGAGTTTCCGGTCGGTGTGGTCGGAGCCGATCCCGAGGTACCAGCGTCCTTTCCGGCGCAGCAGCACCGGCTCCACCTCGCCCGAGGTCTCACGACCGTGGACCTCGGTGACCTCGTCGCTGGTGACGCTACCGGGCTCGACGGGATAGAACATGGGGACCTCGGGCGGCGGGGCCACCCCGATCGCCGCGAGCTCGTCGATGTGGTGTCGCACTGCGGCTTCGTCGCGACCGGTGTACCCCGCGACGAGTGTGCGGAGGGTGTCGAAGTCGACCTGCTCGGCGGTGCCGGCGATCGTGAACCTGAGCACCCGGGTGTCGGTGCCGGTCATGAGTGGACCTTTCTACGGGACAGAACGGAGTAATCGGGCAGCCGATCGCCGAGAACCGGGAACTCCGACCGCACGGCGGAGACGAGCGCGGGGTCGATCTCGGCGACGGTGACCCCTTCGTCCGAACCGGCCTCGGCGACAACCGATCCCCACGGGTCGACGATGCGGCTGTGGCCCGCCAGTTCGACCCCCGCGTGGGTACCGGCGGCGTTGCATGCGATGACGAACACCTGGTTGTCGACGGCGCGTGCGGAGGTCAGCAACCGCCAGTGCTCCCGCCGCGCCATCGGCCAGGCTGCCGGTACGATCACCAATTGCGCTCCGGCGAGGCCGATCTCGGACCAGAGCCCGGGAAAGCGGAGGTCGTAACAGGTGGTCGCGGCGACCGGGCCGAAGGCTGTGTCCACGGCGTGGACCTGCTCGCCCGGTTCCAGCAGCCGGGCCTCCTGCGACTGATATCCGAACACGTGCACCTTGCTGTAGTGGTGCACGACGGTACC
This sequence comes from Gordonia sp. 'Campus', assembly GCF_022206305.1. GTDB lineage: Bacteria > Actinomycetota > Actinomycetes > Mycobacteriales > Mycobacteriaceae > Gordonia. The sequence continues at coordinate 5,013 of NZ_JAKOIW010000006.1, read as the reverse complement.
GTCCGGCCCGAGCAGTACGGCGGTGTTGCGCAGGCGGTTCGAACCACGATCCTCGACGATGCTGCCCGCGTGGACGAGACAGCTCCGTCGACGTGCGATGGCCGCCATGGTCGACACCGTGGGCCCGTACAGGTCCTCGGCCGAGGCCGGATAGTCGTCGAAGTGGTTGTAACCGACCCGCCACAGCTCCGGTAGGACGATGAGGTCGATGTCGTCGGGCAGGCCGTCGACGAGCGTGCGCACGCGGTCGAGACGATGTGCGGCGGTCTCGTCGTCGGGACTGGCCACCTGGACCAGTGCGATCTTCATGAAGGTCTCCTCGGTACAGATCTAGAGATGGGAGTGGCGCAGGGAGTCGTGCGTGGTCCGAAGGTGCTCGCGCACACTGCGAACCGCCGCGTCGACGTCTCCTGCCCGGATGGCGTCCGCGATCGCCCGGTGCTCGACCAGCACCTGCTTCTTGCGGTGCTCGTCGTTCATGACGATGCGGACACCCATGCGCATCTGGCGATCGCGCAGTGAGTTGTAGAAGTCACCCATGAGGCTGTTGCCGGCCGCTCGGATGATCGTCGTGTGGAATTCGAGGTCGTGCGCGATGAAGTCGACGGGGTCCTGGTCGTCTTCCTGCTGTTGCAGGAGGAGGGCCAGTTTGTCCGGGACGAGTCCCGGCCGCGGTGCCACCTCGTGCACCGACCACTCCTCGACGACACGTCGCGCCTGCATGACCTCGTCGACATCGCGATCCGACAGCGCCGGGATGTAGGCACCCTTGTGTGGGACGCGGCGGATGAAACCCTCCGCCTCGAGCCGCATCAGGGCCTCCCGGACCGGGGTGCGCGAGATTCCCGACGACGCCGCGACCTGAGCCTCGGACAGAAACATCTCCTCGTCACGCGGGAGCGTGATGATGGTCTGCTTCAGCCATTCGTAGGCGAGTTCGGGCGCGGTTGTCGTGCCGGAGCGCGATGTCGACATGATGTGGTCTCCTCTCAGAGCGTCACGGAGCAACGGCGGTGGACGGCTGCTGCTTCGTTCCGGTCGTGGTCGTTTCGGCTGCGGCGGTGCGATCCTCGTCGGGTTCGTGATCGAGCCCCGCGTCGTCCCTCGTGGTGCCGACCGTCGCCAGGTCGACCGACTGTGTCTCGCGGGCGATGATGGCGGCGATCAGCGAGATGACGCCCATGACTGCGAGGTACGCGCCGATGGCGTAGCCGGTGTCGAACCAGTTGTAGAGCGCGATCGCGATGATCGGGGCCAGCGAACCGGCGAGCACCGAGGCCAGGTTGTAGGCCAGGGAGACACCCGAATAGCGGACCTCGGTCGGGAACAGCTCGGAGAAGAACGCCCCGATCACCGCACTGTAGGCCGCGAAGATCAGCAGACCGACGGAGACGGCGACGATGATCGCCAGGGTGTTCTTGGTGTCGAGCAGCCCGAAGAAGACGAAGGCCCACACGATCGTCGCCAGGGAGGCCGAGATGTAGATGGGGCGCCTGCCGATCCGGTCGGCCAGGATGGCGAACAACGGAATCGTCACCAGGGCCACCACCATTCCGATCATCACGGCGTTGAGCCCGGTCGATCGGTCGAGGTCGAGGATCTGGGTCAGATAGGTGATGACGAACAGCGAGAAGATGTAGAAGCCGGCGTTCTCACCGAAACGGGTGAACGCTGCCAGCAGAATCTGACGCCAGTACCCACGCACGGCAGCCCCCAGGGGCATGCGGCGGGTCTCCGACTTCGCCTTCTGCTGCGACTTCTCGAAGAGCGGGGTCTCGGCGACGTAGAGGCGCAGCACGAGCCCGACGATCACCATCACGGCCGAGAGCGCGAACGCGATCCGCCAGCCCCAGGACAGGAACGCTTCCTCCGACATCACCCCGGACAGGATCGCGAGCGCACCAGCGGCCATGAGATTTCCCAGTGGCGGACCGAGATTGGGCCAGGACGACCAGAACGCCCGACGTGTCGAGTCACCGTGCTCGCTGACCAGGAGCACTGCACCACCCCATTCGCCGCCGAGCGCGAACCCCTGGACCAGGCGCAGGAAGACCAGCAGCAGCGGCGCGCCGACACCGATGGCGGCGTAGGACGGCAGGAACGCGATCAGGAAGGTCGAGACACCCATGAGCATGAGGCTCGCGATGAGGGTGGCGCGCCGGCCTTTGACGTCGCCATAGTGGCCGAGCACCGCGGCGCCCAGCGGTCGGGCGATGAAGCCCACAGCGTAGGTGGCGAAAGCCAGCATGGTGCCGACGAGCGGGTCGTCGGCGGGGAAGAAGACCTCGTTGAACACCAGCGCGGCGGCGGTGCCGTAGAGGAAGAAGTCGTACCACTCCACGGCGGTTCCGGCGAGGCTGGAACCGGCGATCACCGGAAGGCTGGTGTGGGATCTACGACTGCTAGATTTCGTGGTGGCAGTTGCCATATGTCGACTCCTCAGTCGAATCGTCGTTGCGTGACGACTGCGCGACCGGCGCCTACCTGCCAGTAGGCGAACGTCCGGACGTGCAGGTGGAGCTGTCCGGCTCGGTGGTTGTTCCTGCAACCACCGAGCCACCCCGAGACCATTGATCACCGTGTGAAGCGGACCACATCAAGGCCGTACACCAGTTGTATACGACCCGTACACGATCGGGCAAGGGGTGTAAACGAATTGTCACGGAAGGCAACCTGGCGGTAACGCGGCCGCGGCGAATGCCCAGGCCGCGCGCTTCGTTTCGGGGACGTGTGCGGGCCGATACGGTCGGTTCGAGCCGCACCGGGACATATCCTGACCCGATGAACAGCCTCGTCACCGTGGTGGTCGTCGACGATCACCCGTTCTTCCGCGACGGAGTGTCGCGCGGTCTCACCGCAAGCGGCCGGGTGCGCGTCGTCGGCGAGGCAGGCGACGGCGCCGCGGGTCTCGAGTTGATCAAAAGCGAGAAGCCCGACGTGGCGGTCGTCGACCATCAGATGCCGCTCATGACCGGCGTGGAGGTGGCCCACGCCGTCACCCGCGACCAACTGCCCACCCGGGTGCTGCTGCTCTCCGCGGTCACCGACGGGCCCATCGTCTTCCGTGCCCTGCAGGAGGGTGCCGCCGGTTATCTGTCGAAGGACGCCGACCGCGACGAGATCGTCGGCGCGGTGACGCGCGTGGCGCGCGGGGAGACCGTGGTGCCACCCGAGCTCGCGGCCGGTCTCGCCGGCGAGATCCGGGCACAGACCCAGCGCGACACCCCCGCGCTCAGCGAGCGAGAACGCCAGGTTCTCACGGGTTTCGCTCGCGGACAATCGATCCCGCAGGTGGCCGCCGAGTTGTACATCGGGGCGTCGACCGTCAAGACGCACACCCAACGGCTCTACGAGAAACTCGGTGTCTCCGACCGCGCCGCCGCCGTGGCGGAGGCGATGCGTCGGGGACTCCTCGAATAGGCCGGGCCATGCGCACTCGCTCCGACATCGGCGGCGCGGCAGGACATCTGGGCTTCCCCGAGTTCGCCGACGAACCACGCATCCACGACATCCTGATCGACCACGCCATTCGCGGCATCCGGGTCCAGGTGGTCCTCCGGCTGTTCTTGTCGCTGTTCGTACTCCTCGCCGTGAGTCTCGATCCACCTGCGCATGCCGCCGCGTTCAGCGTGGTGACCGCGGTGCTCTACGCCGTCTGGTGCATCGGCGGAGCAGTTGTCGTCGTCCGACACCCGGCGACGATGGCGCGCTGTGCATGGGTCGCCCTGCCCGTCGATCTCCTACTGCTCACCGCACTCGCCGTGGTGGCCAGCCAGTCCGACGAGATCAGTTGGACCACAGATGTTTTGATCAGCGGGTTCGTCCTGGTCCCGATGATCGCGGCGATCGCACTGCAACCGACTGTCTGCGCTGTCGTGGTCGTCGCCACCGCGCTGGTGTACGCGGTGTCCAGCGCCCTCGCCCGGTCGTCGAACGGTGAGCCGTGGTCGGTCGTCGTATTGCGGATTCTCGTCGTCACCGCGCTGGCGGTCGGCGCGATCCTGTTGTCGAGGCTGCAGCGCTCCCGCGTCACGACCATCGGATCGCTTGCCGCCGAACGGGCCCGGTTGCTCGACGCGACGATGGAGATCGAGGAACGGGAGCGGCGCGATCTCGCCGACAATCTGCACGACGGTGCGCTGCAGTACGTTCTCGCCGCCCGGCAGGAGCTGGCCACGCTCCGTGACTCGGCAGACCCGGTGACCCTGGACCGCGTGGACGGCGCCTTGCGTGACGCGGCGCAGCTGCTGCGGTCGACGTTGAGCGAGTTGCATCCCGCGGTCCTCGAACAGGCCGGGCTCTCGGTGGCGCTGACCGATCTCGCATCATCGTTCGGCAGCCGTGCCGGCGCACCCACGGTCTCCGTCGACACCGCGGGGTGGCCTCCTGAACTCCGCACCTCGGCCGATCCGCTGATCTTCGCCACCGCCCGTGAACTGCTGACCAACGTCGCCAAGCATGCGGCAGCCGAGAGCGTCGAGGTCACCGCGGAGTTCGACGCCGGACGTGCGCGGCTCGTCGTGGTCGACGACGGTGTCGGACTGCCCGCCGACGTCGACGTCGAGGAGCTGATGCGGCAGCGACAGGCCAAGGGCCACATCGGTCTTGCCTCGCGACGAGTGCGAATCGAGGGGGCCGGCGGCACGATGTCGCTGTCCGATCACCCCAACGGCGGGACCGTCGCCATCGTGGAGGTACCCGCCCGCGAACTGTGAGCGGGTGTCCCCCGATCGGTGGATGCACCATTCACCCCCACCATCACCCGGTCAGCGGAAACCACCACACCCACATCCCGAGGAAAGTCATTGGTGTCACCACAACAACCCCACACCACCGGGAGCACACCATGAAGACCACCACCCGCATCGCCACCGCCACCCTCGGACTCGCCGCCGCAGCCGGCATCGCCCTCGGCGCCGCAGGCACCGCCCACGCCGGCACCCTCCCCGTCACCCGCCCCGGCGAACCCACCGTCGCCATGACCATCACCAACCACACCGACAAGCCCGAATA
>NZ_JAKOIW010000050.1 GCF_022206305.1 Gordonia sp. 'Campus' | reverse complement strand
CATGAAGTCGGAGTCGCTAGTAATCGCAGATCAGCAACGCTGCGGTGAATACGTTCCCGGGCCTTGTACACACCGCCCGTCACGTCATGAAAGTCGGTAACACCCGAAGCCGGTGGCCTAACCCCTTGTGGGAGGGAGCTGTCGAAGGTGGGATCGGCGATTGGGACGAAGTCGTAACAAGGTAGCCGTACCGGAAGGTGCGGCTGGATCACCTCCTTTCTAAGGAGCACACAACGACACATGTTTCGTGGGCGTCTGTTCTGCGGCGTGTGTGTGTTCGAGGGTGAAACATCAGACAGGTCCCATCGTTTCGGCCGGCTCATGCTGGTCGGGGCGGGATCGGCAGTCGACTGTGAGGTCGCTGCGTTCACGTCACACTATCGGGGTTCTGAGAGAACACGCTTGGTGTTGTCTCTGACCTAGCTGCATATCGCAATGCGTTGGTGAGGTGCCCTGTGGTGGGGTGCGGAGATGCTGCGGGGTGTGTGGTGTGTGTTGTTTGAGAAGTGCATAGTGGATGCGAGCATCTTTATTTCAAACCAATGCTCCAACTTTGTTGGGGTGCTTGGTCTGTGATTTAGCAGAAATGTTTTGTGTGTCTACATTCGATCCCTGTTTGCTGGCCTTGTGGGGTTGGTGGGGTGGGGGTTGTTTGTAGGTGTTGTTGTAAGTGTGTAAGGGCGTTCGGTGGATGCCTTGGTACCAGGAGCCGATGAAGGACGTGGTAGGCCGCGATAGTCCTCGGGGAGTTGTCAAACGAGCTGTGATCCGAGGGTGTCCGAATGGGGAAACCCAGCACGAGTGATGTCGTGTTACCACCAGCTGAATGTATAGGCTGTGTGGGGGGAACG
>NZ_JAKOIW010000005.1 GCF_022206305.1 Gordonia sp. 'Campus' | reverse complement strand
GGTGTGGGAATGTCGGGTCGACCAAGGCCGACATAGGCAACACTTGGGTCATGCATGCGAGCCGCCCGACTCCCGAGTCCCCCGACTCCGACTCCGACCCCAACCCCAACGAACCCGACCCCGACGAACCCCGCCACACCCGCGACGAACTGGTCGCGGAACTCGGTTTGTCGCCGGAATTCGCAGAGAAGGCCTGGAATGCATTCGGCTTCGTGCGGCGGCCCTCCTCCGACAGGGTCTTCTCGGACCGCGATGTGACCGCGCTCGAGGTGTTCGCGAGCTCGTCGTCGGCGATGCCCGAGACCACCCAGATCGCGATGGCCCGGGCGATCGGCCAGACCATGTCCCGACTGGCCGAGTGGCAGGCCGACCTTCTCCGCGAGATCGCCGACGACCCCGCCGTCCCATGGGATGTCGACCAGATGAGCGTCGCCCTGGGCCAGATCCAGCAGCTCATCTGGCGACGCCACATGGCTCAGGCCATCGAGCGGCACGCCGACCACTCCGCCGCGGACGAGATCGACCTCATCATCGGTTTCGCCGACATCGTCGGCTACACAAGCCTTTCCCGACGCATCGACCTGAACGATCTCGAAACCCTCCTGGGGTCCTTCGAGGACGACACGTTCGACGTCGTCGTCGATCACGGTGGGCGCGTGGTGAAGACGCTCGGCGACGCGGTGATGTTCACCTTCGACGACCCGGCCGCAGCCGCGAGTGCCGCCCTGGACATCCACCAGCTCTCCGGAGGCGACGACCTTCCTCCGCTGCGCCTGGGCATGGCCCGCGGTGCGGTCCTCACACGCCTCGGAGATGTCTTCGGCGAACCGGTCAACATCGCATCGCGGTTGACGAGCTCGGCCCGGCCCGGCACCACGTTGGTCGACGACACCATCGCCGACGCCCTCCGCGACGACGACCGCTTCTACCTGAAATCCATTCCGACGCTCCGGGTTCGCGGGTACAAGCACCTCAAGGCGCGCGTGCTCGAGGCGCACCGCGACGGACCGCTCAACGATTGATCTCACTCCCAGACCTCAACAGCCTGTGAAGAGTGTGGGTCCGATGACGCCCTGCCCGGCTACCGTATCCGCTGACCACTTATGGTGGTCCGCAAAGCAAAGGGGGAGTTTTGTCCGAGTTGGTGGTCGATCCAGCGGCTGTCGGGGCGGCATCCACCGAGATCTCACGGTGCGCGTCACGCCTCATGTCACTTGAGCTGACCTCGTACGCAGGCCTGGATGGCACGACGTCGACGTTCAGCCAGCTCGCCGGTCAGTTCGCCGGGGCGTCCAGCGACATGTCCGCCGTCGCTGCAAGCGCCGACGACAAGATCGCCGCATCCCTCGCGAACGTATCCGGCACTGTTTCCGCATTCTCCGAAATGGTCCTCGCCGCCAGAGACATCACCGTCGAGTCAGACCTGGCGAATGCGACCCGCATCGAGGACGCCGTGTCTTATCCAGCGCGCGACATCTCGCAGACAGACCATGTGGTGCCGTTGAGTGTCCAGTTGTCGGTGCAGTAGGTCATGCCGCCGAGCTACAACGACGTGACGTCTTGGAACCCTGAGGTAATGACGTCGATCGCGAACGGAATCGCCCGTTTGCAGGCATCTTTGGAAGTCGAGGCTTCGAAGGCCGGAGATCCTGTCCTGAATCTGACCGGGGCCCAATGGACCGGACTCGCCCGCGGCCCGGCGGACGATCGTGCTGAAGGCATCACCCGGTGGATTCGAGGAGTCTCCGACGAATTCGGCGATACGGCATCAGTACTGACCCGGGGACAGAACAGCATCCGTGGCGCGATGACGGCGCTCGAGAGCCGCACCAGCCTCGCCGACTCAGACGGTTATGTCCTGGATCGCGGTAGTCGCGAGTACACGGTGAACTTCGACCCTGCCCGCGCACCGGAGGGGGCCGAGTACGACGCCGGACGCGCATACGAGCACCAGGCAGCACTGGTAGCCCTCGGCACGGCTGCCGACGACGCGGTCACCGCCACTCGGGACGCGATCAATTCCGCGCTCGGAGAACTCGGCGGGATGACGCCGGCGTCCACTGCTGTCAACCGTGGGGTCGTCGATGCCAGCCTCGCAGCCAGCGACGCAGCGGCGGTTCGCGCCGGCACAGCGACACCCGAACAGCGTGGTCGCTTTCTCCGTGCGATGGATTTGACGCCGGGACAGCTGGAGAAGCTGAAGGCGGGGCAACCGTCCGATCTGGAACCATCACGACTTCAGTACGTCCTCGGTGCACTGGGACTGTCAGGTATGGACCCCAGGAGCGCTGCTGTGACCGGTGCCCTCGGCGCGCTGGAGCGCCGGGGGTCAGACATCGAAGACGCGTATGCGAGACAGCGGCGTTCTGTGGGACAGGCCGGAATGAGCGCAGATGACGTCGCGCGGCTGAATTCTGTCGGTAAGAACGTGGCTCGAAGCGCATTCTGGGCCGGGATCGCCTACACCCTCGTCGACGAGGGACTCAAGTATTCCCGTGACGAACAAGACGGTGGCGATGCCACAGCAGCCATCGTCGGCGCGGTCGGTGGCGGGTACGTCGGCGGAGCTTTGGCAGGCGCAGCCATCGGGTCATTCGCAGGCCCCGTGGGCACCGCGGTTGGCGCAGGGATCGGCGCCGCGCTGGGGAGCCACTACGGGGCGAGTTTTGGCAAATGGGTGAAAGGTGGGTTCGACTAAAGTGCAGGCTCAAGATGTTCCCCGGCGCCGACGCGCGTCCCGGCACCGTGCAAAATCGTTCCCCCGCGGGGCCGATTACTGGTTCGGCGGCCTGAGAACCTACACCAGAAATTTTCTGGTAGTTCTGCCGTCCGCCTCGGCATTCGGCGTCGGAATGTTCACCAGCCTCAACGTATTCTCCTGAGGCACACCGATGATCTCCGCCATCGAGTACGCAATCGTCAAGTACGGCGCAACCGCCACGCTCGAAGCGTCCACGCCCGCGCTTGACTTCATTCCGCCCGCCGCATGGTACGACCTCGACAGCGGCACCGCACACAAGTCGATGGCCAGCCGCGTTCTACTTCGATCGGAGAGTCCAGCACCCGCGTTCGCATCGAACATTGTCATCCAGTACTTCGACCTCGGGCCGTGCGAACCGATCCGACTTTCCGACATCGATACCACCCTCGACATCTCGGCACTGGATGACGCAGTCGTGCTTGAACACACTGTCGGCGCCGGCGGATATCTGTGCGTCGACGACGGCACGTACCGGGCCGAAGAATTCTCTCTACGTATTCGTCGGTGCCAGTTGTCCTATCAGACTGGTCAAGACAGTTCGATGCTGTCGATCTTCACTGCCACGACACCCGAAGAAAGCTGGGCCACCAGCGAGCCCGAAATCACAGAAATGGAAGCGCTTTGGTTGCGGAAGACAACGACTTGAACAAATGGCGCCAGCTGAACACCTACTTCAGCGGCAAATTCTCGATGTTTGTCACCTACCCGATTCTGATGTTCGCCCTCGGCATCATCGTCGGTTATCTGATGTCCGGGTGATGGGTCTGCGACGAACCGCGAACCTCCTGCAGTCGGCTAAAAAAGCGAGGCTACGACGGCACAGGCCTCGCCACCGAGCGTCGTCGGTCTCGACATCGTGGAGCGCCATGCACGCGCCGTCCGGCCCTCGTCGATGGACTTATCTGACAGATTCGATCACTGAAACGCTTGTCTTCGAATTGAGCTGCCTGCCATCCGCTCTCGCGCTCGGCCTCGGCCTCGTCGTCGGCAACGAGTGGGTATAGCATTCCAGGACGAATTGAATAACAAACGACGGTCACAACTTACGCCGAACGCCGCACGGCGTCTTACTCGCGCGGGCTTTCGTAACGATCAATCACATCCTTCCCACTCCCAGACCTCAACTCGACCGACAGACCTCGATCGAAGTCCAGGAGTCGAGTTGAAGTCTGGCAGTCACCCGGCCCCCGGACCGACCCCGCTGATCCGCACCTCACTCGCCTTGACGACGAGATGTACGCCGAGACCGGTGGCGAGCCCGAGGTCGGCGACCGCCGACCAGGTCACCTCGGCGGCGACGAGTTGGCCGCCGACGTCGGTGCTGACGACCGCATGGTCCCCGCGGGGCACGACATCCCGGACCGTCGCGGGCAGCACGGTGCGCGGACTGCCGTGCGGGGCGTCGAGGTAGACCGCGACGGCCCGCGGCGAGAAGGTGGCCGCGACGGTCGCACCGGGCTCGAGCACGTCACCGGAGCCGTCCCCCACCGAGCCGACCACCCGTCGACCGTCGGCATCGACGACGGTGTCCGGCCCGGCCATGGCGCCCACGAAGAGATTGAGTCCTGACAGCGACGCCGCGAACCGGCTGGTCGGACGTGTGAGAACGTCACGCGTCGAACCGGATTCGACGATGCGACCGGAGTCGAGGACGATGATGTCGTCGGCGAGGCCGAGGGCATCCACCGGGTCGTGCGTCACCATCACGGTGATCCGGCCGCGGTCGGCGAGCAGGTTCCGCAACAACGCCCGCAACCGGCTCGCGACGTCGATGTCCAAGGCACGGAACGGCTCATCGAGCAACAGGATTCGCGGTTCAGCGGCAAGCGCGCGGGCGATCGCGACCCGCTGAGCCTGACCCCCGGAGAGCTCGTCGGGTCTGCGATCCGCGAGGTCGGTGACCTCGGTGGCCCCGAGCCAGCGGTCCACGCGCGCATCGATCCGCTGCTTCGACAACCGTTGCGCCGACGGCGCGAAGGCCACGTTCTCCGCAACGGTCAGATGAGGGAACAGGCGCGCGTCCTGCGAGAGCAGCGCAACCCCTCGGCGGTGTGGCGGCACCGACCGCCGAGAGTCGCGGAAAACACTCTCGCCGAGTGTGATCCGGCTGGGCTCGTCGGGGCGCAGCAGCCCGGAGATCGCCCGCAGCATCGTCGACTTGCCTGCACCATTGGGCCCGACGACGGCGGTCGTGCTCCCGGCGGCGAACCGATGGGCGATCTGCAGGAGCGGGACCGCGTTGTCGATCGACACCTCCAGGTGGTCGTTCACACCGCACCCGCCCCGCCACGACGCCGGCGGCTGTGCACACCCACGACCACCACCAGCGACACGAGAACCAGGATGAGCGACAACGGGATCGCCGCCTGCGGATCGTCGATCGCCGACACATAGATGGCCAGTGGCGCCGTCTGGGTCACACCGGGAGCGTTGCCCGCGAACGTGATCGTCGCGCCGAACTCGCCGAGCGCACGGGCGAAAGCGAGCACCAGTCCCGCGATCAGCGACGGCAGCACCAACGGGAGCGTGACACGCCACAGCGTGCGGGTCGGACCTGCGCCCAGCGTCGCGGCGACCTCCTCGTAACGCGTACCCACCACGCGCACCGCGCCTTCCACGCTGATGACGAGGAACGGCAGGGCGACGAAGGTCTGCGCGAGAACCACCGCGGTGGTGGTGAACGCGATGTCGATCCCGGCGTCGTGCATCTGCTCACCGATGATCCCGAGCCGGCCGAAGGTGTACAACAGCGCCAGCCCGCCGACCACCGGTGGTAGGACCAGGGGCAGCAAGACGAAGGACCGCAGGACCCGCACGACGGGCCCGTCGTAACGCGCGAAGACCACGGCCATCGGCACGCCCAGCAGTAGACAGATGACCGTGCTCGACGCCGCGGTGATCAGAGAAAGCCGCAGGGCGTCCAGCGATTCCGGAGACGTCACCTGGTCGACGAAGGCACCCCACGGAGACCGGAGGATCAGCGCCAGCGGAGGCAGGACGATGAAGGCGACACCGAGAGCGGCGAGACCGAATGTCCACGCCGGCAGTCCCGTCGGTTCACGGCGCCCACGTGGCGCGACGTGTTGTGCCGTCACGGTGCGTCGTGTCATCACGGTGCGCCGAAACCGGCATCCCGCAGGATCCGCTGACCTTGCGGACCTAGCACATGGCCGACGAACTGCGCGCCGAGGCTCGCATCGTCGGCACCTCGTACGGTGGCGACCGGGTAGGAGTTGACCACCGCCGCGAATGCGGGATCGGACACGGTGTCCACCTTGTCCCCCGCGGCCCGTGCATCGGTCACGTACACGACACCCGCATCGGCCTGGCCGGTGGTCACCTTCGTCAGGACCGCGCTCACCGACTGCTCTTCGGAGACCGCGTCGAGGGTCACCCCGGTGCGCTTCTCCACCTCGTCGGTCGCGGCGCCACACGGTTGCGCCGACTGGCAGACCACCGTCGCGACGCCGGGCTTGTTCAGGTCCGCGAAAGACCGTATGTTCTCGGGGTTCCCGGGCGCTGTGACGATCAGCAACGTGTTGGTCGCGAAGATCTTCGGGCTGTCGGCGAGTTCGCCGAGCTTGTCCATGTTCTTCTGGTCGGCGCTGGCGAACACGTCGGCCGGCGCCCCCTGCTCGATCTGGTTCGCGAGGGTCGACGAGCCATCGAACGACAGTCTCACCGTCACACCGGGATGAGCGGCCTCGAACTCATCGGCGATGGCGGTGAAGGTCTTCTTCAACGACGCCGCCGCCGAGACGTCGAGGGTGCCGGTCGACGACGAGGGGTTCGCGCGGTCGGCATCGTCCGACGCACACCCGGCCGCCAACAACACTCCGGCGACGGCGAGCGCCGCGACACGCTTGTTCATCCGCTTCTCCGATTGGTCTCGACGATGACGGTCGTCGCCTTCACCACGGCCGTGGCGACGACGCCCGGTCGTAGTTCGAGCTCATGCGCGGCGTCCGCACTCATCAGCGAGGTCACCTCGAACGGCCCGCACTGCAAGGTCACCTGAGCCATCACCCCGTCCATGCGGACGTCGGTCACGAGGCCGGTGAACCGGTTGCGGGCCGATCGCGCGACCGTCGCACCGTCGTCGGGCGCGACCGCGCGCTCCCGCGCCAGTTCCGCGAGCCGGACACCGTCGACGGTGGCGACCGGCCCCGTGTCGGTTTGTTCGAGTACGCCGGAGCTGATCCAGCGTCGGATGGAGTCGTCACTGACCCCGAGCAAGGCTGCTGCATCCTTGATGCGTATTGCGGTCACCCCGGCCATGCTATCCGCATCTGCGGATATATCAGCTATTCAAGTGCTCCCCAGCGGAATTGTGCTCGGTTGACCTCAAGCGAACTTGAGGTCCTAGGCTGATTCTCCATCAGCCCGCCGGATTTCCCGTCGCGGGACCGATGAGTTCGGTGGAGGGAGCAGGTCTGTCATGTCGAGGAGGGCCGCGATCACACCGAACCCCGAGGGTTCCCCGAGATGTACCCCATAGTTCCCCGGACGCCGCGAAAATCGGTCGCGGTTGTCCGACCCCATCGATACCGTGAGGAAACATGAGCTCAATCACAGTTCCCGCCAACGCACCGGGAGACGTAGCGACGTCCGACGTCGCCATCGAGGCGATCGATCTCGTGAAACGCTTCGGCGACTTCACGGCGGTCGACGGCGTCAGTTTCACCGTGCCGCGGGGCTCCGTGCTCGGCCTGCTCGGTCCCAACGGCGCGGGCAAGACCACCACGGTCCGGATGATGACCACCCTGTCTCCGCCCACCAGTGGAACCGCCCGTATCGCGGGGTATGACGTCCGCGAGCAACCCGGGATGGTCCGCCAGAACATGGGCCTCACCGGCCAGGCCGCGACGGTCGACGAGATCCTCACCGGCCGCGAGAATCTGCGGATGATCGGTGGCCTCTACGGCATCGGTCGCAAGACCCTCACGCGCCGCTCGGACGACCTGCTCGAACAGTTCTCCCTCACAGAGGCCGGAGACAAACAGGTCAAGTCCTACTCGGGCGGCATGCGCAGGCGTCTGGACCTCGCGGTCAGCCTGCTCGCCACACCGCCGGTGCTGTTCCTCGACGAGCCGACCACCGGCCTGGACCCGCGCAGCCGCTCCGAGTTGTGGGACGTGCTGCGCGAACTGGTGGCCGACGGGACCACGCTGCTGCTGACAACCCAGTATCTCGAAGAGGCCGACCAGCTCGCCGATGACATCGTGGTGATCGACAAGGGCACCATCATCGCCCACGGCACGTCACTGCAACTCAAGGAACAGGCGGGCTCCGCCAGTCTCGTGCTGACCGTCTCGCACGCCGACGATCTCGCCGCCGCGGAGGCGCTGCTCCGCAAGAACGGTGCGGAGGTGTTCGTCGACGTCGCCGCACGCCGGCTGACGACGGCGGCAGCCGGACTCGGCGACCTTCCCCGCGTCGCGGCCTGGTTCGACGAAAGCGGCATCGAGGTGGACGACTTCGGCCTCGCCCGTCCGAGCCTCGACGACGTCTTCCTGTCCCTCACCGGGCATCGGGCCGAAGAGTCCGACAACGCCGCGAACACCGACAATCCCACCGACGAGGAGCGTTCCTGATGACCACCACTGCACACACCGACGCGGTGGTCGCGGACAAGCCGCGGATCCAACCGACCACGATCTGGCAACAGGCCTGGATCATGGTCAAGCGCAACATGATCCACACCAAGAGGATGCCGGAGATGCTCTCCGACGTCACCATTCAGCCGATCATGTTCGTGCTGCTGTTCGCCTATGTCTTCGGCGCCTCGATCCAGACCGACTCCGCGTCGTACAAGGAGTTCCTGCTCCCGGGCATCATGGGTCAGACGATCGTGTTCACCGCGTTCATCGTGTCGACCGGCATCACCGCCGACCTCGAGAAGGGCATCATCGACCGCTTCCGGTCGCTGCCCATCCAGCGGTCGTCGGTGCTGATCGGGCGCAGTATCGCCAGCCTGCTGCACAGTTCGATCGGCATCGTCGTCATGGCCGTGACCGGCTTGGCCATCGGTTGGCGTATCCGGGGCTCGTTCGGTGAAGCGGTCCTCGCATTCGCGCTCCTCGTGCTCTTCGGGTTCGCGATGATCTGGTTCGGCATCCTCATCGGTTCGTGGCTGCGGACGGTCGAGGCCGTCAACGGCTTCATGTTCTCGGTGTTGTTCCCGATCACGTTCCTGTCCAACGCCTTCGTCCCGACGGAGCCGATGCCGACGTGGCTCCGGACGATCGCCGAGTGGAATCCGATGTCGTCGCTGGTGCAGGCATTGCGTGTGCTGTGGGGCAACGGCCCGGCGTTCGGTCCGGGTGCGGCACTGCCGATGCAGCATCCGGTCGTCGCCACACTGATATGGACGGCGGCCCTCACACTGATCTTCGCCCCGTTCGCATTGCGCGCCTACAACAAGCGCACCTCGGACTAGACGTCCCGCACCGCTCCTCCCGCGACCCGCTCAGGCAGTCAACGTGATCGCCTGCAGCGGGTCGCTGTATATGGCGTCCAACGACACGGCGCCGGCAGCCTGCTGCTGCACCGTTGCACCCGAATGCGACACGCGCACATCGCGCTTGGCGACGATCGACGTCTCCCGCACGGCCTTCGCGACCGTGGGAAGGCTCGTCGGATAGTCGGTGAAGGCCTGCCCACCCAGGATGATGTGGTCGGGATTGAAGATGTCGGCGATGAGCCCGACGGTCCGGCCGAGCACCTCGGCCCGCTCCTCGAGCAACCGTCGCGCGGTCACGTCCCCGGTCCGGGCCAGCGCGTGGACACCTTCGACGTCGGGGACCGAGAGACCCAGTGCCCGAGCGGCTTCCACCACACCGGTGTCACTGACGGCCGGCTCCAGTCGGCCGGTGCGGTGCGGGTCGAGAAGCGTCGTCGCACCGGTCGGGAAGTGCCCGATGACCGGCGGGCCGGCCGTCGGGGTGTGCACGGTTCCGCCCACGCTGAACGCGATGCCGAGCATCTCGCGAGCGTAGAAGTACAGGAAGCTGGACTGCTCGTCGTCGGGATTGAGGACGAGCTCGGCGGCGGCCATCGCCTCCACGTGGGAGGCGACCGACACCGGCAACCCGATGGCCTCGGCGATGGTCTGCCCGACAGGCGCACCTTCCCAGCCCAGACGCGGGTGGTCGACGACGCCACCTTCGGCGACGCGACCACCGAGAGCCACGCCCACCCACAGGACCCGCCGCCCGGTCCACCGCTCGGCAAAACGTCTGGCGCTCACGCCGATCGCGGTCAGCGCCTCCTCCGGCGTATCGGCGACCGGCGTGGGGATCTGGATGGCGCCCACGACGCGGTGAAGCAGGTCGTGGGTGGTGATCGCGGTGACCTTGTAGCCGATGTGGATGCCGAGGGTGAGGAACTCGGAGAGGTTGACCTCGAAGGGGAGCCGGGGCCGCCCGATGGCGCCGGATGGTGCTAGATCGGCGCGCTCGCGGATCAGGCCGGCCTTGAGCAGTGCGCTGACCTGACGGTTCACGGTCGAGATGCTGAGACCGGTTCGCTCGGCGGCATCATCGCGGAACAGCGGTCCCGCCAGTCGTGCGGCTCGGAGGACCAGGGCGGCGGGCTTGGTCGACAACTCCAGGCGCGGGGTCGCGACGTGCACTCGGTGGTCCCCCTTTCCTGCTCCGCGTCGATCGGCGTTCGGGACCGAGGTCCGCGCCGGCGGTATGGATGACAACGGTACGGGCTGGCGACCGCCCTGCGGACCGCGACGCACCGGACGAGCAACCGGTTGGCGGCGAACGAGAGGTGCCGGTGTCGGGCGCCCGAGAGGTGAGACAGAGGTGCGGGCAGCACGAGGGGTGGATTCGGGAAGTGCGGTGGTCATGATCGTCCTCGTCGAGAGATCCGCGCGATGGCGGGAGAAGCCGGAGAGTCCTGGAAGACAGGAACTCGAGACATCGACGCCCCGGGAGGAGATGAAACCTGGCGGGGGTCGGCTCAGCGCATTCGACGACAACAGAGAACACGTGCAAGTGGCAGACGACAGCCCAGCGCGGTGGTCACGTAGGTGACCTCCGGGAGCTTGGCGTCGGCACTTGTCATGCGGATCAAGCTAGCAACGGCCCGGGTGCCCGGCAAGCGTCCGACCGATCCCCGGACCGGTGGCGACACGGGTGACAGAGGCGTTCACCGGCGAGAATAGGGCCGTCTCGGACCCGCCACAGGGGTTGCACCCAACGTGATCCCAAGTCGCCACCGTCGATCGCACCCCACCTGCGCATCACGCTCAAGCGGACCCCGGTCGGGTTGCCGACTCGGGTCGAGCCTGTCGGAGGTCCCCGGTAGATTTGTGAGCATGACCACAACCAGTTCCACGACTGCGCCCGACGCCGCGTCCGACGCCGAGTTCTTGGAGGTCACCGAGCCTTTTCGTCGCGAGATCATCGCGCACTGCTACCGGATGACCGGGTCTCACCACGACGCCGAGGACCTGGCCCAGGAGACCTTTCTCCGGGCGTGGCGGGGCTACCCGAAGTTCGATCACCGCGCATCGGTGCGGACCTGGCTGCACAAGATCGCGACCAACACCTGCCTGACCGCCCTTCAGAGCTCGCAACGCCGCCCGCTGCCGTCCGGTCTCGGCGGCGACGCCTTCGACCCGGCCGATGATCTGCTGCAGAATCACGAGGTGCCGTGGCTCGAGCCGTATGCGGGCACCGCCGACGACGTCGCGCCGGGCGACGACGCCGACCCCGCCTATGTCGTCGGCGCACGTGAATCGGTGCGCCTTGCGTTCATCGCCGCATTGCAGCACCTGCCCGAACGCCAACGCGCCGTGCTGATCCTGCGCGATGTGTTGCAGTGGCGGGCCGCCGAGGTCGCCGACACCATCGGTGTCACCACCGCGACCGTGAACAGCCTGCTGCAGCGCGCTCGCGAACAGGTCAAGACCGCACGCCCGCAACAGGAGTCGGTCGGCGAGAGTGCCCAGGCGACACTGGACGACACCGCCAAGCGCGAGCTGCTGGCCCGCTACGTGTCGGCGTTCGAACGCTATGACGTCGACGCGATGGTCGAACTCTTCACCGACAAAGCCATCTGGGAGATGCCGCCGTTCACCGGTTGGTACCAGGGTGCGGAGAACATCGGCATCCTCATCCGCAACAACTGCCCGGCCGAGAAGGCCGGCGACCAGATCATGCTGCCGACGATCGCCAACGGTCAGCCCGCCTTCGGCCTCTACATGCGCGAGCCCGACGGCGTTCATCGCCCGTTCCAGCTGCAGGTGCTGGAACTCGACCCCGCTGCCGGCAAGGTCAGTCACGTCGTGGCCTTCTTCAGCGACACGATGGAAGCCGACTTCGCGCGGTTCGGGCTTCCCGCAACCCCTTACGACGCTCCCGCGCGTTCGGGCGAGCGGCCCTGGCACTGAACCGGCTCCGACCCCGTCAGGTGTCGGGGGACTGCGGGATCTGACCCGGATCCATCCAGATGACCTCCCAGGCGTGCCCGTCCGGATCGCAGAAACTCCGGCAGTACATGAACCCGAGGTCTTCGGCATCGCGGAGCATGGTTCCTCCGGATGCGAGCGCACCGTCGGCGAGTCGGTCCGCGTGGGCCCGGCTCTCGGCCGAGATGGCGAGAAGCGACTCCCGGCCCCGTGCCGGGTCCGCCACGGTGCCGGCCACGTAACCGGCGAACCGGCGTCGCTGCATCAGGACCACCATCGCCGAGTCGTTGATCGACATGCACGCGGTGCCGGCATCGCAGAACATCTCGTCGAAGACGAACCCCAGTAGGCCGAAGAACCGACGCGAGCGGTCGACATCTGCCACGGGCAGGTTCACGAACAACATCGGCGTCACTGGCGTACTCCAGACGGGTCAGGGGGTCACAGAGACAGACCGGCCCGGCATGCCGAACTCATCGAAGCCCACATAAGGTGCAGGAATGGGTGTGATCTATCTGGTACGTCACGGTCAGGCGAATGCACTGGCCTACGGAATCGCCGACGCCACCGATGACCTGATCAACGGACCGGGCGGGCTCACGTCGGCCGGGAGCACCCAGGCCGCTTTGTCCGGTGGGTTCCTCGCGGGACAGATCGACGGTTTCACCGCGGCGACCAGCGGCGACCTTCCCCGCCAGCACCAGACCCTGACCGGGGTGCTCGGCGCGTTCCCCGAGTCCCCACAACCTCACGTCGACCCGGGCTGGAACGAATACTCGCTGCCCGCACTGGTCGGTGAGGCCACGCCCGAGATGTACCGCGACGGTCGCAGCTACCAAGAGCAACTCGACAAGGGCCTGGCCGCCTGGATCGCGGCCGGCGAGCACGACGCCGCTCCCGCCCTCGACGGCGGTCCCGCCGAGAGCTACCCCCAGTTCAAGGCCCGGGTCTCCGACGCCGCCGCACGTGCCACCGAACTCGCCGGTTCCGGGCAGACGGTGCTGGTGGTGTCCTCGGCGGGCACCATCACCCAGTGGATCGCCCAACTGTGGGGCATCCCCGACGACAACTGGCCCGCGATGGCCCGCACGATGGTCAACGCCTCCATCAGCAAGCTCATCGTCGGCCGGAGCGGCGTCTCGGTGGTGTCGTTCAACGAACACGGCCACCTGTCGGACCGCGAGGGTGGCGTCGCCACCTTTCGGTGATCCCCGGGCACAGAAGCGCCAGTTGCACCCGTCTGCGCTGGTTACAGCCAGCGCAGATGGTGTCAGCTAGCGCTTCTGCGCCGTGCTGCCCTGTCCGTCGGCCGTCACGCCCGGTGCAGGTTCGTCCCCGGTCGGGTGAGGACGACGTTCGGGAGCACCGCGTACCTGGACAGCTGGGTGACCGAGTGTGCCATCACGGCGACGTCCGCGGCCGTGATCATCTCCTCGGGGCGGATCCGGTCCTTGAGCCAGTCGGTCATGTCGGTGTTGACATAGCCCGGCGCGATCGTCGTCGCGCTCACGCCGTTCTCCGACTCCTCGAGGTTGAACGTCTCGCACAGGGAGATGAGCGCCGCTTTGGTGGCCCCGTAGGCGGACAGGTCGGGTTCCGGGTAGACACCCGTGATCGACGCGACCGCAACGACTTTCGCGACGCCGTGCACCCGGGCGGTGTCACGAAGGGTGGGCAGGGCCGACTGCAACAGGATGAACGGGGCGCGGACGTTGACCTGGTACAAGCGATCGAATCGCTTGACCGGCAACTCCGCGACCGAACCCTTGGACCCCATTCCGGCATTGATCACCAGTGCATCGCACCGCCCGAAGGCCTCCGCGTGCGCAGCGCCCAACGCACTGATCGCCTCGGCGTCGGTCATGTCCGCGGGCACGACCTCCACACGCCCGGCGCCCCGTTCGCGAAGCTCGACGGCCTTGGCCTCCAACGCCTCTCGCCCTCGCGCACTGATCGTCAGGTCCAAGCCGTCGGCGGCGAACCGGTCGGCGATGGCCGCCCCGATTCCCCTCGACGCCCCGGTGACCAGCGCGGAACGGTTGTTGCTCGACGTGCTCATGCGGCTATCCCCTCGACTGCGCGGAGACCCGCGCGGTGTGTTGTCACGACGTCACGGCTCGATCAGCTGATGTGGCGCAGACCGTCGGCGATGAACGCCGCGGTGGCCTCGCCGGCCTTCTCCGCGCCGTCACCCGACGACGCACCCGACAGCGCCCGGTAGGTGATCCCCTCGGCGATCACGCCGAGTTTCAGGTTCGCCAGACCGAGATAGAAGTCCCAGTCGCCGAGGTCGGAACCGGTTGCGGTGGCGTACTTCTGAGCGATCTCGTCGACCGAGGCGTAGCGGTCGCTGGTCCAGGCCGCGGAAAAGCCGAGCACCCGGTCGAACGCACCGGTGCGGTAGACGCACATCAGCGCTACGTCGGTGAGCGGGTCGCCGAGCGTCGACATCTCCCAGTCGACGACCGCCGCGATGCGGGAGGGGTCGTCGGCGTCGACGATCGTGTTGTCGATCCGGAAGTCGCCGTGCACCACGGACTCTCGCGCCTGCTCCGGCACGCGGTCGGTGAGCGCGCTGACGAGCCGCTCGACATCGGGCAGCTCGCGCGTCTTCACGTGACCCCACTGGCGAGCCCACAGCTTGACCTGTCGGGCCGCGAAACCGGCCGGTCGGCCGAACTCGCCGAGACCGACCGCGTGGTAGTCCACGGCGTGCAGATCGGCCAGCGTCTGCACGAGCGCGTCGAGATTCTGTGCCACCTCCTCGTCGGAATAGACCTCGAGGTCGGCGGCGGTTCGGATGACCCGCCCATCGACGAATTCGACGACGGTACAGGGCGCCCCGATGACGGACCCGTCGGCGTCGAAGGCGACCGTCTTGGCCACCGGGACCGACGTCGACTGCAGCGCGCTGGTCACCGCCCACTCCCGCCCCATGTCGTGCGCGGACGGGGTGAGGCCACCGGTCGGTGGCCGCCGGGCAACCCAGGTGGAGGCACCGTCGGTCACCGTGTAGGTGAGATTCGACTTGCCGCCGCTGATCAGCTCGATCGACAGCTCACCAGCGGGTTCGACGCCGCTGTCGGTCAGCAACCGGCGCAAGCGGTCTCGGTCCAGTGCGGACTCCGTCGAGGTCATCGGGCACCTGCCGACGCCTGCGCTTCGAGAGCCTGCTGGGCCTTCTTGGCACGACCGACGGCGCGACGGGCGATCGCCCAGCGATGCACCTCGGACGGGCCGTCGTAGATGCGGAACGGACGCAGTTCCTGCGACAGGCGCGCGAGCGGCAGGTCGGCGGAGACACCCAGACCGCCGCACATCTGGATACTGCGGTCGGCGATCCGCGAATATGCCTCGGCGGCAAAGGTCTTGGCGATGGACGTCTCATCGGACGCGTGGTTTCCGAGATCGAGCTCGTGACACGCCTTCAGCAGCAGTGCGCGGGTGGCGGCGAGGTCGATCTCGTTGTCGGCCACCAGTTGCTGGATCATTCCCAGATCGCCCAGGCGACCGCCGAATCCCTCACGGCGGGCGACATAGTCGACGGCGACGTCCTGGCAGCGCTTGGCCGAACCGAGCCAGCGCATCACGTGGGTCATGCGGGCCGGGCCGAGTCGCACCTGCGCATACCGGTAACCCTCGTTGACCTCGCCCAGGATGTCCTCGTCGGGAACGAAGAGATCGGTGAACGTCACCTCGCAGTGACCGCCGATCATCGCCTTGTCGATGGTGTTGATGTGACGTCCGACGGACAGTCCCGGTGCATCGGCCGGCGCCAGGAACATCGTCGCCCCGCCTCGGTCGCCCGGCGCACCCGTCGTACGCGCCATGATGATGAAGAACCCGGCGCCGTCGGCACCGGTGATGAAGTGCTTGTCGCCGTTGATCTTCCAGCCGCCGTCGACACGGACCGCCTCGGTGCGCAGCGCGTTCGGGTCGGAGCCGGCGCCCGGCGCGGGCTCGGTCATCGCGAAGGCCGACCGCACATCGCCGGCGGCCAGCGGCGCGAGATACTTCTGACGCTGTTCCTCGCTCGCGATGTGCGCCAGCATGTGCACGTTGCCCTCGTCCGGCGCGCCGATGTGCAGCGCGATGGGACCGAAGGTCGAGTAACCGGCAGCCTCGAAGACCGGCGCCCGATCGCACATGTTGAGACCGAGTCCGCCGAATTCGACGGGAGCATGCGGCCCGAAGATCCCGGCCTCCTTGGCCTTCGCGTTCATCTCGCGGCGGATGTCGTCACCCCCGGCGGCCGTGATGTCACCGACCGCCTCGTCCTCGATGGGCAGGACGTAGTCGCGGACGAAGCTCTCGGTCTTCGCGACCACGTCGAGCACGTCATCGTCGTGTCGAAGGTCAATGGGCATGGTGACTCCTCAGCTCTGGGCAGATGTGGGCTCCCCGATCGCCGACCGATCGCTCGTTCGGCGTCCCATACCTTGCCAGCCCGAGAGTGCCGGGTCAAGCTCATCCGCCGGGCTCGACGACCCCGCGGACGCCCGGCAGCGTCTAGTCCGCCCGGTATCCGACGAGCGCGCGGGCGAGTTGCAGGTTCCGCGCGATGAGTTCGTCCGGGCCGAGCAGCCCGTCGAGCTTGAACCACGTGGAGACGCCGACACACATCGTCGCCACCGCGCGAGCCGCATCCTTCGGGTACTCCGTGGTGAAATCTCCGGCCTCCACGCCGGCGAAGACGATCTCGTCGACCATCCGCTGCTGCCGGTCCCGGTGGCCGATGTAGGTCGGGCGGTAGGTGTCGTCGAGGCTCCGGATCTCGGTGGACCCGACGAAAGCCTGCTCTCGGCGGTACATGTGGAACCGCAGCAGTGACTCGACGACGGCGTCGAACTGTTTGATCGGCTCGGGTCCCGCCTCGACGATCGCGGCCTCGGAACGGGCGAGCAGATCGGTCATCGTCCGTTCGAGGAGTCCCTGCAGAAGCGACTGCTTCGACGGGTAGTGGTGATAGAGCCCCGGCACCGACAGATTCGCCCGCGCCGCGATCTCCCGCACCGACGTGCCGTGGTACCCCTGTTCGGCGAACGCGCCCAACGCGGCTGCCAGCGGAATCGGGAGTTCGGGCTCGCCGTAGTCGCGCCAGCCGTCCAGTGGTCGCTTCGCCGGTCGGAGGTCTGCTTCGCCGGATCCGCCACTCATGGGTTCAAACATATCCCCACGCGCGGCGCTACTCACCATCGCCGTGGCGGCGGGACAGACTCTTCTCCAGCATTTCCGCGGGCGAGACCAGCAGCGCGATACTCAGGTCCACGACATCGGCCTTGCTCAGATCGACGTCGCCCTCGAGCCACGCGGCGAGCAGACGGCTGAGGCCGCCCACCTGATAGTGCGCCACCCCGACAGCCGCGGACGGACCGACGTGGACATCGAGGATCGCCGACGTGCTCTGCAGTGTCAGCCCGGCGAACAGAGTCGTGGACTCCATGCGCTTGGCGGCGATCACCGGGCTCTGCAGTGCCTGCGAGAACAGCAATCGGCCCTTGCGGCGGTCCGCGTCGATGACGTCGACGATCGCCGACACCGCACCGGCGACCTTGGCCCGCATGCTCGCACCCTCGGAGAACGCGGCGAGGCTGACCTGGGCGATCTCTTCGATGACCTCGTCGTACATGACGCCGACGAGCTGATCGACCGATTCGAAGCTCTCGTAGAAGTACCGCGCGGTGAGCCCCGCGCGGCGGCAGACACCGCGGACCGTCACCGCGCCCACGTCGTCGGCGCCGAGCAGATCGAGACCGGCGTCGATCAGCGCGGACCGGCGTCGTGCGACGCGGGTGTCACCCCCTTCGCCGCCATAGGCCCGGAGGGTGCCGGCCGAGTCCGACGCGGCGTCGGATCGGCTGTCCGGAGTCGATGGTGCGCGTCCCATGTTTCCTATCTTGACACCCCGGTAAGTTAGGTGTCTCATAAAACGGGAAACAAGCGTTTCCAGAATTCGAGCAGGAGGGGTGTTCGATGGCAACGGAGCCTATCACCAGTGGAAGTTCGGCCCTGTCACCGCAAACGTCGGCCGACGTGACCGCGGAGGTGGAGCAATTCTTCACCGCGGAACGCCCGGACACCGAGTTCCTGCCGTCGACCGCGCGGATGTCGCGCGCAGAACTCGACGCCCTCCCCACCAGCCATCTCGACCCACTCGGCATCGGCGTGATCGCCGGCGCCGCGAACGTGATCATGCAGCTCAGCCTGCCCGCGGTCGGATACGGCGTGTACGAGAGCCGCGTGGACTCGGGCAACCTGTTCAAGCATCCGATGAAGCGCGGACGCACCACCCTGAGCTACCTCGCCGTCGCCGGACTCGGCAGCGCCAAGGACCGCAAGGCCTACCGCAAGGCGATCGGCAAGGCGCACGCGCAGGTCCGCTCGACCCCGGAGAGCCCGGTCGAGTACAACGCCTTCGATCCCGCGCTGCAGCTGTGGGTCGCGGCCTGTCTCTATCGCGGCACCGAGGACGTCCACCGGATCTTCGGCGGAGTCACCGAGGTGACCGACGAGCGCTACCAGGCGGGTGCGGTGCTCGGCACGACGCTCCAGGTCCCCCGTGAGATGTGGCCCGCCACCCGTGCAGACTTCGAGACGTACTGGAACGAGACGGTCGAGACCCTCGAGATCGACGACACCATTCGCGAGTACCTGATGTCGATCGCCCGCGGAGAGTTCCTCGGCCCCGTCGTCTCGCGGTTGCTCGGCTGGCATCTCGAGATCATGGCCATCGGCTTCCTTCCGGAGGACTTCCGACGCAAGATGCGCGTCCAGCTCTCGCCGTGGCAGGAGCTGTACTTCGACAAGCACAACGCGGTCCTGCGCGCATTCATCACACGTGCGCCGAAGTGGATCCGCGCCTTCCCGTTCAACGTCCTGCTCGCCGACGTCCGGTGGCGGATGCGGACGGGCCGCCCGCTGGTCTGACCCCTACAACCGCCGCAACGCGTCGCGGTCCAGGTCGACGACGTCGGTGTGGCCGGACAACCCGAGCGTGAGGTCCAGCTCGGCGATGATGTCGGCGACGACGTCGCGGGCACCGTCGGAGCCGGCGAGCGCGAGTCCGTACATGTGCGGCCGGCCGATGCAGGCGGCGTCGGCACCGAGCGCCAGCGCTTTGAAGACATCGGAACCGGTGTAGATGCCCGAGTCGATGAGGACCTTGATCCGCCCGTCGACGACGGGGGCGATCGCCTCGAGCGCATCGATGGTGCTGATCGCGCCGTCGACCTGCCGGCCGCCGTGATTCGACACGATGATGCCGTCGACACCGGCGTCCACCGCTGAGCGGGCGTCGTCGGGATGCAGGACGCCCTTGAGGACGATCGGCAGCGACGTGCGCTCGCGCAGGCCGGCGAGGTCGTTCCAGTTCAGCGACGGCCGCGAGTAGATGTCGAGGAATGTCTGCACCGCGGCACGCGGCCGGGGCGACCTCAGGTTGTCCAGGAACCTCCCCGGCGCGTTGCGGGTGATGGAGACCAGCGTGGCGATCGCGCCGAGCGAGATCTCGGGACGTTCG
This sequence comes from Gordonia sp. 'Campus', assembly GCF_022206305.1. Lineage (GTDB taxonomy): Bacteria > Actinomycetota > Actinomycetes > Mycobacteriales > Mycobacteriaceae > Gordonia. The sequence goes on along the minus strand of NZ_JAKOIW010000005.1, from coordinate 282,980 downwards.
TCGGCAGCGGCACGCAGGCGGTCGGCCACGATGTCGACGAAGCGGCGGTCGGAGGTGTACTGCGCGATGCCCTCACCGCGCGCGAACGGCAACGACCCGAGGTTCAGATCCTGCGGCCGCCACCCGAGCATCGTCGTGTCGAGGGTGACGACCACCGCGTCGGCGCGAACCTTCTCGGCGCGGGCGAGAAGGCTGTCGACGAGGTCGTCGTCGGTGGACCAGTACAGCTGGAACCAGCGGGGCGCGCCGGGGCTGACCCGGTCCATCTCCGCGGCGACGTCCTCCATCGCGACGCTGGCCTGGTTGGAGAAGATGTAGGGCACGCCGAGCTCGGCGGCGGCGCGGCCGATGAGTGCATCGGCACCGGGCGCGGCGAGTGATCCCGCGCCGACGGGTGCGAAGAGCACCGGCGCCGGCAGTCGTCGGCCGAACAGATCGACTCCCAGGTTCCGTTCCGCGACGTCCCGGAGGATTCGCGGCACGATCGCCCAGCGGTCGAGCGCCGCACGGTTGGCCGCCATGGTGCGTCCCTCACCGGCGCCGCCGGCGATGTAGGCCCACGCCCGCGCCGACATGGCACGCTTGGCCCGACGCTCGAGTTCGGCGAAATCCGTTGGCACACGCGGTTTCCGCCGGTGAACACCGGCGGTGTAGATGTCGTTCTGGCGTGTCCGTCCGTATCCCGCGGTCATGGGTGGTGATCGTAACGCCGGGTCGTCGATCGCGGTCGGCGATCGCCTGCCGTCAGCGGGTCGCGAGAGCCGTGGCGCCTGCCGCGGCCACGGTCACCGCGGCCACCGAGGGCCACGCACCGATCTTCTTCGCCAGCGGATGCGACCCGCCGAACGCGGCCAGGTAGCCGACGAGCAGACCGCCCGCCACCGCGGGTCCCTTCTCTACCGCCCACTGGCGGGTGCACCAGGCGCCGGCCGTGCCGAGCACCACCCCGCCCAGTTCACGACGGCCGCTGTAGCGGGCGACCGCGAAACCACCGACAAGACCGACCGCCACCACGGGCACCGTTGCGTCCACAGCCATGCGGCTCAGGCTACCGGCATGTCGCCGCCACCCATCCGCCCACGGTTGCCGTTCCGAACACGGGGTATCCGAGACCGACTCCGAACACCACGATCCGCGGATACACGTCCCCGACCCCGGACTCCGAAGGGCCCCGACATGACACCCACCGCAGAGATGACCGATTCGTCCGTACCGCCGTCATCCCTGTCGACCTCCACACTCCGCGAGCTCCACCCGATCGAGAACGCGACGACCGACCTGGAACTCGTCGAAGAGGTCGTGGCCTCGCACTTCCGGCAGCACGCCGCCACCCTGCGGCAGGTGGGTCCCGAGCTGACCCCGACGATCGACGCCGTGTCGGAGCGGATCGGTGGCGGCAAGCGGTTGCGTGCCGCGTTCTGCCTGTGGGGCGCACGGGGAGCCGCGCAGGGTGCGGCCGTGCCGGGGATGGTCGAGATGGCCGCGGCGATCGAGCTCTTCCACCTGGCCGCGCTCGTCCACGATGACGTGATGGACGACAGCGACACCCGACGCGGACTGCCGACCGTCCACCGGCTCTTCGCCGACGATCACCTGCGCGCGGGCCGTCGCGGTGATGCCGAACGACACGGGACCGCGGTCGCCATCCTGGTGGGTGACATGTGCCTGTCCTGGTCCGACGACCTGGCCGCGACGGCCACCGACACCGCCGACGGCGAGACCCGGCGAGCCGTACGCCGGACCTGGTCGGCGATGCGTGACGAGGCATACGGCGGCCAGTACCTCGACATGCTCAGCCAGACCGAGGAGCAGACCGACGCCGACCGGACGGCCCGCATCCTGCGCTACAAGAGCGCTCGGTACACGATCGGTCAGCCGTTGCGGCTCGGCGGCACCCTCGCCGGGGCCGACGCGTCACTCCTCGACGCCTACGACCGCATCGGACTCACCGCCGGTGAGGCGTTCCAGCTCCGCGACGACATCCTCGGGGTGTTCGGTGACGAGAAGGTCACCGGCAAACCAGCCATCGACGACCTCCGCGAGGGCAAGCGGACCATGCTCATCGCCCTGGCCGAGGAATCCGCCGGCCGGATGGAACGCCGGGTGATCGCCGACGGCCTCGGCAACCCCGACCTCGACGAGGAGGGTGCCGCGCGCATGCGCGAGGTCCTGGAGTCGACGGGATCGGTGGACCGCGTCGAACAGCGCATCGTCGATCTGGCCGAGGAGGCGCTGGCCGTCATCGACTCAGCCCGGGTCGACGACCACAGCAGGCAGGCGCTCACGACCCTCGTCGAACGCTGCGTGTGGCGTCGCTCATGACCTCACCCGGCGGACCCACGGTCGAACTCCGCGTCTGGGGAGTCGACCGGGTCATCCCCGCCCTCGGACGCATGTCGTCGGGGCGCCGGGCGCTGCGCCGGACACCGGGCCTCCGCTTCGCGAAGCTGCTCGGCACCGGCACGTCACGCACCTTCACCTTGGACAGCGCCGATCTCCGGCACTGGGCCGCGCTCACGGTGTGGCACGACGAGGCCGCCGCCCGCGCCGCCGCGGACTCGCCCGTGTTGCGGCGGTGGCAGGACTCGAGCACCGAGGAACTACGCGTGACGATGCGCCCGCTGCGTTCCAAAGGACGGTGGTCGCGGGTCGATCCGTTCGGCAGCGACCCTTCCACAAGAAGCAACCACACGACGACCAACCAGACGACGAGCAACCACACGACGACCGGGGACGCGGGCCCGCGGTGGACCGGTCCCGTCGCCGCGCTCACCCGTGCCCGGTTGCGTCCCACGACCATGGTCTCGTTCTGGCGTGCGGTTCCGCCGGTGGCCACCGAACTCGCGGGCGCACAAGGTAACCGGCTCGCCCTTGGAGTCGGGGAACTGCCGCTCGGCGTGCAGGGCACCTTCTCACTCTGGGACACGGCGCGAGATCTGACAGAATTCGCGTATCGGTCACCCGCACATCTGTCCGCCGTCCGGCGCACGGAGTCCGCGCGCTGGTACGCCGAGGAATTGTTCGCCCGCTTCGCCGTCACCGATGTGGTCGGCACCTACGAGGGGAGGTCGGCATGACCAGCGCCAACGACTTCGCCACCCGCCGCCCGGTACCGACCGCCGTCGACTCGCGGAAGACCGGCCACCCGCACCCGACGTGGGGACGCCGACTGGTCACACTCGCCTGGGTGCTGCTCGCCGCGACGATCGGTGTGCAAATCGCCTTTCCGTTCACCGGCGGAGGCACGCTCCCGCTGACGGTCGCGAGTGTCCTGCTGCTGGCGTCGGCCGCACTCGTCCACGTGGGCGCGACACGCGGCCCGGGGGCCGCGGCGGCGCTCGCGGTGATCGCCGGCGGCGGCGGTCTGCTCGCCGAGGCTGTCGGCGTCAGTACCGGATTCCCGTTCGGGACATACGAGTACACCGACGGTCTCGGACTCAAGGCCTTCGGCGTCCCGGTACTGGTTCCGCTGGCCTGGATCATGATGTCGTGGCCCGCGCTGGTGGTCACGCGTCGACTTGTCGGTGCGCTCGGCGTGTCCGGCGCGGCGACGCGACCGATCATCGCCGTCGTCGGCGCGTATGCACTCACCGCGTGGGATGTGTTCCTCGACCCGCAGATGGTCGATCAGGGCAATTGGGCGTGGCGGTATCCGGAGCCGTCGTTGCCCGGGGTCGCCGACATCCCGCTGACCAACTTCGCGGGCTGGCTCCTGGTCTCGTTCCTCATGATCGCGGCCCTCGACCTCGCGATCGGCCGTTCCGACCGTGCCGGCACCGATGCCGTGCCGATCACGGCCTACCTGTGGACCTACTTCTCCTCGGTGATGGCGCATGCGATGTTCTTCGGTCGCCCGACGGTTGCGATCACCGGCGGAATCCTGATGGGGGTCATCGCGATACCGCTGCTGGTCATCGAGATCAAGAGGCACCGTGCGAGCGGTTGAGCTGGGCCACCGGCTGGTCGCGGTGGGCACCGCGTTGTCCGTGGCCTCGCTGGTGCTGACCGTCGACAACGCACGCCGTGTGCGCAGGCCCGGCCTGTCGAACATCCCGGCCGCAGAGCCGCTCTCGATCCTGATCCCGATGCGCGACGAGGTCGACACCGCCGAACGGTGCATCACCGCCGTGCTCGAGGCGGCCGACCGCTGGCACGGGCCCGTCCGGATCGTCGTGCTCGATGACGGTTCCGTCGACGGCACCGACGCGGTGCTGACACGTCTGGCCGGCGGGGACGAGCGGATCGAGGTGCGTCGAGGGTCACCACCTCCCCCGGGCTGGCTCGGAAAAGCCTGGGCGTGTCGACAATTGGCCGACGCGGCCCTTCCCCACGGGGTCTACATCTTCATCGACGCCGACGTCGTGGTACAACCGCACGCGTTCACCTCGTCCCTGGCGCTGCTGCGCGACACCGGACTCGCCCTGGTGAGCCCGTACCCCCGTCAGGTCGCGGTCGGCGCGGCGGAACGTCTGGTCCAACCGCTGCTGCAGTGGTCGTGGCTGAGCACCCTCCCGCTCGGGCTCGCCGAGCGTTCGCCGCGCGAATCCCTCACCGCGGCAAACGGACAGATGATGGTCGTCGATGCCGCGACATATCACCGCGCGGGCGGTCACGACGCCGTCCGCGGCGTCGTACTCGAGGACATCGGCCTGCTGCGGGCCATCAAGGCGGCGGGCGGTCGCGGGGTGGTCGCCGAGGGCAGTACCGTCGCCACCTGCCGGATGTACCACGGTTGGCACGAGGTCCGCGCGGGCTACCGCAAGTCGTTGTGGTCGGCGTTCGGTTCGCCGGCCGGGACACTCGCCATCACCGGCCTTCTCTGCCTGATGTACGTCGTGCCCGCTGTCGCAGCACTGTTCGGTTCCAGGACCGGGTTGGTGGGTTACCTGTCCGGCGTCGCCTCGCGAGCCGTCTCCGCGCGCTGCACAGGTGGCCGCACGTGGCCCGACGCCCTGGCCCACCCCGCGTCGATCCTTGCCTTCACCGGCCTGGCCGTGGACTCGACACTGGCGCATCAGCGCGGAGACCTGCACTGGAAGGGACGACCCATCGAGGCCCACCGATGAGCCGTGTCCTCGTGATCGGCGCCGGGGTGGGCGGTCTCGCCACCGCCATGCGCCTGTCCGCAGCCGGCCACGACGTCACCGTTCTCGAACAGTTCGACGACGTCGGCGGCAAGCTCGGTGTGATCGAACACGACGGCTTCGTCTTCGACACCGGGCCGTCGCTGGTGACCCTGCCGCACGTCTTCGAGGAACTCTTCGACGACACCGGGCAGTCCATCCACGATGTCCTCACGCTCGAACGGCTCTCCGTCGCAGCACGTTACCGATTCCCCGACGGCACGAACCTCGACATGCCCGGAGCCCTCGACGACATCCCCGCAGCACTCGACGCCGCGCTCGGACCCGGACGCGGAGCGCAGTGGTCCTCGTTCCTGCACCGCGCACAGTCGATCTGGGATGTGACAAGAGGCCCCTTCCTCGAATCGCCGATGAGCATCCGCACCATGATCGGCGGTATCGCCACCCCATCGGACGTCGCGACCGTCGCACCGTGGCGAACGCTGCGCGGGCTCGGCGATCGACACCTCGTCGACCCCCGGCTGCGCATGCTCCTGGATCGGTATGCCACCTACACCGGTTCGGACCCGCGTCGCGCCCCGGCGGCCCTGGCCTCGGTGCCGTGGGCGGAGCAGGCCTTCGGATCGTGGTACGTCCGTGGCGGTCTGGGACGCATCGCGACCGCCATGCGGGATCGGCTTCGCGCGCTCGGCGGGCAGCTCGAACTCGGAGTCGACGTCACGCAGGTGACGACGAGCCCTGATGGCCGAGTCGACGGCGTCGAACTCGCCGACGGAACCCGGCGCTCGGCCGACATCGTCGTCGCCAACGCCGACGCCCGGCAGGTCTACGACCGACTCGTTTCCCCACGAGCCGGTCGCGTCCCCCGCGCACTCCTGCGGCGGACGACGCCGTCGCTGTCCGGATTCGTACTCCTCCTCGCACTTGACGACCCGCCGCCCGACCAGCCGCATCACCAGGTGCTGTTCGCCGAGGACTACGACGAGGAATTCGACGCGGTCTTCGGCTTCAACGGTCCGCCCCGTCCGGTCGCACGTCCCACCGTGTACATCTCGGCGCCCGCCGACCCCGACATCGTGCCGGAGTCCGGGACGGCCGCGTGGTTCGTCCTGGTCAACGCCCCACGCCATGACCCCGCACATGGGGTGGACTGGGACGCAGCAGGATTGGCCGAGTCCTACGCGGATCGGATCGTCGGGGTCATGGCCGATCGTGGGCTCGACGTCACCGGCCGCATCCGCCACCGCCTGCTGGTGTCGCCCGCCGACCTCGAACGTCGGACCAGGACACCCGGCGGGTCGATCTACGGTTCGTCGTCGAACGGCCCGCGGTCGGCGTTCTTGCGGCCGTCGAACACCTCACCCGTACCGGGTCTCTACCTGGTCGGCGGGTCGTCGCATCCCGGCGGCGGTCTTCCGCTCGTGGTCCTGTCCGCACGTATCGTCGCGGGCCTCATCGGACCGGCCGGCGCCCCGTCTGACGGGTGACGCCGGCCGGTTCCGACCGTCAGTACCGGTCGTGAGACGGCTGCAGGTGGCCGCCCAGCGACGCGGTCACCACCGCAACCGGTACCCGCGATGCCCGGAGATTGTGTCGTTCCTGGGGAGTGAGGTCCTGACGGATACGAATCCACCGCGCTCCGCGCCACCATGAACTGCTGTTACTCGTCTTCTGCATGTCACCCCGGCCTCTCCTGTGAGCATTGTCACGGCCCTGTACCCGGGTGATGCAGCTTTCAATCCTCGAAGTCGCCTCTGGACCCCTGCTCAAGCCTGGGTCGTCGGCATCGGCCCCACCGAGCGGTCCCCGCGGAGCTTCTTGCGGATGAGTTCGGCGCTGATCAGGCACATCGGCAGGCCGATACCCGGACGCGTGCTCGATCCCGCGTAATACAGCCCCTCGACCTTCCGCGAACGGTTCGTCGACCTGAGGAACGCGCTCTGGCGCAGTGTGTGGGCCGGGCCCAGTGCGCCGCCGCACCACGAGTTCACCGAGTCGACGAAGTCGGCCGGCCCGATCGTGCGCCGGACGACGACGCGATCGGCGAGGTCCGGGACGCCCGACCACTGGCCGATCATCGAGATCGCGCGATCGGTGACCTTCTCGATGTCGGGGTCGCCCCCGCCGTCCACACCACCGTGTCCGAGACCCGGGTCGGGCGGTACGGGGACGAGGATGAAGAGGTTCTCGTGATCGGTCGGCGCCACCGAGGCGTCGGTCGCCGACGGCTTGCACACGTAGAGCGACGCCGGATCGGGGATGCGCGTGGGTGTCTCGAAGATCGCGTCGAAATTCGTCTTCCAGTCCTCGGTGAAGAACAGCGAGTGGTGTGCCAGTTCGGGCACCTCACCGCTGACACCGAGGAGCGCGAGCACCGCCCCCGGTCCGGAAGTGGCCCGGTCCCAGTAGCGTTCGGGAAAGGTCTGCAACTCTGCCGGCAGCAACCGGGTCTCGAGGTGGTGCAGGTCGGTGGCACCGATCACGATGTCCGCGTACAGATCTCGCGTGCCACCGTCGGCTGTCTCGATACGCACCCCGCCGACCTCGGCGCGGCGCCGGGAGATTCGCCGACCGGTCCGCTCCCGCGTCAGCACCGCGGTCGCCGCGGCACCCGTGTGTACCCGCACGCCACGTTCCCGGGCGACTCGTTCCAGCGCGTCGACCAGCGTCGTGAACCCGCCGTTGGGATAACGCACGCCGTCGGCCAGATCGAGCCAGCTCATCAGGTGGTACATGGCGGGAGTGCGTTCGGGGGACGATCCGAGGAAGACGGCCGGGTACCCCAGCACCTGCTGCAGGCGTCGATCGCTGAAACGCGACGAGATGAACGACTGCAGGGACGATGACAGCAGGGTGGCGAGCGTCTTCGCGTGCCGCAGCACGGGTCCGCTGAGGAACGCGCGCGGCGAATCGAAGCTGGTGTACAGGAAGCGTTCCACCGCGAGGTCGTATGCCTGCCGCGCGGTGCGCAGGTAGTCGTCGAGGGCGGCACCGGCACCGGGTTCGATCTGCTCGAACAGCGCACGGTTGCGGGCGTAGTCACCCGCGATGTCGATCGGCGGGCCGTCGGACTCGTTGTCGCCGAAGAACACCCGGTAACCCGGGTCGAGCCGGACGAGGTCGAGCTGTTCGGCGGTCGAGGTGCCGAGCATCTCGAAGAAGTGATCGAACACCTCGGGCATCAACCACCACGACGGGCCGGTGTCGAAGTGGAACCCGTCGCGATCCCACGAACCCGCGCGACCGCCGAGTTCGTCGTTCTTCTCGACGATCTCGACGTCGTGCCCGTCGTGCGCGAGGAGGGCTGCGGTCGCGAGGCCGGCCACCCCGCCGCCGATGACGACGACGCGTTTCGGGTCGATCATGCGTATGTGTTCCGTCCGTGGATACGCGACACGTCGCGTCGTGTGGTGGCGCGGGGCATGCCACGGCGGGCCACCGCCGCGGCGGCGATCCTCGCCTTGCCCGCGTTGGGCACTCGGACCCGGCTGCGACGCGCCTGAGCCGCCGACGACTCGCGGAGGCGGGCGGTCAGTTCCGCGAAGAGATCGTGCGCGGTGCACACCGCGACCCGGCTGCCCACCGGCAGATCCGGGATGGCGGCCGCGGCGGCGGTGAGATCGAGGTCGATGTCGTCGAGCCACAGCGACCACGCGGCGTCGGCCGGGTCGTCGGGGTCGAGGCCGACGAGGTATCGACGTCCCAGACCGTCGCTGTCCTCGCCGAAATCACGCAGGAAGTTGATCTTCTGGAACGCCGCACCGAGGCGGCGGGCACCGGGCTCGAGGTGGTCGTAGCGCGCTGCGGCCTTGGCCTCGCCGTCGAGGAACGCCCGCAGACACATGAGACCGACCACCTCGGCGGAGCCGTAGATGTAGGTCGCCAGCGAGTCGAAATCGTGCTGGACCTGGGTCAGATCGCTACGCATCGAATCGAAGAACGGCCCGACCAGGTCGAGGTCGATGCCGACCCGCCGCGCCGTCTGGGCGAAGGCATGGACGACGAGGTTGCTGCTCGACCCCGTGACCAGCGCGACGCTGGTCTGCTCCTCGAGCTGGTCGAGCTCGTTGCTGCGGTCGACGAGCCCCTGCTCCGGGCGCGGTGCGTCGACGATCTCGTCGGCGACGCGGACCAGCGCGTAGATGTTCTGGACGTCACGGCGGATCCGCGGGGGAAGCAGCCGTGAGGCCAGCCCGAACGAACTCGAGTACGACTTGATGACGAGCGCTGCGCTGGCCTCGGCGACTTCGTCGTAACGACGATGGGGTGGAACCACCTCGGTATGACCGGGTATGTGCATCATCCGACCGCTCCTCGACCTCACTGATTGAACGGATTTGCCTGACGTCATGAATTCGAGGCCCGGGACATCACCGGATGGGTGCCGTGGGCCCCGGCGCGCTCGGGCAGTTGTCGGACCTGCTCGACGAACCAGGGACTGACCGCCCACGGTGTCCGCTCGACGGTCGACCACACGTCGGTCACGTCGGCCCACACATGTTCGGCGACCTCGTCCGGGTTCGGCGCCGGCGTCCCGAGCGGGCGCGCGACGAACACCGGGCAGATCTCGTTCTCGACGATCCCGCTCGCGTCGACGGCGCGATACCGGAAGTCGGGCAGGATGCAGCGGACGTCGGCCACGTCGATGCCCAGCTCACGGCGGGCGTAGCGGTGGACGGCGTCGACGACGTCCTCGCCGGGTCGCGGGTGACCGCAGAACGAATTGGTCCACACACCCGGCCAGCTACGCTTGGCCAGCGCGCGGCGCGTCATGAGGATGCGGCCGTTCTCCACGAGGTGGCACGAGAAGGCGAAGTGCAACGGTGTGTCGAATCCGTGCACGCCCTCGCGGTCGGCGGTGCCGCACGGGCGGCCGTCGGCGTCGGCGAGAACCACCGAATCGTTCGTCATCCTGGAATCCTTGCGGGTCTGAAGTGTCGAGCAGGGGTACGTCTGACAGGCATGCGACTGGCAGGCATTTGTCTGACAGGCGTGCGTCTCCCATTGTTCGTCACCGACGCGTGATCCGGATGGGACGGGTCAGCCGAGAACGCGCGTCTGGCGTCGTACCGCGACCCCGAGCTGGATGGTCCCGATCAGTGCAAGGGCCACCCCGACCGCGGCGATCGTCGTCGCGAGTGTCGACGCGACGTCGGGGTTCACGTCCGCGCCCCACCACCAGCTCGCGCTGGCCGCCGCGACGACCGCCAGGATCACCCGTGACGGCCGCTCCCACACGGTGACCGTGCCCGGCCCCTTCATGCCCACGGCCTGGGCCGTCGCGCGGGTGATCTCGAGGATCAGCGTCAGCACGGCGAGCGTCGCACCCAGCCACGGCGGCGCGCCCACCACCACGATGATGCCGACGAGCATGACATCCGAGAAACGATCGGCGACGGCGTCGTTGATGCGTCCCCACCGCGAGGCGGTTCCGGTCTGCGCGGCGATCGCGCCGTCGATGCCGTCGAGGAGAGCGGCCACCACGATGACGACCGCGGCGAGCAGCGGCCACCAGCCACCGAGGATCGTGAGGCACAGTCCGACGGCGGTGGCGATGACGCCCAGGGCGGTCACGGTGTTCGGGGTGATTCCCAATCGCACGAGTGGTCGCGCGCAGGCGTGGCTGATGAGTACCCAGTTGCGCACCCAGAAGCTCTGCCGCGGATCGATCCCGCCGTGCAGTTCCGACCAGGCGTCCAACGCACGGTCGTGAGACGACCCGGGCGCGGGTCGGTTCACGCGCGACAGTCGGTCATGGTCCGGGGGCACGATCACCTCCCCGCGCTCCGATGCCCTGCATCCCGATGGCCTGGGCCAGCGCCCATCCGACGATCACGATGACATGCGCGACGAACAGCCACAGTCCGACGGCCACCACTCCGCCGATCACCCGGAGGCCGCCGTAGGGCACCCCGACATCGATCGGGAGGGACAGGAACAGCAGAAAGCCCTGCGTGAATCCGGCGATGAACGACGAGGTCGCCAGGGCGGCCGCGGCAGCAACACCGAGCTTCGGACGCCCGGGGGTCACACGCCAGTACACCCAGGTCAATGCCACCGTCAGGGTCAGCCAGACGACGATGAACTCGACGACGACCCGGACCGCCAGGTCGACGAACCCGCCGGTGCCACCACCGTCGGGAGCCAGCGTGGTCAGTGCGCCGGCGACCGTGACCACCACGTAGGTGAGCGGCGGCAGGGCCACGAGGAGACCCAGCACCCAGGCGCGGGACCGCCACCCGGTGAACCGGTCCTCGCGAGGGTGCAGGGGCACGCACGCGCGGCGGATGCCCTCGCCGTAGAACGACGCCGGGAACAGCAGCACGAGAGCGCTGAGCAGGGACAAACCCGTGCCAACTGCGACCGCTTCGTCGAAGACACCTCGGCCACCCATCTGGGGCGGGATGAGCACGCGCAACTTCGACAGCGACTCTGCATCGGCGCCACCCGGCATCCAGGTCGTCGACCAGATGGCGAGCAGCGCCCACGGCACGACGGCGATCGCGGCGTAGTAGGTGAGGGTGGCCGCCGAGGCCGCGAGGTCGCCGCGCCCGAGGACCTCGCGGATGCCGGACAGCAGGGCGCGCACGTCGAACCTCACGGAGTTCTCGCGATTCTCGGAAGACACCGTGGGGGCCGGTCGGCGGAGGGTCACCCCTCCGGGATACCCGAAAACACCCCGGCATGGTCTGCGACCACACCGCGTGCGCCCTGAGACACCGGTCTCAGGCCGGCTCGACGCCGGTCAGATGGAGGCGATCAGGGCCACCGCCATCCCGATCATGATCACCGCCACGACCGCGTCGAGCACCTTCCAGGCGCGCGGGCTGGCGAAGAAACCGGCGAGGCGGCGCGCTCCGCCGCCGAGCGCGCCGAACCAGAGGATGCTGGCGATGCACGCGCCGAAGGCGAAGGCCCATTTGCCGTTTCCGTGCCCGTTGGCGATGGCGCCCATGGTCAGGACGGTGTCGAGATACACGTGGGGATTCAGCCAGGTCAACGCGAGCGCGGTTCCCACCGCGACCCAGCGTCCCGCCGACTCGGCCTCCTCGGCGTTGGCGGCGATCGCTTCGTCGGTCCGCAGACAGCGTCGGGCGGCCAGCACTCCGAGCGCGCCCACGTACAGTCCACCCGCCAGCTTCGCGAACGTGACCACCTGGGGGTGAGCGGCGACGAGAGCTCCGAGGCCCGCCACACCGGCGACGATCAGCACGACGTCGGAGACGGCGCAGACCGCGACGACCACGCCGGTGTGCTGTCGCGCGACCCCTTGGCGGAGGACGAAGACGTTCTGCGGTCCGATGGCGATGATCAGCCCGGCGCCGGTGAGGAGACCGGCCAGGGCGGGCACGAGATAACTGGTCACGCGGACGACGCTAGGGTTCGACGTCCGGTCAGTACAGCGAATGTTTCTGTCGAATCATCAGTAGAGCTTCAGATCACGGACGTGGTTCTCCCAATCCGACCCCACGGAGCACCGCACAGAACGCATCGATGTAGTCCTCGACCTCGATGTCGCCGACCAGTCCCTGCTGCACGACAACCCCCTGCATGACCGAGACCATGACCTGCGCGAGCACCACGGGCTCGGCGGGCAGGGTGTGTCCGGCAGCCTGCCAGTCGGTCAGAACCCGCTCGAAGACGCCACGCAACCCGCGAACGATGTCGCGCACGGTGTCGCGGAGGGCCGGATTGTTCGCGGCTTCACCCCATACCGTCAGGACCATCCGGAAGCCGTCGGTCAACGGGGCGATCTCGAGCAGGATGCGTTCCGCGAGCGCTCGTACCGCGGCCTCGGGGGACGCGGGGTGCGCCTGCGGGTCGTCGAAGCTGTGGATCCCGGCCTCGTACGCCACGAACATCGACCGCGCGACCGCGGCGATGAGCTCTTCCTTCGACGAGTAGTACGAGTAGACAGCCCCGGCACTGAGGCCGGACTCCTTGATGACGTCGGACATCGACGCCCGGTGAAAGCCTTTTTCGGCGAAGCATCGGCGCGCGGCGTCGAGGATCTGTCGGCTTCGTTCCAGCTTGCGATCGTCACTGATCTTCGGCATGCGATCAGTTTAAAACGAAGATTCGTTCTTGATTACCCGCGCCGACACGCGCATACTCCAAAACGAGGATTCGTTCTTTTTAGGAGGAGGCCATGAGCACTCGCCTGCACTCCGGCGACACGCGACACGTTCCGTCCGCAGCCGACGGCGACCACACGTCCGGCGGCAACGGCGAAGCCGAACCGCGGCGCCACGCCCCGAACTGGCGCGTCGTCGCCGCGATGGTCGTGCTGATACCCACGGTCGTCGTCGCGATCGCCGCCATGTTCGTGTCGCTGGCCGTCGGCCCGGAACCCCACCGGGTCCCACTCGGACTGATCGCTCCCCCGCCTGCCACGCAGGCGATCGAGGCGGCGCTCGCCGAGCGTGCCGGGAACGACGCCTTCGTCGTCGAACGATTCGCAGGTGCCGACGAGGCGCGTGCCGCGATCGAGCGACGGGACGTGATGGGCGCCGTGGCGATCGGCCCGGACGGCGTGACCGTCCTGACCGCGGAGGCCGGATCCCCCGCGCTCGCACAGGTGATCACCGCCGTCGGCACCGGCATCGGTTCCGCGCAACGGATGCCGGTGAGGGTGGAATCCGTCGTCTCGACACCCGAGACCGATGCGCGCGGAACCGGATTCGCGGCCGGGCTGCTTCCCCTGCTCATCGCCGGCATGGCTCTGGGCGGCGCCGCGGCCATCGCTCTGCGCGGTCGCGTCGCCATGCAGCTGACTCTCGCCGTCGCGGGCCCGCTCGTCGCCGGGTTCGGCTTCGCCGCCGTCTGGTCGTGGCTGGGGGTCATCGACGGCAGGATCGGCGCGGTCGGGATGGCCGCGGCGGTGATGATCGGCGCCATCGTCTGGTTCACCCTCGGCGCGGGGACGCTCCTCGGCACCGCGGGCGTCGGGTTGTCCGCGCTCGTCATGGTTCTGATCTCGAACCCGTTGTCGGGCCTGGCGTCGTCGCCGTACCTGCTCCCCGCTCCGTGGGGAGCCGTCGGTCAGTGGTTACCGCCAGGCGCCGGCGGGACGCTGCTGCGCAGCGCGGCGTACTTTCCCGGGGCCGGCGTCGCCGGTCCGGTCGCGGTCCTCCTCGGCTGGGTCGTCGTAGGTGCCGTGTTGCTCGCACTGGGTGTGCTGCGGATGCGGCGCCGGGAACCTGCCGTCGTCTAGCCTCGGCTCGTGGACATCAGCCAGGAGGGCCTGCGCACACTGGCCGCCGTCCTGCGCGAAGGCACCTTCGACGCGGCTGCCGGCAGTCTCCACATCACCCCGTCGGCGGTGAGTCAGCGGATCAAGGCTCTCGAAACCGCCGCCGGACGGGTGCTGCTGCGTCGGACCAAGCCGGCGACCGCCACCCCCGACGGTGAGGTACTCGTCCGCCTGGCCAAGCAGTGGGACCTGTTGCTCGCCGAGACCCGCGCCGAATTCGTCGGCGCGCCCGGCGACGACGAGCTGCCGCTCGTCGACCGTCCCCGCATCCACCTCCCGATCGCCACCAACGCCGACTCGCTCGCCACCTGGTTGCTCCCGGTTCTGGCACGGTTCCACCGCGAACACGCCGTCGCGGTGGAGGTCTTCCGCGACGACGAGACCCGCAGCAGCGCACTGCTCCGCACCGGCGACGTCCTGGCCGCGGTGACCTCGGAACCACTCGCGATCCGCGGATGCGCGCTGCAATCGCTGGGGGCGATGCGCTACCTCCCGGTCGCCACACCGGATTTCATCGCGACCTGGCTACCCGACGGACCGGACGCCGACGCGTTGGCCCGGGCCCCGATGGTCCAGTTCGACCGCAACGACCACATCCAGCGGAACATCTCCTCGGCCCTGGCGGGACGCCCCGTCGACCCACCGGCGGTGTACATCCCGGCGTCGACCGAATACCACCGCGCGGTCGAACTCGGGATCGGCTGGGGCGCGGTACCCGTCGTCCAGATCGCCGCCGCACTCGCGGCGGGCCGGGTGCGACTCCTCGCCGATCATCATGTCGACGTCCCGCTGTACTGGCAGTACTGGAAGTTGAGTTCCCCTCTGCTGCAAGCGCTCACCACGAGCGTCGTCGACGGGGCGGCCCGCGCGCTGTAGCTCAGCCGCGGTCAGTGGCGGCCTCTCCGACTCATAGCTCCAGACTGCGCGTGGCGCGGTCCGGAGCTAGGAAACGGCGGGGTCGACCAGCTTGGGGTGGTCCTCGTCGACGAGGGGATTCTCGATCTCGTCGCGCCACATGCGGGCCGCGAAGTAGAAGGCCCAGGCGATCGGAACGGGCAACAGACCCGCCAGGACGAAGGTCGCGGTCAGTCCGATCGCCGCGGACACCGGCGCGGCGATCGCCATCGACACCGGCATCAGTGCGACCGACACGAAGAAGTCCAGGCTTGCGATCCGGCCGAGCAGAGCCGGCGGTACGCGTCGCTGTAACAGCGTGCCCCACACCACCATCGGGCCATCGAACAGGATGCCCAGGGTGACACCTGCGGCGATGAACATCCACGTCGAGTCGGCGAGGCCCATCAGCACCAGCGGCACGCTGGAGAACCCCCACAGCGAGAACATGACGGTGAGGTAGCGGCGCGGCATGGGGATCGAGGCGAACACCAGCGAGGCGGCCGCCGCCCCGAGCCCGAAACCGGCCAGCACCCAGGCATGTTGGGTCGCGCCACCGTCCACGCGTTCGCGGAGCGCGAAGGGCACCAGCACCTCGATCGGACCGAGGGTCGCCAGCACCAATACACAGGCGAACAGCAGGGTGCCCCACAGCCACGGCGTGCGGGCCATGTACACGAAACCCTCCGCGAGATCGGTGACGATCCGACGGGCGCCCGTCCTCTCGACGCTCGTCGGTTCGTCGTCGGCCTCACCGAGGCGTCGCGCCGTGACCGGCGCCATCCACAGATAACAGACCCCAGAGGCGATCGCGGCGAGTGCAGCCATCAGGACCGCTGGACCGGGAGCCCAGGCACCGATGACCGCGCCCGCGATCATCGGACCCACGGCCTGGAAGACGACCGGACGGAAGAAGCCCTCGATACCGTTCGCCGCCTGCAACTCCGACGGCGCGACGATCGCGGGCAGCAGTGCCGAGTACGCCGGGTAGTACATACCCGTGGTGATGCCGCCGAGCAACGACGCCAGCACCACGTGCCACAGCTGCAGCACTCCTGTCACCGAGGCCAGACCGATGGCACCGAAAGCAACCATCTTGGCGATCTCGAGCCCGATCATGATCTGCCGCTGCGACACCCGGTCGGCGAGAACCCCGCCGGCCAGGGTGGAGAACAACATGCCCACCGCCGCGACACCGGTCGCCAGCGACACCTGACCTGGTCCTCCGCCGAGCGCGATGACCTGCCAGATGACCGCGATCGTCCACACCCCGTCGGCGTACATCGCGAGAATCAGCCCCGAGGCCAGCAACCGGTACTGCCGCCGCGCGAAGGGCAACAGGGCGCGGGGGAGCCGGGTCTCGGCGGATGGATTCATCCTTCGAGCGTGCCTGAACCGCGGTGCCGGACGCCAGCGATTTCCGCCGGCCGGGATTCAGCTGGCCTTACGCGAGGACTTCTTCGCGGGAGCCTTCTTGGCGGTGCTCTTGGTTCCCGAACCGCTCGAACCCGAACTGCTCGATGTGGACTTCTTCGCGGCCGCCTTCTTGGCCGGAGCCTTCTTCGCGGCCGTCTTCGACGCCGCCTTCTTCGCCGGAGCCTTCTTGGCGGGTGCGTCCTCGGAGTCCGAGTCCGAACCCCCGCGGTCCTTCACCGAGGCACGCAGCGCGGCGAGCAGATCCGCGACCTCGGAGTCCTCGCTGCCCTTGTCCTCCTCGTCGGACTCCGGGAAAGCCTCGCCACCTTCGGATTTCGCCTCGATGAGCTTCGACAGCTCGTTCTGGTAGGTGTCCTCGAACTCCGACGGGTCGTAGTCCGACGCCATCGACTCGATCAGTGATGACGCCATCTGCAGTTCCTGGTCGCGGATCTCCGGCTCGTCGCCGAGGAACTCGAAATCCGGTTTGCGGACCTCGTCGGGCCACAGCAGTGTCTGCAGGGTCATCACCCCGTCGACGACCCGCAACGCCGCGACGCGTGTCCGGTTGCGGAGGGTGAACGTCGCGATCGCGAGGCGATCGGTCTCCTCGAGCGCGCGCGCCAGCAGCACATAGGCCTTCGGCGACTTCGACGACGGCTCGAGGTAGTACGGCTTGTCGAAGTAGATCGGATCGACCTGCTCGGCGGGAACGAATTCGAGGATCGAGATCTCGGGGCTCTTCTGCACGGGCAGCGACGCGAGGTCTTCTTTAGTGAGGATGACGGTCTCACCGGACTCGGCCTCATACGCATTGGCGATGTCCCCGTAGTCGACCTCGGTGTCGGTGCCCTCCCGGACACGTCGGTAACGGATGCGGGTCCCGTCCGTCGAGTCGACCTGATACGACTTCCGGTCGTGACTCTCGGTCGCGGAATAGACCTTGACCGGCACGTTGACCAGACCAAAGCTGAGATCGCCCTTCCAGATCGAGCGCATGGGGGCCATTCTGCCAGTACTTCGGGTCCGATGGCGGGAAGCGGGGCAACCCAACACCCCCGCGGTGTGGACAATGGAGGAATGGCAGGCGGCGAGTCCCTGGAGGTCGACGGCCGCCGGATCTCGATCACCAATCTCTCCAAGGTGCTCTATCCGGCGGCGAAGACCCGGAAGTTCGAGGTCATCGACTATTACTCACGCATCGCCGAGGTGATGCTCCCCCACCTGCGCAACCGGCTCATCACCCGCAAGCGGTGGCCGAACGGCGTCGAGTCGACACCGTTCTTCGAGAAGAACCTCCCCGACAGCGCACCCGAGTGGATCCGCCGGCACGGCATCCAGCACAGCGAACGGGTCATCACCTACGCGATGGCCGACGACCGGGCCACCCTCGTGTGGCTCGCCCAGATGGCGGTGCTCGAGGTCCACACCCCGCAGTGGCGCCTCCCGATGGGACCGGACGGCGCACCCATGGCCAACCGCATCGTCTTCGACCTCGACCCCGGGCCGCAGGTGCCGCTGCACCGCACCGCCGAGGTGGCCTGCGAGATCCGGAACTGGCTGGGTGGTGCGGACACCTATCCGGTGACCAGCGGCGGGAAAGGCATTCACATCTATGCCCGCCTGCCCAAGCCCGTCACCTCCGACGCTGCACGCAAGGTGGCCCAGGAGGTGGCCAACGAGTTCGCCCGCCAGCACAGCGATTTCATCACCGCCAAGATGTCGAAATCGCTGCGCGACGACAAGGTGTTCATCGACTGGAGCCAGAACAACGCCGCGAAGACCACACTCGCGCCGTATTCGATGCGCGGCCGGGAAGAACCCTGGGTGGCCGCTCCGCGCACCTGGGAGGAGATGGAGGACCCGGGTCTCTCGCAGCTGCTGTACACCGAGGTCCTCGACCGTGTCGCCGACGTCGGCGACCTCCTCGACGGCCTCGACGACCCCTACGACGTCACTGCCGCCCCCGACACCGCCGGCACCGACACTCTCGAGACCGACAGTCCGGACAACCGCACCGACGGCGACCGACCGTCGCCGGCGTCGGCACCGCAGGCCGGAGAGGTCATCAACCTGCGCGAGTACCGCCGCAAACGCGACCAGTCCAAGACCCCTGAACCGTTCGGCGACGAGGCCCACCGCAAGCGCGTCGAAGCCGGCGAGTCCGATTCTTCGGACGCGGATTCCGAGACCGGCGAGCGCGCACCCATCTTCGTGATCCAGGAGCATCACGCGCGCCGGTTGCACTACGACTTCCGCCTCGAACACGACGGGGTCCTGGTGTCGTGGGCCGTTCCCAAGAACCTGCCGACCGACCCCGACCAGAACCGGCTGGCCGTCCAGACCGAGGACCATCCGATGGACTACGCCGATTTCGAAGGCGACATCCCCGCCGGCGAATACGGCGGAGGCCACGTATCCATCTGGGACAAGGGCACATTCGAGCTCGAGAAGTGGCGTGAGAAGGAGGTGGTCGTCCGTCTCCACGGCGAACGCGTCCAGGGCCGCTACGCCCTCATCCGCACGGGTGAGAAGAACTGGCTCGCCCACCTGATGAGCGACGAACCCCGCCCGATCCTGCCCGACAGCCTCACCGATCCGCGGCCCATGCTCGCGACCGACGAGGCCATCGACAATCTGAACGGTCGCGACTGGGCATTCGAGGGCAAATGGGACGGCTACCGGCTGCTGATCCGCTCGGTGGGCGGGGAATTCCGGCTGACGTCCCGGTCGGGGATCGACATGACCCGCGACTTCCCCGAACTGGCCGGTCTCGCCGATGATCTCGGTCTGATGGACGTCGTGCTCGACGGCGAGGTGGTCGCGGTCGACTCGTCGGGTCGCACCAACTTCACGCTCCTGACCTCGCGTCGACACACCGACGAGCCGTATTCACTGCGGCTCCACCTCTTCGACATCCTCTTCCTCAACGGGTCGTCGCTGCTGCGCAAGCCGTGGTCGACGCGTCGTGAACTCCTCGAAGAACTCGCGCCCGCCTTCCGCAACTCCCCCTTCGTCGAGGTCCCACCGCTTCTCCCGGCACCCGGCCGCGCGGCCGTGGAGTACAGCCGTGAGCACAACCTCGAAGGAGTGGTCGCCAAGCGCCGCGACTCGGTGTACCAGCAGGGACGCCGGTCCACCACCTGGCTGAAACACAAGAACTGGAGTGACATCGAGGTCGTCGTGGGCGGTTACCGGCCCGGCCGCGGCAACCGAGCCCACACCATCGGTTCGTTGCTGATCGGGCTGCCGGAAGAGACCGGGCTGCGCTACGTCGGGCGCGTCGGAACAGGATTCACCGACGCCCAGTTACGTGCGCTCGCAGAAGAACTCGGTCCTCTCGAGATCTCCCGGTCGCCGTTCCTGGACAAGCTCGACCGACCCGTCGCGTCCAGCGCGGTGTGGGTGTTGCCCAAGATCGTGGGCGAGGTCCGCTTCATGGACTGGACGACGGCCGGCCACCTGCGTCATCCGAGCTGGCGGGGGATCCGTCGGGACAAACTGCCCGGCGACCTCTGACATATCGCGCGGTCAGGTCCGAAGACCCCCGGGATCGCCCACCTCATCGCACAATGGGTTGACTGCGCATCCGGCGCACGTCGCCGCTTCTCCGGACGGAGTGAACATGGCAGGTTCCGTGGAGCAGCGATCGGACAAACTCGATCGCAGCGTGATCATCACCGGTCTGGTGATCGTCTCGGGAATGATCATGGTGGTCCTGGACACCACCATCGTCAACGTCGCCCTCGACTCCCTGAGCAGGGAGCTCGACTCCTCGCTGTCGACGACGCAGTGGGTGGTCACCGGATATCTCCTGGCGGTGGCGCTGGTCATCCCACTCACCGGGTGGGCCATGGACCGGTTCGGTTCCAAGTCCACGTGGATCACGGCGGTCACGCTGTTCGTCGTCGGGTCGGCGCTGTGCGCGACCGCATGGTCGATCGAGAGCCTCATCGCGTTCCGCATTCTGCAGGGCCTCGGCGGCGGCATGTTGCTGCCCGCCGGGCAGGCCATCATCACCCGCGCGGCGGGCCCCGACCGACTCGGCCGGGCGATGGTCATCCTCGGCGTGCCCATGCTTCTGGGGCCGGTACTCGGACCAGTGATCGGCGGACTGCTCGTCGAATACAGCAGCTGGCACTGGATCTTCCTCGTCAACGTGCCTGTCGGCATCGTCGCGGTGTGCCTCGCGGCGTGGAAGCTACCGCGCGGCGACACCGCACCCGACCGGGACCATCTCGACCTGCTCGGACTCGCCGTGCTGTCGGGCAGCCTGGTGTGCCTGCTCTACGGACTGTCCCGGGCGAGTTCACATGGCGGCTTCTCCGAGTGGGGCGTTCTCGGGTGGCTGATCGGCGGCGCGGCGGGACTGGCGCTGTACACGCTGCACAGTCTCCGCAAGGGCCGGGATTCGATCGTCGACGTCCGCCTGCTGAAGAATCGTGTGTTCGCGGCGGGCACCATCTCGGTGTTTCTCGTGGCCATCGGCCTGTTCGGCGGCATGCTGCTACTCCCGCTGTACTACCAGACCGTTCGCGGTGAAGGTGCCCTCGACGCCGGCCTGCTGCTCGCCCCGCAGGGGCTCGGCGCGGTCGTCGCCATGGTGATCGGCGGTCGGATCACCGATCGCATCGGTGCAGGCTACGTCGTACCCGTCGGCGTGGTGCTCGCGATGATCGGGACCTACCCCTTCACGCAGGTCGACACCGACAGCTCCTACGTGTGGCTGAGCATCGCGCTGTTCGTCCGGGGCATGGGGCTCGGATCGGTGATGATGCCGACGATCTCGGCGGCCTACAGTCAGCTGAGCAAAGACGCGGTCACCCGCGCGGCGCCGACCCTGTCGGCGATCCAACAGGTGGGTGCGTCGCTGGGAAGCGCGCTGCTGGTCACCGCGTTGACCCAGCACCTCACCCATGAGCTGACCACGAAGGACATCCCGGCGGCCGGGGGCGGCACCGACCAGCTCGGTTCCATTCCGCCCGAGGCGATGCCCGTCGTCGGACCCCTGCTCGCCGACTCCTTCGGGTATGCGTTCTGGGTCGCCTTCGGTCTGACCGCGGTCATCTTCCTGCCTGCGCTCTTCCTGCCGCGCCACCGATCCGGCGATCGGGACGCCGCCCCGGCGCCGGCGCCGGGGATGTGAGGCCCGCCATGACCGGCGAATCGATCACCATCGCCTCGGCGCACGGCGACACCGACGCCTACGTGTCACGGCCCGACGGTTCCCTGCCCACGACGGAGCTCCCGGGGGTCCTGTTCCTGACCGACATCATCGGACTGCGTCCCCGGACGCGGGCCATGGCCGACCGCATCGCCTCGTGGGGATATGTCGTCCTCGTTCCCCACCTCTTCCATCGATTCGGGTCCGCGGAGGACTGGGCACCCGACGACGATCTGCTGCTGCCCGAGGCACGAGCCTCCTTCTTCGCCTCTGCGATGCCAAGGGCGCGCACCCTCACCCCCGACGCGGTCCGTCCCGATCTCGTCGCCTATCTCGATGCGCTGCAATCTTTGCCGGGTGTCGCGCCGGGACCCGTCGGCGTCAGCGGTTACTGCATGGGCGGTCGTCTCGCGTTGAACATCGCCGCCGTGCGGCCCCACGACGTGGCCGCGGTGGGCATGTTCCACACCGGCGGACTGGTCACCGACGACCACGACAGTCCCCACCTGCACCTCGCCGACATCGATGGCTTCGTCCTCGCGATCCACGCCGACAAGGACCGGTCGCTCCCGGCCACCGCGGTCGCCCGATTCGAGCACGCGCTCACCACGAGCGGTGTGGCCCACTCGGCGACGGTCTACCCCGGCGCGCCGCACGGATACACGATGTCCGACCTCGCCGCGTACCACCACGAGGCGAGCGAACATCACTTCAGCGAGCTGGAGGCCCTGTTCCGCCGAACCCTGTCGGTGTGAGACGGCGAGGTGGCCACAGCCCACCCCCACAGCATCAGCCAGACGCTCATCCCGCCGACCTGGATGCGCTGGGCCAGTCCGAGTCTGTAGTCGCCGGACAGGTTGTCGGCGACCAGCATCCACACCGTCGCGAGCGCAACGACGATGAGCACCCCGTTCCCGATCCGCCGGAGGATCGGCCACACCGGGCTCACCGTGCCGGCACGCAGCGCGCACATGCCCGCGGCGACCATCACCGTGAAGATGGCGAACACTGCGACCGTGCTCGTCAGCGCATGAATGTGATGGAGCTGCGGCAGTATGCCGCTCGGCTCGCGCGCGCACCCGGCGTCGACACCCGGAATGCACTCGATGGGTAACAGCGCGTCGGCGACCGTCGCCGCGCCGAAAACCGCGAGCGCAAGAAGGGCGACGGTCGCCATCCGGCCGCGGAACACGTGATGCGGGACGAGCAGGAGAGCAGCAGCGACCAGTGCGCAGATCCCGGTGGTGACGTCTCCGACCACGTAGATCTCGCGGTGGGGCCGGTGGGCTGCGTCGAGCTCGCTGAGGAAGCTGCGCATCGGGTCCAGCGAATCAGCCCACGCGAACTCCATCACCCACGACGAATAGCACAGGCCCGCAACGGCGATCAGGATTCCGGCGAGCCGCCTCGTCACGAGGCCGGCGTCGGCGCCGGTTCACCGATCGGCCGGCCCTGGCGCAGCGGCAGCTCCTTCCAGGTGACCGTGCCGATGATGGCCAGCAGCGAGATGATCGACACCGCCAGAAACACCCGATCCATGGAGTCGGCGAAGCCCTCCTTGATGGGCTGCGCCAGCTCGGTGGGCAGCTTCTCGATGATCGAGGTGTCGCTCATGACACTGTCCGACGATCCCGTTGCGGCACCGGGATTCTCGGCGGCCGCGATGAGTGATTGTCCGAAGGCGCTGACCTGCGGGTCGGAACTCTGCGAAGCCTCCACGACCGCCGCCCGGTATTCGGGCTGAGCGGCCGCCGACACCATCTCGTCCTTGATGCTCGGCCCCATGAAGGAGAACAGCAGTGAGAAGAAGACCGCGACACCGAGCGTTCCGCCGATCTGGCGGAAGAAGGTGGCGGTGCCGGTCGAGAGCCCCATGTCCTTGGGCGGCAGGATGTTCTGCATCGCGAGGGTGATCGGCTGCATCAGGTTGCCGAGACCGAAGCCGAGCAGCGCCGCCATCAACATGACGAGATAGACCGGGGTCTCGGTGCCGACCAGGTGCAGCAGGAAGGTGCCGGTGGTGATCAGCACCGCGCCGATGATCGTGAAGATCTTGTAGCGACCGGTGCGGGAGATCAACTGACCCGACAGGATCGAGCCGGTCATGAGTCCGAGCACCATGGGCAGCATCTGGAGACCGGCGATCATCGGGCTCGATCCGCGGAGTACCTGGAAGTACTGCGGCAGCATCGAGATGCCGCCGAACATGACAGCACCGATGATGACCGAGATGACGATGCCCTGGCTGAAGACCACGTTCCGGAACACCCGCAACGGGATCAGTGCGTCGTCGCCCATCTTGTGCTCGATCCAGATGAACGCCGCGATACCGACGATCCCGATGCCGTAGCAGAGAATCGCCAGACCGGAACTCCAGCCCCACTCGCGGCCCTGTTCGGCGACGATGAGCATCGGCGCCACCGCGACGGCCAGCGCTGTCGCGCCCCAGTAGTCGGTGCGCCCACCGACGCCCTTCTGCTGGTCGTAGTTGAGGACCTTGTAGACGACGAACAGTGCGACGAGCCCGATCGGCACGTTCACCAGGAACACCCAGCGCCAGCCCGACACCCAGAGGATCGTCTCCTGGCCGGCGAACAGGCCACCGAGGACCGGGCCGAGCACGCTCGAGGTGCCGAACACGGCAAGGAAGTACCCCTGGTACTTGGCGCGTTCACGGGGCGGCACGATGTCGCCGATGGTGGTCAGCGCGAGGGTCATCAGACCGCCCGCACCGAGTCCCTGGAAGGCGCGGAATGCGGCCAGCTCGTACATCGACGTGGCGATCGTGCACAGCAACGAACCGACGATGAAGATCGAGATCGCGAGCAGGAAGAACGGCTTGCGCCCGTAGAGGTCGGAGAGCTTGCCGTACAGGGGCGTCACGATCGTGGCGGTGACGAGATAGGCCGTGGTCACCCACGCCTGCATGTCGTATCCCTGCAGGTCGTCGGCGATGGTCCGGATCGCGGTCGACACGATGGTCTGGTCGAGGGCGGCGAGGAACATGCCCATCATGAGCCCGGCCAGGATGGTCAGGATCTGGCGATGGGTCAGTCCGGCCCCGGCGACCTCGTCGTGTGCCGCCGTTCCAGAGACCACCGTTTCGGGGGCCGCCGAGGAGTCTGTCATTGTTGTCCTTTCACGGGTTTCACGCATCCGCATCCGGCTTGCGGGCTGGGCAGGCCGGGTTGAGGGCCGCATCGGCAGCGTCGACGAATCGACCGAGAAGCCTTACGAGAGTCTGGAGTTCGTCGTCGGTCCACTCCGCCATGACGTCCGCCATCGCCGATCGCCGCATCTCGCGCATCGCCAGGACACGGTCCCGGCCCGCATCGGTGATGACCAGGAGGGTGGCACGTCCGTCATCGGGATCGGCCTCACGACGGATCAGTTCGTGGTCCACGAGTTGAGCGACGTGACGACTCACCGTCGACGGGTCGGCGTTCATCGCCTCGGCGAGCTCCCGGGAACGCATGGACCGCCGGGAGAGCGGGAACAGCGCCTTGAACGCTGCCGCCTCGAACTCGCCCTCGCGTGTCCGGAACGTGGTGTGGACCGCGCGCTCGCGGATGCGTACGAATCGCAGCAGCGTCTCGAATAGGTCGTCGATCGCCTGGTGATCGAGCATTCCACCCCCTGCACTCCGAGCCTTTACTTTCCCTTTGCAATTAGTTGCGGCCTGCAACTAGTTGCCGTTCGCAAGTGTGCGCGCGAAGTAGAGAGAATGCAAACAGGTCGATTCCGACATCGGAGCGGGCTGGACCACAGTCGCGTCCACGGAGTGCGTTGCGCCTCGCACCGACGACGCGATGGGTCCCCCGGACCGCACGGCAGATAGCCTCGTGTGAGTCAGAGACCGGAACGGGAGCTCTTCGTGTTCGTTGTCGCCCACATCAGCGACCTGCATTTCAACGGGACGCGCTTCAACAGGAGCCGTATCGAGTCGACGCTGGACTATGTCAATGCCCACGCCGCCGGCATCGACGTCCTTCTGGTCACCGGCGACATCGCCGACGAAGGCGTACCGAGCGAGTACCGCGAGGCCCACGATGTGCTCGAGAGCCCGCTGCCGATGCTGATCACCGCGGGCAACCACGACGTCCGCGAACCCTTCAGCGCAGCCCTCATCGGCACCGAGACCTCCGGGCCGATCAACCACGCACGGCGGTTACGTGGACGGGACGGGAACGATGTCGTCTTCCTGATTTGCGACAGTTCGATTCCCGGACGCAACGACGGCCACCTCGATGACGAGACGATCGCGTGGCTGTCGAACGAACTCCGATCCGAGAACCCGTCCACCCCGGTGTTCATCGCCTTCCACCACCCACCGGTCGAGCTGCACATGCCGTTCATGGACTCGATCCGTCAGACCGGCGAGGAGCGCCTGGCCGCGCTCGTGGTCGAGCACCCCAACATCGTCGCCTTCCTGTGCGGACACGCACACACCCCGGCGGTGACCACCTTCGCCGACCGTCCCCTGTGCGTCGCACCGGGCGTCTCCTCGACCCTCAACCTCCCGTTCGAGGGCCTGGAGGTCGTCAATCGCGGTCAACCGCCGGGCATCGCGTTCCACATGTTCGACAACGACGCTCAGGGCAACGGCCGGTTCGTCACCCATTTCCGTTCGGTGATGTCCTGACCGCTTCCGACCGCCGTCACGTCGAGACCGCAGGCGCCTCCGCGCGCCGCGCCACCGGGGACAGACTCTGCGGGGTCACCTCGTACACCCGCGCCGTGGCGATGTCGAAGTAGAGGCCGACGATTCGGAGCCGGGCCTCGGCGGCCACCCGGCCGACCAACGGGTGGCGCGCAAGCGTCTCGATCTGCTTCGCGACGTTGACCACCGCCAGTTGATCAACCTCGGGTAGTCCGAGTTCGGCCGCGGCCCGGCCGGCGGGATGTCCGTGGCGGAACGCCACCCGGCTCGGCACCGCATGACGCAGCCAGCGCTGGATGGGCGTCCGGTCCGAGGTCTGACCGTCCGCGGTCGTCCCGGCGGGATCGGACTCCGCCTGCTCACCGTCGAGCAGAGCACGCATGGCGCCGCAGGAGGAATGACCGCACACCACAATGGACGAGACCGCGAGTTCGCCGATCGCGAATTCCAGTGCGGCCTGCACTGATACGTCGCCATCGGACTCGGTGGGGATCAGGTTGCCGACGTTGCGCACGGTGAACAGATCGCCCGGACCGCTGGCCGTGATGACGTTCGGCAGGAGTCGAGAGTCCGCGCAGGTCACGAAGAGCGAGTCCGGATCCTGCGTTTCGGTGACGTCGGCGAGCATGGCCCGCAGCGCGTCGGCGTGCGAGTTCTCGTATTCGTCCACACCACCGAGCACCGAACGCAGCGCTGCCGGACGTTCCTGCGCGGCAGCGGTGTCGGCGCCGACCCGATTGCGCCATGGGGTGAGGCCGGCGAACCCCGTCGTGTGTCTACGCGGTGGTCGACGCGGGGCGTCGACGAGCCGGGCACGACCTTTTTCGACCACGAGCACCGTACCGCCGCCCGCTTCGTGCGCCCACCGGAAGTCCCCGAGCATCTCCGACGCCGCGTGATCCAGGAAGTCGGTGTCGAGATCCAGCGTCAGGTGCGCTCCGTCCGGCACCTGTGTCAGCGCCTTGTTCAGCTTCGGCAGCGACAGGAAGCTCAGCGAACCATGCACGCGGACAACCCATTGCCCCGCGTCGACGCCGGTCCCCACCGGCTCGGAGGTGATCTCGGCGCGGACCACGCGCCAGACGACCAGTCCGATCGCCACCGCCAGACCGATGCCGACGCCCTCGAGGAGATTGAGGAACACGACCGACAACACGGTGATGACGTAGACCCAGAGATCGCCGGTGCGCAACGCGATCCGCATATGCGCCAACTTGACCAACTGGATACCGATCACCACGAGCAAGCCGGCCAGCGCGGCCATCGGGATCCGCTCGACGAGCCCCGTCAGCAACGCCGCGAACACGAGCACCCACACACCGTGCATCACGGCCGACGCCGAGGTGCGCGCACCCGAGGCCACGTTGGTCGTGCTGCGGACGATCACGCCGGTCACCGGCAGTCCGCCGAGCATCCCCGAGGTGATGTTCGCACTCCCCTGGCCGAGCAGCTCCCGGTTGAGGTTGCTGCGCGGTCCGGTGTGCATCTTGTCGACGGCCACCGCCGAGAGCAGCGACTCGACGCTCGCGATGAGGGCGACGGTCAGCACACCGAGAAGGACTGCGCCCCAACCACCGTCGGGCAGCTCCGGCAGCATGATCGCCTCGAAGAAGTTGCCGTCGATGCTGATCCGCTCGACGTCGAGACCGAACACGAAGGTCATGAGGGTCGCGCCCACGATCGCGACGAGAGGCCCCGGCACCTTGCGTACCGGTGACGGCAGCAGCGGCCAGACCAGCAGTACGACGATCACCGTGCCACCCACGAGTGCACCGGAGGTCTCGATGTTCGCCAGCCCCGACGGCAGCGAGGTCACGTTCTCCCACGCGGTGCTCGCCGAACTGCCGCCGAGTAGCACGTGGATCTGCTGCAGCGCGATGGTGATACCGATTCCGGCGAGCATCGCGTGCACGACCACGGGCGCGATGGCCAGTGCGGCCCCCGCCACCTTGCTGAGTCCGAACAGGATCTGCAGTACCCCGGCGCCCACGGTGATCAAACACGTTACGCGCCAGCCGAAGTTGGCGACCATGTCGGCGACGACGACAGTGAGCCCGGCGGCCGGACCCGAAACCTGAAGCGGGCTACCACCTATCAGGCCGACGACGATCCCACCGACGACCGCGGCGATGAGTCCGGCGAGTACCGGAGCACCCGACGCGATGGCAATTCCCAATGACAACGGAAGGGCGACAAGAAAAACCACGAGCGATGCGGGTAGGTCGTACCGCACCACGTCGCGAATCCCCAGGGCCCCGACTCCCTTTTTTCGCATATGTCCGAAGCTACCGACGATTTGTTGAATCCAGATGAATTCTGCCGGCGACAGACGCCGAAACCGCAGCGCAGCGGAAAAGCGGTGTGACTCACTTCACGACATCGGCCGTGACCGTTGCCCTGTGGGGCCCTCAACCGGACGAGCCGGCGCGCAACAACTCCTGGAGGATCTTCCCGCCGATCTCCGGGATCAGGCCGGGTCCGGGGTCGGGCAGGTTCTGCGGCAGCAACCCGGCTTCGTGTGTCGCCGGGATGCGTGCGGTCCGCGTGGCTTCGAGTCTGATGCCGGTCTGTTGCGACTTCGTCAACGGGGTCTGGAACTTCTCCAGGTCTGTCGCGGTGGTGAGGGACCCGACGACGCGCAGGCCCATGGCGCCGAAATCGGCTGCCCCACGCCGGATGTGGTTCGGCGAGGTGACCAGGACGATGTCGCGGATGCCGCGCGCTCGCAGGATCTCGGCGGTGTTCTGGGCATTGGCCACCGTCGACCCGGACTTGTCCTCGACGAGGATTCGGTCGGACCCGACACCGTTGTCGATCAGCCAGGTCCGCATCGCGGCCGCCTCGGTGACGCCCTTCTTGGGCACACCGCCGGTCACGACGATGGGGGCGCTGGTGGTGACCTCGGATTGCGCCTTACCTGCCGACACCCTGTTCACGAGTTCCGGCGCCATCTTGCCGTTGGCGTTCAGGCCGTATCCGAGGACGACGATCGCCACCCGGCCGGACACCGGTTGCGGCGTGGTCGCCGGAACGATCTGAGCGGCGGTGGTGACACCCGCGATGATGTTGCGCGCCGTGGTGGCCAGCATCGGGTTCATCATCGACAGTCGATTGAGGGCCGAGCGGACGACGACGACATCGTCGATCTGGTCGGCCCAGATCGCTTGCAAGGCGAGCGCATCGGTGTCTGCCGGCGCGATCGCGAGAACCTGCTGCAACAAGTCGAGTCCACCCGCGACGTCGCCGCCGCCGAACTTCGATTGGGCGCTGTTGTACAGACCGGCCGGATCGACGGCCGACGCGGTCGTCACCACCGATGCGTCCTGCGCCGGCAGGGTGCCGACGGCCACGCCACCGAGCGCCGCGACCGCGATCGTCGCGGCAGCCGCCACCTTCATCCGCTTCACTCTGGCAACACCAGTCACTCGCGTAACGGTACGAGAGATGCGCAACGACCCCGCACCCGTGCGATCCCAGATCGGTAACGGGTGCGGGGCCGGTGGTTCGGCGTGCCGGTGGGGCTCAGCGCTTCAGGCCGGCCACCTTCAGCAGTTCCGGACGGCGCAACGCCAGCCCGATCCACATGAAGACCCCGGTGTAGACCGCGAACAGGACCGTGTCGAACAGGGGCGCCTCGATCCTCATGTTGGCGGTGACCGCGCCACCGAGGTAGGCCGTGATGCCCAGGGCGCCGAGGACCGCGGTACGTGGGATGGCGAACACGATGAGACACACCAGGAGTACGACACCCATCACCAGCGCCTGATCGATCGGGAAGCCCAGCTTCGCCATCGAATCGACCACCTCCTGCGGACGCGTCAGCTTGATCACGACGTCGAAAGTGAGGAAGGCACCGACCAGGACGCTGATGACGATGCCCGTGATGCGACGCCGGTTCCGGCCGGACGACGGGGCATCCGCCGATTCGGAATCGGTGCGGTTGTCGGCGGTGACGGTGTTGTGAGCCATGACGATCTCCTCTGCGCGGAATGCGTTGTGTTGTGCAGGGACAGACACCTCACGTCGCCGGAACTCATCGGCCCGGGCCGCCCGAGATCGCAACGGCCTATCCGGTGATCGGCTCGAGCCGCACGAGGGGATACTCGCGAGCCGACTTCTTCTGGTACTTGGCGTAGCGCGGCTGGGCGTCGACGACCCGATCCCACGCGGTTGCCCGCTCCTCGGCCCCGAGGACGAGCATCTCCATGCCCCACATCGATCCGCTCTTGTTCCGGATACGGGTGACGGTGCGCGCGTTGATCCTTCGCTGATACCAGAGCGACAGGGAACGCAGTGACAGGGACATGGTTTCCTCCGTTGCGATCAGATGATGCACCGACACTACGGCGGCCTTCGCGCCCGTCGCTTCTCGATTCCTGCTCGATGACGACGAGACCCCGACGACCAGAACGGTTGTCGGGGTCTCGTGGCGAGGGTGAAGCGTTACAGCGCTTTCAGTTCCTCGATGACGCTGTCGACGCTCTTCTTGGCGTCGCCGAAGAGCATGCTGGTGCCGTCGGCGAAGAACAGCGGGTTCTCGATGCCGGCGTAGCCCGAACTCATCGACCGCTTCAGCACGATGGTCGATCGCGCCTCGTCGACGTTGAGGATCGGCATACCGTGGATCGGCGAACTCGGATCATTGCGCGCCGCAGGGTTGGTGACGTCGTTGGCGCCGATGACGATGGCGACGTCGGTCCGGCTGAACTCGCCGTTGATGTCGTCCATCTCCTTCATCGAGTCGTACTCGACATCGGCCTCGGCCAGCAGCACGTTCATGTGACCGGGCATGCGACCGGCGACCGGATGGATCGCGTACTTGACCTCGACGCCCTTGGCCTCCAGCAGCTTCGCCATCTCCTTGACCGCGTGTTGGGCCTGCGCCACGGCCAGACCGTACCCGGGGACGACGATCACCTGGTTGGCATACGCCATCTGGATCGCGGCGTCGGCGGCCGACGTCGCCTTCACGGTGCCACCCTCGGCGCCGGGACCGCCTGCGGCAGCGGCATCGCCGCCACCGAACGAACCGAACACGATGGCCGGGATCGACCGGTTCATCGCCTTGGCCATCAGGTTGGTCAGGATCGAACCCGAGGCGCCGACGATCATGCCGGCCACGATCAGCGCCGTGTTGTCCAGCGCGATACCCGCGGCTGCCGCCGACAGACCCGTCATCGCATTGAGCAGCGAGATGACCACCGGCATGTCCGCACCACCGATGGGGAACACCACGAACAGACCCATCACACCCGCGGCGACCAACACCGCAACCATCCACCAGACACTCGCGCCGCCGCCGTTCGAGGCGTCGACACCGAGGTAGATCGCCAGTCCCAGAGCGACGAAGAGCAACACGATGTTGGCGGCCTGGAACAGCTTGGCGTTGGAGACGAAGGTCTTCTCCAGCCCCTTGGGCATGATCTCCTGCAGCTTCGCGAATGCCACCAGCGATCCCCAGAACGAGACCGAGCCGATGATCGCGGCGATCAGCGAACCGATCACCAGCGGCGAGGCCGGTTCGACGTTGTGGAAGGTCGAGAACCCGGAGGTCTCGATGAATTCGGCCCACGCGATCAGCGCCACGGTGCCGCCGCCGACGCCGTTGAACAGCGCGACCAGCTGCGGCATCGCCGTCATCTTGGTCTTCAGCGCAGGCGGGATGCCCAGTGCCACACCGAGAACCAGACCGACGACGATGAGCACCCAGTTGATCGTGGGCACGCCCTCGGTCGAGTGCCCGTCGGAACCGACCGCTCCTTCGTTCCAGACGTAGAGCAGTGTCGCGGCGACGGCCAGACCCATGCCCACCGCGGCGATCCAGTTGCCGCGCACCGCGGTCTTGGGTCCGGTCAGGCCCATCAGGCCATAGATGAACAGGGAGAACGAGACGATGTAGAGCGCGGTCACCAGGTAGGCGACGCCCTCACTCGGGGTATGCGCGCCCGCCGCGAGTATCAGCTGTGACATAGATGTTTCTGGGGAGCCGTTCACTTGGCCGCCTCCTTCTTACCCTTGAACATGCCCAGCATCCGATCGGTGACCGCGAAGCCACCGATCACGTTGAGCGTGCCGAACACCAGCGCGACGAACGCGATGATGCGCACACCCCACCCGGCATCGGCGGGCAGCTTGCCCAGGACGACCAGCGCACCGAGCACGACGATGCCGTGAATGGCGTTGGTGCCCGACATCAACGGGGTGTGCAGGGTGTTCGGAACCTTGGAGATGACGGCGAAGCCGACGAACCCGGCGAGCACCAGGATCGCGAGATTCGCGAGAAGTCCGGCGTACATCAGGCACTCACCTCCTGCTGGCCGTCTTTCGGCCCGCTCACTTCGTTCCCGGCGCCGGGCTCATCTCGGGTGACACACGCGGCCGCGATCACCTCGTCGTCGAAATCCGGTGTGATGGAACCGTTGTCGTCGAGCATCAGCTCGATCAGCGCCAGCAGGTTCTTCGAGTACAGCTCGCTGGCGTGCTCGGGCATGGTCGCAGGCAGATTCAGCGGTGCCGCGATCGTCACGTCGTGTTTGACGACGGTCTCGCCCGGTTCGGTCAACTCGCAGTTGCCGCCGGTCTCACCGGCGAGGTCGACGACCACACTGCCCGGCTTCATGCCCTCGACCGCGGCCGCGGTCACCAGACGCGGCGCCGGACGACCCGGCACCAGCGCGGTGGTGATCACCACGTCGAACCCCTTGATGGCGTCTTCGAGCGCCTGCTGTTGCTGGGCGCGCTCGTCGTCGGTGAGCTCACGGGCGTACCCGCCCTCACCGGCAGCATCGATGCCCAGATCCAGCCACTGCGCACCGACCGAGCGGACCTGCTCGGCGACCTCGGGCCGCACGTCGTATCCGGTGGTCCGGGCGCCCAGACGCTTGGCCGTGGCCAGCGCCTGCAAACCCGCCACGCCGACGCCGAGGACCAGCACCGTGGCCGGCTTCACCGTGCCCGCGGCCGTCGTCAGCATCGGGAAGAACCGCGTCGACACATCCGCGGCCACGACGACCGACTTGTACCCCGCGACGTTCGCCTGCGAGCTGAGCGCGTCCATCACCTGCGCACGAGAGATACGCGGAATTGCCTCCACCGCGTACGCCTCGACCCCGGCATCGCGCAGCGTGCCGATCTGATTGTCGGCGTTGCGCGGCGCGAGGAAGCCGATCAGCCGCTGACCGCTGCGAAGCTTGCCGATCTCGGAATCCGACGGCGGTGATACCCGCAGGACCACATCGGCCTCGTACGGATCACCGATCGACGCTCCCGCCTCGGTGTACGCCTCGTCGGGGATCAGAGCGCCGAGACCGGCCCCCGACTCCACCACCACGGGCACCTTCTTGCCCACCAGCGCGGCGACCACCTTCGGGACGAGCGCCACTCGGCGCTCCCCCGGGGCCGTCTCGCGCACGACACCCACTGTCATTTTTTTCACCCTGCCTGATCCGGCGCCGCTCACCGCGACGCCGTTGGTTGGCGCGCCTGCACTCGGCGCGTCTTGTCAACGAGGTGACCCGCCACCAGATCGTGCAGCTCCGCCATGTGTGTCGGCGGAACGGACGACCTGACGCAGGTCACGAGGTGCACGGGTCGGACAAGGGGATGACTGTCACCCGGCTCACATAAAGGTGCGTTGAACATAACATGCGTTCTCAGCGGCAGCTCAGGCGAGTCAGATACCTCACTCTGCCCTTGACGCTGCGGTTTTCCGCACTTCTGGACACATGTCCGGACAGAAGTCGTCCGCAGGGCGCGCCCACACCGTGTGAACGGGGTCGAGCAGAAGGGTCAGACGATGGTGTAGACGTGGTCGTCCAGACCGCTCGCGCCGTCGGGAGCGGTCGCCTGATAGCGCTCGATCTGGGGCCGGCCGAGCTTGTCGATTGCGCGGCATTCGAGGGTGTGCTCGCCCTTGGTCGCCTGCCACGGGAACCGCCACTGCCGCCAGGTGTCGATGCTGTACTCCTCGGCGAGCTCCGCGGGTTGCCACGGC
This sequence comes from Gordonia sp. 'Campus', assembly GCF_022206305.1. GTDB lineage: Bacteria > Actinomycetota > Actinomycetes > Mycobacteriales > Mycobacteriaceae > Gordonia. The sequence continues at coordinate 248,516 of NZ_JAKOIW010000005.1, read as the reverse complement.
CCCTGGTCGACACGGACCTCGACGCGCTCGATCCCGGTGTGCTGGGCCCAGGCGGTGCCGGCGACGATGACCTCTCCCGCGGGGTGCTCGGAGTTGTCGGCCGGGCGATCGAACCGCGAGGCCATCTTGATCGGACCCATCGCCGACCACCCGCGCGTCGTCCAGTACGCCTTCGCCTCGGAGAAGCGGGTGATCTCCCAGTCGACGACCCACTTGGTTGCCGAGACGTAGCCGTACAGTCCGGGCACCACCTGGCGAACGGGGTAACCGTGTTCGAACGGCAGCGGGGATCCGTTCATGCCGATGGCCAGCAACGCATCGCGGCCGTCGGTGACATCGGAGATGGGCGTACCGCATGTCCAACCGTCGATGCTGGTCGACAAAAGCATGTCGGACCCGGGTTTGACGCCCGCGAGGTCGAGGACCTCGCTCATCGGCACCCCCAGCCAGCGGGCGTTGCCGACGAGGTCGCCGCCGACCTCGTTGGAGACACAGGTCAGCGTCACGATGCGTTCGGTCATGGGCATCGCCAGGAGGTCGTCCCAGGTGAGCGTGACCTCTTTGTCGACGTCACCGTGGATGCGCAACCGCCAGTCCTCGGTGGTCAGTGTCGGCACCTGCAGAGCTGTGTCGATGCGGTAGAAGTCGTCGTTGTCGGTCATGAAAGGCGTTGCGCCGGAATCGGACAGATCGACCCCGTCGGGTACCGGCGGAGCAGACGTCCTCGGCGTCGGGAGCAGGATGCGAGCCCGGTCGGCGATGATGCCCGCGGTGTCGGTGAGCATCTTGCGCCCGACCACACCCGCGGCGACGGCCACCGCGGCCACGCCTGCCGCGGTCAGCACGAAGCGTCTCGACATCGACGCGCGTTCGGCCGGGCGCGCATCGGCATCATCCGCCCCGGCGCCATCGGTCACAGCGCCATCGGTCACAGCGCCAGCACGGCGCGGAGCGAGCTGCGCCAACAGCAGTCGCAGAACGAGGACGCCGACGATGCCGGCGACGACGGAGGGCAGGGCGTGGGTCCACGTGGCGTTCGGCCGGTTGAGTGCCGCGATGACACCGACGACCCCGAACGCCACCACCACGAGGGAGCCGAGCGGCGGCCGACGGCGCTCGAGGTATCCGCAGGCGGCCGCGAGAACAGCGATCAGTACGCCCATGCCGACGAACAGCGCGAGCTTGTCCGCGGTGCCGAAGGTGTCGATGGCCCAGTCACGTACCGGCTTGGGTGACAGGTCGACCACTGAGGAGCCGACCGCGAAGTACGGCGACGCGTCCGGCGAGATCGGCACCGCGGCGAGTTCGCCGGCCGCGAGAGCAGCACCGACAGCCACCACACCCGCGATCCCGGGGGCCGGCGACAGGCTACGCCGCGTCGTAGTAGAGGACATATTTCTTGATACCGAAGAAACCTGTGAGTACGCCGTGGGCCGTTAGTTCCGAGATCACCCGGTGACCCGACCGGCAGACCGGTGCACAAATCGTTACCAAGGACTAGAACAGGTTCTAGTTCGTCGGTTAATCTGACGCCCATGGCTACCAGTACCGAGATCCCGGAGACCGTCCCCCTCTCTTCGGTGTCCGAGTTCTCCGACGAGGTCGATGTCGTCGTGATCGGGTTCGGCATCGCCGGCGGATGCGCCGCGGCGGAGGCCGCCGCGAACGGGGCGCGGGTGCTCCTGCTCGAACGCGCCGCGGCTCCGGGCGGCACCACCTCGCTGTCCGGCGGGTTCTTCTACCTCGGCGGCGGCACCGCCGTTCAGAAGGCCACCGGCCAGGACGACTCCGTCGAGGAGATGGAGAAGTACCTCACCGCGGTGTCGGTCGATCCCGAGCCCGACAAGATCCACGCCTACTGCGCCGACAGCGTCGACCACTTCAACTGGCTCGAAGGCCTGGGCTTCACCTTCGAGCGCAGCTTCTATCCGGAGAAGGCCGTCATCCAGCCCGGCACCGAGGGACTGATGTTCACCGGCAACGAGAAGGTCTGGCCGTTCAAAGACCAGGCCGTACCGGCACCGCGCGGCCACAAGGTCCCGGTACCCGGGGAGACCGGGGGCGCGAAGCTGGTCATCGACCTGCTCGTCACCCGGCTCGACGAGCTCGGCGCCGAGGTCCGGTACGAGACCGGCGCCCGTCAGCTGGTCGTCGATGACAACGGTGCGGTCGTCGGCGTGACGTGGAAGACGCCCGATGCCGAAGGCGTCATCCGCGCGGACTCGGTGATCATCGCCGCAGGCGGCTTCGTGATGAACCCCGACATGGTCGCTGAGCACACCCCGCATCTCGCCGAGAAGCCGTTCGTCCTCGGCAACACCTACGACGACGGACTCGGCCTGCGTATGGGTCAATCCGCCGGTGCCGCACTGAAATACATGGACAACGCATTCATCACCGCGCCGATCTACCCGCCCGCGAGCATGGTGATGGGCGTCATCGTGAACAAGTACGGCGAACGGTTCGTCACCGAGGACTCCTATCACGCGCGGACTTCGGGATTCGTTCTCGAACAGCCGGATTCGGTCGCATACCTCATCGTGAACGAGTCGCACATGAACGAGAAGCAGAACTATCTCGTACCGCTCATCGACGGCTGGGAGACCATCGAGGAGATGGAGCGCGACCTCGGAATCCCCGAGGGCAAGCTGCAGGCGACCATGGCCCGCTACAACGAGAACGCCGCCAAGAAAGAAGACCCCGACTTCCACAAGGCGGCGGAGTTCCTCGAACCGCAGGACACCGGCCCCTGGGCCGCCTACGACCTCTCGCTCGGCAAGGCCATGTACGCCGGCTTCACGATGGGCGGCATGGCGACGTCGTTGGACGGCGAGGTGCTCGACGAATCGGGCAGCGTCATCACCGGCCTCTACGCGGCCGGCGCGAGTGCGACCAACATCGCCCAGGACTGCAAGGGCTATTGCAGCGGAACGCAACTGGGCGAAGGGTCGTACTTCGGCCGGCGCGCCGGGCGGCACGCGGCGGCGCGAGTGACCACGAGCGCGTAACGACCCCGGTCAGCGCTTCGGGGCGAACCCCCGGAGTCGCAGGCTGTTCCCGACGACGAACACCGACGACAGTGCCATCGCGGCGCCCGCGATCATCGGGTTCAGCATGCCAGCTGCCGCCAGCGGGATGGCTGCCACGTTGTAACCGAACGCCCAGAACAGGTTTCCCTTGATGGTGCCGAGTGTTCGGCGCGCCAGTGCGATCGCGTCGGCCACCGCACGGAGGTCACCGCTGACGACGGTGAGGTCGCTGGCGGCCATGGCCACGTCGGTTCCGGTACCCATCGCGAGGCCGAGATCGGCCTGCGCGAGCGCTGCGGCGTCGTTGATCCCGTCACCGACCATCGCGACCACGTGACCCTGCTCCTGGAGTTCCGCGATGACCTCGAGCTTGCGTCGTGGACTGACACCGGCGGTCACATCGTCGATGCCGACTCTCGACGCCACGGCCCGAGCGGCGCCCTCGTTGTCGCCGGTGAGCAGCTTCGGCGTCAGTCCCAGGCGCCGGAACTCGGTGATCGCCGCTGCCGACGACGGTTTGATCCGATCGGCCACCACGACGACCCCCACGGGAACCGGTTGTCCGGCAGTCTCTTCGGAGGTGCGGTCGGTTGCCAGCACGACGACCGCCGTCGCGCCCTCGGATTCGGCGGTGGCCACCGCGTCGGCGAGTGATCGCGGCAAGGGCACGTCGACCTTGCTCGGCGACACCACGTGCACCAATCGGTCTCCGACCATCCCGGCGACGCCCGCGCCCTGCGTGGAGACGAAGTCGCGGGCGGGCGAGTCGATGTGGTCCCGTCCGGCGTCGACGATGGCGGCCGCGATCGGATGCTCCGATCCGGACTCCACCGACGCCGCCCAGCCGAGGACCTGCTCCTCGTCGTGACCGTCGGCGACGGTGATCGCGGAGAACGTCATCTCGCCGGTGGTGACGGTGCCCGTCTTGTCCAGCACGATGGTGTCGACCCGTCGCGTCGACTCGAGTACCTCCGGTCCCTTCAGCAGGATGCCCAGCTGCGCCCCCCGGCCGGTGCCGACCATCAGTGCCGTCGGTGTGGCGAGCCCGAGCGCACACGGGCATGCGATGATCAGGACGGCGACCGCCGCGGTGAACGCGAAGGTGACGTCTCCGCCCGCGAAGTCCGACGTCGACGCGACGCCCAGCCAGAATCCCAGTGTCGCAACCGAGATCGCGATGACGATCGGGACGAACACCGACGAGATGCGGTCGGCCAGGCGCTGGACGTCGGCCTTGCCCTCCTGCGCCGCGGTCACCATGCGTGCCATCTGGGACAGCGCGGTGTCGGACCCGACGGCGGTGGCACGCACGACCAGCAACCCGCTGGTGTTGATCGTCGCGCCGACGACCGCGTCGCCCGGGGTGACCTCGACGGGTACCGACTCGCCCGACACCATCGAGGCGTCGACCGCCGACGCGCCCTCGACGACGAGGCCGTCGGTTGCGACCTTCTCGCCGGGTCGCACGACGAACTCGTCACCGACCGCCAACTGCGCGATGGGGATTCGGGTCTCGACGCCGTTGTGGTCGCGGACCACGACATCCTTGGCACCGAGATCCATCAGCGCCGACAGTGCATCGCCCGCACGACGTTTGGCTCGCTTCTCGAAGTAGCGGCCCGCCAGCAGGAAGGTCGTGACGCCGGCTGCGGCCTCGAGGTAGATGTGCGACGACCCGTCTGAGCGTTGCGGCAGCAGGTCGAAGCCGTGGGTGAGACCCGGTGTGCCGGCCGTTCCCAGGAACAGGGCGTACAGCGACCATCCGAACGCGGCCAGGGTTCCGACCGAGACCAGCGTGTCCATCGTGGTGGCACCGTGGCGCAGATTGACCCAAGCGGCGCGATGGAACGGGTACGCGCCCCAGACCACCACGGGTGCAGCCAGGGTCAGCGACGCCCACTGCCAGTAGGTGAACTGCAGCGCCGGGATCATCGCCAGCGCGATCACAGGTATGGACAGCACCGCCGACACGATCAGACGTTGACGGAGTGCGTCCAACTCGGGGTCGCCCGACACCGTGGGCTCCTGGCCCCCGGTGACTGCCGGCGGGTCCGGCAGGATCGGCGCGGCGTCGTAACCGGCCGCACGGACCACCTCGACGAGGTCCGTCGTCGACAGGCCGTTCGGCACCTCGACGTGGGCGCGTTCGGTCGCATAGTTCACCGACGCCGTCACCCCGTCGAGCTTGTTCAGTTTGCGTTCGATGCGGTTGGCGCATGACGCGCACGTCATGCCGGAGATGTCGAGGTCGATCAGATGGGGTGCGGTCGCGGTCATCGGTGACCACCATCGACGCTGTGGGACGGCGAATGTTGCGGCGCCGGTTCGACATCGGGCCCCCACGCGCGGCCGACGACGAACGCGATCGCGACGATCACGACCAGGGCCGCCACATAGGCGACCGGACGGACGACTGCTGTTGTCATGTCAGGCCAGCGCGTATCCGGCTTCGGTGACCGCGGCCTCGACCTCGGACCGGCCCAGTTCGCGGTCGGCGGCCACGCGTACCGATCCGTCGTCGAGGGTGACCTCGACATCCGTCACGCCGGGCAGCGCCTCGATCTCCTCGCGGACCGAGGCCACGCAGTGGCCGCAGGTCATGCCGGTGACGGTGTAGGTGCTGGTGGTGCTCATCGGATAACTCCTCGAGTTCGGGTTTGTGCGAGTGGCGGTCAGGACTTGACCAGGCGCGAGATCGCGGCCATGGCTTCGTCGACCTTGGCCTTGCCGGCCTCGTCGCTCTCTTGAGCCGCGTGCACGACGCAGTGCGCCATGTGCTCTTCGAGCAGGCCGAGGCTGACGGCCTGCAGCGCCTTCGTCATCGCCGACACCTGCGTCAGGATGTCGATGCAGTAGGTGTCCTCCTCGACCATGCGCTGCAGGCCACGCGCCTGCCCCTCGATGCGCTTGAGTCGGCGGAGGTAATCGTCCTTGCGGCCGATGTAACCGTGCTGATGCTCGTCCATGTCACTCCCGTCCGGATACCCCTCACGGGTATGCCCGACCAGGTATACCAGTCATGGCGGCAAAACGGTACCCCCCTAGGGTACCGGCCTGGTTGGGTGACGAGTCCGACTACGCGCGCAGCACCGCAGCCAGTCGGGCCAGTGCGGTGGCGACCTCGTCGAGCGCCGCGCCGATCGCCTCGAGCCGGGCGGTGTCGAGGGCTTGCACGGCCGGCGCGCCGGGCTCCGGGTCGGCCGGCCCGCTCGGCGCCGGTCCGCCCGCGTTCAGGCCACCCGCGTTCAGACCATCCGCGGTCAGACCATCTGCGCTCGCGCCATTCGTGTTCAGGCCATCCGTCCGGTGGCGGCGGCCTTGGTAATCCTCGGTGACGAGCGGCTCGGCGTTGGTGGACCGACGCCCCCCGCGGTAAGCCGGCTGCGGATCGGGCTCGACGACCGGCTGCTGCTGTGGGAGCGGGACGGGTTGATGGGAGTCGGGTAACCGGTGCGTCCCCATGCGGGTCGGCGGCTGGTGCTGGGTGGTCAGGGACCGGTCGGGACCGACCGCTTGCGGACCCGGGGCTCCGGCACCGGTCATCACCGACGGCGCGTGACCGTTGGTGCGGGCGTAGAAGTGGGGTCCGCCGTGCCCGGCGAAGAACACACATCCCGCACCTTCGGGCGACGGGACCGGGCAGGGGTTGCGTTCGATGAGCGACTGGGCGCGATCGTCGAAGTCGTTCCACTCCAGCCAGAGACGCCGATCGTGCCGCGGGTGCGTGCTCGCGTCGGTGGCGTGGTTGCCCCGATGCCCGATCGCCAGCCGACACTGCAGCAACCACTCGGAGTCACCCGACAGTCCCAGCGCCGCGCGTTCGGTCGGCCGGCACACCACCGTCGACCAACAGCCCTCGCCGTTCATACGGACTCCCCTTCATGCATTGCCTCGCGACGCCTCTTCGCCGGCACGCAAAACCCCCCGGCATGCGATGCGGTGGCCGCCCCCCGGTGGCCACGACGTGACGATCCCGGGCGTCAGTCTACGAAGCGGACCCGTCCCGTGCCACCCCGTCGCCCCCGCGCGTTTCCGAGAGGAACCCGAGAATCCTCGCATTCACCTCATCGGGCTCGTCCAGATGGAGAAAGTGACCCGCTCCGGCGATCACCGCAGCGCCGCTTCCGGGCGGCAGCACCTCGCGGACGCGGTCGGTGAAGCGCGACTGCATGCAGCCGTCGTCGGCCCCGTGAAGATACAGCGTGCGGCAGCGGGGTTCGCCGAGCCAGTCGTTGCGGAGATCGGAGTATCGCGGATCGACACGCGGTGTGCGCAGCGCCCGGTAGTACCCCAGGGCCGCCGACCGATGCGCTGGGGTGGGCAATGCCGCGAGCGCGTGATCGATGTCGAGCTGTGCCGGACGGGACCTGCGGGTCAGCCGCCACCGGCGCCACAACAGCGGGATCAGCGTGTCCAGGGTGCGCTCCGGCCCCCAGGGCAACTGGTTGAACGCGATGTACCAGCTCATGAGCAGCTGACGACCCAGCATCCGTGCACCCTCGGCGCCCTGGGCGAGCGAGCGCCGTACAGCGGGCACCGGCGGCACCGCCATCGACACCACCGCCGCATAGGGGTTGTCGTCGCGGTGCGCGAGCGCGTTGGCCGTCATCGCACCCCAGTCGTGCCCGATGAGCACGGCGTCGTCACCGGCACCCACCGCGGCGTGAATCCCGCGGGCATCGTGGGCCAGCGCGGCCACGTGAAAGTCCTTGTCCGCCGGTATGTCCGACGGCGCGTAGCCGCGCGTGAAAGGCGCGATGACCCGGTAACCGGCCTTCGCGAGCTCGGGACCCAGGTGCCGCCAGGTCCAGGCCGAATCGGGAAAACCGTGGAGGCACACCGCAACGGGGCCGTCGTCGGGACCCCACGTCAGTGCACGCAGGGTGAGGTGGCCGAGGTCGATGTCGACGGTGTCCGGAGACCCGCCGCTTGGGTTCACCTGGCCGCGCGCCAGGCCGTCTGCTGAGGTCATCGACGCCAATCCTGCCCTGTCATGAGGCCGCCCGCATCGACTTGCCCCACGTCAGCCCGGCGTGAGCGCCACACGGGCATCTCGCAGCTCCCCGTCGACGAGCCGGAGGACGCGCGACTCCGACGTCTCGTCGGTCAGCGGGAAGTCCACGCGGACGTGCGCGCCTCGGGACTCGGTGCGGGCGGCCGCCGATGCCACGACGGCCGACGCGGTGAGGGTCAGCGCCGCATCCTCGACCTCGCGCACCGAACGCGGAACCCGTCGTGGTGCCGTCGCGAGCAGGTCGGCGGTCTCGGCCAGTCCGTCGGCCGACCTGCGCAAGGCCGCGCGGCGCGACATCGTGTCCTGCAGGAGGTCGCGATCGAGGATGGGGACCGCTTCCGCGACCGGCGGCCGTACGCGTTCGGGTACCGACAGGCCACGCCGGTCGATCGCGACCCGGGCCGCGCGGCGGCCCATCACGAGACCTTCCAGGAGGCTGTTCGACGCCAGGCGGTTGGCGCCGTGCAGCCCGGTCCGCGCGACCTCCCCGGCCGCGAGCAACCCGTCGACCGCAGTCCTGGCGTCGCCGTCGGTCACGACCCCGCCGCAGAGGTAGTGCGCGCCCGGCACGACCGGGATACGCCGGGATGCGGGATCGAGGCCCGCGGCCCGGATTCCCGCACTGACGGTCGGGAACCGGGCCTCGAAGTCGTGGACACCACCGACATCGAGGTAGACGCACGGATGGCCGGTGAGTTCGATCGCGGTCTCGACCGCGTCGGCGACCACGTCGCGCGGGGCGAGGTCGCCCATCGGATGGACCCCGTCGGTCACCGACCGGCCGTCGACGTCGACGAGTGTCCCGCCCTCGCCGCGGACCGCCTCGCTGATCAACGTGCGCCGGCCCCGTGCCCCCGCGGTGTACAGCATCGTCGGGTGGAACTGGATGAACTCGAGGTCGGCGACCTCGGCGCCGGCGCGCAGAGCGAGCGCGATGCCGTCACCGGTCGCACCGGGGGGGTTCGTCGTCGCCGCGTAGAGGTGTCCCGCGCCGCCCGTCGCCAGTAACACGGTCGGAGCGAGTACCGACCCGGGACGTCCGTCGTGCAGAACGGCAACGCCGACCGCCCGCCGCTGACCGCCGTCGTTGTCGTGGCCGTCGCCACCGTCGTCGTCGAGGAGCACCGCGGTCGCGATCGCGTCGTCGAGGAATCGGATGGCGGGCGCATCCCCGCGGCCGGCGGCGGTGCGTACCGCCGAGTGCAGCGCGCGTTGGATCGCAGCGCCGGTCGCGTCGCCGCCGGCGTGGATGATCCGACGCAGCGAGTGACCGCCTTCGCGCGTGCGGAGCAGGGCACCGTCGACGTTCCGGTCGAACTCGGCTCCCCAGTCGATCAGCGCCGACACCGATGCCCACCCGTCTGCCAGGATCGGCCTCGACGCGGCGGCATCGGTGAGACCCGCACCCGCGGCGACGGTGTCGGCGAGGTGACGGCCCACCGAGTCGTCGGGGTCACCGTGGCCGGCGGGCATCACCACGGCGACGCCACCCTGGGCATAGAACGTGGAGGTCGGTTGCTCCCCGCGGGTGGCATCCCAGCGCGGCCCCTTGTTGAGCACGATCACCTCGAGCCCGTTCTCGGCGGCGCACAGGGCGGCGGTCAGTCCGGCGATGCCCGCCCCGACCACGACGAGGTCGGCGCGCAGCGCGCCGACCTGCTCGGCCCGCCCATCTGTGGACCCGCTCATCTTCAACCGCCTCTCGCCGCGTCGGCAACCCGCACTCGAGAGCAACTCCCGGCGCACGTTTTCGATTCCCAGTCGAAAACCTTACTCTCCGCGTGCCCCGCCGAGAATGTTTGATCCCTCCTGATCACGGCAAATCCGGGGGTCATGAAAACACTCTGGTTCGACCCGGTGGGCGACTCCGCCTCCGACGCCCTGCCCGACGTCCGCCCGGAGACGATGCCCATCGACGTCATCGACACCTACGACCAAGTGGTCATCGGTGGCGGGATCACCGGCCTCACGACCGCGCTGCTGCTCGCCAGGGCCGGGCAGACCGTGGCGGTTCTCGAAGCGCGGCACATCGGCGCCGCCGCGACCGGACACACCACCGGCAAGCTCTCCCTGCTGCAGGGATCGAGACTGTCGTCGATCGCGAGCCGACAGAAGAAGTCCGCGGTGCGCGACTACGTCGAGGCCAACCGGGAGGGGCAGGCCTGGCTTCGCCACTACCTCGAGCGCCGTGGCCTGAAGGTGGACGAACGAGCGGCGCTGACGTTCGCCTCGACCGCCTCGGGGGCGAAGACCGTGGAGGAGGAGTTCGCGGCCTGCCGCGCGCACGACCTCCCGGTGTCGCATGTCGACACGCCAGAGCTCCCCTTCGACGTCAAGACCGCGATCAGGCTCGAGGGTCAGGCCCAGATCGACCCGATGGTGGTCCTGCGGGCGCTCGCCGACGACCTGCGCGCCCACGGCGGCCACCTCTATGAGGGCGTACGGGTCCAGGGGTTGAAGCACGGGTCGCCCAATGTGCTGTCCACCGACGCCGGGGACGTCCGCGCCGACGCCGTCGTCGTGGCCACCGGCCAGCCGATCTTCGACCGCGGCGGCTACTTCGCCCGTATGCACTTCTCCCGGTCGTATGCCGCGGCGTTCACCGTCGACGAGCAGATCCCGCGCGAGATGTACCTGGGTGCCGACACTCCGTCGGTGTCACTGCGGACCGTCACCCGCCCCGGTTACGACGGCGAGTTGTTGCTCGTGGGCGGCTGGGGTCATGAGGTGGGCCGCACCGGTTCCGAGCGCCAGCACGTCATGGACATGCTGGCGTGGACCGAGAAGCACTTCCCCACCGCGCGGATGGTGGCCCGCTGGTCGGCACAGGACTACACCACCATCGACCAGCTCCCCTATGTCGGCCCCATCCTTCCGGGTGTGGAAAACGTCCAGGTGGCAACGGGTTTCGCGAAGTGGGGCCTCACCAATGGTGTCGCCGCGGCATTGGCGATGACCGGCAGGATCCTCGGGAACGAGCCACCGTGGTCGAAGACGTTCCGTCCGTTCCGTACCTCCGAGGTCACCAGCCTCGGAGCGCTCGGTTCGGCCCTCTCGGCCAACGGTCAGGTCGCTGCGTACATGACCGCCGGCTATGCGGGCTTGCTCAAACCCACCAAGAAGCATCCCGCCGAAGGCGACGGCGTCGTCGGCCACGATGGGCTCACGCCGCGCGGTGTGTGCACCGTCAACGGGGAGACCCAGTCGGTTGCGCCGCTCTGCACCCACCTGGGCGGGGTCCTTCGGTGGAACGACGCGGAACAGACGTGGGATTGCCCGCTACACGCCTCGCGGTTCGACCCCGAGGGCAACGTGCTGGAGGGCCCGGCGACCCGAAATCTGGCTTCTCAGAAGGCGTCTCACGACGGGTGATCGCGCCGGGAGCGGAGCGAGCGGGCGAAATCGACACCGCGCCGGGAGCTAGGACTCCCGGGAACCGATGAGCGCTTCGGAGACGGTCTCGGCAGCGGCGCGCAGTGCCTTGACGGCGCGGTCGCGTAGATCGTCGTCGAATCGGGCGACCGGCCCGGAGATGCCGACGGCCATCGGTGTCGGGGCTCCGGGGACGGCGACGGCCATGCCACAGACGCCCACCTCGTGTTCTTGCTCGTCGGTGGCGACGCCGTCTGCGCGCACCTGCTCGACGGCGGCGAACACTCCGGAGAGGGACGTGACGCTCCACTCGGTGGCAGCGGTCAGCCCGGCCTGGGTCACGTGCTTCAGGATTCGCGCGTCGTCGAGCTCGGCCAGCACGGCCTTGCCGACGGCGGTGTTGTGCATGGTGACCCGACGTCCGACCTCGTTGTTGGTGCGCATGCTGTGCGGTGACGGGACCTGCGCCACGTAGATGACCATGTCGCCGTCGAGTACCGCGAGACTTGCGGTCTCACTGAGTTCGGCGACCAGGGAGCCGAGTACGGGCGCGGCCACCGCCCCGAGTTGACGGTTGGCGACCTCACCGAGTCGTATCAGCCGGGGACCCAGCGCGTAGGACCGGTTGGGGAGCTGCCGGACGTACCCGATGCCCACGAGCGTCCGCAGCAACCGGTGGATGGTTGGCGGCGGCAACGGTGACTCCGCGGACAGGTGGCTGAGAGAGCATTCGCCACCGGCGCGTCCGATGAGCTCCATCAGCTCGAACGCGCGCTCGACCGATTGCACTCCGCCCGAGCTCCCCGCCATCGCCACCTCCCCGTCGCAACGTTTCTCGACAGACTTCTCAGCACTCCACAGTCCGACATCACGCTACGTTCCGTGATGTGAAACCACAATCAGACGCCGTCGCAGCTCAGGACTGGTGGCTGGCACCGTTCCTACAGTAAACTCCGCTCTGCGGAATTACTTTTCCATCAATCGATGAGGGGTGCCTGTCGTGAGTGCGCAGCCCGGTCGCTTCGGTGCGGCCTTTCTCGCCGAGGTCGAGGCCGTCTTGGCCCCGGCCGACGCCGTGCTGTCGGGTCGATACCCGGGCGACGACGGCAGCCGGCAGCCCGTCCACACGGTCTACGTCCCGGCGGACAGGTACTCGGCGGGGATCGCCCGGGAGTGGGGGCAGGCAGCGCTCGCTGCCGCCGCCGAACACGGCGGCCTCGCCGCCATCGCCCGCTCGACCGTCGCCCGGACCGACTCGGATGCGACCGCACTCGCGGCCCTCGTGGAGAACAAACTGCGCACCGAGCCCATCGAGGATCTACGTGTCGACTTCGAGGACGGTTACGGCGTCCGGTCCGACGATGAGGAGGACGCGGCCGTGGCCGTCGCGGTCACCGCCATCGGGAACGCCGGCGCTGCCTCGCCGCCGTTCATCGGCATCCGTTTCAAGTGCTTCGAGGCCGACGTCCGAGCTCGCGGCCTACGCACCCTCGACCTGTTCGTCTCCGGACTGGCCGAGGCCGGGGAGCTTCCCACCGGGTTGACACTCACGTTGCCGAAGGTCACCTCCACCGACCAGGTCGTCGCGATGGTCAGCGTGGCCCGGGAACTCGAGCGGGTTCACGGACTCCCGGACGGACGCATCGGATTCGAGATCCAGGTCGAGACACCGCAGTCGGTGATGAGTGCCGACGGGACGGCAGCCGTTGCGCCGATGATCCATGCGGGTGCGGGACGGGTCACCGCGCTGCACTACGGGACCTATGACTACTCGGCGTCGCTCGGCATCGCCGCCGCCTACCAGTCGATGGAGCACCCGGCCGCCGACCACGCGAAGGCCGTGATGCAGCTCGCCGCGGCAGGCACCGGTGTGCGCCTGTCGGACGGGTCGACGAACATTCTCCCGGTCGGGGACGCCGAAGCCGTCGAGGCCGGTTGGGCCCTGCACGCGCGACTGGTCCGCCGCCACCTCGAACGCGGCTTCTACCAGGGATGGGATCTGCATCCCGCTCAACTGGTCACCCGATTCCTGGCCACGTATGCGTTCTACCGCGACGGGTTCGGTTCCGCCGCAGTACGTCTGCGCAACTACGCGCACCAGATCGAATCGTCGGTGCTCGACGAACCCGCGACGGCTCGCGCGCTCGCCGGCTTCATCCGCCGCGGCGAGCTGTGCGGGGCGCTGACCGTCGACGAGGTGGAGGCCGCGACAGACCTCCCCCTCACCAAGGTGCGGGAGCTCGCGCTCCATCGTCCGCCCGCCCCCGGCGCCTGAGACCGAACCATCAGCCCTACATGACCATTCATCCCTTCGACGAACAGGACACCACGATGACCGCGTCGCCGTACTACAGCCCCACCGGCGGACTGCCGCCGCAGACCGATCTGCTCACCGACCGCGCGGTGGTCACCGAGGCGTACACGGTGATCCCGCGTGGTGTACTCCGCGACATCGTCACGTCGGTGTTCCCCGAGTGGACCGACACCCGCGCCTGGGTCCTCAACCGCCCGGTTCCCGGCGGCGCCCAGACATTCGCCCAGACGATCATGGAGGTCGCCCCGGGCGGCGGTTCGCAAGCGCCGGAACCACAGTCGGAGGTCGAGGGTTTCCTCTTCGTCACCTCCGGCGAACTGACCGTCACGGTCGCGGACTCCGACCACGTCCTGACAGAGGGCGGCTTCGGTTATCTGCCGGCGGGCACCCCGTGGTCGGCGCACAACCGGGGCGACGCCCCCGCGTCCTTCCACTGGATCCGCAAGCGCTACCAGCCCATCGCCGGTCATGAGCCCGCCCCGAAGTTCGGCAACGAGCGCGACATCGAGCCCTCGCCGATGCCCGACACCGACGGGGCCTGGCGCACAACGCGAATGCTCGATCCGCAGGACCTCGCGTACGACATGCACGTCAACGTCGTCACCTTCGAGCCCGGGGCGTCGATCCCGTTCGCCGAGACCCACGTGATGGAGCACGGCCTGTACGTCCTGGAGGGCAAGGCCGTCTACCGGCTCAACGAGGACTGGGTGGAGGTCCAGGAGGGCGACTACATGTCGCTGCGCGCGTTCTGCCCGCAGGCCTGCTACGCGGGCGGACCGTCGAACTTCCGATACCTGCTCTACAAGGACGTGAACCGACAGATCGTGCTCTGACGGGCCCGCTCCCGTCCCTGTCGTACCGTGGACGCGATGCGTATCGCGGTGGTGGAGGACGACGACGGGGTCGGTGATGCGCTCGTGGACGCCCTGACCGAGGTCGGTCACGAGCCCCGCCGGATGCGGCGCGGCGCCGATCTCCTACTCGGTCATCGCGATGTCGACCTCGCACTTCTGGACCTGGGCCTTCCCGACGACGACGGCCTGACCGTGTTGCGCCGCTTGCGGACCGTCAGCGAGCTGCCGGTGGTGGTGCTCACCGCACGGCACGACGAACGATCCGTGGTGCGGGCACTTCGGGCGGGTGCCGACGACTATGTGGTCAAGCCGGCGCGGCTGGGAGAGCTGATGGCGCGTCTGGAGGTGGCCGCCCGCCGTCGCGTCGCCGATGCGCCTGCCTTCGCAGAGCGACGGATCGCGACCGGCGACATCGTGGTCGACCTCGATGCGCGACTGGTCACCGTGGACGGTGCCGACGTGGCCCTGACCCCGAAGGAGTTCGAACTCCTCGCGCACCTCGTCGCGCGGCGCGGCGAGGCGGTCAGCCGCGAACAGTTGATGGATGCGATCTGGGGCGACGCCCATGTCGCGATCTCCCGTAGCCTCGACGTCCACATGACCGCACTCCGGGCGAAGCTCGGCAGGCCGGGTGTGATCGAGACGATCCGCGGGTTCGGCTACCGGTGGGGTTCCTGAACGGTGTGGCGGCGCGTGCTGCTCGTGCTGGTCGCCTACTCGGCGATCGTGGTCCTCGGCCTGGCGGTCCCCCTCGCGACGACCGTGAGTCGCGAACGGCTGCAACGGTTCACCGAAAGCCGGACCGCGTCCGCGATCTACTTCGCCGACCTCGCCGATCGGGAACCGGAGATGCGGGGCACCGAGTTGCAGCGGGCCGTCGAACGCTATCGCGATCTCTACGACGAAGGTGTCCTGGTGGTCGACCGAGCCGGCAAGACCCGCGCCTCGGCCGGCCTCTCGGCCCGGTCACCGGAGGTCGCCGAGGCCGTGTCCGGGGCATTGCGCAACCAGCGCACCCGGATCGCGTCGGGACTGACACCCTGGTCGCCTGAATCGGTATTGGTGGCCATGCCGATCGGTACGGGCACCCAGGTCGATGGTGCGGTCGTCATCGAGGCGTCGACGGCGGCGGCGACACGCGATGTCGGCAGGACGTGGGCCGTGATCACCGGCGGAGCCCTCGCGATGCTCGTGATCGGTTCCCTCATCGCGGTTGCGTTGTCGCGGTGGACGGTTCGCCCACTCACCGCGTTGACGGCACGGGTGCGATCACTGCGCGCCTCGATCATCGACGGCGGTCCGACACCGACTGGGACGGCAGCGAGCGGAACGACCCTGGGCGGACCGCCCGATCACCGGCACACCGGCCCGCCGGAGGTCCGCGAGCTGTCCCGGATCTTCGATGCGATGGCGGACGACGTCGAGAACGCCACCGGCGCCCAGCGCCGCTTGGTGGCCGACACCGCGCACGCACTTCGTAATCCGCTCGCGGCCGTGCGGTTTCGTCTCGACACCCTCGGGCTCGGATTGACCGGCCGCTCGCTCGAATCACATGAGAAGACCATCGTGGAGATCGATCGGCTCGACCGGATCGTCGACGACCTGCTCGTCCTGGCCACCGCCGAGTCGCGGCCCGCCGGCTCCACCACGGGGGTCTGCGACGTCGCCGCCGTACTGGTCGAACGGCACGACTTCTGGGCGGATGCGCTCGTGGATGCCGGGCTGTCGGCGTCGATCGTCTCGCCCCGGCCGCGGTCGGTGATCGCCGCGCTCGACGAGGACGATCTCATCCGGGTGATGGACGCCCTGATGAGCAACGCGGTCAACCACGCCGGGGCAGGTGCCCACGTGGAGTTGGGCTGTCGGTCCGAGGGCGCACGGATCCGGGTCTGGGTCGCCGACACCGGCCGCGGCGTGACGGACGCCGAGATGCCGCGCGTCACGGAGCGGTTCTTCCGCGCGTCGACCGGCGGCGTCCCCGGGTCCGGACTCGGATTGTCCATCGCCGCGGCCCTCGTCGACGCGGCCGGTGGCGAGCTGAGGGTGACTGCCGGACGCCCCACGGGACTGCGGGTGGACCTCTGGATCCCGGCGGCGGACGTCGACGTGCAGGACCTCTCCTAAGGGAGTGTTAGGAAACGTCGATCGGCTTCCGTTTCGCCTGTGACTGCGTTCACAGTGTTAGGGGCACCGACGCCGGACCGGGTCGGGTGCACGTTCGACGATCTGGAGGAGCCCGATGACCGACTCGCCCACCCGGCAGCCCGCGGACGCCCGGAGCGCACCGCCGACCTCGTCGGCCGCGGCGACGCGCCGTGCCGTGCTCAACACCCTGCGCGGGTCCTCCGGCAACCTCGTCGAGTGGTACGACGTCTACGTCTACACGGTGTTCGCGACGTACTTCGAGAGCCAGTTCTTCGACTCGGCCGACAAGAACTCGACTGTCTACGTGTACGCCATCTTCGCCGTCACCTTCCTGATGCGGCCGGTCGGCTCCTGGTTCTTCGGCCGGTACGCCGACCGTCGGGGCCGACGGGCGGCGCTGACCTTCAGTGTGTCGCTGATGGCGGCGTGCTCCCTGGTCATCGCGCTCACACCGGGTCGCGAATCGATCGGCGTGTGGGCGGCGGTCGTCCTGGTGCTCTGTCGTCTGGTGCAGGGATTCGCCACCGGAGGCGAGTACGGCGCGTCGGCCACCTACATGTCCGAGGCGGCCACCCGTGAGCGTCGCGGCTTCTTCTCGTCGTTCCAGTACGTCACGCTGATCGGCGGACACGTGCTGGCACAGCTCACCCTGCTGGTGATGCAGGTGTTCCTCGACAAAGAGCAGATCTCCGACTTCGGTTGGCGCATCGCGTTTCTCATCGGCGGCGTGGCCGCGGTGGTCGTCTTCTGGTTGCGACGCAGCATGGACGAGTCCCTCACACCGGAGCAGTTGGAGGCCGTGCGCAGCGGGGCCGACTCCGAGTCCGGATCGATTCGCGAACTCGTCGTGAACTATTGGCGTCCCCTGCTGGTCTGCTTCCTGGTCACGATCGGCGGCACCATCGCCTTCTACACCTACAGCGTCAACGCTCCGGCGATCGTCAAGACCGCCTACGAGGACCACGGTCGCACCGGGACCTGGATCAACCTCATCGGACTGGTGTTCCTGATGGTGTTGCAGCCGATCGGCGGAATGATCAGCGACAAGGTCGGACGCAAACCCGTCCTCATCTTCTTCGGCGTCGGCGGTGTCCTGTACACCTACGTCCTGATCACCTACCTGCCCCAGACGACCTCGGTGGCAACGTCGTTGACCCTGCTCGCCGTCGGCTACGTGATCCTCACCGGCTACACCTCGATCAACGCGATCGTGAAGGCGGAACTGTTCCCCTCGCACGTCCGCGCGCTGGGAGTGGGTCTGGGTTACGCGCTCGCGAACTCGGCGTTCGGCGGCACCGCACCGCTGATCTACCAGGCGGCGAAGAACGGCGGTCATGTCCCGTGGTTCATCGCCTACGTCACGATCGTGATCGCGGTGTCGTTGATGGTGTACATCTTCGTCCTGCGCAACAAGGCGGAGACGCCGCTCGATCGCGAGCAGGGGCGGGCCTTCCTCGACGCAGGGGTCGGCGCGCGACGGGCCTAAGGTGGCACCATGTCGTTCGCGCGCGGGTCGGTGGACCGGCGGACCATGCTCCGCGGAACCACCGGCCTGGGCGCGCTGCTCCTGGTGTCCGCGTGTGGGACCGAGCGCGGGGCGCCGGTCCGCCTGGCCGCGGGCGAGTCGGGCGGGTTCTTCTGGGAGTTCGCCGGACTGCTCGCCGCGGCGGCCGACCGGTCGGGCGCGCCGCCGATCCGCCCGCGTCGGTCCGGCGGCTCGGCCGAGAACCTCGACGCGCTGGCGGAGGGTTCCGCTGACCTGGCCATGAGCCTCAGTGACACGGCCATCGAACGTGCGATTCCACAACTGACCGCCCTCGGTTGCGTGTACGAGAACTACTTCCAGGTGGCCGTCCGCGCAGATTCCGGCATCGCGACGATCGCCGATCTGCGCGGACGGGTGGTGAGTGTCGGCGCGCCGGGTTCCGGTGCCGCGGGACTCTCCGAGCGGGTGCTCGTCGCGGCCGGCCTCGATGCCGCCCGCGACATCCGGCCGGTTCGCCAGACCATGCGGGACGCCGGCTCGGCGCTCGCCGCGGGAGCGGTTGATGCCGTCATGTGGGCGGGTGGTCTGCCGACCCCGGCATTCACCGACCTGCGCGTGCCGATCGCCCTCCTCGATCTCGGTGGTGTCGTGGCGGCCTTACGACGGGAGTACGGGCCGGCGTACGAGCCCGTACGCATCCCGGCCGACATCTACGGCCGACACCCGGCGGTCACCACCGTCGGGGTCGCGAACCTGCTGCTCGCCCGTCGGGACGTGCCGGACGAGACCGCCGCGGCCGTCGTCGATCTACTCCTCGACGAGTCCGCACACCTCGTGCCGTCGCAGGCGATCGGCAGTCAGTTCCTCGACGCGCAGTCATTGATCCTCACCGGCCCCATCCCCTTGCATCCGGGTGCCGCGCGTGAGTATCGCCGTCGGCACGGGTGAGCACACCTGCCGTTCACCGTTAGGGTGACCACATGAAGCACATGGCTTCCCGCCGCGCCGAGTTCGTTGCCGGATTGTTCGTGGTCACGCTGTTCGCCGCCGGGTGCGGCACCTCAGATGCCGACGACTCACCCGCAGCGTCCCCGACGACGGGGTCTTCGACGACAACTACACCGGCCGGCGACACGACGGCCCCCTCCACTGTCGCGCAGAATGCCGCGCCCGGACCCACCGAGGTGACGGTGATGGGCGAGGACGACGAGGAGGTGACCCTCACCGGTCCGATCGCGGTGAAGTACGGGTCGGCGACGGAGGCACAACGGAAAGCCCTGGGCAAGCCGCTGACCGGGGATCACAATGCCGGGACTCGCGAGAGTGGCGTTGTGTACCAACAGTTCCGCGGTGGAGTGATCATCGCGAAGAACAGCGCCGCCGGAACGCCCGCGTACATCATGACCTCCGGCAAGATCCGCGACGCGTGGAACACCGAGCGCGGGCCGGACGGGGTCCCCTTGCTCACCGGCACCAACGGTTCGGCCGGACCTCTGGGAGTTCCCACGAGTGACGTGACAATCGACGGCGACCTCGAGGTGGGGACCTTCGAGCACGGCAGGATCACCGAGAACACATCGACGGGCGAGGTGACCGTGACCGTCAACGGCACGACCGTCCCATCCGGCCTGAAGTAGCCGATGAGACGCCGGGTTCTCACAGTCGCCGTCGGCATGGCGGTCGCGCTCGCCGGCGGCGGATGCTCGACACAACCCGAGCCGTCGTCGCCACCCTCGGGCAGCACACCGACGGCGGCAACCGCTCCCCCGGTCCCCGCGAGTACGGAATCGATTGACGTCGTCCGCGTCGAGTATCTCGATGACGCCGATGCCGACCCCGCCGAGAACTGGGCCAACCTGTACCTTCCGGCTGGCGCCCGCGCAGACGATTCGTTGCCGCTGGTGACGATCATCCACGGCGGCGGTTTAGAAAGCCGTGCAGGTGCAGAACAATTCGACGAGATGGCCCGAGACCTCGCCGACCGGGGGCTGGCTGTGTACAACGTGGAGTACCGGCGTCTCGGCACCGGCGGAGGATGGCCCACCACCTTCCACGACGTGGCCCGGGCACTCGACCACGTGCCCACGATCGCCGACACCTACCCGCAGTTGCGCATCGACGACGAGTTGGTGATCGGTCACAGCGCCGGTGCACAGTTGGCCGTGTGGGGCGGCACTCGCCATCGCCTCACCGACGACGAGGTGGGTTCGCGTCCGGCATTCGTTCCGTCGCGGGTGGTGTCCATCTCCGGCCCGTTGGACATACGCTACGCCGTCGACCACGGCAACAACCGAGTGATCACCCATATTCTCGGCGGCACACCGAGTCAAGTCCCCGACCGCTACGACTCGGTGGACCCCATCCGCAATCTCGACCCGGCGCTACCGGTCACCCTGTTCCACGGATCAGCCGACACCGTTGTCGACCCGGCCAACTCCCGGCGCTACGCGAACGCCCTGGACGCCGCTGGGGGATCGACCGAAGTGCTGCTGTTCGACGGCGAAACCCACACCTCACTCGTTCATCGCCAGTCCCCCGCCTACACCCGGATCATCGACCGCCTCAACGAGATCGCCCGGGCCGACCTCGAGAAGCTGCGCGACGAATAGCTAGGCCGCATCCTGGATGACCGACACCGGTCGATTTTCGTTGCGCTGCCGCCATTCCCACACCGCGTAGAGCACCTCCGTGGTGTACCCCAGGTTCATCCGACCCCCACCGACCGGGACCGTGGCCGCGACGCCGACCCTGCAGTCCGGCCGCCACCCGGCGGGCCGCGACGTTGGTGGCACCATCTCGATCTCGGACCCGTCCGGGCGGTGGAAGGTGAACCGCTGCCGACCATGCGCGGTGATCGAGAACTCACCCCGATGCAACGACCGATGACACGAACCGCACAACAAGATCAGATTGTCGGGATCGGTCCGCCCACCCGCGGACCAGAACTCGACATGATGGGCATGCAGATGACGTGTGCGCCCACACCCAGGAGTCTGACAACACCGATCCCGCACGAACAACGCCCGCACCAACGCCTTGTTCGGCGCCCGTTTCCGACGCCCCATACCCAACAGCGCGAGCTTGCCCGATTGCCCGGAAACTCTGCGGCTCAGCACATCTCGAGTGGACGCCCCACACCGAGCCTCTGCCACATCGGCCTCCGACAACGCGGGACCATCGTCCAAATGAGCGTGGTCCACACCGTCCCCGGCATGGATCAAGATCTCTGCGCCCGGCGCCAGATCGGGCATCGCGATCCCGTCATGCACCATCCCGGCCATCGCCACGACCGCCGGAGCCACATTCGACGGCACCTGCCGCCACAGATCCCGACTTTGTGCCGGGGCAGTCTCGGGCTCCTGCTCATCCGGGCACGTCTCAGTGTTCCGCGGAACACTCGAGAGGGTCGGCAAATCCGGGTCGTCGCAGGTCCGGGTGCGTTCGTACTCCGCCCGCACCGCACCCGCCAGGAACCGCGCCCCGTCCAGCGGACTCAACGTCAACGACACCGACAACGACCCGTCCGCATTCCACTTCCACCGACCCGTCGACTCCACCGCCGCCCGGTCGCCCTCGTCCACGCCGCGATCGCGGTCGATATGGCGCATCGCCCGCACCGCCCGATCCAACTGACCCGCCGTGGTCGACAACGCCAGGTTCACCAACTCCAGCTCCCGCTGGGGCGTGGCAACCCGCGTCAACGCGCGGACCTTCGAATACGACAACCTCCCCAGCGCGAACGCTTCTCGGATCACCGACAGTCCAACCAACGCCCGAGCCACCCGCACCTGCTCATGCGCGGTCCTCAACGAGATCCCCGCCTTCCACGACAACCACTGCGCACACGAACCGACCCCCGGCCCCGCCCACGCACGCCGCTGATCCCACTCCGCAACCAGACCCAAGAACTGCGCCGTCAACGCACTGATCTGCGCCGCATACCCCAACACCCGCGCCTCGAGCACCGCATCAGACAACGCCGCCGGATCCGCATCATCGAACATCGACGACACACCCTCCCGCGAACCGAAAGCACTGACCCCCACCGAAACCCCCCTGAGCCGAACGAACGGAACAGACGAAATGTAACGATCACCACCGACAAAACCGGAGGTCGCGGGTGTTCCGCGGAACACTCCAGGGGGCCGCGGACAGCCGAATTCCCAACCCGGCAATCCGGGCCACTGCCCGCTCCGAATGGCACGCAGTGGCTCGACTACGAGAGGCAGGGATACATGCCGGCATACGGCTTCGAACCGGTGATCCTCGGCGACGATGAGTCGCTCGTGCACCGCGCGATGACGGTGACCACGACGTGGTACGACCACCTCATGATCCTCGGTGTCCGAGGCAGCATCGATCTGTTCAGCGTTCCGCAACTGCGGTCGGCCGTTCGGGAAGCCGTCGAGGCGAGACCACGAGGGTTGATCGTCGATCTCACGCACACCGAGTTCCTCGCCTCGTCGGGCATGGCCGAGTTGCTCGCCGCGCACACCGCCATCGCACCGGAGGGCCGGTTCGGCGTCGTCGCCGCTCACCCCGTGACCACGCGACCTCTTCGAGCGGCGGGTCTGGATCAGACGCTGACCTTGTATCCGACGCTTAGGCAGGCGGTGTCCGCGATGACCGACTCCGACACGCAGTCGCTCATCTCCGGATGAGCGTCGAACCGGTACGCGCCAGCTGTTGCTGATGCTCGCCGAGGACGCGATAACCGTGGTAGTAGGTCACGAGCATGAGCGCCCAGACCGCCATGGCGATGCTGTAGAACAGGGTGCGGTCGGCGTCGTCGCCGGGAATGCGGATGAAATCGTATGAGGCAGCGATGAATGCGCCGAGCACGGTCGCGACCGCCACCCAGGTGCCGTGACGCCGTTCGCCGATACGGAAGAGGCGCGCGGCGACGTAGAGCATGAACACCGCGGTCGCGAGGTTCGCGACGGTGTAGAAGACCGTCCACCCCGTGCTGACCGGCCGGACGTCGAGGGCACGGTCAAGCCCCACAGCGATTCCCGCTCCGATCACGAGCCCCTCGACGATCCAGCTCGGTCGGTACCGATGGGTGACCACGAGCATCCCGAGGATGAACATGACCGTCATGCCGAACGACCGGGAGAACGCGTCGAAGAACACCATCAGGTGGTAGCTGACGCTGTCGTGGGACACCCCGGTGGCCGCGAGGACCAAGATGTTGGTGCCGGACACCGCGATCACCAGCCATTCGACGCCCAGCAGCAGGTTGCGATGGCGCCGTAGCAATCGGACACCGTAGACATAGCCCGCGCCCAACATCGCGAGATTGGCGATCAACACCAACGTCATGTGAATCAAGCTCATGGCAACTCATCTCGGGTTGGCCCGGCGTCATGTCGAAGTGCGTCGGCGATTGCGTCTGCGACACGGTCGACGGCCTGGCGCGACGCCTTGCTGATGCGTGTCAGGGAGATGTAACCGTGGACCAGGCCGCCTTCGCGCATCACGCGCGTCGGTACGCCTGCGTCGATCAGCCGACGGGCGTACGCGATCGCCTCGTCGCGCAGCGGGTCGAATCCGGCGACGGTGATCAGCGTCGCCGGCGCCCGGGACAGATCGTCGGCGTACAGCGGCGAGACACGCGGGTCCGTCGCGGGATGGCCGTCGGGGACATAAAGCTTTGACAGCCAGTCGATCTGCCTGGCCGACAATGCGGGATTGTCGGCGAACTCGGTGCGCGACGGATGAGCGCCGACGCCGTCCACCACCGGATACATCAGCACCTGCATCAGGGGCCGGAGCCGTTCGTCGGCGAGATCGTTGGCGAGCACCGCACACAGATTGGCCCCGGCGCTGTCACCGAGCAGCACGATCCGTTCCGGGTCGACTCCCCACTCGGAAGCCTGATCGACAGCGAAACGCCACGCGTGCAACGCATCATCGACCGGGATGGGAAACCGCGCTTCGGGCGCGCGCCGGTATTCGACCGACAGGACGGCCACGCCCGCGCGGTCGGCGATGAGGCGGACCGGTGCGTCGTACCCGGCTCGACTGCCGAGCACGAAACCTCCGCCGTGCAGGAACACGACGAGTCCATCGGACCGGCCGGGCGGGCGATACAGGCTGGCGCGTATCCCGTTCGGCAGAGTGAGATCGTCGACGTCCATCGCCGGGGCGTCGTCGGCGAAGACCCGGCAATCGTTGTCCATCGCGACCCGTGCCTGCGCGACGGTCCCGTCGCTGAAGTCCGGACCGGAGGACGAGACCTTCATCAGGACGGCGATTTCCGGCGCCATGACGTCACCGTCGGAGTTCATGACGGGCGGCACGACACGGCTCAGCACGGTGTCGGGCAGACGACCGACAGCGGTGAACGCCGCGCGTTGACATCGTTCGAGAACCGTCATCATCGTGCAGCTTCCACTGCGGCCGGCTTGCCCAGTTCGCGCTCGAGACGTGAAGAGAACGTGAGCGCATCGCTGATCACGGGTTCGCGGAACATCTTTCGGTCCTCGAGGAATACGCTCTTCATCTGCCACGGCATCTCATCACCCTGTCGAGGCAGCGCGTGCTTCGCGCGAAGCATGTATCCGGCATCGAGGTCGATGACCGGACGGGTGCCGGTGCCGTCGGGGGCAACCGCTGTCGCGGTGTCGAATCCGTGGGTGTCCATGTGGTGGAGCAATTCGATGAAGCTCTTGCCGAGCAGCCCGATCTTCAGCGTCCAGGACGATTTCGTGTAACCGACGGCCATGACCCAGTTCGGCACGCCGGACAGCATCATCCCCCGGTAGACCACCGACGACGGCAGATCGATGGGACGACCGTCGACGGTGAGGTCGATACCGCCGAGGAGCCGCATGTTGAGTCCCGTCGCGGTCACGATCAGATCGGCCTCCAGCTTCCCGCCGGATTCGAGTTCGATGCCGTCCGGGACGAACCGCCGGATGCGGTCGGTGACGACGGACGCATCGCCGGTGCGGATGGAGGTGAAGAAGTCACCGTCCGGCGCGAGGCACAGGCGCTGGTCCCACGGGTCGTAGGGCGGGTTGAAATGCTTGTCGACGTCGAACCCGGCGGGCAGCTCTCTGGTGTTGAGGTAGCGGATCATTCGCCGCGACGCCTTCGGGAACGTGGTGAGCGTCTTGACGACTGCCCAGTCGGCCCACACGTTCTTCCATCGAGTCGCCAGGTATCCGCGACGCTCGCCGAGCAACTTGGTCAACGTGAGGCTCAGTCCGTCGATCCGCGGCATCGTCATGATGTACGACGGCGTCCGCTGGAGCATCGTGACGTGCGACGCCGCACCCGGTCCCTTCAGCATCGACGGGATCAGCGTGATCGCAGTGGCACCGCTGCCGATCACAACCACCTTCTTACCGGTGTGGTCGTAGTCCTCGGGCCAGTGCTGCGGGTGGATGATGTCACCCGCGAAGTCGTCCCGGCCCTCGAACTCGGGGGTGTAACCCTCGTCGTACCGGTAATAACCGGTGGCACCGAAAACCCAACCGGCCGTGATGATGTCGTGCCGGACGGCCCCGTCCGTGTCGGTGATGTCCACCGCCAGCGTCCACCGCGCGTCGCTCTCCGACCAGTCCGCGGACGTGACGTGGTGGCGATACCGGACGATCGCGTCGAGGCCGTATTCCTCGACGGTCTCGGCGAGGTAGTCCTTGATCAGCGGCGCGTCCGCGATGGCGGTCTCGTGCCGCCAGCTCTTGAACTCGTAGGCGAAGGTGTGCAGGTCGGAGTCCGACCGAATACCGGGGTAGCGGAACAGGTCCCATGTCCCGCCGATTGCGTCCCGACCCTCCAGGAGGGCCACCTTCTTCGTCGGGAACTCCTGCGTGATGTAGACGGCGGCACCGATCCCTGAGATCCCGCCGCCGATGATGACGACGTCGAAATTCTCCGGTGAGGTGGGTGAGTGTCCGGGCATGATCCTCTGCCTCCCTTGCGCGCCGGGGAGCCGACGACTTGGCTTGAACGACTGTGTGATGGGCATAGCCTGCCGACGCGGGTGTAACGCGCGCCACAGCAGATGTGAGCGTCTTCGACGATCGGAGTGTGCATTCCTCACACACTTCGCTCGCCCGTCGCCGCCGGCAGCGCACCGACCTGCGGGACCGGTGCACTCTGCACCGCGGCCACCCCGGAAACGCTGAAACATGCGGATGGGCAACGGGCCCGGAGATGTCGATAGTGAGACCTGCGCCACATTCGATCGGACAGACAGGAAGTGCCATGACCAGCCTCGACACCGCCATCCAGCGAGTCCCGAGTACGACACCCGCCGCCGACATCCTCGCTATCGTCGCGCGAGACGGAGGCGTCGTCATCGAAGGACTGCTGTCCCCTGAACAGGTCTCGCGCTTCAACGCCGAGATCGACCCCTCGGTCGCGGCCCTGGCACCGGGCAGCACACACGAGAACGAGATCGTGCAGGAGTTCCACGGCGTCAACACCAAGCGGTTGACCAACCTGGTCAACCGCAGTGACGTGTTCCGGGACGAGATCATCGACCTCGACCTGGTCCACGAACTGTGCGACGCGCGGTTCCTGGAAGAGTCGGGAACCTACTGGATGACCACCGCCCAGGTCATCGAAATCGGGCCCGGCAACCGTGCCCAGATGCTGCACCGAGACCTGGAGAACTGGTACCCCTTCGTCGGGATGGGACCGGCCGGACCCGAGATCACGTTGAACTTCCTCATCGCGCTGACCGATTTCACCGAGGAGAACGGGGCCACGCGGGTCATTCCGGGCAGCCACCTCTGGAGCGACTTCGAGGATCGCGGATCCCCGGAGCAGACGATTCCGGCGACGATGAAGCCCGGTGACGCACTGTTCATCAGCGGGAAGACCGTTCACGGCGGTGGTGCCAACGTCACCGCCGATCAATATCGGCGTGCGGTGTCGTTCGCGTTCAACCCCGGCTACCTCGTGGGCGAGGAGGCCTACCCCTTCCTCGTGTCGCGGGACGTGGCCGCCAGCCTGCCCGAGCGCGTGCAGCGCATTCTCGGCTTCCGTTCGCAGTACCCCCTCGGCTCGCCGGGACTCTGGCAGGTCGACTACGCCGAACTCGCCGACTACCTGGGCCTGTAGTCGAAGTCTGCCGGAATCACTGATGCCCGAGGCTCTCGCGAGGAGACTGGCTGGCATGACGACGCCGAATCAGCCGTGGCCCGACCCTTCCGAGTCGGTGTCACGGTTGATCCGCGAGCTGGCCGAGACACTGCTCGCCCGGTTGGACGAGGTCATCGCCGACGCGACCGCCGCGTCCATCGCGGAGCCCCAGTACCGGACGATCGCCGACGACCCGACACTCGCCGACGCAGACGCACGCCTGGTCGTGTCGCTCGTCAAGCACTGGGTGACGTCCAACATCACCGAACCGGGCAAGCGGGTGCGGCCACTCGGCGGGGCCGAGATGCGCACGTTCGCGCGCGATGTGGTGCTGCGCGGTCTCGTCGCCGACGATGTGGGCGCCTGGCGGTCGGTACAGCGCGTCTGCTGGAAATGGTGGCTGACAGCGTGTTTCGACGCCACCGACGATCCGGCGGAGCTCCGTGAACTGTGCGAGGTCTCGGGCAACACGCTGACCACGTTCACCGACGACGCGATGGCGGAGCTGAGCGAATATGTGCGGCGGATCTCCGACGAGCTCGCCGGCGGTTCTCAGTTGCAGCGATACGCCACGGTCGAGTTGCTGCTGCAGGGTGCGGACATCTCTACCGCGCATGCCGAGGGGCAGCTGGGATATGCGCTGACCGGATCACACCTCGGTGTGGTGGTCTGGGTCGATTCCGAGGACGACGTCGGCTCGCTCGACCGCGCTGCCGAACAGGTGATGCGGGCGTGTGGCGCCGATCGTCGTCTCACCGTGGTCGCCGGAACAGCGACGATGTGGCTCTGGATTCCGACGGCCGTCACGCCGTCGCCGGAGGCTGTTGCTGATCGACTCCGTGGACATCGGCACGTCCGCGTGGCACTCGGACGGCCGGCGCGAAGCGCGGCGGGCTTCCGCCGGACGCATATGGATGCCGCTGCAGCGCAGCGCCTTCTGGTCCGTCTGGATTCTCAGTTGACGGTGGTGCGCTACGAAGACGTCCATCTCATCGATCTCATCTCGGGAGACGTGGCCGCCGCCGACCGTTTCGTGGCAGATGTCCTCGGCGACTTCCTCGACGCGAGTCCCGTTCTCCATCGGACGGTGCTCGTCCATGTGGAGGAGGGCCTGAACCGGACCAGCACGGCCGAACGGTTGTACACCCACCGCAACACCATCGACCGCCGCCTGGCCCGGGTCGACGAGCTGCTCCCCACACCGTTCGCGCAGAACCCGACCGAGGTGGTCGTCGCGCTCACCCTGTTGAGGGTCCGGCGGGGCGGTGAGTGACCGTCGCACTCGGCCCCGCCGGATCGCTCAGTACGCGACCACCGTGCGAATCCCTTTGCCGTGCTTCATCTCCTCGAATCCGTCGTTGATCTCGTCGAGCCCGATCACGCCGGTCACCAGCGAGTCGAGGTCGATGCGTCGGTGCAGATAGTGGTCGACGAGAATCGGGAAATCGATATCGGGCCGGCTCGAGCCGTAATTGGACCCGACGAGTGACAGTTCCTGATCGGACATCACGAACGGGTCGATCGACACCCGGACACCATCTGCCACCTGCCCGGCGACGATCGCCCGGCCGCCACGCGCGAGCACGCCGTAGGCCGCCTCGATGGTCTGCGGCAGACCGATCGCCTCGACGGCGACCTCGACGCCCCGACCGTCCGTGATCTGTGCGATCCTCTCCCCGAGATCCTCGGTGGTCGTGTTGATCACCTCGTGGGCGCCGAACGCTCTGGCCTGTTCCAGCTTCTGATCACTGATGTCGGCGGCGATGATGCGGCGGGACCCGACGAGCCGAGCCCCCTGGACCGCGTTGAGGCCCACCCCGCCACACCCGATGACCAGTACCGTATCGGTCGGGCGGACGGCAGCGGTGTTCACGACCGCGCCGATCCCGGTGGTCACCGCGCAACCGACGAGCGCCGACTGCTCGAACGGCGCGGTCCGGTCGACGGCGACGGCCGCGGATCGGGGCAGCATGGCGTACTCCCCGAACGTCCCGAGACCGGCGAAACTGTGAACCGATTCTCCGTCCGCGGATGTGACCCTGGTACCGCCGTCGAAGGAGACGTGGTTGGCCGAGTGCTCGGCAGCTTTGTCGCACAACACCGGTCGACCGCTGACGCAATACCGGCATCGCCCGCACGAGGGAGTCCACGTCAACACCACGTGGTCACCCACATCGAGATCGGCGACGCCATCGCCGACCGCTTCGACGACGCCGGCACCTTCGTGTCCGAGGATCGTGGGTGTCGGGATGCCGTCCCACTCGCCGACGATCACGTGCAGGTCGCTGTGGCACAAGCCGCTCGCCTTCAACCGCACCAGCACCTCCCCGGGCGGCGGGGTGGCGGGGATCGACACCGTCTCGACGGTGAGCGGGGTGTTCGGCGCGCGGAAGACGGCGGCCTGGAACTCGATGGTGGTCATGGTTGTGCTTCCCTGTCTGGGTTCAGATGTCCGAATTGCTCTGTGACGCTTCAGGACCCGGCGATACGGATGAGTTTCTTGTTGGCGAACTCCTCGATTCCGAGGTTGCCGAGTTCGCGGCCGAAGCCCGAGCGTTTGACGCCGCCGAACGGCAGCTCGACGCCCTCGATGCCGACGCCGTTGACGAAGACCATCCCGGCCTCCAGCCGGTCGGCGACACGCATCGCCTGGATCGGGTCGGAGGTGAACACGTAGGAGCCGAGCCCGTAGGGCGTCGCGTTCGCGAGGTCGACCGCCTCGTCCTCGGAGCCCACCCGGTACACGGTCGCGACCGGGCCGAACAATTCCTGTGCCGCGGACGCCGACTGGGGGGCCACGCCGGTCAGAACGGCGGGCGGAAAGAACGCCCCGGATCGGGTGCGGGTGCGGACCAGGGTCGCCCCGTCGGCGACCGCGTCGGCAACCTGTCGCTCGAGCCGTTCGGCCGCGGCGACCGACGACAGCGGTGCCACTCCGTCGGTGTGGGCGAGCAGTCGCTCCGTGAACGCGGCGAGGAACTCCTCGTACAGATCGTCGACGACGATCATCCGCTTGGCGCCGTTGCACGCCTGGCCGGTGTTGTCCAGACGGGCCTGGACGGCGGCATCGACCGTGGCGTCGAGATCGTCGGTGGACAGCACGATGAACGGGTCCGACCCGCCCATCTCCAGCACCACCTTCTTCAGATGCCGGCCCGCTGTTTCGGCGATCTGCGCGCCCGCCCGCTCGGACCCGGTGAACGACACTCCCCGGACCCGCGGATCGGCGATGGCATCGGCGATCTGCTCGTGTGTGGCGTAGACGTTGACGTATGCGCCGGCAGGCAGCCCGGCGTCGGCGAAGATCCGTTCGATCGCGGCCGCCGACTCCGGACACTGAGGCGCGTGCTTGAGGACGATCGTGTTGCCGAGAACGAGGTTCGGACCGGCGAAGCGAGCGACCTGGTAGTAGGGGAAGTTCCACGGCATCACCCCCAGCAGGACTCCGATGGACTCGCGTCGGACGAGTGCGCTGCCGTCTCCGTCGAGGAGTTCGATCGGCTGGTCGGCCAGGAGGCGTTCCGCGTGGTCGGCGTAGTACTCGTAGATCGCAGCGCTGAAATCGATCTCGCCGACGCACTCCTCGAGCGGCTTACCCATTTCCCGATGAATGATCTCGGCCAGTTCGTCGCGGCGTCGCGTGTGCAGCGACGCGACCTCGCGGATGAGTTCGGCGCGCTGTGCCACGGTCGACGTTCTCGACCACTCCCGGTGGGCCTGCCATGCCGCGCCGAGGGCGGCGTCCATCTGTTGATCGCTTGCGGCCGGATAGGTCCGCAGCGTCTCGCCGGTCGCGGGGTCGGTGACCGCGTACGTCGGGTCGGTCATGATCGGATACTCCTCGATGTCGGCAGAGTGGGTTATCGGGTCAGTTCGGCTCGTAGGGTCCTGCGGTCGACCTTCCCGGACGCGTTCAGCGGGAGGGTGTCGCACACGATCCAGCGATCGGGAACGGCGTAGTCGGGCAACGATTCCCGTAGGTGAGACCGGATGGCGTCGGCGTCGAACACAACCCCGTCGCGGAGTTCGACAGCCGCGGCGATGCGCTCGCGCAGGATCTCGTCCGGATAGCCGAAGACGCACGCGGCCGCGATGCCGTCGTGCCCGGCGAGGTGCGACTCGACGAAGGCGGGCATGATCTTCTCGCCGCCGCGGTTGATCACGTCGTCGACCCGACCATGCAGCCAGAGGAGGCCGTCGGGGTCGATGTGTCCAACGTCCCCGGTCCGCAACCACGGCCCGGCGAACTTCTGCGCGGTCAACTCGGGTTGGTTCCAGTAGCCGAGCATGCGAGTCGGTCCCGACACCCAGACCTCACCCGTATCGCCCGGTTTAACATCGCGACCGTCTTCGACGACCCGCATCCGGACGCCGGGCAGCGGCCTGCCCGCGGATTCGGCTGCGGTCGAGGCGAGTTCGCTCGGAAGGACGGTACACACCGAGGTGAACTCGCTCAGTCCATAGGCATGTGCGAGCCGGAGGTGCGGCCATCGCCGGTGCAACTCGCGCACCCACGCCTCCGGGATGGCGCTGCCGCCGTACATGACGGTGCATACACCTGCGAAGACCGCATCGGCGTCGTGGTGGAGCATCAGCATGCGCAACATGCTGGGCACTGCGGCGAGGAAAGTGACCGGCCGAGCGACGAGTTCGGCGACGGCGGCGTCGGTGCGATACCGCCGCAGCAGCCTCGTGGTGGCTCCCGCGGCGATCATGTGCGCGAGCTGATCGGCGAATCCGGTGTTGTGGAAGATGGGGACGATGACGAGTGTGCTGTCGTCCGGACGGGTGCCGAAGTACTGCGCGAACCCGTGTCCGTACGCGGACAGGGACGATCGTGAGACCGTCGCGCCTTTCGGGGTTCCGGTGGTCCCGGAGGTGAAGCTGATGAGCGCGGGAGCATCATCGGCAACCTCATCGTGAAGGTCGTCCTGGAGGTCGCTCGTGTCGATCACCGGCGCATCGGCTGGTGCGCCGGCGCGTACCGAGGCGACGAGCGCGCCGAGTTCGACGCATGCCACCCCCTCGAGCGGCGGGATGTCCGAATCGGTATCGACCAGCACGAGCGCGGCGTCCACCGCACGGACCTGCTGCGCGATCTGCGCCGGCGCGAGCCGGGTGTTCATCGGCACGACGACGGCTTGCGCGCGTTCGCAGGCGAGAAACGCGACGACCCACTCCACGCTGTTCTCACCGAACAGTGCGACGCGGTCGCCGACGCCCACACCGCGGGAACGCAATTCACCGGCGAGTCGGGTCAGCGCGGCATCGAGTTCGGACCAGGTGACGGAGTCGCCCGCTGACTCCACGGCGATGGCGGTCGGGCGGTCCTCGGCCCAGGCGGAGACGGCACGCGACAGAGTCGGTCGGTTCGATCGGGCGGTCATTCCGGCACCGAGACGATCGACGATTGGATACCTGGGCCGAAACCACCCAGCTCGAGACCGATCCGCTCGTACTCGCCGAGCGCGAACTGCCATGGGAGCACCTCGGGTCCCCACGCGCCGGCGGGCGGGGGTTCGCGCAGTGCGGCGACGGCGGCGACGGCGGCGCCCAGACCCGTGCCGCGAGACATCGGCGCGTCGTCGACGACTGCCAGCGAGCCGAGGACTTCGGCGCCTGAACCGCCGAGCACCTGCACCAGCAACGCGGTCAGGGCCACGCCCTCATTTCCGCGCGATCCGGCGGAGTGCCTGGCCCACATCATCTTCCACAAGAACTCCGCGGGTTCGACGTCGTGCCCCGCGACGTCGATCGCGAGGTCGTGGTATCCGAAGCCGATGCGTCCGAGGGTGGAGAACGCGGCGTTGGCCCATGCCGGCCGCAGAGATCCCTTGCAGCTTGCGTTCCGCAGGTGCGGGTAGGTACGGGCGAGAGTGCGGGGTTCCGGGTGAGCGGTGTCGTAGGCCTCGATGCGGCCCAGCGGTTCCGGGAAGTCGAACTCGGCCGCGGTGGCCGGGACGAACCCCGGCGACTCGACCCACCGGCCGTCGGACCACACCGGGCAGGGGCTGACCGCCATGTGCAGCATGTGCCGCAGCGGCGCGAGTCCGCCGGGGTTGCGTTCGTGCGTCGCCCACACCACCTGGACACCGTCTGCATGCGGGTGCTCCTCCAGCAGGCGGGCGGCGCACCAGTTCGTCACGCCGGGAGACCAACCCGCGCCGGTGATCAGCGCGACACCGGCCGACTTCGCGGCCGCATCGAGGGCGAGGATGCTGTCGGTGGCCTCGAGGTCGTCACCGATGTCGATATAGGTGGTGCCGGACCGGAGGGCGTCCTGGGCCAGGCTTCCCGATCCGGCGAAGAACGGGCCGGACATGTTGAGGACGAGGTCGATCCCGGCGAGATCGACCTCCTCGGTCGAGACGTCGACGACCTGGCCGCTGACGCGCCGGGGATCGAGCGCTTCGGCGCGCGTGAGCGCCTCCGGCGCGCGGTCCATGGCCACGAAGCGCGCGTCGGGCAACTGCTCCAACAGAATTCGCAGGGCTGCGCCACCCATCTGACCGACCCCGACGATTGCCACTGACACCATTTCCAGCCTCCTCAAGCGAGCGAACGAATATTCGTTAAGCTAGCGCCTGAAGGGCCGTCGGTCAACGCCCCAGGTCGCTCGGTGACTGTCGGAAGCGTTCGGACATCGCGGTACTGTTGCGACCATGCCGTCGACCAGAGGTGCGGAACCCACCAGTCTCGACCGCGTCTTCGACCAGAGCATCGGGCGCGAACGAATTCTGGCGGCAGCTGTCACGATCGTCGCGACGCGCGGATTCGGTGCATGCACCGTGCGCGAGGTCGCCGAGGCCGCGGGCATCAAGGCGCCCGGCCTCTACAGCCACTTCCGCTCCAAGGAGGAGATCCTCACCGAGGCCGTCTCGCGGGTACTGGCCGACTTCACCGAGAACGCGGCCGCCGTCGGCGACGGCACACCGGAAGAAGAACTCCGCGACACCGTCCGTCGGCATGTTCTCTATCAGATCGAGAACGTGCATCTCGCCCGCGTGGCCGACATGCTCCTCGACACGGCGTCAGCCGGCGATTTCGTCTCGCATGAGGACTACGACCGACTACTCGAACAGCAGCGTGATTATCTGGAGTTGCTCGGTCGGCGAGTGGCGGCGTACGCACCGAAACTGCCTGCGCCTGAGGTGGACATCGTGACGATGGCAATCCTCGCCATGTGTGATCGCGTCGCCATCTGGTACGACGCCGACAGTGCGCTGACTCCCGATGACGTCGCGGAGCTGCACTGGCGCCTGGCACGCCGAATGCTCGCCGACTAGCGCGTATATCGCACCAAGTCATTGACACTCGTCTCGACCGGGGTTAACGTTGCCCCGCTCAAGCGAACGAATATTCGTTTCCCCTGCTTGAGTCTTTCGCTTCCGCCCCCCACCCGGCCCCCGCCGGTGTTCAGATGGGACACAACTGATGACTTCCGATGAGGACCGCGATCTCGAACGTTTCGGGTACGCACAGAAACTCGATCGTTCCGTCACCCCGTTCGCGAGTTTCTGTGTGGGATTCGCGCTGATCAGCGCCACCACTGCCGTCTACGCCGGATTCGGTTTCGGCGTCGACACGGTCGGCCCGATGTTCGTCTGGACCCTGCCCGTCGTCGTTGTGGTCTTCGCACTGTGGGCGATGATCGCCGCCGATCTGGCGGTGAAACTGCCGCTCGCGGGTTACGCGTATCAATGGACGAGTCGCCTGGTTCACCCGAACCTGGGATGGTTCACCGGGTTCATCGCGTTGATCGGGTTCATCTCCGGGTTCACCGGCGTCGCGTTCACGTTCGCGACCTACTTTGCCGGCCTCGTCGGGTGGGACGCCTCCACACCGCAGCTACTCGGGGTGACGGCAGGCGTGTTGCTGCTCTGCGTGTTGATCAACGTCTACGGCATCAGGCTCGCGACCGCGGTCAACAACATCGGGGTGATGCTCGAGATCTTCCTGACCGTCGGGATCACCGCTTTCGTCCTGATCTACGTGGTCCTGGTCAAGGAATCCGGGCAACCTCTGAGTTACCTTGCCTCGCATGGGAACACCGTTGACGCGACGTTCGTCTTCGCGTGGATGGTGTCCAGTCTCGGCGTCATGTTCGGATTGCTCGGCGTGGAGGCGCCCGCCGACATCGCCGAGGAGACCAAATCGGCGCGGCGCGTCATCCCCCGGACGATGTTCCTCGCACTCGGGACGGCCGCGGCGATCGAGTTCTTCATGTACATCACGTTTTTGCTGGCAACCGCCGACATCGGAGCGACCTCCGAATCCTCGGCGCCCATCCTGGAGATCATCTCCGCCCAGGTGTCGCCACAGTTCGCGAACTTCGTCGTCGCGATTGCGCTGACCAACATCCTGGTGTGCGTGCTCGCGAACATGCTCGTCGCCACCCGACTGCTGTACGCGATGGCCCGCGACAACATGGTCCCCTTCTCGCGGGCGCTCGGCTCCGTCTCGCCCAAGCACAAGATCCCGACGACCGCGGTGTGGGGATCGGCAGCTGTGTCAGGGTTCTTCCTGTTCACCGCCTTGTTCAGCGAGAAGGCGTTCTCCTACATCCTGGGCATGGCGACGATCGGATACGTCGGCGTGTACATCTTGACCACGGCCGGGATGATGGTCGCCGATCGTCGCGGAACGTTCCCGTCGTCCGAACCCGGCTTCTTCGACCTCGGACGTTTCCGGCGCCCCGTCCACATCGTCGGGTTGCTCTGCTTCTCGATCGTGATGGGCGCACTGGTCCTCCTACCGGATTTCCGACCCAACGTCGCTCCGCTCGCCGTCCTGCTGGTGCTGGGGTTCCTCTGGTGGGCCGTCGTCCTCCGCACACGCATCGCGGCCGGCACCGCTGGGCCGGGCGTGGGTCGGCTCGACCTCTCGGTAGCGTCGAGGCAGCCGAGTGAACACGGCTAGCATCAACTGATTCGCAGTGCCGCAACCAATTCGCGGTAGAGCTCGTCGCCTTTCAGCAGTTCGTGATGCGTACCGCGAGCACGAATGCGTCCGCGCTCCAGCACCACGATCTCGTCCGCGTCGATCACCGTCGACAAGCGGTGCGCGATCGTGATCACCGCGCTGCGTTGCGCCACTCTGCCGATCACCTCGTGGATGGCGGCCTCGGTGCGGCCGTCGAGCTGGGCAGTCGCCTCATCGAGAAGCAGTATGTCGGCGTCGCTGATCAGCGCACGGGCGAGCGCGAGTCGCTGACGTTCGCCGCCGGACAGCGTCGTGCTCATGGCGGGGGTGTCGAGACCCTGGGGGAGGGCTCGGACGCGCTCGTCGAGATGCACCGCAGCCAGCGAGTCGAACATCGCAAGGTCGTCGGCGCGCGGGTTCCCGAGGGCGAGATTGTCACGAACCGACCCGGGAACAACAGGTGTGTCCTGCTCGACGTAGGCGAACCGGGACCGCACCTCGTGGTAGGTCAGCTGTTCGTACGGCGTGCCGTCGAGAACGAGGTGCCCAGCGGAGGGATCGAGGAACCGGAGCATCAACGAGAAGATCGTCGTCTTGCCCGCACCCGAGGGGCCGACGATCGCCAGATGACCCCGGCGCGGCACGTCCAGATCGGCGTCGATCAGCACCGGCTTCGACGTCGCATCGTAGCGGGCCTCGACATCGACGAAACGCAACAGCGCGGATTCCTCGAAAACACCGCCTGCACTTCGACGTTCGGTCTTCACCTCGACCGTCCCAGGCGTTGCCGACGCGTGGTCTGATTCGACGCGAATGGATTCCAGCTCGCGAATTCGACCCGCCGCAGCGATGCCCGCCTGTAGTTGGGACATGTGCACGGTGAGTTCGGTGACCGGGTCGACGAGTTGGAAGGCGTACAGCAAGAACGCGACAAGGGTCGAGACGGCCAACGTTCCGTTCGACACCCGCCAGGCCCCGATGGCGAGAACCGCGATGACGGAGAGCTGGATTCCCGCGCCCGCCGTGGTCCACGCGACCGCTTCGGTCCGCACAGCGCGAATGCTGTGCCGCGCCGACACCTGCGCGTCGTACATCACCCGGTCGGCCTGGCTGCGCTCGGCGCCGTTCACCTTGATCGTCCGCAGTGCCCGAATACCGCCTTCGAGCCGCGCACCGAGATCGCCCAGCGCGTTCTGCGCTCCCTGTTGCGCACTCGCTATGCGCGGCATCAGGAACCCGACCACGCCGCCGACGCCGATGACCGCTGCCAGCGTGACGAGCAGGATGGGCCAGTCCAGCACCGCCATCAGCACGATCGAACCGACCAACGTTATCGAGCTGTTGACGATCTGGACGATGCTCGACGAGGACGCCTCTCGCAACAAGACGGTGTCCGAGGTGACACGGGTGACCAGTTCTCCGCCCGATCGCGTGCTGAGAGCGTCCACTCGCGCGCCGTAGATACGACGAATGAGCGAGGTCCGCGCGCCGAGCACCACCTTCTCCGCCATCGTCCCCAGGACCAGCTGTTGCCAGAATCCGAGCAGGGCACCGATCACCAGCAGGCCGAGCAGGATGACCACCGGTAGAACCATCGAGCCGTTCGCGCTCAAGCTGTCCAGCACCCATTTGATCGCCATCGGCGTGGCCAGCAGACTCCCGGTCGCGCCGAGCCCGAGCACCAGCCCGATGATCAGCGACGACCGGTGCGGCCGGACCAGACCCCACAGGACGCGAAGACGCGGCAGTGCGCCCTCGGGGTCAGGGCGTTCCTGACGGTCGTCAGCATGTGCCGCCACCGGCTCGTCGAAGTGTTGCGTCGTCACGGGTCGTCTCCAGTCTTTCGGTCGCAACCGGAATCGCAACCATCTATAACGACCTATAGTACCGACCAATCGGTCGGCAGTGACAAGCTGCGTGGTGGGTCACACGGGGTATCGTGACCTGGATCGCCTCAGGCCATCTCACTCACGCACATCGACCTCAGGAACGTTCAGTGACATCGCCAGCACCGACCACTCGAAACACCGAGCGAACTCGGCGGGCCATCCTGCAAGCCGCTGGAGAGTTGCTCGCCGAGCGCGGCCTCGCCACGTCTCTGTCCGAGATCGCCGCCGCTGCCGGCGTCTCGAAAAGCGGTCTCCTACACCACTTTCCCACCAGAGACAGCCTGTTTCTCGACGTGGTCACCGATTCCCTGGAACGCTTCCGCGCCGAGGTGCTCACCTTCGTCGACCTGTCGGAGAACCGGCCGGGAAAAGGTCTTCGAGCATACGTGCGTGCGCTGTGCGGAGGCAGCCGCGAAGCCATGAGGATCTACGCCTCGGAGTTCTGCGGCCCCGTCGATTCGATCCCCGGCGTGGCGCAAGCCCTCAACGAGGACAGCCGGGTGTGGCGCGAATTCTTCGGGCAAGACGGCTTGCATCCCGACCGGATACTGGTCGTCCAGCATGCGGTCGAGGGTTTCGCCGGTGCCGCCTACTACGACGACGCTTACACCGAGGAGACGATCGCGCACGCACGGGCTGTGTTCCTGGATCTCATCGACGCAGACTCTTGGCGACCCGAGGACGGCACCGCAACCCGCCGATACATGCCCTGACGCGCTGCCGCCACAGGCGCGACGACACTCAGATGCGGAACGGCCAGCCGGTGATCTTCTTCTCGCGCGGCGGGGCGTAGGTCCGCACCTTCGACGTCGAGAGTCCCATCCGGACAAGACCTTCGGCGATCGTGACCGCCGAGCGCACGCCGTCGACGATCGGGACGCCGGTTGCTTCGCGGACCTGCTCCTCGAGCTCGGCCATCCCGCCGCAGCCGAGGCAGATCACCTCGGCGTGATCGTCGGCCACGGCGCGCGTCGACTGTTCGACGATCGCCTTGACCGCACGCTCCGGGTCCGACTCCAGTTCCAGCACACCGAGTCCCGAGGCCCGGACCGATGCGCAGCGCTGATCGAGGCCGGCGAGCTTGAGCCGGTCTTCGATGAGCGGGACGGTCCGGTCCAGCGTCGTCACCACCGAGAAGCGGTGTCCCAGATACATCGCCGTCGACGCCGCCGCCTCGGTGATGTCGACGACGGGGACCTCGAGGAGTTCCTGCAGCCCCTCGCGGCCGTGCTCGCCGTATCCAGCCTGGATCACCGCGTCATACGGCTCGGAGTAGGCGAGGATCGCGTCCATCACCGCGATGGCGGCGAGATAGGACTCGAAGTTGCCCTCGCACGAGTCGGCGCCGAATCGTGGTGTGATGCCGACGATCTCGGTGCCCGGCGAGGCCACCGATCGAGCCGAATCGGCGATGGCCTCGGTCATCGACTCGGTGGTGTTCACGTTGGCGACGAGGATGCGCATCAGATCTTCTTCCTGGTCAGTGGGTGCTGGCGACGGAGATCGGTTCGCCCGACACCTCGGCGAACGGCCCGCGACGGTCGGCGACAACCAGGTAGACCACCGCGCCGAGACCGGCGCCGATGAACCAGGAGAACTCCGAGATCACTTCGAAGGCCGGGACGAACGCCATCACCAGAGCGATGGCTGCAGTCGGGACCAGAGCGGCGACTGCACGCATGTTCACCCCGCCGCGATAGTGGTAGGCGGCGTCGGGGGCCTCGCTGAACAGCGCGGGTACATCGATCCGGGCACGACGGACGAGCCAGTAGTCGGCCATCACGATGCCGAACAACGGTCCGAGGAGTGCACCGAGCCCGCCCAGGAAGTAGTTGATCACCGCGGGTGAGTTGTAGAGATTCCACGGCAGGATCACCAACCCGATCACCGCGGTGACCAGCGCCGCGCGCCGGAAGTCGAGATGACGCGGGAAGAGGTTCGACAGCGCATAGATCGGCGCGACGAAGTTGGCCATGAGGTTCACCGCGACGGTGAGAATCAGCAGCGCGAGGCAGGCCAGCACCAACAGGAAGGTGTTGGGCACGGTCTGGACGATGTCCGCCGGCGACTCGATGACCGTGCCGTTGATCCGGAACTGCGCCCCGGCGAGGACGATCACGATGCCGCCGAAGAGCAGCATGTTGAGCGGGATGCCCCAGAAGTTGCCGCCCACGATGGCTTTTCGCGATTCCGCGTTCCGGGTGAAGTCGCAGAAGTTGAGAACGAAGGTGCCGTAGATCGCGACCCACAGGCTCGCGCCACCGATGATCTGGAGCCACATGTCCACGCCGGTCAGGGAATCGGGCGTCGACCACGCGATGGTCCAGTCGGCGTTGCTCAGCATCCAGATGGCCAGGGACACCATCGTGATCAGGATGACCGGGCCGGCGAAGGCTTCGTAGCGACGGATCATCTCCATGCCGTAGCTGACGATGATCACCTGGATCACCCACAGGGACACGAAGGAGATCCAGCCCAGGGTCGACAGCCCGAGGAAGCGGTTGGTGTCCAGATCGGCCGCGCCGGGGAACAGCGCCACCAGCATGATCCGCAGGACGACGGACGCGAGGTAGGTCTGGATGCCGAACCACGCGATGGCCACTCCGCCTCGGATGAGGGCGGGGATCTGCGCGCCGCGGATACCGAACGAGATGCGACTCATGACCGGGAACGGCACACCCGTCTTCTCGCCCATGAACCCGGAGAGGTTGAGCAGCAGGAAGAGGAAGACACCGCCGAGGACCAACGCCGTCAGGATCTGCCAACCACCGAGCCCGAGCGCGAACAACCCGATCGCGAAGGCGTAGTTGCCGAGGCTGTGTACGTCGTTGGCCCACAGCGTGAAGATGTTGTAGCTGCTCCAACGCCGCCCGGCGCGACTCGTCGGCGCGAGATCGTCGTTGTAGAGCTTGGGACTCAGCCCGGCCGGGACGGTTCCGGTGGTGCCGGAAACGTCCTCTCCGACGGAGATTGTGTGCTGCTCAGTGCTCATCTCTGCACTTTCGGTCGGACGGTCGGCGATGACCGCGCTCCTACACTTGCGGGCGTTCCGTGATGTGGAATCAAGTTTCCGCGTTCGTGATAGTTAGCCCCACGCTCAGGGCCGTTGTCAATAGCATGACCCCGGGCTACTCGCGAGTTACGTTCCGAAATGACCGCGCAGAATTCCATGATGAGGAATAGTCTGAGCTAGTCTCTGGATCGACCCAGGACACGGCGACCATCAAGGAGTCCCGCCCCATGACCTCAGAATCCGGTGACCAGGCCCCTGTCTCCGACACCCCGTTCGACCTGGTCGTGCGTGGCGAGCAGACGCTGACGACCGCGGGCATCGTGGCGCGCGAGATCGGCATCCGCGACGGCCGGGTCGTCGCCATCGAACCGCTCGGGAGCGGCCTGGTCGGCGCCGAGGTCATCGAACTGGCCGACGACCAGGTGATGATCCCCGGCCTGGTGGACACCCACGTGCACGTCAACGAGCCCGGCCGCACCGAATGGGAGGGCTTCGACTCGGCCACCCGGGCGGCCGCCGCCGGTGGCGTCACCACGCTCATCGACATGCCGCTCAATTCGATACCGCCCACCGTGAACGTCGACGCCCTCGCCGAGAAACGAGCTGCCGCGCAGGGAAAGACGCACATCGACGTCGGTTTCTGGGGCGGCGCGATCCCCGGCAACGAAGACAACCTCCGCGGACTCCACGATGCCGGCGT
Organism: Gordonia sp. 'Campus'; assembly: GCF_022206305.1. Classification (GTDB taxonomy): domain Bacteria; phylum Actinomycetota; class Actinomycetes; order Mycobacteriales; family Mycobacteriaceae; genus Gordonia. The sequence goes on along the minus strand of NZ_JAKOIW010000005.1, from coordinate 206,679 downwards.
GTTCGGCTTCAAGTGCTTCCTGTTGCACTCGGGCGTGGACGAGTTCCCGCACCTGACGGCCGACGAGATGGAAGCCGACATGGCGAAACTCGCCGAGTTCGACTCGCTGATGATCGTGCACGCGGAGGATTCGCGCGCCATCGACAAGGCCCCCTCACCCGAAGGCGATGAGTATCAACGGTTCCTCGCCTCACGGCCGCGCGGCGCCGAGAACCTGGCGATCGCCGAGGTGATCGAGCGCGCACGCTGGACCGGGGTCCGCGCCCACGTGCTCCACCTGTCGTCGTCGGACGCCCTTCCGATGCTGGAAAGTGCGAAGCGTGACGGCGTGAAGATCACCGTCGAGACCTGCCCGCACTACCTCACGCTGCTGGCCGAGGAGGTGCCCAACGGCGCGACCGCTTTCAAGTGTTGCCCGCCCATCCGCGAGGCCGGCAACCGTGAGTTGCTGTGGGAGGGTCTGCTGGCCGGCACGATCGACTGCATCGTCTCCGACCACTCGCCGTCGACCGTCGACCTCAAGGACCCCGAGAACGGCGACTTCGGGGTCGCGTGGGGCGGAGTCGCCTCCTTGCAGCTCGGGCTGTCACTCATCTGGTCCGAGGCCAAGAAGCGCGGCATCGACCTGCCACAGGTGATCGAGTGGATGGCGTCGAAGCCCGCCGACCTCGCCGGCCTGCCGACCAAGGGCCGCATCGCCCTCGGTTGCGACGCCGACTTCGCCATCTTCGAGCCGGAGTCCGCGCAGATCGTCGACGTCAACCGCCTCCACCACAAGAACCCGGTGAGCCCGTACGACGGCCGGGCGCTCGCCGGAGTAGTCACGGGGACCTGGGTTCGCGGGCAGAAGGTGGACTTCGAGACCGCCCGCGGGCGCATGCTCCGACGCGGCGACGTCTGAGGCCGACCGCGCGGACCTCCGCAGGGTCCGTTCCGCCCGGTCTGAGAACATCGTCAGCGTGCCCAACGACATCGTCCGGAAGTCACTGCCGTCGAGCCCGGTTCCGGCGTTGGTACGCCTGACCGACGAGGACGCTCCGTTCTGGCTGTTGCACCAAGCCCTCGGGTGGTCGGTGGTGCAACAGATGCTGTGGGTCTTCCCGGGACACGTGGCCGAGGAAAGTCTTCGTGAGTTCAACGACGCGCTGGCACAGGGGCGTCTGCACCGGCGCCTGGTCGACGCCCGAGTTCCGGGCGCGCGGCCGTACTGGGTCAGGCCGTCACAATCCGTCCCACCGGCGTTCGATGTCGAGCGGATCGACGATGCGGGTATCTCGGACTGGGCGGTGACCGAGTTGCGTGACGTCGAGCTCGATCCGTATGCCGGGCGTTGCTGGCGCATTCGCGCAGGGGTGACGACGTCGGGGCGCACCGTACTGTCGCTGTGCACACTCCACCTCGTGGCGGACGGTCGAGCGCGAATCGACGCGGTCCGCGACGCGTTGCGCGGCACAGCTTTCGGGGCACCGACGAACGCGGCCGAGGAGCACCCGGCGACCGCGTCGACGTGGGCCGATGTCTACGACGCCGCGCGCCAGGTGGCCGCGGCGGGTCTCGGTGTCACGCGTGCACTCCGGCAGTCCGTCCGGCGAGACGTCGACCCGACGGCCGTCGACCCCCGCCCGCCGCGGTCGCCGCTCGCCGAGCGCGCACCCACGGCCACGCCCGTGTGGGCCACTGCGTCGGTGGCGGTCGAGGACTGGGACCGCACCGCCGAACGCCATGGCGGCACTGCCAATTCGTTGTTCATCGCGGTGGTTGCGGGCCTCCTGAGGGTGGCCGGGTACACATCGCCCGACAACCCCGTCAAGGTCGGCGTGCCGGTTGCGGACCGTACCGGCGAGGACGACATGCGGGGCAATGCCGTGGCAGGCGTGACGGTCTATCTGACCCCGGTGCCCTCCCCCGCCACGGATCTGGGTCGCGTGCGAAACGTGTGTCGAGATGCCTATACCAGACTGGCCGAGGGGCGGCGGCCGGCACTCACACACTTGCGGCCTCTGGCGTGGCTCGTTCCGCCGAGCCGAATCGCAGGCAAAGGCGCGCCAGACGCCGGGTACCCGGACGCAGTCGCGTCCAATGTCGGCCAGCTGCCCCCGGAACTGTTGACTATCGGGGGTCTCACCGCCGACGACGTGACCGTCCGGGGCCACGCACAAGGCGTTGTGGCCGACGACCGCCACCGATACGGCGAGGGGGTCCAGGCATGGCTCACCCGGACCGAGGGTCACACGACTTTCACCGTGTCGGGCTTCGACGAGACGCACTTCGTCGACGACGAGACGTTCGGGGCGCTGTTGAGCCGGGAACTGACCGAATGGGGTCTGGCGCATCGGATCTGGTGAGGACCCCGACCGGTTTCGATCTACACGGATGCGGGTGTGCCATCGGACCCCTGGCCGGTCCGGACACTCTGACCCGCGCCACCGAGGATGCGGCGGAACACCGGCCGCGTCAGGACGGCCACCGGTCGTTGCACGGCGCCGGCCAGCATGCGGGTACCCAGATCGATTGCGCGCGCATCGATCCCGACCGGTATTCGCAGGCGCCCGGCGAGAACCCCGTGGAGGATGGCTGCGGCCGCGGCGGCCGGACGCGTACCGGGCATCCGGTGGGTGAAGCCCTTCGCCACGAAGTCACGTACGCGCGGATCGACATAGCGTGCGCGGTAGGCGATCTCGGTGTGGACCGCGCCCGGGAAGACGATGTGCAGGGTGACGCCCGACGCCTCGGCCCGCAGCTGGTGCTGCACGGTCTCCGAGTAGCCACGGGTGGCGAACTTCGAGGCCGAGTACGCAGATTGGGATGGCGAGCCGAGTAGCCCGAAGGCACTCGACGTGTTGACGATGTGTCCGCTGCCGGCCGATTCGAGATGGGGAAGGAAGGCCGTCGTCCCGTTGACGACGCCACCGAGGTTCACCGCCATGATCCGGCGTGCGTAATCGTCGTCCTCCTCGAGGATGCCGGCGACCATCGTGATGCCTGCGTTGTTGAACACGATGGCGGGCGGTCCCGCCGCCTCGACGATCCCGTCGGCATAGGCACGTACAGCCCCGGCGTCGGAGACGTCGAGTTCGGTGAACGTCACCCGACCGCCGTCAGCGCGACACATCCGTGCGGTCTCGTGGCCCGCGGACACGTCGTCGTCGACCAGGAACACCTCGACCCCCGCGCCGGTCAGATGCCGGGCGAGCGCGCGGCCCATGCCCGCACCCGCGCCGGTGATCACGACCGGCCGCCCGGCACACAGTCGCCGGAGCCGGTGGTCACTGACCTGTGGATGCCAGAGCACCTCGGGACGCCACGAGAGGTCGGGACATCGCTGCAGGAACGCGCGCCAGTTCGTCACCCTCGGGGAACTACCCGCTCGCCGGACCGCTACACATCCCGTGTTTCCACCGGGCGCCTCCCGATACCGTGTGCTCACCGAGACCGTGCGTTCACCGGGACCGGGCGTTTACCGAGACCGGGCCCGGGTACCCCGCGCACCGAACGTGACCACACGAGAGGAGGCGGCAGTTGAGCGCATCGGACGCCGTTGTCATCGGAGCCGGCCACAACGGTCTCATCGCCGCGATCCGGCTCGCCGACGCCGGGTGGGACGTCACGCTGCTGGAGGCGCAGCCGGAGGTCGGCGGCGCGGTACGCAGTGCGGAGCTGACGCCCGGCTATGTCTCCGACCTGTTCAGCGCCTTCTACCCGCTCGCGGTGGCCTCGCCGGTGTTCGCCGACCTCGACCTCGACGCGCACGGCCTCCGCTGGAGCCGGGCGCCGCTGGCCTTCGGACACCCTGCCGGTCCCGACGACGACGACGCGCCGGTGGTGTTTCCCGACGCGGCCGACACCGCGGCGCATCTCGGCAACTTCGACCGCCACGACGAACGCGCCTGGCTCGACCTGATCGAGCAGTGGCACCAACTGCGTCCCGCAATTCTCAACACCTTGTTCGGACCGTTTCCGCCGGTCGGCACGCTGCTCAAGCTGCTGCGATCGATCGGCACCGCTGATGCGCTGCGCCTCGCGCGGTTTCTGATCCTGCCCGCCGACCAGATGGTGCGGGAGCTGTTCAGCAGCGAGAAGTCCGGCCTGCTCATCCTGGGCAACGCGCTGCACGCCGACATCCCGCTCCATGCTCCCGGCAGCGGTCTCATGGGCTACCTGCTCACGATGCTCGGCCAGGACACCGGCTACCCGGTCCCCGTCGGGGGCGCGGGTGAGCTGTCGGCAGCACTGCGGCGACGCGCCGAGAGCGCCGGGGTGAGTGTCGTCTGCGACACCGAGGTCACATCGATCGATGTCCAGGGCGGGCGCGCCGTCGGCGTACTCGACGGCACCGGTCGCCGTTGGCCCGCCACCCGCGCCGTGCTGGCCGACGTCTCGGCACCGGCGCTCTACACTCGGCTGCTCTCCCCCGACGATGTACCGACCCGCGTCCTCGACGACCTGCGACTGTTCACCTGGGACACCCCGGTGGTCAAGATCAACTACGCATTCGGCGAGCGAATCCCCTGGCGGAGTTCCAATCTCGGCGGGGCAGGCACCATCCACCTCGGCGCCGACGCGCGCAACATCGCGTATTCGACAGCCGACATCGAGACCGGCCGGGTCCCTGAACATCCCTTCCTGCTGTTCGGCCAGATGACCACGTCCGACGCGAGCAGGTCACCCGCCGGCACCGAAAGTGCCTGGTCGTACAGCCATCTGCCGCGGGGCGTCACCGACGACGAGGCAGCGCAGTTGCTGGCCCGTCGGATGGACGCGGTGCTGGAAGCGCACGCCCCCGGGGTCTCCGACCTCGTCGTCGGCCGCAGCGTCCAGACGCCGCACGACCTGCAGACCGCCGACGCCAATCTCGAACACGGCACGGTCAACGGTGGTACCGCACAACTGTTCCAGCAGTTGATCTTCCGTCCCACCCCGAACCTCGGGGGAGCCTCGACACCCATCGATCGCCTGTACCTCGCGGGATCGGGCGCACACCCCGGCGGCGGGGTCCACGGCGCCTGCGGCAACAACGCGGCGCGTGCCGCACTGGCATCGGACGGTGTCCGCGGCCTGCCGCGAAGACTCCTGAGTCGCAACATTTTGCAGCGCATGACGAAGACCCGGAACGCCCACTGAACATCTGAACCGACAGCGGACGTCTGAACCCACACCGAACGGAGACACGGAAGAATGAATCGAGTCCAACGCCACACGAGCGCAACCCCGGCCCAGGTGTGGTCGGTGCTGTCCAATGGCTGGCTCTACGCCTCCTGGGTGGTCGGCGCCTCCCGCATCCGCGATGTCGACCACAACTGGCCGCAGGCCGGCTCGAAGATCCACCACTCCGTCGGTGTCTGGCCGGCACTGCTGAACGACGAGACCGAATCCGTGGAGTCCAAGGCGGGTCTGCTCGAACTCTCCGCCGCCGGTTGGCCTTTCGGTCGCGCCCGCATCAGGATGACGATCGAGAAAGACGGCGACGGTTCGCTGATCGGCATGGAGGAGTTCGTGGAAACCGCACCGCTGAGGTGGATTCCGCCGATGATCCAGGAGACCGCGATGTCACCGCGGCTCAACGAATGCCTGAAGCGTCTGGCGATGCTCGCCGAGAATCACGCCTTCTGACGGTTGCTCCGCCCCCTGCTCGGGTACGCGCCCGATATGACCACAGCACTGGCGATCACCTGCACTCTCAAGCCCTCACCCGCGCCGTCGAGCAGCGACCTCATCGCGCAACACCTTCTCGATGCGCTCGCGCAGCACGGTGTCGACGGCGACATCATCCGGGCGGTCGACCACGACATCAGGCCCGGCGTCGAGCGGGACATGGGCGAGGGTGACGCCTGGCCCGCGATCTTCGAGCGCGTCGCAGCGGCGGACATCCTCATCCTGGCCACGCCGACATGGCTGGGCCACATGTCGAGCGTCGCCCAGCGTGTGCTGGAGCGCCTCGACGCGGAGGTCTCCGAAACCGACGACGCCAGACGCCCCTCCATGCTCGGCAAGGTCGCGATGTGCGCCGTCGTCGGCAACGAGGACGGCGCCCACAAGATCATCGCGGACGTCTTCGGCGCGCTCGACGACATCGGATTCACCATCCCCGGGCAGGGCAGCACCTACTGGAACGACGAGGCGATGGGCGGCCGTGACTACAAGGACCTCGCCTCGGTGCCCGAGGCCGTCGACACCACGACCCACAACGCGGCACGCAACGCCGCGCACCTGGCCCGTCTCCTCGCGCAGAACGCCTATCCCGCCTACGAGTGACGCGTCAGCGCACGACCTTGATCGTGTCGAGGGCGTCGTCGGCGGCGTCGGGCAGGTTCATCCCCGCGTTCTTCCCGGTCCGCAGATACTCGACCACTGCCTCGTTGAGCACTTCGCCCGGCACGACCACCGGGATACCCGGCGGGTAGGGCGTGATCTGTTCGGCGGCAACCCGTCCGGGCGCCTCGTCCAGCGGGACCGACTCGGTGTCGCCGAAGAAGGCGTCACGGGGCAGCATCGCGTTCTCCAGCTGCAGTTCGAGCGGCGACGGTTGCACGATGAGTCCGGGCGGATCGAATGACGCTGCGGCGGAACCCAGATCGGTGAGCGCATCGAGAAGCCGATGGGCCGTCTTCTCGTCGTCGGCCTGCGAGATGGTCGCGAGTACACGCCGGTGGTCGCTGAGTCCGACATCGATCTGCCGGTGCTCGCGCAGCCAGTCCGCACACTGATAGCCGCTGACCCCCAGGTCGGACACGTCGATGAGCACCTGTAGCTCGTCGAGGTCGTGGCTGGCCTCCTCGTGCAGGAGTTCGTCGTGCATGACCGTGAACCCGGGTAGCTCGTCGATGCTGCGACGGAGGGACCTGGCCAGGTCCAGCGCGGCACCCAGTAACTCTCGACCCGACTCCACCATGTGCCGGCGCCAACCGTCGAGCGCCGAATAGATCAACACATTGGGACTGGTCGTCATCAGGAGATCGGCGCACTGGGACAGGCGCGACCGGTCCACGAGGTCACCCTGGACGTGGCACACCGATCCCTGCTCGAATCCGGCTCCCATCTTGTGGACGCTGACGACGCAGACGTCTGCACCGGCATCCATCGCCCACGTCGGCAATTCGTCGTGGAAGGGCAGGTGCGCACCCCATGCCTCGTCGACGATCAGCGGCTTCCCGAACTCGTGACAGACGTCCGCGATCGCCCGGATGTCGGCGCAGGTGCCGTAGGGGGTGGGGCTGACGATGAGGAGACCTGAGGCCTGTGGGTCGGTCTCCCACGCCTTGCGTACTTCGGCCGGTGACGGCGGGTGGGTCAGGTGCAGGTTCTCGTCCCAGCGCGGCCGCACCCATCGTGGACGAAGGCCCGAGAAGATCAGGCCCGCCACGATCGACTTGTGCGCGTCGCGGGTGATCAGCAGTTCGCCGTTGCCGCCGCCCGCCACGGCCAGCATCGCCGCCTTCACCGACAGCGAGCTCCCGCAGGTGGAGAAGAACGCCATCTCGGCGTCGACAGCCTGCGCCATCAGGTTCTCGGCGTCCGACAGGTAGCCGCCCCGCATCCGCCGGTCGTCCAGACCGCCCGACGCCAGGAGGTCGGCGGCGAAGGCATCGGCACCGATCACTCGCCTGGTGCGATCGTCGACACCTGCACCCTGACGGTGTCCCGGCGGGGTGAACCCGTATCGGTTGTTCCGCCGATAGGCGTCGAGGGCTTCCAGGAGCGGTGCGCGGGACTGGTCCACCACCCCATCGTACGAGCGGATCGACGAGGCGCAACGGTAGCGTGACATCGACTCCGACTCAGTCGGTTTCGTCGTCCCGCTCGCGGCGCGCGGCCTCCGAGGCCTGACGGCGCAGGCGTTCCCGATAACCATAGGTGGCGCGCAAGACGTCGTCGTAGCTGTCCGCGCTGGAGCCCAACGCCCCCGCGAAGATGCCCATCGAAGTGGCCAGCCACGAGAGATACACGTAATTGCGCAGTCCCACCGGATATCCCAGCTGTGAAGCGAGGAAGTTCTCTTCGATGACGATCAGCGCCGCGATCAGGGTGGCCACGAACAGACCGGCGTAGAGCACGAGCGCACCGAACGCCACGGTGCACACCGTCGCCATGTTGTAGAGCCGGGCCCTCGGTTTCGAGGTGACCGCCGAACGCTCCCACAACCGGTTGTTGGTGATCAGCCACACCGAGGCGAGCACCATCGACAACAGGCTGATCGCACCCAGCCGCCAAGGGCTCAACGCGTTGGCCATCGACCAGATCGTGGAGAAGAAGATGCCGAACGAGGCTGCCGCCGCGGCGGCAGCCGTCATACCGGTCAGGGTGGGGATCAACCGCCACGGCCGGTTGCCCCGCACCATCCCAGCCATCAATCGTGCACGATGCCGATAGCCCTCGGCCAGAACGTATTCGGTGTCGCCGTCGCGCACCACACTCAGCCCGCGCCGATCCTCGAGTTCGTTCATGGACCCGGCGTCGAGCGTCGCGCGAACAACGGTCTCGATCAGGGTTCGCAGAGCACGCCGCGGGGTGGCACCCAGAGCCGGCAACGCCAGTACCGCCGCGCGGCGTTCGCGATCGACCTCGGCCAGGACCACCCGGTTCCGCGTGGAATCGGGTGCGTCGCCCGCGCCGCGGGACTGGTAGAGACGCGGCATCTCGGTGACGAAGACGATCACCTCGCCCGCGGTGTCGTCGGTCCCCCAGACGGTTTCGAGGTCACCGCGGGGTGTCATCTGCAACGTGGTATCACGGGTGACGGTGAAACCCCGGTACTCGAGCCCCGATTCGCGAGCGATCTGCTCGATCTTGTTCTCCCCGTGCGCGATCAGGGTCTCGGGCAAGCCGTGCTCGGCCACGATCCGCAGGCCGCCCGCGCGCCCGCCGCCGTTGCCGGAACCCTCGCCGTCGTGTCTCTCGCCGTCGTGTCTCTCGCCGTCGTGTCCTTCGGTGAGCATGGCCCGAACACTAGCGCGACTCAGTCCGGCGGTTCGGGTGCACCCGCATCCGACGGGTCCGGGTCTTGCTGCTCGGCAGCATCCGGCTCGTCGACGGTGCGCTCCTCGAGCTCGTCCACCTTCCGGCGCGCGTCGTCGGGTGTGGCGCTCGGCGTTCCGGTCTCACTCAGTTCCATCGGGAGTTCTTCCGACATCGGGTATCACGACCATTCCTGTTGGACTGCGGACCGTCGCCGGGTTCCCCTGCCCGACCGCCGTCAAACGTCCGGACTCCGCGCCGATGAGCTACCGGAGTGCCCGCGTCACAGCGTCGAGGTGTCGATCACGAAGCGATAGCGCACATCCGAGGCGACCACGCGGTCATATGCCTCGTTGATTCGATCCGCCGAGATCACCTCGATCTCCGCGCCGATGCCGTGCTCGGCGCAGAAGTCGAGCATCTCCTGGGTCTGCGCGAGGCCGCCGATCATCGAGCCCGCGAAGCTGCGCCGTTTGCCGATCAGCACGCCGGCCGGGACCTCGATCGGGTGTTCCGGCAGGCCCAGTTCGACAAGAGTCCCGTCGAGGGCGAGCATCCCGAGGTACTTCTGCATCGGGAGGTTCGCCGACACGGTGTTGAGAATCAGGTCGAAGGAGTTCCGCAGTTCCTTGAAGGTCTGCGGATCGCTGGTCGCGTGATAGTGATCGGCACCGAGGCGCAGACCGTCCTCCATCTTCTTCAGCGACTGCGACAGCACCGTGACCTCTGCGCCCAGCGCATGCGCGATCTTGACCCCGACGTGCCCGAGGCCGCCGAAGCCGACGATGGCCACCTTCTTGCCGGGCCCGGCGCCCCAATGCCGCAACGGGGAGTACAGCGTGATGCCAGCACAGAGCAGGGGTGCCGCCTCGGCCAGTCCGATGCCCTCGGGGATCCGGCACACGTAGTTCTCGTCGACGACGATCGCCGTGCTGTAACCGCCGTGCGTGGGCTGGCCGTCGCGGCCGATCGCGTTGTAGGTGCCGACACCGCCGCGCTCGCAGTACTGCTCCTCGCCGAGGCGGCACGGTTCACACTCCCGGCACGAGTCGACGAGGCAACCGACCCCGACCCGGTCGCCGACGGCGTACCGGGTGACCGAGTCACCGACGGCCGCCACGGTTCCGGCGATCTCGTGCCCGGGCACAACCGGGAACCTGGTGCCTCCCCACTCGTCGCGCGCGGTGTGGATGTCGGAGTGGCAGATCCCCGCATACGCGATGTCGATCGACACGTCGTGGGGACCCAGATCGCGCCGGTCGATGGTCGTCGGCTCCATCGGGCGGTCGGCGGCGGGCGCGATGTAGGCGTTGACGGGCGTGGGCATGGGGCCTCCTGCGGTCGGTGTCGGGCTGCTGCGCATGTACAGGTCGTCGCACAGGTCTCGTGGACGGATGCGGACTGGCGCATGTGTGCGGTACCGCCAGTCTGCCCGCCCAACCCGCATCGACGCCATAACGGCACGTGGGAGGCCCGCACCCGCTGGATCCTCGGCCGCCGATCGTTACAATGACCGACGGTGACGATCAACAGCTCAGTCGACGACGGTCAACGCAGCCAGCTGCATCCGGTGTCCCGGGTCGCCGAGATCACGCGATTCGGGACGACAACCGTGCACGCGGCGGCGGGCGTGGGCCGATTCGTCCTCCACACGGCAGGCGACGCGATGCGCGGTCGCGCACCCAGTTCTGCACGCGTCGCACACGAGATCCGCACGACGTTCGAACACCTCGGCCCCACCTACGTGAAGCTCGGGCAGCTCATCGCGTCGAGTCCCGGTGTGTTCTCCGAAGCGATGTCGGCCGAATTCGAGTCGTTGCTGGACCGCGTCAAACCCGCCGACCCGGCGCTCATGCGCGCGCAGTTCGTCGCCGAGCTCGGCCGCCCGCCGGAGGACGTGTTCGCGTCCTTCGACCCCGAGCCCATCGCCTCGGCCTCGATCGCGCAGGTGCACACCGCAACACTGCACAGCGGCGAAGAGGTCGTGGTGAAGATCCAGCGGCCGGGTATCGCCGACCGACTCGCCCCCGACGTCGCGATCCTCGAACGCCTCGCCGGGCTCGTGGAGGTCTCCGAGTACGGCCGCATGCTCAGCGCGCGACACGTCGTCGAGGACTTCGCCGCAGGCCTCGACGCCGAGCTGGATTTCCGCATCGAAGCCGACACCATGCGCGAATGGTTCGACTGCCTGCAACCGGGCCCGTTCGGCGACCGGGTGCGCGTCCCGCGGGTCCACGACGAGTTCACGACGCAGCGGGTGCTGACGATGGAACGCATCTACGCCACACGCATCGACGATGCCGCCGCCGTACGCGCGGCCGGGCACGACGGTGTCGCCCTGTGCCGCAATCTGCTCCTGTCGCTGCTGGACTCGGCGTTCCACGGCGGCCTGTTCCATGGCGATCTCCACGCGGGCAACGTGCTCGTCGACGACGCGGGCAAGCTCGTGCTGCTCGACTTCGGCATCGTCGGACGGTTCACGCCGCGCACTCGTCGCATCCTCCGACAGCTCGTCGTCGATCTCGTCGTGCGGGGCGATCACGAGTCCGCAGGCCGGGCCATCTTCTTGTTGGGAGCGGTACACAAGCCGGGTTCCACGACCCAGGGCGCCGAGGACATCAAGAAGGTGACCTCGCCGTTGTCCACCACCGATCTCGGTTCGATGTCCTACACCGACCTGGGGCGTCAGCTCGCGGCCGTCGCGCGGGCCCACGACGCGCGACTGCCCCGCGAACTCGTCCTCGTCGGCAAACAGCTGCTCTACGTCGAGAAGTACATGAAGCTGCTGGCGCCTCGATGGAAGGCCATGTCCGACAAAGAGATCTACGGCTACATGGCGGGAATCCTGAAAGAGGCCGAGCGCGACCGGCGAGCCGACCGCGCACGACTCGGCTGATCGCCGGTGGCCGATCCCGGCATGTCGGACCCCCACTGTGACCTGCTCGGGCCGGTGCGACCGCTAGGGTAGGGGCGATCAGCTGATACCAGGAGTCACACATGAAGCGATTCGTGCCGGCAGTGCTGGCCTTCTTTGGCGCCGCGTGCATCGCGGCGGCCATCGCCATACCTCTCTATCTGGTACCGCAGTTGAAGGTGGTGCCACTCGATCTGGACATCACCTCCGACGCCACCACGGTTGCCGCAGACGGCTCGACCGGAGAGCGGTTCCCCGCGGTGATCTTCGACCGTTGCTCGGTGTCGGAGAATCGGGCTCGCACGCTCGACGCGTCGCTGAAGCAGCAGCGCCGTTCGATCATCACCGAGCCGTCCGACAGTCGCCAGGCGAGCCTGCAGTCCGCGCAGACCGTCCTCATCGAGCGACTGCGTGACGCCGAGGGCGTCGAGACAGAGCCGACGGTCGCGGGCGCGGGCGACACCCGCACCTGTGAGGACGGGCTGCTGACCGCAACGATCGACCGCGTCTCGGTCAACCGGAAGACTTCGGCACCGAACGGGGCGGTGAGCTCGCTGCAGCTCGAGGCGGTCCCCGAGGGCGGCAACGTCAACGACGTGTCGGTCGCCCTCGACAACCGCACCGGCTACCAGTACAAGTTCGGCTTCGACGTCCAGAAGCGCGACTACCCGTACTACGACCTCAACACCCGCCAGGACTGCGCGGCGAAGTTCGAGGGCGAAGAGACCATCGACGGCGTCAAGACCTACCACTTCGTGTGCGACGTCCCCGAGACCGACCTGTCGAATCTTCCCAACGCGCAGGGTGAAGCCGCACTGGGCACGATGCTGACGATGCCCGCCCGGTGGTGGGGCATCACCGGTCGTGGCGTTCGTGCCAACGACCCGATCACGATGCACCGCTACGCGGCGGCGACCCGCCACGTGTGGGTGGAGCCGACCACCGGCACCATCGTCGACGGACGTGAGGACCAGCACCAGTACTTCAAGTCGCCCGATCAGAGCGACGCAACCCCGGCGCCGGTGCGGGACTTCCGCATGGATGCACTCAAGGGCACGTTCAAGTGGACCGACGCGACGGTCAAGAACCAGACCGAGAAGGCCAGCGGTTACGTCGACCAGCTCAAGGTCGGCGGTGTGTGGGTGCCCATCATCCTCGGCGTCGTCGGCGCCATCCTGTTGATCATCGCGGCACTCCTGTTCTTCCGCGGTCGACGGAACGACACCCGTCCGGACGACGCGCCGCCGGTCGTCACTCCGCCGGCCGACGAGCGAGACACCACGCTGATCAAGCGTGACCCGCCGCCGGCCGCCGGTGCCACACCTGCGGGCGCCAACCCGTGGGAACGGCCGACCGAGCAGATCCCGAGGGTCGACGGCGGCGACCCGCCGGCCGACGACTCGGCCACGCGGACCTTCCGCAAGCCACCGCCCGAGTAGGGCTCGGCAGTACAGCGACCACCGCGGGCGCATCCGGTATCCACCGGGTGCGCCCGCGGTGTTTGTGTAGGACCTCGGCATCGCTCTTTCCGCTCCCTGAGGTGCGAGGAGCATTCCTGCCCCCTGAGGTGCGAGGAGCGCAAGCGACGAGCCTCGAAGGGCATGGTGACGCCGGTTTCGAACCCTTCGTGGCTCGCTCCGCTCGCACCTCAGGGAGCAAAAGAGGCGCCCCGCACCACGGGGGAGCGATAAACGAGGCGCCCCGCACCACAGGGAGTGAGAAGAAGGGCCCCCACAACAACAAGGGCCGGTGACCCGAAGGTCACCGGCCCTTGCCGAGTGCTTACGTGAGCGGTCGGCTCAGAAGAACGCGGGGCGGAAGGTCTTGGCCCACGACTCCTTGAAGGTGCTCTGCCAGTAGTCCCACCAGTGCGCACCGTCCGGGGTGATCCGGGTGGTGAGCTTGACGCCCGGGACGAGCGCGAGGCGGCCGATGTAGAGCTGGCTGCTGGTCGACGCGGCGACCTCGAGCGGGATCATCTGCGCGAACTTGACCGGGTCGAAGTTGGCGCTGGCCGGGTTGACCGACGAGTCGTACTTGCTGCCGACGCCGCTACCGGACGAGACGTAGACGTTCTTGCCCGCCAGGTTGCCCGCGCTCAGGAACGGATCGTTCTGGAACCAGGTTCCGGCGGGGTAGAAGCCCCACATGTTGAACGGGTTGCCGCCGACCTCGGCGACCGAGGCCATGATGCCCTGGGTGAAGCCGGGCATGGTGACCGTCGGGTAGCCGCTGTACGACGCGACCGCCTTGTAGAAGTTCGGGTGGCGCGACGCGAGGTTCAGCGCCGAGGTGCCCGACATCGACAGGCCGGCGATGCCGTTGCGACGGTTGTCGCTGCCGTGGCGTGCTGCCATGTAGCCCGGCAGTTCACGGGTCAGGAAGGTCTCCCACTTGTTGACGCCCAGCTTGGGGTCGGGGGTCTGCCAGTCGGTGTAGAAGCTGCCTGCGCCACCGAACGGGATCGCAACGTTGGTGCCCTTGCCGGCCATGAAGCGCGCGACATCGGTGTTGATCAGCCAGCCGCTGTTGTTGGCGGGTGCACGGAGGCCGTCGAGCAGGTACAGCGTCGGCTTGGGTCCACCACCGCCGGCCGAGACGATGCACACGGGCACGGTCCGGTTCATGGCGTTGGAGCGGACGTACTCGACATTGCAGCCGTTGGCCGCGGAGGCCTCCGGCGGAGCGGCGACCAGCGTCAGACCCGAGACGGCCACAAGAGCCACGAGTCCGGCGACCAGGCGCTTACGGGCGCGTGTCAGCATTCGTCAGTTTTCCTTCGGATCACCACGGCCGGAATCGGCCGCTTGCGGGTCTTGCTACCGGGTACTGCTGCGGGCATGTGTACGAGGTCGTACGTAGAGGGGATTGTATTGGTCCCCCCTGGGAGCGGTACCCGTCCTGCTGAAGTGTAACGGCACGATAACGTCGCAGCAAAGGCGAGAGCGGGTCTCGTGATGACGACTTCGAGTGTCGCACATCACATCGGGCCCCTGCGAACAGCCCATTTGGTGCATACGCGGCGCTCCCGGCCGTGATGTCGTCCGAACGGACCAACTCGTCGCGATCCGGCCGTTATCGGTTTGGGTGGGCAACGGTGACTCGTGGAATCCCCGCCGACCGGCGCTCTGGGCGCCGCATCGTCGTGGGCCGGATCCAGGTCCCGACGCGCGGCCACCCACTAATGTCGGGTCGGTGAACATGGATGAGTATCTGTCGGCCGACGCCACCACGCTGGCCGGGCTCGTCGCGTCCGGTGAGGTCACAGCCGCCGAGCTCCTCGACCTCGCACGGACTCGCGCCGATGCGGTCGACGATGCTCTGAACGCGATCGTGATCCGCATGGATGCCGAGGCGGACCGCCGGGCAGGCGGCGAACTCTCCGGCCCGTTCGCCGGTGTCCCGTTCCTCATCAAGGATCTGGCCCAGGACTACCGCGGCTATCCGACGACCCGCGGGTCGCGGGCACTCGCCAATCACGTCGCGAAGGAGCATTCGGTCACCGTCCAACGGTTCCTCGACGCCGGGCTGGTGATCTTCGGCAAGACCAACACCCCCGAGTTCGGGGCCAAGGGGATCACCGAACCCACGTACTGGGGCCCCACCCGCAATCCGTGGAACACCGAGGTCACTGCCGGCGGTTCCTCGGGCGGCAGTGCCGCCGCGGTCGCCGCGGGCATCGTCCCCGCGGCCGGCGCGAGCGACGGCGGTGGCTCGATCCGCATCCCGGCTGCATGTGCCGGCCTGTTCGGATTGAAGAGTTCGCGCGGCCTCATGCCGTTCGGCCCACAGACCGGTGAGCCGCTGTTCGGCATGGGGGTCGAAGGGGTGGTGACGCGCACGGTACGCGACGCCGCCGCCCTCTACGACGCCCTCATCGGCCCGACACCGTCGTCGACCTACCCCACGCCCCTGCACACCGAGAGTTACACGGCCCGCATCGCGACTCCCCCGCGCCTGCTGCGGATCGGCGTCACCACGAAGTCGGCGATCAACCCGAATCCCCACCCCGAGGCGGTGGCCGCGGTCGAGCGCGCCGTGGCGTTGCTGACCGACCTGGGCCATCAGGTCGAGGAGGTCGACCCGCCCCACGACGACGCCGAACTCGCCCGCGACTTCCTCGACATCTGGTTCGCCAAGTGCGCCGCCCAGGTCGACGAGGTCCGCAGACTCACCGGCGCACCCGACTCCCACTTCGAGGCGGACACACTGACCCTCGCCGAGCTCGGTCGCTCCGCGGGTGTCGTGCCACTGTTCACCGCACTCGACCACATCAACGACCACGTCCTGGCGCTCGAACGGTTCCACCAGACCCACGACCTGCTGCTGACCCCCACGCTGGCGGTACCGCCGCCGCGGATCGGCTCGATGACCACCCCACCGGTTCTCCAGCAGGCCGCCCGACTTGCGGCGCGCGCCCGCGGCGGGCGGGTCATCTCGCGCCTCGGCATCATCGACCAACTCGTCTACGAGAGCCTCGGGTGGGTGCCGTACACGCAGCTCGCGAACCTCACCGGACGGCCGGCGATGAGTGTGCCGCTGCACTGGACCGACGCCGGGCTCCCCCTGGGCGTCCAGTTCGTCGGCAGGCTCGGCGCCGACGGCGATCTCCTGGCTCTCGCCGCCGGCCTCGAGCAGGCCGCGCCGTGGTTCCACCGGTACGCCGACATCGCGCTGTAGTACCGGGCTAACCTCGTCTGCGAGTGCACATGCCGGGAGCAGCCCGGCGTGGCGGCGGTGTGAGGAGTTGCGGTGGCGGAGCGCGAGGCCGACGCGGTGGTCGTGGGTGCGGGACTTGCGGGTCTCGTCGCGACGTACGAGCTCACCAAAGCCGGGCGACGCGTGCTCGTCGTCGACCAGGAGAACCGCAACAATCTTGGCGCACAGGCGTTCTGGTCCCTCGGTGGCCTCTTCATGGTGGACACACCCGAGCAGCGGCGCCTCGGCATCCGCGACTCGGCCGACCTCGCCCTGCAGGACTGGATGGGCTCCGCGGGCTTCGACCGGGAGGACGAGGACTACTGGCCGCGGCAATGGGCCCGCGCCTACGTCGACTTCGCGGCCACGGAGAAGCGTCAATACCTGCACGATCTCGGCCTGCGGATCACCCCGATCGTCGGGTGGGCCGAACGTGGCGGCGGGTTCGCCGACGGCCACGGCAACTCGGTGCCCCGGTTCCACCTCACCTGGGGCACCGGGCCGGAGGTGGTCCGAGTGTTCGCCGAACCGGTCCTCGAGGCCGAGAAGCGCGGCCTCGTCGAGTTCCGGTTCCGCCATCGCGTCGACGAGCTGATCGTCGAAGACGGCACGGCCGTGGGCATCCGAGGCGCCACCCTCGCCCCCACGGACGCCGATCGCGGCCAGGCCTCCAATCGGGATGTGATGGGCGACTTCGAGATCCGGGCGGGCGCGGTCATCGTCACATCCGGCGGCATCGGCCACAACCACGACCTCATCCGTAAGAACTGGCCGGTCGACCGGCTCGGTCCCGCGCCGGAGACGATGATCTCCGGCGTGCCGGCCCACGTGGACGGCCGGATGCTGGAGATCACCGAGACCGCCGGGGCCAACATCGTCAACCGCGACCGCATGTGGCACTACACCGAGGGCATCCACAACTGGGACCCGATCTGGCCCGATCACGCGATCCGGATCATCCCGGGCCCGTCGTCGCTCTGGCTCGACGCGAACGGCAACCGGCTCGCGCCGCCCAACTTCCCCGGATTCGACACCAATTCGACGATGAAGGCGATCCTCGCCGCCGGGTACGACTACTCGTGGTTCCTCCTCACCCAGACCATCGTGGAGAAGGAGTTCATGCTGTCTGGGTCCGAACAGAATCCCGACATCACGGAGAAGGACCTCAAGCTCACCGCGCGCAGCCGACTCGCCAAGGGCGCCTCCGGGCCCGTCGACGCCTTCGTCCGCAACGGCGTCGACTTCGTGGTCGCCGACAACCTGCCCGAACTGGTGGCCGGGATGAACAAGATCGCACGAGGTCCGCAACTCGACCTCGCACACATCGAGCGGATCGTGTCCGCCCGGGACGCCGAGGTCGGCAACAAGTTCTCCAAGGACGCCCAGCTGATGGCCATCACCAATGCCCGACAGTTCGTCGGGGACAAGATCGTTCGAGTGGCCAAGCCGCATCGTCTGCTCGACCCCGCGCACGGCCCGCTGATCGCGGTCCGACTCAACGTGCTCACCCGAAAGACCCTGGGCGGGCTCGAGACCAACCTCGACTCCCAGGTCCTGCGACCCGACGGCAGCGCTTTCGACGGGTTGTTCGCCGCGGGCGAGGTCGCCGGCTTCGGCGGCGGTGGCGTGCACGGATACAACGCCCTCGAGGGCACGTTCCTCGGCGGGTGCATCTTCTCCGGCCGCGCCGCCGGACGCGCAGTGGCGCGGGCCTTACCGCGCACCTGATTCCGGGCCGACCACAGCGCCTGATCGTCGTCCAAAAGGGTTGCCTGCCCTATACATTCGCGGCACGATCTGCCACCCCACCGTTCGAGCCCATGGGCTAGGGTGTTCAGCGTGCCGGTGCCCCAGACCATTCTCACGCGGAAGACGAAGTCGGCGATCTTCCTGGTCTTCACCATCGACGACGGCGGTGAAGACGCGGTTCGCGATGCGCTGGAAGAGATTCCCGGGTTGAACAACGCGGTGTCGTCGCGGGCACCCGAGGCAGCGCTGGCCGGCATCGTGTCGATCGGATCAGACGCCTGGGACCGCCTCTTCGACGGCCCACGACCGCGTTCGTTGCGCCCGTTCGTCCCCTACGAGGGCGCAGTCCACACCGCGCCGGCGACCCCGGCCGACCTCCTCGTGCACATCAAGTCCGACGACATGGGTCTCTGCTACGAACTCGGCGCCAAGATCACCGAGGCCCTCGGAGACGCGGTCACCGTCGTCGACGAGGTACACGGCTTTCGCTACTTCGACCTCCGCGATCTCATCGGATTCGTCGACGGCACCGAGAACCCCACCGGTCAAGCCGCGATCGAGGCGATCACCGTCGGCGACGACGACCCCGACTTCGAAGGTGGCAGCTACGTGGCCATCCAGCGGTACGTCCACGACCTGTCGGCCTGGAACGCGTTGAGCACCGAAGACCAGGAGGCGGCGATCGGGCGCACCAAGCTCGACAACATCGAGATGTCCGACGACGAGAAGCCGGCCAACTCCCACATCGCGCTCAACAAGGTCGAAGACGAGAACGGCGAGGAGATCGACGTCGTCCGGGACAACATGCCCTACGGCGACGTCTCCGGGAACAGCGCAGATGGCCCGGGGGTGAACGGCACCTTCTACATCGCCTACTCGGCCGGCCCCGACGTCACCGAGGAGATGCTCCGCAAGATGTTCATCGGCGACCCGCCCGGCAACCACGACCGCCTCCTCGATTTCACGACCGCGGTCACCGGCGCCCAGTTCTTCACCCCTACGCTCGACTTCTTCGAAGACCTGCCGCCCGCGCCCGGTGGCGCCCCGGTACCCGAACCCGCCCGCGCGACGCCATCCGACGGCTCGCTCGGGATCGGGTCCCTGCACTGAACCGTCGAAGCACCCAGACAGCACCGCCCGCACCGCACCAGGAGGAACCATGAACAACCTGCATCGCGAACTCGCACCGATCTCCGAGGCGGCGTGGGCGGAGATCGAAGAAGAGGCGACGCGCTCGTTCAAGCGCAACATCGCCGGCCGTCGACTCGTCGACGTGACCGGTCCACTCGGCTCCGACACCGCATCGGTCACCCTCGGACACCGCTCGAAGATCGACTCGCCCGCCCAGGGCATCACCGCGTTCCAGCGCCGCACCCAGTCGCTGGTCGAACTGAAGGTCCCGTTCACCGTCTCGCGTGAGGCGATCGACGACGTCGACCGCGGCGCGAAGGACTCCGACTGGGACCCGGTCGTCGAGGCCGCCCGCGAACTCGCCCTCGCCGAGGACCGGGCCATCTTCGAGGGATACGCCGCGGCATCGATCACCGGCATCCGGTCCGAGGCTTCCGCCAGTCCCATCGCCCTGCCCGACGACGTCCGCGACTACCCCGAGGCCGTCACCCAGGCCCTGAGCACGCTGCGGCTGGCCTCGGTGGACGGACCGTACGCGGTCGCCATGTCGGCCGACGTCTACACGCAGGTCAACGAGACGTCGAACCACGGCTACCCGATCCTCGAACACATCCAGCGGCTGCTCACCGGCGACATCGTGTGGGCGCCGGCGATCAGCGGGGCATTCGTGATGAGCACCCGCGGCGGCGACTTCGAGCTGACCATCGGCCAGGACGTGTCCATCGGATACGACTCACACGACGCCGACGTCGTGAACCTGTACTTCCAGGAGTCGTTCACGTTCCTCACCCACACCGCGGAGGCCGCGGTCGCCCTCACCGCGCCGACAGTCCTCTGACGCACACCGACCGGGGGTCGTCGACGATTCCCATCCGGCGGATACCCGGATGAGTCCGTTGCGAACGGCAACTACCCTGGCGCAGGTGATCGCAGTAGCACTCGGCCCGCTCGCTCCGCTCCCGGCGCCGGTCCAAATCGGCCCGCTCGCTCCGCTCCCGGCGCCGGCATGCTGACCCAACTAGTCCGCACCTACCTCGCCCGGTACCGGCTGAACGTCGCCCTCGTCATCGTGCTGCAGTTGTTGGCGACCGTGGCGATGCTGTACCTGCCGAGCCTGAACGCAGACATCATCGACAACGGCGTCACCCGCGGGGACACCGGCTACATCCTGCGCATCGGCGGATGGATGCTGTTGGTGAGCGTGGCCCAGATCGTCGTCACGGTCACCGCGCAGTACTTCGGCGCCCGAGCCGCACTGGGCGTCGGCCGCGACATCCGCGGCGATCTCCTGCACCGCGTGAACTCGTTCTCCGCCCGCGAGGTCGGCACCTTCGGCGCCCCGTCGCTGATCACCCGGACCACCAACGACGTCCAGCAGGTGCAGCTGCTCATCGTGATGAGCAGCGCGATCCTCGTGATGGCGCCGATCATGTGCGTCGGCGGAATCATCATGGGCGTGCGGGAGGCCCCCGCGCTGTCGTGGGTCATCGCCATCGCGGTACCCATCCTCGGTGTGTCGATGGGCGCCATCATCGCGAAGATGATCCCCGGGTTCCGCGCGATGCAGGAACGGATCGACAACGTCAACCGTGTGCTGCGCGAACAGATCACCGGCATCCGGGTCGTCCGCGCCTTCGTCCGCGAAGACTACGAGCGCAAACGGTTCGCCGTCGCCAACGACGATCTCGCCGACGCGACCCTGCACGTCGGCCGGCTGATGGCCCTGATGTTCCCGGTCGTCATGGTGATCACCAACGTCACCATCGTCGCGGTCATCTGGTTCGGCGGTCACGCGGTCTCCGACGGTTCGCTGGAGATCGGCGCGCTCACCGCGGTGATGAGCTACGTCATGCAGATCCTGATGTCGGTGATGATGGCGTCGTTCCTCGCGATGATGGCGCCACGGGCGGCCGTCTGCGCCGAACGCATCTCCGAGGTACTCGCCACCGAGACCTCGGTGCACCCGCCCGCCGATCCCGTCGGATTCGCCGCGCATCCCGGCACGGTCGAGTTCGACGCCGCCGAATTCCGCTACCCCGGGGCCAGCGATCCGGTGTTGCACGACATCACCTTCCAGGTCACGCCGGGCACGACCACCGCGATCGTCGGATCGACCGGATCGGGCAAGACCACGCTCCTGGGTCTGGTGCCCCGCCTCATCGACACGACGGCCGGCGAGGTGCGGGTGGGCGGCGTCGACGTCACACGGCTCGACCCGGACGAACTGCGCTCGGTCGTCGGCCTCGTCCCCCAGCGTCCCTACCTGTTCTCCGGGACCGTCCGCTCCAACATGCTGCACGGCAAGTCCGACGCGACCGACGACGAGATCTGGGAGGCGCTGCGCATCGCGCAGGCCGAGGACTTCGTGTCCGCCATGCCCGACGGACTCGACACCAAGGTCTCCCAGGGCGGGACCACCGTCTCGGGCGGACAGCGCCAGCGCCTCGCGATCGCACGCGCCCTCATCCGCAAGCCCTCGATCTACCTCTTCGACGACTCGTTCTCCGCACTCGACCTCACCACCGACGCACGACTGCGGGCCGCACTCCGGCCCGCGACCCGCGACGCCGCGGTCATCGTGGTGGCACAACGTGTCTCGACCATCGTCGAGGCCGAACAGATCGTCGTCCTGGACCGCGGCCGGATCGTCGGACTCGGAACGCACGACGACCTGCGACAGTCGTGTCCCACCTACGCCGAGATCGTCGAATCGCAGATGGCGATGGAGGAGCGTTCATGACCCGGCCCGGAGGCCCGCCGATGGCGGCCGGACCCGAATCCAAGCCGCGGTCGTTCTGGCCGTCGGTCAAACGCGTTGTCGCCCAATTGGCTTCCTACCGAATGCTGATGGCGGTCACCCTGGGCTCGCTGGTGGGTTCGGTGGTGCTCATCGCGATCGCGCCGCGTGTCCTCGGGCATGCGACCGACCTCGTCTTCGACGGCGTCATCGGGCGGACCCTGCCGGAGGGGCTCACCAAGGACCAGGCCGTCGCGGGCCTCCGCGAGAGCGGTGACAACACTTTCGCCGACATGGTCTCGTCCATGGACGTGACCCCCGGCGTCGGAGTCGATTTCGGCGACGTCGGACGGGTTCTGCTGATCACCCTGGCGCTCTACGTCGTCTCGTCGTTGCTGGCCTGGCTGGCCGGTTACCTGCTGAACATCGTCGTGGTCGGGACCATCCGGCGCCTGCGCGACGACGTCGAGGCGAAGGTCCACCGTCTGCCGCTGCGCTACTACGACACGATGCCCCGCGGCGAACTGCTCAGCCGGGTCACCAACGATCTCGACAACCTGTCGCAGAGCATGCAGCAGACCATCTCCCAGTTCGCGAACTCCGTGCTAACGGTGATCGCCCTGCTGATCATGATGATCTGGATCTCGCCGCTGCTGGCGCTGATCGCCGTCGCCACGGTGCCGCTGGCGATCATCGCCACGGGGGTCATCGCCAAACGGTCCAAGCCGCACTTCTCCGCGCAGTGGTCCTCGACCGGGGCCCTCAACGCCCAGGTCGAGGAGGCCTTCACCGGCCACGAGCTGGTGACCGCCTTCGGTCGTCAGCGCGAGATCGAGGCGACCTTCGACGAACGCAACCAGAAGCTCTACGAGTCCAGCTGGCGCGCGCAGTTCATCTCCGGCGTCATCATGCCGACGATCATGTTCCTGGGAAACCTGAACTACGTCGCCGTCGCCGTCGTCGGCGGGCTACGGGTGGCATCGGGTTCGTTGAGCCTCGGCGAGGTGCAGGCGTTCATCCAGTACTCGCGGCAGTTCACGCAGCCGCTCACGCAGATCGGGTCGATGATCAACCTGATGCAGAGCGGCGTCGCCTCCGCCGAACGCATCTTCGACATCCTCGACGCCGATGAGCAGACGCCGGACGCCGCGCACCCGCAGACCCCGGCCTCCGACAACGGGCTCATCGAGTTCGACGACGTCTCGTTCCGGTACGTCGAGGACAAGCCGCTCATCGAGAACCTCAGCCTCGTGGCCCGGCCGGGTCACATGGTCGCGATCGTCGGTCCGACCGGCGCGGGCAAGACCACCCTGGTCAACCTCATCATGCGGTTCTACGACGTCGACTCCGGTGTCATCCGCGTCGACGGCGTCGACGCCACGACGATGACGCGCGACGACCTGCGCGAACGGACGGGGATGGTGCTGCAGGACTCGTGGCTGTTCGGCGGCACCATCTACGACAACATCGCCTACGGTGACCCCACCGCGTCCCGCGAGGAGGTGCTCGACGCGGCCCGGATGAGCCACGTCGACCACTTCGTGCGCACCCTGCCCGAGGGATACGACACCGTCCTCGACGACGAGGGCGGCGGGGTGAGTGCCGGTGAACGCCAGCTCATCACGATCGCCCGGGCCTTCCTCGCCCGGCCGACGATCCTCATCCTCGACGAGGCGACGAGCTCGGTCGACACCCGCACCGAGCTCCTCATCCAGAAGGCCATGGCGAACCTGCGCTCGGATCGGACGAGTTTCGTGATCGCCCACCGCCTTTCGACGGTGCGTGACGCCGATGTCATCGTCGTCATGGAGGACGGCCACATCGTCGAACAGGGCAACCACGACGAGCTCCTCGCCGCCCGCGGCGCGTACTGCCGCCTCTACGAGAGCCAGTTCACCGGCGCGATCGAGGCGAGCTGAGGCCGGTTGTTCCCTGAGGTCGAGCGCCGAGCGCCCGCCCCCTGAGGTGCGAGCGCCGACCAACCGCCCCCTGAGGTGCGAGCGAAGCGAGCCTTGCTCCCTGAGGTGCGAGCGAAGCGAGCCACGAAGGGCCCCGAACCCATGCACGGGGAATACTCATCCACCTCACGACGCCGGAAGGGCATAGTGCCCTCGCGCAGTGCTCAGATGGACGAGACTTCGCGCGGGTGGTCGGCGACTCCACCGCTCTGAGCCGAGATGACCCCTGACCTCCCGCATTGGGTCGTCAACGGGGCGGCGCTACGAGAAGCGCCACCTCATACTCATCTGCGCTAGCTGCAGGTAGCGCGGGTTCAGCCGAAGTAGCGCTTCTTTCCGGGGAGGTGCCAGGCGAGCCACGAAGGTCACGACGGCCGCACGTTGCGTTCCGCCTGGTCGACGATGGTGGCGATGCGCCTGGTCTTGGTCTCGGGCCGCTTCGCCATGGCCAGCTGGGCCAGCCCGAACTTGCGGGCACTGGGCGGAAAAGCGTCCCAGTTGGCGCGCGCGACCGGGTTGGCGTCGAGCGCCGCGGCGAGCTCCGGGGACTCGATGAGCGCCTCGGCGTCGTCGAACATCGTCCACAGCCCGCGGGCCTTGGCGTCGTCGATGACGGCCTGACCCGCGGGCTGGATGCGTCCGGCGGCGGCGAGCTCGGCCACCCGGGCCTTGTTCGATGCCGACCATCCGCTGGTGCGGCCACGCCGCGTGAACCACATGCCGCGACGCTCGGTGTCGATCACCCGGGTGTGGCCGTCGATCCAACCCCAGCAGAGCGCCTCCCGGACGCTCTCGTCGTAGTCGAGGGGTTCCCGGCCCGACCCCTTGCGCCAGAACACAAGCCACACACCCGCTGACGAGTCGTGGTTGTCCCGCAACCACTCTCGCCACGCCTCGATCGTGTCCACGGCGAGCTTCGGCGCATCGGGGTCGGCCATGCGTTCACCCTAATGAGCCGGGCCTCGTCTCGGTACAGTTGAGCCGTGAACGAGATCGTCAGCTTCGCGACAGACAACTGGTGGCTGATCTTCCCCATCGGCGCTGTCGTCGGCGGCTGGGCAGGGTCGATCGGGAAGTACAACGAGAAGCGGCGCAAGGACAAGATCGAACTGGCGCGCATCAAGGCGAACGCCCAGACCGAGCAGCTCAAACTCACGACGACGTCGGCCGACCAGCTGCGCCGGACCCTCCGCCAGCACGACTCGCTGAACGAGAAGTGGTTCGGTTACGAGCTCGATCTCGCGACGCTCATCGAGTACCCGATGATGACCGACATGCGTGAACCGCTGACCCTCGCGTTCCACCGCGCCCGGGTCCGCGCCGACGATCTGCGACCCGAGCCGGGCGCACAGGCGCCACTGCCTGATTCGATGTCCCCGACAGACTTCGCCGAGTACCGCGACGCTGTGGGCGAATACGCCGCGGCATTCGACGCGGCCGAACGAGAGTCCCGGCGGCGCAGGCAAACCGACTTCTCACCCGTCGAACGGGAAGCCCTGGACCGGGCGCGCAAGCTGATCGGCGTGGCCGCCGACTCCGCGGCCACGCCCGCAGAGCGGCAGGCGGCCTACAAGAAGGCCCGGGCCGAACTCGAGGGCATCATCGACGTCCCGCAGGTGGCCGCGGCGCAGCTCGAACGACAGATCGCCGGCGCCCTCGAGCGCGGTTCGGAGTGATCAGAGGTCGGGGATCGGCAGGTCGAGGTTGGGAGCGATGATCCCGCCGTCGACCTCGAGGATCTTGCCGGTGACGTAGGCCCCCGCAGGCGAGGCGAGATACAGCGCCGCGGCGGCGATGTCCTCCGGGTCGCCGAGCCTGTGCAGCGGCGTGGACGTCTCGACGGCGGTGCGCATCCCGTCGTCGCCCGCGACGATCTCCAACGCGGAGGTCAGGATGGCGCCCGGCGCGATGCCGTTGACCCGGATCCTCGGATTCAGATCCATCGCGGCGATGCGGGTGTAGTGCGCGAGAGCCGCTTTCGCGGTCCCGTAGGCGGCGTAGGCGCGACCGGGCAGGCGGCCGACCGCGGACGTGATGTTGATGATCGAGCCGTGACCGCTGGTCGCGAGGATCTGCTTGGAACCGGCGACGACCAGCGCGTGCGCATTGCCGACGTTGAAGTCGAAGGCGTCCCGCAGATGCTTGGGACTGGTGTCGAACAGCGGACGTGGCATCGCGCCGCCCACGTTGTTGACCACGGTGTCGAGGCGCCCGAATTCGTCGACCGCGGTCTGTGCGAGCGCCGCGGCGGCGTCGGGGTCGCCGAGGTCCACAGCGACCGTGCGCGCGCGGCGGCCGGCGGCGCGGACCCGATCGGCGACCTGCTCGAGGTCGGACTCACTGCGGGCCGCGATCACCACGTCGCCGCCCGCCTCGGCGAACGCGACCGCGATCGCCGCCCCGAGCCCCCGGCTCGCGCCGGTCACGATGGCCACCTGATCGTCTATCCGGAATCTGTCGAGAATCACCTGTCGACCATGCCACGTCGACCAGCAAAACGAGAACGTGTTCTAGGAATCGGTTTAAACCAGCAGATCAGAGCCTCAGTAGTCGCGCCCGGCGGTGACCACCGACAGCAGTTCCTCCCCCGCCGCGAACCTGCGGAGGTTCTCGGCCACCCACGGCGCGAGTTCGCGGGTCAGACCGGACGCCGGGTTGGCGACGTGCGGGGTGATGATCACATTGGGCAGCGACCATAACGGATGGTCGGTCGGGGGAGGCTCGGGATCGGTCACATCCAGCGCCGCACCCGCGATCCGGCCCTCGGTCAGCGCGTCGTACAGGGCGCCCTCGTCCACCAGTGGCCCACGCGCGACGTTCACGATCCAGGCGTGATCCGGCAGCGCGGCGAGACTGTCGGCGTTGATCATGTGGTGGGTTTCCGGCGTGGCAGGCGCGGCCAGCACGACATGATCTGTGGAACCCCACACGTCGGCGAGCTCGCTCGACCGCCGCACCTCATGCGCACCGGGAACCTCCCGGCCCGACCTGTTGACCGCGACGACACGCGCCCCGCAGGCGCGCAGCCGCGGCGCGAGCGAGGCACCGATGCCGCCCGCACCGACGATCGTCACCGTCGATCCGTGCAGCGACCGCACCGCGGTGTCGATCCGGTCCTTGTCCCAGTGACGCAGCACGGCCGTGTTGATCTGCCGCAGTCCCGCGAGGAGCAGCGCCAGGGCGTGCTCGGCCACGTTCTCGGCGTAGAAACCGGACGCGTTGGTCCACAGACGACGACCGTCGAGCACACCGGCCGACACGAAGTCCTCGATGCCGGCGGTCTTGAGCGCCACCCACTCGACGGCGTCGGGCAGCTCGGGGAACTCCGCGGGCGGCCCGATCCAGACCAGCACGCGCGCCTCGTCAAGCGTCACGACTCGACCGCCCGCGCCCTCGACGGCGGCGACGAGGTGCTCGTCGTGGTGGGGTTCGACGGCGACCGGGAGAGTCATCGCGACACCGCCCGTGCAGCGGTCGTGGCGAGTTCGTCGGCGATCTCGTTGAAGTGGTCGCCCGCGTGGCCCTTCACCCAGCGCCACTCCACCTGATGTCGCTTCTCCTCGTCGACGAGGCGTCGCCACAGGTCGGCGTTCTTGACCGGCTTCTTGTCCTTCGTCTTCCACCCGTTGGCCTGCCAGCCGTTCACCCATTTCATGATCCCGTTGCGGACATACGTGGAGTCGGTGTAGATGATCACGTTCGACGGCCTGGTCAGCGCAGCGAGACCCTCGATGGCAGCGGTGAGTTCCATCTTGTTGTTCGTCGTGTCGGGTTCGGAACCGGAGATCCGCTTCTCCGTGCCCTTGTAGCGGAGCACCGCACCCCATCCGCCGGGACCGGGGTTGCCCAGACACGCACCGTCGGTCGAGATCTCGACCACAGCAGCACCTGCCGGGTCCGCCTGGGGACTGTCAGACTCAGAATTCGCGGAAGCTGTCACGGGGGGAAGCCTACGGCAGCCGCCGCGCGCGACCGCGGGCTCACCGTGGGGCAAAGTGCTCGCGCCGCTGACATCGGCGGCCGCGAGACCTAGGGTGGAACCATGGCTGTCTGGGACCCGACACGCTACCTGCAGTTCGCCGACGACCGGGCGCGGCCGTTCCTCGATCTCATCGGGCAGATACCCATCAATCCGACCTCCGTGGTCGATCTCGGTTGCGGTCCCGGCCATCTCACCAAGCACCTGCGCGCCCGGTGGCCGGCCGCGGAGATCCTGGGCATCGACGACTCGGCGGCCATGGTCGATCGCGCGATCCGCGACAACACCGATGCGCATGCCAACTACGACGTCGCCGATGTGTCCCACTGGGCCCCGCACCGCGCCGTCGACCTCATGATCTCGAACGCGATGTTCCAGTGGGTGCCCGATCATCTCGACGTCATCGACCGGTTGCTCGGGCACCTCACCGACGGTGGAGCCTTTGCCCTGCAGGTGCCCAACAACACCGATTCACCCACCCATTCCGCACTCGCCGACCTGGCCGCCACCGAGCCATACGTGGGGGCCTTCGGCGACCTGCGGGCCCTTCCCCGGCTCGACGCCGAGATGTATCTGGACTTCTTCACCGAGCGCGGCTATCACACCAACGTGTGGGAGACGACCTACTTCCACGTGCTGGAGGGGCCCGACCCGGTCTTCGACTGGATGTCGGGCACCGGAGCCCGGCCCTACCTGCAGGCGCTCCCGGACGACCTGCGTCACCAGTTCGCGAACGACCTCAAACAGCGGTTCGCCGAGGCCTACCCGAGCCGCGACTGCGGCACGGTCCTGCCGTTCCGTCGCACCTTCGCGGTGGCGAGCCGCCGCTGACCCGGACGTCGTCGACCGTGCGTCGATCCCCGTCGACCGTGCGTCCTTTCCCGTCGAGCGTGCGTCGATCCCGTCGACCGTGCGTCGTTTCCCGTTGACTGGGCGTCGATCCCGTCGACCGTGCGTCGTTTCCCGTTGACTGGGCGTCGATCCCCGTCGACCGTGCGTTCCGCCCGTCCAGTGGCTTATTCGAACGACGCTCATCGCCAAGGACCGACGCCCAATCAACGCAATGAGCCGCACAGTCGACGAGATAGGCCGCCCGGTCGACGCGATGAGCCGCCCGGTCGACGAGATGGGCCACCCGGTCGACGAGATAAGCCGCACAGTCGACGGAAAACGACGCACAGTCGACGGGTGGGGGCGCCCGTCCCCGCGACAACTCCTCCCCCTCGCGGACAACGCCCAGTGAAGCGCCCGCACGTCTGCAACACTGGCACCATGTCGATTCCCCAGGGGGTACGGCCATGACGCGACGCATCATCCTGATCCGCGCGGTGAACGTCGGTGGAGCCAAGCTACCGATGAGTGAATTGCGTTCGTTGGCAGAAGAACTCGGCGCGACGGAGGTGTCGACGTATATCGCGTCGGGAAACCTGATCTGTGCGCCGCCGGGTGATTCCGACGAGTTCGATCGGTCTCTCGAGGCGGCGCTGCAGGAACGCTACGGCTGGTTTCGAGAAGTCATCAGTCGCACACCCGAACAGGTCCGCAGCGCGCTGGCCGCGCATCCGTTCGAGGTCGTCGACGACAAATACTCCTATGTCTATTTCCTGACGGGTGCGCCTGCACCGGACAAGGCGTCGGCGTTCGCGGAAAGGGATTTCGACGGCGATGTCTGCCGCGTGGTCGGCGCGGACCTGCACATCCGCTACGCCGACGGCGCGGGCCGGTCGAAACTGACCGCACCCGTCATCGCGCGCGGGCTCGGCGTCCAGGGCACGGGCCGTAACCTCCGCACCGTACGGACGCTGCTCGACCTGTCGACGTCGACCTGACGACGCGGTGGCCGGTCTCCAGCGGCGGGCGTAGCGTCGGAGAAGGACGAGCAGACACCCGACGCGCACGCCGAGAGGAATCCGGACATGAACCAGCCGGTCCCGCCGCCACCGCCACCACCCGAGCCCATCCCCGCGCCCGAACCGGTCCCCGAGCCGCCGTCCGAGCCGCCGATCCCCGTGCCGACGCCACCGCCGGCGCCCGAACCGCAACCGCGTCCGGCCGAGCCGGATCCCCCGCCCCGACCGACCGTCATCTGACAGTCAGCCCCGCGACAGCGCGCGGGTCACACGGTCGAGATCGGCGAGTTGGTCCTCTTTCGGAGCCTCCCAGAGCTTCTTCGGGAGCTTCTCCAGATCCTTGATCGCCGCCTCGGCACGATCGAGCGCTTCCGCGGATTCGTCTCCGGTGAGGTCTGCTGCGGCGATCAGCCGATCGTCGATCTCGAAGACGGCGTCGTCGAGACGATTCCGCGCGGCGACGAGATCGTCGTCCCGCGGGATGGCCGGGTTGGCGTGAACATCGGCGATTGCGTAGCGAATCCGTCGATGCAGCAATGCTTCTCGGGTGTTGTCAGTGGTCCAGCTCTCGGGTGCCCGGCCGGGACGGCCGGGGATCAGCTCGGTGGACCGCGCGAACGACCGCACTCGTTTGTCCGAGTCGTAGGCAAACCAGGC
Organism: Gordonia sp. 'Campus'; assembly: GCF_022206305.1. Classification (GTDB taxonomy): domain Bacteria; phylum Actinomycetota; class Actinomycetes; order Mycobacteriales; family Mycobacteriaceae; genus Gordonia. Next base: position 176,054 of record NZ_JAKOIW010000005.1, on the reverse strand, counting down.
GGCGCCGCCGAGGATGAACACGGCGACCACGACAACCGCCACGATGATGATGACCGCGATCATGTGGCCAGCCTACTCAGGACGAACGCACTCCCTTGGGCGCCTTGCCCGACATGAAACCGAACAGGTATCCGGCGACCCGCCGCATCTGGATCTCGTCGGCTCCCTCGGTGATGCGGTACCGACGGTGATGGCGGTAGATGTGTTCGAACGGCTCGTGCCGTGAGTAGCCACGCCCACCGAACACCTGCATGGCCTGGTCGGCCGCGTCGCAACACAGGCGATTCGCCTGGTAGTTGCACATCGACACTTCCGCCGACGCCGCGAACGGGCCGTAGGTGTCCATCTTCCAGGCGGTTTCCCGGATCAACGCCCGGACCATCGCGGCGCGGGTGTGCAGGTCGACCAGCGGGAACTGGATGGCCTGATTGGTCGACAGCTTCTTGCCGAACGGCGCCCGCTCGTTGGCATACGCCACGGCCCTGTTGATGCAGTACTGCGCCGCGCCGAGGCTCGACGCCGCCTGCCGGATGCGGTTCTCGTTGAAGAAGTGCTGAACCACCTGGAGGCCTGCGCCCTCGGCCCCGAAGACCGCCGAGTCCGGCACCCGCACGTCGCGCAGGCTGATGTGGGCGTGATCGGTGGGCATGTTGAACGTCCACAGATACTCTTCGACCGCGAAGCCCGGGTCCTGCGGGTCCACGAGGAACGCCGTGATCCCGCGGGCCTCGCCGGGCTCACCACTGGTCCGCGCGAAGATGATGTCCCGGTGCGCGGCGTGAATCCCGGTGTTCCAGGTCTTCTCGCCGTTGATGATCCAGTCGTCGCCGTCGCGGACCGCGCTCGTCTCCATCCACGTCGCGTCGGAACCGTGATCTGGTTCGGTGATACCGAACGCGAAGAACTTGGTTCCGGCGGCAAGCCCTTCGACCCACTCCTGCTTCTGCTCGTCAGTTCCGTACTCCAGCATCAGGAGCAGACCGATGTTGTTGCCGACGATGGCGTGCTCGTTCTGCAGATCGCAGTGCAGACCGAGCCCCTTCGACGCCAGGTGTTCCCGGATGATCGCCATCGCCAGGTTCGATCCGTCACGTCCGCCGAACTCCGCCGGGAACGGATACCGGAAGTGACCGGCGGCGTCGGCCCGGCGACGGGCCTCGCCGAGGAGTGCTTCCCACTCCTTGTTCGGCAGACCGCCACGCTCCCAATCGGTTCGCGAATCCTCCCGACGGTGGTCGAAGAACCGGATGTTGTCGTCGGTCTGCTCGAGGGGCACGATCTCGGCCTCGATGAAGGCGTCGAGTTCGTCGAGGTAGTCGCTCAGCGACTGGGGCACTGCGAAGTCCACGGTCAATCCTTCTCGGTCGGTATCGGGGGGACGGTCGGGTACGGATGGCCGGCGGTCACGGATGCGGGACCGCGAAGTACCTGGGGTTCGCGACCAGCAATCGCGCGCGCACATCCGCGACGATCGCGTTGCGCACCTTCTCGTCGTTGCCGTCGAGTTCGCCGGTCCGGAGCCCATCGCACAACGCCCGCTGATCGACGACCCCGAGCGCGCTCAGGCGTTGCGCGCTCTCGGCGGCGTGCCGGGCTCCGAGTAGTTCCTCACGCCGGACGACATCGACGACGTTGCCCGCGACCCGGGTGTGGAACCGCACCTGAGGCGACAGGTCGGCCTGCACGGCATCCGAGCGGAGGAACTCGGCGAGCGCTTCGAGCAATTCGGAGGTGCTCGGGGACCCGTACAGATCCTCGCGCGGTGCCGTCGACGGATCGTCCAACGGGTCGGCCACCGGTTGTGGGATGACGAGACCCAGGTCGAGTAGTGCGTCGAATTCCTGTTCGGCGCTTCGCCTTCCGATCGCGACGAGCTCGACGGACCGCTCGACGCCGTCGAGGTGCCGCGCGGCCTGGACCGCGCAGATCAGGCCCCACTTCACGGTGGCGTAGAGCTCCCACCACCGCAACGCATCCTCGGTGGGCCGCCAACCGGCCACGTCCGCGTAGGCGTCCAGCAGCGTTGCGCGATCACCCATCCCGGCGACGGGCGTCGAACCACCGAATCGCCATGCCTTCGCGCACAACCAGCCCAGGTCTTCCACCGGGTCACCGATGTGGACGAGTTCCCAGTCCAGTACCGCGGCAACACCGTCGGGGTCGACGAGGAGATTTCCGAGACGAAAATCCCCGTGCACCAGACATTTTCGGCTGGACCCTGCGGGTCGGTTCTCGATGAGCCCCCTGTTCTCGATGAGCCACTGCGTGGCCAACACCAGACCCGCGGGCATGGCGTCGAACTCGCGGGGGAACAGCCGGCGCAGACCGTCGATCGGATCGGTGAGCTCGACGAGGCCGGGGGTCTTCCAGATGTCGATCGCGTGGATGCGTGCGAGGATCTGACCCGCCTGGGTCGCGAAGCCGGTACGGGCTCCCGCGTAGGCGTCGTCGCGCAGGATCCGTCGCGGAATTGATTCTCCGCCGATGAAATTCATCGCCAGGTAGGGAAAACCCAGGACGTTGTCCGGCTCGTCGAACCCCGCGTCGAGGATCACGGGCACCGGTACGCCCGCGTCCGCCGCCGCCCGGAGTACCTGGGCTTCGTCGCGCAGCCCGCCGTCGTCGGTGGCGGCGGGTACGGCACGGATGATGATCGGCTCGGTGTTGCCTGCGCCGTCGAAGAGCGTCGCCGCATATGTCGCACGACTGGCGCCGGCCGGGAGGCGGCGAGCCGAGTCCACGGTGATGGTCGCGCCGCGCGTCGTGGCCAGTCGCGACGCGATCGCGGCGGCCACTTCTCCCGCTTCAGGTACTCCCACGCAATCCCGTCCCTTCGCGCCGCCTCGCTCGCGGGTGTAACCGCCGACACAGCGAAGCTAGCACGAAAGCTGAATCCATCCTCAGAAATCTGGGTCGTTCGGGGTCTGGAACTCCGGCTGATCGATGATGCGCACCCAGGTCCCGTCGGGACGCCGGGCCACCACCTGGGCGCGGGCGCCGGCGCCGTCGCGGGGTGGTGTCGACGTCAGCGCGAGGTCGTCGCCGAAAACGAGCGTCGGCAGCGGCGGCTCGGGCACGAAGGTCGGCCGGTGCTCGAGCACGGATGCCCACATGTCGCGGATGGCCTGCCGACCCCGGGTCATCTCGCCGGGAGGGTAGGCCATCACGGCGTTCTCGTCGTACAGCGATGCCACCGCGTCGGCGTCACCGGCGTTGGAGAATTCGACGAATAACCGGGTGAGGTCCTCGGGGCTACGGGCGGTCTCGTAGGTGGTCATGGCCTTTCCTTTCGTTGATGTGGTCGTTCTGTTTCCAAGATGTCGCCGGCCAGCAGATAAGTCCAACTGATGATTCTGATGCCAGGTATCATTGCCAGTTATGGAACTGCGACAGCTCGAGTACTTCGTCGCCGTGGCCAACGAGGGCGGATTCACGGCCGCGGCGAACCGGGTCCACACGACGCAGCCCAACATCAGCGCACAGATCCGCGGACTCGAGCGTGAGCTCGGGTCCGCTCTCTTCGACCGGTCGGGTCGTACCATCCGGCTCACCGATGCAGGTGTCGCAGCCTTGCCCGCTGCGCGCGCGGCTCTCGCCGCCGCCGAGCAGGTGAGCCGTGCGGTCGCCGATGTGGACGGACTGGTCCGCGGCAGCTTGTCGATCGGGATGGTCGAGGGCTGCACCATCGCACCGCTGTTCGTCGCACTCGGTGACTTCCGGTCTGCACACCCACAGATCGAGTTGAGCCTGAGCGAGTCCCCGTCGACGGACCTGATCACTTCCGTCGACGACGGAAGGCTCGACATCGCACTGGCCGGCTACGGCGACGATCTCCCCGCCGGAATCGAGTCCTTGACGGTCATCGCCGAACGCGTCGTGGCGGTCGTGCCCGCCGAAACACACTCGGCACGGCGGACCGTCGACTTGTCCTCGCTCCGACGGCAGTCACTCATCTGCCTCCCGGTGGGCGCGGGCATCCGGGCGGTCTTCGACGCCGCCGCGCTCGCCCGGGGCGGCCCGGTGCGTCCCGCGATCGAGGCGTCGTCGCCGGACGCCATCATCGAATTGGTCTGCAGCGGAATGGGGATCGGAATCCTCAGCGAGTCGATCGCCGCTGCGGACGACCGCGTCGTCGGACTACCCATCCGGGGAGTCGACGCCACCGCCCACCTCGGGCTGCTGTGGAGGTCGCAACCGTCGGCGGCTGCCTCGCGATTCGTCACGCTGGCACAGGCCGCTTTCGGAATGGTCCCGTAGGTGCTGTATCGAGCACTCCCGGAGAGACTTTGAGGGTATGAACGAGCAGATCAGGGCCCGACAGGCGTGTCGCTTCCGCTGGTTCCGGGAGGGGTGACCGCCGCGACGTCGGGCTCGTCGGTCGGTTTCCCGGCGACCAGATCGCCGATGCTCAGACCCCACCGACCCCAACGGTCGTCGAAGTTCTTCGCTCGATCGCGCGCCTTCTCCACCTTGGCCGGCGCGTAACGGCGTCGGGCCCAGGCGGAATGGGGCCGGGCGAGGCGGATCGCCCCGGCCCAGGCGAACACGGGGATGAACACACCCACGATCGCGGTGGAGAACTTGCCCTTCAGCACGCACAGGATCGCGCACGCGATGTTCACCGGCACAGTGGCGACCAGCGCAACCGGGCCGATCTCGAGATCGGCGTCCTCGAGGGGGTTGAAGCCGAGCAATGCCATTCCCAGCGCAGCCACCGTGAGGGCCACGACCTGTACTGACAGTTGCCCTTCCGGCGACCAATACACGTCCTGGAGGCGCAGGATGAGCGCGAACTCGTCGAGCACCAGCGAAGCGCCGATGCCGATGAGCACCGCACTGATCTCCGCACCGGGCGACGCCCCGTTGACGCCGACCGACAGGAAGGCGCCGACGATCGTGAGGATCAACCCGGGCACCATGTGGTGCACGTGCACGCCGCCGGACACGTTGTTGCGGAACGGCCCCTTGCCCGCTCGGATGAGCCGGGTGATCACCCGTGTCACGACGAACGTGACCACGAACGACGCGAACAGCAGGAACAGCGGAAGTCGTTGGTGCGTCAGCTCGTCGAGGAATGTCACCGGGCCACGACCGTCGTCAGGCGGGGACGATGCCGGTGCGGCGCTGCTCGATGATCAGGCAGCGGTCCTCGACGTACAGCAGGCCGGCTTCCTCGGCGATCGCGCGCGCCTCCTCCGAGCGGATGCCGAGTTGCAACCACAGTGCACTGGCCCCGGCCGCGACGGCAGCCCGGGCGACCTCGGCGCACTCGGGCCCCGGACGGAAGACGTCGACAAGACCGACCTGCTCCGGGATGTCGGCCAACGACCGGTACACCCGCTCCCCCACGATCTCCTCGGCAGTGGGATTCACCGGGATGATGCGCCACCCGTGGTTCTTCATGTACGCCGGAACCTCGTTGGCGGCCTTGGACGTATTCGCGCTCGCCCCGACCACGGTGATGGTGTCGTAGGTGGACAGGATCTGTTCGACGGCCTCGTCGGTGCTCTTCGGTGCGGTCATCTCACGAGTGTAGGTCGGCGGCAGCGCCCGCCCGCGGCCATCGAGCTCACCGGACGACACCGTGCACGACCAGCGCGCTCAGCTGCGCGGCCCAGGTGGCGTCGAACCGTTGTCCGTCGACGAGCAGCAACGCGTGCAGCATCGCGGCCCCGCCGACCGCCTCGATGAGCCGGTCGGGGTCGACGTCGGGATGCACCTCGCCGCGTTCGACGGCCACCACCAGGCGTTCCCGCAGCGCCCCGAACACCTCCGCGAACCCGGCATGGACGCGCACCGCGAGCTCGGGGTCGGCCGCCATGTCCGAGATCAGTCCGGGCAACGCCGCGCGGGTCACCGGGCTGGCGAACAACTCTCGGGCCGAGTCCACCAGCGTCCGGATGTCGTCGGCGACCTCGCCGCTGGACGGCGGCAGGCGCGTCATCCGGGAGAAAGCCACATCGTGCACCAGCTCGGCCTTGCCCGACCAGCGGCGATACAGGGCCGTCTTGGTCGTACCGGCGCGCTCGGCGATCGCTGCCATCGTCAGCTTGCGGTAGCCGACGTCGACGAGCATCTCCGCGGCAGCGGCGAGCACGGCAGAATCGATCCGCGCGTCGCGAGGGCGTCCGACCGATTCGGCGACCTCTGATGTCATCGCGCCTGCCCTCCGCCGGAGATTTCGCGAAGTCGCTGCGAACCGAGCGACCCGTCTGCTGTCATAACGCTACTCACCGTAGCGAATGTCTCGGTACCGAATCCCGGGGGTGCCCATGGCCACCGAACCCGCCGTCGAGCAGGTCGACCACCTGCAGCGCTCGAGCAGGGACAACGCAACGGTCCCCGAGGTGTTGTCGCGCTGGCTCGCGGAACAGGCAGACGCACCCGACGGCGCACCCGAGGTCCAGCTGGGCGCCGGCGGCGACAGCAACGGCATGTCGTCGGAAACCATCCCCCTCACGGTGACCTGGCCCGAATCCCCTGCCCGCGAATGGGTGATGCGGATGGCGCCGGCGGCCGACGACATACCGGTCTTCCGCTCGTACCGAATGGACCACCAGTACGACACGATGCGCCGGATCGCCGAACTGACCGATGTCCCGGTGCCCGCGGTACACCATCTCGAGCCGAGCGGCTCCCTCCTCGGCGCACCGTTCTTCCTCATGGATCGGTGCGCGGGCGAGGTGGCTCCCGACGTGATGCCGTACACGTTCGGCGACAACTGGTTCGGCGATGCCCCACCGGCACGGCAACAGGCCATGCAGGAATCGATCATCGGCGTGATCGCCGACCTCCACTCCATCCCCGACGCAACAACCCATTTCGGCTTCCTCGCCGACGACCTCCCGCCGGGCGAGAACAACCTGGCACGGCTCCTCGCATGGCTACGGGACTGGTACGACCTGTCGGTCGAGGGGATAGGGCGTTCGCCCCTCGTCGAACGGGCCCTCACCTGGCTCGCCGCGAACTTCCCGGAGGACGTGGCGCGCGGCGAATCGGTGTTGTCCTGGGGCGACGCCCGCCTCGGCAACATGATGTTCGCCGACTTCGCACCGACGGCCGTACTCGATTGGGAGATGGCCCGCATCGGGCCGCGCGAACTCGACGTCGCCTGGCTGATATTCGCGCACATGGTGTTTCAGGAACTGGCGACGATGGCCGGGCTTGCCGGACTTCCCGACCTGCTCCGCGAGTCCGACGTGCGCGCCACTTACCGGGAACGGACCGGCGTCGAACTGGCGGATCTGCGTTGGTTCCACGTCTACGCCGCCGTCCAGTGGTGCTGTGTGTTCATGCGGACCGGCGCACGACGCGTGCACTTCGGCGAACTCGACCGTCCCGACGATGTCGACGGCACCCTCTTCTACCACCGACCGTTGCTCGAACGACTCCTCGAGGAGAACTGAGATGGCCGCATCCGGGGACACGACCCGATCCGGGGTGGGACCGATGGATGAGTTCCCGATCCACCAGCTGCCGCAACCGATCTCGTGGCCGGGGAGCTCGGACCGGAACTTCTACGACCGCGCCTACCTGAACGCCCACGATCGCAGCGGCGACATCTTCCTCATCACCGGCATCGGGTACTACCCCAACCTGGGGGTCAAAGATGCCTTCGTCCTCATCCGGCGCCGCGGGCAGGACGGCTCCGACACACAGACCGCACTCCACCTGAGTGACGCGATCGACGACAACCGGCTCGATCAGCATGTCGGCGCCTACCGGATGAGCGTCGACGATCCCCTGCGCGAACTCCATCTCACCCTGGCGGACACCGAGGGTATCGCCCTGGATCTGCACTGGGAGGGACTCTTCGACGCCGTGCTCGAACAACCGCACGTGATGCGACAGGGCGCGAAGGTGACGCTCGACGCGCAGCGTTTCGCCCAGGTCGGGGCCTGGCGGGGCACCATCACCATCGACGGCGAGGAGATCGCCGTCGACCCGGCGACCTGGATCGGCACCCGCGACCGCTCGTGGGGCATCCGACCCGTCGGTGAGCCCGAACCCGCAGGCCTCCCTGCGGATCCGCCCTTCGAGGGTATGTGGTGGCTCTACATACCGATGGCCTTCGACGACTTCCAGCTCGTCCTCATCGTCCAAGAAGACCCGTCGGGGTTCCGCACACTGAACGACTGCACCCGGGTGTGGAAGGACGGGCGGATCGAACAGCTGGGCTGGCCCGCCATCACGGTGCACTACGCGTCGGGGACACGCGTACCCACCGGGGCGACGATCACCGCCACCGGCGTCGGCGGATCGGCGGTGACCCTCGAAGTGGAATCGCTTATGCCCGTGCCCATCCACGTCGGCGGCGGGTACGGCGGTGATCCCGACTGGACCCACGGAGCCTGGCGCGGTGCGGGTTTCACCGAACGCCTCACCTACGACATGACCAGCGCGGACATCGCGGGCCGAATGGCGTTCGGCGTCATCGACCACGTCGGGCGTGCCGTGTGCCGCGAGGCCGACGGGACGGCCCGCACCGGCTGGGGCCTGTTCGAGCACGGCGCGCTCGGGCGACACGACCCCTCCGGGTTCGACGACTGGTTCAGCGTCGCGCCCTGAGGGTACGGGCCGTCCGGGGGCCAGGATCAGTCGCCTGCCCGCAGGCGATACCCCATGCCGCGCACCGTCTCCAGGCGATCGGATCCGATCTTGTTGCGCAATGCGCGCACATAGACGTCGACGACGTTCGACGCCGGGTCGAAGTCGTATCCCCACACGTGGCCGAGGATCTGCTCGCGGGACAGCACCTGGTCGGGGTGCCGCAGGAACACCTCGAGGAGGGCGAACTCGCGAGCGGTGAGGTCGACGGTCTCCGCACCGACCCGCGCGCGACGCGACTTCAGATCGAGGCGAAGGTCACCGGCGGACAACGAATTCTCCGACGACACGGCCGAATCGTCGACCAGTCGGAGTCGGATGCGCGCCAGCAGTTCGGCGAACTGGAACGGTTTGGTCATGTAGTCGTTGGCCCCGCCCTCGAGCCCGCTCACGGTGTCGCTCACGCTGTCCCGCGCGGTGAGGACCACGACGGGCGTCGTGATCCCCTCCCCACGCATCGAGTACAGGACGTCGAATCCGTCCATCGCCGGGAGGCCGATGTCGAGGACGACCATGTCGAAGGAACCGCTGCGCACCGCTTCCAGCGCCGAGAGCCCGTCGGACACGTGCTCGGTGCTGTAACCGGCTGCACGCAGCCCGTTTCCGATGAACGACGCGATCCTGGCGTCGTCCTCGGCGATGAGAACGCGACTCATCGGAGGATCCCCTTCTCTGTTTCGGGCGGTGTGCCGACGGACGGCAGGTCGGCCGGGAGGTCGGGTGCGGGCACGTCGATGCCGAACGTCGCGCCGTGCCCGGGCACACTGCGCACCCAGGCGACGCCGGCATGCGCATCGGCGATGGCCCGCACGATCGCGAGTCCCAGCCCGGCACCGGACGAATGTTCGGGGGCCGAACTCGTCCGCCCGCGCTGGAACCGTTCGAAGATCTTCGGCGCATCCTCCGCTTCGACGCCGGGGCCGTCGTCGGTGATCCAGATGGAAAGCCGGCGCTGCGCCCCCGAACCGGCAAAGCGCGAACCCAGCTGGATCACGGAGCCCGCACGCGTGTGACGGACCGCGTTCGACGCGAACTGCAGCATCGCCTGGGTGATCCGTTCGGGATCCAGCGGGCACGGCCCCTCGGCGACCTCCATGAGCAACCACTCCCGCTCACCGAGCGGCTGCACCTTGGACTCGATGTCGAGCATCAGCTGCGCCGCGTCGATGGTCCTGGTGACGACGAAGTCCGGCTGTTCGGACTTGGCCAGCACGAGCAGATCTCCCACGATGCGCCCCATCCGCACCAGCTCGCTGTCGACGAGGTCGAGGGTCTTGCGTCGCTCGTCGGGATCGTCGGGCAGAAGTTCGAGGTGCCCCCGGACCACGGTGATCGGTGTCCGCAGCTCATGACCGGCGTCGTCGACGAACTGCCGTTGCGTGGTGTAAGCGTTCTCGATGCGATCGAGCATCGCGTTGAAGGTCTGTGCGAGCGCGGCGATGTCGTCGCGACCGCGCACCGGGACGCGAGCGGTCAGGTCGTTCTCCCCGATCTCCTCGGCGACGGTGCGCACGCTGCGTACCGGGGCAAGGATGCGGCCGGCGACCAGGTACGCGACGCCGGTGGTGATGATCATGCCCGCGAGACCGACAAGGGCGAGGACCCGCATCGTCCGGTCGACGAGTTCCCGGCCGGGATCGGTGTAGATCCCGACGATGAACGTTCCCGGCCGCGACGACGCCGGTGTGGTTCCGGGTGACCCGGCCCCGATGGGTTCCAGGTCGACCTTCCCCCAGCGGATCTCACCGTGCGCGGTCAGCAAGACGCCGGCCGAGCCGGGCTGGGAGCGCAGCTCGGCCAGGACCCGGCTGCCCTCGCCCGCCGCGGGCCAGGCATTGCCGGGCAGCTCGAGGATCTCGTTGTCGCCGACCACACCGGCCATGACCTCCCCCTGGCCGGCGGACTGCCGTGACAGGAACACCTCCAGGAGCCTCGACACCGAATCGAACGGTTGGGAGGTGGTCGGGTCGACCCCCTCCGCCGCGAACCTCCGGAACTCGCTGGCTTCCTGGGAGACGTCGTTGTTCGCGCGACTGTCGACGTCGCGCAGCAACAGATTGCGGGTCATCACGAACACCACGGCGAGCAGCAGGAACGTGGTGAGCATGATCCAGGCGGTGATACGCCATCGCGCCGGGAGCGCGGGCCGATGTCGCGGACCCGCGCTCCCGGTGTCGGCTCCCGCGCGAGGAGCCGAGTTGTCAGTCGTCGAACCGGTCGTCATCGACGCCATCGTCCCAGTCGTCGTGCTGATCGTCATGATGGTCGTCGTGGTCGACGCCGTCGTCCCGGTCATCCCGCTGGTCGTCCCGGTCATCCCGCTCGTCGTCGATGTCGTCACAGTCGTCGTCACGCACGCCGGGCCGGTTGTCGCACCAGTCGTCGTCGTCGACGTACAGGTTGGGAGCCACGGCGCGCGGAATCGGGGCTCCCGCCGGGGCAGGCGGCACCATCGGCTGCGCCTGCGTGTGGGTCTTCGACGCCTCCCCCGCGACATCGACGGACACCGCATCGGAGGCCAGGCTGGGTTCTGGAGATCGGATGAGGAAGAAACTGGCGGCGATCACGGCGACGGCGAGCGCACCGAGGGCGAGGGTGGCGAGTACTCGTGAGATCTTCATGTCGGTAACGATGTCCGACGCCGGTGAGTCGTCCATGAGTCGAAGATGAAGGTTTTTTCATCTGCGCCCCCCGGCCGGGCGGGGATCGTACGGACTCAGCGATGGGCCGGTTCGTCGACTGGTGTGTACCTGGGTTCGATCACGCTGCGGGCGTAGCTCTTACCCCATTCGTTCAGCGCGGACACGAACGGAGCCAGCGCCTGACCTTGCTGGGTCAGCGAATACTCCACCCGGGGCGGCACTTCCGCGAACGCCGCTCGCGTGACGATGCCGTCGCATTCGAGTTCACGCAGCTGTCGGGTGAGAACCCGCGGCGTCACCGGGCCGACGGCGCGTCCCAGAGCGCCGTATCGCATCGGACCGTCGAGGAGGTTCTTGACGATGGTCATCTTCCAGGAGCCGCCGAGGACTGCGACGGCCACCTCGACCGGGCACACCTCGTAGGCGCGCCGCACCGGGTCCCGCAGGGCCTGCTCGTCCAGCTGGGTCTGCTCGTCCAGCAGGGTCTGCTCGTCCACCCGTGACACCGTGATCCTTCGTCCGTGGGCACATTTTCGTCCATATGGACGAGAATGTGCATACTACCCGCGATGACCCAAGTGGGCTAGACAGAGAGTCATGACCACTTCTGTATCGGGCGTCGACAACCTGGCAGGTGAGAGCGGGTTCGCGCGGGTCACCTCGCCGACGACCGGCGCGGCTCTCGGACTGACCGCGCTGGGCACGACCGTCGCCGTGGCGTTCCTTCACGGCTCCGCGGGTCTACCCGGCGTGATCGCGACGAGCGGCGCGGCAGCGGGGATGGCGTTGGCCGTCATCGGTCTGCAACTGCAGGCAGCAGTCCTGATCCTGCGGGACGGACGATGGCTACCCGCCGCACTGGCGGTCGTCATCTGCGTGACATCCCTGGTCGCCGGCTGCCTCGCGGCTAGTGCCGGGCGCGGCGCCACGTGGTTGGTGTTCGTGGGTGCCGTGGCGGTTGCCGTATACGTCGCCGAGCTACCGAGAGCAGCCAAGCGCCCGCCGGGAACCGACGACTATCCGTTCAGGCCGGAGAGAAAGTCGTCGATCGCCGGCCAGGTCTCCTCGACGGCGGCCGACCCCGCGATGAGACCGAGGTGACTGGTCTCGACCGTCGTGAACTCCACCTGCGGCGATCCGCTGAGCAACTCGACGCCGTGATGGGCGGCGGCCCAGCTCACGATCGCGTCACGATGGCTGCCGAAGAGCGCAACCGGGACGGTGACACGTGAGAGATCGACCGTGCGGCCGTCGAAGTCCAGAACTCCGCGGCCGAGCTCGCCGCGCATGATGAAGTTCTCCCACATCTGCTCGGACACCTTGCCGGGATAACCGGGCATGGTCTCCTGGAACCGGTCGATGGCCTTCATGCGCGCAAGCGCCTCGGTGTCGTCCGCGTTGCGCATGATGTATCCGGGCTTTTTCAACTCCCGCTGCCAGGCGGTTCCCCGGTACGCCACCCGGACCAGCGGAGCCGGAATCCCGCCGAGGGCCTTCAGCGCGAGGGTCACCGGCGTGGGTCCCACCGGCCGCATGAGCGTCTTCACCAACGGATAGGGCGGCACCTTCGAATAATCGAGGGGCGTTCCGACCGCCGTCACCGACCGCACCGGCAGGTTCGGGTCCGCGGCCACGGTGAGCAGGCTGAGGGTGCCGCCGATGCTCCACGCGATCAGGTCGACGCCCACGTCTCCGGCCGAGGTCGAGCCGGCGAAGTCGGCGACGACACCGGCGATCGCAGTCGGGATGATGTCGTCGAAGAAGTCCGCGAACCCCAGGCGCCGATCGGCCCGCGTCATCTCACCGAAGTCGACCACATACGGAATGCGGCCGGTCGAGAGCAGAAACTGCACCATCGACAGGTCGGGGGCCAGGTCGTAGCACATGGTGGACACCGCGAGCGGCGGGACGAGCAGCACCGGTGGGTGCCCTGACCCGAGTGCGGCGACGACCTCGTCGTCGGAACCGTAGCGGCGGAGCACACGATGTGGTGCGTTCTCGATCACGGTGTACGGGGTCTCATGTGACTCACCGACTTCCCCACCGCGCGCCAGGTGCACCAGCGTCGCCACCGCGTTCAGACCGCCCACGGGCCCCTCCTCATCCGCATCGCCGGAGGACATTCAACACGGCCTCGAGACGGCGGTGCAGTTTGGGGTTCGAGCCCGGAGGGTACGAACCCCAGTACAGGCGCCGGTTGATCCGCGCCGACGATCAAGACGCGGTCGGACCCACGACTGGCGCACCACGACCCCCCGGCCGGAACGATCACCGAAACCCGGTTCGATCCCCCGGCCGGGCGTAGTGCACCCGAGGAGGCACAGCAGACATGGCCGAAGAACTCAACGACATCACCGTCGCATTCCTGGTCGCCCAAGAAGGCACCGAGCAGGTCGAACTCACCGAACCGTGGAAGTCGATCCAGGCGTGCGGCGGCAAGCCGGTGCTGGTGTCCATCGAGTCGGGCACGATCCAGGCGTTCGATCATCTGGACCGGGCCGACACCTTCCCCGTCGATGTCGCGCTGGAGGACGCGCGCGTCCTCGACTACGACGCCCTCGTTCTACCGGGCGGTGTCGCGAACCCCGATTTCCTGCGTGCCTCCGCACCCGCAGTGCGCTTTGTCCGCAGCTTCTTCGAGGCCGGCAAGCCGGTGGCGGCGATCTGCCACGCGCCGTGGACGCTGATCGAGGCCGACGTGGTGCGCGGGCGGACGCTCACGTCGTTCCCGAGCGTGAGCACCGATGTCATCAATGCGGGCGGCACCTGGGTCGACGAGGAAGTGGTTGTCTGCCGCGACGGCGACAACGTCCTCATCACGAGCCGCAAGCCCGACGATCTGGCCGCCTTCAACGCGACCATCGTCGCGGAATTCGCCCACGCCGGTGTCCCGGGCTGAGCCCGGCTCGTTCAGACGACCGAGATCGGCTCCGACGAACGCCCGGTGAGGGTGAGCAGCGCCTGCTCGCCCTGACCGGTGCGCGCGGCCGTCGCAGCCGCCGTCGACAGTGCCGAAGCCAGGACTGACGCCGGCAGCGCAACGTCGGCGCCGATTGCGCGGCTGATGTCGAGGCCGTGTACGGCGAGTTCGAACGTCCGGGTCGGCAGGTAGTGCGACAGCATGATGCCGCCGAACGGCGTGGCGAGCGGTCGATCGTCGACTCCGTCGAGCTCGTCGAGAGCCCGTGCGCGCAAGGCTTTCACGCTCGACCGGGGATCGTCGCCGAGGGCGAGCCCGGCATCGACTCCACGCTGCAGAACCGACGCCGGGTCACCGTATCCCTGGATGGACGCGTAGTACGCCGCGGTGGAGTCGAGGTCGATCGTCGACGCGGACTCGGCGAGGTAGGTGACGACCGTGGTCAGTGATCTTCCGGTGTGGCCGACCAGCGAGCGCAGCGACCAGTCGCCGAGTCCGGGACCGTCCCATCGGTTGTCGTCGATCATGTCGACGAGGCGCACGAAATGGTCTGCCCCGGAACGAAAGTCGGCGATGGTCTGCGATAGCGACGAATCGTCCACGACTCAGTCCTTCGAGGTACCGGTTGTCGCGTCGGACACGCTGCCGCTCGCCGTCGCAATCTTGCGAATCCGGTCGTAGAGGAAGGCGATGGTGGCGGCGAAGACGATGACGCCGAGGATCTGCGCCCATCGCTCGAACCCGTCGCCCACGATCGCCAGTGCCGAATCGTCGCTGGTGGCAGCCACGATCCCGGCGAAGACCACCCCGAACAGCGCCTCGCCGACGATCAGACCGGTGGCCAACAGGACACCCATTCGCTTCTTGTGTTCGACTGCGCCGCCGCTGCGTTCGGCCCACCGGTTGTAGTAATGGCCGATGAAGGCTCCGATGGGGATGACCAGGACGACCGACATCGGCAGGTACATGCCCATACCGACGGCGAGCGGCGGCAACCGGAATCGTCCGGCGCGGCCGAGGAGTTCGTCGATCACGATCACGGCTGCACCGATCAGCGCGCCGATACCGATGAGCCCCCAGTTGAGATCGGCTCCCAACACCCCTTGGGCGAGGGTCGACAGCAGTCCGGCCTGCGGCGCCGCGAGCGCGTCGTCGGTCGCTCCCGGAGCGCCCACGAACCCGAAGGCCTCGTACATCAGCTGCAGGATCGGCGGGATGACCGCCGACCCGAACAGCACACCGATGATCAGGGCGACCTGCTGCTTCCACGGCGTCGCCCCGACGAGCTGACCCGTCTTGAGGTCCTGCAGATTGTCGTTGGAAATGGTGGCGACGCCGAACACCACTGCGGCGGTGAACAGTGTGTAGGCGATGAGTGCGTCGGTCTGCGAGGCGTCCGCGGGCCCGAAGGTCAGCTTGACGAGCAGTGCGGCGAGAAGCACCACCAGGATGCCGACGCCGGAGATCGGGCTGTTCGACGACCCGATGAGTCCCGCCATGTAACCGCACACCGACGCGACGGCCAGCCCGATGACGAAGACGAAGACGATGCTGACCGCGATGATGCCGGTCGCGCTGCCCTGCAATACCGTGTCATGAACGAAGTCCCACAGCAGGATTCCGATCGGGATCAGCAGTACGAGGATGCTGCCGCCGACGATGTTGATCGGCATGTCCCGCTCGGTGATGTCGACCGTGACCCCTTCACGACGGGATCGCGTCGAGACCATCGCCGCCCGGATGCCACGCACGATCGGGCCGACGACCTTGATCAGGGTCCAGATTGCTGCGATGGCGATCGCGCCGGCACCGATGAGCCGCACGTCGTTGGCGAAGATCGAACCGACCGCATCGGCGAAGTCCTCACCGGCCGTCCGGTTCTGGGTCTCGATGGGGAGCAGTACGACGTAGGAGATCACCACCCCGACGAGCATGGCGATGCCGACGGTCACCCCGACGAGATGTCCGATGCCGATCAGCGACATCGACAACCCGGCGCTGAACAGCGTTCCGCCCGTGCCTATCTTGATCGTCGTCGAGATCGAGTCACTGAGCACCTTGAGTTTGGTGAGCAACGCGAAGGCGGCCGACGCCACCGAACCGATGACGATCGTGCGCAGTCCGGCCTTGTTCTCGGCGGCACCGCCGGACGAGTCGCCCACCTTCAGGACCTCGGCTGCCGCAACGCCTTCGGGGTACGGCAGGTCGGATCCGGTTACCAGCGCGCGGCGCAGCGGGATGGAGTACATGACGCCCAGGACGCCGCCGATCGCGCACACCGCCACCGTGATCCAGTACGGGAATCCCGTCCACCACCCGACGATCACCAGGCCGGGGATCACGAAGATGATCGCCGACAGTGTTCCGGCCGCAGACGCGATCGTCTGGACGATGTTGTTCTCCACCACCGAGTGGTTGGCGAAATACCGCAGGATGCTCATCGAGATCACCGCTGCCGGGATCGCCGTGGCGAACGTCAGTCCGACCTTGAGGCCGAGATAGACGTTCGCGGCGGTGAACACAAGCGTGATGACACCACCGAGGAGGGTCCCTCGTAGCGTCAGTTCCCGCAAGCTCGCGGTGGCCGTGGGCGCAGTCGCCATCGAGTCCCCTCACACAGTCGTGACCGCTGACCGCCCCCATCGGTCGATGCGATCACTCGATCATCGTCGATTCACCTTAGGTCCGGGCACCCCGGTGCGCACCAACTTGCTGCGTAGCGGGTGGTCGGCTCGCGCGTCGTCGCGCCCGGAACCCAGCGCGCTGCCGGTAATGTCGGATTCTCCATGCTCGCCGGCGGGTGACGACCCCCGATCCCACGCCGCGGGCCCCAGACGTTAGGGCATCATCGACCCATGAGCGAGGGGAAGACGGAGCAGTCTGCCCGGACGCGTCAACTGCTGATCAGCACGGCCGAGCGGTTGATGGCTCTGCATGGCGTGTCGGCGGTGTCGAACCGACAGATCAGCAAGGCTGCGGGCCAGGGCAACAACTACGCGGTCGGCCACCACTTCGGCTCCAAGGACGACCTCGTCCGGGCCACCCTCGTCACGCACAACATCCCCATCGAACGGTTGCGTGCGAAATGCATGCAGGCCGTGGGACCCGAACCCGGGGTGCGCGACTGGCTTCGGTGCCTCGTCGGGCCGGAGATCGAATATCTCGCCCAGCTCGGCGCCCCCACCTACTTCGCGCGGTTCTTCGCCCAGGTGTCCAGCGACCCGGCGGCCACCGCTCTGCTCTACGAACAACTGGCCGGCTCGACCGTTCTCACACAGATCCTCGACCGCTTCTACGGCACCCTGCCGGCGCTTCCCGACGACGTGCTCGAGGTCCGTAACAACATGACCCGCCACCTGATCGTCAACACGCTCGCCGACATCGAGCGCGCCGCCGAGACAGGCGGACCCGCCGCGTCATGGCAGCACCAGTGCGACCTCGTCGTCGACGCACTCGCGGGCATGTGGCTCGCGCCGGTCACATCAGAACAATCCACCTGACCCCGAACGCAGCTGAGCCGCTCAGATCACCACGCCCACGTCGTCGGCCACGATGCGGTCGAGGGCCCGCTCGGCGACCGCGGCGATGGTCATCGACGGATTACAAGCAGCGGTGTTGCCCGGCATGAGGGCACCGTCGACCACGTACAGACCGCGCTGCCCCTTCACCCGCCCTTCCAGGTCGCAGACAGTGCCCATGTTGGCGCCACCGAGCGCGTGCCAGGTCGACGGGAAGACTGCGTTGGTGTCGGTGAGAATCGCGTCCGGGCCGGCGATTCGACGAACCGTGCGATCGATGTGCTTGGTCTGGATCTCCGAATCACCCTCGTGCGGCCAGCGGATCACCGCGTCACCGACGGCGGAGTCGTACGTGATCGCCCCACGTCCCGAGCTGACACCGAAGCCGACCATCATCGTCGTGCCCACGTAGACCGGCAGTGGCGGCAACGACGCCTGGATGATCGTGAACGCGCTCTTCGGATCGCTCCAGTTGGGGCTGCCGAACACCACCGGACCACCCTGCACCGCACCGAAGTCGATACTCGGGCTGGTCCAGGTGTAGATCCGGTCGGCGTTGGTTCCCCAGCCGTGGCCGAGCCCGTCGGGCAGATCCCGGATGGTTCCGGCAGCCTGCGCCTTCACCAGAAGTTTGGTGGTGTTCACGCTGCCCGCGGCCATGAAGACCGTCGGCGTGATCAACTCGTTGTGCTCCAGCACGTTTCCGAACTGGTCGGTGCGTTCCACCTCGAGTGCCCACTTGCCGTCGGGGCGACGTCCGACCTGACGCACGGTGTGCAACGTACGAACCTGCACGAGCCCGGTCGCCTCGGCCTCGCGGATGTAGGTGACGTCCACGCTGTGTTTGCCGCCGTTGTTGACTCCGATCGCCCCGTCGCCGTTGGTGTACGCGGGTTTCATCTCGCCACGCAGTTCGGCCTCGGCGTATCCCCAGTCGATGGGCATGGGGATCTTCTGCAACGGGAGCCCCTCGGCGCGAACTCTTTTCGCGAACTGTCGGGGCGCCAGATACTGCGGTGAACGCACCACGGAGTCCGGGGCCACCGACGCCCCCAGCATGCGAGCGACCCGCGGGTAGTGCACCCGGTTCATGAGCTGCCAGTCGAGCGCGTTCGGGAAGTGTTCGGCGAACACCGCCTCACTCGGTTGCAGGGTCATGCCCTGATAGACCAGTGAACCGCCGCCGAGACCCGCCGGACACAGCGCGGTCATGTTCGCACCGGCGACCGATTCGAACAGCCCCACATAGGGTTCGACGCTCAACGGTTTCCCGAACAGGTTCGGCGTCGACTCGTGCCAGAGCATCCGCTTGTCGGGACTCGAGGCGCGCGGGAAGGTCTCCGAGTTCGGCCCTGTCGGCCACCGTTTGCCACGCTCGAGCAGCAGCACCGGCACACCGGCCTGCGCGAGACGAAGTGCGGCGACCCCGCCGCCGAATCCCGAGCCGACGATCACCACCCGATGTTCCTCGCGGGTTCGACGCACACGCCGTCGCGGCGACGCCGATGCGACGGAGGCGCTTCCGGCCGTGACTGCCGCACCTGCGGCGGTCACCGCACCTGCCGCCTTGAGGAAAGAGCGTCTGGTCTGGAACGCGCCGGTCATTGATCTCCTGTTCGTCGACGCGAGAGTTGTTCTCGGCGTTCGGTCATGTCAACCGGTGAACAGCGTGGCACACTTTCAGTCATGTGACTGAAAGATAAGAAAATCTGGGATCTCGGTGTTGCTACGATGACGCGACCAATTCGGCGGCCGGGGAGCTCCATGTCTGATCATCTGCAGGGCAAGACCATCATCATCACCGGGGCGGGTGGTGGTTTCGGCAAGCTGATCGCCGAGATGTGCGCCGCCGCAGGCGCGCATGTGGTGGGCGTGGACATCGACGGCGAGGGCCTCGCTCGTGTCGTCGACGGCATCGCGGAGTCCGGCGGCTCCGCAGTCGCCCACGTCGCCGACGTCACCGACATGGGCCAGATGAGAGCCGCGGCCGCCCTGGCCGTGGACCGGTTCGGTGCGATCGACGTGATCGTCAACAACGCCGGCGTCATGCCTCTGGCCTTCTTCGCCGATCATGAACGCGCATGGGAGAAGTGGCACAAGGCGATCGACATCAACATCAAGGGTGTCGTCAACGGGATCTCGGCGGTCTACGACCAGATGATCGCCCAGGGGCGCGGCCAGGTCGTCAACATCTCGTCGATCTACGGCAACGGCGGCTTCGAGGGTTCGGGCGTGTACAGCGCCACCAAGGCGGCGGTCACCATGCTGTCGGACTCACTGCGCATCGAGGCCAAGGGCAAGATCAAGGTCACCACCGTCAAACCCACCGGCGTGGCCGGAACCAACCTCGCCAGTTGGATCGTCAACGACCGGGCCATCCGCGGGATCGTCGGGCAGCGGGCGGCGTCGTACCGCGAGCACATCACCGAGTTGATGCAGGACGCTCTGCCGGCCGAGCTGACCGACGTCGATTCCGTGGAGTATTGGCTCATCACCCCGGAGGACCTGGCCCGCGCCGTCGTTCATGTCATCGATCAGCCCTGGGGGATAAGCCTTTCCGACGTGACGGTGCGGGCGAGCGGCGAGGACTACCTGTATTGACCGCTCGACTCACCGGGCCTCTCGCCGACGGTCCGGCCGACCCGGGGATCTAACCGAAGTTGCCTGGTTGCCGACGCTCGCCACGGTATTTGCGGTGGTATTCGTCGTAGAGATCGGCGTTCTTCTCCCGCTCCAGCTTGTTGACCAGCTCAGGGTTCAGCCCGTGCTGGGCCAGCCGGTGTCGCCGGTACACGCGGTTCAGGGCGATCGAGAAGAAGAGGTATGCGAGCAGGATCGGCAGCGTCATCGTGATGCGCACACCCCAATCGGCGGGCACGAAGAGCATCGGGACCAGCACGAGAATGCAGGGCACCGCCCACCGGACCACCATGCGGACCGAAGCGCCGGGCCCGGCGAGGTCGTTGGCCACCCAGTCCAGCATCGGCCTGGGCAGGCGCGCCCAATAGGCGTACTTGACGTACTCCCGGGCGTTCGGCGTGGTGCGCGGTGTGGTGGTCACTTCTCGATCGTGCACCACAGGCCGCGGGTTATCCAACGTCGCCCACCCCACACGAACTCGGTAATCTGACCGGCAACCCGCCGAGGTGACTCGGTCTGCCATCACACGAGAGGACCCGCGATCGCATGGGTTCGGACATCAGCGCGACGCCGGACGACGCATCCGAGGCCGACCCGATCAGCGGACTCGAAGCCGAACTCACCGATTTCTGGCGGCGCGGGCGCGTCCGGACCCGACTGCGTGCGCGCGCCATCGACTCGCGCCTGGATCCGTCGTGCTATCCACTCATCACCGTGCTGGCCCGGCACGACTCCATGCCGATGTCCGATCTCGTCACCGCCGTCGGCATGGAGAAGTCGACGGTCACCCGCCAGATCGACGCGATCGTCCGGCTCGGGTTGGCCGAGCGGCACCCGGACCCGCAGGACGCACGCGCACGGGTCGTGACCCTCACCGATCACGGACGCGAGCGCATCGGCGCGGTGCTCGCCTCGGCGATCACCGAGTGGCGCGCCCGGCTGGCGCAGTGGGATCCCGACGACATCCGGAAGCTCACCGAGCTCCTGCACCGACTCGGCGAAGCAACCAGCGACGCAGACGACACACGCACACCGCGTTGACGAGAGGCGACATACCGGGTGATCCTGGGCCGGTGAATCCGGACCAGGGCCCGCTGCCGCTCGAGGGCATCACCGTCGTCGCTCTCGAACAGGCCGTTGCCGCTCCCCTCGCCACACGCCACCTGGCCGATCTCGGCGCCCGGGTCATCAAGGTGGAACGAGTCGGCGACGGCGACTTCGCGCGTCAGTACGACGCCGCGGTCCGTGGCGGTATGGCAACTCATTTCGTGTGGCTCAACCGGGGCAAGGAATCGGTGGCCCTCGACCTCAAGACCGACGCCGGACGCGACGCGATCAAGACACTGATCGCCGGAGCCGATGTGTTCCTGCAGAACCTCGCGCCCGGCGCCGCCGCCCGACTCGGCCTGGCCGCCGACGACCTGCGCGCCGATCACCCCGAACTCGTCGTCGTCGACATGTCGGGGTACGGCGACGCGGGTCCCTTCCGCGACCGCAAGGCCTACGACATGCTCGTCCAGGCCGAGGCCGGACTCATCTCGGTCACCGGCACACCCGAAGAGACATCGAAGACCGGGATTCCGACGTCGGACATCGCCGCGGGGATGTACGCGCTCACCTCCGTGCTCTCGGCACTGCTGCGGCGTGCCACCACCGGGGTCGGCGCACGGGTGTCGGTGTCGATGTTCGACGCGACGGTCGAGTGGATGGGGCACCCGATGTACATGCGGCTCTACGGCGGGCGACAGATCGCGCGCGCCGGCCTCGGGCACGCCGCGATCGTGCCATACGACAAATACCCCACCCAGGACGGAACGATCCTCATCGGCGTCCAGAACGATCGCGGCTGGGACGCGCTCGCCCGAGTCGTCCTGGAGCGTCCAGACCTCGCCGACGACCCTCGATTCCGCACCAACATCGACCGCGTCTCCAGGCGCGCGGAGGTCGACGACCTCGTCGGCACCGAGACCAAGCGCTTCACGACCGCCGAACTCGACGTCCGTCTCGCGAAGGCCGGCGTTCCGGCCGCCGAGGTCCGTGATCTCGAAGGCGTTGTCACACATCCCCAGCTCAGCGAGCGGGACCGATGGCGCGAGGTGGACACCGAGGTCGGCCCGGTCAAAGCCGTGCTGCCACCATGGACTTTCGACGACGTCGAGTCGGCGATGGGGCCGGTTCCCGCGCTCGGTCAGCACACCGACGCCGTCCTGCGGGAATTCGGCATCGACGTTCTGGAGGGCCCGTCGGCGTAGGATCGTCGGGGTAGACCTGCAGCCCTCGGGTCTTCTTCCTCATGCACGGATACGACGACCTCTCGGAGGCGATATGTCCGACGATTCTCTGTTCACCACGCGCGATTCCGGTGCACCGGCGGGAAGTGACGAGCACTCCCTGACCGTAGGCGCCGGAGGACCGATCGTCCTGCACGATCACTACCTGATCGAGCAGATGGCGCAGTTCAACCGCGAGCGCATCCCCGAGCGTCAGCCGCATGCCAAGGGCAGCGGCGCGTTCGGCACTTTCGAGACCACCCAGGACATCTCGGCCTACACCAGTGCCGCCCTGTTCCAGCCGGGTGTGAAAACCGAGATGGTGGCGCGCTTCTCGACCGTGGCAGGCGAACGCGGCAGCCCCGACACCTGGCGCGACCCGCGCGGCTTCGCACTGAAGTTCTATACGTCCGAAGGCATCTACGACATGGTCGGCAACAACACGCCGGTCTTCTTCGTCAAGGATCCGATGAAGTTCCAGCACTTCATCCGGTCGCAGAAACGGCGTCAGGACAACAACCTTCGCGACCACGACATGCAGTGGGACTTCTGGACACTCTCGCCGGAGTCCGCGCATCAGGTCACCTGGCTGATGGGTGATCGGGGTATCCCGAAGACCTGGCGACACATGAACGGCTACAGCTCCCACACCTACCTGTGGGTCAACGCCGAGGGCGTGAAGCACTGGGTGAAGTACCACTTCAAGTCCGACCAGGGCGTCGAGAACCTCACGCAGCACGAGGCCGACCAGATGGCCTCGGCGGACACCGATTTCCACACGCGTGACCTGTTCGAGAACATCGCGGCGGGCAACCATCCGAGCTGGACGCTGAAGGTGCAGCTCATGCCGTTCGATGACGCGGTGAGTTACCGGTTCAACCCGTTCGACCTGACCAAGGTGTGGCCGCACGGCGACTACCCGCTGATCGAGGTCGGCAAGATGACCCTGCACACCAACCCGGTCGATCACCACACACAGATCGAGCAGGCGGCCTTCGAGCCCAACAACGTCGTGCCCGGTATCGGTTTCAGTCCCGACCGGATGCTGCTGGCGCGCGTCTTCTCCTACGCCGACGCCCACCGTCACCGCATCGGCGGCAATTACAAGCAGATCCCGGTGAACGCGCCGCGCAACGAGGTCCACTCGTACTCGAAGGACGGCGCGATGCGCATCCACAACGTTCCCGACCCCGTCTATGCACCCAACTCCAAGGGCGGACCGTCGGCGCTGTATCCCGGTCAGGGCGAACCCCAGTGGGCCGCGAACGGTGAGATCCTGCGCAGCGCCTATGTCGACCATCCCGAGGACGACGACTGGGGCCAGGCCGGGACGATGGTCCGTGAGGTGTTCGACGACGAGCAGCGCGAACGGTTCGTCGACAACGTGGTCGGCCATCTGCTGAACGGGGTGTCCGAACCGATCCTGCAGCGTGCTTTCGAGTACTGGCACCGCGTCGACCCCGACATCGGGGCCCGGATCAAGTCCGGCGTGACCGAGAAGCAGGACGAGTCGGATCCGAAGGCCGACGACCAGGCCAATCCCGCGCGGTCGTCCGCACAGGAGAAGGCCAAGGCAGAGAAGGCCTGATCTCTCCGATCCCGGTGTCACCGGTCCGGTCATCACCGAACCCGTCGAACGCGCCCTCCGCTCCGGAGGGCGCGTTCTGCGTCGGCGCCCACTAGTCTCGATTCCGTGAGTGTGCGCGCAGGCATCGTGGTCACCGGAACCGAGGTCTTGACCGGCAGGATCGCCGACCAGAACGGACCGTGGGTGTCCGAACAACTCCTCGGGCTCGGTGTGGACGTCGCTCACATCACGGTATGTGGAGACCGCACACCGGATCTCACCGCGCAGCTCCGATTCCTCAGCGAACAGGGCGTGGACCTCATCGTCACCACCGGCGGGCTCGGACCCACGGCCGACGACCTGACCGTTGCGACCGTGGCCGAGTTCTCCGGGCGCGAGCTCCTCCTCGACGCGGACCTCGAGGAGCACATCGCCGGGATCATCCAGCGCTGGCGCGGGGCGTCGTTCGACGTCGACGCCGGCCCTGCCCGCACCGGCATCCGCAAGCAGGCACATGTGCCGGAGGGGGCCGTCGCGATTCCGCCGACCGGTACCGCACCGGGTGTGGTCGTTCCGGCAGCCGGCGGCCTACCGACCGTCGTCGTGTTGCCGGGTCCTCCCGGCGAACTGCAGGAGATGTGGCCCGCGGCGATCGCCTCGCCCGCCGTCGCCGAGGTCCTGGCCCGTGCCGACGACCTCCGGCAGGCGACCCTCCGCGCCTATGGACTGCTCGAGGCCGAGCTCGCCGAGACCCTGCGGACCGCCGAGACGGCCATCCCAGAATTCAGCAGCCTCGAGATCACCACCTGCCTACGCCGCGGGGAACTCGACATGGTGACCAGGTTCGCCGCCGACGACGCACCGGTGTACGACTCACTTCTCGAGCTGCTCGTCGAACATCATGGGCGACAGATCTTCTCGACGAACGAGTCGACCATCGACGACCATCTCGTGGCCGCTCTCGGCGGTCGGTTCATCGCGACCGCCGAGAGCTGCACCGGCGGTCTGATCGCCGCGCGACTCACCGACCGCCCGGGATCGTCGGCCTACGTCGCCGGCGGCGTGGTCTCCTACTCCAACGACGCGAAGACGAACCTGCTCGGCGTGCCGGCAACGCTCATCGAGAAGCACGGGGCCGTCAGTGTCGAGGTGGCCGCGGCGATGGCCGAGGGCGCGCTCGAACGATTCGGCTCGGATGTCGCGGTCTCGACGACCGGGGTGGCCGGGCCGGGCGGTGGCACCGAGGCCAAGCCGGTCGGGACGGTGTGCTTCGGCATCGCGATACCCGGACGCCCCACGGTGACCGTGACGCGGAGATTCCCCGGCGATCGCGAACGTGTGCGTTCGCTGACCACCACGGCCGCACTACATCTCGTGGTGCGCGAGCTCAACGCCGACTGAGGGGCCCTTCGTGGCTCGTCGCTAACGCTCCTCACACCTCAGGGAGCATGGACCTTGCCCTTCGCGAGCCTCCCCCCGCCCCCTGAGGTGCGAGCTCGCGAGCCTCGAAGGGTCAGAGCGGCCCGGTCGGCAGGTGCCTGCGCACCAGCTTGCCGGTCGGGTTACGCGGCAGCTCGTCGACGAAGACGACGTCCCTCGGCACCTTGTACCGGGCAAGGTGAGCCTTCACGTGCGCCTTGATGTCCTCTGGAGTCGGGTTCGCGTTCGGCGCGGCGATGATGAAGGCGCGCAGGCGTTTTCCGTACTCGTCGTCGTCGACACCGATGACCGCGACGTCGTCGATGTCGGGATGGCGGCCGAGGAGGTTCTCGACCTCGAGCGGATACACGTTCTCGCCGCCGGACACGATCATGTCGTCGTCACGGCCGTCGATGTGGAGCAGGCCGTGCTCGTCGAACCGGGCCATGTCGCCGGTGGACATGTAGCCGTCGATGATCTCCTTGTTGCGTCCGTCGGTGTACCCCTCGAACGGGGCACCGTTGCGGACGAACAACCTTCCGCGCACGTTGGTTCCGGAGACCCGCTTGCCCTCGTCGTCGAAGAGCGCCAGTCGGCTGGTGACCGGCGCGCGGCCCACCGTGCCCGGCGCCAGGCGTAGCTCCTTCGGCTGCGCGACCGTCGCGATCGCCACCTCGGTCGAGCCGTACAGGTTGTAGAGCACGTCGCCGAACGTGTCCTGCACCGCCTCCGAAAGTGTCGGCGACAGTGCAGAACCCGCGAGCACGATGATCTTCAGCGACGACACGTCGTACTTGCCGATGACCTCGGGCCCGAGCGCGACCATGCGGTGCAGCATGGTCGGGACCGCCACCAGGACCTCCGCCTTGTGTTCGGCGATCGCCGCGAGCGTCTTCTCGGCGTCGAACCGACGCATCACCACGGTCTTGTTGCCCAGCGCGGTACCCACACCCCACAGGGCGAATCCGGTCGAGTGGAAGATCGGCGACACGATCACCATGGAACTGCGTTGCGGGATCGGAATACGGTCCAGCAGAAGAGCGCTGGCGAACGGTGACATCTTGGACCGCTGGGCGCCCTTGGGCAGGCCCGTGGTGCCGCTGGTGAGGATGACCAGCCCGCCCCATTCGGCCGGCTCGGGCGGAGTGGACGTGTCGCCGTCGGCCACGATGTCCTCGAGGGTCCGGACGCCGTCGCCGATCGGGCGGTTGCCATCGATCCAGGTGACGATGCGCAGCGTGTCGGCGGGCAGGGAGTCGGCGAGGTCGGTGAACTCCTCGTCGTAGAGCATCGCGACGATCTTCTCGCGTTCGGCCACCTCGGCGAACTGGGTCTTGCCGAAGCCGGTGTTCATCATCGCCAGGCGGAACCCGGCCTTGCCCGCGGCGCTCATGGTGGTCAGGAGACCGCGGTGGTCGCGGGCGATGACACCGATGACCGCTCCCGGCTTGATCCCCGACGACAGCAGGTGGTTCGCGAGCGCGTCGGCGTGAGCGTTCAGTTCACCGAACGTGAGCTCGCCGTGTTCGTCGGCGACCGCTCCGGCCTCGGGGTATTCGTCGGCGCCGTGGGCCACCGCTGCCGCACACGGGCCGATGATCTTGGCGCGCTTGACCGTGGTCAGCAGTTCCTTGGGTCGGGTCGGGTCCACCAGACCCGACCGCCGCAGGACCTTGAACGCCCCGAACGCATCCTGAGCCGATTCCACCACCGTGCCGACCGCACCGGGCACCGAGACCATGTCCACCCCACCTTTCGCGGCTGGGCCGCGTCGTCGTTCTCTCCGGGTCCGGCTGCGCGCTCGACGCACCTCTGGTCACCGTTGGTCACCAGCCGCGACACAGGTGCAGGATATTGCCGAGCCAGTCGGCTGATGTCCGTTTCACCCAAATCGGCGTTCGCGCTGCGCTGTTCACTGCATGTGCACCGAGCCACCGCCGCGACCTGATACGTGTCGACCGTGCGGCGAGCTCGTGGCGACAGGCTATCAAGTCTGACAACCCGCGTCCTCAGATCCGCAGCCGCAGCAGTGTCGCCTATCGCTCGTGGGACGCGGAGATGGTCACCGATCGCATCTGCGGCGGGGTGGTGCCGCGGTCGCGCGTCCAGTCCCGCAGTGCGAACTTCTGGATCTTGCCACTCGCCGTCTTCGGCAACGAGTCCACGACGAACACGCTCTCGGGAACCTTCTGCATCGCCACGCCGCGCCCGGACAGGAACTCCCGCACCTCGTCGAGGGTGAGATCGGCACCGTCGCGGGTCACCACGAAGGCGCAACCCCGTTCGCCGGTGCGGGGGTCGGGTCCGGCGACGACGGCGACCTCGGTGACCGCCGGGTGTTCACTCATCTCGTTCTCGACGTCGTGGGCGCTGATCTTCTCCCCCGACCGGTTGATGATGTCCTTGATCCGCCCGACGATGTGGATGCCACCGTCAGCATCGAAGTACGCGAGGTCGCCGCTGCGGAAGAATCCGTCGTCGGTGAACGCCTCCGCGTTGAGGGACGCATCCAGGTATCCGAGAAACGTGTCGGGCCCGCGCCACAGCACCTCGCCCACCGCGCCGGCACCGGCCGTACCCCCGGCGCCGTCGGACACGATCACCTCGGTGGGCGCCAGGACACGTCCGTCCGTTCCGGTTCGCAGTCGCGGACCGTCCCAGCGGTTCGACGACGTCACCGATGGGCCCTCCGTCGCGCCGTACATCCTCGTGACGGTGCCCAGCACCTCCGAAGCTCCGGTCATCAGGGAATCGGGGATGTCGGCGCCGCCGCAGATGATGTAGCGCACCGACGGTGTCCGTACACCGCGTGCCGTGGCCGCATCGAGCAGACCGCGCAGGAACGGCGTCGCGAAGATCATGAAGCTCGCCTTCTCGGAGAGCACGTTGTCCAGCGCCGCTTCTGGATCCCACACGTCCTGCAGCACCACGGGGGCGCCGAGGAGGAACGGCAGCGTCAGGGCACAATTCACCCCGGTCACGTGCGTCACCGGCGACGGGTTGAAGATGACGTCGCGCTCGTTGAGCTCGAAGGTCTCGATCATCGAACTGTTCTCGAAGACCAGCGTGTTGTGGCTGTGCAGAGCACCTTTCGGATCAGCGGTGGTTCCCGAGGTGTACAAGAGCAGACAGATGTCGTCGGGGTCCGCGCGAGGTAGCGAGCGAACCTTCTCGATCATGTCCGGCGTCACCGAGGCGACGAGTTCGTCGAGGCCGATCGTGCTGTCTCCGGGGTTCGCTCCCCCGCCCGTCGTCACCACGAGGTCGAGTTCGGTGAGTCGTTGTCGCAGAGACGCATACATGGCGACATGGTCGAATCCCCGGTGCGTTCCGGGCACGAACGCGACCTTGGTCCCGGCCTGTTCGAGGATGAACCCGACCTCCCGCTCGCGGTAGATGGGCACGATCGGGTTCGCCACCGCGCGGAGCCGGTGGATGGCGTGGAAGACGAGCACGGCATCGGCGGAGTTGGGGAGCTGGAACGAAACGACGTCGCCCGGTCCGACACCACGGGCCGACAGCGCCGCAGCCAGTCGGAGCGAGTCGCGTTCGACGTCGGCGAAGGTGAGTCGCCGGGTTTCGTCGACGACCGCGACGGCATCGGGACACAGCGCCGCTGCGCGTTCGACGAAGAAGTCGAGCGTTCGACCCTGCCAATATCCGGCGGTGCGGTACTGCGCAGCGAGGTCGGGGCGGGGAGAGTGCGTGGGACGCATGGTGATTCCTCTGGAGACTCTTGCCGAATTCTCGTGACGCGTTCTAGAGTAACGCACGTCTCACTAAATATGTACATATTAAGCCGCCCGCAGTCGGCGCCCCTCCCGGAAAGAGACTTCATGGCAACGCAGGATCAACGGAGTCGGCGAGCAGTCGTCGCCGCCGGAATCGGAACGGTCGTCGAGTACTACGACCTCACGGTGTACGCATACCTGGCGGTCGTGGTCAGCCCGCTGTTCTTCCCGAGCGACGACCCCACCGCATCACTGCTCTCGAGCCTGGCGGTCTTCGCGTCGGCCTATCTCATGCGACCGATCGGCGGGATCTTCTTCGGACGCCTCGGCGACCGCTTCGGCCGCAAGCGCGCCCTGCTCGTCTCGGTGATCCTGATGGGCGTCGGCACCACGCTGATGGCGCTCCTCCCCACGTACGCCGCCGTCGGCGTCCTGGCGCCCACCCTGTTGGTGGTAGCTCGACTCCTACAAGGCTTCTCGGCGGGCGGGGAACTCGGCGGCGCACTGACCTACGTCTACGAGATCGTCGGACCCAGGCGCCGGGGACTCGGCGGGTCCATCGTCGCACTCGGTTCCAACAGCGGCTTCGCACTGGCCGCGATCGTGGTGGCCACGACCTCGGCGTTGACCTCGGACACCCAGATGGAGAGCTGGGGCTGGCGCATCCCGTTCGTCGCCGGACTGCCGTTGCTGGTGCTGTGCCTCTGGCTCCGGACCCGGATCGAGGACTCCCCGGAGTTCACCGAGACCGCCGCCCGAAGCGAGCTGCCCAAGACTCCGCTTCGAGACCTGCTGCGCAACCAGCCCTTCCAGGTGCTGCAGGTCTTCGGCCTGGGGATCGCGCAGAACGCGACCGGGTACATGGTGCTCACCTACATGGGAATCCACCTGGTGCGTGAGGGTGGCTACAGCCAGACCGCGGTCACCTGGACCGCAGCCGGTGTCATCGTGTTCATCGCCGCGACCATGCCGTTGGCGGGAATCCTGGTGGACCGCTTCGGTAGTCGGCCCGTTGTCATCGCCGGCCTGCTGACCGCGGCGGTGCTGGCCTACCCGGCGATGGCGCTGATGACCGGCCACGGGTTGGCGGTGGCCGCGATCGCATTCGCCCTGTTCGCCCTCTGCACGCCGCTGATCCAGGTGGGTACCGCACCGTTGTTCCCCTCACTGTTCGACACCAAGGTCCGCCTCACCGGTGTCGCTCTCGGCTTCAACTTGTCGACGGTGCTCGCCGGCGGAACCGCCGCCTACATCGCCACCTGGCTCATCGACCGGACCGGCAACTCGCTCGCACCCGCGTACTTCCTCATCGGTTCCAGTGCGATCGGCCTGATCACGCTGGCGACCATTCGACGAAAGGTGCGGCAGCTCGGCGATCCGACCGACGAACCGATCGCGGCGCCCACCGGCCGCTGAATTGCATGCGCTTCCGGCGGGGTCCTCACCGACCCCGCCGGAAGCGACAAACCGGACGCAGACAAGGGTCGCCTCTCCCGTCCGTGCCCGTTTCGGCATACAGTTCGGGGACTCAGCTCTTCGACTCGGAGGTTCCCGTGGCCAGTGGTCTCGTCGCCCTGCTCGACGACATCGTGACCCTCACCAAGGCCGCCGCCGCATCGCTCGACGACATCGGCGCGGCCGCCGGCAAGGCCAGCGTCAAGGCAGCCGGCGTCGTCGTCGACGACACCGCGGTGACCCCCCGCTACGTCGACGGATTCACCCCGGATCGGGAACTGCCGATCGTGCGGAAGATCGCCATCGGTTCGATCCGCAACAAGCTGCTGATCATCCTGCCGGTGGCGATGATCCTGAGTCAGTTCTTCCCGCAGGCACTGCCCTACCTGCTCATCGCCGGCGGCCTGTTCCTGTGCTTCGAGGGTGCCGAGAAGGTGTGGGAGGCGCTCGGCGGCGGCCACCACGCAGAAGAGCAGACCGGAGCCCGGGGCGGCCCCGAGTTCGAGAAGACGATGGTCAGCGGCGCGATCCGCACCGACCTGATCCTGTCCGCCGAGATCATGGTGATCTCGCTGTCGTCAGTGGAATCCGAGCCGTTCTGGACACGGCTGGGAGTCCTCGTCGTCGTCGCAGTGCTCATCACCGCCCTGGTCTACGGCGTCGTCGCGGTGATCGTGAAGATGGACGACGTCGGACTCGCGCTCGCTCAGCGCGAGTCGCCGTTGGTCCAGAGATTCGGTCGCTCCCTGGTCATCGCCATGCCCAAGATCATGTCGACCCTCACCGTCGTCGGCATCGCCGCGATGCTGTGGGTGGGCGGACACATCCTGCTGGTCAACGTCGGTGAAGCCGGATTCCACTGGCCCGCCGACCGCCTCCACGACGTCGAGCACTGGTTCGGCCATCTCGTCCACGGCGGGTTCGGCTCCGTGCTGTCCTGGACCGCCGGAACGGTGCTCTCCGCCGTCGTCGGACTCGTCGTCGGCGCCATCATCGTGGCCGTCCTCCATGTGATCCCGCGTCGCAAGAAGGACGCCGCACCCGCGCACTGATCCCCGCCCCGCTTCGTCGACCGTGCGTCGTTTCCCGTCGACCGGGCGTCGTTTTGCGTCGACCGTGCGTCGTTTCCCGTCGACCGTGCGTCGTTCGTCGTCGACCGTGCGTCGTTTTCCGTCGACTGTGCGTCGTTTTGCGTCGACTGTGCGTCGTTGCGGTGGGCGTGCGCCGCTCCTGTTGACTGCACCGCCGGTCACGCGAGCAGTCGCCACAAACCGATCAGTCCGACGACGACGATCACCCCGCGAAGTGCCCGCGGGGAGAGGCGACGTCCGTATCTGGCCCCGAGGAAGCCACCGGCCAGCGAGCCGATTGCTATGGCCGCGGCCGCCCACCAGTTGATCCGGTCGAACGCGACAAGGGTGTACGTGACTGCGGCGACGACATTGACCACCAGGCTCAGCAGGTTTTTCGCAGCGTTCATCCGCTGGAGGTGGTCGGGGACGATGACCCCGAGAATGCCCATGAGGAGGATGCCCTGCGCAGCTGTGAAGTACCCGCCGTAGACGCCGACGGCGAATGTCCCCACGGTCATCGCGGCAATCCGCGCGGGACCGAGATGCGGGGGTGTGAGATCACCGCTGCGAGTGGAGCGACCACCTACCCATTTCTGAATGTAGGGCTGGGCGACAACGAGAATCAGCGCGGCGACGAGCAGAACCGGGACGACGGTCTCGAACACGGTCTCGGGCAGGTGGAGCAGGAGCCAGCAGCCGATGATCGCGCCGGTGAACGACGCCGGCATCTGCCAGCGGAGACGCGCCCACTGCCCCTCGAGCTCGCGCCGGTAACCCCACGTACCCGACACCCCGCCGGCCACCAGTCCGATCGCATTGGACATGGTCGCGGTGACAGGCGGGACCCCGAAAGCGACCAGCGTCGGAAACGTGATGAGCGTCCCGCTGCCGACGAGGGCGTTGATGGCTCCCGCCCCGACGCCGGCGGCGAGCACGGCGACTAGTTCCCAGATGGTCACAGTCTCCGAGGGTGCCCTCCGAGATATCCGGCGGGTGCACCGGGGTGGGCTCGACGCGGCTCACCCCAGTGACGAACGCGGCTTCCGACGGAAAAGTGCACGCAACTCGCCGAAGGCGGCGCACGGTCGACGCGATCCGACGCACACTCGACGGGATCGGGCGCACACTCGACGCGATCCGACGCACGCTCGACGCGATCCGACGCACAGTCAACGGGATCGGGCGCCCAGTCGACGGGAAAAGACGCACGGTCGACGGATCGGGCGCTGGGCGTCCCGCAGTGCGGAGCTTCCTGTCAGTTGAGGCGGTCGCCACTGGACGGGTCGAACAGGTGTACCGCGCTGTCGGATTGGCGCAGGCGGATGCCCTCGCCCCGCTTGGCGGGTGCTCGCTCGGCCGACCGCGCGACCATCACCATCGGGTCGCCGTCGAGGTTGCGCACCGAGTCGTCGGCGAGGTTGGCGTAGATGTAGCTCTCGCTGCCGAGTTCCTCCAGGAGAGCGACGTCGGCGTTGAGGCCGGTGCCGTTGTCCGACAGCGTGAGGTGCTCGGGACGGATTCCCACGACGACCGAGTCGAGCCCGGAACGACGCAGGGCCGCTTGCGCTTCGGCGTCGATGTCCACGGCAGCACCCGAGACGGTGATCACGCCGTCGACGACCGGTGCGACGAAGAGGTTCATGCCCGGAGATCCGATGAATCCCGCCACGAACGAGTTCACCGGCCGGTCATAGAGCTCTGTCGGTGTGGAGAACTGCTGGAGGACACCGTTCTTGAGCACCGCCACGCGGTCGCCCATCGTCATCGCCTCGACCTGGTCATGTGTCACATAGACCGTCGTGGTGCCCAGGCGTCGTTGCAGCGCAGCGATCTGGGTACGGGTCTGGACACGAAGCTTGGCGTCGAGGTTCGACAGCGGCTCGTCCATGCAGAATACCTGGGGTTCGCGAACGATGGCGCGGCCCATCGCGACGCGCTGCCGTTGTCCGCCAGAGAGTTTGGCGGGCTTGCGATCCAGGAAGTCGGTCAGATCCAGCAACCGCGCCGCCTCGGCGACCTTGCGCTTGCGCTCCTCGGCTGGCACACCGCGCATCTTGAGCGCGAAGCCCATGTTCTCGCCGACGGTCTTGTTCGGGTACAGCGCGTAGTTCTGGAACACCATCGCGATGTCGCGGTCCTTGGGGGCGACGCCGACCATGTTGTCCCCGCCGATCCGGATCTGGCCGGAATCGATCTCCTCGAGGCCGGCCAGCATCCGCAGGGCCGTCGACTTTCCGGAACCGGACGGACCGACGAGGACCACGAACTCACCGTCGGCGATGTCCAGGTCCAGCGAGTCGACGGCGAGCTTGTCCGCGCCGGGGTAGACGCAGCAGGCCTTGTCGTAGGTGATGGAAGCCATGATGTTCTCCGGTTTCTACAAAGTTGTTGTGCGAGTGCGTGTCAGAGGGGACGGGTCACTTGATGGCGCCGAGCTGGGACCGAGGGCGCGATACCGAACTGAGCTGTCACTTGATCGCGCCGAACGACAGACCGCGGACGAGCTTGTTCTGGGCGATCCAGCCGCAGATGACAACCGGGAGCGCGGCGAGCACGGATGCCGCGGACAGCTGCGCCCAGTACAGGCCCTGTCCGGACATGAAGCCGGTCAGGAACACCGGCATCGTCTGCGCGTTGACCGCGGTCATGTTGACTGCGAAGAAGAACTCGTTCCACGAGAAGATCACACAGATCAGCGCTGTTGCTGCGATCCCCGGCGAGATCAGCGGCAGGATCACCTCGCGCACCGAGGTCCACAGGCTCGCACCGTCGATACTGGCGGCCTCGAGTAGTTCCCCGGGCACCTCGAGGAAGAACGAGCGCATCATCCACACGGCGATCGGGAGATTCATGGCCGTGTACAAGATGATCAGGGTCCAAATGTTGTCGAGCATCCCGATCTCGCCGACGATCACGTAGAGGGGGATGATCGCCGCGACGATCGGCAGCATCTTGGTGCTGATGAAGAAGAACAGCGCGTCCTTGGTCTTGCGTACCGGCCGGAGTGACAGCGCGAACGCCGCGGGCACGCCGAGCAACAGCACCAGGATCGTCGAGACGATGGTCGCGAACACCGAGTTCAACAGCGGTGTACCGATTCCCGCATCGAAGACGTCCCGGAACTGCTGCAGTGTCGGCTCGAAGAAAAAGGTCGGCGGGTTCGTCGCCGCGTCGCTCTCCTGCTTGAACGCGGTCAGCACCATCCACAGCACCGGGAAGAAGAAGCCGATCGCGAGGATCCAGGTCACTGCGGTCAGCGCCGCTTGACGTGGCCGGCGCCGACGTCGGATCTCGGTGCCGGGCTTCCCGTCTGGTTGCCCGGCCGACGTACGGTCGGAGCGGATGTCGGTGGTCATCAGGCCGGCTCCTCTGTCCCGGTGAATGATTTGAAGATCAGGCGTAGAGCGAGCGTGGCGACGACGATCGTGCCGATCACGGTGACCACGCCCATCGCCGCGGCCTGGCCGATGTCGAAGCCGAGGAACGCGCGCTGGTAGATGTAGTACGACAGATTCGAACTGGACACTCCCGGGCCGCCGGAGGTCATCATGTACACCGCGTCGAACGTGTTGACCAGGTAGATCGCGCCGAGCACCGCACCGAGTTCGATGAAGCGACGCAGATGCGGCAGCGTCAGTTCCCGGAAGAGCCGGAAGCTGGTGGCGCCGTCGACACGCGCCGCCTCCTGGATGTCACGGGGCATCGACTGCAGACCCGCCAGGATCAGCAGCATCATGAAAGGCGTCCACTGCCAGACCAGTTCGGCCATCACGCTCATCAGCGGGAACTCCGACAACCAGTCGGTCTCGATGCCGAACGGACTCAGGGCCCAGTTGACGAGACCGTTGGTCGGCGACAGCAGGCTGGTCTTCCACAGCAGCGCGGCCGCCACCGGGGTGACAAGGAACGGAGTGATCAGCAAAGTGCGGACCACCCCGCGGCCGAGGAACTTGCGGTCGAGCAGCAGCGCGAACATCAGACCGAGGAGTACCGAGATGAGGACGGTGCCCACGATCAGCAAGATGGTGTTGACCGTCACCCGCCAGAACTGGCTGTCGCCGAACACCGCGATGTAGTTGTCGAGACCGACGAACGCGCGCGAATCCGGGCGCACCAGGTTCCACGACTGCGTGGAGTAGTACAGCGTGAACACGAACGGGATCTGCGTGACCACGATCAGGAAGATCAGTGCCGGCAGGAGCGGCCCGCGACGGCGCCATCCCTCGGCACGCGTGACGTGATCGCGCGAGGACTTCAGCGGCGCCTTCGACGTAGTGTCGGGTGGTGGAGTGGAGACTGCGGTGGCCATGATCACTGCTCCCTCTGGTAGGACTTGCCGACGACCTGGGCGTACTCCTGCGCCTGCGCGAGCGCGTCGTCGACGCTGATCTGGCCGGCGATCGCTGCCGAGATCTGCTGGCTCACCCGGGTTCCGAGATCCTGGAACTCGGGGATCGCGAGGAACTGGACGCCGGTGTAGGGCACCGGCTCCAGGGTCGGCTTCAGCTGGTTCGCCGCACGCATGGCGCTCAGCGTCTGCTCGGCGAACGGGGCGGCGAGTTCCTTGTAGGCCGGTAGCTCGTACGTGGACAGGCGGCTGCCCGGCGGTACGTGACTGGGACCCAGGGTCTCCGAGACGTACTCGATGTAGCTCTTGCTGGTCATCCACCGGATGAACTTCCACGCCTCGTCCTGGTGCTTGCTGCTGGTGGGGATGCCCAGTGACCAGGTGTAGAGCCAGCCGTTGTCGCCCTTGGCCATGCTCGGGGCGGGCAGATAGCCGACGTCACCCGCGATCGACGAGGTGTCCGGACTCTCCAGCACCGACACCGCGGATGTCGCGTCGTACCACATCGCAACCTGTCCCTGCGACAACAGGTTTCCGCATTCCTGGAACCCGGACGACGCCGCGCCGGCCTCACCGTGGTTCCGGACCGTGTCGACGTAGAACTTCACCGCTGCGGCCACCTCGGGACTGTCCAGCTGCGCATTCCAGTCCTCGTCGTACCAGCGTCCGCCGAAGGCGTTGATCACGGTGTTCAGCGGGGCGAGCACCTCGCCCCAGCCGGGCTTGCCGCGCAGGCAGATTCCCGCCGTACGTTCGTTGTCGAGTTTCGCCGCCGCTTCGGCGACCTGGGGCCACGTCGGCTGAGGCGGCAAGGACACCCCGGCCTCGGCGAACAGCTTCTTGTTGTACATCAGGAACGACGACTCACCGTAGAACGGCGCCGAGTACATCGAACCGTCGTGGGACAGAGCCGTCTTCAGCGTCGGGATGAAGTCGTCGGCGTCGTAGTCGGGATCGGCGTCCATGTACGGGGTCAGGTTCACCAGCCAGCCGTACTCGCCCCACATCGGGGTCTCGTAGTTGCTGATCATCACGACATCGAACTCACCGCCGCCGGTGGCCACCGATGCGGTGATCTTGGCGCGCGCCTCGTTCTCGGAGAGGGTCACGAACCGCACCGTGACGCCGGGATTCTGCTCCTCGAACTGTGTGGACAGCTTCACCGCGTCCTGCATCTGCGAGTTGGAGACCATCGCGACGGTGATCTCGCGACCTCCGCCGCCGGTGAGTGAACCCGCGCCGGAGCAGCCGGTGAGCACCAGCCCCACGGTCGCGATCATCGCACCCAGCGCCCATCGCACTCGGTGTCGGGAGAACGTCATTGTTCGCCTTTCTCTTGCATCACAAGCCATTCGGCGGTCGCCACGTCGGTGACCAGGATGGTGGCGTAGCCGCCGCGCAACGCGCCGAGGATGGATTCGCGACGGTGTGTCCCACCGGACACGAGGATCGAGGTCGGGCAGGCACGGACCGCGTCGAGTGACACCGAGACGGTCCGGTCGACGAGGCTGGAGGGGACGGCGCCGCCGTTCGCGTCGTAGAAGCGTCCGCCGATCTCCCCGACCGCGCCGAGGTCGAGCAGCTCGTCGAGGACGACCGCGTCGATGAACGAGCCCTCGAACAGAGTCGTCGAGGTCGACACCGAGCCGACACCGAACAACATCACCTGTGCACCGCGAGCCGCCGAGAGTGCCTGCGAGAGAATCGAATCGCGGTTCACTGCAGTGACCGTCTCCGGGTCGACGTAGAGCGGTGCGACCAGCCGCAGCGGTCGGGCATGGAGCCGTTCGGAGAAGCGCGAGAGCGCGTGGTCGACGCCGGTGTGGTACTCGACGGAGGTCATCGAGCCGTCCATCTGCACGACCCGCTGACACGAGGTGGACGCAGCCATGGCGTCGGCAACGGCCACTTGCTCCGGGCCCCAAGTGAATCCGAAGGTGTCCGTCGGTTGAATCCGTCGGGTCAGCACCGACGCTCCCGCCCGACCGAGCGCGGCGTTGCCGGTGGTGGTGCCGTCGGCGACCTCGTCGATGACGAGCACCTCGTCGAGTCCCAGGGTCTCCTCGACGGCGCGTTCGAGATCGGTGTGGATGGACGCCGACAGATGCGCCGGGGCCGACACCGACACCTGTACGAGACCCTGCGCCCGCGCGCGCGCCACGAGCCGGCCGGCCGTCGGGCGCGACACCCCGAGTCGGCCCGCGATCTCGGCCTGGGTGAGTCCTTCGAGGTGATACATGGTCGCGGCTCGAACGAGGAGTCGCAGGTCCTGGCCGGAGTCGCCACCGCGCGGTGCGGCCCCACGTGCCGGCGCGACGGGCGTTTCGCCGTCCGTGCCGATCGCCGACTTCCGAGGTGCCATCCGGGGTGCCCCTTCGCGTCCATTCGCCGTCGCCGCCGAGGCGCGGCCGTGAGCATCTGCTCACTGGCGGTCAATGTGCTCAATAAGCTAGCATTCAGGTGTGACCCACGCAACAACCGATCTGCGTATACCGCGTGTACCGGACGCCATGCGCGCCGGCGTCCTGCATCCCGATCTGACGGTGACCACGGAAACCCGGAGGTCACCGGAACCGGGGGCGGGTGACGTGACGGTGGCCGTCCGCGCGGTGGGCGTGTGCGGCTCGGACACCCACTACCTCCGCCACGGACGGATCGGCGAGTACGTGGTCCGCGATCCGCTCGTCCTCGGCCATGAGGCCGCCGGGGTCGTCGTCGCCGTCGGCGACGGCGTCGACCGGGCCCGGATCGGCGAGCGGGTGTCGATCGAGCCCCAGCGCCCCGACCCGACCACGCCGGAGAGCAAGCGCGGTGACTACCACCTGTGCCCCCGGATGCGGTTTTATGCGACACCCCCGGTCGACGGCGCTTTCGCCGAATTCGTCACCATCGGAGCCGATTTCGCCCATCCGGTACCTCCTGAGGTCTCGGACGAGGCGGCAGCGCTGTTCGAGCCCCTCTCGGTGGGCATTGCCGCCATGCGCAAGGCCGAGGTCGCAGCCGGTGGCTCCGTGCTGATCGCCGGCGCCGGACCGATCGGCCTGATGGTCGCCCAGGTCGCGCGGGCGTCCGGTCTCGCGCGCATCGTCGTGAGCGAGCCGGACGAGCAACGACGGCTCCGCGCAAGGGAGTTCGGCGCCACGGCGGTGATCACACCCGGCACAGAGATCGAGCGGGTGGATGCGTTCGTCGACGCGAGCGGAGTCGCCGGCGCGGTCCGGGAAGGCCTGTCGGGGGTCCGCCCCGGCGGACGTGTGATCCTGGTCGGCATGGGCGCCGACACCATGGAACTCCCGATCTCACTCATCCAGAATCGCGAGTTGGTGGTGACCGGGGTGTTCCGCTACGCCAACACGTGGCCGACCGCACTGGCCCTCGCCCGGACGGGAGCGGTGGATCTCGATGCCATGGTGACCGCGCGGTACGGCCTCGACGAACTGACGGACGCACTCAACGCCGATCGCGTTCCCGGGAACATCAAAGCGGTGGTCTACCCGGCCATCTCGCGCTACGAACAGAACTCGGACGACGACGCCGAGACCGTCACGACCCGGCCGGAGGGAACCCGCCGATGAGCACATCGCTGACCAACGAGACGTTGCCGCGGCTCGATGGCGTCGACACGCCCGCGTTCGATCGCGCGGCGGTGACCCCGGGGATCGTCCACTTCGGTGTCGGCGCGTTTCATCGCGCGCACCAGGCGATGTACCTCGACCGCCTCCTCGCCGCCGACCCCTCGGCGAACGACTGGGGCATCTGCGGGGTCGGTGTCCGCACCGCCGACGCCGCCATGCGGGACGCCCTCGTCCCGCAGGACGGATTGTTCACCCTCACCCTCAAGCATCCCGATGGCGCCGTGGAGACCTCGGTCGTCGGCTCGATCGTCGACTATCTGTACGCACCGGACGATCCCGAGAAAGTGATCGACCGGCTGAGTGACCCGGCGACCCGGATCGTCTCACTGACCGTCACCGAGGGCGGCTACAACTTCTCACCGTCGACCGGCGAGTTCGACGCCACGAACCCGGATATCGTCGCCGACCTCGAGGCGAGTGCGCCGCCGCGCACCGTGTTCGGACTGGTGACCGAAGCGCTGGCTCGACGCCGCGAACGCGGGACACCGTCGTTCACGGTGATGTCCTGCGACAACATCGAGGGCAACGGCCACATGGCCCGTTCGACCTTTCTCGCCTACGCCCGGTTGCGCGACCCGGAACTCGCGGGGTGGATCGAGGCCAACACGCGCTTCCCGAACTCGATGGTCGATCGGATCACCCCGGCGACGCCGCCCGACCTGGCTGACGAGGTCGAGGATCGCACCGGCATCGTCGACAACTGGCCGGTCGTCGCCGAACCGTTCACCCAATGGGTACTCGAGGACGACTTCGCGATGGGGCGTCCGGCGCTGGAGAAGGTGGGGGTCCAGGTCGTCGACGACGTGACCCCCTACGAGCTGATGAAACTGCGACTCCTCAACGCCGGCCACCAGGCACTGTGCTACTTCGGTTATCTGCTCGGGTACCGCTACGTCCACGACGCCGCATCCGACCCCGACATCCGTAGTCTGCTGCGTCGCTACATGACCGAGGAAGGAGCGACCACACTCCGTCCCCTTCCCGGCGTGGACGTCGACACCTACATCGAGACCCTGCTCGAGCGATTCGCGAACCCCGCGATCGCCGACACCATCGCCCGGCTCTGCCAGGACTCGTCCGACCGCATCCCGAAGTGGTTGGTTCCGGTCATCCGCGAGCGCCTCGAGCAGGATCAGCGAAGCGACCTGGCCGCCGCGGTCGTGGCGAGCTGGACCCGGTATGCCGAGGGCGTCGACGAGGCAGGCGACCCGATCGACGTCGTCGATCCCCTTGCGACCGAACTCGTTCCGCGAGCACAGCGCTCACGAACCGACCCCCTGGCCTTCGTCGCCGATCCCGAACTGTTCGGCACTCTCGCGGAGAAGCCGTTGTTCACGGAACCGTACCTCTCCGCGCTGGAGTCGTTGCGCAGCAAGGGTGCCCGCGCCACACTCACCGGTCTGCTCGCATGACGACGCTGGTTGCCGGAATCGATTCGTCGACCCAGTCCTGCAAGGTCGTCGTATGCGATGCCACCACCGGACGGGTGGTGCGCACCGGACAGGCACCACATCCTCCCGGGACCGAGGTGCACCCGGATCACTGGTGGGACGCACTGTGTTCGGCGGCGAGCCAAGCCGGTGGGCTCGAGGACGTTGCGGCGGTGTCGGTGGCGGGTCAGCAACACGGCATGGTGTGTCTGGACAAGGCGGGCCACGTCGTCCGAGACGCCTTGCTGTGGAACGACACCCGCTCCGCACCTGACGCGACGGCCCTCGTCGCCGAACTGGACGGCCCGCAATCCTGGGCACGCTCGGTCGGTGTGGTGCCGGTGGCATCGATCACCGCGACCAAGCTCCGCTGGCTGGCAGACCACGAGCCCGAGCACGCCGACGCCACCGCGGCGGTCTGCCTGCCGCATGACTGGCTCACCTGGCGCCTGCGCCGGAGCACCGACATCGGTGAACTGATCACCGACCGAAGCGACGCCTCGGGAACCGGCTACTTCAGCGCGGCGACTGGTGAGTACCGAGTCGATCTGCTGGAGAGGGCGTTTCGGGGGCGACGGCCGCTGCTCCCCCGCGTACTCGGCCCCGGAGAGCGCGCCGGGACCACCCCGTCGGGGACCGTCGTGGGTGCGGGTGCCGGTGACAACGCCTCAGCCGCACTGGGATTGCATGCCGGACCCGGAGATGCGGTCGTGTCCCTCGGGACGTCGGGTGTCGTCAGTGCCGTCGGCGACGTGGCGCCGGATGACCCGTCAGGTCTGGTGGCCGGGTTCGCCGACGCGACGGGGCGTCACCTGCCGTTGGTCTGCACGCTGAACGGCGCCCCGGTGCTGTCGGCGACCGCGACGATGCTCGGCGTAGACCTGGCCGAGTTCGCGCGGTTGGCGATGTCGGCCGAGCCAGGCGCGGGCGGCGTCACGATGGTGCCGTACCTCGCAGGCGAACGGTCACCGAACCTTCCCCAGGCGACCGGCACACTGACGGGCCTGACCCCCGCCAATTTCACGCCCGCCTCGATCGCGCGAGCAGCCGTCGAGGGTCTCGTCTCTTCGCTGGTCTTCTGCCGCGAGCAGATCGAGCGTCAGGGCGTCGGGGTCCATCGAGTGTTGCTGACCGGAGGCGGCGCGAAATCGGCGGCGGTCCGCGAGATCGCGCCGTGCTTGTTCGGCGGCGAGGTCGTCGTACCCACCGACGGCGAACACGTGGCGCTCGGTGCGGCGCGTCAAGCAGCCTGGGCGCTGACCGGCGAACTCCCCGTCTGGGAGACCCCGACCCACACGCTCACCGGGCCACCCACTCCCGGGGTGTACGCCCGGTACCGCGAGGCCTCGCAGATGGTCGCGCACGCGCACGAGTCGTCCGGCTGATACGCCGAAGCCACGCGACGGACGGACGCATCGGGGGACAATGACCCGCAGGTCGGACAACCGAGGGGTGCGCGATGGTCGATTGGGACGGCGAGCGATACGCGGACGTGAGTGAGCTGCAGCGCATGGTCGCCGAGGAGTCCATCGGGGATCTGGAACTCACCGGCACCGAACGGCTCCTGGATGTCGGATGTGGCGACGGCTTCATCACGATGCTGCTGGCCGATCGGCTTCCGTCGGGAAGTGTTGTGGGCGTCGACGCTTCGCGGCGGATGATCGAACGCGCTTTGGACCGTGTGCCGGCCGACAACCTGCGAGTCCAGTTCCACGTCGACGACGTCCTCGCCCTGCCGTTCGACG
This sequence comes from Gordonia sp. 'Campus', assembly GCF_022206305.1. Lineage (GTDB taxonomy): Bacteria > Actinomycetota > Actinomycetes > Mycobacteriales > Mycobacteriaceae > Gordonia. The sequence continues at coordinate 133,054 of NZ_JAKOIW010000005.1, read as the reverse complement.
ACGACTTCGACATCGCGGTGTCGTTCAACGCCCTCCACTGGGTCCACGACCAGGGCGCCGCGCTACGCGGAATCGCCCGAAGCCTCGTCGACGGCGGTCGGGCCGTGCTGCAGATGGTCTGCGCGACCGACCGACCCAGCATCGAAGACGTCGCCATGAAAGTCGCGGCGCAACCGGCGTGGCAGCCCCACTTCGACGGCTTCGACGCGCCGTACGTCCATATCGACCCGATCCACTTCGGAGAGCTGGCCACCGATGCCGGATTCGTCGTCGACGATCTGTCGGTGAAGGATTTGCGCTGGCAGTTCGACTCGGTTGCCGACTTCCGTGCCTGGTTCGCGGTCGGGGCGTCGGATTGGACGAGCCGGCTACCGGAAAACGCGGTCGACGACTTCGTCGAAGCCGTCATCGATCGCTACACCGACGTCGTCGGTGAGCCCGCGCTGTTCCGGTTCAGCCAGTTGCGGGCCTCGCTGACCACACACTGCTGATCTCCTGTGCCGCGAGGTGTGCGTGCGACGCGGCCCTGAGGTGCGAGGAGCGACAGCTATGCCGCCCCCTGAGGTGCGAGGAGCGACAGCGACGAGCCTCACTTCGCTCGCGTCCCAGGGACCAGGCCCCCGCTCGCACTAATGACGTGCACAGTCATCGAAAGACGGTGCACAGTCGATGCGAAACGACGCACGGTCGACGAGAACCGACGCACGGTCGACGGGAACCGACGCACGGTCGACGGGAAACGCTGCACGGTCGACGGAAATGGGCGCCCGGTCGACGGAGCGTGAGGTCACTCGGGCACGTAGTTGAACGTGTCCGGGTCGGGCCCGATGCGCTCGTCGGCGTTGAGGGCGTCGATCTTGGCGACCTCGTCGTCGGACAGTTCGAAGTCGAACAGCGCGAAGTTCTCCTCGACGCGTGCGCGTGTGACGGACTTGGGGAACACGATGTCACCGCGCTGGATGTGCCAACGCAGGGTGACCTGCGCGGCCGAACGGTCCTTCGACTCGGCGATCTCGGTGATCACCGGGTCGTCCACCACCTTGCCCTGCGCGATCGGCGACCACGCCTCGGTGGCGATCCCGTGTTCGGCGTTGAATGCGCGCAGGGAGTTCTGCGTGAGGTACGGATGCACCTCGATCTGGTTCACGGCGGGGACGACGTCGGTCTCGTCGAACAGTCGTTGCAGGTGAGCCTGCTGGAAGTTGGAGACGCCGATGGCCCGCGCCTTGCCGTCCGCGTAGGCCTTCTCGAGTGCCTTCCACGTCTGCACGTAGTCACCGACCTCGGGCAGCGGCCAGTGGATGAGGAACAGGTCGATCTGCTCGAGGCCCAGGTCGGACAAGGTGCCGTCGAGTGCCTTGAGCGCATCGTCGTAGTCGTGGAAACCGTTGTTCAGCTTGCTGGTCACGAAGATGTCGTCGCGGGCGAGTCCGGAATCGCGGACCGCTTCGCCGACGCCCTTCTCGTTGCCGTACATCTCGGCGGTGTCGATGTGCCGGTAACCCACCTCGAATGCGGTGAGAGTTGCCTCGCGGGTGTCCTCCGGCGGCACCTGGAAGACTCCGAATCCCAACTGCGGGATGGTGATTCCGTTGTTGAGTGTGATGTTGGGGACTGCCATAGGGTGTGTCCTTTCTCCGTGCCCGGCGACTTCGCCGTCGTGGTGTCGACGGTTGCCGGAGCGTCGTCATCGTCGGCCGCCTGTCACGCGGCCCTGTGGGAGTTCAAGGATCTCGGCCCACTCGGTATTCCGTCCGGTGGCGGACGACCAGCCCGGTCATGGCGAAAACACCCTGCACAACCGGCAATTTTCGCCCTGGGGTTTACCAACGGCCGATATGTGTGAAAGAGTTGAGAGGCGGCTGTCGGTCTCGATGGTCGCTGAACTGAAGAAAGAAGTACAGCAGTATGGCACAGGGAACCGTCAAGTGGTTCAACGGCGAAAAGGGCTTCGGCTTCATCGCACCCGACGACCAGGGCGCAGATGTCTTCGTCCACTACTCCTCGATCACCGGTAGCGGCTTCCGCAACCTCGAGGAAAACCAGCGCGTCGAATTCGACGTCGAGCAGGGCGCCAAGGGCCCCCAGGCTACCAACGTCAGCGCGCTCTGAGCTCCTGACTTTCGCGAGTCGCCCCCTCTGACCTCGGTCGGACGGGGCGATTCGTCGTATGTGGGCAATTCCTCCCCCGCCCGATCCGGCGTCGGTCGCGCCGATGCCGACGGACTCACCCCGGTGCTACTCCGTCCTCACCGAAACAGTCCCCGCCCGAAGTCAGCCGCGTCACAATGAGGCGTGGTGCCTCTCCCCCGCGACGCCGGCCACGGCACTCGCGGAGGTCGGCACGGGACCGATGGAACGTGAGGGTGATGCGAGTGACCGATCCGGTGGTGGTCCTGACCAAGGCCCGAACAGCGTGTGAGATCCGGGCGGTGACCGACTGGACGTCGGCCAACTATCCGCAGGCGCGCATCGTCGGCCCACCGGTCGACATCGACTTCGACGAGCTGTCGCCGGACACTCTGCTCGTGCCCGTGCGCGCGGTATGGCTGCCCGCGGTCCGGCAAGGGCAGCGACGGGTCACGCTAGGCGATGTACTGGTCCTGTCGAATCCGCGGCGCCCGCTCGGCATCGTGCAGCCGATCATCCGCAAGCGTCGGCCCGACAGTCTCCGCGTCGTCGCCGGTGCACCCGCGACCATCGCCGAACTGCGCGAACGCTATTCGCAGCACCAGGCCGAGGGCGCGCCGTTCGCCGAGTTCGTCGTGTTCCAGGCATCCATGTCAGCCGAACGCGCCGAACGCCAGATCGTCGGCGACCGTTACAAGGTGCCCCGCTTGGTCGCCGAACAGATCAGCAGCTCGTCGCGGTTCCAGACGTCGGCAGCCAAGCTCGCCGCAGAACTCGGCAGACCGACCGACGCGGTGGTCGCCGAGGCCACCGACAAACTGTCGACATTCGTTGCGACACAGAGCCGACTGATGGACGACATCTTCTCGGCCACGTTCAACCGACTGCACGAACGCGCCTGGAACGTCACCGTCGACGTCGACAACCTGAACACCTTGCGCACGCTGAACAAGTCGACCGGCCTCGTGTTCCTGCCATCGCACCGGTCCTACGTCGATCCACTGGTGCTCGCGACCGTGTTGCGCGACAACGACTTCCCGCCCAATCTGGTGCTCGGTGGCAACAATCTGTCGTTCTGGCCGGTCGGTCCGGTGGCGCGGCGGGCCGGGATGATCTTCATCCGACGCAAGTTCGGCGCCGATCCCGTCTACAAGTTCGCGATGCGTTCCTACCTCGCGTACATCGTCGAGAAGCGCTTCAACCTGGAGTGGTACATCGAGGGCGGTCGCAGCCGCACCGGCAAGCTCCGCAAACCGAAACTGGGCCTGCTCACCTACGTCGTCGACGCGGTCGGTCAACTCGAGGAAGCCGATGTGACGATCGTGCCGACGTCGATCGTCTACGACCAGCTGCAGGAGATCGGCGCGATGGCCGCCGAGGATGCCGGTGGTACCAAGAAGCCGGAGGGCGTGGGGTGGTTGCTGCGCTACGCCAAAGCGCAGCGAAATTACCTGGGCGAGGCGCGGGTACGGTTCGGCACCCCCATCTCGATGCGTGCCGCGCTCGACGACGCGGGTGAAGGCCGCGCGCGGCTCGAGAAGGTCGCGTTCCGCGTGATGGACGAGATCAATTCGGCCACACCGATCTCGGCGACCTCGCTCGCCGGTTTCGCCCTCCTGGGCGCGCAGGACCGTGCCTATACGCTCGCCGAGATCGAGGCGATCCTCGCGCCGCTGCTCGACTACATCGACCGCCGGGACCTACCCGGGCCCGACCCGGCGCTGTGTCGTGGTACCGGACTCGCTCAGACCCTGCGGGTCTTGGCCGGCAACGGCGTGGTGAGCTGCTACGACGGCGGCTCCGAACCGGTCTGGTCGATCGTGGCGGACAACCATGCGGTTGCCGCGTACTACCGGAACGGCGCACTGCACCACTTCGTCGACCGCGCGATCGTCGAGGTCGCGATGCTCGCGGTCGCCGAAGGTGAGGTCCGGGCGGGCCTCCATCCGACGACTGAACACGACGGCCCGGCCGAGAACGCCACCGAGACGGCTTCGGCCGCCGCAGGTGCCGAGAGCGGGTCATCGGTCGTCGACGAGGGACTGCTCGCCGCGTCTCAGCGAGAAGCACTCCGCATCCGCGATCTGCTGAAGTTCGAGTTCTTCTTCCCACCGAAAACCGAGTTCCTGCACCGGCTCGGCCTCGAACTCGACTTCCTCGCACCGGGTTGGCGCGCGGTCACCCCCACCCAGGAGTGGACGTATGAGGTCCTGCACGGGCACACCGGCGGTCTGCTCGCACGTCGCACCCTGCAGCCGTTCTTCGATGCCCAACTCGTGTTCGCGACCAGGCTCGTCGAACTCGGGAGCAACGCCCGCGAGAAGGACGACCTGATCGCCGACTGCCTCGGACTCGGCCGTCAATTGGCCCTGCAAGGGGTTGTGCGGAGCAAGGATTCGGTGTCGAAGGATCTCTACGACGGTTGCTACCAACTCGCCGACAACCGCGGCCTGATCCATGGTGAGGACCACGACGACGTCGGTGCCGCCCGGCACAGCTGGCTCGACGAGGTGGAGTCGATGCGTCAACGCCTGGCGCGCATCGCATCCATCGAGGAGATCCAGCCCGCGGTGTGGTCCGAGGTCGCCCGGTGAGCGCGTTCACCGATCGCATGCGGGCCATCCGGGCCGCACCCACCGGGAAGAAGGTGGCCGCCCTCTTCGACTACGACGGCACGCTCATCGAGGGATTCTCCGCCGCGGCCATCATGCGAGCGCGATTGCGCAGCATGGAGTTCGGGTTCGGCGAGCTCGCGGACTTCCTCTTCATCGGACTGCGCGGCGTCGTCTCCGAACAGGACTACGCGGAGGTGCTCGACGCGACCCGCCCGACCTTCGCGGGGAAGACCTACGCGGAGCTCATCGAGTTCGGCGAACATCTCTTCAAGTACGAGACCGCGGCCAAGCTCCGGCCGCAGATGTGGCAGATCCTGCGCGCGCACCGGGAGATGGGCCACACCATCGTCATCGCGTCGTCGGCCACGAGGTTCCAGATCGAACCGATCGCACGCGAGATCGACGCCGACTTCGCCCTGGCCACCGACGTCGAGGTGATCGACGGGGTGGTCACCGGCAACATCCGGGGGCGTCCCCTCTGGGGGCCCGGGAAGGCGGCGGCGGTCCGAACCCTCGCGCGGGCCAACGGTATCGACCTCGCGGCGTCCTTCGCCTACAGCGACGGCAACGAGGACATCCCCTACCTGGAGTCGGTGGGCTACCCGGCGGCGGTCTCGCCGCGTCGAATCCTGCGGGCCGAGGCCGAGTCCCGTGGCTGGCCGATCATCGACCTCAAGAATCCGACCTACAACCGGGCGGGGATGCTGGCCCGCACCGGCGCCTTCTACGGATCGTTCCTCGCCTCGGCGGCCGTGGGTGTCACGACCGGTTTGCTGCGCCGGGATCCCGCCGCTCTCGTCGAGGCACTGCCCGCGGGGACCGATGTGGGACTCGCCCTCGCCGGTGTCCGCGTCCAGGTCCTCGACGGCGGCGAGCATCTCACCTCGGCCCGCCCGTGTGTGTTCCTGTTCAACCATCAGTCGAAACTCGACCTCCCGGTGATGATCAACCTCGTCCGGTCGGAGGCGACGGGTGTCGCCAAGAAGGAGGTGCAGCGGGTCCCGGTGATCGGACAGATCCTCCAGCAGGCGGGCCTGGTGTTCATCGACCGGGCCGATCCGGGCCGAGCCATCGAACAACTGGCACCGGCGGTGAAGGCTCTGCGAGAGGAGGGGATGTCATTGGTCGTCGCACCCGAGGGCACCCGCTCGCCGACCCCCCGGATCGGCCGGTTCAAGAAGGGCCCGTTCCACATCGCGATGCAGGCCGGCGTCCCCGTCGTGCCCGTCGTGTTGCGCAACACCGGTGAGTTGATGTGGCGGGGTTCGCAACTCATCAGACCGGGGACCGTCGAGGTGATGGTTCTGCCGCCGGTCCCCACCGACGACTGGCGCGCCGACGAGATCGGGGCGCGAGCAGAAGAGGTGCGGCAGATGTACGTCACCGCCCTCGCCGACTGGCCACTCGGGAGGTTCGCCGACGATACGGCGGAACCACCGGCGGAGGTACCCGAGGAGAGGGAAGTGTGAGCGACACCGAACCGACACAGGACGACGACCGCCCGCTCGACTGGGCCAGCGAACCCCACATGAGCTCGGTGGACACCATCATGTGGCGCGGCGACACCGACCGGCGCATGCGCGGGACCATCTGCATGCTGGAGATCTGGGACTGCGACCCGGACTGGGACCGGCTGGTCGCCGCGCACGAGTGGGCCAGCCGGATGGCGCCCCGGTTCCGCCAGCGCGTCGTCGACTCACCGTTCGGTACCGGAACCCCCAGCTGGGCAGTCGATCCCGACTTCGATCTGCACTACCATCTGCGTCGGATTCGGCTCGGCGGCGACGGCAGCATGCGCGAGCTGCTCGTCACCTGTGAACAACTGGCGATGACGGCACTCGACGCCGCCCGGCCGCCCTGGGAGGGCATCCTGATCGAGGGGCTCCCCGACGGCAAGGCCGCCTACTTCCTGAAGGCGCACCACGCGCTCACCGATGGCCTCGGCGCGATCATCGGTCTCGCACAGCTGCATTCGCCCACACGCGAACACAATCCACGCAAGCCGCAGCCGCCGAGCCCCGAACCGGTCAACATCGGCACGCTGGATCTCCTCCGTCGCCAGTTCGGCGAAGAGGTCCGGCGTATCCCGCATCGGGTGGACACCACCGTCAAAGGCGTCCGGGCGCTGGCCCATCCGCGCCGCGCCCTCAGCACCGCGTTACGGTACGGACGTTCGGTGCCCAGGGTCGCCGGGCTCGTCAGCCCGCCCGGGTCGCCGCTGCTCGCACATCGCTCGCTGTCATGGCGGTTCAGCGCCTTCGAGGTTCCGTTCGCCGACCTCAAGGCGGCGGCAGCGGCGACGAACGCCTCGATCAACGACGTGTACCTCGCCGGGCTCGTCGGCGGTTTCCGCCTCTACCACGAGAAGATGGGCTCACCGGTGGAGACGATGCCGGTCGCGATCCCCATCTCCGTCCGTCGCCCGGAGGATCCCGCGGGCGGCAACCGCATCGCCGTCGGACGCCTGGCCGGACCGGTCGGCATCACCGATCCGTTCGAACGGGTCCTCACCATCCGCGAGCAGGTGCGCGTGGCCCGCCACGAACCCGCGGTCGACATCTTCAACACGCTGGGTTCGGTGATGGCGTGGCTGCCCGGGTCGGTGCTGATGCAGTTCAGCGGGACCACCAGTCAGAACGACCTGCAGGCCAGCAACGTCCCCGGGATCCCCTGGGACACCTACGTGGCCGGCGCGAAGGTGGAGCGCATGTTCCCCTTCGGCCCGCTGCCGGGTTGCGCGATGATGGCGACGATGATCACCCACAACGGGATAGCCTGTCTCGGCATCAATTCCGACGGTGCGGCGATCGCCGACCTCGAATTGTTCGCCGATTGCCTGGTGGCCGGATTCGGCGAGGTCCTCGCTCTCGCCGCCGACGACGACGCCGTCCCGGGTGTTCTACGACGGGTGGTGTGACCGCTCAGATCTGCCAGCGCACCGGCCGGGAGATGATCTCGCGCAACCGACGACGGTAGTACCGGGCCGACTCCTGATTGAAGACGTCCATCGCCGCCGCGGTGGCCTCGACATCGCGGGCCCGCATGGCGTCGAGGATGTCCTGCTGCAGCTCGAAAGCCGCCAGGCGCGTCGCGATCGGGTGCTCGTCGGGTTCGGCGTCGCGGACGAGCAGCCACAGGGTCTCCATCACGACCCGCAGGGCGGGATTGCCCGCCGCCTCGTAGACGCCGCGCTGAAAGGCCGCGTTGTTCTCCTGGAAGTTGTCGTGGTCCTCGGGATGCTCGCGCATCCGGTCCAGCGCGGCCTGCATCGCATCGAGTTGCTCGTCGGTGACGTTCTCCGCCGCGGCGCGCGCGACCATCGGTTCGAGCATCAGCCGGACATCGATGACATCACTGATGTTCGCGCCGTTGATCTGCAGGAAGAGCTTCATGATGTTGCCGAGTGAATCGAGCTCGGGCCGCTTGGCGATGGGCCCACCACCGATCCCGGCCTTGATCGTCACCAGGTCGCGGCTCTCGAGCAGGCGAAGCGCCTCGCGCACCGTCGTCCGGGCCACCCCGTACTCGGTGACCATCTCCTTCTCGGTGGGCAACCGTTGGCCCTCGACGATGCCCCCACCGAGAATCTCGTCGGCCACCATGTTGGCCACCTTCGCGGACATCTTCTGTCCACGAGGCTGACGGGTGTCGGGCTCGTCGGCGACGGTCATGGGTCTCCCGTGTGTGCGCAGGTCGGTCGGTGTCGATACCTTACCGACCTCGACGTCCGGTGGTTCGCGAACAAGCCGGTTACACGGACCGCAGCTTCTTCCGTCAAACTCTGTACATATTTATCTTGCTCCGATACCGTGAAGCCCATCACGATCTGTTCGCGCCCGCCGCTCGCGCGCACCACCGCCGCGAGTGAGCGATGGGATCGGCGCGGCGCATGAGAGGTAGGCACACGAGATGACGACAACCAGTGCATCAGAGCATCTCTCGGTCACGATGGCCGAGCCCGGTGTCGCATGTGTCGAGTTGGCCAGGGGCAAGGTCAACGCCGTGGACGGCCAGATGTACGACGACATCGCCACCACCTTCGACGCCCTGTCCGACGATCAGGAGGTTCGCGCGATCGTCTTGACCGGGCGCGGCCGCATCTTCTGTGCGGGCAACGACATCAACGAGTTCCGCACGATGTCCACGATCAGCGGTGACATCGCCATGCGACGTGCCCGGCGCGCACTGTTCAGCATCCGCGACTGCCATCTGCCCGTCATCGCGGCGGTCAACGGCCCCGCCCTCGGCAGCGGATTCGGCTTCGTCGCCCTGTCGGATCTCGTCGTCGCCTCCGAGCGGGCCACGTTCGGACTTCCGGAGATGAATGTCGGCGTGCTCGGTGGCGGCCGCTTCACCGCGCGGATGCTGCCCCAGCAGGCGATGCGCCGGATGTTCCTGACGGCCGAACCCGCCGACGCGACGACACTGGCACGTTGGGGCGCACCGATCGAGGTCGTCGCGCACGAGGAGCTGATGGAGATCGCCGTGGCGCGAGCCCGTTCGATCGCGGCGAAGAGCCGGCACGCCATCGTGCTGGCCAAGCAGTCATTGAACGGATGCGAGGACCTCGACATCCGGCGCGGCTACGAGCTCGAACAGTCGTTCACGGTACGACTCTCCGAACACCCGGATTCGAAGGCGGCCGTCGAAGCACAGGTCGCCGGCCTGGCGAGGGGCTGATCACGATGACATCGACCGCCGTGTCGAGCACCTCGACCTCGACACCCGACGAGTACGCCCGGGAGTGCCGGGCCTGGCTCGACGCCAACCTGCCGCCGCGCACCGACGCCACCGACGAGCCGAACTACGCGATCTTCCACGACCGCACCCACGACGAGGAGCGCGCCCTCATCGATGCCGCGCGCGCGTGGCAGGCGCGTCGCGTCGACGCCGGGTTCGGTGCGATCACCTGGACTCCCGAATGGGGCGGCCCCGGACTGAGTGCCAGTCATGAGCGCGTGTACGTCACCATGGAACGCGAGTACCAGACGCCCGATCGGCATGAGAACGTCCTTGTGACCGTGGATCTCGTCGCGCCGACGCTGCACGTCCTCGGGACACCGGAACAGCAGCAGCGCTTCGTCCGGTCCTTTCTGCGCACCGATGAGCTGTGCTGCCAGCTCTTCTCCGAACCCGGCGCGGGTTCCGATCTCGCCGGTCTGCGGACCAAGGCGGTGCGGACCGGGGACACCTGGCGCGTGAACGGTCAGAAGGTGTGGAGTTCGGGCGCGCAGTTCTCCGAATGGGGACTGCTGATCGCCCGGTCGGACACCTCCGTCCCCAAGCACAAGGGCATGACGGCGTTCATGGTGCCGATGGACGCTCCGGGCGTCGACGTGCGGCCCATCCGCCAGATGTCGGGCGGCTCCACATTCAACGAGGTCTTCCTCAACGACGTCGAGATCCCGGACGAGATGCGGATCGGCGCGGAGGGCGACGGCTGGAAGGTCGCGCTCACCGTCCTCGGGTTCGAACGCAGCTCGAGTGCCGGGATCGTCAGCGCAGGCGGCAACAGCGCCGACCTCGTCCGTCTGGCCCGAGCACTGGGCATCACCGACGATCCCCTGGTGCGGCAACGTCTCGGCGACGCCGCGATCTACGAGCGGGCGTCGGCACTGTTGGTGGCGCGCAACGCCGAACGCGAACAGGCCGGCGCGGTCCCCGGGGTCGAGGGGTCGATCGGCAAGCTCGTGTGGACCCAGAACCTCAAACGGGTCGGCGACGCGGCCGCGTCGTTCCTCGGAACCCGAATCCTGGCCGACACCGGTGAACCCGGCACCTTCGCCTGGACCGAACACCTTCTCGGCGCGCCGGGTTACCGAATCGCCGGCGGTTCGGACGAGATCCAGCGCAACATCATCGGCGAACGCGGCCTCGGATTGCCGCGAGAACCCCGCTAGGAGCACCATGCCTCTCGAATTGACGGTCGAACAGCGGGATCTGCGCGATGCCCTCGCGGATGCGTGGGACGACACCGCCCCGGGCACCGACGTATGGGAGTCGCTCAGGGCGATGGGGCTCACCGGGATTCCGTTCCCCGAGGACGTCGGTGGCGCCGAGTCCGGTCTCAAGGACGTCGCCGTCGTGATGTCCGAGCTCGGCCGGACGATGGCCACGGCGCCGTACCTGTCGTCGGTGGTGCTCGCCGGCCACGCCCTGTTGCTCGCCGGTTCCGATGCCGCACGAGACGTGCTGGGTGACATCGCTTCCGGTGACCGTGTCGCAGCGCTGGTGAGCGGCCCCGGTATCACCACCTCTGACGTGCGCGCCGTCGTACGGAACGACGACACACTGGTTCTCGACGGTGCTCAGCACGCCGTCGTCGACGGCGCGCGCGCCGACGTGCTCGTGGTGGTGGCGGCAACCGAATCGGGAACCGTGCTGGGGGTGCTGACCGCCGATACCGCCGGGTTGCGTCGGACCGAGCTCGAAACCCTGGATCTGACACGAGAACTCGCACGCGTCGAGTTCGACGGCGTTGTGGCACGACGCGTCTCCGGTCCGAGCGTCGAGACCGAGCTGGCGCGCGTCCGGTCGATCGCCATGATCGCGGTGGCGGCCGAACAGGTCGGGGCCGCGCGTGCGTGCCTGGACATGTCGGCGGACTACTGCAAGCACCGCACCCAGTTCGACCGCATCATCGGGTCGTTCCAGTCGATCAAGCACCGGTTGGTCGACATGCTCGTGGCGATCGAGCTCGCGGAGGCCGCCATGCTCGACGCGTCCACGGCCGACGTACGGGACGACGGGGAACTCGCGGTCGCCGCGGCCACCGCGCGTGTCCTGGCCTCCCGCGCGGCGATGTTCGCGGCCGAGGAGTCGATCCAGGTACATGGCGGCATCGGCTTCACCTGGGAACACCCGTTGCACCACTACTTCCGGCGTGCGAAGACGAACCAGTTGCTGTGGGGCGACGTCGAACAGCACATCGAGACGGTCGCGGCCGCACTCGTGGACGGCTCTGTCGCCGGCTGAGCGTGGCGGAGGCGACGGTGAAGCCGCAAGACTCGCCGGCGCATCACGTGTGGTCATCTGCGGTCATGCACGCCCGCAGAGTGCGCAACCCGTCGCGGATTCGGGACTTCGCTGTGGGTAGTGGTGTGCCGAGGCGTTCGGCGACCTGCGGGTAGGTCAGACCGCGGAAGTACGACATCTCGATACACCCGCGTTGCAGGTCGGTGAGCCGTTCGAGGCAGGAATGCAGAGCCACCACCTCATCGGCGGCCATCACAGCCTCGAGGGGAAGGTTGCGGGGCTCCTCAGGCTCGACAGACTGCACCCCGTACTCGGAGATGCGTTCGGCCTGCATGGATTCGACGCGGACCCGATCGACAGCACGGCGGTGCGCGATGGTCATCATCCAGGTGATCACCGATCCGCGAGCAGGGGAGTAGTCGCCGGCGTTCAGCCAGTACTGCAGGAAGGCTTCCTGCACGATTTCTTCGGCGTAGTGCCGGTCGCGCACGATCCGCACGGCCAACCCATAGATGCGGGAACTGGTCAGGTCATACAGCTCGGTGAACGCAATCCGATCACCCGCAGCGACGGCCGCGACGAGTTCACGAAGCAGCTGACCGTCCCCACTCACACGGTTCATGTCAGCACAATGCGGGGCTCGGATGAACGGGACGAGACCCGTGGGTGGACTCGGGTCCATACGCCGTTACCGGCGACGAGTCGACGCGCTGCCGTGCGTCAGTGCATGTGGCTTCCGCCGTTGATGTCGATGGTGGTGCCGGTGAGGTAGGCGGCGTCCTCGGAGCTGAGGAAGGTGATGACCGAGGCGACCTCGCGAGTCGTGGCGACGCGGCCCAGCGGGATGCTCGCGGCAATGGCCGCCTCCTGCTCGGAGGTGCTACCGACCCGGATGGCGGTGTCTGCTGCGCCCGGTGCGACCGCGTTTACGGTGACTCCGCAATCGCCGAGTTCGCGCGCGAGGCTCTTGGTGAAACCGAGGACTGCGGCCTTGGCCGACGAATAGGGAACCTTGCCGAACACGCCGCCGCCACGTTCCGCGGACACCGACGACATGTTGACGATCCGGCCCCACCGGTTCTCGATCATGTCCGGCAGGAATGCCTTCGTGACGAGGTAGGTGCCGGTGGCGTTGACGGCCATCACCTTGTTCCACAGGTCGACCGTGGTCTCCAGGAACGGAACGGGTGAGGTGATGCCGGCGATGTTGGCGAGCGCGCCGACCGGTGGCAGTGCGCCCGAGGCGACCTCGGTCGCGATGGCCTCGTGGGCTCGTGCGACCGAAGACTCGTCGGCGACGTCGATGGCGGCGCCGAATGCGGGAACGTCGTAGGCGTTGCCGATCTCGGCGGCGACCTTGGCCGAGCTCTCGCCGTCGAGATCGAGAACGACGATGGCCCAGCCGTCCTCGGCGTAGCGCGCGGCAGTCGCGCGACCCAGTCCGGACTCGGATGCGGCGCCGGTGATGACGGCGGTGCGCGTGATGGTCATGGTCAATCTCCTTGCTGTAGCGATGTTCAGGTGTTGGCGGGATGCAGGTTCAATAGCGATTCGATGGTGTCGGCCGCCGCGGCGGTTGCTGATGCGCGCGCACCCTCGGGCACGTCGTGCGTCTCCAATTCGAGGGTGAAATGACCGTCGAAGGCATTGCGTTGCAACGCGATCAGACCCTGCTCGAAGTCGACCTCGCCCCGCCCGATACTGAGATTGATGTTGCCTGGCATCAGGGGGTCGGGCAGATCGGAGACGAGGCCTCGGGTCGCGTCGCGGAGATGGACGTGGGCGGTGCGGTCACCGTACGCGTCGATCGTCTCGGTCAGCCCCGTTCCGGAGGCGACGACGTGGCTGAAATCCACGACGTGACGGACCGGGCTGCCATCGAGTCGGGCGACGAGGGCCAATGCGCGTTCGGCCGTACAGCACAACCGGTGGACGTGCAGGGACTCGGTCCACAACCCGATCCCGTAGTCCTCGGCGGTCTCGGCGGCCTCGGCCAGCCGGCCGGCCACCCGGTCGAGATCGGCGGTGAGCGTTTCGACCGGTTCATGCGACAACGCCCCGTTCGGCAGGACCAGGGCAGTCGCTCCCACCGCGGCGGCGAGGGTCAACAGTTCATGAAGGTGCGCGCGGGAGGCGTCCAGTTCGCTCGCGGAGACCGGACGGTTCAGGTCACCGATGTCGGCATTGATCGAGCGCACCGCGAGTCCACTGTCCCGGACTGTCCGGGCAACTCGAGATCGCGCCTGTTCGTCGAGCGCGAGCGGGACGTGCTCGCACACGGCAGGCAGTGAACCCAGGTCGACCTCTCGAAAGCCTCTACCGGCAATCGTCTCGAGGGCTCGATGGAGGTCGAGTCGACGAAACGTGATCGTCGAACAGCCGAGTCGTGGATGGCGCATCGCCTGTCTCCTTGTCGTGATGCGGACCACATTAATCGTTGACCAACTAACAGTCAACCGCCAACCGTTGACTGTTGACAATGAAAGTGTGTCGGGTCACACTCGTGGTTGTTGCGGCCCAACGCTCACTGAGAAACTTGACCCATCTACTCGAAGGAGGGGTGCGCGATGACGACAGCGGCACTCCAGATGCGCGGCCCGATCGAGGGCACGCCGGACGCAAAACGCGTCGCCGTCGGCTCCTCGGTCGGCGCCGTGATCGAGACCTACGACTTCATCGGCTTCGGTACGGCTGCAGCGCTGTACTTCGGCACTGCGTTCTTCCCCGGACAGAGTTCGGTGGCCGGCACGCTCGCGGCATTTGCCACACTCGGCGTCGGGTTCGCCGCCCGCCCCATCGGCGGCATCATCGGCGGGCACCTCGGTGACCGCGTCGGGCGTAAACCCGTCCTCGTCGCCTCGCTGATCGTGATGGGCCTGGCGACCTTCGTCATCGGCCTGCTCCCGACCTACGCCCAGGTCGGCGTGATCGCCCCGATCCTCCTGGTCATCGTGCGGATCGTGCAGGGCCTCGCCTTCGGCGCCGAATGGGGTGGCGCGATTCTGATGAGTTACGAACACGCGCCGTGGCGCTCGAAGGGCAAATACACCGGTATCGTGCAGGCCGGGTTCCCCGTGGGATTGCTGCTGGCCAATCTGGTGTTCCTCGGCAGCGTCCACCTCGGTGGCGACTGGGCCTGGCGGGTGCCGTTCCTGGCCAGCATCGTGCTGGTCGCGGTCGGGCTGATCATCCGGGCCAAGGTCCCCGAATCCCCGGTGTTCGAGGAGGTCAAGGACTCCGGCCGGGTCGAGAAGTCCCCGGTCATCGAGTCCATCAAGCACGATTGGCGAGACATCCTGCGCGGCATCGGACTTCGCGTCGCCGAAACCGCCGGTTACGCGGTGTCGATCACCTACATGATCTCGTACCTGCACAGCGAGGAACTCGCCACCAAGAGCGAGACCCTGACGTCTCTGTGTATCGCCTCTGCGATCGGTGTGGGGGCCACCGTCGGGTGGGCGACACTGACCGACAAGGTCGGTCGGCGTCCCGTCTACATCGGCGTCTGCGCGTTCGCCGTACTCTTCGCGATCCCGATGTTCCTGCTGGTCAACACAGGCTTGATCTTGTTCATCGCGGCGACGATCGTCCTGTCCTATGCGGTCTGCCAGAACGCTCTTGCCGGTGCGCAGGGCGCGTGGTTCCCCGAACTGTTCGACGCCGCGCGCCGCGCCTCGGGAGCCTCCCTCGCCTACCAGATCTCGGCCATGGTCTCCGGCTTCACGCCCTTCATCACGACCCTGCTCTTCATCTGGCTCGGGTGGGTCGGACCCGCCCTGTTGTTCGCCTCCTACGCCGCGATCGGGCTCGTCGCCGCGCTGATGACCCGCGAGACGTGGGGCCCCGAACAGCGCCGCCTGGTCGCCGACGCGCACCGCAATGCAGCTGAACACGACCATGTCGACGAACGCCCTTCTGTCTCCCATCCCACCAAGGAACTGCTGTGACTGTCACCTCCCACACCGCCGTCGACATCGAGATCGACCCCACCGACCGCCTCGCCGAGGTCACCGACTTCGCCTACCGGATGCGCCACCATGTCATCGACATGGGTGAGGTCCAGGGGCAGGGATATGTCGGCCAGGCGCTCGGCGCCGCCGACATCCTCGCGACCGTCTATGCGAGCCAGCTCCGACACCGCCCGACCGACCCCCACTGGACCGAACGCGACCGCTTCCTGCTGTCCACCGGGCATTACGCCATCGGCCTCTATGCCGCACTCGCCGCGGCGGGGATCATCGAGACCGACGAACTCCTCACCTACGCCGCCGACGACTCCCGTCTTCCCATGTCCGGGATGGCCTCGTACACACCGGGAATGGAGATCTCCGGGGGCTCGCTGGGCCACGGACTGACCGTGGCGGTCGGCATGGCCCTCGGCTTGCGCCACCAGAACTCGGAATCCCGCATCTTCAACTTCCTGTCCGACGGCGAACTCGACGAAGGGTCGACGTGGGAGGCCGCGATGGGCGCCCATCACCATCAGCTGGGCAACCTCATCGCGATGGTCGACATGAACGCGCTGCAGGCCGACGGCCCGACGGCCGGGATTCTGAACATCGAACCGGTCGAACAGAAATGGGAAGCTGCCGGCTGGTACGTACGCCGGGTCAACGGCAACGATCCGGTCGCACTTCTCGACGCGTTCGACGACGTGGCATCCCGGGCCACCCCGCGCGGGACACCGTCGATCGTCATCTGCGACACCAAGGTCGGCTACGGCGCGACAATCCTCGAGGATCGCGAGAAGGCGCACTTCATGCGGATCGAGGAGCACGAGTGGCAGATCTGCCGAGACCAACTGACCGAACGCTTCTCATCGAACATCACAAAGGCCTGAAATGACCACCACCGCACCGAAACTCAAGACCTCGGCGATGATCGCCTCGTTCGTCGACCCCGGCCAGCGCACCGTCACGGCGCCGTTCGGCCATGCGCTCGTCCGCGCCGCGGAGTCCGACCCGCGGATCGTCGGCCTCAGTGCCGACCTCGCCAAGTACACCGACATGCACATCCTCGCCCAGGCGATGCCGGACCGCTTCTTCCAGATGGGCATGGCCGAGCAACTCCTGTTCGGCGCCGCGGCCGGTATGGCCGAGACAGGCCTCATCCCGTTCGCGTCGACCTACTCGGTCTTCGCCGCGCGCCGCGCCTACGACTTCCTGTGCTTGGACATCGCCGAGCCGAACCTGAACGTCAACATCGTAGGCGGATTGCCCGGCCTCACAACGGGTTACGGTCCGAGTCATCAGGCCACCGAGGACATGGCGATCTTCCGCGGCATGCCGAACCTGACGATCGTCGACCCGTGTGACTCGGTCGACCTGGAACAGGCTGTGCCGCAACTGGCGGCGGCGCCCGGGCCGTCGTATCTCCGCCTGCTGCGCGGCAAGGTGGCGACGGTTCTCGACGAGTACGACTACACCTTCGAGCTCGGCAAGGCCAAGGTGCTTCGTCCCGGCAACGACGTCGTGTTCGTCTCCTCGGGGTTGATGACCATGCGTGCATTGCAAGCCGCCGAACAGCTCGAACGGCACAACGTGGACGTGAGCGTCGTCCACACGCCGACCATCAAACCGTTCGACTCCGAGACCGTGCTCGGGGAACTGGCGAAGGGTCGCCGCGCCTACACGCTGGAGAACCACACGCGCGTGGGTGGGTTGTTCGAGACCGTCGCCTCGGCGATCGTCGAGCGCGGACTGGGCGTCCAGGTCGGGGCCATCGCGTTGCCCGACGAGTTCCTCGACGCCGGCGCGCTGCCGACCCTGCACCACCGGTACGGCCTGTCCACCGCCAGCATCGAGGCACGCGTTCTCGCCGAACTCTGACCGACGACCGCCATCGCCCTTCTGGGCACGCCATGCACGTACACTCATGTCAACAAACAGCAGTCAACACCCTTGTTGTCGACAGGAGGACGGTGATGGCAGACCAGAAGGGCGCCCTGCTGGGTCTGCAGCGGACCAATCTACGGGAGCAGGCCGTCGCAGCTCTGCGCACCGCCATCACCAGGGGGGAGCTCCGGCCCCGCAGCTCCCTCGTCGAGACCGAGTTGTCCGAGCGCCTGGGTATCAGTCGCGGGACGCTGCGCGAGGCGATGCGTCAGCTACAACAGGAGGGCCTGGTGGTGTCGGGCCCGCGCGGCCGGCTCTCCGTGCGCAGCCTCGATCAGAAAGAGATCCGCGACATCTTCGCGGTCCGCGCCGCGCTCGAGGAACTCGCAGCCGTCCAGCTCGCCGCCCGGTCCGATCGCGGTCTCGTCGCAGAAGAACTGCGAGAAACCCTGTCGCGCATGGCCAGTGCGGGAGCCGACAATCTCGACGAGCGAATCGAGGCCGACCTCGACTTCCACCGCACGATGTGCCGCCTCACCGGCAACGAGACGCTCGTGCACTCGTGGACCTCGCTCGAGGGTTCGATCCGGATGTCGATCATGTACGCCGGGACTGATCGAGCGCTCGGCAACATGGACACCGATCGCCACATGGCGGTGGTCGACGCGATCGACAGCGGAGACACGGCGGCGGCCCGACAGACCGTTGCCGATCACATGAACTGGGCGGCGGACAACCTGGTGCGGTGACCGGGCCACCGGTGCCGACCGTCAGCCCTACCTCGAGATCCTGAGGCGCATCGCGCCCCTCAGCCGATCACGCCGGCTGCAGCAGCGTCGAGGCGATCGTCGCCAGGCCTTTCACCGCGGCGGTGGCGTCGCGGTGCCACTGCGCTTGCACGACCGCGCCGTCGACCGCCACTCCGAGGGCTTGTGCTGTCCGGTTGCGGTTCGCACCTGGCGGAAGAGTCGCTTTGATGGCCGCGACCATATCTGCCTTGTGTCGAGCGGTGACGGCATACACCTCGGGTAGATCGGCCCCGATCTCGTTGACGCTGTTGATGAAAGCGCAACCGCGGAAAGAGTCCGCGGTGAGCCACTCCTCGATCGCCGACACCACCGCGGGGCGGCGACGATTGCCGGCAGCATGGCGGTCGAGCGCGCCGACGAACCACTCCATCCAGCGCCGATGTCGCAGATCCAGGAACGCCAGGATCAGCGCATCCTTACTCGGAAAGTGTCGATAGAAGGTCACCTTGGTGACGCCTGCCTCGGCGATCACCTTGTCGATTCCGGTCGCCCGGATGCCGTCGCGATAGAAGAGCCGGTACGCGGTGGCCAGTATCCGTTCCCGAGCCGGGAGGGTCGGCACATCGGTGTCCGGATCGAGGGTGTCGGCGATGCTCACGCCACCATCGTAGACAGATCTGTCCACAGTCTCCAGCACCCAGGTGGACAAGTCTGTCTACATGGCCTACGGTCTTGTCCATGTAGACAGGTTCGTCTACATGAGCAGGACACCTCCCCCGACACAGTCATCGACAGGAAACGACCATGGCCTCGCCCATCTCCCCCGAAACGACAACCGCCACCAAGCCCCCGGTTCCACCGTTCACCGACGAGTCGGCCGCCACGAAGGCCCGGCTCGCCGAGGACGCCTGGAACAGCCGAGATCCGCAGATCGTGGCGCAGGGATACTCCATCGACAGCGTCTGGCGTAACCGCTCGGTCTTCGTGACCGGCCGCGATCAGATCATCGAGTTCCTGAGCGACAAGTGGGACCGCGAGCACGAGTACCGACTCATCAAAGAACTGTGGGCGCACAGCGACGAGCGCATCGCCGTTCGCTTCGCGTACGAGTACCACGACGATTCGGGTCAGTGGTTTCGCGCCTACGGCAACGAGAACTGGCTGTACAACGAGCATGGACTGATGACCCACCGTCACGCCAGCATCAACGACGTGCGCATCGACGCCGATGAGCGAAAGTTCTTCTGGGACCGCAATGCGCCGCGCCCCGCCGACCATCCGAGCTTGTCCGACCTCGGTCTCTGACCACCGGGCCCGCACCAGGGGTGCTGGTGCGGGCCCGGATTCGCGTTCAGCGCGGGGCGGGTATCAGGAGGAGGCCAGTGTCAGAAGCAGGTCACCACCCTCGACCTCGGCCGAGCCCGACACCGAGACCCGTTGCACCACACCGGAACACGGTGCGGTGATCGTCGCCTCCATCTTCATGGCCTCGATGGTCCCGACCGGCTCGCCGCGTCGTAGCTCGTCGCCTTCCTTCACCGCGAGCGTCACCACGCCCGCGAAGGGCGCGGCGAGGTGTCCCGGATCGCTGCGGTCGGCCCTCTCCGCCGCCCGCGTCGTCGATTCCACAGACCGATCCCGAACCCGCACCGGCCGAAGCTGTCCGTTGAGGATGCACAGCACGTTGCGCATCCCCGATTCGTCCGCATCGGAGATCGCCTCGAGCCCGATGAGCAACTCCACGCCCTTCTCCAGTTCGACGCGGTGCTCCTCGTCCTGGCGGAGTCCGTAGAAGAATTGATTCGTCGACAGGCGCGATGTGTCACCGAAAGTCCGTCGGTGTTCCAGGTACTCACGATCGGGCGCCGGAAAGAGCAACCGGTTGAGGGCGCTGCGACGTTGCGCCGACGTCCCGGCGAGAGCCCGGAGGTCGTCGTCGGAGAGTTTTTCAGCCGGGCGCGGGTCCGCCCGGCCCTCCAACGCGCGCGTGCGCAGCGGCTCCGGCCAACCGCCCGCCGGTTCGCCCAGGTCTCCGCGCAGGAACTCGAGTACCGAGTCCGGGATGTCGTAGGCCGTGGGGTCGGCGGCGAACTCCGCGGCGCTCGCGCCGGCCCCGACGAGCGCGAGCGCGAGGTCGCCCACCACCTTCGACGAGGGCGTCACCTTGATGAGCCGGCCCAGGGCGGCGTCGGCACCGGCATAGGCGGCCTCGATGTCCTCGAACCTGTCCGCCAGCCCCAGGGACAGTGCCTGCTGCCGCAGGTTGGAGAGCTGACCGCCGGGGATCTCGTGCGCGTAGACCCGGCCGGTGGGCGCGGGGAGCCCGGTGTCGAACGGCGCGTATGCGGCCCGGACCGCTGCCCAGTACGGTTCCAGCGCGCACGTTGCATCGAGGTCGATCCCGGTGTCGCGGTCGGTGTGCCTGGTCGCGGCGACGATCGCCGACAGCGGAGGCTGACTGGTCGTCCCGGCGAGGGGGGCGCTGGCCCCGTCCACGGCGTCGACGCCGGCTTCCCACGCCGCGAGGTACGTGGCGAGCTGGCCGCCCGCGGTGTCGTGCGTGTGCAGGTGCACCGGTAGATCGAATCGAGACCGCAACGCGCGCACCAGCGTTGCCGCAGCGGCGGGGCGTAGCAGGCCGGCCATGTCTTTGATGGCCAGCACATGGGCACCCGCCTCGACGATCCGCTCGGCCAGGGCGAGGTAGTAGTCCAGCGTGTACAGGGTCTCGCCCGGATCACCGAGATCGCCCGTGTAGGACATCGCGACCTCTGCCACGCCGGTCCCCGTCTCGCGTACCGCGTCGATCGCCGGGCGCATCGCGTCGACGTTGTTCAGGGCGTCGAAGATCCGGAAGACGTCGACGCCGGTGGCTGCCGCCTCTCGGACGAACGCGTCGCTGACCTGCTGGGGATAGGGCGTGTAGCCCACCGTGTTCTTGCCGCGCAGCAGCATCTGCAGACAGATGTTGGGCATCTCCTCCCGGAGGGCGGCCAGACGCTCCCAGGGGTCCTCCTTGAGGAACCGCAGCGCGACGTCGAAGGTCGCGCCGCCCCACGCCTCGACCGACCACAGCTGTGGGGTCATCCGGGCGACGTGCGGTGCGACCGTCAGCAGGTCCCGGGTGCGAACGCGGGTGGCCAGCAAGGATTGGTGGGCGTCCCGAAAGGTGGTGTCGGTCAACGCCAGAGCGTTCGACGCCCGCAGGTCCGCGGCGAAGGCCTCGGGGCCCAGTCGGCGCAGGCGGTCGCGCGACCCTTCCGGCGGGGCGATCGACAGATCGACGACCGGCAGCTTGTCCGAGGGATACACCGCCGACGGCCGCTCGCCGTTGGGCCGGTTCACCGTGATGTCGGCGAGGTACCGGAGAATCCGGGTGCCGCGGTCGGCCGACGCATGCTGGTCAAGGAGGTCGGGCCGGGACTCGATGAACGAGGTGGTGACCCGCCACTCGCCGAAGTCCTCGTCGGCCAGAACCGCCTGCAGGAACGGGATGTTGGTGGCGACCCCGCGCACCCGGAACTCAGCGATAGCCCGTTGGGCGCGCGCCCTGGCCGTGGCGAGATCCCGCCCGCGACAAGTCAACTTCACCAGCATCGAGTCGAAGTGCGAACCGATCTCGGAGCCGAGTCCGACGCTGCCGTCGAGTCGCACCCCCGAGCCGCCCGGGGTGCGGTAGGCGGTGATCCGGCCGGTGTCGGGCCGGAATCCGTCGGTGACATCCTCGGTGGTGATCCGGCACTGCACGGCGGCTCCGCGGATCTCGATCGACTCCTGGGCGAGCCCGAGGTCCGCGAGAGTCGCGCCCGATGCGATCTGCATCTGGGCCGCAACGAGGTCGACGTCGGTGATCTCCTCGGTGATCGTGTGCTCCACCTGGATTCGCGGGTTCATCTCGATGAAGACGTGGCGGCCGTCGGCACCGAGCAGGAATTCCACCGTGCCGGCGCAGGTGTAGCCGATGTGACGGGCGAAAGCGACCGCGTCGGAGCAGATCCGGTCCCGGATTTCCGGGTCGAGCCGGGGCGCCGGCGCCACCTCGACGACCTTCTGATGGCGCCGCTGTAGCGAGCAGTCCCGCTCGTACAGGTGGATGACCTCGCCCGCGGCGTCGGCCAGGATCTGCACCTCGATGTGCCGGGCGTCGACCACCGCGCGCTCCAGGAACACCGTTCCGTCGCCGAAGGCCGTTGTCGCCTCCCGCGATGCGGCCTCGATCGCCGCGCGGAGACCCTCGGGCCGGTCGACCCGGCGCATGCCCCGACCACCCCCGCCGGCCACCGCCTTGACGAACAGGGGGAACCCGATTTCCTCGCCCGCGCCCATCAACTGGTCCACATCACTCGACGGCGCCGAGGAGGCCAGCACCGGCAGGCCCGCCTCCGCGGCGGCGGCCACGGCCCGCGACTTGTCGCCCGCCAGCTCCAGCACGTCGGCGGACGGCCCGACGAACGTGATCCCCTGAGCCGCACACGCGCGCGCCAGAGCGGGATTCTCCGACAGGAAGCCGTACCCCGGGTAGACGGCGTCGGCGCCGGCTGCGACCGCGGTGCGGACCACCTCGTCGACCGAGAGGTA
Organism: Gordonia sp. 'Campus'; assembly: GCF_022206305.1. GTDB lineage: Bacteria > Actinomycetota > Actinomycetes > Mycobacteriales > Mycobacteriaceae > Gordonia. Next base: position 110,173 of record NZ_JAKOIW010000005.1, on the reverse strand, counting down.
GGCGCGTACGGGATGTCCGCGCTCACCGATCTCGTAGGATTCGAACGCCTTCGCCCGGTGCACCGAGTTGCGATCCTCGTGGGGGTAGACGGCGACAGTCGTCGCGCCGAGTTCGACCGCCGCACGGAACGCCCGCACCGCGATCTCGCCCCGATTCGCCACCAGCACCTTCTCGAACATGGGTTTTCCTTTCTGTCACCGGATGCGCCGGGGAGAACCACGTGGAAGGACGGGCGGCGCCGGGAAGTCTGTGACCCAGATCTCCGGGGTCTGCACGCACCATACTAGATACAGCGTCAAGTTACTGATCGAGCGTCTACGCGCGACTCATGCGTCCAAACTGCTGCGAAATATCTCTGTACATGTTTCCATCAGCGACAGCTTTCTATAGTGTGACTTGACATACATCTCGTCACCTCGATCGAGGAGGAACCATGAGTGATCAGTCTGCGGGACCGATCGACATCGACCGCTGGATCACCGACTGGGAGTTCAGCAGCCGCTACCCCGTCTACACCCGGGCCAATGCGGGCGAGGTCCTTCCGGACCCGTCGAGTCCCCTGAACGTCACGATGGTCTGGAACAAGGGCCTCAACATCGGGTGGCGCGAGGGTTACACCAAGCACCTCGGCACGCACCTGCCGGAGGAGATCGACGAGGTCATGCCGGAGATCATCGGCAACTTCGGCGGCTATCACTACACGAACTTCTCGATGACCGAACTGAACGGCGCCCGCCTCCCGGGGCTGACTGTGCCCGTGTGGAACAGCCTGTGGGTCGGCGATCACCCCGACATCCCCGAGTACCAGCCCAAGCCCGGCGACGAGAACGCCGAACTGACCGCGGGCCTCGCCGAGAAGACCGCCTGGGCGCTCACCACCGACACCTACCCGGAGGCGGAGGAGGCCAAGCGCCGCGCCGACGCCGCACGTGAGCAGCGCCCCGACTTCGCTTCCCTGTCCGACGCCGAACTCGTCGAGCACGCGAGGTCGCTGCTGCCGGACCTCATCTACTGCTACGCCTACCACCCCGTCACCACGACGCTGTCGACGATGGGCCCGGCCGTCGCCGGCGAACTGCTCGCGAGCATCGGCGAGGCCGACAAGCTGGGTGACCTGCTCAGCGGGCTGGGCGGTGTCGACTCGGCCGCACCGTCGTACGCGATGTGGAAGCTCGGACGCCTCGTTGCGGGCTCGGCCGAACTGACCGAGATCTTCGACGCCGGGCTGTCGTCGGTGCTCGAGACCATCGCGTCCAGCGAGTCCGCCGACGCCCAGGAGTTCCGGGACCAGTTCGACGACTTCCTCCACCGGTACGGGTCCCGCGCACCCAACGAATGGGACATCCGTTCCGACAGCTGGGAGACGAAACCCGTTCTCGCCCTGATGGCGATCAATGGAATGCGCAACAGCCCGGCCGAGGCCGATCCCGAACTCATCCTCCGCCGTAATCAGGAGAAGCGCGTCGCACTCACGGCCGAGCTCGCCGAGAAGATGCCCGATGCGGAGACGAAGACGGCGTTCCTGAACGCGGCGAAGTCCATCACCAAGTTCATGCCCTGGCGCGAGCGGACCAAGACCGCCTGCGTCAAGATCATGGGCGAGATGCGCGGCGCGCTCTACGAACTCGGCTCACGGATGGTCGAGCGCGGCGTGATGGACGACCACCACGACATCACGATGATCGTCGACGACGAACTCGAGCAGTTCGTCGCCGACCCGGAGTCCTTCGCCGCCACCATCAAAGCGCGTCGCGATCAGTACCTCGCGCTGTTCGATCTGCAACCCCCGTTCTTCCTGTTCGAACCGCTCCCGCTGTCGCAGTGGCCCCGCCGCACCGGGCAGCGGGTGGAGCCGGCGGTTCCCGGCGACGTCCTCACCGGCGTCGGCGGCGCTCCCGGGGTGGCGCGTGGACGCGCCCGCATCCTGCACGACCCCTATGAGGCCGAACAGCTGGAGGAAGGCGACATCCTGGTCGCGCCGCAGACAGACCCGGCGTGGACTCCGCTGTTCGTGTTCGCGGGCGGGGTCGTCGTCAACGTCGGCGCCACCATCACGCACTCCTCCATCGTGTGCCGCGAACTCGGAATCCCCTGTGCCGTGTCGGTGCAGGACGCCACCGCCCGCATCCCGGACGGCGCGATGATCGAGGTCGACGGCACCACCGGCCAGGTCACGATCCTCTGATGGCGACCGTCGGCCTCGCACTCCCCCAACTGGGTGAACACGTCGACGTCGCGGCGGTGCGCGACTTCGCGGTGGCCGCCGAGGAACTCGGCTTCACCGGCCTGTGGGCTCAGGAACACCTCTTCTACTCCGAGCAGAACAGCTCTGTGTACGGCGGACGCCACACCACGTCGGTGCACCCGGCCTACCGGTCGGTGCTCGGGGCCACCGAACTGATGGCCTTCGTCGCCGCGTGCACGGAGCGAGCCCTCATCGGCAGCAGCATCCTGGTCGCCGGTTATCACCGGCCCGTCGAACTCGCCCAGCGGTTGGCCACCCTCGACGTGCTCTCCGGCGGACGCCTCGTCGCGGGGCTCGGCGTCGGCTGGTCCGACGAGGAGCATCGCCTCATGGACGTCGATCCCCGGACCCGGGGGCGTCGGATGGACGAGCTGGTGCGCGCCGTCCAGGCGTGCTGGGGTCCCGACCCGGTGGAGTTCTCCGGTGACTTCTTCGAGATCCCGAGGTCGACGGTGCGCCCGAAACCGATCCAGACTCCCCACCCGCCGCTGCTGTCCGGGTTACGCTCGGAACGTGGTCTCGCCCGCACGGCAGCGCTTTTCGACATCTGGAACCCCAGCAGCGGAACGGCCGACGCACTGCGCGAGCAGCTCGACGCCATGGCCGCACAGCGCCCGGCCGACCGGGCGCCGGTGCGGTTGTACCTGCGTTCCTACCTCCAGCGCCCCACCGATCCGGTGGGTTCGGGAGGCCAGGGACTCGATGGTGTCGCCGCCGACCTCGAGACCGCGGTCGCGGTGGGTGCCGACCACTTCATCATCGAATGCAATTTCTCCGACGACATCCGGTCGTCGGACGACTGGGCCGCGATGCCCGAACGACTCGCGCCGCTGATCCGGCTCGCGAACGACGCGACCGGCCCGGCCGCCCGGGAGCAGAAGGAGAACGCATCATGAAAGCCGCCGTCTTCGAGGGCGATTCGCCGACACTGACCGTCGAGGAGATCCCGCGTCCGACGCCGCGCCGCGGTGAGATCCTGCTCAAGGTCACCGCATGCGGGGTCTGCCACACCGACCTGCACGTGCTGAAGTCCGAGGTGAAGTTCCCGGCCCCGGCGGTTCTCGGGCACGAGGTGTCCGGTGTCGTCGAAGCACTCGGCGACGGCGTCGACACGCTGGCCGTCGGCGATCGCGTCGTCTGCAGCTTCATCATGCCGTGCGGAGAATGTCGGCACTGTGCGCGCGGAATGGACGACCTCTGCGAGAAGTTCTTCGCGCACAACCGTCTCAACGGAACGCTCTACGACGGCGAGACCCGCCTCCAGCGCGACGACGGCAGCCCGCTGGCGATGTACTCGATGGGTGGGCTGGCCGAGTACTGCGTGGTCCCCGCCTCGGACGCCTTCGTCGTCCCCGACGGCGTCGGACTCGGTGAGGTGTCGATCCTCGGGTGCAGTTCGTTCACCGCACTCGGTGCGGTCAACAACGCCGAACTCCATCTGGCCGACCGGATCGCCGTCGTGGCGGCCGGCGGTGTGGGTTCCTCGATCGTGCAGTTCGCCGCCGCCGCGGGCGTCGCGCAGATCATCGCGATCGACGTCAACGACGACAAGCTGAAGGCCGTGGCGGCGCTCGGTGCCACCCACACGGTCAACTCGCGCGACACCGACGTCGTCGAGGAGGTCCGCACGCTGACCGACGGCCACGGCGTGGACGTCGCGTTCGAGGCACTCGGACACCCGAGCACGTTCGCGACCGCACTCGACATCCTCGACGACGGCGGTCGCGCCGTCGTCGTCGGCATCGCACCCGCCGGTTCGCCGGGCGAGATCGACCTGGCCCGGCTCGTCCGGCGCAGCCTGCAGATCCGCGGTTCATACGGCGCCAAGGCTCGCCGGGACATGCCCGCCCTGCTGCGCATGGTGGCCGGCGGGATCGTCGAACCCGAGCGGGTGATCACCCGTCGTTACCGCCTCGACCAGGTGGACGAGGCCTACCAGGCGTTGGCCCGCGGCGAGATCGTCGGCCGCGCGATCATCGAGATGGGCTCCGAGTGACCGGCTCCGTCGCGGTCGTCACCGGCGCCGGATCGGGTATCGGACGGGCCGTGACCGAACTGCTCGTCGAACGCGGCGGTTCCGTCGTGGCGGTGGACACCTCCGCGGAGGCCCTCGCCCGGTTCGACGACCATCCGCAGGTCGCCCCTCTCGTCGGGGACGTCACGTCTGCCGACGACAACCGGCATGCCGTCGAGACCGCCGAGCAGAGGTTCGGCCGTCTCGACGCGCTCATCCTCAACGCCGGGGTGCCGGCCTCCGGGTCGATCGAAACCCTCGACCTCGACGTCTTCGACCGATCCATCGACGTGAACCTGCGGTCGGTGGTTCTCGGAGTGCGAGAGTCGATTCCGGCCTTCCGCCGGAGCGGGGGAGGCTCAGTCGTGGTGACGGCGTCGGCGACCGCTCTCGGTGGTGAACCGAACCGGTGGCCCTACGCGGCGGCCAAGGCCGGCGTGGTGAACCTCGCGAGGTCCCTGGCCATCGACCTCGCCGGCGACCGCATCCGCGTCAACACCGTGTGCCCCGGCCCCATCGAGACCGGCATGACACGGCGGATCGCGGTGAACACCCCCGAGCGTTACGAGTCATTACGACGCATGGTGCCCCTGCAACGGTGGGGAACCGCCGACGAGGTCGCCGAGGTCATCGCGTTCCTCGCCTCTCCCCTGGCCTCGTTCGTCACCGGTACGACGATCCCGGTGGACGGCGGAGCCACCTGCGGAAGCGGTCAGACGGTCCCCCCGCGCGTGGACGTGCCCGTCTGAACTCCCCGATTCACACGAGCCGCAGAGCGGCGCACCGCCGGGCCGTTGCCTTCGACGACAACCGGCGCACATCCGAGATCGTCCCGGTCATCCGGCGCCCTTGCCATTGTCGACGCGGTACACCGCACCGTGAACTGCGGCCGCATCGTCACCGACCAGGTATGCGATCAGCGTCGCCACCTGTCGCGGGTCCATCAGACCTCGTGGCGACGCCGCCCGGAGAATGAGGTCGAAGTCCGCACCCTCGGGGGCGTCGAACTCTCGGACCTGCGGGGTGTCCATACCGCCGGGACACACCGCATTCACGCGCAACCGATCCGCGGTGAACTCCACCGCCAACGCTCGCGTGAGTCCGATCAGCCCGTGCTTGGCGGCGCAGTACCCGGCGGAGTACGCCTGCCCTTCGACACCGGCGATCGAGGCGACGTTCACGATGCTGCCACCGCGCGCGAGGAGGTGTGGGAGCGCCGCACGACAGAGGAAGAACGGACCGTCGAGATTCACGGCGAGGTCGTGAGACCACTCCTCGTCGCTGAGTGTCTCGGTGCGTCGCATGGTGTGCGTACCGGCCACGTTGACGAGTGCGTCGATACCGCCACATGTGTCGAGCGCGTAGTCGATCGCACCACGACATGCGTTCGGGTCCGCGACATCTGCGATCGTGTACACGCCGGACTGAATCTCGTCGAAAACCTCGGCGAGTCGATCTCTGTCGCGGGCCACCCCGACGACCGTCGCGCCGCGCTCCGCGAGCAGTCGGGCCGTGGCGGCGCCGAGCCCCGACGATGCACCTGTGACGACCGCGATCTTGCCGTCGAGGTCACCCATCAGTGCGTCCCGAGAGATGAATGGCGTCGCCGTTCCGCCAAGTTGCGGCGGATCTCCTCGTCCCATTCGTTGCGCGCGTGGGTGACATCGACCTCACACTCATAGCGATCGGTCATGTCGGAGGTGACCTCGGCCCTGTCCACATAGAACTGCTCATACCACCGGCGCTGTTGATAGACCGGCCCGTCCTCTTCTGTCAGCAACGGATTGTCGATCCGGGTCTTGTGCCGCCAGACCGCGACGTCCTCGAGGAATCCCTCGGAGAACTTGGTGGAGAACGCCTCTGCCATCCGAGCCGTCTGATCTTCGGTCAGCCCGGGCACTCGCTGGACCGCCACCCCCCACTGAAGCACGAACGAGTCCTGGGTCACCGGATAGTGCGCATTGGTCAGCACGACCTCGATCGTCCCGCCCTCGCCGATGTCGTTGTGCAACCAGTTGATCATGTAGGCGGGGCCGAAATATGTTGCCTCCGAACGTAATAGTGAGTCCGGGTGATAATACTTCGAGTCGCCGAAGATGTCCTCGCGCGACTTCGAGTGCATCAGCTGGCTGGCTGTGTGTCCGTCGATCACATTGGCAAAGTATGTGGGATAGGCGTGATGGATGTAGAAGAAGTGAGCCATGTCGACGTTGTTGTCGACGATCTCCCGGCAATGCGATCCCTCGATCAGCTCACTGCGCCAGGCCCATCCGCTCCACTCCCCCTCGTCGAAACCCGCGATCGCAGGTGGAAGCCATGCCGGATCGGGCGGCTGGTTCTCGACGTCATGCCACACGAGTAGTTGCCCGTTGACCTCAGCTGTCAGCCAGCGGCGTGTTCGCGCCAACTTGGGTCGCCTCTTGGCATAGGGGACTTCAGCACAGCGCCCTGTGGCGCCGTCCCATCGCCAACCGTGGAAAGGGCACGCCAGGAGCCCATCTCGAACAGATCCCATCCCGAGGTCGGCGCCCATGTGACGGCAGTAGGCATCGAGCACCCTGATGGCGCCCGAACCATCCTCGAACACGACGAGGCGAGTGCCGAAGGCGTCGACGGGATGCGGGCGGCCGTCGCGGAACGAGTCGGCCAGGCCGAGGCAGTGCCACCCCCGCGCGAACCGCTCGAAGTCTGCGCCGGTGTCGATCTGCCGCACGTCGTCGGTCACCTGCATCTACTCATGTAAGCACACGTGATTAATTCTGTAAATGACTCTGCTTATCGGTACGCTGGCGGCGTGACAGTGGACACCGGCGGCCGGGAACGGCTCTTGCTGGCCGGGGAACGCCTTGTGGCCGAGCGTGGCCCGGACGCCCCGTTGCGCGACATCGCGGTGGCAGCCGGACAGCGCAACAACTCGGCGGTGCACTACCACTTCGGTTCCCGCGAAAATCTCATCGTCGCCATCGTCCAACGCCGACAGGACGGCATGGATCGTGCCCGCATGGCGATGCTCGCCGACCTCCCCGACCCCAGCCGAACCGACGACCGGTTGGCCGACCTTGTCGAGGTATTGGTGGCACCGATGTTCACGGTTCCCTACGAACAGGGTTCAACCCATTACGCCCGTTTCCTGGACCGGGTACGTACCCACCCCGACGTATCGACAGCACGCAATCTCGACCACTGGCCGGCGACTCGGATGTTGGTGTCGATGCTGTCCGACACCCTCACCCATCTTCCCGAGGACGAGCGCGTCGAGAGGCTGTCGGCAACCAGCAGCGCGTTGTTCGCACTGATCGCAGATCACGAATCCCATGCCGCGGCACGACCACGAAAAGTTTCGCCGCGGCCGTCACAGGCCACGATCACGGCGATGACGGTCGGCATGCTGAGCCAACCGACTGTCGCGCCGCGTCGCGATGCGGTCTTCGACACGGTCACGGGTCGCCGAGGTCTCGACATCTCGGTCTTCTGACGACTGTCGGCGGCACCCGACGGGGGTCAACGACGTGGATCGACGAGTACCTTCGTGTGCGAGCTGCGGCCCGAATCGAGTTCGGTGAACATCGATTCGAGGTCGCCGATGCCGATGGTGCCGGTGTGCAGCGACGCCAGATCGATCCGCCCCTCCGCCACCAGGGTCATGGCACCGATGAAGTCCGAGTGCGTGTAGGCGAGCGATCCGATCACGGTGAGTTCGCGGCTCTGCCAATCCCCGTAACTCACCGAGGAGTCGGTCCCCGGATAGCCGAGCAGCGCCAGCGTCCCGCCGCGTCGGACGAGTTCCGCACTCGGCTGCAGCAGCGACGCCACGCCCGAGCATTCGAAGACGATGTCGGCACTGAGACCGTCGGTCAGCTCGGTCAGTCGGTCGCCGAGGCTCTCCGGGGCCAGGACGTCGGTGAACCCGAGCGCGGTCGCAGCCTCTCGTCGTGCGGGAGACGGTTCGGACACGATGATCCGGCCCGCGCCGGCAGCTCGTGCGTGCTGGGCGGTGAGCAGACCGATGGGTCCCGCGCCCTGGATCACCACGGTCGCACCCAGCGGCACCCGGGCCCTCCGCACTGCGTGATAGGTGACCGTGGCCGGCTCCATCAGAGCGGCCTCGACATCCGACAGGGCGTCGGGTACCGGGATCGCACGTCGCGCGGAGACCCGCAGGCGATCGGCGAACCCACCGTGTGCCGCCGCGCCCGGCGAGATGCCGTTGGCCTCAGCGAACGCGAGATCGCAGTTGTCGGCATGCCCGGCACGGCACTGGGCACAGATGCCGCAGGCGGGGCCGACCCCGGCGATCACCCGTTGCCCGGGCCGCAGGTGCGTGACACCGGAACCCACCGCCGACACCGTGCCCATCCACTCGTGTCCGAACACCGCAGGCGGCAGGCCCGCCGACTGGTAGCCGTGGGTGTCGGTGGCGCAGATACCGCAGAATCCGATGTCGACGATGACCTCGCCTGCGCCGGGCTCCGCATCGGTCTCCGGGGTCGTCTCGAGCACTCCGGGCGCGGGCACGTGGACGTAGCGGGCAGACCCTGCCGTGACCGTCATTCGATGTCTCACTTTCCTGTCATGCGTTCGACGACCGGGGCGAACTCCTCGAACGCGCGATCACCGATCGTGAAATAGGAGAAACCGAATTCCTCCCGGCGTTGTTCCAACTGCTCGCAGATGTCGTCGACCGATCCGACGAGGGCGTGCGGGAACGACCGCAGTTCGGTGGAGGTGAAGCCGGTGCGCTCGATCAACGATTCCTCGGTGACGTCCGTGGCGCCCTCGATGGCCACGAAGTAGGCGCCGGTCTCCAGCTCGATCAGTGGCATCCGGTCGCCCGCCCCGGCCCGGACCCATTCGAGCTTCTTGTGGGTCTCGTCGACCGTGGACGTCGCCACACTGTCCGAACCGAGCTTTCCGGAACGGTTGTTGAAGTTGATGCTGACGATGTCGGCGGTCGCCCCCGCCAGGGTCAGGACCCGCCGAGCACCACCACCGATCATGATGGGCGGCACCGTCTCCGGCACCGGCAGCGGCTCGAATCCGGTGGCCCGCACACCGCCCCGGTCGACGTCGATGGTCTCGCCGGCGAACTGCTGCCGACACAGTTCGACGGTTGCGGCGAGCCGGTCGATCCGCTCACCGGCAGACGGGAACGGCACACCCATCGCCTCGTACTCGGCGCCCAACCATCCCGCACCGAGGCCCACCTCGATCCGCCCCGGAGCGAACATCGCCAGGGTCGCAGCCTCTTTCGCGAGGACCACCGGTTCGTGGTAGCTGGTGCAGAACATCCGGCACCCGATCACCAGGTCGTCGGTCACCTCCGCCGCGATGGCCATGCTCGCGATCGGAGCGAGGGTGACCGGACGGTGCGCCGTGGGATCGAGCGCGGGACCCGGGCCGATGTAATGGTCCGAGACGTGGAGGGCCGAGTATCCGAGCGCCTCGGCCTTCTTGGCGGTCTCACGCCATTGGGCACCGGTGCCCGATCGGTACACCTGCGCGGCAAAGCGGAAGGGCTTCTTCACATGCGTTGTCATGAGGGAACTCTCGTATCGTCAGGGTCGGCGACTGCGGATGGTGCTGTTGTCGTCAGGGGTGTGCTCGTCGGCACCCGGGAGAGCAGGCGGCGCGTCGCCGAACCGAGCTCCATCGCCCACCGGCGGGGATCCGCGTCGCCGCGTGCGGACGGGACCTCCACGCTGACCGGCGTGTCGGGTCCGAGGATGCTTGCGAGTCGCAGCAGCGGCAACGCGCCCGCACCAGGTGCCAGCCGGTTCCCACGCGCTTCGGCGATGGCGGCATTGTCGTTACGCGCCGGCCCGGTGACGCGGGCATCGCACAACTGCCAGTAGGGAATCCGCCCGTCGCGGACGCCGGCCTCGAGTTCGGTCACATCGCCACCCGCACGCGACCAGTGCAGCGCATCGAGGAGGAGCCCGGCCGACGACCTCGCCGAGGTCTGCTCGATCATCTTCCGGCCGGCACGGAGATCGCGTACCGCGGTGAAGACCATGGGTTCGAGACAACAGCGCAGACCGTGGTCGGCAGCCGCGGCGGACAGCGCGGCGAGATTGTCCGCGGCCCGGTTGCGATCATCGTCGAGCACGGTGGCGATCACGAAGCGTGCTCCCAGAGTCGCGCCCGCGAACAAGACCGGCCCCCAGTCACTTCGGGACGATCCCGGATGCAGCTTGACCACCTCGACATCGAGCACCCCGAGACCGTGATCGTCGAGTGCGAGCAGAGTGTCGGCGAGGAGGCGCGACCCCTCGGCGAGCTGGTGTCCTCGTCCGCCCGACCGGTCGGACACCCGCACACCGACCGCGTCGAATCCGCCGGCCGCGGCGTACTCGACGAACCTCGGCGGCGGGACCGCGAGCGCCGACAACGACGCGAGCGAGACGACCGGGTTCACGCTCATCGCGGCACCTCCGAGTTACTTTATTTTGACTAGTGTTACATGGATCATACTAGCGTTCGCCGATCTGCTGTCCACCTCGACGAGGAGTCCTCATGTCCCCCACCCTCGGCGCGATCGCACAGATCGCCTACGTGGTCGACGACGTCGCCACCGCTGCCCAGCGCTTTTCGGCACGGACCGGCGCCGGCCCGTTCTTCCTGCGTCGCAACATCATCGAGGTCGCCCACGGGCCCGCAGGCGAGGGAGGCGAGTTCGATCATTCGTCCGCCTACGGCCAGTGGGGCGCCGTTCAGGTCGAGCTCGTCGAAGTCCACTCGGCGGCACCGGCAGAGTTCGCGGCCACCACCTCCGGACGAGGGCGGGTGCATCACGTGGCAACACTGGTGCCCTCATTCGACGAGGAGCAGGCGCGGCTCACCGCACTCGGGCACCCCGCACTGCTGACCGCGACGACGCCCAGCGGAAACTCGTTCGCATTCCACGACACTCGCGCCGAGTTCGGCCATCTCGTGGAGATCTACGAGCCGGCGGCGTCGATCGTCGCGCTGTACGCGAAGGTCGCCGCGGCCGCGAACGGGTGGGACGGGCGTCGACCCCTGCGAGACTTCTAGGAGACCGCGCTCAGAAAACCGCGGCCTCGACCTCGAGCAGTTCGGCCGCGCGTTCGCGGGCCATGGTCAACACCTGCGGATTGCCCGAGTTCCACAGCACGGTCAGGCGTTTGACACAGATCCGCCACTCGCCGTCCACCCGGACCACATCGTCGGTGTAGTAGCCGCCGATCGTGAACACGGCGTCACCCGCGGTGTTCGGCAGCACATGTTCGGCACGGACATAGGTCACCACCCGGCCGCTGCCGGCGGCCGGATCGACATCGATGTCGAAGTTGGACAGGAAGTGCTGGGACGCGGCGAGACCGGGGAACAGCATGCGGCCCCGCTGAACCCAGTCGTCGGCGCGGAAGTGGCCGGCGTTGCCCGCCCGGTAACTGGAATAGTCGATGTCGATCTCGTCGGTGAACACCGAGCGGTACAGCGACCAGTCGCGCAGGTCGATGCCACGCGCGAAACGCGCCAGCAGAGACGTCAGCGCCTCGTGATCAGAGGTCATGGGTCAGTCCTTTTCCGGTGGTGTGCGCACTAGGCGGGCATCTGCAGCGAGATCTTCTCGAAGTACTCCTCGAGGCCGTCGGGCCCGAGCTCACGGCCGATGCCCGACTTCTTCATGCCCCCGAACGGAGCCATCGGGTTGAATCGACCTCCGTTGATCGCCACCTGCCCGGTCCGAAGCCGGCGCGCGATCGACACGGCCGCGTCGTCGTCGGCCGCGAACACCGCACCCGACAGCCCGTAGTCGGAGTCGTTCGCGATCGCCACCGCCTCGTTCACGTCCGAGTACTCGAGCACGGTCAACACCGGGCCGAAGACCTCCTCGCGGGCGATGTCCGCGGAATTGTCGACGCCGCTCACCACGGTCGGCCGCACGAAGTAGCCGCCGGACAGGGTGTCGTCGAGACCCGGGACCTCACCCGGTCCGCCGACCAGAACCCGCGCACCGTTGGGCAGCGAGTCGAGGAATCCGAGGACGACCCGTTGCTGCGCAGCCGACGCCATCGGTCCGACGTCGATCGACGGGTCGAGGGGGTCGCCGACGGTCATCGCGCCGACGAGCTCGGCGAGGCGCTCCTCGACCGCTGTCACGTCCTCGCGGGCGACGATCAATCGGGTCGTGGCGGCACACGTCTGTCCGTTGTTGACGAAGCAGCCGCGGACCGCGGCCGTCAAAGCCGTGTCGAGATCGGCGCCCGGCGCCACGATGAACGCCGACTTGCCGCCCAACTCCAGGGTGACTTTCTTGATTCCGGATGCAGCCAGCTGCGCAACCTTGGCCCCGGCACCCGTCGATCCGGTCAGGCTCACGAGGTCGACCCCGGGATTGGTGGCCAGCCGCTCTCCGACCGTCCGCCCCGGACCGGACACCACGTTCAGCACGCCGGCCGGCAGACCGATGGCGTCGGCGATGTCGGCGACGACGAAAGCTGCGAGCGGTGCCACGCTGCTCGGCTTGACGACCGTCGTGCAACCGGCCGCAAGGGCTGGCGCGACCTTGGCCGCGAGCTGATAGAGCGGGTAGTTCCACGGGGTGATCGCACCGACGACCCCGGCCGGCACACGGAGAATCCGGGAGTTGCCCCGGCGCTCTTCGAGGGGCAGCGCCTCGAGGGCGTCGGCCATGGTCCGGAAGACAGTGACCCCGAGGCCCACCTGCACGCTCCGCGAACGACTGATGGGTGTGCCCACCTCCCGCGTCATCATCGTCGCGAGCTGGTCTTCGCGTGCCGCGAGCTCGTCGGCGAACATGCGCAGAATCGCGGCTCGTTCGGGGACCGGAACGGTCGACCACGAGTCGAACGCGACGGTCGCCGCCTCCACCGCGTCGTCACAGTCGGCGGTGTCGCCGTCGGGCACATGCGCCAGCGTCGCGCCGGTTGCGGCCTCGCGCACCTCGATCCGCGCCTCCGAGACCGACGGCACCCACTTGCCGCCGATGTACAGCTCGTCCCGGTCCTCGACCGTCGTGGCCTCGTTCATGCTGGTCATCCGCCGGACCCCTTCCTGCCACCCGTACTCTCGACAGTGGTGGCGATCACATCGACGACACTAGCGCTCTAAGCGTATGCGGTGTCAAGTAAGTCGCCAGCGATCTAACTCTGTTCACAGTTTGGCCAACTTTCTTGACATGAACTACTATTTGGGTAACTTATGAGCAGCGTCACAACACCGGCGGTCGCGCCGTCCTGTCACAGCGCACCGGTATCAGCCCCGTCCCGGACCGGGACCCGATCTTCGTCTGCAGGAGCATCATGAACGACCTGGCGATCAACCTCTCGGCACCGACGACCGCAACGGACGAGCTGGTGGGGCTCGTGATCAAGGGCATGTACCGGGGGCCGGTGAATCCCCGGATGCAAGAGGTCATCGACTCCGGTCATGCCGTCGCGAAGGGGCCCATGGTGATGCCGACTCCCGCCGGCATCACCGAGGCCGGTCGGCTCGTCCGACTCCCCGAGGGCGGCGATCAGGAGCAGGCGATGATGGACTTCCTGCGGGCGTTCCTCCCGGTCAACCGCAGGCTGCGCGAGCTCTGCACCGCATGGCAGTGCCGGCCCGACGGAACGGCCAACGACCACTCCGACGCACAGTACGACGCCCGGATCCGTGACCAGCTCGACGACATCCACACGGAGGTCTCCAAGCTCCTCCGCCGTTCGGGCAAGGCCGCGCCCGAGCTGCTCGATCACCGCGACCGTCTCCGCGTCGCGCTCGAACGCTTCGACGACGGGGACACCGCGTCACTCACCTCTCCGCTCACCGACGGGTACCACACCGTGTGGATGTGGCTGCATCAGCACGTGCTGATGCTGCTCGGCCTCACCCGCGCACAGGACGAGGCCCTCGAAGAGGAGCTCGTCGCGGGCGCGGCCGGATGACCCTCTCCGACAGCACGGTGCACACCCTCACCCGGATCGCGGTACCCCACGGTCAGGGACGGGCACGTGGCCTCGGCGCGGCGGATCTCGGCGTCCACGGTGTCGAGATGGACAACCTCGTCGGTCTCGGCCTTCCGGTCGTGCCCGGCCTGACGATCCCGGTCGGGGCGGGCGAAGAGCTCGCCAACCGCGAGACCGCCGGGGTCGCCATCGATCTGTTGGAGAAGCTCGCTGTTCGCGGCATCTGGCCCGCGGTCCGCACCGAGCGGCGCCCCATGCTGATGCACCTGAGATGCAGTGCGGCGGTGCCGGTGTCGGCTCTTCCGCCGGCCATCTCGGTGATCGGCTTGTCCCCGCGCAACGTCGACGCCCTCGTCGACGTGATCGGCCGTGATCGCGACATCTACGACTCGTGGGCCGAGACGCTCCGGTTCATCGCGGAGAACGCACTCGGCGTCGACGCCGACGACCTCGACGATGTGGTCGACGATCATTCCGACAGCCGCGCACGCGTTCCGGCTCTGCTCGATCTCATCGTGGACGCGACGGGGGCCGCCTTCCCGGCCGACCCGGCCGAACAGCTCGGGCTCGCCGCCAAGGCGATGCTGACCCGATGGGCGTCGCCGCGCGGGCAGCGGGCACGCAAGGCCTTGTCGCTGCCCGACGATCTCGGCATCGCGCTTCACCTCCGCGCCCTTCGTCTGGGTTCATGGAACGAGTCGGGCTATGGATCGGCGGTCAGCCGTGACCTCGAGACCGGCAAGTACGCCCCGAGCGGGGTGTTCCATCTCGGCGTGCGCCGCACCGATCCCGAGCCCGGCCCCGGTGAGCCGCTGGGCGCGATGCCCGGTGGCACGGCCATCCTCGACCAGATCTTCGCCACGCTCGAACCTCATCTGCGCGGAGTCGCGCAGGTCGAGTTCGAGGTCCGCGACCGCCAGCTGGCATTGCTCAGTGCAGGTGCTGTCGAACACCCCGGACCCCGGGCGATCACCACTCTCGCCGTCGATCTCGTCAACGACCATGCCATCGGCCGTCGCGAGGCCGTCGCGATGCTCGACCCGGACCTGATGCAGGACCTCCTCCATCCGCAGATCAAGCTGACCGGTGGCGAACAGCTCGTCGCGCGTGGCCTGCCCGCGTCGCCGGGCGCGGCGACCGGCGAGATCGCACTCAGCGCCGACACCGCGCTGCAGTGGGCTGCGCAGGGCCGCAACGTGATCCTGGTGGCTTCCGAGACCAGCCCGGCCGACGTCCCCGCACTTCTCGCGGCCACCGCGGTCCTGACCTCGAACGGCGGACTGGCGTCGCATGCGGCCGTCGTCGCGCGAGGCGCCGGGCGTCCGGCGGTCTGCGGCGCCACCGACCTGCGCATCGATCGTGCCACCGGGACGGTGACGAACGGTGACCTGACACTCACCGAGGGTGAGGTGGTGTCCCTCAACGGACGCACCGGTCACGTCTACCGCGGCGCGGTCACCATCCGCCCCGCCGAACCCTCGGCCGAGCTCGACCGCCTGCTGGGCTGGGCCGACGACATCCGCCGTCTCGGAGTGCGCGCCAATGCCGACAACGCCGAGGACGCGGCGACGGCGTTCCGCCTGGGCGCCGAAGGAATCGGCCTGTGCCGTACCGAGCATCAATTCCTGGGCGACCAATTGCCGCTCGTCCAGCGACTCGTGCTCGCCGAATCCGACGCCGAGGAACTCGACGCCATCGCCGCCCTGACCGCCGCGCAGCAGGCCGACTTCACCGAGCTGCTGCGCGTCGTCGGAGACCGGCCCATCACCGTCCGGCTGCTCGACGCGCCACTCCACGAGTTCCTTCCCGCCGACGGCGACTACCGCGACGAGGCGCAGGCGCGACGTGCCGCCGACGCACACGAGTCCAATCCGATGCTCGGTCTCCGCGGCGTGCGGTTCGCGATGGTCCAGAAGCGTCTGTATCCCGCTCAGGCAGAGGCGCTGTTCCGCGCCTGGGTCAGCGTGCACGCCGAAGGATTGACCCCGCAGTTGGAGGTGATGATCCCACTGGTGTCGCTGCCCGGCGAGCTCTCGCGAGCGATCGCGCAGGTGCACGAGGCGGCGGCCGCGGTGACCGCCGACACCGGGGTGATGGTGCCCTACAAGGTGGGCAGCATGGTCGAGACGCCACGCGCGGCGCTCCTCGCCGGTTCACTCGCCGAAGACGCCGATTTCCTCTCCTTCGGTACCAACGACCTCACCCAGCTCACCTACGGCTTCTCGCGCGACGATGTCGAGAAGTCCATGCTGACGCACTATCTCGAGCACGGCCTGCTCTCCGACAGCCCGTTCGCGGTCCTCGACCCCGACGGGGTCGGCGCCCTCGTGTCCCGGGCGGTGCTGCTTGCCCGCAGTACCAAACCCGACATCAAACTCGGGGTGTGCGGTGAGCACGGCGGTGACCCGTCGTCGATCGACTTCCTGAACTCGGTCGGCCTGCACTACGTGTCGTGCTCACCTCGACGGGTCCCGGTGGCCCGTCTGGCCGCCGCCCGTGCGGTGCTGACCGCTGACTGAGAGGCTCACCATGACAACCGAACTCGACGACCTGAGATCGGCGGTCCGCGACGCCGTCGATTCCCTGGGCGGACCGTCGGTATGTCGTGACCTGGCGCCGAACGGCCCGGGCTGGGATGGACGTTCGTGGTCACTCCTCGCCGAGCAGATCGGTGTCGCCGCCCTCGGACTGCCCGAGGAGTGCGGTGGACTCGGTGGTCTGCCCGAGCTCCTCGTCGTGGCCGAGGAACTGGGCGCCGGCGTGATGCCCGTCCCCTTCCTGTCGACGGTGCTGGCATCGCAGGTGCTCATCCGGTCCGGTGGCGCCGACGACGCGCTGGCGCAGATCGCCGAAGGTGCACCGGCAGCCTTCGTCGGCCTCGACCGGCACGGCTGGTTCGATGCCGACGACATCGCATTCGCCGTCGATGCGGGCTCCGGGGAGCAGACGATCAGTGGTGTCGCGACCTCGGCGCTGGGTGCTGCGGGTGCGGCATGGCTGGTCGTGGCGGCACGAACCGACACCGGTGACGCACTGTTCCTGTGCGACGCAACGGTTCCCGGAGTGTCGACCACCCCGCTGCCCACCCTCGATCTGTCCCGGGCACACGCCGCGGTGACGCTGTCCGGGGTGCCTGCGCGTCGACTCCCGGTGGCGGGCACACCGGAGTCGGCGATCGTAGGGGCTCTCGACGTCGCGTGCCTGGTCCTGGCAGCCGAGCAACTCGGCGGGGCGCAGCGCAGCCTCGACCGGACGGTCGACTACGTGAAGGAGCGCAGGCAGTTCGATCGCACGATCGGCAGCTTCCAGGCCGTGAAGCACACGCTCGCCGACCTGCTGGTGCTGGTCGAGTCGTCCCGGTCGGCTGTCACCCGCGCCCTCGACTCCGCCGACCTCGCCGAGGCTGCCTCCCTTGCCCGCGCCTGGTGTGCCGACAGCTACCGCACGGTCACCGCCGAGGCCGTCCAGCTGCACGGCGGCATCGGCTTCACCTGGGAACACGACTCACATCTGTACTTCCGCCGGGCCCGTGCCGACGCACAGTTGTTCGGTACCAGCACTTTTCACCGGGAGCGGCTCGCCCTGACGCTGGGTTGGTGAGCCCCCCGAGGTGATCCTCAGCGCCGGTCGCGGGCCGAGAACGGGCGGTCCTTGTCCGCTCGGGGCTCCGGCGGCAGGCCGAGCACCCGTTCACCGATGATGTTGCGCTGGATCTGGTCGGTACCACCCGCGAGTCGGTACCCGGGGCTGCCGAGCAGGTGTTCGGTCCACGCGAACCGACTCGGGTCGGTCGCCACCGCGATGTCGTTGCCCAGCAGATCCGCGGCGATCTCACCGATCTTCACGAGAACATCGGACGCCATCAACTTGCCGACGGAAGCAGCGGGACCGGGTGACCGGCCGGCGGCGGCGGCACGCGCCACCCGATCGGCGGTGGCCTTACGCAGTTCGGCCCGGATGTAGACGTCGGCGAGCTGCTGGCGGACGACCGGATCCCCGGCGGCCCCGACCTGTTGCGCCAGTCCGACCAGTTCGTCGACCGAGCCGCCCTTCTTGCGGGTGACCGATCCGGACGCGGTCCGTTCGAAAGACAGTGTCGCACCGGCGATCTTCCACCCCTGGCCGATGTCACCGAGACGGGCGGAGTCCGGGATACGGACGTCGTTCAAGAAGACCTCGTTGAACGACGCCCCGCCGCTCATCTGTCGAATCGGTCGGATCTCGACGCCGGGCGCGTCCAACGGGATCAGGAACGCGGTGATGCCCTTGTGTTTCGGCAGATCGGGGTCGGTCCGCGCGAGCAACATACCGAGATCCGCGAAGCGTGCGCCCGAGGACCAGACCTTCTGACCGTCGATGCGCCAGCCGTCGCCGTCGCGGACGGCCCGACAGGACAGGGAGGCCAGGTCGGAACCGGCTCCCGGTTCGCTGAACAGCTGACAGGCCAGGAGATCGGTCCGCAGCAGAGGTCGCGCGTACGCCTCGCGCTGTTCGTCGGTGCCGAACATCGCGACCGCGGGACCGACCAGTCCGGTGGTGACACTGATCAGTTCGGTCGACGGGGGCACGTCGAACTCGAGTTCGGCGCGGGCCACCTCCGACGCATACGACGCGGGCAACCCCCGCCCCCCGTGCTCGGCGGCGAGTGTCAGTGCGCCGTACCCGGCGTCGTAGCGCTTGCGCCGGTACTCTCTCGCCGCGTCGAGCAGCCGGCGTTCCTCGTCGTCGGACAGGTTGCGGAACACCGCGAGATCGGCGGGCCCCGACGGGGTGGACGACTTGGGTGCCGCGATCCCGGAGAGCCATTCGCGAACCTCCGTGCGGAACACCGCGAGGTCCGACCCGTCCGGGTCCGTGGTCGACAATGCGGGTGCCGACATCGGCAACCTCCTCAGACAGTCAGAACCGTGCACGCCGACAGTCCCGGCGCGCCATAGACATGGGTGAAACCGACCTTCGGTGCACCCGGCACCTGTTTGCCCTCGGCACGACCCTGCAGCTGACGAACCACCTCGTGTACCTGGCGCAGGCCGGATGCGCCGATCGGCTCGCCGTTGGCGAGACAACCGCCGTCGGTGTTGACCGGTGTGGTTCCGTCGACATCGGTTGCGCCCGAGCGGATCAGCTCACCCTGTTCGCCGTGCCCACACAGCCCGGTCTCGGCGAGATGGATGATCTCCGAACCGCTGTCGGTGTCCTGCACCTGTGCGACGTCGACGTCGGACGGGCCGACCCCCGCCGTCGCGAAAGCAGCTGCCGCGGCATCGATGCTGGGGCTGTGCACCGGGTCGGTGGTCAGCCACGGCGAGAACACCTCGAAGGAACCGAAGCGTCGTGTCCGCACTTCCGCGGCCGCGAGCCGGACCGGCTTGTCGCACATGTCCGCGGCGCGGTCGCCGGACGCGAGGATCAGGGCGACACCGCCCTCCCCGGGGGAGCAGAACATGTACTGGGTCAGCGGGCTGTTCACCGGCGCCGCCGCCAGGATCTCGGCCTCCGTCAGGGGTTTACGACGCCACGCCATCGGGTGCGCGGCGCCATTGGCGAATGCGCGCTCGGCGGCCGCTCCGAGCAACGACTCGTCGAGCCCATGGACGTGAAAATACCTGCGCGTCTTCATCGCGAAGTACTGGGTGGTGACCATCATCCCGGACCGGGCATACCAGGGTCCGAGACCGTACGCGGCCGGGTCGGAACCGAAGGCCCCGCGTTCGTGCTTGTCGAATCCGACGACGGCCACGACGTCTGCGCGTCCGGACGTGATCATGTCGGCTGCGGTCGCCAGCGCAACACCGCCCGTGGCGCAACCGTTCTTGACGGTGACGAAGGGGATGCCCGTGAGTCCGAGTCGCGAGACGAGCGAGTCCGGCTTGCCCGAGACATTGCTGCCGCCGACGGCCGCGTCGATCGAGGACCAGTCGAGGCCGGCGTCGGCGAGGGCCGCGCGTAGCGCGCTCTCGCCCATATCCATGCCGCTGACGTCGCCGTGTCTGCCGAAGGCATGCATTCCGACCCCGACGATGTGGACGCCTGCATTCCTTCTACTCACGCTCATCCGGCGACCTTCTCGAACGCGAAAGTGGTGCAGTCGCCGAGATCGAGCAGTCGCAGTTCGACCTCGTCGCCGATCCGGACCGGCGACGTCACGCGGGACTCCACCAGGACGACGCCCAGATCGACGTAGGCCACGACGAAGGGCTCGAAGCCCGAGTCGGGAACGCGGAACGGGGGTTTCGGAGCGAAGGCCTGCTCCGTCCATGTCCACACCGTTCCGCGCTGCGGTAGCGCGACCCGCGACACCGATGTGCCGGCACAGCCGGGACAACGCGTCACAGCAGGGAACGCGACAACTGCACACTCCGCGCAGTCCGATCCGGCGAGTACCGGCGGGTCGAGCTGCGCGAACAGTGTGTCGTCGACAACCGCTGACATCTCCGTCACGCCCCCGAGAGCAGGGTGAGTGGACGGCCGAGGATCTCACCGACCGTGCGCAGGTACTCCGCGGCGGGAGCACCGTCGACCGCGCGGTGATCGAAGGTGAGACTCAGCGTGAGCACCTGCGTGCGCACCGGTGTGTCTCCCTCCCAACGGAATCCGTCCTTCACCCGGCCCACGCCCAGTATCGCGACGTTGCCCGGGTTGATGACCGGGGTGAAGAAGTCCACCCCGTAGGAGCCGAGGGTGCTGACCGAGAAGGTGGCGCGCTCGAGGTCGGCGAGCCCGAGCTTTCCGTTGCGTGCAGCAGCGGCCAGTTCGGTGGTGTTGCCCGCGATCTCGCCGACCGACAGCTGATCGGCGTCGCGGACGACCGGAACCACGAGACCTCCGTCGACAGCGACGGCGACGCCGATGTCGACACGTTCGGCGACCACGATCTGGTCGTCGACGATCCCGGCGTTGAGCAACGGGTGCCGGCGAAGCGCAAGTGCCGCGGCCCGGATGATGAAGTCGTTGAGACTCGGCGCTCGACGCCCGGCGGCGGCCGACTCCTCCTTGAGCGCGGCGCGCACCGCGACGAGGTCGGTGACATCGACTTCGTATCCGTGGGTGAGCTGCGCCATGGAGTGCAGGCTGTCCATCATGTTCCGGGCGATGGCACCGCGCATACCACGCAGCGGGATCACATCACCGGGTTGCGGACCGACCGACGCCGAAGCCGGCGCGGCAGCAGAAGTGTCTGCGGCGGAACGGGATCGACCCGTGGCGGCGCGTTCCACGTCGGCGCGGGTGACCCGGCCACCGATCCCGCTGCCGCTCACGGTCGCGAGGTCAACCCCGAGTTCGGCGGCGAGTTTGCGGACGACCGGACCCACGAATGTCGCGGCACTCCCCGGAACCCCGCCCTCCGATGTTGCGGACGCGGGAGCCTCCGGAACGGACTGTTCTGCCTGCGGGCGCGCGAGGAAGTCCTCGACATCCTCGGACACGATCCGACCACCGGGCCCTGTCCCGGTGAGACGGCGCAGGTCGACGCCGGCCTCGGAAGCGACGCGGCGAGCGTTCGGGGATGCCTTGAGCCGGGCGCCGCCGGGCGCGTTCACCTCCGAGGGGATGACGGCCGGTGTCGCCTCCGGTGTGCTCTCGGCTGCGGCCGTCGACTTGGAATCGGGTGCGGTGGGGATTGATCCACCGTCGGGCGCAGATTCACCGTCGGCGAGGAGCCAACCGACCACGGACCCGACCGGCAGCACCGCACCGTTGTCCGCATTGGTGGCCAACACACCTTCGGCCTCTGCCTCGACGTCGACGTCGACCTTGTCGGTCTCGACCCGGAACAGGGTGTCGCCCAACGCGACCCGCTGTCCGGGTTGGGCGACCCACTCCCCGATGACACCTTCCTGCATGGTGAGCCCCAGTTTGGGCAGCACGATCTGGAAGGCCACGATCAGTTCCTTTCCAGGAGTCGCTGGGCACCGGCGACGATGCGGTCCGCGTCCGGCACGTAGGCCTTCTCGAGCGGCGTGCTGAACGGGACGGGCGTGAACGGAGCACCGATCCGCAGCACGGGCGCGTCGAGGTGGTCGAACGCCTCCTCCTGGATCTGCGCCGCGACCTCGGCGCCGATGCCGCCGAACGTGACCGCCTCGTGGACCACGAGGATGCGGTTGGTCTTGCGCGCCGATTCGACGATCGTCGCGGTGTCGAGCGGCTGCACCGACCGCGGGTCGATGACCTCGGCGGAGATCCCCTTCTCGGCCAACGCATCGGCCGCCTTGAGCGCCTCGGCGACCATCCGGCCGAACGCGACGATCGTCACGTCGTCACCGGTGCGGGCGACAGCCGCCTCCCCGATCGGGATCTCGTAGACCTCCTCGGGCACCTCCCCGCGCGAACCGAGCAGCACCTTGTTCAGCATGAAGACGACGGGGTTGTCGTCGCGCACCGCGGAGACGATGAGGCCCTTGGCATCTCGTGCATTCGACGGCATGACGACCTTGAGTCCCGGGGTGTGGGCCAACCAGGACTCCAGGCTCTGCGAGTGCTGCGCCCCCGCGCTCACCCCGGCGCCGTAGGCGACGGCGATGACCATGGGCACCTTGACCTCGCCGCCGTACATGAACTTCATCTTGGCGGCCTGGTTCACGACCTGGTCGAGGGCGACGGCGAGGAAGTCCATGAACATGATGTCGACGATCGGGCGCAGGCCACGAGCCGCCGCACCGACACCGAGGCCGATCAGACCCATCTCGGCGATGGGCGTGTCGACCATGCGGCGCTTGCCGAACTCGGCGAGCAGACCGTCGTACATGTGGAAGACGCCGCCGTATGCGGCCACGTCCTCGCCGATCACGAAGACGTTTTCGTCCGCGCGCATCACCTGCGCGACACCTTCGTTGAAGGCCTTCACATAGGTGGTCGACCGCACGGCCGGCACGGCGCTGTCAGCACCGTTTTCTGCCGCTCCGGAGACCGTTGCTGTGGATTCTGTTGCTGTGGACATGTTCTCGGCTTCTCCGGGTCAGACGCTGTAGACGTTGAGCGCGATGTCGGCGGTGTCGGGGTACGGGCTGTTCTCGGCGAAGGCGACGGACTCGGCGATGTCGGCGTCGACCTCGGTCCAGATCTGGGCGAACTCGGCCTCGGTGGCCAGACCTTCGGCGACGGCCCGGGCCTCGAGCAGCTTGATCGCGTCGCGCTCCTTCCAGGCCTCGACCTCTTCCTGGGTCCGGTAGGTCTTACGGAGACCCTTGACGCCCTGGTGGTCGTAGTAGCGGTAGGTTTTCGCCTCGACCAGTGAGGGTCCCCCGCCGGCGCGGGCGCGTTCGACGGCCCGCCCGACCGCGGCGCGCACCTCGACGGCGTCCATACCGTCGCAGATCTCACTCGGCATCCCGTAGGCGGCCGCGCGGTCGGCGACGTTCTCGAGCTTCATGTGGTCGCGCAGGGCAGTGAACTCGGCGTAACCGTTGTTCTCGCACACGAACACGACGGGGAGTTCGAGGATGCCGGCCATGTTGGCCGCCTCGTGGAAGGCGCCGATGTTACTCGCGCCGTCACCGAAGAACGGGATGGCCACCGAGTCCTCGCCGCGGTACTTCGCAGCGAAGGCCGCACCCACGGCGATCGGGATGCCACCGCCGACGATCCCGTTGGCGCCGAGCATGCCGATCGACAAGTCGTTGATGTGCATCGAGCCGCCGCGCCCCTTGCAGTAGCCGTCGACGCGGCCGAACAACTCGGCGAACATCTGCCGGAACTGGGCACCCTTCGCGACGGCGTGGCCGTGGCCGCGGTGTGTCGAGGAGATCTGGTCGTCGTCGCGGAGGTTGCTCATCGCGCCGGCCGCGACCGCTTCCTGTCCGACGTAGAGGTGCAGGAACCCGGGAAGCCGGCCACCCTCCATCAATCGGCCCGCCTCGGTCTCGAACTGGCGGATACGCACCATCCGCCGGTGCAGGTCGAGCACGACCTCTCGGCTCGGCAACGGCTCTGCGGTCTTCGTCGCCTGTCCGGCAGGAGCAACCGGCGCGACGCCGGTCTCTGTGGTGGTCACCATGACACCTCTCTGGGATGACTGTGCAGGTGGCGGCGCTGTGAACCCCGCCGGAACCGCAGACTTTGTTGATCGCTTCTGCAGTATGTGTCACCACTGTAGACGATTGTTAGTAGAATCACTATCAAGTTAGTCATCGAAAGTGGACCAGTTCGGACTGTTACTTGACTTGCTCTCCAGTTAACCCGACGATGGGTGCGCAGACAACCCGTGCGAAGGAGTGGTGACCGATGCTCGACCGGATCCGCGATCGAGCGAAGGCCGATCCCCAGAGCCTCGCGCTCGTCGACGATTCCGTATCCCTCACTTGGGATCACGTCGCCGAGACCCTCGCGGCCCTTGCGTCTGCACTGCGCCGTCTCGCACCGGGTCCCGACGATCGAGTGGCCGTGATCGGTGAGAACAGGGCGGAGACCCTGCTCGCCCATGTTGCGGCCATCGGAGCGGGGATCGGGACCGTGGCCGTGTCCCGCCAGTTGACCGCGGGTGAGATGGCCGACCAGTTCGTCGACGCGGGATGCGTCGCGGTCGTGACGGGCCCGGCGGGCCTGGCCGCCGCAGGTGAGGCGGCCGGTACGGCGTCGTTGCGGACGGTCATCACCCACAATCACGAGGGAACGGTCCCGCTCGACGGCCGAGTGGAGCATCTGACGTGGGACGGTCTGCTCACGGGTGAGCCGAGCCCACCGAGTGACCTCGCCGACCGGCCGGCGCGACCGCCGCTCGTCTACACCTCCGGCACCACCGGGCGCGCCCGGGGCACCGAGGTTCGCTGGCTCCCCGGCCACGCGCAGGATGCCGCCGAATTCCAGGCGGCCGTGGCGGCGAGGTCCGGCTACCCGACGGGTGCTCACCTGGTCGTCGGGCCGTTGCAGCACAACGGCCCCCTCACCTCCATCCGGCACCTCCTCTCCGGTGAGCCCGTCGTCATCCTCGGCCGCTTCGACGCCGAGCGGGTCCTCCACCTCATCGACGCCCACTCGGTCACATCGACCCTGATGGTGCCGACCCACTTTCAGCGACTACTCGCGCTGCCGCCGCAGATCCGAGCCCGCTATGACGTCACCGGCCTGCGCTACGTCGCCCACACGGGATCGGCCTGCCCGGCGGATGTGAAGCGGGCGATGATCGACTGGTTCGGGCCTGTTCTGATCGAGTCCTACGGCGGGAGCGAGATCGGCACCGTGTGCAAGATCGACTCCCACGAGTGGCTCGCCCACCCGAGTTCCGTCGGCCGCGTCGTCGAGCCGTTCGAGGTGGTGGTGGTCGGATCGGACGGAGAAGTTCTCGGCCCCGGCGAAACCGGCATCCTGGGGTTCCGCACTCCCCCGGGTCGCGAGGTGGTCTATCACGGCGATCCGGAGAAGACCGCCAAGGCCTACATCCTTCCCGGCGTCGCGACCCTCGGCGACGTGGGTCATGTCGACGAAGACGGGTTCGTGTTCATCACCGACCGGGTGGCCGACATGGTGGTCTCCGGCGGAGTGAACCTCTACCCGGCCGAGAGCGAGCAAGTGCTGCGCAGGCATCCCGACGTCGCCGAGGTCGCGGTCATCGGCGTACCCGACACCGATCTCGGTGAGGCACTGCTGGCCCTGGTCCTCCCCGAGACCGGCGCGACCGTCGACACCGAGTCGCTGCGCGCCTTCGCCAGAGAGTCCATGGCGTCCTACAAGTGCCCGAAACACTATGTCGTCGTCGCGGAATTGGCTCGCAACGCCATGGGCAAGCTCGACAAGAAGGCCCTGCGCCGACCGTATTGGGACTCCGAGCGCACCATCGCCGGTTGACCATCCACCCGAAAGGCACACCCATGATCGAGATCCTGTTCGTCCGGCACGGACAACCGGTCTCCGGCATACGCAATCCCGATCTCGCGCCCGCAGGGATCGACGACGCCCGGCGGTTGGCCACCTGGCTGCGCGGCGAACAGATCGACCTCGTCGTCGCGAGCCCGTACGCCCGCGCATTGCAGACCGCGCAGGTCGTCGCTGCCGAGCTGTCCCGCGACGTGGACCTCGTGCTCGACGACCTCCGCGAATGGGACGACGACATCGCCGCGGAGGACTACACCGCGATCGAGGACATGGCGGCCGACGATCCGCGATTGCTCGCGGTCAGCTCCGGGCGTTACGAGGAGTACGTCCCCTCCCTCGACCTCAGCGGGTTTCGCCGACGAGCCCGCTCCGCGCTCGAGCAACTGTTCGCCCTCCGGCCGAGTGGGCGGATCGTCGCCGTCGCTCACGGCGGGATCATCAACGCCACCCTCGCGGACGTGCTGGAGATGCCGAAGACGTTCTGGCACAACCCCGCCTACACGAGCGTCGCCCGCGTGCGACGACTCGACTCCGGGGTCGTCGTGGTCGATTCCGTCAACGACACGGCTCACCTGCGCGGCGTACCGGTCGCGCCCGAACCGGGCCACCGCACCGAATCCGCATTCGACGCCGAGCCCGCCCGATGAGCACGATGTCGACATCCGATGCCACGGCCACCGTCGATGCCGTGCCCGACACGAACGCCCCTCGCACGGACGTCCCAGACACGATCGTCCCAGACACGATCGCCACCGCGAGCAAGATCATCCTCGTCCGCCATGGCCTCCCCGGCGGGCCGGCCGGGCCGGACCCCGGCCTCGGCGACGAAGGCGTCGGCCAGGCCCGCCGACTCGGCACCTGGCTGCAAGGCCTCCCGGTTGTGCAGGTGGTGGCGAGCTCGTACACGCGCGCCTATGAGACGGCACGTCACGCGGCTGAGCCGCTCGGTCTCGAGGTCATGGTCGACGAACGTCTCCGCGAGTGGGAGAGCGACCGCGCGGTCTATGCCACTCCGGAAGCCATCGCTGCCACCGACCGAGGGCGTGCCTTCGCCGAGGGCCGCTACGACGACTTCATCCCCGACTACGACCGGAACGCCACCGCGGCCCGGATGCGGGATGCGGTCCTCGACGCGGCGCGCTCGGCTCCCGGTGAGCTGTCGGTGCTGGTCTCCCACGGTGGGGCGATCAACACGCTCCTCACCGACATCCTGCAGGCACCGTCGCCGTTCTTCTTCAATCCCGCCTACACATCGGTGAGCCGGGTCGCGGTCCTGGGTTCGGGCCGCATGGTCATCCAGTCGGTGAACGAGACAGCGCACCTCGGCTGAAACGGCTTTCTTTACTTTGATACCTGTTAGGGTTCTTCTCAACAGTGATGTGTGACACACACACTCGCTCGTTTCGAGGAGATCCCATTAGCCATTCCGGCGTCGTGGCGAGTCGTACACTCGCCGATGAATACTCGACCATCGTCCGCAGCCTCTCCGGTCCCGAGTGGTCGGCCCCGAGCCGGTGCGCCGGATGGTCCGTCAAAGACCTTGTGGCACACACCGGCTCGAACTTCGCAGCCATCGTGAACCCGCCCGAGCCCGACCCGAACGTCCCGGCTCCGACGACCGCCGAGGAACTGCAGGAGCGTCTCGTCGACGAGCGCCGCGACTGGGCCCCCACCCGGGTCGCCGACGAGTTCCTCAACACGGTCGGACCGGCCATGGAGGTGCTCTCGGCGATGCAGGCGCCGGAGATCGGTTCCGCCCCGATGACCCTCACCGACCTCGGAACCTATGACAGTCACCAACTCTCGGATGCATTTGCCTTCGACATGTGGTGTCACATGTACGTCGACCTGCTCGCACCCGGCGGTCCGGTGTCGCGACCGGTCGGCGATCCGGACGACGCGGTTCTCGGCGCCGCGATCGGATGGATGCTCGCCGGGCTGCCGCAGATGTGTCCCGACGTCAACGCAGCACTCGGCGGTCGCGCACTCGGGGTGCGGCTGACCGGCCCGGGCGGCGGCGAGTGGACCCTTCGGCCGGGTGAACGACTGCTGACCGTGGACACCGGGCTCGATCGAAGCGACACCGTGATCGATTCCTCGGCAGCCGATTTCGTCCTGTGGGGCACGACCCGGTCACCGTGGCGGCAACACGTGTCGGTCCACGGCGACGAGGCCTATGCGGCAACAGTTCTCGACACGATGGACATCGTCTGAGCGTTCGGCCGCGCCACCCGCGATCGACAACAGAGCCCGGAACGCGACAAGCGTTCCGGGCTCTGCTGATGATCGAGGTCAGTTCAGTGCGACCAGCATCTTGCCGACGTTGCCACCCCCGAGCATCGACAGGAACGCCTCCACCGCGTGGTCGATACCGGTGTGGATGGTGGACTCGGCGACGATCTCACCCGCGGACAGCCACCCGAGCACACGTTCCTCGAACTCGGCCCGCAGGTCCTCATGGTCACGAACAATGAATCCGGTCAACGTGATCCGCTTGAGGATGGCCTGCATCAGGTGGTCCACCGACGGTCCGTCGCCACCGCCGGCGGAGATCATCCCGCACATCGCGACGCGTCCGTTGAGGCGCAGATCATGCAGGGCGGCGACGAGATGCTCCCCGCCGACATTGTCGAAATAGAGATCGATGCCTTCGGAGACCCGGCGCAACCCGTCGGCCACCGACTCGGCGCGGTAGTCGATCGCCGCGTCGAAGCCCAGACGCTCGGTCAGCAGCGCTACCTTCGCCGGTCCACCCGCGCTACCGATGACGCGCCCGGCGCCGAGAAGTTTCGCGAACTGTCCGGCCGCACTGCCGACCGCGCCCGCGGCGGCCGAGACGAAAACGTCGTCCCCCGGACGCAGACCACCGGCACGCAGCAGTCCGCAGTAGGCCGTGAACCCGGGCTGTCCGAGCACACCGAGCCAGTGGTGCAGGTCGACACCGCGCGGATCGATGACAGTGGCCGCGTCGGCATCGACGACAGCCAACTCCCGCCAGCCGAGCCGGTGCCGCACACACGCACCGTCGGGGATGCGCGAGTTGCCGCGGACGACGATGCCGATCGCCGAGCCGTCGAGCGGCGCATCCTCCTGGAAGCTCGTGGTGTAGTGCATCTCCGAGGTGCTCAAGCGCCCGCGCATCGAGGGGTCGACGCTCATGTAGCGGTTCTCCACGACGATCTGGTCGTCGCGGACGGGCCCCAGCTCGGCCTCCCGGACCTCGAAGTTCTCCGTGCGCGGAACCCCGTCGGCGGGCCGCTGCTTCAGAAACACCGCTCGTGTGGTCGTCTCGACCCCGCTCGTCATGACAGCTCCAGGATGGTGACCGTGCCCTTGGAGCCGTCGACCTCGACCAGCGTGCCGTCGGGGATTCTCCGGGTGGCAGCGGGAACACCGGCGGCACAGGGTATCCCGAGCTCGCGGCTGACGATCATCGCGTGCGAACCCATCGCTCCGACGTCGGTGATGGCGGCCGAGGACACCATGAACAGCGGCGTCCACGACGGATCGGTCTGCGGCGCCACCAGAACCTCGTCCACCTCGAAGCTGTCGAGGTCGTCCATCGATGTGATGGTGCGGGTGCGTCCGCGGACCACTCCCGGGGATGCCCCGGACCCGTGCAGGACCTCGCCCTCGGTCACCTCGTCCACCTCGACCTGGTCCTTGCGGCGCAGACCCGACAGCGGGGGAAGCGGCTCACGGGTGTCGAGGAAGGTCGGCAGATCCAGACCGAACAGGCCCTTCCACGCCCGATGCCGTTCGGCAAGCGTCTCGGTCAGTGCGGCCGGCTCGCTGGCCAGGAGGTCCAGCTCGTCGTCGACGGCCATGAAGACGTGATCGGCAGCGGCGAGATGACCCTGCTCGTGCAGCCGTCGCCCGAGCTCGGCCAGCGGCACACGCGCCTCGTGCAAGACCTTGATGCAGTTCGTCTTCGCACGTTCGCGCCAGGCCGCGAAGCGTCGTGCCGAGGCGAGCGCCGCGTCGAGGGTCGCCTGCCCCTCCGCGTCGTCGCCGACGATCGCACGTGCCCGTTCCAGGGCCGAGTCGGTGTCCCCCGCATGCTCGGCGAGACGCGCGGTGGGTGACGCCGAATCCTCCTGCAAGCGCAGGCGGTCGATGAGCCCGAGCACCAGTTCGGGTTTGGTCTCCCACGATGTCGAACCGAGGTCCCATTCGTTGGGGCCCCGGTAGCCGAACTCGGCGATGAAGTCGGCGAAGGAGGCGTCGAACTTGGGGTCGATCCCGCGCACCCGAGCGGCGATGCCGTCGATCCCCTGGTCGAATGCCTCGGTCAGGCGCTCGTCGGCGCGCACCATCCGGCCCAGCTCCCAGAGCGCGAACGACGGCAGCGCCGAGTCGACGTCGCCCGCCGAGCCCACCAGCGTGACGATGAGGTCCTGGTTGTCGGCTCCGAGAAGTTGACCGAGTACCGACGGGCCGACCGCCGCCCCGTTCGTCGCGGCCACCTCACCCCGCCATGCGGCCCGCTCGAGGGGCATGACCGACCGTGCGCGCGCGACGAGTGCGACCGGGGTCAGGCTCGACAGGTCGGGACGCTCGGTGCGCAGCCGATCGGCCAGCACGCGGTCCTCGTCGAGTTCCGGGAAGGTCTCGGTGGACAGAATCCAGGCGTTGCGCGCGGCCAGGCGCGCACTGGCGTCGGCGTTTTCGTCGTCGGGGTGCCCGACATACTCGGGGATGTCCGGATCGCCCCCGTAGAACAGCTGATCCACGAGCTCGACCGACAGGCCGCCGCGGATTCCCACGAGCCGCGACATCGACAGGTTGATGTACAGATGCCCGTAGAAGATTCCCGACGAGGCGGCGACGTCCGGCTTCTCCACGAGCGAGTAGCTCCCGTGGAAGGCGTAACCGGCGTTCCATCCGGGCAGGATGTTCTGAATCCACCCGAGGTCGGCGCCCAGCGGCGTGATGGGATCGGACAGCACATCGCTGGCATTGAGCCGCGTGTAGATGGGTAGACGTGCACTCGGTTCGGTGTCGACCAACCAGCGCTGTTCGGACATGTCGTTCTCGTCTCTGCTGGGACCGCATGGGATGAGCGGCCATAGTTTCTTGACAGGGTATACACGTGGGCTGTGATGTGTGACACTCTACCTGCAAGACTGTAGGCATTGGCAAGTAAGTCGTCTCGGTCTCTCGTACAGGAAGCAAGGAGACGTTCGATGAAGTTGCAGGACAAAGTTGTTGCCGTCACCGGCGGAACGCAGGGAATCGGCCGTGGGATCGCCGAGGCAGCACTCGCGGAGGGTGCGAAGGTCGCCCTGAACGGCCGGTCGAAGGAGAAAGGGGATAAAGCTCTCGCCGATCTCGGGGTGGGCGATCGCGCCGCCTTCTTCGCCGGCGACGTCACCCTGCAGGCCGACGTCGAGGACTTCATCGAGCAGACCGTGAACACCTTTGGACGCATCGACGTCCTGGTGAACAACGCCGGTGGCGCGAACGACCTACAGCCCACGGCGCAGCTCTCCGACGAGGAGTGGAACCTCGTGATGAACTGGAACCTGAACTCCAACTTCTGGGCCACCCGCCGCGCGCTCCAACACATGATCCCGCAGTCGTATGGGCGCATCATCAACATCTCCTCGGTCGAGGGCAAGCAGGGCAAGCCGGTGTTCACGGCCTACGTCGCCGCAAAGCACGCGATCAACGGCATGACCAAATCGATTGCGCGCGAGGTGGGTACGCAGGGCATCACGGTCAATGCGATCTGCCCGGGGCTCGTCATCACCGACATCATCAAGAACAACGGCCCGCAGACCGCGGCGGCGATGGGCATGAGCTTCGAGGAGATGGTGGACCTCTTCGCCCAGGAGTCCGCCATCAAGCGGCCCAACACCGTCGAAGAGGTCTCCGCCATGGCGATGCTTCTCGCGTCGGACGCCGGCGCGGGAATCACCGGTGCCATCCTCAGCGTCGACGGCGGTACCGCCTCCTACTGAGCACCACTGCTCCCTGAGGTGCGAGCGAAGCGCGCCCTCCCCCGCTCCCTGAGGTGTGAGGAGCGTTAGCGACGAGCCACGAAGGGCGAGTGGGTATCTCGCCTGCCCTTCGTGGCTCGCTTCGCTCGCACCTCAGGGAGCAGGACGGGGGCTCGCTCGCACCTCAGGGAGCAGGACGGGGGCTCGCTCCGCACACCAGAGGGAGCAGGGGAACAGCCACTTCGGGGTTGACCCCTCAGACGGTCCCGCGCACCGCCCAGGCCACGCAGCGCTCGAGGATCGTGCGGAACTCCGGGATGTCCCAACTGCCGCGGTCGACGCGGCCGAGGTCGTCGATGCCGAGGTCCTGCACGTCGAACCTGCCCCGGCAGTGCCCGAGGGTGAAGTAGCAGACGGTCCCGGGGTCGTGGTGCTTGAGGTAGAGCACCGGGCGGGGTTCGTCGGTCGAGGTGTGTCCCTCGTCGAATCCGGTTGACTCTCCGACGAAATGGGTGTGTGCGAGCACCTCGATCGGCTCGAACAGCTCGCTCACGTAGAGTTCGTCGACGGCGTCGAAGTCGTCGACGCCCGCCACCAACGGGTGGTCCCGGTCGGAGATCTCGACGCGGTAGGGCGCAATCGGCGGATGACCGAGGAACTGACTGCCGACCAGCGCGGGCAACACCCCCATGGATCGCGGTGTCACATAACGGCTTGCCGACCCCGGCGGGGTGGGTTCGATGGCCGAGTTGGTCGCGTGCAGGGCCAGCCAGCGGCCACCCCGCGCCAGGAAGCGCGTCAACGCATCCTGAGCGGCGTCGTCCGGAATCCGGTTGCAGGTGTAGGTGATCAGCAGGTCCGCGGCGTCGAGGGCGGATACACACTCATAGTCCTCGAACACCCGGGTGCGCACCGTCTCGTACTCGCCGAGCAGTCCGAGGATCTGCAACCGGGCGTGATCGAAGTCGTGCCACTGCCCGCCGCAGATGACGACCGCATCGAGGCGGCCGGCCGGTCCGGCCATCGTGGGCTCCTCCGTCCTCAGGCGTGCGCGTGGAGCGGCTTGCCGGCCAGGGCCAGATGGGCTTCGCCCAGCGCCTCGGCCTGGGTCGGGTGCGCGTGCACCAGGTTCGCGACGTCGTCCGCGTTCGCTTCCCAGTTGTAGATGAGCTGCGCCTCGCCGATCAGTTCACCGACACGGTCTCCGACGAGGTGGATGCCCACCACCGGACCGTCGGCGCCCGCCCGGATCAGCTTGACCCCGCCCGCGGTCTGCAATATCCGACTCTTCCCGTTGCCGCCGAGATCATAGACGGCGGTGGTGATCTCGCCGTACCGTTCCGCCGCCTCCGCCTCGGTGAGGCCGACGGAGGCCACCTCCGGATGCGAATACGTCACCCGCGGGATTCCGGAGTCCGCCACGGGCGCGCAGTCGAGGCCGGCCAGCTGTTCGGCGACGAAGATGCCGTTGCCGAAACCGCGGTGGGCGAGTTGGGGTCCCGGAACGATGTCGCCGATCGCGTAGACGCCGGGCACCTCGGTCTGCAACCACTCGTCGACCACGACGAAGCCGCGGTCGAGTCCCACACCGGCCTCTTCGAGACCCAATCCGGCAGTGCGCGGTCCCCGACCCACGGCCACCAGCATCACGTCCGCGTGCAGTTGCGCCGACTCGCCGGCGAGCTCGACGACCACCCCGGACTCGGCGGTGCCGGCGGACGACACCATGGCCCCGGTCCGAATGGTGATGCCACGCTTGCGGAAGGCTCGCGTCAGTTGTTTCGACGACCACTCGTCCTCGGTCGGCAACAACCGGGGTGCGGCCTCCACGACCGTGACCTCCACGCCGAGCGACGCCCACAGACTGGCGAACTCACACCCGATGACGCCGCCGCCGAGGACGATCGCGGTCGCGGGGATCGAATCGAGCTCCAGCGCAAGGTCGCTCGTCATGATCGGGCCGCCGATCTCCACGCCCGGTAGGGTCCGCGATTGGGAACCGGTCGCGAGGACCAGGGCCTCACCGTGGACACGGGTCGTCCCGCCGTCGGCGAGCTCGACCTCGACGGTCCGCTCACCGGATACCCGTCCGAACCCGCGGACCACCCGGATCCGACGCGACGAGATGAGGCCCTCGAGCCCTCGGTGCAGGCCGTCGACGACCTTCTGCTTGTACGCATGGACTGCGGTGATGTCGATGCCGTCAAGAGACGCCTTGATCCCGAAATCTGCGGCGTGACGCACGGATTCGGCGATGCCGGCGGCATGGAGCAACGCCTTGGTCGGGATGCACCCGTTGTGCAGACATGTGCCGCCGAGCTTGTCGGACTCCACGAGGACGACCGACATGCCGAGTTGCGCTGCGCGCAGGGCACACGAGTAACCGCCCGACCCGCCACCCAGGACGACGACGTCCACAGTCTCGGTCGTGCCGGTCTTCTCCGGGTCCGTGCTCATGTCAGAAGTCGAATCGGTTGGTGAAGCCGCCGTCGATCACGACATTGGTACCCGTGATGTGTCCGGCGGCCGGCGACGCGAGGAAGGTCACGGCGTTCGCGACGTCCTCGGCCGAGGCGAACTTGCCGAGCGCCGCCGCAGACATCGCCGCGTCGTACAGCTGCGGTCGCTGTTCCTTGATGGTGTCCCAGGGGCCGCCTTCGAAATACACCGGGCCGGGCGAGACCGCGTTGACCCGAATACCTTTCGGCCCCAGGGCGCGAGCCTGCGCCGACGAGTGTTGCAACACGGCGGCCTTCAGTGCCCCGTAGCTGTTGGCGGTGGTGATGGGGCCGGCCTCGATGGCCGAGGTCGTGCTGATGGTCACGACCGAGGCTGCGGAGCTCTGCTCCAGGTGCGGTGTTGCGGCCTCGATGAAGTTCACGAGGCTCATGAGGTCGACGTTGAAGCTGTTCTCCCACGCCTCACGTCCCTTGCCGGTCATCGCAGACGCGTTGACGATGACGATGTCGATGCCGCCGAGTGCGTCGGCAGCCTCGGTGACGAAGGAGCTCACCGCTTCGGACTCACCGACATCGACGGCCTTCCAGAACACCGTGCCGGTTTCCGACAGCTCGTCGGCAACGGTCTTGAGCTGGTCTTCGCCACGGGCGCAGATGCCCACCGAGGCACCTTCGGCGAGGAGACTCTTGGCGATGGCCAGGCCGATACCCTTGCTCGCACCGCTGATGAGGGCGCGCTTTCCGCTTAGGTCGAGATCCATGTCGGGTCCTTCTTGTCGTGTCGGTGATCAGGTCGGTGGATGACTGTCGAGGGGCTAGAGATTCATCGCCCCGACGGAGGTCTGGAAGTCGAGGACGTGGCCGAAGTCGTTGATCGACTGGACGGCACGTCGGGTGTCGGCGCCGCGGAGCACGCTGACCGAGGTGTGGTGGACGCGGACGGGCATGTCGAAACCACTCGCGAGCGCGTCCGCGAGTACCGCGTTGATGACGCCGCTGTGGCAGGTGATGACCACCCGCTGGCCGAGATGGGCGTCGACGATGAGCCCGACCTCACCGAGTACCCGCTCGCGGAACGCCACCGGGTCCTCGGCGTAGGGGAACGCCTCGTACTTGCGAGTTCGGATGTGGTCGCGGAAGATTCGCGAGATCTCGTCGTGGGGCAGCGTCTCGAAGGGCGACTGATCTGCCGGGAAACTCTGCCACGGTTCATATTCGGTGAGCCCTTCACGGACGACCGGCTCGATGCCGTGATGCTCGGCGATCGCACGTCCGGTGTCGAGGGCCCGGCGCAGTGGAGAGCTGTAGATCGCGTCGACGGCATGGGTCGCCAGCCGCTGGGCGACCGCCCGGACCTGACGTTGTCCGAGCTCGGAGAGCGGCGGGTCCACGGTCTGCGCCGCGCTCAGTTCCTTGCTGAGGGCCTGCTCGCCGTGCCGGATGAGCACCAACTCGCACAGGCCGTCCAGCGGGGCGAACGGGTTGTCGAGGTCGATCGAGCGCGCACGGGTCTGATTGGGCACGCCCCCAGTGAACCATAAACTGAGGCCGCTATAAAGATACTCCGCTGATATCCCAGCTCATCGGAGCGAAAAGCCTGTGGGGCTATAGGCGGCGACCCGCGAGGTCACACACTCGCGATGTCGGTGGCGAGTTCGCGCACCTCGTCGGAGAAGCGGCGTCGGCCCAGATTCGCGAGCACGATGTCCTCGGTGAGCCATGAGGACGCGGACACCTCGAGGAGACTCGACAGGGCAGTCGCCGCGGCGGCCTGCTTGGCCTTCGACGTGATCCGGTCGCGCACCCGCAGTTCGGCGGAGAAGATCGCCAGCATCTCCAGCCGGACCTCCCGACGCAGCGCCTCGATCGACAGACTCCAACCCGGTGACCGCACGAAATAGACCAGCGAGGCGGCGCGGTGGGCGTCGGTCCACTCGAGCACGGACACGATGACGTCGCCGAGGGTGGCGTCCGGGTCTCCATCGATCTCGGTCCGGAGCTGGGTCAGCATCTGTTCGGCGAACAGGCGCAGGCCCCCGAGCAGCACTTCCTCCTTGGACGGATAGTGGTAGTAGACCGCCGCCGAGGTCATCTGCGCCTCGGCTGCGATGTCGGCGACGGTCACATCCTCGATCGAGCGCATGGAGTAGAGGTGCATGGCCGCTTCGACCACGACGTCGCGCCGGGAGGGGCGGTGAGCTGCCCGCTTGGCGCCCGTCCCCGTCCCGCTCGCGGCCGGAGTTCCTGCGGCGCCGCGGCGACTAGAGGGAGTCCGGCCAGAAGGAGTCCGGCCAGAGGGAGTTCGGCCTGAAGAATTCTTGCCCGCCATGCGATAGATCATGACAGCATCGGGACCTGCAAACCGCTGTGCCATCCTGTTGGCACCCCGTTGTCGACGCCAGAGGTCGTACCGCGGGCAGACGACCACCAGGTAACGGGAAGGAGGACGAGTGGCGAGATCGAGGCGAACCGATCCGACGACGGACCGCGCGGCGGACCCCGGGGCACCGGATTCGGGCGCGACCGGACCGGACGCGGACTGGCTCGGCTGGGACTCGTCGCCGGCCGCCGACGATGTGGCCTTCGACGATGGCGTCGAGCCCGACGCCGCCCGGGAGGTGCCGGCTGACGAATCGTCGACATCCCCGCCGGAAGCCTCCCCCGAACCCGCGCCCACCGGCGGCGGCAACGGCAACGGCACGACCGCACATCGCCCGTCGCGACGGCATCTGATCGTCAAGGCCGCCGTGCGGGTCTTCTCTCGAAAGGGCTTCGCCGAAGCCTCCATCCAGGAGATCGCCACCGAGGCGGGGATGGTGCCGACCGCGGTCTACTACCATTTCGCGAGCAAAGAGGAGCTGTTCGAGAGCGCGCTGGGTTACGCCATGGACGCGAGTTCGGCGGCAGCCCAGTCGGCCCGC
Source organism: Gordonia sp. 'Campus' (assembly GCF_022206305.1). Taxonomy (GTDB): domain Bacteria; phylum Actinomycetota; class Actinomycetes; order Mycobacteriales; family Mycobacteriaceae; genus Gordonia. The sequence goes on along the minus strand of NZ_JAKOIW010000005.1, from coordinate 72,848 downwards.
CCCGATGATGTGTCGGCGGGCCCGGACACGTTCAAGGACGTCGTCTCCGCGGTGTGGGACTGGACCGCCGAGCACCCGAATTCGGCACGCATGCTGTTCCTGCAGATGGCGGGCGGTGCAACACCCGGCACCCGACTGCTGGCCAAGGAATACGAGGAACGCCACATCCGGCGTGCGTTCGACTACTTCCCCGCCGGTGAGGATCCGCCGAACCGGCGCGCGGCAACCGCCCAGCACGCCGCCCGCACGCTGCGGGTCCGGACCATGATCGCGATGACCATCGCCATCCAGCCGCTGCGTATCGAGGGCGGCCCGTTGTCGGACATACCCGTGACCAGCTTGCGCACCGCGACCACCGACGTCTGCACGAAGATGATCGAAGGACGCTGACCACCCCGGTAGCCGGACTGCAGTAACTTGATCGAAGACACAGTTACTTCGATGCTGGTTGGAGTCCCTCATGCGCATCCTCGCGGTCACCGGCGGCCATTCCTTCGACCGGACGGCCTTCGCCGCCTTCGCCGAGTCCCTGCCGGGTGAGGTCACCTGGCTCGAACACCCCGATGCCGAGATCGGCCCGGATCGACTCGCGGTTTTCGACGCATCCCTGCACTACGACATGCCCGGGACGCTGCCCGAGCCGCATGAACCGCCGGATGCATTGCGCGCGTGCCTGCGGGACGCACCCCGGACCGGCCACGGTTATGTGGTCTTGCACCACGCCATCGCCAGCTGGGCGACCTGGGACGAGTGGGCGGAGTTCGTCGGCGGACGCTATCTCTACTGGCCCGGGACCGTCCGCGGCGAAGAACGCCCCGATTCGGGGTACCGGCACGCTGTGGCACAGCGAATCTCCGTCGTCGACGACGAACACCCGGTCGTCGCCGGCCTGCCCACTCATCTCGATCTCGTCGACGAGACGTATCTGTGCGAGGTGTTCGAGGATTCGGTGACCCCGCTGCTGCGGACTGATGCGCCGATGACCGAGGACGTGCACTTCTCCACCGCACTCGCCATGTCCGGCCGGCGTGACGAGCGGGCGGGCTGGCACCACGAACCCGGCTCGTCGCTGGTCGGATGGTCCCGCACCAACGGACGGTCGCGACTGGTCTACCTGCAACCGGGCGACACCGCCGCAACGCTCGGCGACCCGCACTACCGCACACTGGTCGCGAACGCGCTGACCTGGGTCGCGCGTCGACGCTAACCTTTTTTGACAGTCGATACAGTTCGATGTGTCGCTGCTCACTCCCGGTGCTACAGTAAGTGCATACGTTGCCAAGTAAGAGGCGACAGTCCAGTCCACCGAGGAGATCCCGATGCGTCAGATCCGGCATCCGATGAGTCGAGCCATCTACGAATTCGACGAGGACTACAACGTGCTCGTCACCACCAAGGACGGGAAGACCGGCACCTTCGACCCGGAGGGCCGCTACCTGCACGGCGAGGTGAAGTCCGTCGATCCGGAGATGGCCCGGTGGGTCGGCCTCGGGCCGCGCGAACCCGTGCCCATCACCCAGAACCGCCGATTCATGGGCGCCGCAAAGCTGCTCGAGAAGATGCAGGCGGACAAACTCGCCGAAGAAGCCCGTGCCACGCGCCTGGCCGAAGGAGGCAAACTGTGACCGAGATCGACACTCGTACCGCCGACCAGACGGCTTCGCGGGATGAACAGTCCGACTATGCCGAGAGCTACCAGCGGCTGCTGGACACCGACACGCACCCGGTCCCCCAGGTGCTGCGCGAGGAGACCCACGACCTCTACGAGGACCAGAACTTCGTGCCGGTCTCCCGCTACATCAGCCGGAAGTATCACGAACTCGAGCGAGATCGTATGTGGTACAAGGTCTGGCAGATGGCTTGCCGCGAGGAGGAGATCCCCGAGCCCGGCGACACGCACGTCTACGAGATCTGCGAGAAGTCGATTCTGGTCGTACGCGGACAAGACATGTCGATCCGCGCCTTCTACAACTCGTGCCTGCATCGCGGGCGCACGCTCCGCGAGGAGAGCGGCCCCGCCGGACACGACCTCCGGTGCCCGTTCCACGGCTTCTGCTGGAATCTCGACGGATCGCTGAAATCCATGACGTGCGAATGGGATTTCCCGCACGTCGACAAGAGCACCATGAACCTCCCACAGGTCAAGGTCGACACGTGGGGCGGTTTCGTCTTCATCAACATGGACCCGGCATCGGAGTCCCTCGCCAGCTTCCTCGGCGACCTCGGCAAGCACTTCGAGGCCTGGCCCCTGGAGGACCGATACATCCAGGCGCACGTGGCGAAGGTGATCGACGCGAATTGGAAGATCGCCCAGGAGGCATTCTCCGAGGCGTTCCACGTCGTGACCACCCACCCGCAACGCGTTGTGGGAACGGGTGATTCGAACAGTCAGTACGACGCCTGGGGCAATTTCAACCGCGGCATCACCGCCAACGGCGTCCCGAGCCCGCACATCAGGTTCGTCCCGACCGAGCAGGAGATGTTCGACTCGATGGTCGATGCGCGCATCGACGAGGACCCCATGGTGACACTGCCCGACGGCGTCACGGCTCGCGAGATGTCCGGCCTGCTCGCCCGTGAGGGTCTTCGTGAGACCATCGGTGATGTCAAGGCGGACAACATGTCCGACGCCGAGTCACTGGACAGCATCTACTACACGGTGTTCCCGAACTTCCACCCGTGGGGCGCCTATCAGCGGATCGTCTACCGGTTCCGCCCCAACGGCGACGACCACGACACCTCCATCATGGACGTCTACCTCCTCGCTCCGTTCACCGGTGAGCGGCCGCCGGCGGCGAAGGTCCAGTGGCTGACCCCGGAGCAGACCTGGATCGACGCGACCGTGCTCGGCAGCTCGGCCCGCGTCTTCGACCAGGACGCCTACAACATGCCGAAGGTGCACCGCGGGCTGAAGACGACAACGCAGAAGTACCTGCCGCTGGCGGGCTACCAGGAACTCAAGATCCGCCACATGCACCATCTGCTCGCGAAGTGGGTGGGCGAGGACGTCGACTGATCCCCCCGTCGTCGATGGTCTCGACTCGGCGCTGCGACTTCGGATGAGGTCGCAGCGCCGATTTCGTTCCTCCGCCGTCGACCGTGCGGCAGTTTCCGTCGACCGTGCGGCTGTTTCCGTCGACCGTGCGTCCGATTCCGTCGACCGTGCGTCCGATTCCGTCGACTGTGCGGTCTGACTCGTTGACTGTGCAGCCACGCTGGGTCGCGGACGTCCAGTTCTCAACTCCGCATCATGTGGGTCCTCGGCATGATGGGTGATGTGTTGATGTTGACGCTGGTGATGGTCGTCGGGGCGGCGGCTGCCGGGTGCGCGATGACGGCGGCCTACGTCTACCTTCGGCCCGGTGACGATCACGTACGTGCTGAACGACTCGCGCGGCGCTGGCTGATCGCGACCGCGTGCTTCGGTGTCACCGCGCTCTGTCTGCGATTCGGATGGCTGTTGCTGAGCTGAGTCCAGACCTGATGCCCATCGCAGAGTGCGGGATGGGTAACGGAATCCAGTACTAGTCCCGCACTCTGCGCGTGCGATTCGACCATCGATCTGGATCCTCACGCACCAAACGTGCGCGCCCTTTGCGTCGATAGCGATAGATCTGCGCGGCCCCGAGTCCCCAGAGCACGAATTGCGCCGACATCGCCCAGGTGAAGGCCTCGGGCGGATACCCCTGAGCACCGTCGGGGGTTCGCCAGTCGAGGATGAGGCCGATGAGCCCCGCGAGGATCAGACTCGCGATGAATCCCGCCTGATTGATGATCCCGGTGGCAGTGCCCGCGCGGGCGGCCGGATTGGACGTGCGGCCGACATCGAATCCGATCATCGACGCCGGGCCGCCCATCCCACAGACCACCACCAGGAGCACGAGAAGCCAGAACGGCGCACCGCCGGGCCATGCCAACACCACCGTCCACGTGGTCGCGATACCAGCGAGCACCGCCAACACCACCGTCGATCTGTGCCAGGGCCACCGGGTGATCAGCCACGCGAAGATCGGTCCGAAGGCCATGATGGCGAACACCATGATCGTCAGGAGCGATCCCGCCGCTGCGGAGCTCACCCCCTGACCCTCCACGAAGAATGGATATCCCCACAGCAGACCCAGCACGGTCGCGCTGAAATGCGTCGAGAAGTGCATCCAGAAACCCAGTCGGGTACCCGGGTGCTCCCACGACTCTCGGAGGTTGCGCCGAATACCGGCCGGCCCGAGCCCTGGGCCCGATATCGATCGGACCGTCGCAGAATCCCGCACGACGAACACGGTGGCCACGAGCAGGACGACGCCGAGCCCGGCAGTTGCCGTGTACGCGCGACTCCAACCCCACGAGGACAACGCCCATGTCATCGGTATCGCGGCCGCGACCGCGCCGAGCTGGCCGAGCACGCCGGTGAGCTGCGTCATCAGCGGAACACGCCGGGCCGGGAACCAACTCGAGACCAGGCGCAGCACGCACACGAACGTCATGGCATCGCCGACGCCCACGAAGAACCGAGACGACAGCGCCCAGGTGTAGTTGTCCGCGAACGCGAAGCTCAGCTGAGCCATCGAGAGGATCAGCGTGCCGGTCAGAAGAACCCGACGCGGACCGAATCGGTCGACGAGAAGACCGACCGGGACCTGCATCAACGCGTACACCAGCAACTGGAGCACGACGAACGTCGACAGTTGCGAGGCGCTGATCTCGAAACGCTCGGCCGCCAACAGGCCGGCGACCGCCAATGACGAGCGCTGCAGCACTGCGACGAAATAGACCCCGACGCCGACGACCCAGATGGTCATCGCCTGCCGCGAATTGAACGGCAAGGTCATCGGTGCGCCTCACCGAGCGGCCGAATCGCAGAGACTCTTTCGATCACCTAACTATTGTCCGGCACGGTGCGCTTTCGTTGCGAGTGCCCCGCAGAGTGCGGCCTCGATGCCGGATTCCGCGACGGATCCCGCACTCTGCAGTGCCTTGTCAGCGGTCCGCGCCCGCCGACGCCCCGACCAGTTCGGCGTCATCGGCTTCGTTGCCGAGTGCACCATCGTCCGGTCCGTCGTGCCGCGCCCGGGCCACTCGAATCAGGAGCAGGGCCAACAGGATCGCGCCCACTCCCGAACCGACGACGACCGCCGAGCTCACACGTTCGGCGACGCTGCCGACCGACTCGTTCGACGCCGGGGGCGCGGCCGCGTCGGACGTTGCGGGCGTCAGATTGGTCGACGCGTTGTCGAGGTCGTCATTGATCGAGTTGAGCACGCCCTGGAGTTGCTTCACGCCGGCGTTCACCTTGTCGGTGGCGCTCACGGTGTCCGCCCGCGCCGACGCGAGACGGTTGAGTCCCGTCGAGAGCTGGCCGGCCGCGGTCTGCGCCTGGGTGATCGCGGAGTCGATGCCGCTCGCGGAGGAGTCGAGAGACTTCCGCATCGTCGCCAACTCACCTTGCAGCGAGTCGAGGGAGCCGAGCTGCTCACCGATCTCCCGACTCGACCCCTGCAGCGCACGAAGCCGTTCGAGGGCGTCAGCCGATCCTGGAGTCCGCGCCGTCTCGAGATAGCCGATGAGCGGAGTCACGAGCGAATCGAGTTGCGTCACCGAGTTCGACAGCGAGGACACCTGCCCGAGAACCGACGACACCGCAAGCGCACCATCGTTCACCTGACGGGTCGCCGACGACACATTCGGGGCGTTGCCCAGACCCCGCACCAGTTGATCCGATGCGGAGGCGGCGGTGTCGACGGCGTCGAACACGTCGCGTGCACTCGCGGTCGCTGTCGCGATGCCGCCGGTCGCGCTGTTCAGGCCGGCCGACATCAGCTGAAACATCATCTTGGCCGACGACACGGAGTCACTGGCGGCATCGATCTGCTCGGCGGGCGGTCTGGTGTCCTCGGCGTCTGCCGTGCCCGTGGGCAAGGCCAGGTAGACCGCCCCGCCGACCAGCAGCGCCGTCAACAACACCGCAAGCGCACCCACCGGCACCATCGACGCCGGGACACGCTTGCTCACAATGCTTTTCACACTCACAACGCCGACCGATCCGAACTCCGCCACGACCCTCGTGGACACGTCCCGGACGCACGCTACCCGGCCGGCCGGCGACATCCCTCATCGAGAAGGCGCAGGTGGCGGGATTATCAGTGAGTTCTCAACCCACGCTCAGGAGAGGGCCGGACTACCCCCGCGCCATGTCCACGAACCGGCTCAGGTGCAGCTGGTGCGCGACGGTGATCGTGGCGGTCGGGCCGTTACGGTGCTTGCCGACGATGATGTCGGCCTCACCGGCACGCGGGTCGTCGCGCTCGATCGAGTCGGGTCGGTGCAGCAGGATGACCATGTCGGCGTCCTGCTCCAGCGAGCCCGACTCACGCAGGTCCGAGACCTGAGGCTTCTTGTCCGTGCGCTGCTCGGGGCCACGGTTGAGCTGGCTGATCGCGATGACCGGCACCTCGAGTTCCTTGGCCAGCAGCTTCAGCTGGCGGGAGAACTCCGAGACCTCCTGCTGGCGGGACTCGACCTTTTTGCCCGACGTCATCAGCTGCATGTAGTCCACCGCAACGACTTTCAGGTCGTGGCGCTGCTTGAGACGCCGCGCCTTGGCACGGATCTCCATCATCGTGAGGTTGGGCGAGTCGTCGATGAAGAACGGCGCCTCCGAGATCTCCCCCATCCGGCGGGCGAGGCGAGTCCAGTCGTCGTCGCTCATCGTGCCGGCACGCATGTCGGCGAGCTTGATCTTTGCCTCCGCCGACAACAGACGCATGACGATCTCGGTCTTGCTCATCTCCAGCGAGAACATGGCAGCGGTGAGACCGTGCCCGATCGCCGCGGATCGCAGGAAGTCCATGGCGAGGGTCGAGTTGTGGGTCGGGACCATCGCCTCACCGGCGAGGTAGAGATGCTCGTCGTTGTCGACCTCGACGCAACGCACGGGCACCGGGTCGACCGGACGGACCGCGACAACCCGTCGAACACCCGCCTTGCGTCGAAGTTCTTTGTGCCGAATGGCTTTGTGGTGAACGGTGAACACGTCGTCGTCGGCGTCGACCCGCAGCCAGCCGGTCGCCGAGCGCTTGTAGTTGAAACCGAGTCCGGCCACGAGGTCGGCGACGACGGCGGTCATGTGCCGCGTCGCCGCGGGCACCGTGATCCATCCGTCGTCGTCGACCGTGGCGCGGGCGTCGAGCAACCCCGCGAGCAATGCCCGACGCTGCGCGATCGAACCCCGCAGGTACTCATACGGGATGCGTCCACCGAGGTCGGCCATCAACGTCATCACGTCGACGGGCCCCTCCGCGTCGATCCGCATGCCGATCTCCGGGTCGTCGAAGGCCATCCCGGCCAGCGCCGCCACCGTGTACGGGCCGTAGGCGAACCTCTTGCGCGGCAGTTCGAGCGGCGCGGTGTTCCGCACGACGGCGCATCCCACATGGGCGCGGAGCCCGGCGGTTGTGATCACCTGACGCTCGCCGTCGATCTCCGCCGCCCACTGGTGCTGTTCGTCGGCGACGATCATCGCGCCGTCGTTGAATTCGACTTCGTAGCAGGGACGTTCGGTCATCACCTCGGTGGCGGCGACGACACGCGTCGGACGGCCGTGCGCGTCGAGGAGGAGATCGCCCACGGCGACCTTGCCCATGGTGGTCCATCCGGACGGGGTCGGCAGCGGGGTGTCGAGGGCGAGCGCCTTGCCGACACCGGGGCGGGCCGCGACGATGATCATCTGGCCCGGGTGCAGCCCGTTGGTGAGCTTGTCGAAGTCGGCGAACCCGGTCGGGACACCGAGCGAGATACCGCCCCGCGACGCGATGGAGTCGATCTCGTCCATCGTCGGCTGCAGCAGATCCTCGAGGGGGACGTAGTCCTCGGCAGTCCGCTTCTCGGTGACCTCGTAGACCTCCGCCTGGGCGCGGTCGACCACCTCGGCCACGTCCTGGCCGTCGGCGCCCGCATAGCCGTACTGGACGATGCGGGTGCCCGCCTCCACGAGACGACGCAGAAGAGCCTTCTCGGCGACGATCTCCGCGTAGTAACCGGCGTTGGCGGCCGTCGGCACCGTGGAGATGAGGGTGTGCAGATACGGCGCACCGCCGATGCGCTTGAGCTCCCCCGCGCGCTCGAGTTCGGCCGCGACCGTCACGGCGTCGGCGGGCTCGCCCTTGGAGTACAGGGTCAGGATCGCCTCGAAGACCGCTTGGTGCGCCGGTCGGTAGAAGTCGGCGGTGCGGATCTTCTCGACGACGTCGGCGACCGCGTCTTTGGACAGCAACATTCCGCCGAGCACGGACTGCTCGGCCGCCAGATCCTGCGGGGGCTGCCGACCGAACTCCTCGGCGGGGGGCTCGTCGTCTCCCCGGCCTCGGCCTCCGGCGGCGGGGCCGCGCCCGCGGTCATCCACAACAGCCACGCGTGTCAAACCTCTCGCAACGCTCGATCCCACCCGACTTCGATGAGTACGACTTTGAAGTGTGGTGTCGGCCCCGGTAGGCCACGTCGCGAGTCCCCGGTGTCGACGTCGTGTTCGGTAGTCTCTGCCGATCGTCGCACCGGCATACGACATTGCCGGGGCGCAGAAACGGTCGGAGACGCTGGAGCGTGACACTAGGACGTCTGCGACGGCGACTCAAACCGACCTGTTGATGAATCTGGGGAGCACTTGTGGACGGAGTGTGAGTCGCACGGGGACGCGTTGTGCACCCTTTGTGGACAACCTGAGGAATTCGGGTGTGAGCAAGCCTGTTTACGCAGGTCAACGCGCTGGCTAATTTCCACAATCAACTAATTGGAAATCGCTCGGATTTCTCCGGCGAGTCGCCTTGCGGGCGTGTTGCGCCTCGGTGTTCAACATCGCGTGGCGAATATTCGGGTGAACATCCGGTGTGGTCCGCGTTACACCTCGTCAAGGCGGTGATCCAGTTGATCAGTCGTCCGACTTACCGCTGATCGACGACAACCCGGCGTCCGGTGTGATGCAATGTCGAGCGTGTCGAGGTTGGGGTTGGGTTCCGGGGTCATCCGACGAGTCGCGCGCCGACGGGTCACCGTCGTGCTGGCTGCCCTGACAGTGGCGGCCGGCGTCGCATCGGCGCCACCCGCGGTGGCCGCGCCCGGACCGTCCATGCCCGTCGAGTTCGACCTCTCCCGGTATCAACCCGTCGACCCGACGCTGTTCCGTTCGCTCGCCTACGCCGACAACGGCCGCTCCTTCTTCACAACCGGACGATGGATGTGTCAGGTCGGCCCCGGCTACCGCTACGTCGGCTGCCAGGGTCGCCCCGCGACCGCTCCTCCGGATGCCCTGGGCGCCGCCATCTCCGACGACCAGCAAGGGCCGTGGTGGGCACGGAACACCCAGACGTACCGATTCGGATCGAACGCCGGCTTCCGCCCGCCCGTGCTGGGAGTGGGCAAACGGGTCACCATCGCCGGCGTCACGTGCACAGTGCCCAGGCGGGACACCGTGGCGTGCCGCACCGGTCAGCGTGCGCTGATCTTCACGCCTGCCTGGCACAAGTTCTTCTTCCCGTCCTGGGACACCTTGGGGCCCGGGAACAACGCGGTCGCCCACAGCGCCAACCCCGCACCGCAGTATCTGCCGCCGCGACTCCAGTACTGGAACCAGCTGCCGGCAACTCCCCCGGCGCCCAAGTAGGAATTCCCGGAGTAGGACTTCCGCAGACACCACGAAGCCGGGTGGAGGATCTCCACCCGGCTTCGTGTGTTGAACGCGTGGGTCAGCTCGCGGCGACGACGGCGAGCTGGACGGTCGCCGACACCTGCGGATGCAGATTGACGGTGACCGGGTAGCTGCCGGTGGCCTTGATGTGCCCCTTGGGCAGTTCGACGCTGCGCTTGTCGACGGTCGGGCCGCCCGCGGTCTTGATGGCACCGGCGACGTCTGCCGCGGTGACCGAACCGAACAGCTTGCCCGAGTCGTGGGTCTTCACGTCCAGCGATACGTCGGCGAGGCCTTCGAGGGCCTGCTTCAGCTCGTTGGCGTGCTCGAGACCGCGGACCTCGCGGGCCTCCTGCGAACGCCGGATGCCCTCGACCTGCTTCTCGGCTCCACGGGTGGCCTTGATGGCCAGGCCGCGGGGCAGCAGGTAGTTGCGGCCGTAGCCGTCCTTGACCACGACGATGTCGCCGGCTTCGCCGAGGTTCTCCACAGCGGCGGTGAGGATGAGCTTCATGTCAACTGATCCTTTCCGCTTATCGGCTGGTCGAGGTGAAGGGCAGCAGGGCCACCTCACGCGAGTTCTTCACTGCCACAGCGACGTCGCGCTGATGCTGCACGCAGTTACCGGTCACGCGACGCGACCGGATCTTGCCGCGGTCGGACAGGAAACGACGCAGCAGCGCCGTGTCCTTGTAGTCGATGACGGCCTTCTTGTCCTTGCAGAAGCTGCACGCCTTGGTCTTGGTGACCTTCTCGACGCGAGGCTTCCGGCTCGGCTTTGCCTTTGCCATGTGTGTGTTGCTCCAGTCAATGCTTCGGGACGGTCGGGACCGTTCCCGGGCTGTTCGGGGCGGAGATCATGCCCCGAGCGATATCAGAAAGGTGGTTCGTCGTCCCCGCCGCCGAACGATCCCCCGCTGTTGCTGGCAGGCGCGCTGCCCCAGGGATCATCGGCAACCTGCTGGTTCGATCCGCCGCCGCGGCTACCGCCGCCGCCACCGGAACCGAATCCGCCGCCGCCACCGCCGCCGCCGCGCGAGGCCCGATTGACCTTGGCGGTTGCGTAACGCAGCGAGGGGCCGATCTCGTCGACCTCGAGTTCCACGACCGTGCGTCGTTCGCCTTCTTTGGTTTCGTAGGACCGCTGCTTGAGCCGTCCCTGCACGATCACCCGGGAACCCTTGGTCAGGCTTTCGGTCACGTTCTCCGCGGCGTCGCGCCAGATGTTGCAGCGGAGGAACAGCGCTTCGCCGTCCTTCCACTCATTGGTCTGACGGTCGAAAGTGCGCGGAGTGGAAGCCACCGTGAAGTTGGCAACCGCTGCACCGGACGGCGTGAACCGCAATTCCGGGTCGGCGGTGAGATTGCCGATGACGGTGATGACCGTGTCGCCTGCCATGTGTGTTCCCCTTGGGTCGTTGGTGGGCACTCGCTGATCGACATGCACCGGGTGTTCTGGGTCCAACCCTAGAACCCGGTACCGACGTGTTCAGACGATCAAGAAACCCTGTGGATTACTTCCGCAGGACCTTGGTGCGCAGAACCGACTCGTTCAGCTTGAGCTGACGATCGAGCTCGGAGACCGTGGCGGGCTCGGCATTGAGATCGATCACGGCGTAGATGCCCTCGTTGTGCTTGAGGATCTCGTAGGCAAGACGGCGCTTGCCCCAGATGTCGACGCCATCCACCGAGCCGCCATCCTTGCGGACAACATTGAGGAAAGTATCGAGTGAGGGTGCGACGGTGCGCTCGTCCAGATTCGGATCGAGGATGACCATCAATTCGTAGTGACGCATAAGACCACATCACCTCCTATGGGCTAGGTCGGCCACGGACTGTCCGTGGCAGGAGGGTCGCCTGCGTCGGCAACCGGTCCAAGATACATGACCTGGCCGTTCGCAGAGAAATCCGCGGTCACGGGCCGCTTCGGCGGCGGGGCGCACGACCACCTAGTCTGTTGGCCATGTCGGAGCCGCGGACGTTCTCTCGCCGGAGGTCTCCGCAGCTGTCCGGCCGTGGCGAGACGGCGCTCATCGTGCTCGTGTCGGTGTTGGCAACCACCGTGACGATGTTCTGGAGCTTCCAGGCCAAGCTCCGCTGCGGCGGTGCGCCTTTCGACGCGCTCGGCCGCAGTGAGAACTGGCCGACCGGCGAATCGGGGGCACTGATCCCCTGCTACTCGGACTTGATGTATCTCTGGCTCGGGCGCGACATCAACAACCACGTCTTCCCGTACATCCACGGCGGAATCGGCTCGGACGGAACACTGTTCGGTGGCGTCGTCGAATACCCGGTGCTCTCGGGACTCCTCATGTTCTTCGGGGCGACCGGCGCCGACAACGACACCGAGTTCTTCGTCCGGTCGGCGCTGCTGCTCGCGCCGTTCGGCATCGCGATCACCATCCTCCTGGCGGTGATGGTGCGGTGGTGGGCACTGCTGTGGGCGGCGACACCGCCGCTGGTGCTCTATTCGTTTCACAACTGGGAGCTGCCGGTCGTGGCGACCGCGGTCGGCGCGATCGCCGTGGTGACCTGGGGCGCGTCCACGGACCCGGTCACGGGCCGGCATCGACTCCAGCTCCGGACGGCCGGTGTCGCGGCGGCGGTCCTGCTCGCCATCGGGTTCTGCCTCAAGCTCTATCCCGGGATCTTCGTGCTGCCGCTGGCCGCTTACGTACTCACCGGCGGTCTCGGTGGCGCGCGCAGCGTCGCGCGCCGCGGTCTCGACTGGGTGGGGGCCGCGTGGGTGGCGGGCGCGGCGATCATCACGGTCGTCGCGATCCAGCTGCCCTTCATGGTGCTGGGGTTCGACGGGTGGAAGGCGGCGCTGTCCTTCCAGAGCCGACGCCGCGCCGACGTCGACACCAACTCGATCTGGTACTGGGGTCTGCGGTACATCACCGGGACGACCGACAGCTATCACTCCATCGTCGGCGTCGCGTCGCCGCTGCTCATCCTGGCGGCGTTCGCGACCGCCATGTACCTCGGGTGGCGACGCTACGAGCAGCTCGGGTTCTTCCCGTGGATCGGCGTCAGCGCCGCGATGCTCGCCGGGTTCATGTTGTTCCACAAGGTGCATTCCCCGCAGTACACCCTGTGGATCCTGCCGTTCTTCGTGCTGATGCAGGTTCGCCGGCCGGTGATCGTGGCGTACCTGCTGGCCGACGTCGCCCTGGACCTGACCATCTTCCGGCTGTTCCCCATCCGCGACGCCGGTGACCCGTTGCCGTGGTGGATTCTCACCGGAGTCGCCGGTTCGGTGTGGGTGCACGCAGCGCTGCTTGCCTACCTGATCTTCTCCTTCGTCGGCACCCCGCTGCGCGAGCCGCTCGCCTCGATCGGGAAGCATGCGCACAAACCCTTCCATCACCAGGCGTCCGACCCCGAACTGATCGAGCCCCGTCCGGACGACCTTCGACCGAACAGCGGGGTGCCGACGGCCCGGGGCGGACGACGCGCGGGAGAGTCGACATGAGCACCTGGTTGGGAACGGGTCCCCTTGTGGGCGAACGGGTCACACTGCGGCCCCTCGGCGTCGGTGACATCGACGCACTCAACCGGGTCGTCGGTGACCCGGACCGATTCCGATGGGTGCCCGGCATACCGGTCGACAGCGGCAGCGCACGACGCTTCGTCGACGCGGCGCTCGCCGACCTCGAGTCACGAGTCGCGTTCGCGGTCGTCGACAACACCGACGGCACCCTGCTCGGATCGACGAGTTTCTACGAGATCGACGAGACACATCGCTCCGCGTGCATCGGGTACACCTTCTACAGCGAACGGGTGCAGGGGACAGCGGTGAACCCGACCGCCAAATATCTGCTGATGCGTCACGCATTCGAGGAGTGCGGCGCCGTGCGTCTCACCTGGCACACGCACGAGCGCAACGAACAGTCGCGAGCGGCCATCACCAAGCTCGGTGCGAGTTTCGAGGGGCTGCTGCGCAAGCATCGCCGTTTCGACGACGGCTGGCGCACCACCGCCCTGTACGCCATGACCGACGACGACTGGCCGGCGGCGAAAGCGAACCTGCTGCAGCGTCTTTCGAGCTAGGCGTCCGTTCCGGGCTTTTTGGTGTGCTCGGCGTGCCCGTGTGTGCGGCGGTCTTCTTTCATCCGCGCCTCGTGTACGTGCCGCTGCCCGTCGGTCAGGTCCGATCGGACTCGAGACACATACTCGCGCAGGGGTCCCCAGTAGATGTCGTCGAACTCTTCGACCACCTGGAAGGTCCACCGACCGTCGAGGACGTTGCGCCCGACCAGGTCGGTGGACAGTTCGTCGGCGAACTCGGCATGACCGGCCTCGCGCAACTCGTCGACCGCTTCGCCGAGGAGAAGGTCTCCCCGACCGATGAGTTGGTGGAAAGCGTAGAGGTGGCCGCGGGCACGTTCGATGTACTCCAGCGCCTCCCCTACTTTGCCGACGGCATCGACGGTGTTGTCCGGGATCTGTGGTGCGGTATCCGACATGATCCGACAGTACCCACGAAAAGTCGGGTCCAACCCTCAGTAGTGATCGTCGAAATAAGATCGCGAGTACCGGTCGTCGCCGAAGCGGGCAGCGGAGATCTCGCCGACGCCTCCGCCCAGCGCGGTGTTGATCTTGTGCCCCAGGTCGCGGAACTCCGACTGTGCCGCTGCCGATCTCGGCGTCAGCGAGGCCAGGGTCGACAACCAGCGATGGACGATCTTCAGGTCGTCGGTCGTGAGCGGACCACGTACCCAGTTCTCCCGCTCCCACGTCTGTCGCTCCCACGCCTGCCACGGGTGATCCCAGCCGGTCGGCGGCGCGATCGCGAACAGTCCGCGCACGATGACGTCGTTGCGCTCGGCCCCGGACTCGACGCGCCAGCGGTCGACGAGTCGGGAGTAGGCGACGTAGTCGGCCGCGGTCCACGTCGTCGAACGCAGGTCCTGCCACCCTGCGCGACGCAGCGTCCGGGCGGGCCTGGCCTCGAGCACCGGGCTGGGATGTCTCGGATCACCGGCACCGGCGAAGTACAGGAACCACGTGAATCCGCCGGGTCCCAGGCGGTCGATGGTGTTGCTGCCCTTGTCCGGTCGAAGCATGGCGTAGGCGGCGCCCGGGTCCTCTCGACTGGCCTGGGCGGCGTCGCGCAGCAGCGCTCCGAGGCGTTTGCGATCCGCGGCGACCGCGGCGATCCGTTTCTTGCCGTCGGCGTTCTGACGGCCGAGGCAGAAGGCGACGACGTTCCACAGCAGTGCGATCGCCCCCTCGGGCGAGTCGACCGCCCTGCCGCCCAGCGCGAACAAGTCCTCCCGGCTGATCGTGTTGCCGCACAGGGGGTCCGACAGTCCGTACTGGTCGAGCGCAGACGTCCACCACTCGTGGTCGACCGCGACGGAATCAGCACGTAGTTCGGCGGCGCGATCGCCCGTCGCGAGCCAGGCGGTCAGGTCTTCGGGCAGGGCCACTGCGGTGGGTGTCATGGTTCGTTGGACGCACCGGAGGCGGGTTCGGTTCCCGCGAGATCAACCGACCCCGACCGGGACGTGTCGGTCTGAGTCGTGCCGTCGTGTCCGCCGGGCGATCCGGTCCGGCGCGCCGTCGAGAACCCCACCGGCCGGATCGTCGTAACGGCGGCCGTCGTTTCCCTGCCGGATCAGGTCGTCCTGCGGATGCCAGATCTGCCACACGACGACCGCACACAGGGCGATGACCAGAAGGCCGCGTACCACGACGCCCGCGGTGAACCACTCGTCGGGCAGCCAGCGGCGTTCGGCGTCGAGGAACAGGCTCATCCGCGGTATCCAGATCAGGGCGTCGACCGTCATCCAGGCCAGCAGGAGACGCGTGTGCGGAATCGCCAGCACGGCAAGCGGAACCAACCACAGCGAGTACTGCGGGCTCCAGACCTTGTTCACCAGCAGGAAGCCGGCCACCGCCAGGAATGCCAGTTGCGCCACCCGCGGACGGCGCGGCGCCCAGATACCGATGGCCGCCACCGCGACGATCACCGCGACCGTCAACCCGACGGAGAGCGCGTTCAGTAGATCGATGTTCCATGTGAAACCGGCGGCATCGGCGACGATCCGGTAGATCGTGTCGGGGTCCGCCGACCGATCGGCGTTGAAGCGGAAGAACTCCCACCAACCCGTCGGGTACGGGATCAGGACCGGCAGATTGACCACCAACCAGGAACCCACCGCTGCCGCAGCGACACAGCCGAATTCCCGGACCTTGCCGGTGCGAAGGCACAGGGCACCCAGAACGACGAGCAACAGAGCCGGATACAGCTTCGCCGCGGCGCCCAGCCCGATACACACCCCGGTGAGCCAGGGCCGGTCTCGCGACCAGGCCAGCAGCGCCACGGCGACCGCGGCGGTCGCGATGGCATCGAAGTTGGTGAAGGCATGCACGAACACGAGCGGAGAGAGCGCCACGAGCCATACCGACCACATTCGGGTGCGGGCGGTGAGCGCTGTCGCCCAGATGGTGATCAGCCAGAATGCCGTCAAGCCCAGGGCCACGATGGTGAAGAACAGGACGACGTCGAGCGCTCCGGGCACACCCCAGTTGTCCTCGACCCAGGACCACCCTCGGCTCAGCTGCGCGGCGCCGTACATGAACATCCCGGTCAGCACGGGATACTCCATGTACCGCTTGATGGTCTGGCCCTCGGAGTCCTCCTGGAACCAGAAGTCGCGATACGGCAGCGCTCCCTGGTTCAGCCGCTCGGCGCCGAACAGGCTGATCACGTCGGAGTAGCAGAGATTGGTGAACTGACGTTGGTCGTCCCAGTCGAGCCGCATCTCCGCACCCGCCCGGCCGGCCGTTCCGTCGTCGGGCGGCGCCTGCTGGAGACAACCCGCCTTGCCGAACCAGCCCAGCGCCAGACCGCAGAGTGCCAGCGCGAACAACACGCGCAGCGGTGTCAGATGACGACTGCGACCGACGACCGCATGCGCACCGACGGGTCCACCGACGAGTGAACTGGCCTCGCGCGCGATCGTGTCCGTGCGCGACGGCAGGATCCGAGCGTCGTCGACGCGACGGTCGCTTGCCAGGGGTGCGGGGCTGTCCCAGACCGGTTCAGAGCCACTCGGCGGAGCCGATTCGGCTGCGGGGTCCTGGTCAGCCGATGGGCGGTTCAGGGACTCCTCCGCCGTCCTCACCATCGCCACCACCGGGTGCGCCACCGCCGGAATCGCCACCGTCCGGGCCACCGGGGGCCAGCCCGCCGCCCGGGCTGTTCCCGCCACCGCCACCGCCGTTGCGCGGGGCGCCCGGGATGGGGATCGTCACGCCCGGCGCGAGGGTCAGGTTGCCGTCACCGCCCTGATCGGGGATGTCGAAAGTCGGCACCGAGGGTCCACGCGAGGACCTGGTGGGCGCTTCGGTGGTCACCGGCGCCTCATACGGCACGCCGGCCACCCCGCCGATCTCCTCCGGCTCGGGGAACTGCTTGATCTCCTTGCCCTCGAGCGCGGCGTCCATGGCCGACTTCCAGATCGACGACGGAAGGCCGCTGCCGTAGATCGACGCACCGTTGTAGTTGGTCAGCGCCGTGCCGTCGCTGGTACCGACCCAGACCGCCGTGGACAACTGCGGGGTGTACCCGACCATCCAGGCGTCCTTGTTCTGTCCGGTGTCTCCGAGCTGGACGGTGCCGGTCTTCGCCGCGGACGGCCGCGATCCGAGCGAGGAGTCGTACAGCGAGTTGCCGTTCGAGTAGCCCGCGATCGGCTCGAGGGCCGCGGTCACGTTGTCGGCGACCTTCGCGGGGAAGACGCGCTTGCCCTCGGTCTTGCGCTCGTAGAGGACCTGCCCCTCGGAGTCGACGACCTTCTGGACGAAGTAGGGCTCGTGATAGACGCCCGACGCGGCGAGCGTGGCGTATGCCGAGGCCATGTCGATGACCCGCGACTGGTACTGACCGAGGACCACGCCGCCCTCGGGCTGCCCGTTCGCCTCCTCCAGCGTCTTTTCGATGTTGCCGAAGGACTCCGCGACGCCGGCCTTGTGCGCGGCGTCGGCGACCGCACGCGCGCCACCGTTGAGATCCATCATCAGCCGGTAGTACACGGTGTTCAACGACATCTTCATGGCGGTCGCCAGGTTGCAGGTGCCGCAGCTCTCGCCGTCGGAGTTCTCGACCGTCAGGCCGCCGCTGGCCTGGAACGGTGCCGAACTGTAGGTCTTCGACAGCGGGATGTCCTGCTCGAGGGCCGCGACGAGCGCGAACACCTTGAACGACGAACCGGTCTGCAGACCGGCCTGGGCCAGGTCCCAGCCACCCGGGTTGTCACCGCCGTAGTAGCCGCGCACACCGCCGGTCTGTGGGTCGATGGACACGGCTGAGGCGAGCAGGTCCTTGGGCTCGCCGTTCAGCTCACCCTCGGGGCAGTTGTAGATCCGGTTCTTGCGGCACGCCGCCTGCACGACGCCGTTCTGAACCTGCGGGTCGATCGTGGTGCTGATCTTCAGACCGCCGGTACGCAGTTGCTTGTCGGTGATGCCGATGCGGTTGAGCTCGGCGAGCACTTGCCGCTTGATGAGTCCGTTGGGTCCCGGTGTCTCGTCGGTGTCGCTGACGCGGGCCTTGATCGTCTTCGGGAAGACGGCCGAATCGGCCTGCTGACGGGTGATCGCGCCGGTGGCGACCATCCCGTCGAGCACGTAACGCCAGCGCGCTTCGGTGACCTCGCGGTTGGTGTCGGGGTCGTAGTACGACGGCGCGCGGATGACCGCCGACAGCAGTGCCGCCTCCTCGAAGGTCAGCGGATTGCGCTCGGCGCGACGCTTGTCGGTGATCGACTTGTTGAAGAACTTCTGCGCCGCCACGGCGATTCCGTAGGCGCCGCGCCCGAAGTAGATGGTGTTGAGGTAGGCCTCGAGGACCTTCTCCTTGGACCAGCCGTGCCGGTCGTTCATCTTCGCGGCGATGGCGAGCTCTTTGAACTTCCGATCGAAGCTGCGTTCGTCGCCGACGATCGCGTTCTTGACGTACTGCTGGGTGATGGTGGAACCACCGCCGGCTGTCTGGTTGCCGGTGATCTGGCCGATGGCCGCGCGGGACAGGCCGCGGGGCGAGAATCCGTTGTTGGTCCAGAACTCGCGGTCCTCGGCCGCCACGATGGCCTGCTTCATCGTCTCCGGGATCTCGTCGAAAGGCACCACCGTGCGGTTGCCGTCGGGCGAGGTGACGTCGGCGAGGGTGCGGCCCGACGTGTCGACGATGGTCGCCTTCTGGCTGACATCGGGTTCGGGGATCTCGGCGGTGAAATAGGTGAACGCGAACGCCATGATCAGGACCAGCACGATCGCCGGGACCATCGCCCCGACGATGCCCAGCGCCCATGCGAAACGCCGGTGCTTGGTCGCTGTCCTCTGTGCGCTGCTCTGTCCGCCACCGCCCGTACCGGGACGGATTCCGGTACCTCGCGGCGTGGGCGAAGAACCACGTGCCTCGCTCATCGTCCACCTTCCTACCGGGCCGCACAGCATCTCGCCGGGCGGCCGCGGGTCACTTCATCTGGCCTCGTGCCGCGTCACTGCGGCAGCGGAATCCACTGACAGCAGACTCCACTGTGACAGCAAACGATGGGCCCGGGCAAAAAACCGCAGGCCCACGCGCTATTTGGCCACGCGTCGTGTACGACGCGTCGACCGCGGCGGCAGCCCGGCAACGTACGACTGCACCAAATGGTTCCAGCTGCAGGTCCGGCACACCTCGACCACGTGCACCGAGAACTCCTCGGCAGTCGTCGCGAGCCGGGTGATCTCCTCGGCGCTGCGGGCCGAACCGCTCACCTGACCCAGGCGATCACCGAACACCCATGACACGAGGGTGACTTGTTCTTTACGGCAGATCGGGCACATCGTCTCGCTGGTCCGGCCATGGAACTTCGCCGCGCGCAGAAGGTACGGACTCGCATCGCAGACCTCAGCCACGGCGGTCCGGCCCGCGTGGACCGAGGACAGCCGAGCGCGCCGCTGCAGGGCGTAGTCGACGATCTGGCGTTGCACGTTTCTCAGGGTACGTGGTCGTCGACGGCGCGTCGGCGCGACGGGTCCGACGTCCGGCGGGTGCCTGGAGCTCATCGGTCCGCCCGAGACGGAGTCCAGGTTTCGTCTGACCACTCGTGGACTTGTTTATATCGGTGCGATACATTGGCGAATGCATCGGAGTGAGGTGTCGGCGCGTCACAGTACGTCCGCATATCGCTCTCCGAGTTGGAAGTGACAGATCATCGGGACCGTGGAGGGGGTGGCGCAGTGCTCGAGCTGGCCATTCTCGGTTTGCTTCTCGAATCCCCCATGCATGGCTATGAGCTGCGCAAGCGGCTCACCGGCCTGCTCGGCGCATTCCGTGCGTTCTCGTACGGCTCGCTCTACCCCACGCTGCGTCGCATGCAGGCCGACGGCCTCATCGACGAACCGGAAACGCCCCTGGGCGTGAAGGTGCGGCGTGGTCGTCGTGTCTATCAGCTCACCGACGCGGGTCGGGAACGGTTCGCCGAGCTGGTCGCCGACACGGGGCCCCAGAACTACACCGACGACGGATTCGGTGTGCATCTGGCGTTCTTCAGCCGGACCCCCGCGGTCGCGCGCATGCGCATCCTCGAGGGTCGCCGCCGGCAGGTCGAGGAACGGCGAGAGGGATTGCGGGAGATCGTCGGCCGGTCCAACCGGACCGTCGACCGCTACACCCGGCAGCTGCATCAACTGAGTCTCGAGTCCAGCGAACGCGAGGTCCGCTGGCTCAACGAGTTGATCGCGGCCGAGAGTTCGCAGCAGGACGGGGAAACAGACCCGTTCGGCGGCCGGTTCGACGACGACGTCGTCGACACCGAACGGTCACTTGTCGATTCGAGGTCGAAGACCGATCCCGGACGATCCGATGACGAATATCAAGACCCGGACTCGACGCCGAGCCGGGACGCAGAGCTCGAAGAACCCGAGCAACGGAAAACACCGGTTGCGCAGCGAACGACTGCGATGCCGCGAGAAGAAGGAGAACCCGACCATGGGTGAGCCCAATAAGGTGCGCGTTGCCATTGTGGGCGTAGGAAACTGCGCTTCATCCCTGGTGCAGGGCGTGCAGTACTACAAGGACGCCGACGAGAACTCCAGCGTTCCCGGCCTGATGCACGTGAAGTTCGGCCCGTACCACGTCCGCGACGTCGAGTTCGTCGCCGCGTTCGACGTGGACGCCAAGAAGGTCGGCTTCGACCTGTCCGACGCGATCTTCGCGAGCGAGAACAACACCATCAAGATCGCCGACGTCCCGCCGACCGGTGTCACCGTCCAGCGCGGCCACACCCTCGACGGCCTCGGCAAGTACTACCTCGAGACCATCACCGAGGCAGACGGTTCCGGTGTCGACATCGTCCAAGCACTCAAGGACAACGAGGTCGACGTCCTCGTCAGCTACCTCCCGGTCGGCTCCGAGCAGGCCGACAAGTTCTACGCCCAGTGCTGCATCGACGCCGGCGTCGCCTTCGTCAACGCACTCCCCGTGTTCATCGCGTCGGACCCCGAGTGGGCCCAGAAGTTCGCCGACGCCGGTGTCCCGATCGTCGGCGACGACATCAAGAGCCAGGTCGGCGCCACCATCACCCACCGCGTGATGGCGAAGCTGTTCGAGGATCGCGGCGTCACCCTCGACCGCACCTACCAGCTCAACGTCGGCGGCAACATGGACTTCAAGAACATGCTCGAGCGTGAGCGTCTGGAGTCCAAGAAGGTCTCGAAGACCCAGGCCGTGACCTCCAACCTGACCGGCTCGCTCGCCGGCAAGGTCGAGGACAAGAACGTCCACATCGGCCCGTCGGATCACGTCGCGTGGCTCGACGACCGCAAGTGGGCCTACGTCCGCCTCGAAGGCCGCGCCTTCGGTGACGTGCCGCTGAACCTCGAGTACAAGCTCGAGGTCTGGGACTCCCCCAACTCGGCCGGCATCATCATCGACGCCGTGCGTGCCGCCAAGATCGCCAAGGACCGCGGCATCGGCGGACCCGTCATCCCGGCCTCGGCCTACCTGATGAAGTCCCCGCCGAAGCAGCTCGCCGACGACGTCGCGCGCGCTCAGCTCGAAGAGTTCATCATCGAGGCCTGAGTCTCGTAGAACGGCTCGGCAACAACAGTTCCTGACGAGACCGCCCACCGGAGGCGACCGACGACCCCACCGTCGACGGTCCTGCCGCCGGTGGGCGGTCTCGTTTCTCGAACGACGGGTGCACTGGACGTGAACATGTGCGGACCCGAGGTTTCGCCGCTGCCGAAACCCCAGGTCATCCGGTCAACTCAATGACCCCCGCCCAGCCGTCACATAGAGTGTTGTCGGTTGCTCCGAAGGCCCGGGATCGGGCACATCGGACATCACCAGACTCCGTACCAACAGAAAGGCGCAAACCATGGGCGTGAGCCTGAGCAAGGGCGGCAACGTTTCGCTGACCAAGGAGGCTCCGGGCCTGACTGCGGTCTCGGTCGGTCTCGGCTGGGACATCCGGACCACCACCGGAACCGACTTCGACCTCGACGCGAGCGCCATCGCGCTGGGCGCCGACAAGAAGGTCGTCTCCGACCAGCACTTCGTCTTCTTCAACAACCTGCGTTCTCCGGACGGCTCCATCGAGCACACCGGTGACAACCTGACCGGTGAGGGCGAAGGCGACGACGAGGTCATCAAGGTCGACCTCGCCGGCGTTCCGCCGAACATCGAGTCCATCGTCTTCCCCGTCTCGATCTACGACGCGGACGCGCGCTCGCAGTCGTTCGGTCAGGTCCGCAATGCGTTCATCCGCGTCGTGAACCAGGCCGGCGGTGCCGAGATCGCCCGCTACGACCTCAGTGAGGACGCCTCCACCGAGACCGCCATGGTCTTCGGTGAGCTGTACCGTCACGGGTCGGAGTGGAAGTTCCGCGCGGTCGGCCAGGGGTACGCCTCGGGTCTCGCGGGCATCGCCCGCGACTTCGGTGTGAACGTCTGAGTCGTTTACGACTCCGGCTGTCCGCCTGACGTGCCCGTGGATGCCGCACTCGCCCTACTGGCGGGTGCGGCATCCGCATGTCACACTCCTCTCCGACGATGCGGTCGGCTGGACCACACGCACCCTAGAAAGGCCACAACCCAGTGGTAGTAAGAATTTTCGGCCTCTCGGTCGTCGTGACGATCGTGTCGCTGATCATCGCGTTCCTCTATGGCGGTGTCGAAGCGCTGATCCTGACCGCCATCCTCGGCGTCTTCGAGATCTCGCTGTCCTTCGACAACGCGGTCATCAACGCCACGATCCTCCGCCGGATGAGCGAGTTCTGGCAGAAGATCTTCCTCACCATCGGCATCCTGATCGCCGTCTTCGGCATGCGCCTGGTGTTCCCGCTGGTCATCGTGTGGCTCGCGTCGGGGCTCAACCCGGTCGACGCACTCGACCTCGCGCTGAACCCCCCACCCAATGACGCGGCGTACTTCGCCAACGGTGATCCGAGCTACGAGACGATCATCACCGACGCCCACCCGCAGATCGCGGCGTTCGGCGGCATGTTCCTGCTGATGCTCTTCCTGGGCTTCGTCTTCGAGCAGAAGGAACTGACCTGGCTGACCTGGATCGAGCGCCCGCTCGAGAAGATCGGCAAGCTGGAGATGCTCGAGGTCGTCATCGCGATCACGCTCCTCGTGCTCACCGCCACCTACATCGCGCCCGCCGACGAGCGGTCGACGGTCATGATCGCCGGTGCGCTCGGCATGATCACCTACATCCTGGTCAACGGCCTCGGCGAGTACTTCAACGTCGAGACCGAAGAAGACGACGAGTCGGCCGAACCCGGCACCGATGCCGCGGAGAAGTCGGCGGTCGAGAAGGCCGGCGACAAGTCCACCGGTAAGTCCGGCCCCTCGGACCTGGCCAAGGCCACCGGCAAGGCGGGCTTCTTCCTGTTCCTCTACCTCGAGGTGCTCGATGCGTCGTTCTCGTTCGACGGCGTCATCGGCGCGTTCGCGATCACCGCGGACCCGATCATCATCGCCCTCGGCCTCGGCCTCATCGGCGCGATGTTCGTCCGTTCGCTCACCGTCTACCTGGTGCGCAAGGGCACGCTCTCGGAGTACGTGTACCTCGAGCACGGCGCCCACTGGGCCATCGGTGCGCTGGCGTTCATCCTGCTGTACTCGATCGGCACCCACGTTCCGGAGGTCATCACCGGCCTCATCGGTGTCGCGCTGATCATCGCCGCACTGATCTCCAGCATCGTCCGGCGAAACCGCCTCGCCGCGAAGGGCGAGGAGGATCGGGTCAACATCTGACCCTTCGAGGCTCGTCGCCTCGTTCCTCGCAGTTCAGGGAGCACATGGGCGAAACAACTGCGCCGCAGATCCTCGTCGGATCTGCGGCGCAGTTGTTTCGGCGTGAGGCTCAGCCCTGCTGCTGGCCCAATTGCTGGGTGATCTGCTGGTTGATCTGGTGCAGGCTCGGGACCGACATGCCGGGGAGATGGCCCTGGATGGTGCGCAGGACGGAGGTGTCGTCGCGGACCTTCTCGCTGGACTGGACCAGAACGGTTCCGGCGCCGGTGAAGTCGAACTGGCGCTCCTCACCGGAGTTGAGACCCATCCGGCGTCCAGCGGCGGCGATGAAGCCGTTGACCCACGCCTCGTCGTAGTGATGACTCGGCGACGGGCAATCCGACCATCCGACAAGCGCTTCCGGGTCCACGCGCACGGGCGGTTCGACGAACATGACCGGACCGTTGGACGACGCCAGGAACTTGCCGGTGCCGATGAGCGTGAGGAAACCCGGCACGATCGACTGGTTCAGCGACAGATTGGGCTGGAAGGCAAGCAGATTGGCGGCGCGGATGGTGAGGTTGCCGTCCTCGAGATCGTACGCGTTGATGTCGTATCCGCGGTCGCCGATGATGAGCTTGCCCTGGCCCTCGGCCACCACGTAGTCGCCGAGGTAGAGCGGCGCCGAGAACTGCTGGGCGACCATCTGCAGCATGTTGCCCTGCAGCCCTTGGGTGAGCGCGGTGAACTGCATCTGCCCGTAATAGGCGATCATCGCGCCCTTGGACATGAACCAGGGCTGGTTGAGGTCGATGCAGAACGAGTAGTTGTTGTCCGGCACATTGTCATCCGACGGCAGCGTCATCGGATTCCACACCGTGTTGAGTTGGCTCACAGTTTCTCCTCCGATGCCTGCACGTACACGACACCCTGGCCGGTGCACTCCAATTGCATTGCCTCGCCGCCGCTCCGGCCGACGTTGCGCCAGCTCATCGCCGATCGCAGCGATGTGTTGACCTGTCCGGCCGAGCCGACAAAGGCCTGTGGGTCGACGGTGACCGGCGGCTTGTTCGGCGACACCTCGAGTTCGAAGACGCCACCGTGCCCCAGCAGGACCGCCGAGCCGGGACCGGAGAGTTGCGTCGTGAACATGCCCTGGCCCGTGACGGCTCCGGCGGCCGCGGAACGCAACGCCCCGAAGAGGCCACCACCGCCGCCACCGCCGCCCTGGGAGGCGACCGAGACCACCGATGCCTGCAGATTGGCTCCGTAGGCCAGCAGACGAGATGCCTCGACGCGGATCATTCCGCCGACCGCGCCGAGATCCACGACATGTGCTTCGATGCCCAGGAACCCGTAGTGGACCTCGCCCTGGCCCTGCGCGATCATCGTCGACTCGTGCTCGCCGGCGAGCATGCGGCCGGCCATGCCGCCCATGCCACCCAGACCCGGCATGCCGCCGCCCATGCCGCCCGCCCCGGCGATCTGGTGGGGCTGGAAGTGGACGTTGCCCTTGTAGAAAAGCATCGCCCCACGCCGGGCGACGACGGGACCGGTGCGCCCGATGTCGACGGAGACGACCTTGCTGTTGATCTTGGTGAACATTCGCGTTACCTCGCCCTCACCGCTCGGCCGGTTGAATGGAGACGACACCGCTGCCATCCCACCGCAGCGAGAAAGCCTCCCCGCCACCCTGGCCCAGCGCCGCACGCCAGGACACGTCGGTGACGAACGATTGACTCAACTGTCCACGGGCACAGACGAACGCGTCCGGGTCGACGACGAGCGGATACTGCGGCGACACCTCGAGGTGGATGAGCGGTCCGCCGTTGGACAGCAACGCGATCTGGCCGTGGCCGCTGACCGTCGTCGTGAACAGCCCCTGGCCCGACGACGCCCCGCGCAGACCCGCGAACGCGACGTTGGTCTGCAGGTTGCCGTTGAGCACCATCAACTGCTGGGACTCGACCTGCAGCATCTCGTTGTTCAACTCGATGATCGTGGTCTCGGCGGCATTGTGGGCGAAGTAGACGACGCCGTTGCCCGAGGCCTCCATGAGCGACAGCGCTTCACCCGTGGCGCGCTGCTTGAGTCCGGCGAGCACGCCGTCGCCACCGCCGAAGCCCGCCGACTTGAACGTGACCTGTCCCTCGTAGGCGACCATCGATCCGCTGATCGCGCGGACCGCGGTGTTGTTGAGCCTGGCTTCCACCACGCGTTTGGACCGTTGTACCAACTGCATTCGACGTGCCTCTCTCGCGCCGCGGGGAGGCCGCCGATCGGCCATCCCTCGTTCGTCTCCCGACGCCATCCCCGCACCACGGCGCCGTCGACACCCCGGCATCACACCCCACCGTGGGCCGGGAATCCGGCCTCATACGGAGATGAAATTAGCCGATAGCATCGAGTGGTGCCCGGAAACTTCGTACGTCGTTGGTTCGGGAACGATTCACGCACGAATTCCGCACCGCCCGCATCATCGGAACAAATGACAGCGGCGTTCCTGGAGTCCGAATCCGTCCTGGCCGAGATCGATCCGGCCGTCGGCGCGAGCGCGGCACTCGACCCCCGATCCGGTCTCCGCTCCTCCTGGCAGGCCATCCGCGAGCAACACGCCGAGGCCACCGCCGACTACCTCCGGCTCCTGTCGCCGGCCGAAGGCGAACGTGTCCGACCGCAGGACCTCGACCGGTCCACCGAGTCGTTGCGTGCGATCACCGCGTCGATGCGCGCCTTCGCGCAGGCCAACGCGCCGACCCTGGACCGGGCGCGGGCCTCCATGCGAGCCGCCTCCGCACAGGACCAGGAGGCTCGGGTCGCCGCGCATCGGGCGTTGACCGCACTGGAGCGCGCCACACCAGACGTCAGCCGGCTGCGATCGGTGTCCCGGGCCACCGACGACCTCGACCGCGCGCTGACGGCGTTCGAACAGAGCACCGGGCTGCAACAGCGGCAGACCACCGCCGCGGCCGTCGTCGCGTCGGCCCGGCGGCTCGAACAACTGCTCGCCGACGCCCCGTCGTTCGGGGAGCGGGCGCGTCAGGTCATCCGATCGGTGGAAACCCGGCGCAGCGCCATCTCGACCCGCGGTGCCCAGGTTCCCGACACCTTGTCGGCGCTCCGACGAGAGTTCAGCGCCGACTGTTCGGTCGACCTGCAGCGCAACGGCGGCATCGTCGACGAACGGCTCGCGCACGCCGACACCGAGCTCGACGCCGCGCGGTCGCTGCTCGACGACGCCCCCGACCAGGCGATCGACCGCGCCGACGCCGCACGCGACGACCTCGCCGTTGCCGAGCGCGCCGTCGACGACGTGCTGTCCCGCCTCCGGGTCCTCCGCGAGGTCCGGGCGGACCCCCGCGGCGCCGAGCAGCGTGTCCGGTTCCGGCTCCGTGACGCGCAGCTGTTCGCGGTCAACCACGCTCTGGTTGACGAATGGGGCTCGGTCCTCGATGCTCAGGCCGACCGGATCGAGCGCGCGAAGGAACACCTCGATCGCATCCACCCCGACTACTGGGGATATCTGACCCAACTGGGCGCGGTGGACGACCGGATCACGGAGATCGTTTCCCGCATGAGAGGACAGGTGGCCGCAGGATGACCACCAGCACGCAGACCACCAGCTCACAGACCACGGCTTCACGATGACCGCGGTTACCCGATGACCACGACGGCACGACCCGACGACACGGGTCTCGAACCGGGGACCATCAGGCATTTCGAGCACCTGACACACGAGACGCTCGAGGAGCTGTTCGTCCGCCGCCCGGAAGCGATCGACCCGGCCTGGTCCGCTCAGAGGCTGGCCGTCGCGTTGGGCGCAACCCTCTACGTCCCGGCGACCCGGCCCGACCTCGCCCAGGTGATCCGTCGTCGACGCGACGAAGGTGTCATCTCGATGGTCATCGACCTCGAGGATGCGGTGGCCGATCACGAGGAGGCCGAGGCGATCGAGCACGCCGTGGCCGCGCTGAACGATCTCGCCGCCGGCCCGGGTCGCGCGATGCTGCTGTTCATCCGGCCGCGGTCGGCGGACCAGATCATCCCGATCGCCACTGCGCTCGACGCTCCCACCGCGCTGACCGGGTTCGTCATCCCGAAGTTCGGCTCGGACAACGCCCCGGCAGCGCTGGACGCCGTCATCCGCGCAGGCGAGGTCCTCGGCAAGCACCTGTGGGTGATGCCGGTGCTGGAATCGGCCTCGGTCGTCCATCGCGAGACCCGCGACGAGGAGTTGGCCGCGCTGTCATCGTTGCTCGGCGCCCACCGCGATCAGATCCTGGCCGTGCGGATCGGCGCCACCGACATCTGCGGACACTTCGGGATCCGCCGCGACCGCGACCTCACGATCTACGACGTACGGGTCGCCGCCGACGTTATCGCCGGCATCGTGAACCACCTGGGACGCAGTGACGACACCGGTTTCGTCGTGACCGGTCCGGTCTGGGAGTACTTCGCCGATCACGAACGCATGTTCCAGCCCTTGTTGCGGCACACCCCGTTTCGCGAGAACGATGCCGTCTACTTCCGGCAGCAGCTGGTCAGCCGCGACATGGACGGGCTGCTGCGCGAGATCACGCTCGATCGCGCGAACGGTCTGCACGGCAAGACCGTGATCCATCCGGCGCACGTCGCCGCGGTGCATGCGTTGTCCGCGGTGACCCATGAGGAGTACCACGATGCGCTCGACATCCTCGCCGGCGAGTCCGGCGGAGTCCGGGCGTCCTCGTATCGCAACAAGATGAACGAGCTGAAGCCACACCGCAATTGGGCGCTGCGAGTGATGGACCGCGCGGCAGCGTTCGGCGTCACCCGGCAGGGCATCTCCTTCGTCGATCTCCTCACGGCCCTCGCGACGCCGGGGTCGGTCACCTCGTGACCGACCCCCTCACCTCCGACATCGACATCGACTGGGTGACCGAACGTTTCGGCGTGACGGTGACATCTGCGGACGGCGGACACCCCGCCCACACCGTCCGCGATCTGGTGCGACTGGGGCTGCGGCACAATCGACGACGGGCCCATCTGCTGGTGTCGACGGTCCTCGGCAAACACATCCCCACGCGCCCGGCCGTCGTACGCGGCGCCGCCGACGACCTCGGCGACGCGATCGTCGCAGCGATCGGCGCCGACGCAGCCGCCCATGCGCTCGTCTTCGGGTTCGCCGAGACGGCCACCGGACTCGGCCACTGCGTCGCCGAACGCATCTCGGCGTCGCGCTACCTGCACTCGACCCGTCGTAACCTGCCCGGTGTAGAGGTGTCGGGAACCTTCGAGGAGGGGCATTCACACGCGACGACCCATCTGCTGCAACCCAGCCGATCCGCCTTCCTCGACCCCGCCACCCCCGACGAGACACTGATCCTCGTCGACGACGAGATCTCCACCGGACGGACCGCGCTCGGTGCGATCGAGTCGATCATCTCGACCCGCCCGCGCACGCGGTTCGTGGTGGCCTCCCTGGTGGACATGCGGACCGTCGCGCAACGGACCGAATGCACCGAGGCGGCAACACGCCTCGGCGTCGACGTCACCTACGTGGCACTCGCATGCGGCGCGATCACCCTCCCGCCGACACTTCTCGACGACGTGTGGGCGCTGGAGTCCGACGAGCTCAATCCCGTCGCCGCGCAACGCGGCGCGGTCACCACGACGACCCTCGACTGGCCGGCCGGAACACCCGACGGTGGACGCCACGGTGTCCTGCGCGCGGAGTCCGCCGACTTCCATTCGGCCGCCGGCAACGCCGCGAACACCGTTGCCGCTCTTCTCGATCCCCGGCGTCCGGTCGTCGTCATCGGCCATGAGGAACTCATGTATGCACCACTGTGCCTCGCCGAGCACCTCGAACGTCGAGGCTTCTCGGTGGGTTATCAGACCACCACGCGGTCACCCGCCCAGGTCCACGACGCGCCCGGGTACCCCCTTCGTCGCGGATTCCGATTCACCGCACCCGAAGCCGACCCCGGTACACCGCGGTTCGTGTACAACGTGTTGTCCGCGCAGTTCCCGGATCCGCACGTCGTTCTCGTCGTCGACTCCCCCGCGCACACCCCGGAACTCCGGGCGCCCGGCGGCGTCGTCGATGCCCTCACCGCCGCAGGCCATCCGGTGACGATCGCGGTGCTACCCGCCACCGACCAGCAGTCGCTGGCGCGAACACGAAGCGAGATCCGATGACGGGCATCGTCACCTCGACGCCGCCGCTGCACGGCCCGTCCTTCGGGTCGTACGCCCCCGACGAGGTCACCTGGTTGCTCAAGGACCTGTCCGACATCGCCCTCGAAGGTGATCTCCGCGAACGGGAACGACGCATCCAGTCCGGTCAGGCCCACTACGCCGAATCACTTCCGATCGAGTATCAGCCGGGCCACGAGTACCAGGAACTGTTCCACTCGACCCTGCGGTCGTCGGCGCAGCGGCTCGCCGAGGCCGTCGGAGTGGTGTCCGAACTCCTGCTCGCCGAACGGCATTCGACGCCCACGCTGGTCTCGCTCGCCCGCGCCGGGACGCCCGTGGGCATCCTCATCCGACGCTGGATGACGACGATGCACGGTGTCGATCCCCGGCACTACACCATCTCGATCGTGCGCGGCCGCGGCATCGACACCGTCGCGCTGGACCACATCGTCGAGCGCCACCCCGCCGACTCGGTCGTCTTCGTCGACGGATGGACCGGCAAAGGTGCGATCCAGCGCGAACTCACGGCCGCCCTCGCCGAGTACGCCCGAGTCGGCGGCCGGCCCCGGCTGCACGACGAGCTGGCGGTGCTCGCCGACCCCGGTTCGTGCACGACGATGTTCGGCACTCGCGACGACTTCCTGATCGCCTCGGCCTGCCTCAACTCGACCGTGTCCGGGCTCGTCTCCCGGACAGTTCTCAATGCCGATCACATCGGCCCCGGCGAGTTCCACGGTGCGAAGTTCTACCGGCACCTACGCGACTTCGACGTGTCGGGCGTCCTGCTGGACACTGTCAGCGCCGAGTTCGGTGCGGTCGCCGAGCGGGTCGCGTCGACCCTTGCGTCGCTGACGCCGGAGGGGCGCCGGCCCACCTGGTCGGGCTGGCAATCGGTGGAGCACATCCAGACCGAGTACGGGTTGTCCTCGATCAACCTGGTCAAACCCGGCGTCGGCGAGACCACCCGCGTGCTGCTGCGCCGCGTTCCCTGGCGCATCCTGGTCCGCGCCGACGACCTGCCCGAGCACCGTCACATCCGCCTGCTGGCCGCCGAACGCGATGTGTCGGTAGAGGTTTCGCCCGGTCTCGCCTACTCCTGCGTCGGGCTCATCAAGGAGGACGCATGACCGCGCTGATCGCGACGGACCTCGATCGCACCATGATCTATTCGCGTACCGCGATGGGCGATGCCCAGTTCGCGACCCTCGACACCGTGTGCGTCGAGATCTATCAGAACGCGCCGCTGTCGTATATGGCAGACGCAGCCGTCGATCTCCTGCGCAGGCTGGCGCGCGCTGCGGTCGTCGTCCCGACGACCACCCGTACGCCGGCTCAGTACGAGCGGATCGACCTGCCGGGCGGGCCGTTTCGTTACGCGGTGGTCAGCAACGGCGGTCGCATTCTCGTCGACGGAACCGACGACCCCGCGTGGCGCCGCCACGTGGAGAGCGAGGTCGCCGGTGCCGGAGCGACTCTCGACGAGGTTCTGGCCGAACTCCGTACCCGCATCGACGATTCGTGGGTGACGGCGCTGCGCACCGCGGACGACCTGTTCTGTTATCTGGTCGTCGACACCTCCGCGCAGCCGACGGAATTCCTGATGCAGTGGCATGACTGGTGTGCAGCGCGCGGGTGGACCGTGTCACAGCAGGGGCGCAAGATCTACGCGACGCCGCAGCCGGTGACCAAGTCGGCGGCGGTCGCCGAGGTGCGCCGCAGGCTGGTGGCCGACGGGACGATCGACGCCGCGGCCCTGCTGTACGCGGCGGGGGACGGATGGCTGGACACCGACCTGTTGCTCGCGGCGGATCACGCGATCCGGCCGCGGCACGGTGAGTTGGAGTCGCTGGGCTGGTCCGCGCCGGGGCTCACCGTCACGGACGAGACCGGCGCGCTCGCCGGGATCGAGATCCTCCGCTGGTTCGGCGAACGGTGCGGTCTCGGCGACGACGCGCCTGCCGCAGCCCGCGCGAACTGATCAGCGTGGCGCACGCCCGAGAACGTCATGGTGGCCGTTGCGACGGCACCAGCTCGTGAGATAGCGCGCGTGCAGGCCGCACCACCGGTAGACGGCTGCCTGGGTCATCGGCAGTTCTTCGGCGTGCTCGCCGAGTTCGGTGATGATCGGGCCGAGGTAGTGGTTGGTCGCCTTGTTCGCCGTGCTCGGCGACACCTTCGCGACCCGGGCGAGCGAAGCGTTGTCCGACGCGTTCCCGGACGCGATGGCCCCGGCCAGTCGGCCCGCCGTGGCACCGCGCTGCCCGGAGAACAGTCTGTACAACGTCGGATGCCCGGAGGTGTACCGCCGGTCCGGTAGTCCTTGTCCGAGGGCCACCGCCGTCACCGTGCTCGTGAGTACGTCGAACCCGTCGGACTTCGCGATGATCCCGGCGACCTCCTCGCGCACGCCCGCCTCGTCGAGGTGGTCGCGTTCCAGCCCGGAACCGTGGGTGGCGAGGATGACCGGCGCCCGGCGGTCGTGGAGTGCGAGTACGTCGATGACATCCAATCCGTCGAACTCCCACTCCAGATCGCGACGGTTCCACAGCAGGTCGGTCACCACGACGTCGAAGCGCACGTTGTTCGCGACGCTGCGGACGAACTCGGCCTGCGTGGTGGCCACGCTCACCGTCGCCCGGTCGAGCGCCTGGGTGAGATGTGCAGCCACGACGTGGCCGAGCGGGGTCGCCACCAGCACGCGCAGACCGTTTGGCACACGCCTGATGTTGCCCGATTTCTTCCGTTCGCGCGTGATCACGCATCTATTCGGACGAATCGGGCGTCATTCGACCCGAGAGAGGCGATCTCGGGCTATTGACAGGCTGACTTGCGGATCAATGTTCGCGAGGGTGGAGAAACGGGTATCGACAGGCCAGGGTCTCGCGACCCCTGTACCGACACCCATCTCGAACCAGGACAGCACCACGCCGGGGACCGACCGAGACTGCTCCCCGCGCATCAACCGACGCAGGAGAACAGGAACCGTGTCCACATCGCTGAACGATTCCCGTCCGCCGCCCGGCGGCGGGAAGCCTCACGAATCCGACGGAGCGGATGACACCACGCGCACGTCGCACCCGACGGCGTCGTCTGAGACACGCGTTGCCGCTGTCGTCGCGGAGGGCGACATCTTCGACGCCGCGCTGCTCGCGCTGGTCGAGTCGGCGGGTCATCCCGCGATCCTGGTCGAGCCCGCGCAACTCACCGCGCTGCGGAACCCCGGTGCACTCCTGGTGCGCTCGGGCGCCATGCTGGGTTTCGTTCGGCGTGTTCCCTCGTTACGCACGGTCCGGGTGATCTTTCTCGGCGACGGCGTGGCCGGCCACGAACACATTCGCATCTCGCCGCGGGCCCCGAACGCCGAGGCCGCGCTGGAACGCGCGCTGTCGTCGACCGTCGGTCCGCCGGCGCCGTCGACTCCGGCCGTTCCCGTCAACCGGGTCCGCGTCACCGATCGCGAACGGGAGATCCTGCAGACCTACACGCTCGGGGCAACCCTTCGCCAGACCTCACGCGAGCACCAGATCGCGGAAAGCACCGTGCGCGAACACTATCGACGTGTCGCCCGGCGCTACGAGGAGGCCGGCCGCCCCATCGGCAACAAGGCGCAGCTGCTCCTCGAGTTCATGGCCGACGGGTGGGTCCGCCCCTGAGATCGAGGCCGCCGCTCGAGGGCAGCATGACCCGCGACCTTTGACCCACGACCCAGGCGGCGCCAACCGACAGACTGGGGGCATGACGCCGGAGAGCTCGGATCAGAGCGTAGTTCGTGGGAACACGACGTATCGACGGACCGGGGCCGCGTGGGCATTGGCGGCGGTCGAGATCTCGGTGGCAATCCAGGCCATCGCCGGAGGTCTCGCGTTGATCGGTGATCAGTGGTCGATGGATCCGCTCTGGTTGCGCCACACTCCGTTCGTCTCGTGGACCGGGCCGGGCGTCCTGCTCATCGTCGTGATCGCACTTCCCCACCTGATGGCTGCCGCGGCGATCGTCGTCCGGCCTGTTCCCGTCCGCCTGGGCATGGTCGGCGGTCTGCTCGCAGGGGTGTCACTGATCATCTGGATCATCATGCAGATCGCACTTCTGCAGGTCTTCTTCTTTCTCCAGCCCGTGGTCGCCGTCCTCGGTGCGCTGGAGATCGGACTGGCCGCATGGTGGCGACGCGCCCTGCGTTCCGAGGACGGCGCGTTCTGACATCGGTCGTGCCGACACCATCCACGGCCGGGACGACCGTTCTCCTGGCCGTCGTCGACCAATCGTCGTACAGTGTACGGAGTAAGGTCGTCGAAGGGACCCACATGCCCACTTCCCCCCACACCGCGAAACCCCCGCGCTGGCTCAAGCCGATGAACAAGGTGCTCCTCGTGATCAAGCGCTTCGGCGGCATGAAGGAGTTGCCGGTCCTCATCGTCCCCGGTCGTCGTAGCGGCAAGCCGCGGCGGACGCCACTCACAGTCGTCGACTTCAACGGTGGCCGATACCTGCTCGAGGGATTCCCCGGTGCCGACTGGGCCCGCAACGTGCGCGCGGCCCGCGGGCTCGCGCAATTGTCCGTCCGCGGTCGGGTGAGCGACGTCCACCTCTATGAGCTGCCGGCCGACCAGGCGGTTCCGGTGCTGCGCTCGTGGCCGGAGCTGGCCGGCACCGACGGCCCGAAGATGATGAGGGATGCGGGCGTCATCGACGATGTCACGCCCGATGCATTCGCCGCGGCCGCCGGGCGGTGTGGGGTCTTTCGCATCGATCCGCGTTGATCCGGGATCGGGACCCGATGGGACGCGGGTGTCAGGAGACGGCCGCGACGAGCTGCCGCAGCAACTGGCGAAACGTCGCGGCCTGACTGTCCGACATCGCGCCGCGCAGGAGTTCGTCCTCCACCGACCTGATCTCGGATCGCACTCGAGCGTGCAGTTCGCGGCCGTGCTCGGTGACAGAGACGCTCCATTGGCGATGGTTGCCCGACCGCTCACGCGAGACGATGTCGCGCTCTTGGAGCTCGTCGAGGTGGCGTCCGAGTCGCGTCGGATCGCGGCCGGTACGTTGCGACAACTCACGCTGCGACAGCGCTGCGGTCGCGGCGACCTCGCTCACGATGGCGTACTCCCACATCGAGAGCCCGGCTGTCCGCAGTATCGGTTCTTCGAGCGCAATTAGCCGCGGGACGAGGCGCCCGACGAGCGCTCCGAGATCCGGCTCTGAGACCGCGTCGTCGTTGTCCGCCATCGACACACCTCCTCTGATCGTCTACCGTGGTAGACGATCGTTGCGGATGGGGCCCGCATCGCCGTTGCGGGAGCATCTTCTCATCCCCGTGACCCACCAGGGCGAATCGACGATCGACGACATGAAGGGACGTCCCATGGACACTGCGGCACTGCGGGAGATCACGGACGAGGTGAGTGCTCAGCTCTCGGAGATGACCATCGGCGATCTCGATGGTGCGGCGGTCGGGAGGCCCGGCGACCTCGGCGACTTGTACGTCGCATCGATCAACCGGAACCTACGCGTCGCGGCCGTCCTCAACGGACATCGCTCACGAGGAGCTGACGGCGATCTGGGTAGGGGCCGCCTCCGATCTTCTGCGAACCAGTATGGCGGCGGTTTCGAGCACCTCCATCGGCGCAGCGCCACTGAGATGGTGACCGCGTTCGGCGCCGTTCGCGACGACCAGCGGCTCGTCGACGTCGACGGCACGGTGGTCACTGCCGACGAGCTCTACGAGCACGCGGTGCGCGATGCCTTTCTGTTCGCCTGGAATCTGGCGTCCGCGCTCGACCTCGAGTTTCAACCGAGGGCCGGCATCATCCGTCAGGTCATCCGCTCGATGCTGTCGGATATGGACGATGCCGACCTGGAGGCAACGGTCGACGCCCTGGTCCGGACGTCGATGCCCCGCACCGTGGCCGCCGGCGGGTGAGGGGCTCTCGCACTCAGAACAATCCGACCGCCCGGCCGATGAGACCCACGGCGACCACCAGGAACAGGATCGCAGCGAATGCGATCGCGATGAGTGGGCCGAGTTTCCGACGCTGCGGCGGCTCGTGCTGAGGTCCGCCCACGGCGGTCTCGGCAGGCGGGGTGTCCCCCGGCTGGACGCCGCCCCCGGATTCGAGCCCAGCAGTGTTCGACGGGTCGGGATTCTGCGGATCGAACGTGGAGTCACGCGCTTCTCTGTCAGCCATGACCGTCGCGTACCCGAAACGAACCCGACTCACGCGTGATCGCGCGCACGCCGCGTGACCTCGACGATCCGGCAGGTAGACGGGGCAGCACCCGCATCGTGGCACAGTGAGAACGTGCTGCTGCCCACCCTGACACCCACCGCTCCGGACGACCCCGCCGTGATTCGCGTCGGCGACGACCAGTTGTCGCGGGAGGACCTCGTCGGCGCCGCCACCGCGGTCGCTGAGCGGATCGCCGGTGCACGAACCGTCGCGGTCCTGGCGACCCCGACCGTCGAGACGGTGCTGGCCGTGGTGGGTGGGTTGATCGCGGGCGTGCCCGTGGTTCCCGTGCCACCCGATTCCGGACCGCGCGAGTTCGCCCACATCCTGACCGATTCGGGGGCGCAGGCGTGGCTGGGCGCGGCCCCGGCGGACACGACTCTGCCCGTCGTACCGGTGCGGCGCTATGCGAAGTCGTGGCACCGCCACCCCGAGCCGCATGCCGATTCGACTGCGCTGATCCTCTACACCTCGGGCACCACCGGTCTGCCGAAGGGCGTGCCGATCAGCCGACAGGCGATCGCCGAGGGGCTCGACGCACTCGCCGATGCCTGGCTCTGGACGGCCGACGACACTCTCGCGCACGGCCTTCCGCTGTTTCACGTGCACGGCCTGATCCTCGGCGTCCTGGGTCCGCTGCGTCGCGGCGGCCGCCTCGTCCACACCGGGAAGCCGACCGCAGAAGGTTATGCGGCAGCGGCAGCGTCCGGCGCCAGCATGTTCTTCGGCGTGCCGACGGTGTGGAACCGCGTTGCCGCCGAACCCGGCTCTGCACAACAGCTTTCGAGTGCCAGAATCCTTATCTCGGGCAGCGCACCCCTGCCGGTGCCCCTGTTCGAGCGAATCCACGAGCTGACCGGCCACCAGATCGTCGAACGCTATGGCATGACCGAGACACTCATCACCGTCAGCACCCGCGTCGACGGCGAGCGGCGCCCGGGCTGGGTCGGCCTGCCCCTCGCACACGTCGAGACCCGCCTCGTCGAGGGTGCCGAACCCGTGCCCCACGACGGCCAGAGCGTTGGCGACCTCCACGTGCGCGGCCCGATGATGGCGTCGGGATACCTGAACCGACCGGACGCGACCGCCGAATCATGGCTGTCGGACGGCTTTTTCGCGACCGGTGACGTCGCCGTCATCGACCCCGACGGCATGCACCGCATCGTCGGCCGTCGTGCCACCGACCTCATCAAGTCCGGCGGCTTCCGCATCGGCGCCGGCGAGGTCGAGACCGTGCTGCTGGCGCATCCCGCCGTCCACGAGGTCGCAGTGATCGGGGTACCCGACGACCACCTCGGGCAGCGCATCGTCGCCTATGTGGTGGGCGACCCCGTCGCCGACACCGAACTCATCGAGTTCGTCGCCGGCGAGTTGTCGAATCACAAACGGCCGCGCGAGATCCGGTTCGTCGAATCGCTGCCCCGCAACGCCATGGGGAAGGTGCAGAAGAAGCTTCTCGGCTGAGGGTGGGGCGCGGCGGGGTGTGAAAACCACCCCGTGGACGTGAGCCGCCGACGTACTGCATGCTGTCCGCTTTCTACGGGTGGTTTTCAGACGGCCAACGGGTTGTCCACAGGCGACGACACTGCCGACTTCCCGACCGCGCCACCATCCACACTGTCGCGCATGGACTTCGACGAACTCATCGAGCGGTTCGGGGGCGTGATCGCCACACACCAGCTGTTGGCCGCAGGAGAAACCACCGCGTCGATCAGGCGGGCTCTACGTTCAGGCGCGCTGCTACCGATACGTCACGGCTGGTATCGCACCGGCGCTGCGGACGCGGACGTGGTTGCCGCAGTCAGTGACCACGGCGTCGTATCGTGTGCCTCCGCACTTCGACGGCACGGCCTCTGGACACC
This sequence comes from Gordonia sp. 'Campus', assembly GCF_022206305.1. Taxonomy (GTDB): domain Bacteria; phylum Actinomycetota; class Actinomycetes; order Mycobacteriales; family Mycobacteriaceae; genus Gordonia. The sequence continues at coordinate 34,661 of NZ_JAKOIW010000005.1, read as the reverse complement.
CGATCACCCCACCGCACTTCACTCTCGGCTCACACGCCATCAGCGTCGCTCCAACCCCGACCGATGTCGACGGTACGGTCGGCCGACCCCGGCCGACGGCGCCATCGACGATGTCGCCACCGCACTGCAGTACGCCGCCCGCTGTTACGACGTCGAGGGCTTCATCATCCTCTGCGACTCCGCGCTCAACAGCGGCAAGATCACCCCCGAACGCTTGCGCGCCGACTTCGGCGACGCGCCTGCGTTCATCCAGCGGGCCGTCGCGAAGACCCACCGCCTCGCGGCTTCGGGGACCGAGACCGCCGCGCGTGTGCGGCTCCGTAACGCGGGGCTTCGCGTCAGGGTTCAACACCAGGTGCCCGGCGTCGGGTGGATCGATCTACTGGTCGGAGACCGACTCGCACTCGAACTCGACAGCATCGAGCACCACACGGGTATCGAACGCTACGAGAAGGACCGGATTCGAGACCGGAAGTTGGTTGCGCAGGGCTACTTCCCGCTGCGGCTCACCTATGCTCAGGTCTTCGACGACTGGGACGCCACCTACGCCGATATCGCGGACATCATCGGACGGGGTCACCACCGAAGCCGCGCAGCGACCTGGCGCAGCTCGGATGAAAACCACCCTTCAGAAACGGACAGGGCGCTCGATGGCAATGACACCCCACCCCCGGGCGGTTTCCAGCACCCTCAGTTGGCCCACGACCTCTCGCCCAGCCACTCGGTGATGACACCGACAGCTTCTTTCAGCTTGGGGCCCTGCTCGCGTCCCGAGTAGTAGTGGGTCGCGCCGACGATGGTGTGCAACGACTTGTCGGGGTGCCCGACCGCGTCGAACAGCCGGTGCGTGTGGCTCGGTGTGCACGCATTGTCGGCGGAATTGCCGATGACCAGGGTCGGGACCTCGAGGTCGGCGGCACAGCGCGGACCGTCACCAAGCGCATCATCGAAGCTCCACTGCGACAACCAACTCCGCAGGGTGGTGAACCGCGCGAGCCCCACCGGGCCCATGTTGACGATCCGCGGATCACCCAGGTAGCAACCGACTGCGCGGTCGCTGGGGTCGACGGTGAGGTCCAGCCACCGCGGATCGGCCATCGTCCCGTGCACGATGAACCCGCGCTCCATCAGTGGTTCGCCATGGCCGCGGAGGTCGGCGAGTTGTTCCTTCACCCAGGCGGTGATCCGGCGGTTGCGCGCGATCTGCGCAGCGCGATACCGCTCGAGGAACTCCGCGGAATACGGCGGCTGGTGGGGATTCGACGGGTTGTAGAGGTCCAGCTCCGGGTCGCGGCGATGCGGATCGGACTCGTCGACGATCGACGGGTCCATCCACTCGGTGAGCGTCCCGTGCCGCGAGACGTGCGCCGCGAGCAGCATCATCCCGTCCGCGGCCGGCAAGTCCAGGGCGGTCAGGTCCGGCGGCTCACCCGCGGGCGTCTCGGTCACCGTCGCGTGCTGGGCCTGCTGTTGGTAGTAGAGCGACAGCGCGCCGCCGCCGCTCCACCCGGCGAGGATCACCTTCTCGTACCCCAGGCGTTCGCGCGCATCCTTCACGCACGCCCCGAGATCCTGCACGACCTTCTCCATGATCAACGCACTGTCGACGCCGCGGTAGCGGCTGTTGCAGTAGATGACGTGGTGACCGGCGCGGGCGAGCGCATTGGTCATCGGCAGATACGCGCCGCCCCCGATCGGATGCATGAAGACGATGACGTTCTTCGACGCCACGCCCTTCGGCCGGAGTAGGTAACTCTCGAGCACGACGCTCTCGGTGACTCCGCCGTAGGTGTCCTGATAGGCCGACAGATCGTCAAATACAACGAGATACGGGATGCGCTCGTACTCGTGTCGTGGTACGGACCCGACCGCACTCATGCGCGTGCCTCGTCGCTGATCTGCGATGCCGCACCGGAGCCCGACGCCTCGACCATCGCTTCCGACGGGATCAGCCGACGCCGGGTGTCGATCGAGATCACCTTCCACTCCACGCGATCGAAGTCGTCGAACTTGCGTCGCGACCGCTCGCGCGCCCGTTCCGGGATGCCGTGATGCATGCCCTGGGGGGCGTGCGAGATCAAACCCGGCGGCATCGAGACGCCGAACATGCTGCCGCCGTGGAAGAATGCGATCTCGTCGAAGTCGGTGTTGCGGTGATACCACGGCAGACGTTCGGCACCCTTGCGCCCTTCCGCCGGGCGCGGCAGGAAGTTCATCACGTAGACCCCGGTCGCCTGCATGAACAGGTGGACCGTCGGCGGCAGGTGGACGGTCTCGGAGGTGATGACGTCGTAGTCCTCGATGTTGAAGGTGAAGGCGAAATTGTCTCCGCGCCAACCCTCGACGTCGAGTGGGTGGAAGGCATAGAACAGCGAGGTCTGCCCCTCTCGCTGCCGGAACCGCACCTCGTACTCGTCACGGCCATCGGCATCGAACGCCTCCGCCTCGGGCACGACGACGAGCGAGGAATCGAACGGGAAGAACCTGCCGAGGACCCCGGCCTCCGGCACCCGGAACTCGTCGACCGCCTCGATGATCAGCAGCAACGACGGGCCGTCGGGCACCTGACGATATGTGCACCCCTTCGGGATGTAGACGTAGTCGCCGGGCCGGTAGGGCAATCGACCGAATTCGGTCTCGAAGTATCCCGTTCCCTCGTGCACAAAGAGCAATTCGTCGCCGTCGACCGGCCGGAACCAGAAGGGCGCGGCCTCGGCGCGCCGGCTCAACGAGATCCGACAGTCGTCGTTGGAGAACATCACCAGCGGCTCTCCGCCCGGATCGGATCGGTCCGTCGGCGTGAGGTCGGTGACGATCCGGTCGACACCCGTGTGCGTGCCGACCGCACGGAACTGCGTCGGATCGTTGCGACGGTAGAGATGTGCTGTGCGACCGGTGAATCCGTAGCGCCCGAGTTCGTCGTCCTTGAGATCCGCCACGTCCCGGTGCACCTGCCTGGGGGTGCGGCCCTTGCGGTGGTGGATGAACGATTCCATGACTCTCCTCTGTCGCCGGCGATTTTCTGATGCTAGATTCAGTTTCAGAACTTGACAAGGGATCAACACGTCCTCGATGCGCGCACGGGTCGCGCGGCGGCGCGTGGTTCGATATGTCATCGGTACGCGGAAGGGAGCTCAGGTGCCGCCGACGAACAAAGGGCGTCAGACCGAGGCCGCATTCCTCGACGCCGCGCGCCGGACCTTTGCCGAAAAGGGCTACCTCAACACCAAGATCTCCGACATCTCGGCCGCCGCCGGACGCTCCACCGGGTCGTTCTACAACTACTACGACAGCAAGGACCGCCTGCTCGAGGCACTGCTCGACCAGTTCGGCGAGGAGGTCGTCGCCGGGTCGCTGGCGACGAAGCACGCCGACCCCGAGGCCAGCGTGCGGGCAGCCGTCACCGCCTACTGGACGACCTACAAGAAGTACCTCCCCGAGATCATCGGTTTGTTCCAGATGTCGATGCTCGACGACGACTTCCGTGCGCGTTGGCACGCCAACCGCGTGTCCGGCATCCAACAGGTGCTGTCGGGCCTCCAGGGCGCGGAGCGCGCGGGCTACGACGTCGGGCTGCCACTCGAACCGCTCGCGTCCGCGCTCGTGGCGACACTCGAATCCACCTGCTGGACATGGCTTGCGGTGCGTGGTGAGGCCGCCGGGCCGATTCCCGACGACGACACGGCGATCGAGATACTCACGGCCATCTGGTACCGGACCGTCTTCGGAGCCGGGCCCGCAACCTCTGCTCCCTGAGGTTGTGCGCAGAACACGCCCTGCCCCTTGCCGTCCCGGGCCGACCCGACGATGCTGGATCCATGCCCATCGAGGTCCGGCCCGCAACGATCTTCGACGACATCGCCACGATGGTGGGTCCGAAGAAGCCCACGTCGAACGTCTGCTGGTGTCTCAGCTATCGGATCCCCGGCAAGCAGAACCAGCAGTTGGTCCGCGAGGAGCGCGGCGAGTTCGTCAAAGAGCTGTGCGACAGCGGGATTCCTCTCGGCGTGCTCGCCTACGACGACAACGACGACGTGGTCGGGTGGGCGGCGGTGTCCCCGCGCGCCGACACGACATTCGCCCGCAATCGCAAGATCCCCCACGTCGACGATCTACCGGTCTGGTCGGTGTGGTGCATCCGGGTACGACCGGGTCATCGCAAGAAGGGGATCTCGCACGCGTTGCTCAGGGGCGCCGTCGACTACGCCCGCTCCAACGGGGCTCCCGCCATCGAAGGGTATCCCGTCGACAACAAGGGCGAGAAGGTCGATCTCACGATGGCCTACGTCGGGACGCGCGGGTTGTTCGAGAAGGCGGGTTTCGTCAAGGCCGCCGACACCGACTCGGTCCTCGCGCGATTCCCGCGCGTGCTGATGCGCCTGTCGCTGGACAGGTGATCGTGCGCCCCGAACGTCAGACCAGCTCCGCCAGTTCGACGTCGGGTACGTGAATCCAGCCCTCGCGCACAGCGACAGACCGGTCGTCGGCGTCGGGCAAGGTGGTGCGGCCGAGTTCGGCGGCGCGCGCGATGAGCGCGGTGATCACGGCGTCGAAGGCGTCGTCGTCGCGGGTCATCGTCTCGGCATGATCCGCGAGGTCGAGCCACGGGGCAGTCGCTGCCAGCGTTCCGACGAGCTCGGCGAGAACGGGCGCGTTGGCAGCTCTTTTGTATCCCCGTGAGGTGAGTCCCCATCGCTTGAGGGCGCCCGCCGGATATGCCTCGACCGCCCACCCGTCGACACGATCGTCGACGCCCAGATCCGCGAGTAGTCCCGCACATCGGAACGCGACGTGGGCGATCTGGTCCGCGGAGACACTCAGCGGACGACCCAGCCCGGAGTCGGCGATCCGGAGGTCGGTCCGCCGCAGAGCCAGGGGTCGGCGCCGCGCGATCTCGTCGAGACGACCGCCGCTCGGCAACCCGTGCCGGTGATGGGCGACGACGAAGTCCACGAACTCGTCGGGCCACCCGAACGGGGAGTCGATGCCGATCCGTGTCGCTCCCGCGGCGTACCGGCGGATGGCGGCGTCGTCGGCCCCGACGACGAGCTCGGTCACCCTGGCGCGGTCGTCATGCCAGTCGAGCACGGCGACAGCGGTTTTCGCCGGAGATGCGGAGAGATCCACCCCGACCGTCCGCATCCCCGACATCATCGGCCTCAGATGTTGCCGTCGAGGAACTCCGCATACGCCGGCAGGTCGAGCTGACCGTGACCCGACAGGCCGATCACGACGACCTCCTCCTTGTCGCTGCCCGCAACGTGTGCCGCGCACGCCGCGATGGCGTGAGTCGACTCCGGAGCCGGGACGATGCCCTGGGTGCGGGCGAACTGCACGCCCGCGGCGAACGCGTCGGACTGCGTGATGGCGACACCCTGGACGAGTCCGAGTTCGACGGTGTGGCTCAGCGCCGGAGCCATGCCGTGGTAGCGCAGACCGCCGGCGTGGATCGGGTCGGGAACGAAATCCATTCCCAGGGTGTGCATCTTGAGCAACGGGGTGAGCCCGGCGACGTCTCCGTGGTCGTAGCGGTACTCGCCCTGCGTGATCGAGGGGCATGCGGCGGGTTCGGCGGCGACGATCCGCGGGTCCGACCGGCCGTGCAGCTTCTCCCGCAGGAACGGGAACGACAATCCGGCCAGGTTTGATCCGCCTCCGGCGCAACCGAAGACGATGTCGGCGCCACCCGGTTCGACCGCCTTCAGCTGTTCCACGGCCTCTTGGCCGATGACGCTCTGATGCAGCACAACGTGGTTGAGGACACTACCCAGCGCGTACCGGGTGTCGGCGTTGGCGGCGGCGACCTCGACGGCCTCGCTGACGGCCATGCCCAGGCTGCCGGTGGTGTTCGGATCCTTCGCGAGCATCGCGCGGCCCGACTCGGTCAGATCCGAGGGGCTCGGGTGAACGATGCCGCCGTAGGTGCGCATGAGGAAGCCGCGGTAGGGCTTCGAGCTGTAGGAGGCGCGGACCTGCCACACCTCGACGTCGATGCCGAACTGCGCGCCCGCGAATGCCAGGGCACTACCCCACTGACCGGCGCCCGTCTCCGTCGTCAGCCTGGTGACACCGTCGAGGCTGTTGTAGTACGCCTGCGCGACAGCCGAATTCGTCTTATGGCTGCCGACGGGGCTGACGCCCTCGTACTTGACGTAGATCCGCGCCTTGGTGTCGAGCGCCGCTTCGAAGCGACGTGCACGGATCAGCGGCGCCGGCCGCCACATCCGGTAGATCTCGCGGACCGGCTCGGGGATCTCGATGTAGGGCTCGGTCGACACCTCCTGCGCGATGAGACCGCTCGGGAACAGCGCGGCGAGGTCATCGGGACCGACGGGTTCCCTGGTGCCGGGATGCAGATGCGGAGGGATCGGCGACTCGAGTTCGGCGGCGAGGTTGTACCAGTGCGTCGGGACATCCACCGTGATCAGGTCTGGAGTACCGGCGTCAACGTGCATCGTCATGCGACCACACTCTAGTGGCGGTCCGCGGCCGGTTCAGTGCCCGGGCAGCCGGTATTCCTGCCGCGGCCGCCCGGTGGTGCCGTACTGCAGCGACATGGTCAGCTTCCCGGCGGCCACGAGGTTGGCGAGGTGCCGCCGGGCGGTCGGAGCGGCGACGCCGATCTCCCGGGACACGTCGTCGGCGAACAGCGTCGACCCGGAGCGGGCGAACAGGGCGAGAATTCGCTGTTCGGTGGGCGATCCGGACTCCGACCGTTCAGTGGCCCTGGTGCCGAATCGCAACGCCGACAAGGCGGCGTCGACGGCGTGCTGGTCGACGTTCCGCCCGGCCAGCACCCGCCGGTACTGGGCGTACCCTGCAAGCCGCCGTGCGAGGTCGGCGTCGTCGAACGGTTTGATGAGGTAGGCCAAAGCGCCGGCGCGCGTCGCGGTACGCACCGCGGAGGCATCGGTCTCGGCCCCGACGATGAAGCAGTCACAAGCCAGTTCGGCGACGAGGTCGATCCCCGAGCCGTCGGGCAGGTGGACGTCGAGGAGTGCGAGGTCGATGTCGGGGTGTTCGGCCATCGCCTGCCGGGCCGCGGCCACGCTGCCCGCACGCGCGCGCACGGTGAACCCGCGGACCGCCTCGACGATCGTCGAGTGCAACGCCGCGACCCGGAAGTCGTCGTCGACGATGAGAACACCGAGTTCGTCGGTCATCTACGGTCTCCTTGCTCGTCGGGTACCCGATGATCATCCTGCGACGCCGGCGCGAGGACGCCGGGCAGCCTGGCCACGAAGAGTGCACCGCCGAGATCGGAATCGCCTGCACCACCTGGGTTCGCGACCCACAGATCGCCGCCGCTTCGTCGGGCGATCTGCCTGGCGAGGGCGAGTCCCATCCCACGGCCACCGGGTACGGACGCGCCGGACTTGGTCGTCGCCCCCTCCGCGAAGACGTCGTCGGGATCGTCGAAGCCGATGCCGGGCCCCGAGTCACCGACGGACACCAGCAGCGTGTCGCCGTCGGCGATGATCTCCACCTCCACGTCGGCGTGCTCGTCGGGCGGCGGACCCGCGAGGGCATCGGGCGTTCCGTCGGCCGCGGCCTCGATGGCGTTGTCGACGAGATTGCCGAGCACGGTGGTGACGACGACGGGCTCGGTCAGGGTGGCGTCGAGCCACGTCTGATCGCCGAGGCGCAGGGTCACGCCGCGTTCTCGCGCCTGTGCCGCCTTGGCGTCGAGGAAGGCATGCAGGTGCGGTTCGCGGACGTTGTCGAGGCCGCTCAACAGTCTGCCGCCGGGACCGGTGCCGGCGAGTTCGTCGAGGTAGGCGAGCGCCTCGTCGGCATGCCCGTGCCGGAGCAACCCGGCGAGCACGTGCAAACGGTTCGCGGTCTCGTGCCGCTGTGCGCGCAGGGCCGTGCTCATGGACCTGATTGAGTCCACTTCCCGACTGAGTGCTTCGACGTCGGTGCGATCGATCACCGACAGGACCATGCCGAGGTCGCGACCGTCGGCGCGGACCCGATGGGAGCTGACGAGGACGACGCGTTCGCCGATGCTCGCGGCGAGCGGTTCGTCGGTCGGCGTCGCCAGGACGCCCGCCACGCGCGGGGTGAGGCCGAGGTCGGCCGCGGGGGTACCGGTCGGCGCGTCGATGTCGAGCAGTGCGCGTGCCCGGTCGTTGATGACGCGTACGATTCCGTCGGCGTCGACGGCGAGCACACCGTCGGCCATCGAATGCAGCACGGCGTTCTGTTCCCGCACGAGTTCGGCGAGCTCGTCGGACTCGAGACCCAGGGTGAGACGCCGCCACCGCCGGGCGAGCAACGCGGAGCCGAGGGCGCCGATGCCGAGCGCGGCGAGTGCGAGCAGTGACGTGGCGATGATGTCGCTGCGGGTTTCGGATTCGAGCCGCTGCGTGGACACTCCCACACTGATGAACCCCACGACTCTGCCGTCGTCGGTCACCACCGGGACCTTCGCGCGTACCGACTCTCCGAGCGTGCCCCGTTCGGTGTTCACGTCGTCCGATCCGGACAGCACCTTCGACGAGTCGGTGGAGACCGTTTCGGCCAACTTCGACGCCTCCGGGTGAGCGAGGCGGATGCCGCGGTCGTTGCCGATGACGACGAACAGGGCTCCGGTCCGCGCTCGTACCGCTGCGGCCTGACGCTGAAGCGGACCGTCGACCAACTCTGCTGCGTCCACCTGGGTGCCGGGATGGGCGGCGACCTCGGTGCGCACCTCCGCGTCGGCGGCGACCGACTGCGCGATCGACAGAGCACGCTGGGCGTATTCGCGCTGCACCCGGTCGTCGGCTCCGGCGATGACCACACCGAACCCGACCACGAGGCTGACGGCGATCACCGCCAGCTGCAGGAGCAGCACCTGCGTCCGCAAACGCATGCCTGTCACCCTAGTGCCGCACCAGGGGCGCCACAGACACGCCGACGCGGCGATCCGTTCGGGACGGATCGCCGCGTCGGGGTGTGGTCGGTCAGAACGGGATCGCCCCCACCAGCACACCGACCGCGAGCATGACCAGGGAAACCACGGTGGCCCGCCACAGAACCTTCTTGTGATGGTCGGCCAAGCCGACGCCGGCCAGCGCCACCAGCAGCAGGATTGCCGGGACGAGCGGGCTCTGCATGTGCACGGTCTGGCCCGTGATCGATGCGCGGGCCATCTCGGTGGGGTCGATGCCGTAGCGGGTCGCGGTCTCCGACAGCACCGGCAGCACCCCGTAGTAGAAGGCGTCGTTGCTCATCAGGAAGGTCAGCGGGATCGACAGGACACCGATCACGATCGCCATGTGCGGTCCCATCCAGTCGGGGATGCCATCGGCGAGCCAGTGTGCGATGGCGTCGACCATCCCGGTCCCGTTGAAGACGCCGGTGAGTACGGCGGCGGCCAGCACCATGGCGACCACCGACACGATGCTGGAGCTGTGCCGGGTGATGGCCTCCTGCTGCTGCTTGATGTGCGGGAAGTTGATGGCCAGAGCGATGCCGGCGAAGATCATGAACAACACCGGGATGGCGACGACATCGGCGCCGAGGATGGTCAGCAGGGCCACGGTGAGACCGGCGTTCACCCAGAAGAGCTTGGGACGCAGAGTTTCCCGGTTGGGATCGAGGACGCCGGAGAAGGAGGCGTCGCGGTCGTCGTCGTTCCCGGCAGCCGAGACCGCGCCGAGGTCGTGATCGCCGGTGGGGGCGTCGTCGTATCCGCCGGAGCCGGTTCCCGCCGAACCGGAGCCACCGGAACCCGAACTGCCTGAACGTGGACCCTTGGGCGGCAGTCCGACCCCGCCACCGCCGGCCGCGACCAGCACCTCTTCCCTGGGCGCCAGCAGCGACTCGCGGATCTCCAGCTTGCCGATGCGACGACGTTCGAGGACGCCGAGGTGGTACGCGAACAGGAGCACGACGACGAGGGCGGCAGCCAGGGCGGGGACCATCGGGACGAAGACATCGTTGGTGTCGATGTTCAACGCACTCGCCGCGCGGGCGGTCGGGCCGCCCCACGGCAGGATGTTCATCGTGCCGTTGGTCAACCCGGCGACGACGGTGAGGACGACCGGACTGACACCGAGCTTCAGATACAGCGGCAGCAGGGCGGCCGTGGTGATGATGAAGGTCGTCGAACCGTCACCGTCGAGGGACACCACACCGGCCAACACCGCGGTGCCGACGACGAGGCGCGCCGGATCGTCGTGCACGGCACGGACGACCGCGCGGACCACCGGGTCGAAGAGGCCGACGTCGATCATGATCCCGAAGAAGATGATCGCGAAGAACAGCATCGCCGCCGTCGGGGCGAGGTCCTTGATGCCGTCGGTGATCATGTCGCTGATGCCGAGGCCGGCGCCGGCGAACAGTCCGAACGCGACGGGGATGAGGATCAGCGCCACCACGGGCGTGGCCCGTTTGGTGATGATCAGCACCATGAAGGTGGCGACCATCCCGAGGCCGAGTGCTACCAACATTGTCTTCTCGATTCTTCATCGGATGTGAGGACGACCACATCGGTGGTCACATCAGAAGTGTTGGCGTAACCGGCATCACAGTCACGCTTGGGCGCATAAGTATCGTTTTGCGCTTTTCGCGCGCCCTGGTTCCGCCCTGGCATTTCGTAGCGCCAATGTGCCTCTGGCGCGCATTGTCGCTACGGAATCCCTAGTCGGGCAGCATCGGCGCGTCGTCGCCGTGATTGCGCCCGATGAGCACCGCGCGGGTCACCGAGTCGCGGCCGAACCGGTCCCGCAAGAGATCCATCGTGGCATCGAGGTCTTCGGCATGATCGGTGTCGAACGGCAGTGTCAGCTGGATGTTGTCGTGATCGTCGAGGTTGGTCAGCGACAGCCCGACCAGGGTGCACCCCCGCTCGCGGATGATCGGCATGGCGTCGGCGAGGAGTCCGCGCGCCGACGCCATCACGATGTCGGTGCGGTCGGTCGGCTCGAGGAGCGTCCGGGATCGTGTGGCGCGGGTGAAGTCGTCGAAACGCAACCGCAGAATGACTGTCCGACACACGCGTTCGGCTGATCGGAGGCGTTTGCCGAGACGCTCGACGATCGCGACGATGGTCGCCTCGAGGTCGGCCTCGGACTTCGGGCGACGACCGAGAGCGCGTTGCGACCCGATCGAACTGCGACGCTTGCCGGTCTCGACGCGGCGCGGATCCTGCGCGAGCGACAGGGCGAACAGGTGCCTGCCGGCGCCCGAACCGACGATGCCGCGCAACGAGCGTTCCCCCAGTGCGGCCAGTTGCCCCACCGTCTCGACACCCGCGTCGTGCAGTTTGGCCTCGGTGACCGGACCGACGCCCCACAGCCGGCGGACCGGCAACGGATGCAGGAAGTCGAGCTCGGTCCCCGGCTCGACGATGAGCAGACCGTCGGGTTTGCCCACGGCACTGGCGACCTTCGCGAGGAACTTGCTGCGCGCGCCGCCGACGGTGATCGGAAGCCCGACCTCGTCACGGACGCGGCTTCGGATCGTCGTCGCAACGTCATGCGGGGTTCCGCTGATCCGGCCCAACCCGCCGACGTCGAGAAAGGCCTCGTCGACCGAGATTCCCTCGACCACCGGGGTGGTGTCGTGGAAGATGTCGAAGACCTCACGGCTGGCCTCCATGTACGCCTCGAACCGCGGGGTGACCACGACCGCATCGGGGCAGAGCGCACGCGCCTCGTGGCCGGGCATCGGCGACCGCACACCCCGGGCCTTGGCCTCATAGCTCGCCGCCAGGACGACACCGCCGCCGACGAGAACGGGCCGACCACGCAGTGAAGGGTCGTCCCGCTGCTCGACCGACGCGTAGAAGGAGTCGAGATCCGCGTGCAGGATCGACGCGTCACGCCGCTCGATGTGCATAGAACATATGTTCGCATGATGGTCGGGCATGCACCAGACCGAGTAGTGCGTCCGCCAACTCCCCTCGGCCGACGACATCCCTCGCTCGAATACGCCGCCGTCACAGGCAGCGCTCGCGACCGGACTCAAGGGCGGGGCTCATCGCGCCGATGGACCACCCGTCGACCGTGCGTCCGTTCCCGTCGACTGGGCGCCCATTCCCGTCGACTGTGCGTTCGTTCCCGTCGACTGGGCGCCCATTCCCGTCGACTGTGCGTTCGTTCCCGTCGACCGTGCGTTCGTTCCCGTCGACTGTGCGACAGGCTCTCCCCTCCCAGCGTGCCGAGTAGCCGAGGCGATCCGAGATCACGCACAGTGGACGAAAGTAGACGCACACTCGACGAGTTCGGGCGCACGGTCGACGAACCCCTCGCGACTGCTGGTGCCGGTGACGGCGGTCCGACCTTCGCGCTGACCCGACATGTTCACCGTGAGACGTCGGCCACTTAATCGGGAATCGTTCCCATCACGGTTACGCTGACCTCATGGCCCGACCCAGCATCGCCGAGACGTTCAACTCGACCAGTTCCGATTTCGATCTGGTGACGCCGTTCGTCTGGGGTCCGGCCGGTGAGACCCTGGTGGCACGCGCGCAGATCGCACTGGGCGACCGAGTCCTCGACGTCTGTTCCGGCACCGGAGCCAGCGCGCTGGCCGCCGCCCGCGTCGTCGGCCCTGACGGGCACGTCACGGCCGTCGACATCGCAGCTGAACTGATCGACCGCGCACGGACGAGCGCTTACGCGGCGGGGCTGCGCAACATTGACTTCCAGGTCGACGACGTGACAACGCTGCCCGGTCGCGGGGATTCCGAATACGACGCCCTCACTTGCGGTTTCGGCGTTTTCTTCCTCCCGGACATGGATGATGCCGTTCGGCGACTCCTGACGCTCCTACGCCCGGGTGGGCGGATCGCGGTGGCGGTCTGGCATGACGACGCTCTCTACGACTTCACCGGCGCGTACTTCACCGAGATCGCCCGGGTGACGAAGACACCTCCACCGCCCGGTCCGCGTGCGCCGTCGGACGGTCCGCCGCACCCGATCACGCGCATCGACACCGAGGAGAAGATCACCGCGTGGCTGGAATCCATTGGTGCCGTTGAAGCCTCGGCATCGATCCTGGAGTTGCGCATTCCGCGCACCGACGAGTTCTCCTGGTCGATGGTTCTCGGCAGCGGGTTGAGGGGTGCGCTGACGGGCATGGACGCCGACGCCATCGCCGACGTCCGAGCCGGTTTCCTGCAGCGATTGTCCGACGAGGGCATCACCGAGGCCGACTGCGACACACTGATCGGCGTCGGGCAGCGCCCCGAGAACTGATCTGCTCCGAATCCGTAGCGTGAGCAGGGATATAGCGCGCATTCACGCTACGAAACCCCGCGGTCAGGGGAAGCGGATCAGACCCGGGACATCCGCGGGCGCAGTCCATCCGGACCGCGCGAAGCCGGCCCAGATCTGACGCAGCCTGCTGCCGTCCTGCGCGGCCCGCTCGGCATCGTATCCCGCGAGAATCGGTGCACCGGACCAGATCTCCGGAGTCCCGAACAGTAGCGGGATGTCGACGGTGTGCACCGCCCGAAGTGGGTGATCGGCTGCGCCCCAGTCGATGACGTACTGGGCTGCCTTTCCACCGGCCCGTCGGTGACGCCGCGCGAAGCGGTCCGCGGCGCTGGTGTAGATCGCTCGGGTGAGTTGGTGGACAAGGCACTCGTACAGGCGGGAACCGACCACCGGCACCGCCGGCAACGACGACACCCCACCGATGGCAGCGGTGAAGAACCCGGCCTCGCGGCTGTTCCATCCGATCAGGATCTCGACGTCCCGGGCTCGCTGCTCCCAGATCGCGTCCACCTCGCTCTCGGGCGGCAGCGGGTGGTGACCGTACTGGGGACCGAAGGACATGAAGGCGGGAAGTCCGTGCTGCAGAACCGCTTTGAGACCCATCATCGACTCCTGGACAGCGAGGACCTCTTCGACCGTCGCGGAAGCCGACACCTCGTGCGATGCGGCGAACATGTCGGCGTGCAGCCGCTCGCGGCGACGGGTGATGCCGAGGGGCGCGCTCTGGATGATGGCCCGGTGGAACAGGCCCGGCACCCCGTCGGCCGCCATCAGTTGCGCGACCGCGTCACCACCGGCCGATTCGCCGAAGACGGTGACCGCATCGGGGTCACCTCCGAAGCCTGCGATGTTGCGTTGCACCCATCGGAGGGCTTCGATCATGTCGAGCAGGCCGAGATTCGCCGGGCGCGTGACACCGTCGCCGAGGAAGCCGAACAAGCCGAGTCGATAGGTCACCGACACGACGACCACCCGTTGCTCGGCGACCAGCGCCGACGGGTCGTGGCAGGGAGCATCGGCGGCGCCGATGATGTACGAGCCACCATGGATCCACACCATCACGGGCAGGATCTCATCGGGCCGGCGATCGGCGGGCACGGTGACCGACAGGTATTGCGCGTGTTCGTCCGCGACCAGGTCACCCAGCGCTGCCTCGCCGAATGCGTTGTCGACGATGCCCTCCCCGTTCCCTTGAGGACAGGCAGGAGACAGCGCTGTCGCATCGATCGGCGTCGTCGACGCCGGTTGCGGCGTCGGCGCCTCGAAGCGGGCCGCGCGTGCGTATCGAATCCCGGTGGCACGGACCACTTCGCCGGTCACCCGGCCGATTACGGTGCCGGCCGGGCAGTCGAACGTCGTGGTCGTCGTCGGCAGTTCGGTCACCTGGAGCTCCTCAGCGCGTCACGGTGTCGGCGGCGTCGACCTGGTAGCGGATCAGGCGAGAACTGTTGAGCACCACGGCAACCGACGACGCGTTGTGCAGCACCGCGGCCAACACCGGCGACAGAGCGCCGCCCGCGCCGATCACCAGGCCGAGGGCGTTGACCGCGATCGACATGCCGTAGTTCTGCCGAATCACCTCGACGGTGTGGGCGCCCAGATCCCGGATGTCGAGCAGCTTGCGCAGATCATCGCCGGCGAGGGCGACATCGGCGGTCTCGACCGCGACGTCTGTTCCCGCCAGCCCCATCGCGATACCGATGTCGGCCGCGGCCAGGGCGGGAGCATCGTTGACGCCGTCACCCACCACCGCGACGACGTGCCCGAGCGCCTGCAGTTCGCGGACGACGGCCAGCTTGTCGTCGGGCGTGACCTCGGCGGCCCATCGCTCGATGCCGAGTTCGGCCGCGATGGTGGCGGCGGTGACCGGATGGTCGCCGGTGAGCATGGCGATCTCGGTGACGCCGTCGGCGCGCAGGGCGTCGAGCACCTCGCGGGCCTCCGGTCGCAGTTCGTCGGAGAGACTCACCAACCCGACCAGCGTGCCGTTGACGGCGAGCAGCAGCGGTGTCTCACTCGCCTGCCGCAACCGGCCCACCCAGCCGAGGGCGTCGTCGGAGATCACGACACCGTGCCGGTCGAGAAGTGACGGGCTGCCGAGGAGTAGCACGCGGCCATCGTCGGACCTGGTGCGCATGCCGAGTCCGACGATCACCTCGCACTCGGCGTGGGTCGGGATCTCGATGCGTCGTTCCTCGGTGGAGCGGATCACCGCCTCGGCGAGCGGGTGACGCGAGTGGATCTCGGAACTCGCCGCGTAGGCGAGAATCTGTTCGGGCTGCCAGTCGTCGGAGAACGAGACCACGTTGGTGACGACCGGGCGTCCGACGGTCAGCGTCCCGGTCTTGTCGAACACCACCGCGGAGATGCGGCCCGACGCCTCGAGGTGCGAGCCGCCCTTGATCAGGATGCCGCGGCGCGCGCCGTTGCCGATGGCCCCGCTGATCGCGGTGGGCGTGGACAGTCCCACCGCACAGGGACAGGCGATGAGCAGCATGGTCATCGCGCGACGAAGATCCCTGGTCACGGCCAGCGTCAGGGCCGCCATCGCGAACGAGGCCGGTACGAACCGGCGGGAGAAGTTCTCGCCGACAGTCTGGATGGGCGCGCGATCACGCTGGGCCTCCTCGACCCGGCCGATGATGCGCCCGATCGAGGTGTCGTCGCCGACGGCGTCGGCCTCGATGACGATCCGTCCGGTGAGGACCACCGAACCGGCCTGTACACGGTCGCCGATGTGCTTGGTCACCGGCAGGTTCTCGCCCGTCAGCGCGGACTGGTCCACCACGGCCTCGCCGTCGACGACCACACCGTCGACCGCAACCGCGACCTGCTCGTGCACGATGACCGCGTCGCCGACATGCAGTGCATCAATGGGCACCTGGACCTCGGTGCCGTCCTCGAGACGCACCCACGCCGTGTCCTGCGTTCCGCGGAGCAGGTCGGTGATCGCGCGGCGGGTGCGTCGGAGGGTCAGGTCTTGCAGGAACTCTCCGATGTTGAGCAGCCAGAGCACCGTGAGGGCGACGACGTTCTCGCGGAGCAGCAGACTCGCGATGGTGGCCGCCGACACCAGGGCGTCGGTGCCGGCCCGCCCACCGCGCAGCGAGCGCAGGGCGCCGCTGAGGAAGGGGTACCCGGAGAAGATCGTGACTCCGGTGGCCACCGTGCGCGACGCCGGGCCGAGCAGAGGCGGCCGACGAAACCCGTAGCGGCGGAAGCCCAGCAGTACGAGGGCCGCTGCGCCGACACCCATGCGTAGCAGGTCGGCATTCGTCACATCCGCCGAATGTGGTTGACGGTCAGGAAGATTGGCCGGGTCCGCCGCAGTGGCCGCCGCGATGGCGTGGTCGATGGCGGCGCGATCGGTGTCGGCCCGGAACCACACGACGACCGACGCCGTCCGGGGGTAGGCATGCACTGCGCGCACACCCGCGACCCGGGCTACGCTCTCCTCGATGGCTACGGCGCGACGATCGGCCGCCCCTCGTCCGGGACCGCGCAACCAGGGCACCGTCATGCGGACCCGCCCCGCCGCTGACGACAGGACCAGGATCTCGGTCGGAGCGATGTCCGGCGTCGGCGCGGGCGCGCTCACGGCTCAGTGATCGTGGTCGTGGTCGTGAGCGACGGCCGTTCCGGGCGGAGTCGCCTCCTCGCCGAGCCTTTCCTTCGCCTCCGCGACGATGTCGGCGGTGTTGAGCCGTACCGACTCCGCGACCTCTTCGGCCTTGCGCGTCCCGCGGATACCCCAGGTGGTGGCGACGACTGCGCCTTCACGCAGCGGGGCCTTACGTGCGACGGTACGAACGGCGTCGTAGGCGACCGCACCGACGAAGCCGGTCGCGACCGTTGCCCCGGCCTTGGCGAGCAATGCATGAAGTGCCATGTGACGTCCTCGCTATTCGGTGTGCTGCGCACAACTACTCGATGTGCGGCCGCACACGTGGTGACAGGAGACCACGCTACATGCGTGCACCGACTTCGCCCGCTCGAGGCGCGAACACGGTTGCGAGACATGCACACCCGCTTATGCACTTCCGGTCATGCCGACGCCCCCCGCTGCCCGCCGTACGGGTCAGGACTGTGCGGCCGCCGGTGCGGCGGCGTGCTTCTGGTAGACCACCGCAGACGCGGCGAGGAGCGAGGCGGCGAGCGCGGCGACGCCGTACCGCTCATGGTCGAAGCGGTGGCCGAGCGCGCCGTCGACCGAGTACCGTCCCGGCCCGGTCAGGGCGAGGACCGCGGAGGCGGCGCCCAACACCGCCGGGAACTCGAGCCCACCGTTCTGGGCGAAGAATCCGTTGGGACGGTGGACATCCGACGCGGCGAGCATGGTGGCCGCTCCTGCCGCGGAGGCCAGCCGGGTGCCCGCACCCACGGCGATGAGGGCGCCCGCGGCCTCGCCGAGACCCGCGG
The DNA here is from genome assembly GCF_022206305.1 of Gordonia sp. 'Campus'. GTDB lineage: Bacteria > Actinomycetota > Actinomycetes > Mycobacteriales > Mycobacteriaceae > Gordonia. The sequence goes on along the minus strand of NZ_JAKOIW010000005.1, from coordinate 17,031 downwards.
TCACCGCCGAGAGCTTCGCCGGCTTGAAGCCCATCTGCTCCATCCCGGCAGCGGTCGTGGCGAGCCCGGGTCCGCCGAACCAACCCGTCAGTTTCTGCGCCCCGTGCGCGAACAGAGTGGCACCTACCGCCACCCGAAGCGTGAGCAATCCCGCGTCGAGCGCCTTACCGGACGTCCTGTTGCTGGCCATGATGCCGCTTCCTCTCGTTGCGTCTTCGCCGCCGCGAGCTTGAAATAGCACCGCGGTCCGCTTAGCCAGTAGATTGCGTGACAAACGATTTGTCAAATCAATCTCTGGGTAGGGTGACCGCATGGGTGCGGAAGACGGCGAGTGTTCGGGTGGACCGACGGACGGCGCGTTCGGGACAGACCTCGGCTGGTCACTGGGAGTCATCCTGCGGGCATGGCACCAGCAGGTGGAGCGAGTCGTCGCCGATGTCCCCCATGGAACGCGGGGCTACCAGATCCTCTCCGTGCTCGGACGAGGCGACTCACCGACCCAGAAGGGCCTGGCAGAGCATCTCTCCATCGACAAGACGGTGATGCCCTACGTCATCGATGCGCTCGAAGACGCGCGACTCCTCGCACGCAAGGTCGACGCCGCCGATCGCCGAGTCCGCCGGATCGTCATCACCCCCCGAGGCCGACGCGTACTCGGCGAGTTGACCACTCGGATGCGGACGGCAGAACAGGCGCTGTTCGACGATGTGCCCGCGTCGCTGCGGGAATCCTTCGTCACCCAGGCCGCACAGATCGCCACCACGATCCACCGCGCGCACCCCGCGCTGAATCCCTGCATCGCCGTGCAGGATGCGTTGTCCGAGTGACCCCGACTCAGCCAGCATCTCCAGCGCCGGGATGATCCCACCTACCCAGAATCATTGCGGTGTCGGCGAACTCGCGAGGCTGCGTCGGACCGCGGCGCGTACGTCGGCATCAGGGTCGTCCGCGGCCGATTCGAGGATCTGACGGACCACCGGATCGTCACTCCACTCCGCGAGCGTGAGTGCGGCGGCACGGCGGACATCGCTGTGCACGTCGGCGAGAGCCCTTTCCAGAGCCTCGACCGTCGTCTCGTCTCGCGCAACCGACAGCCCACGCGCGGCACCCACGCGTACCTGCCAAGCGGTCTCGCGCAGCGCACGGACGAGCACCGTACGGTCGACGGCGCCGTCTCCGACCACAGCCATCGCCGCGAATGCCGCAGCACGCACGAGCGGGTCGCGGTCGGCACCGAGCGTACGCACGGCCTCAGCACCGCCGGTACCGACTGTCGCCAGTCCCTCGGCCACTGCGATACGGACCTCACGATCGGGATCCGACGCCAGGCCGGCGAGCAGGTCTGATTCGTCGCGTGACACCAGCGCCCGAACGGCCTCGATACGTACTCGATGGTGGGGATCACTCGTCGCGGCGACGAACAGGTCGAGGCGGTCTGCTCGGAGTACGCGCAGCAGGTCGACGACGGTCGCGCGTACCGCCGGATCCGCGGACCCGATGTGCTCGGCGAGTGCCGACACGAAAACGGCAGTGGGGTCGATTATCTCCACGAGTTCGCGTAAGCCCTCTATTGCCGCGCCGCGGACCGGCGCGGCGGAATCCCCCAGCGCGCTGACGACGGCCATCTCGAAACCGTCCGGCGTGTTCTCGGTGAGCGTGGCGATCGCGGTCCGCCGGACTGTCGGATCAGGATCCCCCAGGTACCCGGCGAGATCTGCCGCGTGCGACACCGGCGTTGCCAGCAGTTCGACGATTCGCGGCGATCCCGTTGCGACGGGGCCCGTTTTCCGTGACACCTCACGGACCGGACTATCGACACCGCGGTACCCCGGACCGGTCGATACGGCGGGCTGCTCGATCGCGATCACCGTGCGGTCGGTCGGCGGGATGTGGTTGAGTCCCTCGACGTTGACCAGGAAGGGTTCTACCGGTCGCCCCAGGAACTCCATCGAACCGTCAGCGGCCTTCCGGACGTTCAGGTGGTAACCCCACTCGTCGTCCCGGCGCTCCGGCAGGTCGGCTCGCTCGTGGTACAGACCCCAGCGACTCTCGGTGCGGGTCAACGAGCTCCGCGCGGCCAGCTCGGCGCAATCGCGGATGAACGACACCTCGGCGCACCGCATGAGTTCGTGCGGTGTACGCCCGCCCATCTGCTCGATCTCGGTGCGCATGCGCTCGAAGGTCTCGATCGCGATGGCGAGCTTGTTCGACGTTTTCGGCGGCGCCACGTAGTCATTGACGAAGCGGCGCAGCTTGTACTCCACCTGCGGTTGCGGCGGTCCGTCGGGGTGGGTGAGGGGTCGGTATATCAGTTCGTACGCAGCGAGCAACTGATCCATCGGGAGCTCGGCGGGTGCGTCGACATCTCGGGCGGTGTCACTGGCGTGCTGTCCGGTGAGTTCCCCGTACACGAAGGCGCCGATCATGTAATTGTGCGGCACACAGGCGAGGTCGCCGGCCGCATACAACCCGTCCACGGTGGTCCGACCGTTCTCGTCCACCCAGACCCCCGAGGCGGAATGTCCGCTGCACAACCCGATCTCGGAGATGTGCATTTCGATGTCGTGTGTCCGATAGTCGTGCCCGCGGTTGCTGTGAAACGTTCCCCGCGTGGGCCGTTCGGTGGTGTGCAGAATCGACTCGAGCGAATCCAGCGTCTCGTCGGGGAGGTGACTGACCTTGAGATAGATCGGACCGCGTGCGGATTCGATCTCAGATTTGACCTCGGCCATCATGTCACCGGACCAGTAGTCGGAATCGACGAACCGCTCACCGTCGGCGTTGACCTGGTACCCACCGAACGGATTGGCGACGTAGGCGCACGCCGGTCCGTTGTAGTCCTTGATGAGCGGATTGATCTGAAAGCATTCGATACCGCTGAGCTCGGCACCCGCGTGGTAGGCCATCGAATACCCGTCACCGGCATTCGTGGGGTTCTCGTAGGTGCCATATAGGTAGCCGGACGCCGGTAGCCCCAGGCGACCGCAGGGCCCGGTGGCGAGGATCACGGTCTTTGCCCCGATCTCCACGAACTCGCCTGTGCGCGTGTTCAATGCCGCCGCTCCGACGGCGCGCCCGTTCGCGGTCAGGACCCGGACGGGCATGAGGCGGTTCTCGATCGTGATCTTCTCGCGCATGTCCCGCTTGCGCAGGACGCGGTAGAGGGCCTTCTTCACGTCCTTGCCCTCGGGCATGGGCAGCACGTAGGCCCCTGACCGGTGCACCCTGCGGACCGCGTACTCCCCGTATTCGTCCTTCTCGAACTTCACGCCATACCGTTCCAGGCGCCCGATCATCGCGAAGCCGCGGGTCGCCGTCTGGTACACCGTCTTCTGGTTCACGATGCCGTCGTTGGCGCGGGTGATCTCGGCAACGTAGTCCTCGGGCGTGGCCTTACCAGGGATGACGGCATTGTTCACGCCATCCATTCCCATGGCGAGCGCCCCGGAGTGGCGGACATGCGCCTTGTCCAGCAGCAGAACCGATGCACCGTTCTCGGCGGCGGTGAGAGCGGCCATCGTCCCGGCGGTGCCGCCGCCGATGACCAGCACGTCACAGTCGAGCCGACCGCGGTCGGTGATGTCTGGGATGTCCACGGCTGGTTCACTTCTCCAATGCGTCGAGGATGGTCTGGCGTAACCGCAGGGTCGCGTCGTCCCCGCGTTGCCGCGGGTCACGTGGGTGAGGGATGTCGACGGTGGCCCGAACAGGCTCGCCGGCACGGCCGAGCACGACGACCCGGTCGCCGAGCAGCAACGCCTCGTCCACGTCGTGGGTCACGAACACGACGGTCGAGGGATGCGCTGCCAGCGTGTGAAGGAGCAACTGCTGCATCGACGTTCGCGTCTGGGCGTCGAGCGCGCCGAACGGTTCGTCCATGAGCACCGCTCTCGGCGACCCGGCCAGTCCACGGGCGAGTTGCACCCGCTGGCGCATTCCACCCGACAACGACTTCGGCAGATAGTCATCAAAACCCTCGAGGCCGATCTCGGCGATCCACGAGTCCGCCCGCGTGCGCCGTTTCGCTCGTGGTACACCGCGCAACATCAACGCCAACATGATGTTTCCGCGAACGGTTCGCCACGGGTGCAGTGCGTCGTCCTGGAACACCATGGCCCGGTCGCGTGACGTGGTGGAGACCGATTCACCGTCGGCCAGGATGCGGCCCGCCTGGACCGGCAGCAGGCCCGCGACGGCCCTCAAGACCGTGGATTTTCCACACCCCGACGGTCCGGTCAGGACGAGGATCTGGCCCGCGGCAATCGAGAGGTCGAGTCCCTCGATCACCGTCGAGCCGCCATAACCGATCCGGATGCCTTCGAGGTCGAGCCGCATCGCGGAGACCGTATTCGGCTGCATCGCCGAGGCCGGATTCGGTCGCTCCGTTGTCGCGGTCATCGCTGCTCCTGGCCTCGGGGAAGCCAACGGGTGACGCGCCTTCCGATCAGCTCGATCAAGCCGGATGTCACTGCGCCGAGCACACCGATGGTCAACATCCCGACGAACACCTGGGGGTAATCCACCACCGTGTACGCCTGCCACGTCCGGTAACCGACTCCGAGCCGTCCGGAGATCATCTCGGCGGAGATGAGACAGATCCACCCGACACCGACGCCGACCGACAATCCGCTGAACACCCCAGGAGCGATGCCGGGCACGATCACTCGGACGACGACGTCGCGGCGCGTGCCGCCCATCGTCCGGACCGAGTCCTCCCAGATGGTGGGCAAAGCACGGACCGCATGTCGGGTCGCGACCAGGATGGGGAAGAACGCCGCCGCGAAGGTGATGAAGACCATGCCGGCCTCGTCGGTCGGGAGCACCAGGATCGCCACGGGTACCAGCGCGATCGCCGGGATCGGACGGAGCACTTCGGTGAGGGTGCCGGCCGTGAGTCTCGCCGCGCGGGACCGTCCGAGAGCGATCCCCACCGGGATGCCGACGAGTACCGCCAGCGCGAATCCCGACCCGATCCTGATCAATGACTGACCGAGATCCAGATAATACTGCTCGGAGCCGAGCGCGGTCCAGAACGCATGAGCCACATCGGTCAGTGAGGGAATGGTGTCGAACCTGGCCCACAGGACCACATCGTGTGTCGTCAGCAGTTGCCACAACACCCCGGTCGTGACCAGGACCAGTAGGCGGACTCCCCACTGCCAGAATCGGTTCGATCCGTTCGGAGTCCGCGGCCCCGCCTCATCGCGGACCACGTCATCGACCGTGACCGGGGTGAGCGTCGCGGCGGTCATGACACGACCTCCGCGAGTGCTTGCTCATAGGTCACGTCGATGGCGTCGGGATGCGTCGTCCGGTACTGTCGCGCGCTGTCTGCCGTGGTGAACGCCACGTACCGGTCGCCCTCCCGCAGCCACACCGCTTTGTGGGCGAACCATCGGGTCCCGAGTTGCGGGTCCGAGATGTATGCAGCCCGGACTTCGTGTCCCTCCTGCCGAGCCCGTTCGACCCCACGCAACAGGCAAGTCGCGTCCGCGGCAGGCTGGGTCCGCTCCTGTCCGCGCAGCCAGATCTCGCCGGCGGTCGCCGAGTCGACCTCTACCCCACAGACCGGGTCGACGCCACGGATGACGGAAGCATTGCCGTTGCTACTCAGTGCTTTCGAATAGTCGGCCCCGGCCTCCGCGAATACCTTCTGCAAGGGACCCGGATCGACGAAGGTGTCCAGGTCGATCTCGTGAGGGAACCTGCCGATGGACTTCAGGTAGGGGACGTCGTTGCGCAGCGCATCGACGAGGTTCGACTTGATGGCCGTATTGAAATCCGTTCCACCCGGTCCGTTGTACAGGTAGACGACCTCGGCCGGGAGACCGCTGTTCTCCGCAACGAGCTCGGCGGCTGCGAGCGGGTTGCGGGTCAGGGACGCGGTCGAATCGAGCTGCGCTCGCAGGAATGCCGCGACGACGTCCGGGTTCTCCTGCGCATAAGCCGAGCGCGCCACGACGCCGTGCAGAGTCGGGACCCCTAACTGAGCCCCGTCGTAGAGCAACCGGGCCTTGTCCTGGAAGACCAGGAGGCCGGGCCAGGCCACGAACTGGGCCAGCGCATCCACCTTGCCCGACTCCAGCGACGACGCGCCGACCTGCGGCTGTTGATTCTGCACCTGCACGCCGGTCGTGGGATCGATGCCCACACGGTCGAGGGCCTGCACGAGCGTCCCGTGACCTGCCGATCCGACGCTGGCCGAGATCGGCTTCCCACGCAGGTCCGCGAGCGTCGAGGCAGACGAACCCGCCGGCACCACAACCATGTTCAGGGAGCCCCGGGCACTGGACCCGGTGACCGACAGCATCTCGGTGCGGGTCTTCTCCTCGGCGCCTGCGCGGGACCCGTTGATCAACAACGGGTAATCACCCATCGATCCGATGTCGATCTTGCCCGCGACCATCCCGGTCGTGATCGGCGCGCCGGTGTCGTAGTCCTGCCACTCGACCGAGTATTTCTGGCCGGTCCGCTCGGTGACCTCGGCGAGCCGCTTCTCGAACTGCCCCTCGGCGCGGAGCAGCGTGCCCGCCGTCACCGTGTTGATCGTCTTCGACTGGTAACCGACGACGACCCGCACCGCGTCGGAGTCACCGGTGTCCTCCAACGAGCAGGCGGCACTGCCGAGAGCGACGGCGAGGGTGGCGGTGATCGCCGCCAGTTGTCGGGATCGGGTACGTGTTCTCATCGGGCGTCCTTTGGGCTGGGACTGTGGGCTGGGTTGCGGGCAGAAGTCATGACCGTCGGTCGCGGTGCGGTCCGACGTCGTTGTGGGGCAGAAAGATTCAGCGAAGAAGGTAGGGCATGTTGACAGTCACCGCGCCCGTCGGACACCGGACGGCGCACGGTCCGCAGTACCAGCATTCGTCGACGTGCATGAACGCCTTGCCCGAGTCCGGATTGATGGCCAGCGAATCCAGTGGGCAGACCTCGACGCAGAGCGTGCAACCCTCGATGCACAGCGACTCGTCGATGGTGACCGGTACGTCGACCCGGTTGTTGACCTGGCTCATGATTCGGCCGCCTCGCGTCGGGCGGTGCTCCGCAGGCAGACACGGTCGCTACGCATCCGGATGTACTCGAGATCGACGGGCCGACTCCCGTTCGCCAGGTGGGTCAGCCGTTCGAGGAGCAGAAGCGATGTCCCCGAACCGATCTCCAGATGAGCGGCCGAGTGCGGGTCGGCGTCGACGGCCTCCACCGTCATCGTCGCGTGTCCGAGCGGCCCGCCGGAGATTTGCTCGAGCAGGGTGAAGACGTCGTTGTTCTCGAGGTCGTGCTCAAGCAATGCGATGCCGAGGTCCGGTACGAGATAGGTGATGTCCAGGCTGATCGGCTCGTCGTCGAGGTAGCGCAGCCGCTCGATGTAGACGGCTTGCGAACCGGCGAGTTGCAACCGTCTTGCGACGGCGCGCGGGGCATCGACGAGCGTGGCGATCTTGACCGTGTTGCGCACCTCGCCGTGCATGCGGAACGTCTCCTTCAATCCCTGCAGCGCATCGAGCCCGTGGTCGAGTTTGCGGGCCACCACGTGGGTGCCGACCCGTGGCGCTCGCTCGATGAGGCGTTCCTCGGTGAGGATCGCGAGCGCATCCCGGATGGTGTTACGGGAGACATTGAAATCGGCGATGAGCGCCCGTTCGTCCAACGAGTCCGTGAGATCGCCGTCGTGGATCTGGCGCCGGAGGACGTCGGCGACCATCCGGGCGTTGTCTGCCCGGAGTCGGCCGGCTGTCATGGTCCTGAGCTGCATGGATGGGACGATAACGCGGTTGCGGCGGACCCGGGCCGCCCGCTGAGGACCCGGGCCGGGCGCCGACGGCAATGCGCCACCGGAGACACGTGCTGACCTGCGATCCGCGGCCGGTCGCTCACCATTGCGCCACCTTTCCGGTGAGCACTCGCTTTAGAATCATCGCGCACGCAATGGGCTCGGCATCGTCCGAGCGATCCGACATCCCCGGCCGACTCCGACCGCGCCCCACCGTTCACCACTACTCTTGCCTCTATGACCAAGCGAACCGAACCCGGTGCCGAGATCGACATCAAGCCCCGTAGTCGCGACGTCACCGACGGCCTCGAGAAGACCGCCGCCCGCGGCATGCTCCGCGCGGTGGGCATGGGTGACGACGACTGGGTGAAGCCGCAGATCGGTGTCGGGTCGTCGTGGAACGAGATCACGCCGTGCAACCTGTCGCTGGACCGGCTGGCCAAGGCCGTCAAGGAGGGTGTGCACGAGGGCGGTGGTTACCCGCTCGAATTCGGCACCATCTCGGTGTCCGACGGCATCTCGATGGGCCATGAAGGCATGCACTTCTCGCTGGTCTCCCGCGAGGTGATCGCCGACAGCGTGGAAACCGTGATGAGCGCCGAGCGGCTCGACGGCTCGGTCCTGCTGGCCGGTTGCGACAAGTCGCTGCCCGGCATGCTCATGGCGGCCGCCCGCCTCGACCTCGCGTCGGTCTTCCTCTACGCGGGTTCGACGCTGCCGGGATACGCGACACTGTCCGACGGCCAAGAGCGTCAGGTGACCATCATCGACGCGTTCGAGGCAGTGGGCGCCTGTTCCCGCGGGCTGATGAGCCGCGAGGACGTCGACACCATCGAACGCGCCATCTGCCCGGGCGAAGGCGCGTGCGGCGGGATGTACACCGCGAACACGATGGCCAGCGCCGCCGAGGCGCTCGGCATGTCCATCCCGGGAAGCGCCGCTCCCCCCGCCCCGGACAAGCGCCGCGATCAGTTCGCCCGGCAGAGCGGCATCGCCGTCGTCGAGATGCTGCGTCGCGGGATCACCGCGCGCGACATCATGACCCGTGAGGCCTTCGAGAACGCGATCGCCGTGGTGATGGCGTTCGGCGGGTCGACCAATGCCGTCCTGCACCTGCTGGCCATCGCCAGCGAGGCCGAGGTGGAGCTGACGCTCGACGACTTCATCAGCGTCGGCAGCCGGGTTCCGCACCTCGCCGACGTCAAGCCGTTCGGACGGCATGTGATGACCGACGTCGACCGCATCGGCGGTGTGCCGGTGGTGATGAAGGCGCTCCTCGACGCGGGACTCCTGCACGGGGACTGCCTGACGGTGACCGGATCGACGGTCGCCGAGAACCTGGCGCACATCGCGCCGCCCGACCCGGACGGTCAGGTCCTGCGGGCCACGAAGTCGCCCATCCATCCGACCGGTGGCATCACGATCCTCAAGGGGTCGCTGGCCCCCGAAGGCGCCGTGGTGAAGTCCGCCGGCTTCGACTCCGACGTCTTCGAGGGCACGGCAAGGGTTTTCGACCGCGAACGCGCCGCGATGGACGCACTCGAAGACGGCACGATCACCGCGGGCGATGTGGTCGTCATCCGCTACGAAGGCCCCAAGGGCGGGCCGGGAATGCGTGAGATGCTCGCGATCACCGGCGCCATCAAGGGCGCGGGCCTGGGCAAGGACGTGCTGCTGATGACCGACGGCCGGTTCTCGGGCGGCACCACCGGCCTGTGCGTGGGCCACATCGCACCGGAAGCCGTCGACGGCGGTCCGATCGCGCTGGTCCGCGACGGTGACCGCATCCGCCTCGACGTCGGCCGCGGGCTCCTCGACCTACTCGTCGACGACGCCGAACTCGAGTCGCGGGCCAAGGAATTCACTCCCCTGCCACCGCGCTACACGCGCGGCGTGTTGGCGAAGTACTCCAAGCTCGTGACTTCCGCGTCGCAAGGGGCTGTCTGCCGCTGAGGGTTCCGCCCACCCGGCGGGACGCCACGTGCCGGGAGACGGGATCACTTCTTCTTCGTCTTGGCGGCTGCCCGCCGCGGCTTCGCAGAGCGCGGCGGGATCGTCCGCATGTGGTCTCGTGCCTTTCCCAGCACGCGGGCCAGGTCCTCGACGTCGTCGCGGTCAAGGGAGTCGAAGAGCAGTTGGCGCAGTACGGCGATATGACCGGGGAACACGGCGGCGAGCCGTCCGTGGCCGGCCTCGGTCACGGTGACCGTCACCCCTCGCTCGTCGTCCTCCGAAACGCCGCGCGCCACCAATCCCGCACGCTCCAGCAGTCCGACCTGATAGGTCAGACCACTTCTGCTGTAGACCACGCCGTCGGCGAGTTCGGTCATCCGCCGGCTGCCGCCCGGTGCGTCGCCGAGCGTGGCGAGCAGCTGGAACTGTACGTAGCTCAGGTCGCCCGCGTCCCGTAGCTGCTGCTCCACCTCATGTCGCACCAGACTGCTGACCTCGATCAGTGCGAAGTACGCCTGTAGTTCGACGGGGTCCAACTGGTGTTCACCGCGCTCGTTCATCTCTCCATCCTACCTATTGCTTCGAATTCGAAGCAGTGCTAGCGTTGCGATCAGTTGCTTCGAATTCGAAGCATCACAGCGGTCACACCGAGAAGACAAGAGGCAGATCATGAAAGCAGTGCAGTTCGACGAGGTCGGCGGTCCGGAGGTTCTCGAGCTCCGCGATATCGAGCAACCGATGCCGGGGCCCGGCGAGGTCCGTGTTCGCGTTGCGGCATCGGCGTTCAACGCCGCGGACAACGGCATGCGGGCCGGGTTCCTGCCGATCCCGATCGCGTTGCCACACGTGCCCGGGTATGACGTCTCCGGCACGGTTGATGCCCTCGGAGAGGGGGTTCACGAGCTCGAGATCGGCGACGCCGTCATCGGATTTCTCCCCATGGAGCACGACGGCGGCGCAGCCGAATACGTCGTCGCACCGGCCGAGTCGCTGGTGCACGCACCTACGAGCATCCCACTCGCCGACGCCGCGGCACTGCCGTCGGTGAGCCTGACTGCGTGGCAGGCGCTGTTCGACGCGGGCAGACTGGAGCGCGGCCAGCGGGTGTTGATCGTCGGGGCCGGTGGCGTCGTGGGCAAGTACGCGATCCAATTGGCCACCCGCGCCGGGGTGCAGGTGATCGCCACCGCGAGTCCCCGCAGCCTCGAGGCTGTACGGGCTGCGGGGGCCGGTCAGATCATCGATCACACCGCCACGGAACTGCTCGACGCGCTCGACGGGAGGGTCGATGTGCTGCTGAATCTCGCACCCATCGAGCCCGATCAGTTCGCCGCCTACGTCGCGACCGTCCGCGACGGCGGGCTGGTCGTCAGTACCACCGCCTTCATGACGACCCCGGGCGACGAGTCACGGGACGTGGCGGCCAGGACCGTGTTCGTACTACCGAACCGGGATCGTCTCGCCGCGGTGGTGTCACTCGTCGACGAGGGCGCACTGACCGTCGAGGTGACCCGACGGATCGCGCTGGCGGAACTACCCGATCTCCACGAGGAGGCGGCGCGCGGCCGCATCGCCGGAAAAGTCATCGTACTTCCCTGACTTCTGGTCGACGGCGCTGAATACGGTTCACCAACCGCGGATTTCACAGTCCCCCCGCGGTTCCGGCGTCAGCTCTGCGCTCCTGGTCGACGACCGGGTGGGACTTCGACGGCCCCGCCGTTCAGTCCGTACTCGACACCAACACGGTGGGGATCGTGCGGATGATCCACGCCTTCCTTCCCCTGTTGAAGAAGGCCGACGCGCCTGTGATCGTCAACGTGTCATCCGGTCTCGGGTCGTTCGACGTCCGCGCCGATGCGTCGCGTGTCGAGCACGGGATACCGTCGCTGGGCTACTCGGCGAGCAAGGCCGCCGTCAACATGCTGACCAGCATCTACGCTCAGTTCTTGCCGGGAGTCCTCGTCAATGCCGTCGATCCCGGCTACACCGCAACGGATTTCAACGACAATTCAGGATTTCAGACCGTGACAGAGGGAACCGACGCCATCGTCGCCATGGCGTCCATCGGACCGGGCGGCCCGTCGGGGACGTTCACCGACCGCCACGGTCCCGTGCGGTGGTGAGCACCACGTCGGTCAGGAGACTCCACCCCGGGCGCGGCGCGGATGTTCGCCGGTCATCATGACCGCCCGCGCGGCAACGCTTTTCGAGGCGTGAGATTGGGTAGCAGCCAGTCATAGATCTCATCGCTGTTCAGCAGCGTGAAGTGGTGTGCGCCGCCGACATGGAAGCCCTCCTGGAACTTCAATCCGCGGCGCGCTCGCGTGTGCTGGCCGCGGCCACTCGGTGCGAGCACGAGGCCGTCACCGAGCAGGCGGCCCAGCGGATTGTCGGGGTCGCGGGTGATCGTCGCCGTGACGAAGAGATGCCGGGCGCCGTCGAGCAGCGGGACGTCGGCGCCGGGCGGCTGCGACCACGCGTCCGGGTCGTGACCGATCCAGTCGTCGTCGGTCAGGCTGCCGTGGAACAGGTCTCGAACACCCGCGCTGCGTCGTCGCAGCAGTGAGCCGATCGGACGCGTGACCGGCGTCCGGCGTAGGGCGTTCGTCGCTAGATGGACTCCGCGGGCCAGTGGCGCACCCAGGTGCGGCGTGCCGAGACACACCGTTTCCGACACCAGGCCTGTCCAGTAGTCGCCGCGCTGATCTGCTGCGTGACAGGCACTCCGGACGACGAGCCCACCCATCGAGTGGCCGATGAGGGTCAACCGCGTCACCGGGGTCGGCCACAGGAGCACGAGGGCGTCGAGCAGGTCGGCGAGGGCTCGACCGTTCTCGCTGATGTGACGCCCGGTGTTGTAGCGGATCTGGACCTCGGTTGCGCCGATGTCACGGGCGAGTCTGTCGCCGTAGGTGAGACGGCGGGCGCCGGGAGCGGAGCGAGCGGGCCCGGTCTGCTCCCCGCGGGCGCCGGGAGCGGAGCGAGCGGGCCCGGTTGTCTGCTTCGATCCGAGCGACCACGCGAACTCGGACTCCATCAACCCGTGCAGGAACACGACGACGTGTCCGGTCGGGTCGGGGAAGGCGTCTCGGAGAGAATCAGCGCCGAGCGCGACGGGACGCCCGTCGACCCGGATCGACATGTCGGCCGTCAGCGGCGAGTGGTCGCTCTCGAGCTCGTCCCCGATGAGTCCGTTGAGTATGCCGAGCAGCACTGCGCCCCGGTGGGTGTGCGACGGTGCGCGACCTTCGGGCCAGGGCACGTGATCCGCCGCTGACCTGCCGGCGTCGAGTGCCGCGACGATGGAGTTGTAGGTGCCCTCGCTGACGGCATCGTGGACCATCCGCGCCGTGTCGACGGAGCTGCCCAGCACCGGCCGGAGCATTCGGAAGACGCCACCGGAGATGACCCGGTGCATCGAACCGATGCCGCGTGTGGCTGCCCCCACCTCGTAGAGGCCGAGGTGGGCGAGGGCCCGCAGTTCGGTCTCGCGCGTGGTCGTTGCGGTCATGCCCTGAGTGTACAGGTGTGCACTCAATCCGCGAGCTCGCCGGGGATCAGGTTGCGGTCGGTCCCGGCTTCCGGGAGCAACCGCAACGTGATCTCAGCCGGCGCGCCGTCGTGCGCGCAGCAGCACATCGTGGGTGTGGTGACCGCCCCCGGCGGCCCTACCGCGCTCGCGGGTCTCGTCGGTCTCGATCTCCCACCCGTCGCCGAGGAGTGCGGCGAAGTCGCCGGGCTGAACGTAGGCGTCCGGGTCGAATCCGTGGGCCCGCACGCCGTCCGGGGCGTGTGCCACCACCAGCAGGGTTCCGCCGGGCCCGACGGCGTCGACCAACCGGCGAGCGGCGTCGAGGTTCGCCTTGGGGATCGGGAAGTAGTGCATGGTCACGAGATCGACGTCGGCGGCCGGCACCGCGTCGGCGATCACGTCGGCACGCAACCAGGTGATGGACGGTCGGGGATCGATCTCGCGGGCCCTGTCGATCGCGACCTGCGAGATGTCGAGGGCCGTGACCTGCCAGCCACGGTCGGCGAGCCACCGTGCATCGGCCCCCTCGCCCGATCCGACGTCGAGCGCGGTGCCCGGCGCGATGTCCGACACCTCGGCGACCAGCGCCGGGTTGACGTCGGAGGTCCACAGACGGTCGGCGCTGCTGTAGCGCGCGTCCCATCCCTCCGCGGTTCCGGGGTCGTTCGGTTTCGGTGAATCGGTCGCGGCGTCGGCGTGGTGGTTTCCGGTCATGATCCGACTGTGACACGCGCCGTCGTCAGAGGCCAGAACGGTTGCCGATTCGGCAAGAATCGGCCGTGGTGCGCACGCGTCCGAGAGCGCTTGACCGTCACCGGGTTTCGCGCCGACGTCGACGATCCTGCCGGTAGCAGGCACACTGGTCGACATGGCCTTCCCCATTCGCATCGGTGTCCAGATCCAACCCCAGCACGCTCCCGAGTACTCGTTGATCCGCGACGCGGTCCGGCGCGCCGAGGACACGGGTGTCGACATCGCGTTCAACTGGGACCACTTCTATCCCCTGTACGGCGAGCCCGAGGGTGAACACTTCGAATGCTGGACGATGCTCGGCGCGTGGGCCGAGCAGACCTCGCGCGTCGAGATCGGCGCGCTGGTGACCTGCAACTCGTACCGCAATCCGGAGTTGCTCGCGGACATGGCCCGCACCGTCGACCACATCAGCGGCGGGCGTCTGATCCTCGGTGTCGGCGCCGGCTGGTTCCAGAAGGACTACGACGAGTACGGCTACGACTTCGGCACGGTCGGGTCGCGGCTGAACGACTTCGGTGCCGCGCTGCCGCGGATCAAGTCCCGACTGGCCAAACTCAATCCGGCCCCGAAGCGCGACATCCCGATCCTCGTCGGCGGCAGCGGCGAGAAGAAGACCCTGCGCTACATCGCCGAACACGGCGACATCTGGCACGGCTTCAACGACGTCGAGCAGTACCGACACAAGTCCAAGGTGCTGGCCGAGCACTGCGCGGCGGTCGGTCGGGACCCGGAGACCATCGAGCGATCGTCGGGCGTGCAGTACGACGGCGACGTCGACGCCCTGCTGAGGGACGCCGACGCGCTGGCCGATGAGGGCGTGACCCTGCTGACGGTCGGCGTCAACGGGCCGGACTACGACCTCACCGCCCTCGAGGCGCTCTGCCGGTGGCGCGACTCGCGCAACTGACCGCAGCGGGGACCGTTTCCGGTCGCCTTCGGTCCTACACTCACCCGAATGCGGTGGCTGGTTAAATTCGTGATCATGCATCGAGTGTCGGCAACGGGGAGCGGACCGAAGCGATCTGTCGGGGTGGCCGGGCTGGTGGCATTGCTGGGCCTCTTCCTGGCCCTGATGTCGCCGGGTCCGGGCACGGCGACGGCCGACGCGCCCACCCGCCTCCCCACGTACGTCGTCGACTCGGCGGATGCGATCACCGCCGCGGAGCGCACGGACCTCGAGGCCGCTGTCGACTCGCTGTACAACGCGCACGGTGTCCAGATGTGGATCGTGTACGTGCGCGACTTCGGCGGTCTCACTAGCGAGCAGTGGGCCGACCAGACGGCCCTGGCCAGCGAACTCGGGGATCACGACGCGCTGTTGGCGGTCGCGACCGAGGATCGCGCTTACCGCCTGTTCGCCCCGGACAGCATCGGTGGTCTCGACCAGTCGACGCTCGACGAGGTCGCGAACGACGACGTCGTACCGCAGCTGCGTGAGGCGAACTGGGCGGGCGCCGGATTCGCGGCCGTCAACGGCCTGTCCGACGCGCTGGACCCGAGCTATACGGGGGTCATCGTCGCCGGGGTGGTCGGGGGCGCCGCGGTGCTCGGAGGTGGCGGCGCGTTCCTGTATTCACGCCGCCGCAAGCAGCGTCGCATCGAGGGAAGTCTGGAGACGCTGCGCGAACAGGAGCTGACCGTCGACCAGCTGGCCGCGCAGCCGATCGACGTGCTGGACCCGTGGTCGCGGGAGGTGCTCACCGACCTCGACAACGCGATCCGGACCAGCGAGGAAGAACTGCAACTGGCGATCGGCGAGTTCGGCGAGGCGGACACCGCCCCCTTCAGCGCGACACTGGAACGCGCGAAGAGAGAACTCGCGCAGGCCTTCGCCGTCCGGCAGCGGCTCGACGACAACCTTCCCGAGACCGACGACGAGCGACGCTCCATGCTCGTGCAGATCATCACGATGTGTACCGACACCGACAGTGCGCTCGACGACCAGGTGGAGACGTTCGACTCCCTGCGCGACCTCCTGATCAACGCCGACGCCCGATTCGACTCGATCACGCAGCAACTCGTCGGTCTGCGCGCGCGGCTGGATCCGGCGGCGCGGCGGCTCATCGACCTCGTCGAGAAGCATGGGCGGGACATCCTCGCCTCGGTCGCCGACAACGTGGACCTGGCCCGTGAGCAGATCGACTTCGCGGAGGCCACCGCCGATCAGGGCCGGGAGGCGATCGCCATGCCGGTCGGCAGGCAGGGGCCGGCCGTCGCGGCCATCCGATCCGCGGAGGGATCCATCGAGCAGGCCACCGCGCTGCTCGATGCGATCGAGCACGCCGACGCGAACATCGCGGTCGCCCGCTCCCGGATGCCGGCGCTCATCGACGAGGTGGAGGCCGAGCTCGCCGAGGCTGCGGAGTTCGGAGTGAGCGGGCCGAGATTGGCCGGCGCCGGGAGCGAAGCGAGCGGGCCGAAACTGGCCGGCGCCGGGAGCGAAGCGAGCGGGCCGAAACTGGCCGGCGCCGGGAGCGAAGCGAGCGGGCCGAAACTAGCTGCTGCGGTCGAGGCCGCGAGCGCGGCGGTGGCATCGGCTCGCAGCGATTTCGACGCGGATCCGTTGGGGACGTTCACCGCCCTCGTCGACGCCGACGCCGATCTCGACGACGCCCTCGCCGAGGCGCGCGATGCCGCGGCGGAGCGCACCCGGCGTGCGCAGGTGCTCACCGCGGCGCTCGAATCGGCTGGGGCCAAGGTGTCCGCGGCCGCCGACTTCATCGGAACCCGTCGCGGCGCCGTGCAGTCCACGGCGCGGACCCGGTTGGCCGAAGCGCAGCGCCTTCTGCAGTCCGCTCACGACACCGCAGCATCCGATCCGCTCGGGGCGACCGACACGGCTCGCCGTTCGGGTTCACTCGCCGACCAGGCGCTGATGGCGGCGCAGGGCGACGTGGTCAGCTGGCAGCAGACACAGCAACCGCGGTCGTCGGGAACCTCGACCGCGGGGGCCGTGCTGGGCGGCATCCTGGTCGACAGTTTCCTGCGCGGGACCATCGGCGGCCGGGGCGGGGGCTTCGGC
>NZ_JAKOIW010000049.1 GCF_022206305.1 Gordonia sp. 'Campus' | reverse complement strand
CGTTCCCCCCACACAGCCTATACATTCAGCTGGTGGTAACACGACATCACTCGTGCTGGGTTTCCCCATTCGGACACCCTCGGATCACAGCTCGTTTGACAACTCCCCGAGGACTATCGCGGCCTACCACGTCCTTCATCGGCTCCTGGTACCAAGGCATCCACCGAACGCCCTTACACACTTACAACAACACCTACAAACAACCCCCACCCCACCAACCCCACAAGGCCAGCAAACAGGGATCGAATGTAGACACACAAAACATTTCTGCTAAATCACAGACCAAGCACCCCAACAACAGTCGGAGCATTGGTTTGAAATAAAGATGCTCGCATCCACTATGCACTTCTCAAACAACACACACCACACACCCCGCAGCATCTCCGCACCCCACCACAGGGCACCTCACCAACGCATTGCGATATGCAGCTAGGTCAGAGACAACCCACACCAGCCCGAAGACCAGCACCGTGTGTTCTCTCAGAACCCCGATAGTGTGACAAGAACCCGCCGGCCTCACGACCCAGCAGCAACCACCAGACCACACCATCAGGGTGTAGCCGGCAGAAGTGTCTGATGTTTCACCCTCGAACACACACACGCCGCAGAACAGACGCCCACGAAACATGTGTCGTTGTGTGCTCCTTAGAAAGGAGGTGATCCAGCCGCACCTTCCGGTACGGCTACCTTGTTACGACTTCGTCCCAATCGCCGATCCCACCTTCGACAGCTCCCTCCCACAAGGGGTTAGGCCACCGGCTTCGGGTGTTACCGACTTTCATGACGTGACGGGCGGTGTGTACAAGGCCCGGGAACGTATTCACCGCAGCGTTGCTGATCTGCGATTACTAGCGACTCCGACTTCAT
>NZ_JAKOIW010000048.1 GCF_022206305.1 Gordonia sp. 'Campus' | reverse complement strand
ATGAAGTCGGAGTCGCTAGTAATCGCAGATCAGCAACGCTGCGGTGAATACGTTCCCGGGCCTTGTACACACCGCCCGTCACGTCATGAAAGTCGGTAACACCCGAAGCCGGTGGCCTAACCCCTTGTGGGAGGGAGCTGTCGAAGGTGGGATCGGCGATTGGGACGAAGTCGTAACAAGGTAGCCGTACCGGAAGGTGCGGCTGGATCACCTCCTTTCTAAGGAGCACACAACGACACATGTTTCGTGGGCGTCTGTTCTGCGGCGTGTGTGTGTTCGAGGGTGAAACATCAGACACATCTGCCGGCTACACCCTGATGGTGTGGTCTGGTGGTTGCTGCTGGGTCGTGAGGCCGGCGGGTTCTTGTCACACTATCGGGGTTCTGAGAGAACACACGTGCTGGTCTTCGGGCTGGTGTGGGTTGTCTCTGACCTAGCTCGGATAGCGGTTCGCGGTCGGTGAGGGTTCCTGTGGTGGGGGCCGGAGGCGTGGACGTGTTCGGGTGTGTGTTGTTTGAGAAGTGCATAGTGGATGCGAGCATCTTTATTTCAAACCAATGCTCCAACTTTGTTGGGGTGCTTGGTCTGTGATTTAGCAGAAATGTTTTGTGTGTCTACATTCGATCCCTGTTTGCTGGCCCTTGTGGGGTTGGTGGGGTGGGGGTTGTTTGTAGGTGTTGTTGTAAGTGTGTAAGGGCGTTCGGTGGATGCCTTGGTACCAGGAGCCGATGAAGGACGTGGTAGGCCGCGATAGTCCTCGGGGAGTTGTCAAACGAGCTGTGATCCGAGGGTGTCCGAATGGGGAAACCCAGCACGAGTGATGTCGTGTTACCACCAGCTGAATGTATAGGCTGTGTGGGGGGAACGTGGGGAAGTGAAACATCTCAGTACCCATAGGAAGAGAAAACAATTGTGATTCCGTGAGTAGTGGCGAGCG
>NZ_JAKOIW010000047.1 GCF_022206305.1 Gordonia sp. 'Campus' | reverse complement strand
TGGTGAGGGGGTGGGTCTTTCGGTTGATGGTGTGGTGGTTGGTGATGTCTCGGGTGGTGTGGGTGGTGTGGGGTTGTTGGGTGATGTGGTTGCGGGTGTGGGGGAGGTGTCGGGTGGTGCGGGTGTGTACACGTTGTTCACGTCTGGGTCGACGGGTCGGCCGAAGGGTGTGACGGTGTCGCAGGCTGCGGTGGTGAATCGGTTGGGGTGGATGCAGTCGTTGTTCGGGTTGGAGCAGCGGGATGTGGTGTTGTGGAAGACGCCGGTGTCGTTTGATGTGTCGGTGTGGGAGTTGTTTTGGCCGTTGATGGTTGGGGCTTCGGTGGTGGTGGCGGAGCCGGGTGGGCATCGGGATCCGTGGTATGTGGCGTCGGTGGTGGAGCGGTGTGGGGTGTCGGTGTGTCATTTTGTGCCGTCGATGTTGTCGGTGTTTGTTGATGCCCTGAAGGATTCGGTACTGAAGGATTCGGTACTGGGGGATTCGGGTTCGGTGGTGGCGGGGTTGGGGTCGTTGCGTCAGGTGTTTTGTTCGGGTGAGGCGTTGGGTGTGGGTTCGGTGGTGGGGTTGCGGGGTTTGGTGCCGTCGGTGCGGGTGGTGAATTTGTATGGGCCGACTGAGGCTGCGGTGGATGTGACGTCGTATGTGGTGGGTGGTGGTGAGGTGGTGGTGCCGATTGGTCGTGCGGTGCCGAATGTGTCGGTGTGGGTGTTGGATTCGCGGTTGCGGCCGGTGCCGGTGGGTGTGGTGGGTGAGTTGTATGTGGGTGGTGTGCAGGTGGCGCGGGGGTATGCGTCGCGGTCGGGGTTGTCGGCGGAGCGGTTTGTGGCTGATCCGTTTGGTGTGGTGGGTGGGCGGTTGTATCGGACGGGTGATCGGGTGCGGTGGTCGGGTGTGGGTGAGTTGGAGTATGTGGGGCGTGTTGATTTTCAGGTGAAGTTGCGGGGGCAGCGGATCGAGTTGGGCGA
>NZ_JAKOIW010000046.1 GCF_022206305.1 Gordonia sp. 'Campus' | reverse complement strand
TCGCCATGGTGTTCCAGAGTTACGCGCTCTACCCACACATGTCGGTCCGCGAGAACATCGCCTTCCCGCTGACCCTCGCCAAGATGTCGAAGGATGAGATCGCGGCGAAGGTCGACGAGGCCGCTCGCATCCTCGACCTGGGGCAGTACATGGACCGCAAGCCCGCCAACCTGTCCGGCGGCCAGCGGCAGCGGGTGGCGATGGGCCGCGCGATCGTGCGCTCGCCCAAGGCGTTCCTGATGGACGAGCCGCTGCTGCAGCTGCGAGATCTCGGTACGCATCTGCACACGGAGCTTGGCATCGAGGTTCGACAGCGGCTCGGCACCACCACGGTCTACGTCACCCATGATCAGACCGAGGCCATGACACTCGGCGATCGCGTGGTGGTGCTGCGCAGCGGTTACGTGCAGCAGATCGGCACGCCGCAGGAGCTCTACAACAACCCGACGAACGTCTTCGTGGCCGGCTTCATCGGTTCACCGGCGATGAACTTCCTGCCGGGGCGTCTCGGTTCGGACGGCATCGAGACGCCGATCGGTACCGTCGTCCTCGACGATCACCGCGCGGTGGTCTCGCGCGCCGGTGACGTCGGCAGCAGCGGTGACGTCCTCATCGGCATCCGCCCCGAGCACCTCGAAGACGCGTCGCTCGTCGACTCGACGACCCGCGAACACGGCGCGACGTTCACGGCGAACATCGATGTCCTGGAGTCGATGGGGTCGGACATCTACGCGTACTTCGGTGTCGGATCGAGCCGGGCGTCGAGCGAGGCCCTGGCCGAGTTGTCGGCGGACTCGGGTACCGACTTCGGCAGTCAGCTGATCGCCCGGTTGTCGCCGGACTCGAAGGTGACCCGCGGGACCACCGCAGAACTGTTCTACGACGCCTCGAAGATCGCTGTGTTCGATCAGAGTTCGGGAGCATCGCTGCGCGTCCGTTAGGCGACGATGTGGCCCCGCAGGCGTCGGCTCAGCGCCGACGCCTGCGGGAGTGGTCGAGCAGTTCGTCG
>NZ_JAKOIW010000045.1 GCF_022206305.1 Gordonia sp. 'Campus' | reverse complement strand
CACGACATCAGGTCAGCGTCAGCTGAGGCGTTCCAGCACCATCGCCATACCCTGCCCGCCGCCGACACACATCGACTCGATGCCGAACGTCTTGTCGTGGGTGCGGAGGTTGTTGAGCAGCGTCGTGGTGATGCGGGCGCCGGTCATGCCGAAGGGGTGCCCCAGTGCGATGGCGCCGCCGGACACGTTCAGCTTGTCGTGGTCGATGCCGAGCTCGGCTGCCGACCCGAGGACCTGAACCGCGAAGGCCTCGTTGATCTCCACGAGGTCGATGTCGGACAGCGACATCCCGGAGACCTTGAGGACCTTGCGGATCGCCTCGATCGGGCCGAGGCCCATGATCTCGGGCGACAGGCCGGTCGCCGCGGTGGCGACGACGCGGGCCAGCGGCGTCAGACCCAGTTCCTTCGCCTTGGTGTCGCTCATGATGACCAGCGCCGCGGCACCGTCGTTGAGCGGGCATGCATTGCCCGCGGTGATGGTGCCATCGGGGCGGAAGACGGGCTTGAGCTGCGAGATCTTCTCGTACGTCGTGCCGGCGCGGGGGCCGTCGTCGGTGGTGACGAGGGAGCCGTCGGGAAGGGTGACCGGGTCGATCTCGCGCTCGAAGAAGCCGGACTTGATGGCCTCCTCGGCGCGGTTCTGGCTCAGCACGCCCCAGCGGTCCTGGTCTTCGCGGGAGATGCCGGTGAACGACGCGACGTTCTCGGCGGTCTGGCCCATGGCGATGTAGACATCGGGGATGAGGCCGTCCTTGCGGGGATCGTGCCAGATCCCGGCATCGCCCGCGGCGGCGAGCTCGGTCCGGGCGACCGCGTCGTCGAACAGGGGGTTCTTCGAGTTGGGCGCGCCGTCGGCGCCGCCGGAGATCCCGAAGCTCGACACGCTCTCGACACCGCCGGAGATCAGGACGTCGGCTTCGCCGGCCTTGATCGCGTGCAGTGCCATGCGAGTGGTCTGCAGCGACGACGAGCAGTACCGGTTGACGGTGACGCCGGGGATGTGGTCGTGACCGAGCTCGACGGCGATGACACGGGCGATGTTGTAACCGCCCTGCCCGCCGGGCTGGCCGATGCCCCAGTGGATGTCCTCGATCAGCGCCGGATCGAGTTCGGGCACCTTGGCGAGGGCGGCCTCCACCATCTGACGCGACAGTTCGTCGGGGCGGACGTCTTTGAGGGATCCCTTGGCGGCGCGGCCGATAGGGGAACGGGCATGGGCAACGATGACGGCTTCAGGCATGCTTCAAAACTACCGCACCAAGCATGTGCTTGGTTTCGCGGTCGGCCGGGTGGGATCGGCGCTGATCAGGAGCTCGCGAACCGCTTCTTGCGACGCGTGACGAGCCGTGTTTCTTCGACGGCTTCGGACACCTTCGGTGGTTCGGGCAGTGGGGTGGGACCCCACTCGCCGATGGAGGCGAGGACCTCGGGGACCAGGGTGTCGGCGGCGAGGGCGTAGCCGGCGGCCGACGGATGGAACCGGTCGGGGGACAGCATGTGCTCGGGCCGGGCGAGGAACTCCTCGGTCAACAAATCGGCGAGCGGCACCGGCCGCCCGCCCGCC
>NZ_JAKOIW010000044.1 GCF_022206305.1 Gordonia sp. 'Campus' | reverse complement strand
TGCCGATTGGTCGTGCGGTGCCGAATGTGTCGGTGTGGGTGTTGGATTCGCGGTTGCGGCCGGTGCCGGTGGGTGTGGTGGGTGAGTTGTATGTGGGTGGTGTGCAGGTGGCGCGGGGGTATGCGTCGCGGTCGGGGTTGTCGGCGGAGCGGTTTGTGGCTGATCCGTTTGGTGTGGTGGGTGGGCGGTTGTATCGGACGGGTGATCGGGTGCGGTGGTCGGGTGTGGGTGAGTTGGAGTATGTGGGGCGTGTTGATTTTCAGGTGAAGTTGCGGGGGCAGCGGATCGAGTTGGGCGAGATCGAAACCGTGCTCGGCGGAGTCGACGGCGTCGTGGCCGCCGCCGTGATGGTGCGCGATGATCGTCTCGTCGCCTACGTTGCGGGTCCGGATGAGTCGGACATTCCGCGCGTGCGTGAGAGTGCCGCGCGTCGACTGGCGTCGTACATGGTCCCGGACACCGTCGTCGTTCTCGACGACATGCCGCTGAACACGGCAGGCAAGATCGATCGGAAGGCGCTGCCCGCGCCGGTACTCGAGTCGCGGGTGGTCATCGAACCGGCCACCGATACCGAGAGTGCCATCGCGGCGATGGTCGCCGAGGTGCTCGGGCGTACCGATGCGGCTGCGCTCTCGGTGCCCGCCATTTCTGTCACCGACAGCTTCTTCGATGTGGGCGGGCACTCGCTGTCGGCGACTCGTGTCGCAGCGCGGATCGCCCACGAGTTCGGCGTCCCGTTCGGGGTCCGCGAATTGTTCGACGCGCCGACGGTGCGCCTCATGGCCGCGTACGTCGACGACGCGCGTGGCAGCATGGACACGACCGGCCTCGACACCACCGGCATCGACATCACCGGCATCGACATCAGCTCCGCGACAACGGAATTGGGGTCCATTCCGCGTCCGGGCCGGCCGCCGTTGTCGGCGGCCCAGCAGCGGATGTGGTTCATCAATCAGTTCGATCCCGCCTCGCCCGCCTACAACATCCCGTTCGCCCTGCGCCTACGCGGCCGGCTCGACCGGGTCGCTCTCCGTGCGTCCCTCGCCGATGTGATCGATCGCCACGAGGTCCTGCGTACGCGCTACCCGCAGAGCCTGGACGGGAGCCCGTGGCAGCAAGTCCTCCCGGCCGACGAGGTTCCGATGGATCTGTGGTGGCGAGACCATTCCGTGGAGACGCTCGCAACCACCCCGTTCGATGTGACACGGGATCTGCCGATCCGTGCGGGCATCACCGACGGCGACACCCCGGACGACCAGATCCTGGTGGTGGTGCTGCACCATATCGCCGCCGACGGTGAATCCCTGGCACCCCTGGTCGACGATCTCCTGCACTCGTACCGCGCTCGCGTCGACGGTCGGGAACCCGACCGTCCACCGCTTCCCGTGCAGTACGCGGATGTCGCGCTCTGGCAGCAGGCGGCCCTCGGCGCTGTCGACGACCCCGATTCCGAGCTCGGACGGCAGTCGCGGTGGTGGCGTGACCGACTCGCCGAACTGCCCGACGTCCTCGAGTTGCCGACGGACCGTCCGCGCCCGCCGGTGGCGTCGCACCGCGGTGCGACCGCCGAGGTCGAACTGCCAGACGATCTGCCGGCGAAGATCGATCGGTTCGCCAGGGAACGCGGTGTCACCGTGTTCATGGTGCTTCACGCCGCGGTAGCCGTCGTCCTGTCCAGACTGTCGGGTTCGACGGACATCGCCGTCGGTTCGCCGGTCGCCGGGCGTGGGCGCGCCGAACTCGACGGTCTCGTCGGCATGTTCGTCAACACCGTCGTCTTGCGGACCGATGTCGATCCGGGTGCCACCTTCGACGAGGTCGTCAGGCACGTGCGGGACACCGACCTCGATGCCTTCGCGGCTTCCGACGTGCCCTTCGAGCATCTCGTCGATGTTCTCGCACCGACTCGCAGCGAGTCGTTCGCGCCGCTGACCCAGGTGATGCTCACCCTCGAGCAGTCGCCGGTCGGTGAGCTCTCGGTTCCGGGACTGACGGTGAGCCCCGTCGAGGCGGGAGCCCCGGCCGCACGCTTCGATCTGATGATCGGCATGACCGCCACACGCGACGCACACGGAAACCTGACAGGTCTCACCAGCCGGATCGTGTATGCCACCGACCTGTTCGACGACCGGACTGTGCGGCGTATCGGTGAACGAATCGCCGACGTGTTGAGTGGTGGGCTCGCGGACGCCGACGTGATCGTCGGCGACATCGACTTCCTCGACGCCGCCGAGCGGGCCGCGATCGTGGGGTGGTCGGGTTCGGATTGTGTGGGGGTGGAGTGGTCGGGTCGTTCGGTGGGGTC
>NZ_JAKOIW010000043.1 GCF_022206305.1 Gordonia sp. 'Campus' | reverse complement strand
TCGGTGTGGTTGGTGATGGTCATGGCGACGGTGGGTTCGCCGGGGCGGGTGACGGGGAGGGTGCCGGCGTGGGCGGTGCCTGCGGCGCCGAGGGCGATGCCGGCTGCGGCGGCGAGTCCGAGGGTGGCGGTGGCGATGCGGGTGGTGGTCTTCATGGTGTGCTCCCGGTGGTGTGGGGTTGTTGTGGTGACACCAATGACTTTCCTCGGGATGTGGGTGTGGTGGTTTCCGCTGACCGGGTGATGGTGGGGGTGAATGGTGCATCCACCGATCGGGGGACACCCGCGGCCGGCGACTCCGTCGTCATCGAGCACGAAGCGGTGACATGCCACGGACCGGAGACGATCGGTGGTACCAACTAGTCATGAAACACAGCATGGGCCGTGCCGTGCGGAGGCAGAACTGATGCCGGCGGTCGTGGTCGAGCGCGATGGTGAGATCACCACGCTCACCCTGAATCGCCCGGACGCACTGAACACGGTCACCGTCGATCTGGTCCGTGAACTGACCGAGGCGCTCGAGGCCGTCGACGCCGACCCGGGATGCCGGGTGGTGATCCTGACGGGCGCCGGGCGCGCCTTCTGCGCCGGGCTGGACCTGAACGGCTACGGCGACGAAGAACCCGGCGGACGCGCCGACGTGATCACGATGTTCGAGCGGCAGCAGGCCATCGCCGGTCTCGCGCAACGTCTACACGGGCTGCGCCAGCCGGTCATCGTCGCGGTCAACGGTGCGGCGGCGGGTGCCGGCCTGGCCCTGGTGTGCGCCGGCGACATCCGCATCGGCTCGACGTCCGCCGTGTTCGCGGTGGGATTCATCCGGGCGGGGTTCTCGGCGTGCGACATCGGGCTGTCGTGGTTGCTGCCGCGGTTGGTCGGCACCGGCCGTGCGCACGAGCTGATGCTGACGGGCCGCAAGTTCACCGCCGCCGAGGCCGAGAGCTACGGGCTTGTCGTCGAGCTGGCCGAACCCGACGACCTGGTGGGTCGAGCACACTCGATCGCCCATGCCATCCTGGCCAACCCGCCGGTCTCGGTGGAGATGACCAAGGTGGGAATGTGGGCCGCGGTGGAGTCCGATTCGTTCACCGCGACGGTCGAATTCGAGAACCGGCAGCAGATGATCACGGCCATGACCGAAGATCGGGGGGAGGCGACCGCCGCCTTCCTGGAGAAACGAGCACCGAGGTATCGACGACGATGACAGCTGACCTGTTCGATGTGAGTGGCAAGACCGTGCTGGTCACCGGCGGAACCTCGGGTATCGGCGCGATGATCGCGCACGGCCTTCGCGACCGGGGCGCGACGGTGTTGATCTCCGGCCGCAACGACGCGGCGCTGGCCGAGGCACGTGACGCGGGACTGATTGCCCTGCAGGCCAATCTGTCGACACCCGAGGGTGCTCGCGCGCTCGCCGAGGCGGTGGGCGAGCACACCGACGCACTGGACGTCCTCGTGAACAACGCGGGGGCCACCTGGGGTGCGCCGCTCGAGGAGTTCCCGGACTCGGCGTGGGATCGGGTGCTCAAGCTGAACGTCCAGGCTCCGTTCGTCCTCACCCAGACACTGCTGCCGCTGCTGACGCGTACCGCTGACGCCGAGAACCCGGCGCGGGTCATCATGATCGGCAGCGTCGACGGCATCCGGGTGCCGCGCACCGCGTCGTACTCCTACTCGTCGAGCAAAGCCGCGGTGCACCAGTTGACACGACATCTGGCCCGCGATCTCGGCCCCCGACACGTCACCGTGAACGCCATCGCGCCAGGACCTTTCGAGTCCAAGATGATGGCGCCGATCCTTGCGGAACTGGGTGACGAGGTCGCGGCGGCCTCGCCGCTGGGTCGAATCGGTCGTGCCGACGACATGATCGGAACGGTGGTGTTCCTCGCCAGCCGCGCGGGTTGCTACCTCACCGGCACGGTGATCCCCGTGGACGGTGGGATCGCGACGACGCTGTGACGACCAGTCGAGCGCTCTGCCGTTGAGAGCCGGGAGTTCCGGTCGGTCGTCGTCGCGGGCTCGGACCGAGGCGTCTAGGCGGCAGACGCCGAGACGGTGAGTTCGACGCGCGGCCCGACCCGGTCGATCTCTATCTGGGTGACCCGTCCGTCGTGAACGGTGACATCGATGACCGCGAGTTCGTGACCGCCCGGAGCGATGACGCGGACCGGGCGTCCGTCGGCGAACATGGGTGTGCTGGTGCGGATCCGGTCGACGAAGAGCGTGGTCTCCCGGGCGACGGCAGTGGCGCCGACGACGGTGGCCGACGCCTGCTCGGGGATGAGGGACCGATCGGCAACGCGACTGCAGTCGTCGCTCATCAGGGAGACCATCCTGGTTGTGTCACCATCGGCCGCTGCGGCCAGGAAAGCGTCGACGACGAGGTCGTCGACGCCGGCGATGACGGCGCCTCGGCCGACCCCACCGATCCGCTTGCGTGCTCGGCTCGCGTGCTTCTTCGCGGCGTCAGGTGTGGACCCGAGGGTGTCGGCGATGTCTCGGAACGGGACACCGAACACGTCGTGCAGAACATAAGCAACGCGTTGGGCAGGGGTGAGCCGGTTCAGGACCACCATCAAGGCGCGGGAGATGTTCTCGCGCTCCAGATAGCGCTCGTCGGCCGAGACGACGTCCGCAGGGAGCATGTCCGCCGGTAGCGGCCCTTCGCGACGATGCCGACGCTTGCGCAGTTGGTCGAGACATTCACGGGTGAGGACGGTCGTCAGGTACGCGGCTGGATTGCGAAGACCGTCATCGGCGACGGCGCTCGTCTTGATCCAGGTGCTCTGGACCGCGTCCTCTGCATCGTGAAGCGAGCCGAGCATCCTGAACGCCGTCGCCGTCAGCTGCGAACGGGCGTTCCACCGGTTTCGACCACCGCACACTGGAGTTGCGGCACATACCCGATCGCGCCGTGACTCCCGGAGCCTCGCAACGGGCTGACCGTGTTCTTCGTCGGGGCTGTCGCCGCGCACGTCCGTGCCCGGGTGTTCCACAACATCATGTTCCCCGGGCTGTATCTGCTGCTCGCAGTCGCCGCGACCGCCTACATGGCATCGCGTGTCGGCTGACCCTCGTCAGGGCTCTACACCTCAGTCGTAGAGCACTGCGCCGCCGCGCTTCTTGAGCTCCTCGAGCCCCGCGCGGAACTGTTGGAGGTACTCCGGCGAATGTCCGACCCAGTCGGTCATCTCGGCGACGATCCGGACGGGCC
The DNA here is from genome assembly GCF_022206305.1 of Gordonia sp. 'Campus'. GTDB lineage: Bacteria > Actinomycetota > Actinomycetes > Mycobacteriales > Mycobacteriaceae > Gordonia. The sequence continues at coordinate 1,052 of NZ_JAKOIW010000043.1, read as the reverse complement.
GAGCGCTTCGGTAGGAGTGGGTCGGGTTGCCCGGGAACTTCTTGTCGGTGACGTTCGGGTCATCGTGCACGTCGTCCTGTGGTTCCATGACGTAGACCCGGGGCCGACCGTCACCGACCGCCATCTCGGCCGCGAGCACGGCACCGTCGAGCACCTTGGTCATGTAGACGAAGTTCGAGGTGTGTTCGGGACGGTAATTCGACCGGTGACCGGGTGTCAGGAAGTCGCCGACGCGGAGGTCGGCCTTGGTGCCGTGGAAATAGGCCCCGGACTCGTGCACCCGAAAACGTTCCGGTGTGTCCGCCATATCTGGCATCGATTGCCCCTCCCACTCGTCGGTTGTCGAGCGATTGTGCCCGGCCACCAGGGCCTTGCGGCAAGCCCCGGTCCCTGACTTATGGTGAAAGGGGCGGGGTTCGGGGGCGGGAGCACCACCCCCGAACCGATCCCCTCATCCTCCTTTCGGAACTCTCACCACTGGTCGAAGCCGACGTTGACCTGGGGGTAGTGGGTGTCGATGTGGCTGTTGAGCCAGTAGTTCTGGGCGTGGGGTCCCCAGATGGTGCTCATGTCGGTGTTGACGTTGTGGGGGTGGTTGGTGAGTTGGTAGTTGGCGGTGGGGCCGAAGAGTCCGATGCGGTAGATGGCGTTGACGTCGAGGTGGTTGGTGTAGGGGGCGGTGGCGGTGAGGGTTTCGGTGGCGCCGGGGTAGAGGATGTGTTGGGGTGCGTTGACCCATTGGCCGCCGTCGGCGTTGGCGCCTTGGAGGTATTCGGGCTTGTCGGTGTGGTTGGTGATGGTCATGGCGACGGTGGGTTCGCCGGGGCGGGTGACGGGGAGGGTGCCGGCGTGGGCGGTGCCTGCGGCGCCGAGGGCGATGCCGGCTGCGGCGGCGAGTCCGAGGGTGGCGGTGGCGATGCGGGTGGTGGTCTTCATGGTGTGCTCCCGGTGGTGTGGGGTTGTTGTGGTGGTTGTTGTGGTGACACCAATGACTTTCCTCGGGATGTGGGTGTGGTGGTTTCCGCTGACCGGGTGATGGTGGGGGTGAATGG
>NZ_JAKOIW010000042.1 GCF_022206305.1 Gordonia sp. 'Campus' | reverse complement strand
AACCCCCACTCCATCAGCAGCCCCCCGCCCATCAGCACGGTGGGGCGACCGCGGGTCCGGGGCACCTCGGCGCTTTCCCAGGACCGCCGATGCAGCCCGGATACGCTCCGCCGCAGGGCGGTCCGTCGCTCGACGAGGTGGCGCTCATCCGCAAGGCAAGGCGAGCACCGAGTCGCGGATGGCGCCGCGCCGTGCACACGTTGTCGGCGGGCGCGATCAATCCCGGTGAGTCCCAAGGCGACATCGCATTCCAGCAGCTGCTCGAGCGCGTGAATCGGCCGGTCCGCGGGGACTATCGCATCGCGGTGTTGTCCCTGAAGGGCGGTGTCGGCAAGACCACGACCACAGTCGGGCTCGGCTCGACGTTCGCCTCGCTGCGTGGCGACCGGGTAATCGCCGTCGACGCCAACCCCGACCTCGGCACGCTGGCCCAACGTATCCCCCAGCAGACACGGTCAACGGTGCGCGATCTGCTCGCCGACGAGAACGTCTATCGATACTCCGATGTCCGTGCGCACACGTCGCAGGCGCCAAGTCGTCTCGAAGTCCTTGCCTCCGAACGCGATCCGGCGATGGCCGAAGCGTTCAACGAGGAGGAATACCGCGGCGTCATCACCGTGCTGCAGCGGTTCTACAACATCATCATCACCGATTGCGGTACGGGTTTGAGCCACTCGGCGATGAACGGGGTTCTCGACCTCGCGAACACGATCATCCTCGTCAGCTCACCGGCTCTCGACGGTGCGCGCAGCGCCGGCGCGACCCTGGATTGGCTGGAGGCGCACGGCTTCGGGCACCTCGTCTCGCGTGCCGTCGTCGTCCTGAGTTCGTCGCGGCCCGGATCGTCGACCATCGACACCGACCAGCTCGGCCAGCACTTCCTGACCCGGTGCCGCGCCGTCCACAAGATCCCGTTCGACGACCACCTCGCCGAGGGCGCGGATGTCGACCTGGAATTGATGTCGAAACCGACGAAGCGGTCGTTCGTCGAGCTGGCGGCCACCATCGCCGACGACTTCTCGGGTGCACCCGGACCTCGCGAGGAGCCGTCCCTGCGATGAGAACGGTCAGGACGTCGAACAACAGTATGTCGTTGCTATAGTTCACGTGATCATGTCCGGGACGGGGGAAGCATGACCGATTTTTCGGTGAATCCAGGGGCGGTGGGTGGCGCATCCACTTCCATCTCCGCGGTGGCGTCGACGATCGAGGGATACACCCTCACGTCCTCGTTCAGCACGCTGACCGGCGCATTCGCCGGTGCGACGAATCCGATGGCCGAAGTGGCCGGTAGCGGCGACCGACAGGTCACGTCGTCGCTGAACAACGCCGCGGGTGCGGTCACCGCGTTCTCCGAGATGATCACCTCGTTCAAGAACGCGACGGTCGAACTCGACGGCGAGAATGCGGCGTTCATCCGCCAGGCCGTCTCTTACCCGGCCGGTCCCGCGTGACGGTGCGGCGATGACGCCGACTTACGACCAGGTCATGGGGTGGAAACCGGAGTCGCTCGGCGACATCGCATCAGCGGCGCGAACGCTCCAGACCGACCTCGACGCCCAGGCTCCGAAGGCCGGTGATCCGGTCATCAACCTCACCACCGCAGAGTGGAAAGGGTTGGCCCGCACCGCCGCCGACGGTCGCGCGGAGAGCATCACTCGGTGGTTGAGATCGTTGTCCGACCAGTACGGTTCTCTCGCAACGGCTTTGGACAACGGCAAGACAGCCATCCGCGGTGCGATGACGACGTTGGAAAATCAAAAGTCCACAGCGGCCGCACTCGGGTACGAGTTGCGCACCGACGATCCCGCCTACAACGTGGATTTCGAGAAGGCGACCGCACCCGACGGCGCCAAGTACGACAAAGACACCGCGACAGAGCTTCAGCAGGCACTCTTGGATCTCGGCCGCGCCGCCGACACCGCAGTGTCGGACACGAACTCGGCGGTCTCCGCCGCCCTCGGCGCGATCGCCGGTCTCACGCCTGCCTCCATCGCGCAGAACAGTTCGACCATCGACCCGACCAAGGCAGCGCCAGACGCCCAGGCCATACTTTCCGGAACCGCGACTCCAGAACAACGGGCGCGGTTCGAGCGAGCCATGCAACTCACACCGGAGCAGCTGGCACGCCTCCAACTCGGGCAGCCCGTCGACATCTCCCCCGAGCAGTTCCTCTACATCAAACATGCGACCGGAGCGGTCGACGTCGGAAACGGCAGCCTGAGCGGGATCAAGGCTTTCGAACAATTCGGCGGCGTTCCCGCCATGGCGGGAACACGAGGCGCGCTGGCCAACGGACTACAGATCCTTTCCAACAAAAACATCCACGCGGGGGGCCTCCAGGGTGGATTCGAGGCGCTTCCTCAGACCGTCAAAGATGTACTCAGTATTGAGAACCCCGTCGTCATCAGGGACAACGTCATCGCGGTGAACGGATTGGCAAACTCCGCGACAGTCGGGAATCTGCTCCATTCCGGAGACTCCCGCTATCAGGCGGGCACCGAGATCGACCGGCGGCTCGGCGAACTCGGGCGCAAGTACACCGACGCGATGGCCAAGTACGAGCAAGAATATTACGGCCAGAAGATTGCCAACGGTTTTCATATCGACGGCGAGGTTCGATATGACGCCAACTTCACAACGTCCGGCACAGCGCACCCAGAGATCCAAGAGATCTTGAAGGCCGTCGGGCGGGACAAGATGTGGGTCAGTGATGCTTTTGCCGGGCCAGATGGCGCCGACTTCATTCACGATCTGATGACCGCCCAGTGGGACGACAACGGGCGGGCCGCGGGCACACTATTGACCGTCTCGGAGAGCGAGGCGCGCTCCCAATCGTTCGACATACCACCGGAACAACGAACCCTGGGTCAAGAACTCGATCATCGCACCGCGGAGCGATCAGCGACCATCATGGAAGCAATCGCCAGATACACCGGTTCGCACGACGGCTACAACGCTCTGATGGATATCCCGGGAATGGTCGACGGCAAGTCAGCGGGAGAGGTGAATCCCGAACTGCTGCGAACCCTTGCGGATTCTTTCACGCCATATACAAGTGAACTCGGCGGCCACCAGGACAGGTCACTTCCCGGCTTCAACGACACACTCGATAGCAACTTGATTCATACGCCAGGAACGGACAATTTCGAGGGCTCCTCACGGATTTTCGGACTGCTCGCCACGGACGAGGAGGCAGCCAAGACATTCTACGGCCAGGTCTATGCCGACATCGCCTCGGAAGTGCAGACTTACGCCGACAATCCAGCCGCAGGTGACGCAGACCTGCGACTGAAACTGATTTCACACCTGCGGGGTTTGGCGGACGAAGGCCTTCTCTACGCAGCGACCGACCGTGCCGGCGACGAGTTTGCAGCTGCGAAAAGCGCGTACGAACTCAAGTCCAAGATCTTGGATGACGTCTTCAAAGTCACCGACCTCGGAACGGGCAAGGTCACCGATGGAGTTCCCGGCTCCGACATCCTGCTGGACCATGGTAAGGATGCTCTGAAACAAACACTTCTCGGCGAGGCGCCGTCCAGTTCGAGTGAGGACTTTAGTCCGAGCAAATACAAAGCCCAATTCGACGGCGCAACAGGCGAGAACAGTACCGCGGTCAACGACCTTCTGATCGCCATCACCGAAGCGACAGAGGGGGATGTGCGGTCGCAGGTAGACCCCGATCTCGCCGAAGAACTCGAGATCCTCGATTTCTTCAATTCGGACGGAACACTGCGGAGCAGAGAAGAAATCGTCCAAGCGGGCAATGTCAGCGAAGAAGATTACCTGGGCAAGATTCGAACGATCATCGAACAGCGCGCCGGAGTGAACAGTAACCCAGACAATATTCCGAAGGATTACCAGCGCGTCTGGACGGAATCGGAAGAGCTCGGAACCAAATGGACCACTTTGAATCTCCCCTAGGGCATGTTGCACGTCGGGCGCATCGTCGGCCTCGCGCCTGGCGACGCGTCGGTGTGTTCAGCGTCGTCGGTGCGCTGATGACGTGCGGTATCGCATGTACGCCGGCACCAGAGCCGTCCGCACCCAGTCCCGTGCAACGACCTACGATTCCCTATTCGGTGCAGTGGTCGGCAGTCGAGGGCATCGACATCCAAGACCGCCCCGCCGAACTCATCCGCGCCACCTTCGACGGCGGCGAAATGGCCGCCTGGGCCGGCGTCGCCCACTCCTTCCCCGGCTACGCCGACGCCGTCGCCGGCACCCGCGACTACTACGACAGCCTCGGCAGCACAACACAACCACCGAAACCACAAAATCTCCCGCCCTGGGCATCAACCGTCCGGTACCGCCACATCACCACCCTGAACGCCACCGACACCCACATCACCGCCCGCATCTGCACCCTGCGACGGTTCATCAAACCGTTCGGCGAACCCACCCGCTACAGCGGTGACGGCAGTTTCTTCGGAGTGTCACCCCACACCCTCGACATCGTGCTGTCCAAACCTGCCGACACCTCCCCCGGCGTCCCCGGAGAACGCGACGACTCACCCGAACACGATCCACCCGGCAACAACCAACCCCACTGGAACGTGTACGGCAACTGGACCATCGACGCCATCCACGACCCCTACGGAGACAACGGCGTCTTCGGCACCGAACCCGAGTGCATCGCCTGGTGGAAACAACTCTTCCCCGGATGGACAAGCGTCACCCGCCCCGGCGACTTTCGACCTCCCCACCCCGTCAACGGCCCCTGGGAGTGGTACAACCTCCTCGCCCTCGACCCACCCGCACCACCCAGCTACCCCGAATGGATCGCCCCCAAAGGCGCAGACGCCTAAGCGGCGTCCGAACGGTCCGCCCGCCGGACCTGGCGCGCGATCCGCCACCGGCGTGCCAGGTGGATGAACGTGGGCACGACGATGGGGAGCACGGAACC
>NZ_JAKOIW010000041.1 GCF_022206305.1 Gordonia sp. 'Campus' | reverse complement strand
CCGCAGCAGGGCACGACCGGATCGGCCGCCCCGGCTCCCGTCCCCACACCCGACCAGGACGCCGCCACGAGTTGTCGGCAGCAGGTGCGATGACTCAAGCCGCGCCCGCCCCGCACGCACCGCCACGCCAACCCGCCACGAGCACCGGCCGCAACGCCGAGCTGCTGCTCCTGGTGTTCGGGATAGGCCTGGTGACGGTGGCGCTGCTCATCGTCCAGGCCGCCCAGGGCCAGAACCTGACCTGGGACATCCTCAAATACGTCGCCGCCTACACGGCGCTGTTCGGGGTCGCCCACCTGGTCGTCCGTCGCTACGCACCGCACGCCGATCCGATCATGCTGCCCGTCGTCGCCGTGCTGAACGGGTTGGGACTGGTGCTCATCCACCGCCTCGACCTCGGCACCGGCAACACCGGGGAGTCGGTGAACGCGACCGAGGTGACCAACAACGCCGACCAGCAATTGCTCTGGGCGGTGCTGGGCATCATCGCGTTCTCCGCGGTGCTCATCCTGATCCGCGACCACCGCACCCTGTCGCGGTACGCCTACACACTGGGTCTGGGCGGTCTGGTCTTCCTGATCATCCCGGCGATCCTGCCGAGTGCCTTCTCGGAGATCAACGGATCCAAGAACTGGATCATCACGCCGTTCTTCTCCATACAGCCCAGCGAGTTCTCGAAGATCCTGATCATCATCTTCGCCGCGGCGGTGCTGGTGTCCAAACGCGACCTGTTCATCACCGCGGGTCCGCACATCCTCGGCGTCGACCTCCCCCGCGCCCGCGACCTCGGCCCGCTGCTCGCCGCGTGGGCCATCGCGATCGCCGTGATGGTGGTCCAGAAGGATCTCGGTACGTCGCTGCTGATCTTCGCGACGATTCTGACGATGCTGTACGTCGCCACCTCGCGGGTGGAGTGGCTGGTCCTGGGCATCGGACTGTTCGCGATCGGCGCGGTCTTCGCGTGGTCGATCTTCTCGCATCTGCAGACCCGCGTGTCGGTGTGGCTCAACCCGTTCGACGACTTCGACGGCTCGGGCTATCAGATCGGGCAGAGCCTGTTCGGGCTCGCCACCGGCGGCCTGTTCGGCACCGGCCTCGGCTCCGGCCGACCCAACATCGTGCCGTTCGCCAACACCGACTTCATCATCTCGACCATCGGTGAGGAACTGGGACTCGCCGGGCTGACCGCGATCCTGTTGCTGTACATGATCTTCATCCACCGTGGCCTGCGGACCGGGATCGCGGTGCGGGACAGCTTCGGCAAACTCCTCGCCACCGGCCTGGCGTTCACCATCGCGATGCAGGTCTTCGTGGTCGTCGGCGGCGTGACCAAGCTGATCCCGCTGACCGGTCTGACGACCCCGTTCCTCTCGTACGGCGGTTCGTCGCTGCTGGCCAACTACATCCTCGTGGCGTTGCTGATCCGGATCTCCAATGCTGCTCGGGAGCCCGACCCCGGCAAGAAGCGTCCCGCGGCCACCCCGGTCGAGTCGCTGCCCACCCAGGTGGTGAAACGCCGATGAACAAGCCGATCCGGAACGTGTCCGTGGCGGTGATCGTGATGATCATCGCGCTGCTGGCCAACGCCACCTACGTCCAGGTGTTCAAGGCCGAGGCCCTCAAGACCGACACCCGCAACAACCGGGTGCTGCTCGACGAGTACTCCCGTCAGCGCGGCCTCATCACCACCGCCGACGGCACGGTGATCGCCCTGTCGGTGCCGACCAACAGCCGACTGAAGTTCCTGCGCCAGTACCCGCGCGAGGGTGCCGAGGCGTTCGCGCCGGTCACCGGCTACTACTCGTTCCAGTACCTGGCCAGCCAGATCGAGCTCTACGAGAACGGCATCCTCAACGGTTCCGACGACCGACTCTTCGGTCAGCGGTTCATGGACATGTTCTCCGGTCGCGATCCCCGCGGCGGCAACGTGGTGACGACGATCAACCCGAAGGTCCAGCAGGCCGCCTACCGCGCGATGCTCAACGGTCCGTGCGACGGGCCGTGTCGCGGCGCGGTGGTCGCGTTGCAGCCCAACACCGGCAAGATCCTGGCGATGGTCTCGACGCCGAGCTACGACCCCAACCGGCTGGCCAGCCACGACCAGGAGGTCCGCGAGAGCAGCTGGGAGGCGTGGAACCGTCCGGGTGACACCGCGCAGCCGATGCTGAACCGGGCGATCAGCCAGCTCTACCCGCCGGGATCGACGTTCAAGGTCGTGACCTCGGCCGCCGCCCTGCGCGACAACGTCACCCCGAGCATCCGTCTCACCGCGGCGCCCAGCTTCCCGTTGCCGGGTACCAATGTGTCGCTGCCCAACTACGGCGGCGAGACCTGCCCGGGCTCGTCGGGCGGCACCGTCTCACTCGAGACGGCATTCAAGTACTCCTGCAACACCGCGTTCGCCGAACTCGTGACCGAGAAGATGTCCGACGCGATCCCGAAGTTCACCGAGACCGCGAGTCTCTTCGGCCTCGACCAGCCCGGGCCCGACATCCCGATGCCCGTCGTCGATTCGACCGTGGGACAGATTCCCTCGCTCGATGTTCTCGCGCAGGCCTCGATCGGCCAGCGCGACGTGCGGCTCACCCCGCTGCAGAACGCGATGATCGCGGCGACCGTCGCCAACGGAGGTGTGCGCATGCAGCCGTACCTGGTGGACAAGCTTCAGGCCGCGGACCTGCGGACCCTGCAGACCACGCCGCCGACCACCGCCAACAAGCCGATCACCCCCGAGCAGGCCGCCGAGCTGACCTCGATGATGATCGAGTCGGAGCGGTCCACCGCCGGCGCCGGCGGGCCGGTGTCGATCGCGTCGAAGACCGGTACCGCGGAAAGTGGCTCGAGCACGGACACCCCGTTCTCGTGGTACATCGCCTTCGGGCCGTCGTCGAACGCACAGATCGCGGTGGCGGTCGTGGTGGAGAATGGACAATTCGGTGCGGATTCGGTCGGCGGGACCGTCGCGGCACCGATCGGACGAGAAGTGATCAATTCACTGGTGGGAGGTGGCAGTCGATGACCCTGCAGAACGGCACCACCATCGGTGATCGTTACCGGCTCATCCGCCTGATCGCGACCGGCGGCATGGGGCAGGTGTGGGAGGCCCTCGACACGCGTCTCAATCGGCGTGTCGCGGTCAAGGTCCTGAAGGCCGAGTACACGAACGATCCGGAGTTCATCGCGCGGTTCCGCGCCGAGGCGCAGACGACCGCCAAGCTCAACAACCCCGGCATCGCGAACGTCTTCGACTACGGCGAGACCCCCGACTACAACGGCGGCGACCCGCTCGCGTACCTGGTGATGGAACTCGTCGACGGCGAGCCGTTGAACTCGGTGATCTCGCGCCTCGGCCGGTTGTCGCTGACCAACACCCTCGACATGCTCGAGCAGACCGGACGCGCCCTGCAGGCCGCCCACAGCCAGGGACTCGTCCACCGCGACGTCAAACCCGGCAACATCCTCATCACGCCGATCGGCCAGGTGAAGATCACCGACTTCGGAATCGCCAAGGCCGTCGACTCGGCACCGGTGACCAAGACCGGCATGGTCATGGGCACCGCGCAGTACATCTCGCCCGAACAGGCCACCGGTGACGAGGCGACCGCCGCGTCGGACGTCTACTCGCTGGGTGTCGTCGGCTACGAAGCCCTCACCGGTCGCAGGCCGTTCCTCGGCGACGGCGCGATCACGGTGGCGATGAAGCACATCCGTGAGTCGCCGCCGCCGTTGCCGTCGAACCTGCCGTCGGGTGTTCGCGAACTCATCGAGATCACGATGGCCAAGGATCCGCGCCAGCGGTACGCCAACGGCGGCGAGTTCGCCGACGCCGTGGCCGCCGTACGGGCCGGTCGCCGACCGCCACGACCCGGTGCGATCGCCGGCGCCGTGGCCGGTGCGGCCGGAGCCGCGGCTCTCGGCGGGGCGGTCGCCCGCGCGTCGACACCGCCGACCGGTGCGGCGTCCCGGCCGATCACTCCGCGGCCCACCTCCCGTACCCCGATCGCCCCACCCCCGGACAACAGCTGGACGACCGGGCAGAAGGTGCTGGCCGGTGTCGCGGCGGCGCTGCTCGTCGGTGCGCTGGGACTGATCGGTTTCTACCTGCTCAGCAGCGGCAACGGCGGCGCCACCACCCCGCCCCCGAGCTCGCCGTCGACGACCGTCGAGACCACGACGACGGTCGAACCGACCGAGGAACCCGACGAGCCGACCACGACGCGTCGAACCCCCCGCACCACGACCAGCGAAGAGACCACGACCACCACCGAGACCACGGAGGAGACGACCACGCTCGCGCCGACCGGACCCCCCGACTCGCCGGACCCCGGTGCCGCCACCGGGACCCCGTGCTTCCCAGGAGTGCCGTTCTCACCGTTGTGCTGATGGACGGCGACGGTCCGACCGACTGCGGTACGGACAGACCACATGCGATGACAGAGTGTTCAGATAACAGATCCTGAGGGGCGAACCACCGAGGCCGATGTCGACACCACACCACCTCTCCGACCGCTACGAACTCGGCGAAACGCTGGGTTTCGGTGGCATGTCCGAGGTGCACTATGCGCGCGACCTGTTGCTCCATCGCGACGTCGCGGTCAAGGTGCTGCGTGCCGATCTCGCCCGTGACCCCTCGTTCTATCTCCGGTTCCGGCGTGAGGCGCAGAACGCGGCCAAGCTCAACCATCCGACCATCGTCCAGGTCTTCGACACCGGCGAGGCCGAAACGGAAGACGGCCCGCTGCCGTTCATCGTCATGGAGTACGTCGACGGCGACACCCTGCGGGATGTGTTGCGCGCCAACGGTCCCATCTCGCCCCGGCAGGCCATGACCTGGATGGCCGACGTCGCCGCGGCCATGGACTTCTCCCACCGCAACGGCATCGTCCATCGCGACATGAAGCCGGCGAACGTGATGATCGACAAGTCCGGTGCGGTGAAGGTCATGGACTTCGGCATCGCGCGCGCGATGAGCGACGCGACGTCGACGATGACCCAGACGTCGGCGGTGATGGGCACCGCTCAGTACCTCTCCCCCGAGCAGGCCCGCGGGATCAAGGTCGACCCGCGCAGCGACATCTACTCCATGGGTTGCGTCCTGTTCGAGTTGCTCACCGGGGAGCCACCGTTCACCGGTGATTCGCCCGTCGCGGTGGCCCACCAGCACGTGCACGAGGATCCGCCGTGGCCGTCGCACGTCCGGCCCGAGATCCCGCGTGAACTCGACTCCGTCGTCCTCAAGGCGATGAGCAAGAACAAGGACAACCGCTATCAGTCGGCCGCGGACCTGCGTGCCGATCTGATCCGTGTCCTCGCCGGGGGCAAGCCCTCCGCGCCGATGCTCCTGTCGGACGAGGAGCGCACCGAGTTCATCGACACCGGGCCGCGGCGCCCGACGCGGTCGGAGACGACCGGACCGCGGCGCGCGATCACACCCCGGGTCGGCAACGGCGGGAGCCACCGGCGTGACGAGGACTCCGACGCCCCACCGCGCCGGCGGTCCCGCAAGCTGATGGCGGGCGCGCTCGCCGCCGTCGTACTGCTCGTCGGCGTTCTGTTCCTGTGGTCACCCTGGGGCTCGAGTTCGGCGCCGGAGGTGTCGGTGCCCGCGGTGTCGGGACTCAGTTCCGGCGACGCCGAGTCATCCTTGAGGCGCGCCGGGTTCGAGGTGCGGGTGCTCGAGGAACCCAGCCTCGACGTAGCGGCCGGGCTCGCGACCCGCTCGACGCCGGGCGAAGGTGTGCTCGCGACCGAGGGTTCCGAGGTCGCCCTGTATGTCTCGACGGGGCCCCAGCGTGTGCGGCTGCCGTCGGACCTGGTCGGAAAGACCCCGGCAGAGGCCGCCAAACAGTTGGAGGTCCTGGGGTTCACCAACGTCAGGACCGATCGGGTCGACTCGACGGCCGAGATGAAGGACAAGGTGGTCTCCACCGCGCCCGCGATCGGCACGGAGGTCCCGGTCAACGGCGCCGTCGTCGTCAATGTCGGCAACGGACCGCGTGAGGTGACCGTCCGCGACGTCGTCGGCATGTCCGAAGATCGGGCGCGATCGGTCCTGGAGGAGCTCGGCATGATGGTGGTCGTGGTCGCCTCCGACTCCGACCGTCCCGCCGGCGAGGTCATCAGCACATCACCGGGCCCCGGCTCGACCGCCGAACAGGGCAGCACCGTCCAGATCAGCGTGTCGCGCGGCAACCTGTTCACCGTCCCCGAACTCCGTGGCAAGACGCCCGCCGAGGCACAGGCCGACCTCTCGCGCGCCGGGTGGGAACGGTCGACGCTGACGCGTCAGACGCGCAACGTTCCCCTCGGCAGCCCCGACAACGGCCGGGTCGTCGGCCAGGAACCGAATCCCGGGTCGAAGGCTCGGAAGAGCGGATCCATCACGATCATCGTCGGCCAGGCGAGCCTGCTCCCGAACTGACCGGGCCTCGGCGCTCAGCCGATGGCGGTGGCCATCTCCGCCTCGAGCGCGGCGACGCGGGTCTCGTCGATGTCGATCCCGCAGGTCTTGAGCCAGTTGGCCAGCATCCGGTGACCGCCCTGGGTGAGCACGCTCTCCGGGTGGAACTGCACACCGTGGATCGGCAGCTCACGGTGTGCCATCGCCATGACGATCCCGGATTCGGTGCGGCCGGTCACGACCAACTCGTCCGGGATCGACTCGGGCAGCACCGTCAGCGAGTGGTACCGGGTGGCGGTGAACGGATCGGGGAGCCCCGCGAGCACGCCCGCGTCGTCGTGGAAGACGAGCGAGGTCTTGCCGTGCAGCAGTTCGGGCGCGCGGTCGACGGTGCCGCCGAACGCCGCGCCGATGGCCTGGTGGCCGAGACAGACTCCGAGCAGCGGCACTTCTTCCGCCGCGGCGACGTTCACCATGGGCATGGTCGCGCCCGCGCGCTGCGGGGTACCGGGGCCCGGGCTGAGGAGTACGCCGTCGAAACCCGCGACCGCCTCCCGCAGACGCTCGGGGTCAGCAGGCGCGAGCTGGGGGTCGTCGTTGCGCCACACGACGGCCTCGACGCCGAGCTGGCCCAGGTACTGGACCAGGTTGTAGACGAAGCTGTCGTAGTTGTCGACCACCAGAATGCGACTCACGCGAAAAGGCTACCGCCGAAGCGGGTGGTCGGCGTCGGCGACCTGGTGAGATACCGTAGATCTCGAGTGTTTTCCAGTGGGGACGTGTGTTGTCGCCTCCCACTCGCGTACGACCGCCACGGCGGTGCCGCACAACAGAGGAAGTCATGCCGAAGTCAAAAGTCCGGAAGAAGACCGATTACACGATCAACCCGGCAAGTAGGACGCCGGTCAAGGTCAAGGCCGGCCCTTCCAGCACCATCTACGTGGGTGTGATGCTCGGCCTGATGCTGCTCGGGCTCGCCTGGCTCGTCGTCTACTACCTTGCCGCCACCCCGACCGCGTACGGCGGCGAGGGACAGTTCCTCCACTGGATGGCCGAGCTGAACTCCTGGAACTTCCTCATCGGCTTCTCGCTCATGGTGGCGGGCCTGTTGATGACCATGCGTTGGCGTTGACCTGTTTCCCGTGAAACATCGCCATCAACAGGCTGACCTGCGAAATCACAAGGTTGTGAGTTATCCACACTGTGGAAATGACATGTGTGTAAGTAGTCCCCACTGTGAGTAACCCCTGTGGATAACTCTCCTGATCTGTACACACGCGCCTGGGCCACCCCGATCGGGGCGGGAATCGCCGGTTGCGTCGGCGGGGTGATCCTGATGGTCGCGGCAGTCGTGGTCAGCGGCGATCCGGCCGGGGCCGTCCTGATGGGTGTGGCCGGCCTGCTTCTGGCGGTCCTCGGCGCCTACACCCTCCGGGTGCGTCCGCGCCTGGCAATCATCGACGGCCCGGTTCCCGCGTTGATGATCCGCACCCTGCGCGGCCCTCGGACGTACTCGCGAGAAGAGATCGAGCGGATCCGATTGCTGTCCATCCGCCGCGTGGGTCGACGAGTCGGGCAACTGGAGATCGACGTACTCCCGGAGGGCGCATCGGCGACGCCGGCAGATGAGCCCGAGGGATTGCCCCGCGAGGACACACGACTCGTCGTGTTCAGCCGGTGGGATCTCGGCACCGATCTGCTGACGGTCGCCGATGACCTGCGCGCCGCGGGGTTCGTCGTCGAAGAGTGAAACAGCCCCCGGCCGGGGTGGTTACCAGCGGGAGTGTGTCAGCGGATGTAGGTCAGGCCGTCGTAGGCGATGCCCGCGCCGACACCGAGGCCGAGCGCGAGCACGAGAAGTGCTGCGAGGGCGACCCATCCGACGAGGCTCGCCGACCTCGCATCCCGGCGTCCCGACGGTAGAACGGCCTCGGGCAGGTAGACGATGGCGGCCGTGGCCGCGGCACCGAACGCCAGCCCGCCGAGATGACCCAGCACGGAGATGCCCGGCAGGGAGAACGACAGCACCACGTTGAAACCGATGATGAGCAGCACCGGAACCGGCGAGACGCGGGCCTTGAGGATGATCACGAGCATCGCGCCCATGAGTCCGTAGATGGCTCCGGACGCCCCCGCGGTCAGTGCGCGGTCGTCCTCGAACAGCATGACCGCGGCACTGCCTCCGAGTAGCGCGATGACGTAGACCGCCAGATAGCGGGCGACTCCCAGCGAGAGTTCGAGATCGCGCCCGAGGATGTAGAGCGAGAGCATGTTGACGGCGACGTGCATGACGCTGAAGTGGAGGAAGCCTGCGGTGAGCAGACGCCAGTACTCACCCGCGGCGACGTCGCTCTTCAACAGGTCGCCTGCGCTGAAGATCGACGCGGCACCGGGATCGCCGACCCCGGCCTGCAGGACGCACAGCGCGAAGACCAGCAGGTTCACCGCGATGAGCGCATAGGTGGCATACGGCTGCGTGGCCACTGCGCGCGTGGGAGCAATCGCACGGACGCCGCGTCGCGGACCCGTCAGGGACGGGGACCGTTGGACCCCGTCGTCGCGGAGACATTCCAGACAGTGCTGCCCGACCGACGCCGGACGCAGGCACTCGGGACACGCCGGCCGTCCGCAGCGGCTGCAGGACAGGCCGGTGGGACGGTCGGGGTGCCGGTAGCACACCGCCCGTTGCTGGGCGGTGTGCTCCGGAAAGGTCAGTTGACCTCGATCTTCTCGATGACGACCTCGTCGAGCGGGCGATCGCCGCGATCGGTGGAGGTGGTCGCGATCGCGTCGACGACCTGCTGCGACGCGGGGTCGGTGACCTCACCGAAGATCGTGTGGCGACGGTTCAGGTGCGGGGTCGGTCCGACGGTGATGAAGAACTGCGAGCCGTTGGTGCCCGGGCCGGCGTTGGCCATGGCGAGCAGGTACGGACGGTCGAACTGCAGCTCCGGGTGGAACTCGTCGCCGAACTGGTAGCCCGGGCCGCCCGTGCCGGTTCCGGTCGGATCGCCGCCCTGGATCATGAACCCGGAGATGACCCGGTGGAACACCGAACCGTCGAAGAACGGCCCGGAGTTGCCGCCGGACGCGTTCGGCTTGCTGTACTCCTTGCTGCCGTCGGCGAGCCCGACGAAGTTCTCGACCGTCTTCGGCGCGTGGTTCGGGAACAGGTCGACCTTGATGTCGCCGCGATTGGTGTGGATGACTGCGGAGGTTTTCTGTGTAGTCATGTCTCCATCCAACCACTTGCCGGCGTCCGGGTGACCCGGTGAGCCGTCGAGGTGCGCAAACGTGCCGGGGCGGGGTGGCACCCGTGCACACCGGCTGGCACTCTTGGGCCATGCGCAAGAACTATCTGCTCGCCACACTGGGTGTGGTCGTGGCGTCCGTCTCGGCCGGTGTCGCCGCAGGGGTCGTGCGTCGCGCGCGACGCGTGGTGGCACCTGTCTCCCCCACCGTCCCGCGGATCGAAGAGGTCCGCGAGGCGCTGGCGGAGAGCACGGAAACGCAGGCTTCGTGACCGCCGGCCCCCGGTCCGCGCCCGACCACCTCGTCACCGCCGGGTAATTTGGACCCGTGACCTCTGACGACGAGCGCTCTCCGAACCAGCCGACCCGGTCCGGTGGTGCTGACGAGCGTGCCCGCGACGCACGGTCGACGCCCGAGGCGCCGACGGTGTCGGGGACCTCGGCGCCCTGGGAGCGCGTCCCGAACGCACCGGTCAGCAGCCCGGTCCCGCCTCGCCCGTCGGACCGCCCGAACGCGGGCGGTCCCGGCCCTCGTCCGGGTTTCGCCCCGCCGCCGGGGCCGAGTGGGCCCCGATCCCGGCCCGGTTCCCCGCC
>NZ_JAKOIW010000040.1 GCF_022206305.1 Gordonia sp. 'Campus' | reverse complement strand
GAGCCACACCGTCCGATCCGCCGGACCCCCGCGCGTCCGACCACGACCTGAACCGCCTCGCCGCGCAGACGCACCCCGACCCACACGCCTTCCTCGGCGCCCACGACGCCCCGGGTGGCACCACGATCCTGCGCACGCTCCGCCCGAATGCGCTGGAGGTGTCCGCACTCATCGGCGGCGTCGATCACCCGATGACCCGCCAGACCGACGACCTCTGGGTCGTCACGGTGCCGATCGCCGACCTCATGGACTACCGGTATCGCGTCACCTATCTCGACTCCTCAGGCGGCACAGAGGAATTGGTCGTCGCCGACGGATATCGGTTCCTGCCCAGTCTCGGCGACATCGACATCCACCTGTTCAGTGAGGGTCGCCACGAGGCGCTCTGGAACGCTCTCGGCGCACGGGTGACCTCCTACACCACCCCCGACGGCGTCGTGGAGGGCACCGCCTTCTCGGTGTGGGCACCGAATGCCCACGGCGTCACCGTCATCGGCGACTTCGACGAGTGGACCGGTCGCGTCGCCCCGATGCGCAAGATCGGGTCGAGCGGGGTGTGGGAGGTGTTCGTCCCTGGCGTCGGCGACGGAGCCCATTACAAGTTTCGCGTGCACGGCGCCGACGGGATCATCCGTGAGAAGGCCGACCCGATGGCATTCCGCACGACCCCGCCTCCGGCCACGGCCTCGAGGGTCACCGTGTCGCAGCACGTCTGGACCGACGACGCCTGGATCGCCCGGCGCGAGCAGTCGGCACCCGAACGCGAACCGATGAGCGTCTACGAGGTGCATCTGGCGTCGTGGCGCGAGGGCCTCGGCTATCGCGAGCTCGCGCACGAGCTGGCCGACTACGTGGTCGAGAAGGGCTTCACCCACGTCGAGTTCCTGCCCGTCGCCGAACACCCCTTCGGCGGTTCGTGGGGTTATCAGGTCACGTCGTACTACGCGCCGACGGCACGCTTCGGAACACCCGACGACTTCCGGTATCTGGTGGACCACCTCCACTCGCGGGACATCGCGGTCATCGTCGACTGGGTGCCCGCCCACTTCCCCAAGGACGACTGGGCACTGGCGCGGTTCGACGGCACGCCGCTCTACGAACACGCCGACCCGATGCGTGGCGAGCAACTCGACTGGGGCACCTACGTCTTCGACTTCGGCCGGTACGAGGTGCGCAACTTCCTCGTGGCCAATGCGCTGTTCTGGTTCAGCGAGTTCCACATCGACGGCCTCCGGGTGGATGCCGTCGCGTCGATGCTGTACCTGGACTACTCACGGCCCGCCGGCCAATGGCGCCCGAACATCCACGGCGGGCGGGAGAACCTGGAGGCGGTACAGTTCCTCCAGGAGACCAACGCGACCGTCCACAAGCATTTCCCGGGCGTGATCACCGTCGCCGAGGAGTCCACGGCGTGGCCGGGCGTCACCCGCATGACCGATCTGGGCGGGCTGGGGTTCAGTTTCAAATGGAACATGGGCTGGATGCACGACACCCTCGACTACCTCTCGCGCGACCAGATCCACCGCAGCTTCCACCATCACGAGATCACCTTCTCTCTGATGTACGCGTGGAGTGAGAACTTCGTGCTGCCGCTGTCGCACGACGAGGTCGTGCACGGCAAGGGCACGCTCTGGACCCGGATGCCCGGCGATTCGTTCAGCAAGGCCGCGGGTGTCCGGGTCTACCTGGCCTTCATGTGGTCGCACCCGGGCAAGCAGCTGTTGTTCATGGGCCAGGAGTTCGGTCAGACCGCCGAGTGGGCCGACAACCGCAGCCTCGACTGGCACCAGCTGCAGGGGTGGGAGGGCGAACTCCACTCGGGCATCTCCGCGTTGGTCACCGACCTGAACCGGATCCACCGTTCGACTCCCGCACTCTTCACCCAGGACATCGATCCGCTCGGCTTCGAGTGGATCGACGCCAACGACACCGCCAACAACGTCATCAGCTTCCTGCGATACGGCTCCGACGGGTCGGTCGTCGCGTGCGTGTTCAACCTGAGCGGCGCGGATCGCGATGACTACCGCGTCGGGCTCCCCCTGACCGGGGTCTGGGACGAGATCCTCAACACCGACGCCGACGCCTACAGCGGTGGTGGCCGGGGCAACATGGGGTCGGTGACCGCCGACGGGCCGTCGTTCCACGGCCGTCCGACCTCGGCCCGTGTCATGCTCCCCGCGAACTCCGCGATCTGGCTGGCTCCCCGCGGGTGATTCCCGCGGGGACCGCAGCCCCCGGGCTCAGTAGAGAGCGCTGGCGAGCTTGCGACGCGCGCTGACGACGAACGGCTCGGCGGGATCGAAGAGTTCGAAGAGCTCGAGCAACCGGGTGCGGGCACGGGTGCGCTCCTCACCGTTGGTCACCCGCACGACGTCGATGATGCGATCGAACGCGGCCTCGGGCTGCTGGGACAGCAGGAGAACGTCCGCGGCGGCGAGCTGGGCGTCCACATCACGCGGTGACGCCGTCTCGACGATCGCCGGGTCGTGCGCCTGCGCGCGCAGGATGAACTCGAGATTGCGTGCGGCGGAGGCCGCCTCGACATTGTCCGGCTCGGCCTCGGCGACCGCCCGGTAGTCGGCCAGGGCGCCGTCGAAGTCGCCGTCGTTGAGCTTCGCCTCCGCGGCGAGCAGCCGCGGATCCTCCGGTTCCGGTTCGGGGGCCGCGCCTTCGGGCGCCCCGGGGAGCGCATCGCCGATCTGCGCGAAGATGTCGTCGATCCACTGGATGATCTCGGCTTCGGACCGCACACCGTTGAACGCGGTGATCGGCTGCCCCTGCACGATGGCGACGACCATCGGGATCGACTGCGCGCGGAATGCCTGCGCGATACGCGGATTCGCGTCGACGTCGACCTTCGCGAGAACCCAGCGCCCGCCCGACGTGCCGGCGAGTCGTTCCAGGACGGGTGAGAGCTGCTTGCAGGGCCCGCACCACTCGGCCCAGAGGTCGACGACCACGAGCTGCTGCATCGAGCGGTTGAGGACCTCGGCCTCGAACGTCTCCTCGGTGACGTCGAGGACGGCGGCGCCGCCCGTCGGTGCCGGGGCCTGCCCACCCGGGGGCGACTGATCCTGCGGGGCGGATGCCGCCCTGGTCTGCGCGCGTTGTGCTTGTGCGCGTTCGGCTTCGGCCCGTTCCTTCAGACCGCCGAGATCGACGGCCCCGGACATGGCCATGGCGGCTGCAGCCTGCTGGCGAGCCGCCGCGGCGGCCTGCTGACGATTGGTTGGTCGCGTCACCCCTCTAGTGTGGCACGACCGCCGACAAGGCTCAGTCGGTGCCTGAGGACCGGGCTGCTGTCGGCGACGACCGCCGCGGACCGGGCGGACGGACCACCGAGGCGAGTCCGATCGCGAGGACCAGCGCGGCCACGGCTGCCAGCAGCCCGGTGTTCAGGGAGGTGCGGCTGCTGACGAACCCGACGATCGCGGGGCCGGCGAGCATCCCGAGGTAGCCGCAGCCGACGACGGCGGAGATCGTCCGCCCGCTGGCCGGCCCGGACAGGTTTCCCGCCGCGGTGAAGATCTGCGGGATCAGACCGGCCAGCCCGAGGCCGAACACACCCCATCCGACGACGGCGACGGCCGGTACGGGTGAGAGCACCGCGACGAGGATGCCCGCCGTTCCGATCAGTCCGCCGTACCGGACGACCGCGACCGGGCCGACCGAGGCCACCACCGGGTCGATGACGAAGCGCGCGATGGTCATCGTCGCGCTGAATGCGCCGAAGGCAACGGCCCCGATCGCCTCGGAGGTGCCGAACGTCTCGACGACGTGCAGCGCACTCCAGTCGTAGGCGGTGCCCTCGGCGAGCATGAGCGCGAAGGCGACGAGTGCCAGCAGGACCAGACGACGCCGATCGACGGTGCGCCACCAGTGCGCGGACGCGGGCTCGTCGGTGGTCGAGTCGGTGACCCCCACGTCACGATCGGCGAGCCCGCGTGCCGCCACCGCGACGACTCCGAGTCCCGCGACCGCCGCACATGCCACGGTCGGCACCACGCCCACGTCCGCCCACAGTGTCGCGGCGACGACCCCGGACCCGACGAGGCTGCCCGCGGAGAAGAAACCGTGGAAGGACGACATGATCGGACGACCGTAGGCCCGTTCGACGATCACCGCCTGCGCGTTCATCGACACGTCCAGGCATCCGTTGGCGAAACCGAACGCGACCAGCGCGGCAGCCAGGGTGAGCCCGTCCACGGCGAGGACCGGGGCGATGATCACGGCCGACAGCAGGACCGCCGCGCCGATGGTCACCGGCCGGGAGCCCCACCGGTCGATCAGGCGACCGCACACCTGCATGCCGACGAAGGCCGATCCGCCGAGCAGGAGGAGTAGTCCGCCGAGTTCGTCGTGCCCGACGTCGGTCCGTGCGCTGATGACCGGGATGTGCGCGACCCACATGGCCGCGAGGAACCCGTTCAACGTGAAGATCGCTCCGACGCTGCGCCGGGAGCGGCGCAGCGTCGGAGCGATCGGGGATGCGGTGGACGTGGTCAGGCGGTCGCCTGCCTGCTCGATCGACCCTCCGACAACTCGGCGAGGTGGCCGTTACGCCGTGCCCACCATTCGAAGACGATGGTGCCGAAGGGCGGGATGCTCGACGCCAGGGCGAGCAGGGTGACGATCGGGATGCCGATCCGACGCGACCCCAGCGGGAACTCCCACTTCACGGCGTTCCACTTCAGCTGGACCGCGGTGATCAGGGCGACCACCACGAAGATCACGAACACGACGCCGTGGATCATGCCCGGCTTGGCGATGGCCTCGTCGTCGTCGTTGACACGTTTGACGACCATGGCGACCAGCAGGATCGCCCAGGTGATGGCCTCCGCCACGGCGACGAGCCGAAAGCGTTTGGCCGGAGTGGTCAGGTCGAAGAAAGACAGCATGATCCTCATTGTGCCGAATCGGACATCAAACTACGACAAAGTGTCGTAGACATCTCGTCGGTCAGCTCTTGGGCACCCGGATGATGAGAGCGTCTCCCTGACCTCCGGCGCCGCACAGGGCCGCTGCGCCGGTGCCGCCGCCGCGACGCTTCAGCTCGAGCGCGACGTGCAGCGCGACGCGCGCACCCGACGTCCCGATGGGATGGCCGACGGCAATGGCGCCACCGTTGACGTTGACGATCTCGGGGTCGATGCCGAGTTGCTTGGTCGAGGACAATCCGACAGCTGCGAACGCCTCGTTGATCTCGACGAGGTCGAGGTCGGCCGGTGCGATGCCCTCGCGGTCACAGGCCTTGACGATGGCGTTGGCCGGCTGCGCCTGCAGGCTCGAGTCCGGTCCGGCGACAACACCGTGGGCGCCGATCTCGGCCAGCCACGTGACGCCCAGTTCCTCGGCCTTGGCCTTGCTCATCACGACCACGGCGGCCGCACCGTCGGAGATCTGCGACGAGTTGCCCGCGGTGATGGTGCCGTCCTTGCGGAACGCCGGACGCAGTCCGGACAGCGATTCGACGGTCGTGTTGGCGCGGATGCCCTCGTCCTCGGCGAACTCGATCGGGTCGCCCTTGCGCTGCGGGATCGACACCGGCACGACCTCGTCGTCGAACACGCCGTTCTTCCATGCAGCGGCCGCGAGCCGATGGCTGCGTGCGGCGAACTCGTCCTGCTGCTCGCGGGTGAACCCGTCGGCGTCGTTGCCCTGCTCGGTCAGCGCCCCCATCGGCTGATCGGTGAAGGCGTCGTGCAGACCGTCGAAGGCCATGTGGTCGACGAGCTCGGTGTTGCCGTACTTGAACCCGCTGCGGCTGCCCTGCAGGATGTGCGGTGCCTGGGTCATCGACTCCTGGCCGCCGGCCACGACGCAGTCGAACTCACCGGCGCGGATGAGCTGGTCGGCCAACGCGATCGCGTCGATGCCCGACAGGCACATCTTGTTGATGGTCAGCGTGGGGACGTCCCAGCCGATACCCGCCTTCACGGCGGCCTGCCGGGCCGGCATCTGGCCCGCACCCGCGGTGAGGACCTGGCCCATGATCACGTACTGGACCTCCGACGCCGGGACACCCGAGCGCTCCAGCGCACCCTTGATCGCGACGGCACCGAGGTCGACCCCGCTGAAATCCTTGAGCGAACCCATCAGGCGGCCGAAGGGCGTGCGTGCACCGGCGACGATGACGGTTGTCGTGTCGGGAGTCGAGGACATGGGAACGAACCTCCGGGGGTCTTGTGAGGGGGTTTACCGAGCGCCCGCTCTGTGCGCTCAACACCTCAACGCTACCGTTGTCCCATGTCTTCCTCAGCAACGGACCCCAGCACCACAGCTCTCATCTCCGACCTGGTCGTCGCCATCGATCACGTCGGTATCGCCGTCCCCGATCTGGACGCCGCCAAACAGTGGTACGCGACCCACCTCGGCTTCGAGACGCTGCATCAGGAGACCAACGCCGAACAGGGCGTCGAAGAGGCCATGGTCGGCCCCGCCGGCGGGAACGGCGCGGTCATCCAGTTGCTGGCACCGCTCGACGAGTCCTCGACCATCGCGAAGTTCATCGATCGCAACGGGCCGGGCCTGCAGCAACTCGCGGTCCGCGTCACCGATGTCGACGCCGTCATGGCGCGACTCACCGAGGCCGGTGTCCGCGTCCTCTACCCGGCAGCCAAGCGCGGCACGGCGAACTCGCGCATCAACTTCGTGCACCCCAAGGATGCCGGGGGCGTGTTGCTCGAACTCGTCGAGCCCGCCGCAGACGCCCACTGAGGTCTGCGGAACTACGCAAAACCACTGCGGGTCACCGCCTTTCGCCCCGCCATCCGCCGGTGCCGTGGTGCGCCCACGACACGGCGGACGGCGCCCGATGGTCGGCATGGCGACCGCCCGGACGTCGGCAACCGGTGTCCGCGCGTCGCCGTCGACGGCGCGTCGACGCTGCACGCTCTCCGATACACTGGCCGCCATGCCAGGTCCCGCACGGCAATTGCCCTTCGCGATCGTGATGCGCGGTTATGACCGTGAGCAGGTCGCCGACCACCTTCAGCGGCTCGATGCCGAGTTGCGAGTTCTCGCCGCCGACCGCGACGCCGCCACCGCCAACGCCCACGAGTTGGCCGCACACCTCGAGGATGCGCGCGACGAGATCGCCGAGCTCCGCCGCGAGGTCGACAAGCTGTCGGTGCCGCCGACCACCGCGCAGGGGATGAGCGAGCGCCTGTCCCGCATGCTGCAACTGGCCTCCGACGAGGCGTCGGAAATGCGTGCCGAGGCGTCCGCGGAGGCAGCCGAGACCTTGTCCATCGCACGCCAGGAAGCGGCCGACATGCGTTCCTCGGCCGCGGCCGACGCGGAACGGGTCCGCGGCGAGGCACGCACGGCGGCCAAGAAGCTCGTCGACGAGGCCGCCGCCCGCGCTCGACAGGTCAAGGAGACCGCAGCGGCGAACGAGTCGGAGTCGGCTCGTCTCATCGCCGAGCGCGCCGCGGCGATGGAAGCCGAACACACCAAGACGATGTCGGCCGCCAACGACGAGGCCCGGCGCATCGTCGAGAAGGCCAAGGCCGAGGTCGCCGAACTCGAGGCCGTCAGTGCACGAGAGCGTGACAACGAACGCGAACGCCACGATGCCGAACTGGCCGATCAACGCGAACGGGCTCTCGACGAGGCGGCGCACATCCGCCAGACGGCGCTGGACATCGCCGCCGAACGTCTGAACCGCTCCCGCGAATTGGCGCAGGCGGCCGACCGGGCACGACTGGACATCGCCGCCAACCTCGGTCAGCTGCGCGACAGGCTGGCGGAGCTCCCGGCCCTGCTCGCCCAGCCCGAGGACTCGGACTTTTCGGTGCTCACCGACGCCGAGGACCTGGAGCTGCTCAACCGCAGGCTGTCTCCCGAGGCCAGGGCCGAGGAAGCACCCAGCAACGCCTGACCGGCTAGAACAGCCGGAACTCGGTGCTCTCGGCGCCCCGCAACTCGTCGTAATCGAGAACGACGCAGCGGATCCCGCGGTCCTCGGCGAGCGTCCGTGCCTGCGGCTTGATCTGCTGAGCCGCGAAGACCCCCGCCACGGGCGCGAGTGTCGTGTCCCGGTTGAGGAGCTCGAGGTAGCGCGTCAGCTGCTCGACACCGTCGATCTCACCGCGCCGCTTGATCTCGACCGCGACCGTGGCCCCCGCGGCGTCGCGGCAGAGCAGGTCGACCGGCCCGATGGCCGTCATGTACTCGCGCCGGATGAGCGTGTGACCGGGGCCGAGGGTCTCGACATGCTCCGCGAGAAGTTCTTGGAGGTGCGCCTCGACGCCGTCCTTGACCAGCCCGGGGTCGACGCCCAGTTCGTGCTCGGAGTCGTGTTCGATGGCGGCGATGGTGATCCGCAGTTCCTCGCCGGCCTTGTTCGTGACGACCCAGTAGGCCTGCGCCTGCGTACCTTCGGGGACGGCTGCCTCGGTGAGCCAGCACGGCGGGCTCATCCAGTTCAGCGGCTTGTACGCCCGGTCGTCGGCGTGCACGCTGACCGAACCGTCGGACTTGATCAGCAGTAGCCGCCGCGCCATGGGCAGGTGGGCGGTCAACCGCCCGACGTAATCGACCTGACACTCCGCGATGACGAGACGCACGTGCCCACCCTAGGCCATCGCGCCACCGATGGAGGGGACCCCCTGCACGTCCGTTCCCCGACCGCGACTCACCGGTCGTAGTAGTGCTTCAGCAAGAACGACTCGGCGTCGGTGATGGCATCGTCCATGGTCGAGTGCACATGGGGCAACGCCGGGTCGAAGCCCCGGAGTTCCTGCGGCGCAGCGAGATCGGGTACCGAAGCATCGTTGCGGTGACGGTCCACACTGGCCCGGACCACGCCGTCGGGATCGACGAGCATGGCGCGGCGCCCGCTGTCGTCGAGTCGCTGCTTCATGCTCAGCACCATGGTGCGGGCAACCGCGTCGATGACCCCGATACGGGAGATCTCGACGATCACCACGGTGTAGTCGTTCATGTCGGCTTCGAGCCGTCGGTGCACACTCTCGGCTCCGGCGAACGTCAGGTCGCCCTGCAGTTCATACACCCGGATGGTGTCCCGGCACGTGCGCAGATAGCTGCGTTCGCGCTCGGTCCACTCCTCTCCGACGGTCGTGTCCGACATGTCGTACACCGACCGGATCGTCACCCGGCTCTCGCGCGTCACGTTGAACATGTGCAGCCCGAGATCCTTGGACAACGACCGGCACACCTCGACACCGCGGACGCTGTTGCCGTGTTCGTCGAGTCGCGGCGAGTACACCCCGATGCCGAGCTGACCCGGCAACACGGCGAGGATGCCACCGCCGACGCCGCTCTTCGCCGGGAGACCGACCGTGGTGACCCAGTCCCCCGCGCCGTCGTACATCCCACACGTCGTCATGACGCTCAACAGTCGCTGCGCTGTCTCGCCGGAGAAGACCGATCGCCCCGTCCGCGGGTTCACCCCGCCGTTGGCGATGGTGGCACCGATGCCGGCGAGGTCATCGGTCGTCACGCGGATCGAGCACTGCCGGTAGTAGAGATCGAGGGCGGCATCCGGACTGGTCTCCAGCGAACCGAAACTGTCGAGCATGTAGGCGATCGCACGATTGCGTGAACCCGTCGACGCCTCCGAGGCGTACACGTCCTCGTCCATCGTCAGGCGGCGGCCCGCACAGCCCGAGTAGAACTCGAGCACCTCGGCAAACGCCGCCGCCACCGCCGACTCGTCCACGCCACGCATCGGCGGGAGGAGCATCGACGCCGCGAAGATCGCGCCCGCATTGATCATCGGATTCTTGGGCCGGCGCCGGTCGTCGACGCTGATCTCGTTGAACGCCTCCCCCGACGGTTCGACGCCGATCTTCGCGTCCACCGCGACGGCACCGTGCTTCTGCAACGCCATCGCGTACGTCAACGGCTTGGACACCGACTGGATGGTGAAGGTCGTGGACGTGTCCCCGTGGGAGTAGGTGTGACCGTCGTGAACGCAGACCGACAGGGCGTAACCATTCGGGTCGACCACGGCCAGTTCCGGGATGTAATCGGCCACCGCCCCCGATCTCTCCGATCGGCACTCATTCATGATGTGGCTGAAATATCCGTCGACGAGGGACTCCATGCCCCTATCTAAGCGGGTCCGATGCCGGGCAGGAGCACCCGACCACACGGAGCCGGAGTACCGAGGGCAATCGTCGACGCACGTCCGATCGATGCGGCGATGGCTAGGCTGGCGAAGACGGGGTCGAAGACGTTCATGTGAGGGAGAACCGATGAAGTTGCTCGTCGCATACATCGCGACCTCGGGAGGCGAGGATGCGGTCGCTCTCGGCGCCTGCCTGGCACGCACGTTCGACGCCGAGCTCGAGATCTGCATAGTCATACCGCCCCAACCGGAGAGCTCCGGAGATGCACCCGAACCCATACCCGTGGAACAGCTCACCGATGCTCTCGACAGTGCCGCACGGCAGTGGCTCGACCAGGCCGCGTCACGACTCCCGGACGACATCGAGACCACGACGACGATCGCCGAGCACGCCAACCCCGCCGAGGGACTCATCGTGCAGGCTCATCGAACCGGGGCGGACATGCTCGTCATCGGCGGCGCCGGCGGCGGTATCCGCGGGCGCCATACCCTCGGCACCGTCGTGAACGACATCCTGCATTCGTCACCGATTCCCGTGGCCGTCGCACCTCCCGGATTCGCGCATCTCGGAGCGAAGGAGGTCAGACAGATCTCCGTCGCCATCGGCCACCGGCCCGGGACACGCCTGCTGTTCGACACCGCACTCCGCAGCGGCGTACGCGCCGACCGACCGATTCGGCTCATCTCGCTCGTCGCCATCGACGACGTGCAACCGTGGCGTACAGAACCGGATCAGCACGCCGTCGACCGCGCCCGGGTGCACGCACAACAGACCTTGGACAGAGCTCGCGCGCAATTGCCACCGGAGTTCCCGGTCAGTTCGGTTGTTGCCTCGGGCACCACCATCGAAGAGGCGGTCGAGTCGCTGGAGTGGCAGGACGGCGATGTCGTCATGGTGGGTTCGAGCAGGCTGGCCGCGCCGAACACCTTGTTCCTCGGAACCACCGCCGCCAAGATCCTGCGGGCCGTGTCGATACCGATGATCGTGGTGCCCAAAGAAAGCCCGTGAAATCGCAAAGTCTCGGGAATGCAGAATGCCCCGCAACGGTGGGTTGCGGGGCATTCTGGGGGTTGTGTTCGGCGGTGTCCTACTCTCCCACACTGGTTAGGGTGCAGTACCATTGGCGCTGGAGGGCTTAGCTTCCGGGTTCGGAATGGGGCCGGGCGTTTCCCCTCCGCTATGGCCGCCGTAACTTTATGAAACACAGTCACACAACAATCGTGTTTGTTTGTTGTGTGTTGTTTCAGAAGTACATAGTGGATGCGAACACACCAAAAGGTTTTGGGTGTGTGGGTGTTGTTGGTAAGTCCTCGGCCGATTAGTACCAGTCACCTGAACACATTGCTGTGCGTACAGTTCTGGCCTAT